>NZ_JAKZAM010000019.1 GCF_022538055.1 Cognataquiflexum nitidum | reverse complement strand
TATTTCGGAGAAAAATTATTTGACAGACTTATTATTGCGGCAGTTCAGACTTACGTGTGAAGTTAGGGGGAGTCATATTCCTGATAAATGAAAACGAAAGGTCTACGGCAAATCCCAATAACCTAAATGGCAATAACAGCAACCAAATAATTGGGTAAAGAATCAACGACATAATGGCAATGGGCCAACAAAGAATAAATAAAATGTACCAAAGAAGGAAACTGACCATATTTGTTTGTTTTAGCTAAAACGTATCAATACCTGTACCAAGTAGAAAAAATGACCTTTATGGCCCTCTAAACACTTATGGCAATTTTAAACTGTATTGAAATTGAACAATCTTCGGACATAATGAATTCAGAATGCTTTATTTCTGGTGAAAAGTATCTGATACAAAACCCAATACCTCCGGCAAAGAAGTTCTCCAATAACTCCATGTATGACCACCATCCCTAATCCTGAATTCATGTGGAATTTCTTTTTTCTTCAAGGCAATATGGACCAAGCTATTTCCTTCGTAAAGAAAGTCATCGTCACCGCAGTCAAAATACCATTTGATAGATTTCATTTTTTCAACATCACCGAGGGAGATTTGCTGAATGGCATTATGTCTTTCATAGTAAGATTGGAGAGTTGATTCATTTTTCACCTCCACTTTGTTGGTCTGTAGTCCCTGTTTGAATTCTTCAAATGTTGTATTTCTAAGTGAAGCACTCAGTGGACAGGCAGAGGAGAAAAGTTCCGGCCTATGCATGGCATAGAAAAAGGTGCCTCCGCCTCCCATAGAAAGTCCCGCAATGGCTCTAAATCTTTTTTCAGACTTGATTCTATATTTCTTTTCCACTGCCGGCATCAATTCTTCAAAAAAGAAATCTTCATACCTCCATTCACTGTTCACATCATTGAAATAGCCCCTTTTGCCAGTATTTGCGTCAGGCATAATGATAATCATGGCAGTAGCTTTCCCTTCTTGGATAGCTTTGTCTGCAATATGCTGTACTTCTCCAAATTGTACCCAACCTGTCTGATCGTCTCCACCACCATGGAGCAAATAGAGCACAGGGTAGGAGCGTTGGGAAGATTCATATCCCGGTGGAATATACACCGCATACTTCCGATCCATGTTTAAGATCTTGCTTGACAGGGTCAGTTCATCGAATACTTTGCTTTCTTGGGTTAAAGCGGGATAGCCGAAAAACATGAAAATCAAGGAAAGTAGGAAGAATCTGATCATGGTGCTTTGGGTTTATGGTTTTTCAAAATTCCAAACCTGAGTTTTTGGTTTGCTTTTTTCTTTGTTCAAATTATCAAAGTATAATTTTTTGTCAAACAATTAAACTGTTTTCGGTAACTGGGTCAATCCTGTGGTCAATATCTGCTTTTGAACTTTGGACGAATCGTGTATCTTGTTTACAAAATGTCTAGACAATGAAAAGAAGAGAATTTGTAAAGGCGACATCTTTGGCTACAGCAGCCCTTGTCAGCTCACCGATTTCAACATTAACGGCAGGGATTAAGGCAGTAAGAAAATTTAAAATCGCTCTTAATCCCGGAATTATCGGTGTCAAGGCCAATTTTGCCCAAACCCTGGATTATGCCATCAAATACCAATATGAGGCAATAAGTCCTTTCACCCAAGAAGTGATGGAAAATTATTCGGAGGCTCAGCTAAATGAAATCCTTATCAAAATGAAGGAAAACAGAATCAGCTACGACTCTACCAATATTCCCGTGGAATTCCGGCAGGATAATACAAGGTTTAATGATGACTTCAAGGTTTTAAGGAAATTTTGTCAGACGATGGAAAAGCAAGGTGCCACTCGCATCATCACTTGGATCATTTCTTCTCATAATGAACTGACGTATAATGAAAATATGAAGCAACATGCTTACCGACTCGGAGAATGTGCTAAAGTGATGAAGGATCACGGAATCCGGTTTGGGTTAGAATACTTGGGGATGCGGACAATGATGACCCAAAACCGATATCCTTTTATCGGAAGCATGAAAGAGGGAAAGGAATTGATCGGGGAAATCGGAGAAAGTAATGTGGGATTTGTATTGGACACTTTTCATTGGTACTGCGCCAATGACACCTTGGAAGATTTAAGAACACTAAAACCTGAAGATGTCGTGGTGGTCGACCTCAATGATGCCCGATTAGGATTTACGAGGGAAACCCAACTGGATGGGAAAAGAGAACTTCCGATGTCAACAGGGGTAATCAATACCAAGGATTTTCTCCAAGGAATACTTGATATCGGTTATGATGGTCCGGTCAGGGCGGAGCCTTTCAATCAAGAATTGAATGACATGGAAAATGATGTTGCACTTCAATTAAATAAGTTGGCAATTAACAAGGCCTTGGCGACAGTTGGCTTTTAATTGGTTCAGAAAATAAAATCGGTTGTTGGCAAAAGCAAAAAAGTAAAGTCTTTAAGTAAGACAATGTTATCTTTATAAACCTGTAAAATGGAACCCGAAAAGGGATTATCGGTTTATGATAGTCAACAAATATTTAATTTTTGAGCTAAATGGACTTTTCAGATATTCTTGAGCTTATAAAAGTTCAGCATCAGGATAAATCTTCAGATTTGCTTTTGACGATTGTAGAAAGGATCCGTCCTCCCAAAAATAACCTTTCTTTAGCCACTGAAAATATAAAAGGGTTTGCTGACAGTTTAAAAGAAAATCCTGAACATATTGCTTTTTTCCGATGCTATCTGGAGACTTTGTTTGATCAAAAACAGTACATTCAGATTTTCACAGAATCAGGTATTCTGACCAACAAGGGATTTTTTTCTGAGGCTTTTGATAGAATCAATACATACTTTTTGCCCAAGGTATATGATGAAAAGGATGTCATGACCATTTTTGTATCTGTTTTTTATCAAAAGTGGGATTTTCTATGGGTCAATGAAATTTCGAATGAGACCTATGCCGGGCTTTTCCAATTGTTGGGTTGGACTGAAATACAAAACCTTCCCAAAGAGGAAAAATTGATATCTCAGACCCTAAACAGTATTCTGGTAGTTTCTCAAAGGATAGCAGCATTGGGCTTGGAGCCAGAAATTCTCTCAAAACTCCCTGAGCTGGAGTATTTTGATTCGCCTTTTATCGTTCAAAACAAATCGGTTTTTGATTATGTAGATCTGTATCAAAAAGACCTGGATTTTGACAAGATCGATCAGAACTCAGATTACAAACACCTCATGGTCATGCTGTCTCAGTGTGAGGAATACATCCTATTGATCCGTAAGAACAAGCGCAAATTTGGGACAGACCTCCACCTGTCCTACCTTCTCCTCCGGCTCAAACAAAACATTGAAAGGCTCAAATCCCTTTTGAAATTGGTCTCCAAATCAGATAATCAATCAGACTTTCAAGGGGAAATTGAATTACTCAAGGTTTTAGTCAGAGCTGTAAATAGGAGGAATAGTCTAAGCGATCATATTGAGGATAATGTCAACCTGCTTGCCTTTCAAATTACCGAACATGCCGGCAAAACCGGTGAGCACTATATTGCCAATTCCGCAAAAGAATGGTGGAAAATGTTGGTTTCCTCCATGGGAGGAGGATTTATTGTTGGCTTCTTGTCCGTTATCAAGGTGTTGATTTATTATCTGAGGTTACCGCTTTTTGGAGAGGCCTTTATGTATAGTATGAATTATTCTTTAGGATTTATAGGCATACACCTGACCCATTCCACTTTGGCTACCAAGCAACCCGCAATGACGGCCTCCAAACTAGCGGCAGCACTGGACGAAGTAGAAAAACCAAAATCAGTTGCCTTGGGTAACCTTTCTGAGTTTGTGGTCAAAATCTTCAGATCTCAATTCATAGCTTTTGTAGGAAATGTTGTTATTGCCTTTCCGGTGGCTTTTTTGATCGCTTTTGGGTATCATCATTTTTCCGGAAACCATATAGCTGGCGATGAGAAAGCATTCAAGCTAATTGCAGAAATGGATCCTTTAAACAGCCTTGCAATCTTCCATGCCGGTATTGCAGGTGTTTTTTTATTCCTATCTGGAATGATTTCTGGATACTATGACAATAAGAGTGTTTATAATAAAATTCCTCAGCGGATCAAAATCCATAAAGGTTTGGTCAGGTTTATGGGTCAGAAAAGGACAGATGGGTTTAGCCATTACATTGATAACAACTTAGGAAGTTTGGCAGGAAATTTCTTTCTGGGGATTTTCCTGGGTTTTATGGGTACGATAGGGGTAATTCTCGGTCTTCCGCTTGATATACAGCATATTACATTTGCGAGTGGGAATTTTGGGTTGGCTTTTGCCTCAATAGGAGATCAACTTACATTTAGTCAAGTTTTGTTATCCATTGCAGGGGTTTTTAGTATAGGAGCGATGAACTTTTTGGTGAGTTTTTCTTTGGCAATTTTTGTAGCAATCAAGTCAAGAAAAGTTACCTTCAAGCAAAGCAGAAAACTCTTTGGGATTTTATTTCTTCGATTTATAAAAAGGCCTCATCACTTTTTCTTGCCCATTTACGAAAAAGAGCCATCAAGAGAAAATCTTTTGCAAAAGGATTTAGAAAAAAAATCTCCCAATAATGGGGATAACATTGAAAATGAGGAAAGGAAAGTAAGGCCATTTAAAAAATAAAAACTTTATTGATGTTCAGTAATGTATTCCCACATCCTGAATCCTCCCTGAAATGCAAGGTTGTTATTACCAAACCTACATCCTGTTGGCAGTTCGGATAAAAGCTTGGAATTACCGCCGCCAATGACTACATCATCAGGTAAGAATGCTTCGGAGAATTTTGAAATGATATTTTGGACATGATTCTGCCACTTTTTTTGTCCCATTCTCTCTAGGCCCCTCAATCCGGCATAATCCTCAAAAGTCCCTTTTTTGTAATCTTGATGAGCCAATTCCATAGGTACCACGCTGCCGTCTACCACTAGCGCTGAACCTAACCCGGTTCCCAATCCCAAAAATAAAAGTACACCTTCCTGATAGGATCCCAAGGCCTGCATAGAGGCATCATTCATGATTTTAACCGGTTTCCTAAAAGCTGACTCAAAGTCAAAACCAATCCATCCTTGCCCAAGATTTTTGGGTTCAGTCATTATTTTACCTTTTTTGATAATTCCGGGATACCCTATCGAGATGTAGTCATATTCCCAGTCTTTGGTAAACTCCAATATTTCAGAAACCATTTTCTCAGGATTCATAAAACTTCCGGAAGGTATTTTTCTCCTTTCCTGATCATTATTTGCCTTTACCTTGACGTTTGTTCCTCCGATATCGATGACTAGTATTTTCAAATTTGTAGGGGTTATGTACTGCAAGTTAAAAAATAGACTTACTCTTTCAAATGAAGAATTGACAGAAGAATATTATTAATTTCAATTAAGAAAGCTAAAATATTAGAATAAAGGCATATAGGATTGGCATGGTCTCCTAAAAAAAATGGAAATTAACCTAGTGGGGACAAGTCAGTATGTTTCTAAGTAAATATATTGGTAGTGTATTGGTTTAAACAGCCGGCTTGAATTTTTCCCGATTATTAAAAATAGGTTTGGATTAATTTTTCCCAAATACTCTTTTTTGAAAAAACATGATAAACATCATGGAATTATTTGATTATCAACGCTAATTTTTGATCGGCATATCGTCATCTTTGGCAAAGGACATTCAAAATGAAGCTAAAAATCCCAAATATTGATAAGAATCAATTTTTGAATGAAATCGGTGATATTGCCAGGTTTACGGCCCGGTTTTTTAGAGAAGTTTCCAAGCCCAAGCAGGAGTACCACGAGTTTGTGAATCAGTGCTATTGGATAGGTTATAAGACATTAACCCTTGTCGGGGTCACAGCATTTATTATGGGGCTTGTTTTGACTATACAGTCAAGACCTACTTTGGTTGAATTTGGAGCGGAATCATATCTCCCTTCTATGGTCTCTGTTTCGTTGATAAGAGAAATCGCTCCTGTGATTACAGCTTTGATCTGTGCCGGAAAAATCGGTTCCGGTATGGGGGCAGAGTTAGGGTCTATGCGAGTAACAGAACAGATTGATGCCATGGAAGTCTCCGGGACCAATCCCTTCAAATATCTGGTGGTGACGAGGGTAATGGCTGCAACCTTGATGGTGCCCGTTCTTTCGAGTTTGGCAAATGCCATTTCGCTTTATGGTGGCTATTTGGGTGTAAATATCAGGGGTCAGGTCAGTTGGCATTTGTATTGGTTTCAGGTGTTTGGAGTATTGGATTTTAGTGATATGCTTCCTTCTTTGATCAAAACATTTTTCTTTGGTTTTGCCATTGGAATAATAGGAACATATAAAGGGTATAATTCAACCAAAGGAACAGAAGGCGTGGGAAGATCAGCAACCACAGCTGTAATCGTAGCTTCTTTACTGGTGTTTATTATCGATTTGATTGCAGTTCAAATTACAGATATTCTCGGTTTGACATAAATGAAAAAAGATTTGAAACCGGTCATTGAAGTAAAAAATATCAATAAATCATTTGGTGATAACCATGTGCTACGAGACTTTTCTATGGATGTGAATCCCGGTGAAAATCTTGTTATTTTGGGAAAATCAGGTTCGGGCAAATCAGTTTTGATAAAATGTATCATTGACCTTATTCGTCCGGATTCCGGTCAGATCATCGTTTTGAACCATGATATCAATGACCTTGATCAGGAAGAGCTGGATAAATTAAGAGCTAAAGTAGGGTTTCTTTTCCAAAGCAATGCCCTATATGACTCCATGACTGTCAGGGAAAATCTTGAATTTCCACTGCGAATCCATTGGACCAAAGAAGAAAGGGCAAAAAATGCTGAAAGTGCTGTCAAAGAAGCTTTGGAAGATGTTGGACTGTCACATACGGTAAATATGATGCCCTCTGAACTTTCCGGTGGAATGAGAAAAAGAATTGCGTTGGCCCGGGCACTGATTTTAAATCCCAGCGTCATTCTTTATGATGAGCCAACTACAGGATTGGATCCCATTACCGCAAGGGAAATCAGTGAGCTGATGGTCAACATGCAAAAAAAGTACAATGCCACCTCTGTGATCATTTCCCATGATATGAATTGTATCCGAATTACTTCCAACCGGGTGATCATGTTGATCGAAGGAAGGAGTTATGCTGATGATACTTATGACAATCTTCGTTTATCCAAAGATCCCAAAATCAGGGAGTTTTTCGACTGACTATGAAAGAGAAAAAGAAAATTGAAAATTCGAAATTAGGGCTGATGGTACTCGCCGGTCTGCTTTTCCTTGTGTATACCTTATATATGATCGGAAAAAACCAAAATATTTTCGGTTCATCAATCACCATCATTTCTGTAGTCGAAAATGTAAATGGCCTGGTACCCGGAAACAATGTCCGGTTTCAGGGAATCGATGTTGGAACTGTCAAATCAATAGAAATGGCTAATGACTCATCTATTCACATCACCCTTTACCTCCATAAGAAAATGCAACCTTTCATTAGGAAAAATGCAATCACTTCCATCAATACCGATGGATTGATGGGAAATAAAATCATCCACATCCTTCCCCAGCAAGGCAATTCCTTACCTATCGAAGAAGGTGATATCTTATATTCTAAGCCCGCACTTGATACGGATGAAATGCTTGAAAAATTAAGTATCACAGGTGATTATCTCGAAATCACCCTCAGAAACCTTTCGGAAGTTTCTGATAAATTGAATAAAAGTGAAAGCCTTTGGTCATTACTTTCTGATGAGCATCTTCCGCAAGAAATCAAAAATACAATCTTGGAATTTAAAAAGGCAGGTTCTAACGCCGCGGCACTCGCTAAGACAGGTAAGGAGCTTGTAGAGAGTTTTGAGCAGGGGAAAGGGATTATCCAACAGGCTTTTACAGACTCTTTAATGGCTGAAAACCTGAGTGAATCCATCGAAAATATCCTAAAAACAAGTTCTGAGGCCGCCATGATGATGGAAGAAATCAGAAAAATAGTGAACAACATTGAATCAGGAGAAGGCTCTGCTGGACTGATAATCAAAGACAGTCTCATGCGGGAGACCCTTATGAACAGTATGGTCAACATCGAACAGAGTACCTATAATTTTAATCAAAATATGGAGGCTCTGAAAGGAAGTTTCCTTTTTCGTAAGTATTACAGAAAACAGGAGAAGGAACTGAAGAAAGAGGAAAAAAAGAGGTGAAAATGATAAAAGCACTTTCCGATGTAAAACATCAGAATTTGAACAACTAGGGAACGGTTGTTTATCAAATATACCCCGGAATGAATTGGAGAGGTATGGATAAAGTTTCGAAATCAGCCCAAGTAATAATCATGGTAATGGGTCTTCCGGGATCAGGTAAAAGCTATTTTGCAAAAAATTTAGCCAATAAAATCCATGCAGAATATCTTGGAAGTGATGAACTCCGAAAGGAATTAGGCCTGATGGGAAGTTATCAGTTGGACAATAAACTATCTGTCTATGAAGAAATGTTCGATA
This sequence comes from Cognataquiflexum nitidum, assembly GCF_022538055.1. Classification (GTDB taxonomy): domain Bacteria; phylum Bacteroidota; class Bacteroidia; order Cytophagales; family Cyclobacteriaceae; genus Cognataquiflexum; species Cognataquiflexum nitidum. The sequence continues at coordinate 87,773 of NZ_JAKZAM010000019.1, read as the reverse complement.
GGGCTAAAAAGATCCATAAATCTGGAAATAGCCTTGTATTGGATGGAACTTTTTATCTTCAACAAGTCCGTGATATGTTTATCTTTTTGTCAAAAAGCCTATCATGGCAACTCTTTATTATCCATGTTACTGCGTCGGAGGAATTGATCGCCAAAAGGCTTTCTAAACCTCGAACGGACAGCGAAGCCGATATGGATGTGTATATGAGGATTAAATCTGAATTTGAACCTATTCTTGAAGATCATATCATGATAAATTCTACCGACACTAACCTCCGTGAAAGTTTGGAATTGGCTGAGAAATTTATAAAATCAAACTATGGAAAGGCAAGAGGTAAAGATATTGATGTCTGAAGGATTATTTGAAGGTGAACCTATACAAGGAGTTTTAGAAGAGACCAATATCTCTTGGGTGATTCTAGGCCGAAATCATGCCTTTAAAATCAAGAAAAACATCAAACTCTCATTTTTAGATTATTCCACTCTTGAGCAAAGAAAGAAGTATTGCGAAAAGGAATTGGAACTCAACAGGCGTTTTTCACCGATTTATCTCTCAGTTCAGCCTATTCTTTTCCTTAATGACAATTGGTCCATTGGCGCTGGACAGGGCGAAGTAAAGGATTATGTGGTTTGTATGAAGCGAATGCGGAGTGGCAAAAGAATGGATGTGCTTCTCAAGCAAAACAAAGTCAATCCAATCAGTATTTCTCTCATTGCCAAACAGACCGCGAAGTTTCATAAAAATGCTGAAATCATCGCTAAAGATCATCATTATGAACAGGCTAGGACAATATTCAATGACTTGACCACTGTTCAAGAAGTGGTTTTAAAAGAATTTGGCTCCGATTATATTGATGTTATTACCAAGCTGACGTTATGGAGTGACTACTTTTTGGCTAAACATGGCAAAAGGTTATTACAACGGAGTAGGGAAGGATTTATTAGGGATGTGCATGGAGACCTACACAGCGGAAATATTTTTATCTACAAAAAGCCCGTACTTTTTGACTGTATTGAATTTGAGGATGCCTTTAGGCAGATTGATATTCTCTATGAAATCGCCTTTCTCTGCATGGATTTGGAGTTTCATGGTAGGAAAGGCCTTTCAGATGTGTTTTTGGAAGTCTATAACCATAATTTGACTTGCTTCCCCAAAGAAGAAGACAAATCAATTTTTCTATATTTTAAATGCCTTAGGGCAAACGTCCGGGCCAAAGTGTACCTATTGAACAGTTTGTCCGAGCAGGTTCAGGAAAAAAGAACCCAAGAATTGGCAAAAGGAAAAAAGTACCTTGACCTTGCCATGGAGTATCACAGAACTCTCATAGAAAATACTTAGAAAATCTGAATTATAATGAAAATCCGGAATAGATGAAATTTTGGCTAGTTTTCCACGGATTGGGATTCGGAGACATGAGTAAGGCCGGAAATAATGATGTAATCATCAAAGGAGGATGCTGGGGTGTACGCCTAGATCCGAGGACTCAGAATTGGAAGTTCCATTCTACAAATCTTAGATAACCTGCTGCCCAAATGCATGGCTTCGACTTCAAAGGTGCCGGATTGCAGGATGTGTTATCCCCTTCATTGTACAAACTTTGGATTTGGTCGAAAGAGTAGGGGAAAGGCCAATACGGGAACTCCGCATGGCGACACTTTTCATTGATGATACAAATACTCAAACCCGTTAGTAGGAGTAAATGTATTTTCCCAGGGCATGAATAAGGATGTATTAATTGACATTATTGCCTCAAATAAAAAGGCGTCTTTGTTTCTTCGCAGGTCAGAATATAGGTACCAAATTAAAAAAAAACGATTTTATCTAATAAACTAAATCTATTTTCATAAATATTATTTATTTGATTTTTATAGTAATGTCCGTATTTTCATTCAATATTATTCGGGTATCCACGTACAAAGGAGGAGGGCCTGAGCTTCCTTTTTGGGTTCGCAGAAAACCATAACTATTGGGATTTACTGCTAGTCTGTTGTCCAATTTCCCATTAAAATCAGGGTCTTGAAAACAAGCAAGATCAAATTCTCCTTTGGGCATCCCGTAAATTACCTGTACTGTTTCCTTTTTGTTTACAATAAATTGCCCTGGTCTTAGTCCGATTGTTTTTGCCTTTGCCTGTTCTTTTTCATTCCTGAAAATATAGCTGACCACTCCTGATGGTTTGTTGGTTTTGAATCTGAGAACTAAATTAAAGTGTTTGCTTTGATATACTTGATCAATATGTTGTTTACTTGGATCCATCAGGTGTTCCGCCAAAAGGTCAATATCCAATGAAAGGGGGATCATTTTCAAACTCTGTTGAATTAAATGGCCATTTATGTTTTCGGTTAAAGGTTTAAATTGAAAAGTGGGGGAATTTATTGGACTTACCTCAATTTCAGAATCAGTTTCAAAATTCAAATCATTTAAACAGATCTCTTTTATGTTTTTGTGAGAACTCGAGTAAAAAGCAATACTCATCTCGCTAAGATTATAGGCTATGGTCCAATAGGTTTTATAATGATCTTGGTTTTCAGAACTTTTCCTTAAAACATCAAAGGCCTCCTCCGCTTTGTTGACGCTTACTTCTGACAATTGGCTTTTGATTTGGACGTACCTATCAAGATCACCTCTTGAATTTTTATCAACTTTATTTTTATGGCTTTCATAATATTTTTGGCATTCATGATAAGCAGCATTTGTAATAACTTGGTCTGTACCTTCAATCGGATGGATTATTGGCTTTCCTTCTGTGAATTCTATTACAAAAGCATTTCCTGATTGGTCCGCAATAAAAAATTGAACTGTCTCTATAGGGTGAATGGTAAGTTCATGAAGATGGATTAAAACCTCCGAGGCCGTCGCATAGTTATCTAATTGGAACTGAATCCACTCTGATTCGGAAATACTCGGTTGACCATTGTTAGGATAAATACTAAAGGCTTTGTAAAGTTGTTCTACAACCAAACCCGCTTCATTGATGCCGCCTACGGGGAATTCTTTTCCAAATTGATTAAACGTGACAGAACCATATAGTGAAACCCATTGGGCTTGGTTTGTCCCATAAAATCCATAAGCATATTTTTTTTGCTTTTTTTTGTTTTTAAATATATAACCATGACCAGCCTTCCAATCAAAGTTTTTGGCTAATAACATGGTTTGGTCCCTGCTGAAAAAAGCAGAACTGCCAAAACTTGGGGAACTCAAAACACCCCAAAGGACCAAAATTAGAATTCGGTACTTATACATGCCGCTTATGATTTTAATAATTATAGACTTTATAGGTTAATTGATTTTAGCATTTATGAGTTTACGCAATCATGTCAGAGGATTAGTCGCTTATGTTGAATCTCTTCTATGGCCTTAAATGCACAAGATGTCGTCCTGATTGGAGAAGAGGGGTTATTGGCAATGAAGCGAAATCCCTTAACATTCATGGTAAAACCTCCTGATACCTGAAAGTGTGTCCATGATTATAAAGTATATTGATATTCAAATATACATTTAAATGTATTTGAAATACAATAAAATATATTTATAATGATTATTAATTTTTATAAAATACTGATAATCAATAAAATAAATTTTAAATTATTAAGTAAAAATTATATAATAATTTTATTGATATCCATTTTTGATTTCCAAAACAGGGTCAAACCGATATCCTAATGAAAATGAGTTCTTTTAATTGGTTGTTTTGATAGACATATTTTGTTTTCATGTAATATGAAACCTAAAAAATATATTGGAATCTCAATTTTTATAAATACCATCCCGATGATCAAACAACAAATCAGTTTAGTCAAAAATGCTACTTTAAAAATTTTTTTGAATGAAAAATGGATGTAAGCCTCTTTGCAGGTAGGTTTTCATTCTTCCATAGATAGTCCGGAAGATTGAATATATTTGTAAAGGGGGCTTTCAGCCTGAAAAAAAATAATGGATATCGGAATTACTGGCACCATTGCTTACAAACAGTTAAATTGATTCCATAAGTTGCCAAGTAATTTTAATTTTCCGGCATTTTGAGCTTATGAATATATCTACCTTAGAAAAAATATTGAAGGTCTCAAGGTTTTAAGTTGAAATTGAATTTTAATTTGTAATCGATGTTAGAGGCTAGGTTAATTGGAACTCTCTTCATTCTGATACCTTTCGGCATAATCACGCTCATCCATTCCTTTGCTAAACTTTCTTAGGTTATAGGTAAAACTTAGCATAACATAAGTCTGAAGCACATTGGACTGGATGTCCTCCACAAAAGTTTCTGTGATGTTTCTCCTTACGTTCGCATTTTCACCAAACAAATCATAAACCATCAAGCTGATTTCGCCCCGTTGGTTGTGGAATATTTTTTTGCCCACGCTCATATTAACCAATGAAAAATTGGTGTCAAATCCTTGGGAGAGTCCTGAATTAATCTGATGGTTGAGATCGAGTCGGTATATGATTCCTTCCCATATTATCCAGTTAAAATTAACCCTGAATCTTTGTTGGAAGAATTTGCTATTGAGACTGGAGTTGAGGCTGTTATTTACTTCATTAAAAGAGGATCTGGACCAGACATTGAAATCTACCTGATCACTGATATTGCTGCTTAGAGAAAATCCGGTACTCAACCTGCTTGAATTGTTAAACCCGATTTGGTCGTTGACCTGCCCTGGTCTTTGGGTAAATCCTAGACCGGCATTGATATTAAAGTTAGACTTGATAAACCCCAAAGGCATTCCATAACTTAGCCAAGACCTAAAATCTTTAAATCCGTCAAGGTTTACCGGTTTGTTTAACTGCGAACCAGTTTCCAAAGTAATGCCATCCTGTATTTCTGTAGGTTCACTTGCTATTAGGATACTGTTGGAAATAAAATTGTCGACAAACCTCGATTGGGCAAATATGTTCCAGTTTTTATCTGTATCGGGATTGTTGCTTCGGAATCTAAATCTGATTTGATTGGTATAGGATTGGTCCAAATCAGGATTTCCTGTCCGCAACTGCAGGGGATTGGTATTGTCGATCACTGCCTGAAGCTGTGATATCTGAGGTTCATTGGTGTAGGTATCATAGTCAAACTGCAGGTTTGTATTGGTCGAAAATTTATATTCCATCCTCACAGTTGGTGTAAAATTTCGGAATGTTTTGTTCAGAATGTCTGGATTTGGAAAGAATTGGTCGTTTTTGAGTCGGGCATCTTGATACTCAACTTCAGTCTGTACCTTTAGTTTTTCTGATAGAAACTGATAGCCAAACTCTAGTTCTTGGGTAAGGTATTTACTCTGAAAGGTATTACTCAATGCTGTATCGAGGGAAAGATTTCCGGTTTCAAAATCCCCGTTTTCTACATTAAAAGTGAGTTTATCCGAATCGTTTAACCTGTTGCCAATCTGATATTCCACCTCCATTTGACCTCTTTGTCCCAAAGGTTCGGTGTAAGAAACGCGGCTTTGCCAAAAATCTCCTGTCCTTTCTCTGGTGGTTCGTTGGTCAATAAATTCTTGGTGATTGCCGCTTTCTTCATAAAAATTATTTTCTGCCTTTCGGTCAGACAGATCCTCATTCCAACCTTTGGCAAAGTTAGTCCTAAAGGTTACCGTTCTTCCTGGTTTGTTAAACTTATGGCTGTAAAGGAATCTATTGAAAAGATCAAAATCTTGGTATTCACCGGTTTTAATGTTTTTCACTGAATTGATCAAATCCGAGCCATTGTCTGTTTCTCCAATAAAACCGGAGTTTTCGGTTTCATACCTTGCGGAAAATCTAGGGATATAAAGGATCCTATTTTTTTCATCAATATTATATTCCAATCTAAGATTGGCCTGATGCCGGTTATTGATCCTGATATCGGTACTATTTTCTCTGTAAAATTTATCAGAATCATCAGTGGTGACAAAATCCCTGAATCTGTCCACAATACCAACATTTTCCCTTTTGGTAAAAACATAGCTGCCTGTCACTTTGATTTTTTCTATCCACAAGTCAGTATAATTTAATCCTAATATATTGGTAGTGATTACCCCTTGCTGAGGATTAGTATTGTCTTGGGCATTTGGGTCGCTTGAATAATCAAGGATATTTACATTGTTTGTCAAGCCTGTAAAAGTGATTCTCCTTTCTTCATCAAAGGCATTGATGCTGGCACCTGCTAAATACCGGTCATCTGTTCCATAACCTACTGTTGTTTTACCAAATTGGCCTTTCCTTCTACTGGCTTTGGTAATGATATTGATGGTTTTGAGCCTTTCTCCATCATCAAAACCACTCAATTGGGACTTTTCGCTCTTTTGGTCAAAAACCTCAATGCTTTGAATGATCTCGGCAGGAAGATTTTGGAGGGCGGTCTTTACATCTGTACCAAAAAACGGTTTGCCATCTACAAGGATCTGGGCGATTGCCTCTCCCTGGGCCTGTAAAATTCCATCCTCTGAACTTACACCCGGCAGTTTTTCTATCAAAGTCTGTGCACTCGCGTCCTTCATGGTTTTGAAGGCATCTGCATTGAACAGGGTTGTGTCACCTTTTTGAGTTCCGGTGGACCTTCTTGCTTCTATTACCACTTCATTGAGGTCAGTTGCAACTTCACTTATGGGAATGATGCCAAGATCTTGGTTTGAAGTCAGGTCTATGGTTTGAAAAAAATCCTTATACCCCAAATACTGTACTTTAAGAAGATAATCACCTTGCCTTATGCTTGAAAATGCGAAATTTCCATCTATGTCTGAAACTGTTCCTGTCACTTGGGAAGAATCTCCGACTGTTAATAGCAAGACATTTACAAATGGCAAAGCCTCCTGTTTGCCTTCCACCATAACGACTCCTTTTATATTAAATGATTGAGAAAAGCCTTGAAGGGTAAATAAACCAAAAATGAAAATCGATAATATGTACTTCATTGAAATGTTTTGATTGTAACTTTTTATAATTCAAAAGGATAGAATCATTGATCCGTCCCTGAAAAACAAACTTAGGGTCTCCCGGCTCCTTAATGAAGGTTTTATTTGCTGAGTGGTTTATTTTCTCGAAGAAACGCCGCTTGACTTATATAGATTAATTCCCGGATAAGTGTCCATTATAAAGTCTTAAAATGTAATTTGTGACAATTCCAAAAAAGTTCGGTAATTTCAAATTGGGTTAATATTGATTTTTATACCAACAATTGAATTAGGTTTATGCTTAAAGAAAACCAGGTCAACATTATATGCTAACTGAAAATGATGTTTTGTGCTAGTTAGTGTTGAGATAAAATTCATTCATATGATTATCCACTTTTTTCCATTAGCCAAATGTTATTTTTCTTTACTTTGGCAAGTTCAATGAACGGATAACTTTAGATTGGATTGGAATGGAGAAATGTGGCAAAGCCGAATTCATCCATTCCAATTCTAACAATTTCAAATTCCGATTGTTGATCCTGCAAAAACCATTCTGTGAGAAATCACATACTCATAAGAGGACAGCAATACATTTTCATTTATTTTGGCCTACAAGAAAATTGAATTTTTTTCTATATCATTTCCTCAATAGGGAAAACAACGAATATCAATCAAAAAAACCTTATTTCGATACTTATTGAGGTTATTTACCTTAATGAGTTGATCATTTTTTTTGAAAGTAAATGCGCAATTACCGGGAGACCTGGTATCAATTTTAATCCTAGTCTGCTGACTGAAATGAAAGGTATATCGTTCCGATAGTGGGATTCTGACTTCGGTCATCCTTACCTGCCTGGCAAACGCCCAGACTCAAGAAGAATATAGGGTTAATGGAAAAAAAATAGTAATTCTGTGAGTTTTTCATTATTTAAATCGATTTTTTAAGAATAGTATTTGTTTTATATGAGTTTCCGCAATGTTGCACCTTGGGCTATAGGAGGTTGTATCGAATGCGGATACTCGTCCACAGATGACAGTCCACTGTCCATGGGTGTTTAATGACTCCTCCAACAAATTATTGTTTGGCTACGTACAAGAAAGCGGATACACATATCGTTTTAAATGTATATCTCTAATAACACCACTGGCCGAGGGAAGTCCAGGTCATTTTGTAAAATAGAGATGGCAGTAAAAGCGGATATGCATTTTGTTTTAAAAATGTATTCATATTATTGTTTGTTGTAAATCGAATAGCTTTTGGTTTTTATAAGGTTAAGTGGCAACCTGCAAATTTTGTAAATTAGAGGTTGAATGGAAATCATAATTACTTGCAAATAGATTAAGATTATGACCTTCCCCAAAAAAACAAACAAAAACAACCCAAGATAAATGAATGCCTGGATGAGAAAGCCGAGTGAATTTTATTCTGTTTTGATACCTGATGGAGAAAAAGCCATTTTGCTGAAAGTAATTTATTGTATGTCGCACCGAAGTGACATCAGGCTATACGTTATGTCAACAATCAAAGATCTTCCATTAAATTATTCTAGATATATTTATCGATTTTTACATTGTCCAAAAAAAAACAATGAGTTAGACTGGATAAATGAAATCAATAAAGTAGTTGAAGAAAATCAAATTGATGTCATAATGCCCATTTGGGAAAAAAGCATCAGAAAATTAATCAAAAATAAAAGCCAATTAAATAGCAATAAACTTGTCCCATTACCTGCTTTCTCTGATTTCTTGGTGGCAGGTAGCAAAGATTTATTAGCCGAACACCTTCACGAAATAGGTATTTTAGGTCCTAAAACAGTTCCTTTATCTATGGAATTGGTTTTGGACAAAGAAAAATTAAAATTAGACTTTCCTGTTTTAGCAAAACCTCTTAAATCCGGAAATGGCCAAGGAATAATTAAATTTGAAAACAAGGAGGCATTGGTTTCACATTTTTTGGAATGCGGTGTAAACGAATCCTTTGTTTTACAGGAATTTTTAAATGGGGAAGATTTTTGTTGCAATGTGCTATGCTTTGACGGCAATATTTTGGCATATACAATACAAAAAGGGAACCTTTGGGATTCGAAACCTTTTACAGCTCAAATGGGAATGGAGTTTGTGGATAATGAAAAGGTTATTGAAATGATTGGAAAACTCATGAAATCGCTTCACTGGTCCGGGGTGGCAAATATTGACTTGCTTTATGACCCTAAAAAAGAAGTTTTTTATGTTTTAGAGATTAATCCTAGGTTCTGGAATTCACTTACAGGATCACTGATGGCCGGTGTCAATTTCCCTCACTTGCTTGTACTTTTGGCATTAAATAAAAAAATTGAGAATCAAAAATATAAGCTGATCAGTTATGTCAATTTGCAAGGGCTAAAACTGTATATTAAAAAAGACAAATCCTTACTTTTTAATTTTGATTACATTTGGAATAGTACACCATTAAAATATAAGATTAAAGACCCAATTCCGATAGTTTATAATATTATCAAGCGGTTCAAGCTAAAAATATTTGGTGAAACTTAAATATTTTTTTAAGTAATTTTGTTTTAAGCAGACCAAATCGCTTGATTATCGGAATTCGAAGAATCACTTTTCACTGAGTTACTTCCCGATACAAAACTTCGAAAAGATATTGGCCAATAAATCATCGGTGGTAATCTCTCCCGTGATTTCCCCAAGATAATGCAAAGACCTGCGAATATCCATTGCCAAAAAATCATTGGTGATCTGCCTGTCCAAACCTTCCAATACATCCAATAACGACTGCCGTGTTTTGACCAAGGAATCATAATGCCTGATATTGGTGACGATGGTATTGCCTGTCCTGAACTTGTCCAAATTGACCAACTCCAAAATGCGGCTTTTCAACGCCTCTAGGTTTTCCTTTTGACCTGCAGAAATAAATATGGTATCAGGATACTTTGCCTTCAGTTCGCAGACAAAATCAGTAGAGGCTTTATCTATTTTGTTGGCCACCTTGACAAAAGGAACACCTTGATTTTCCAATTTATTAATATCCCGATTGATCTCAACCATATCGGTATCCGTCAGGTCAAAAAGGTACAGAATCAGAGATGCAGTTTTCATTTTTTCCTGTGTCCGGCTGACACCGATCGCTTCGATGATATCCGTCGTTTCCCGCAATCCTGCTGTATCGATAAAGCGGAAAATCACACCACCGATATTGATTTCATCTTCGATAAAATCTCGGGTTGTACCTGCGATCTCGGATACGATAGCTTTTTCTTCATTCAACAGCGCATTGAGTAAAGTGGACTTTCCTGCATTGGGTTTCCCGGCGATGACCGTGGGAACACCGTTTTTGATCACATTGCCCAAGTCAAAGCTTCCTATCAATAGTTCTACAGCACGAAGCAATTTTTCCACCAAGACTTTTAGGTCGTTCCTGTTTGCAAACTCTACGTCCTCCTCCCCAAAATCAAGCTCCAACTCGATCATGGAAGCAAAATGAATCAGTTCATTCCTGAGTTTTTGAATCTCACTGCTGAAGCCACCACGCATCTGACTGATGGCTGCCTGATGTGAGGTCTCAGAATCTGAATGGATCAAGTCAGCTACTGCCTCCGCCTGTGCCAAGTCAAATTGCCCATGGAGAAAAGCCCTTTGAGTAAATTCCCCCGGTTTGGCGGGTCGGGCACCATATCGGATCAAAAGTTTGAGAACCTGATTGACAATATAGGAGGATCCATGGGTGGAGATTTCCACGACATTTTCCTTGGTAAATGATTTTGGTGCGATAAAAATGGAGACCAAGACTTCATCGATGATTTTGTCTCCATCGCGGATAGTTCCAAAATGAACGGTATGGGAAGCCTGCTTTTCCAGGTCTTTCCCTTTAAATACAGTGTTTGTGATTTTGATGGCATCTTTTCCCGAAAGCCTGATGACCGCAATGGCACCGACTCCCTGAGGGGTGGCCAATGCCACAATGGTATCTTCTTTTTGGTGCAGGGAAAATGACATGCTTACTTACCGAATTTATTGAGGAGATCATCCATTCCGGAAAGAAAGGGAGCAGGTTCTCGGTAGCCGGGAAATTGAGCGATATTTTCCATCAAGGCATCCATTATCACAAAGTTGGGGTAGGAACTTACCCGCATGGCCCGAGCCATCGTGGCTTCGGTATATTCTTTGCCTTTGAAATTGAATTTTCTTTTGCTGTCTTCAGCATTCATTTTGACAGCATAAAAATTCTCATTGATAAACCCAATGACTTTAGGGTTGGTAAAGGTATCCTTGTCCATTTTCTTGCACCATCCACACCAATCGGTGTAGACATCTACAAAAATCATTTTAGGGTTTTCAGCCGTTTTGGCTGCTGCTTCCTCAAATGTCAGCCAAGTGATTTTGTCCTGTGCAGTTGCGATTTGGAAGCTGAATAGGGTGATCAGTAAAGCGCCAAATAGTTTTTTCATATTTTGGTCAATCATTTAATTCTCAAATTTAACGACTTGCATTGGTTTGAAGTTCAATTTCGTGGAAAAGTCTTTTTGGAAAGGCAAGAGACGAGAAGCGAGAGGCGAGACTTGGGGAAATTCAGAATTAAGGATGATGAATTAATAATTCAGGATTGCGACAGAAACAGTTAACCAAATAACCAATTAATCAAATAATCTTTTTCCCTAAACTTCCCAACCCGACTACAACGATAAAACGAAGCAGACCACAAAAAAAGAAGCAAGATACATGACACAGGAATCTAGACTTGATTTCTATACAACTTTGAAAACTTGACAACGAGAAGCAGACTACCCTGACAACAATTACAACAACTACAACCATTACAACCTTTCTACCCATCCAATCACCGGTCAACTGTCATCCGTCATCGGTTAAAAAAACTCCCTTATTATTCCTACCCAACTTCCCACTTCCCAGCTTTCCACTTCCTCATACCATCACCAAAATATTCCCCGCCACATCTTTTGACATGAAAATTGATTTTTTATTATCAACCAAGATTTCGACAGAACCATCAAATTCTGTCTTGTCCATCACTTTGATCCTGGCACCGATATAGGCACCCACTTTGTCCAGGTATCGTAGGAATGCCGGACTACTGTCTTTGACAGCAACGATCTGACCTATTGAACCAAGGTCAAGATCATTGATTGGGAGACGGGGACGTGTACGCACGTCTCCGTATTCATCAGGAATCGGGTCCCCATGAGGATCGAATTTGGGGAAACCTAAATACTCATCCAGCCTTTGTATCAAAACTTGTGATTTAACATGGGACAAATCATCGGCGACTTCATCGACCTCATCCCATGAGAATTTTAATTTCTCCACCAAGAACACTTCCCAAAGGCGGTGCTTGCGAATTGTTTGGAGGGCAAGTTTTTTTCCTTCTTCAGTAATGTGAAGACCATAGTATTTGCGGTATTCAATGACATCTTTTTCTCCCAACTTCCGCAGCATGTCCGATACAGATGCGGGCTTTGTTTTCATTTCAGCGGAGACATCATTGGTCGAAACGCCTTTCTTTCCACCATCAGACAAATGGTAGATAGCTTTCAGATAATTCTCTTCGGCAAAGGTGAGGGTAATCATAGATTTATTCGGATTAAACCCAAAGATAGAAATTTAGACTGGACTTAAAAATATTTTCAGACCATCTAAATCGGGTGTTGATAACTCATTTAGAATCGTGATTAGTGATTTAGATTTGTCTAAAAATAAAATTAGATATATTAAAAAAAAGAATTAAATAAATGATAATCAATAATTTAAAGTTGTTTTTGATTGTGTTTTATTAGATGATTTATTAAGTTTTTGGAGTTTCCATACCGTCAATATGGGTTTCCAATCAGGAAATATAGTGGATAACATTTTTGGTTACGGTGGATAAAAAATACAAGATGGCGAGAATCTTAAAAACGCTTCAGCAGCGGTAAGTCCCCTTCGCCTTAAACTGAGATGGTGCTAGTTGTTGGTCGCCATAACCAAATCGAAGGGTCTCTTTAAAAGGTTTAGAGTTGTGCAGATAAAAGAATATGGTTAGAGCTTATTGGTCAACCGCGCCACAACTTCCAAAAATTTTGCTTCGTCACTTTTCCACAATACTTCTTCACCGGGTTTTTTCTCAAAAAATATTGTTTGTAAAAATTTGTCAAGATTTGATTTGGCATTTTCAATGTCCAAAAAATCAATACCTTTCCCGGCTGGATATTCTGAACAGATAGATTCCCATAATTGATTGTGTTGAAACAGACAGGGTTTTCCCAGGGCAATGCTTTCATATAATTTGCTCGGGATTTTAGGACTTATGCTTGGGATCTGATGGTATGGGAGTAGGACAATTTCTGTTTCCTGATATGCTTCAAGAATATCTGAATAGGGTACAGGAATTTCTGAAATCTGAAGGCGGATTGACCTTGGGTCAATATTGATTTTTGAAATTTTTTGAAGGTATTCCTTCATTGGAGCATGTCCTATTACGGTCAGAATGGCGCTTGGATAATAGGCTATTATACTTTGAAACCAAGAAACACCTTCTATGATTCCATAAACTTCCGTAATGGTTCCTGAGATAATAAACCTTAGTTTTTTGTTTGCATTTAATTTTATAGGTTTGATATCATTTCCACGGTCAAAGTATTTATTTTGAAATATAGTGTGTTTCCCAACCTTAGGAAATTCCTTTTGGTAAACCTTTTCCGCAAAAAAATTGTGGTCGATAAAAGGGTTTGAACAATATTCAATAAAACTTACAAGTCCTTTGGAAAGTTTCTTTTTCCAGCCTTTCAGGGTTTTGTTTTGTTCAAGATTTAGGATGTAATTTTCCCGTCTGTCATAGATCAGTTTATAACCTATCAGCCATTTTCCTAAAATGGCAACCGGCAAGATCTCAAAAGTGGTAATTATGACCAATTTCGGTTGGACTTTGATTATGATTCTAATTAATCTCAGACTTACTAAGATCCTCGATGGATGATTTCGTTTTTTCCAAAAAACAGGATGAAATTTAATGTTTTTTTCATCGCTTTCTTTTTTTGTAGAAAATCCTATGATGTTAATAAGGTATTTATTTGTTTCACGCAGTGAAAAGGCAAACCTTGAATATAGCCTCGGATCTTTGAGTGGTTTTAGCACTGAGGCGATTATAATTTGGGTTTGCGACATAGCAGAATAAAAATTTGAAAGACAGAAATCAAAAATATGGAATTATTAAAGTCAATTATCGAAAAGGCCTGGGAAAACAGGGATTTACTTAAAGAAAAAGAAGTAGAAATAGCAATCAAAACAGTCATTAGTGAATTGGACAGCGGGGGAATTCGTGTTGCTGAGCCTTTAGAAGACGGTTCATGGAGAGTCAATGATTGGGTTAAAAAAGCAGTAATTCTTTATTTTCCGATCCAAAAAATGCATACTATTGAGGTTGGTCCATTTGAATTCCATGATAAGATGGCATTGAAGACCAATTATGCCAAGCAGGGTGTAAGGGTAGTTCCGCATGCAGTAGCAAGGTATGGAGCATTTTTGGCTAGTGGGGTTATAATGATGCCATCTTACGTAAATATCGGAGCATATGTCGATAGTGGCACGATGGTTGATACTTGGGCAACTGTTGGTTCTTGTGCCCAAATAGGTAAAAATGTCCACCTCAGCGGGGGAGTTGGTATCGGAGGGGTTTTAGAGCCCGTTCAGGCAGCCCCTGTTATCGTCGAAGATGGTGCTTTTATCGGCTCAAGGGCAATCATCGTAGAAGGTGTGAGGATCGGAAAAGAAGCTGTGATCGGAGCAGGAGTGACACTCACTGCTAGTTCAAAAATCATTGATGTCACCGGTTCTGAACCAAAAGAATACAAAGGATTTGTACCGGCAAGGTCCGTGGTTATTCCCGGATCTTTGACCAAGAAGTTTCCTGCGGGAGATTATCAGGTTCCTTGTGCATTGATCATTGGGCAAAGGAAGGCTTCTACAGACTTGAAAACCTCACTAAACGATGCATTAAGAGAAAAAAATGTAGCCGTATAAAGATTACAATTACCAAAATGAAAGTACAGAATTGGTTTTTTGCCACCCTTATTGGCATAATGTTATCTTCCTGTTCGGAAAATACCTCTAAAAAAGGAGATTCCTTGTTTGGTCAAGAAAAGTACCAAGAGGCTATTTCCGAATATGATAAGATATTGAAGAATAATCCAAAGTACCTCAAGGGGTTGTATAATAGGGGTAGGGCTTACGAGGAATTAGGAGAATTCAAAAATGCGGAAAAGGATTTTCTGGCGGCTTTTGCGATCGACAGAAAAAATACCCAAGTCATGATGAGTCTTTCCAATATTTATCAAAAACAGAAAAACCATACTTCTGCCTTGCTTTATGCTGATTATGCAGTTCAGGTCCCGGGCGCTCCGTCTATGGCCTATTTTCTGAAAGGAAGGGCTTTACATCAAATCGGAAATACAGGAGAAGCCATGAAGGAATATAGTGCAGCCATACAAATGGACAAAAACTTTGGTCAGGCATATTATTACAGAGGAATGTTGAAATTCGCCACTGATAAGAAAAAATCTGGTTGTGAAGACATAAAAGCGGCGCTAAAGTTGGACTTCCAAGAAGCTCAGTTGGCTTTAGAAAAATATTGTAAGTAAAAATCCTCTTTCTAGAAGGCAAAATTAAAAACCTGAGTCTTCTCAGGTTTTTTTATTTTTACCCAACAATGCAATTACCAATAACACCTAACCAAATAACCCTTTGTCAACCCTTCGACAAGCTCAGAGACCAAAAAATAAATAACAAATTACCCTTACTCAATTAACCATTAAACTAATAACCAATAACCATCCCTCAATGGCTCATTTCCTTCAGTTTTTCAAATCCTGTTGAAAAATGCCTAGGTTGATTTCCTGGTTTATGGTCACAGATTTCTTCAGATAGAAGTCGTCCCTGACCCCTGCAAGTCCTGCAGTCGCTCAATTCCTTTAAAGTTCCCATACATTTTGGACAGGTGTGTTTTCCTTCCCCTCCGCATTTGTCACATTCGTAATATTCAAGGATGTTGAATACATTTTTTTTAGTCACCAATCCTGAACCCCTACATTTTGTACAGCCAACTACACCCCTTGTTTTGCAATATATGCAGGCTTGTTCTATCTGTCTTTTGCCTTCGCAGGTGGGACAGTTCAAATAGCGGTACCCTCTATTGTCACACAATTTACAATTATAAATGCCCGCCATATTGGCTTTAAGCTTGGTCTCTAATGTTTTAGCAGATTCATAATTATCACCTTTATACCCATTGATTTCAAGGTATTTATTCAGAAAATTGAGACTGTTGTCGTATTGACCCAGCTCAAAGAGGGTCTCCGCAAAATAGTAAGGCATTTCGGGTGGGATTGAAAGATTATTTTCAATGATTTGCCGAAAATAAGCATTGGCTCTTTCAAAGTCTTTTTTTTCCATTTCAGCCAAAGCACTGTTCATCAATTTAGATGATCCTCCAAGGCTGGGTTTTACCTGTGCCTGTCCTGAGAAATTCAGAAAAATTACCAATGATCCAGCAATAAAGATCTTGTAAAGAAATTTTGAATAAAATTCAGGTGAGGGGAGAATCATTGGTAAATTGGGTAATCTTACTTTTTAAACTTTAAGCAAAGTAAATACCTTTAATCAACAAAACAATGGTAAAAAATTGTTTGAATATTGGAAAAAAATGAAAATATTGGATGGATTATTCATGTGTTTTTAAATTTTCTGTTAAACATGTAACCTTCTTTAGAGGAATAGGCAATTTTTCCCAAACTAATTTGCCTAAACTCATTTGGAGGAAGCCAATATAAAAGATTGGCATAATCAGTTCATTTCATTTTGTTAATTTATTTCTTTCACTTATAAATTTAAATTTTATGGCAAAAACCATCACCATGATCGAAGGTATCGGTCCTGTTTACAAAGAAAAACTTGCAGCCGCGGGAATCTCAACTGTTGAAGGCCTTTTGGAAAAAGGAGCTTCCAAAAAAGGTCGCAAAGAAATCGCTGAAGCCAGTGGTATAGGAGAAGGAGTTATTCTTGATTGGGTCAATATGGCTGATCTTTTTAGAATAAATGGCATTGCCAGTCAATTTGCCGAATTGCTTAAGGCTGCCGGTGTAGATACAGTCAAGGAACTAAGAACCCGGAATGCGGAAAACCTTCACAAAGCATTAACGGAAACAAATGCAGAGAAAAAACTAACCCGAGTAGTTCCTGCACTTTCACAAGTTGAGGATTTTATTGGGCAGGCAAAACACCTAGAGCCTATGGTGACCCATTAACCTCAATTCAATCCAATAAAAACCTGAATACAGCTATTTGTATTCAGGTTTTTTTATTTTAGCTGAAATATTCAACCCAATTCATTTTTGCCATGAGTAAAGCAGAAGATTTTAAACAACATTTAGAACAAGGCTACACCTTTAAGGGAAATTATATCATTCTTGGGACAGGAATTTTGAATAATGAACCCATTCCCCAAGCACAAGTCAAAATCCCTTTGAAAACATTAAATAGGCATGGTTTGATAGCAGGAGCCACAGGTACCGGTAAAACCAAAACCCTTCAGGTCATTGCTGAACAGCTTTCTCTCAATGGAGTTCCTTCTGTTCTAATGGACTTGAAAGGAGATTTATCGGGAATTGCCCAAGCGGGAATAATAAACTCCCATATCGAAAAAAGATCGAACCTCATAGGGATTGATTTTGCGGCCACTGGATTGCCTGTGGAATTGATGTCTATCAGCCATGAAAAAGGTGTAAAACTCAAGGCCACGGTTTCTGAATTTGGACCTGTCTTGATTTCTCAGATTATGGAACTGAATGACACCCAAAGAGGTGTGGTCGCATTGATTTTTAGGTACTGTGACCTACACCATTTACCTTTACTTGATCTGAAAGATCTCAAAAAAGTGTTACAGTATGTGATCAATGAAGGCAAAACCGAAATTGCCAAAGAATTTGGAGCGGTTTCTTCTGCGACGGTGAATACCATCATGAGAAAGATCATTGAACTTGAACAGCAGGGGGCAGAGAATTTCTTTGGAGAACCTTCTTTTGATGTGAATGATTTTGTCAGAACGGTGGACAGTAAAGGAGTGGTTTCTATCATCCGTTTGACAGATATTCAAAATCAGCCCAAGTTGTTTTCCACTTTTATGCTTAGTCTATTGTCTGAAATTTATGAGACATTTCCGGAGCAAGGTGATTCTGATAAACCAAAACTTTGCCTTTTTATAGACGAAGCACACTTGGTATTCTCCACAGCATCAAAGGACTTGATTGACAAAATAGAGGCAATTGTGAAACTGATCAGGTCAAAGGGAGTTGGCGTGTTTTTCTGTACTCAGACTCCGACTGACGTTCCTGATAATGTATTGGGGCAGTTGGGTTTAAAGATCCAACATTCATTGAGGGCTTTCACCGCAAAAGATAGAAAGGCTATCCGTAAGACTGCAGAGAACTATCCTTTGTCCACATTCTACAAGACCGATGAGGTACTGACTTCGATGGGAATCGGAGAGGCTTTGGTGACAGTTTTAAATGAAAAAGGAATACCTACACCTTTAGCACATACGCTTTTGAGGCCCCCTTTGTCTCGTATGGATATTTTGACCGGCGAGGAAATAGAAATTTTGGTTAATCGTTCTTCTCTTGTCAAAAAGTACAATATAGAAATAGATAGGGAAAGTGCTTTTGAGCTTTTGGAACAAAAAATAAGCAGGGCAGAAGCTGCTGCTCAAGAAGCACTAGTCCGGCCTTCTGCACCATCCAAATCAAAAGGAAGACCTGTTCAGGAGACCTCTATCATTGATGAACTCAGTAAAAATACCATGGTTCGACAGATTGGAAGGACCATCTTCAGGGAATTAACTAGGGGTATATTGGGTTCTTTCTCAGGGAGTAAAAGAAGGTAAATTTTGGATAAGCTGAAAATAGGGGTTATTGGTGCGGGTGCGGCAGGTTATTTTGCCGCCATTCACGCCGCTCAATTGGGTGCCGAAGTTAGTATTCTGGAAAAAACAACCAAATCACTTGCAAAAGTTAAAATCTCAGGTGGCGGAAGGTGTAATGTAACCCATGCTGCCTTTGAGATATCTTCCCTTTCAAAAAACTACCCAAGAGGAGAAAAATTCCTTAAGAAAGTATTCAGACATTTTTCTGTGAAAGACACAATTCACTGGTTTGAATCTCGTGGTGTGGCATTGAAAACCGAAACTGATGGTCGTATATTTCCGGTTTCCGATGATTCTCAATCCATCATCAATGCCTTACAAGCTGCTGCTATTGCAGTAGGGGTGAAGGTTATTTATTCCTTCTCAGTCAAAAAAATCTTCAAAAGAAATTCTCAATTTGAAGTTTGTTCTGATCAAACAAAAAAAATATTTGATAGATTGGTAATATGTACCGGAGGAAATCCAAAATTGGAAGGATTTGATTTTCTTTCAGGTTTTAAACACAGCATTGAACAGCCGATCCCTTCCTTATTTACCTTCAATACCCCTGAGGAGCCGATCAGGAAATTGATGGGAATATCTCTTTCTGATGCTTTTGTAAGGCTTGAGGGAACTAAAATGGCATATCGGGGGCCATTATTAATTACGCATTGGGGTTTGAGTGGTCCTGCTGTTCTGAAGCTTTCCGCTTTTGGAGCGAATTGGCTTTTTGACCAACAATATAAAGCCAAGGCTCATATCAGGTGGTTTAATGATTTGGGGGAAGAAAAGCTAAATATGGAGCTTCTGTCCTTTCAAAAAAATCACCCCAAAAAGAAAATCACCACAAATCCGTTATTTGGAATACCCGGCAGATTATGGGAACATCTTTGTGAAAAATCGGAGCTGGAGCAAGACATTATTTGGCAAAATTTGCCAAAAAAGCAGTTCAATAAATTGGTTCAAAATCTTTTTTGCTATATTGTCAAGGTAGATGGAAAGACTACATTCAAAGAGGAGTTTGTAACTGCCGGAGGGGTGGTATTGGATGAGATCAATCCTGAGACGATGGAAAGCAAACTTATTGAGGGTCTGTTTTTCGCAGGAGAAGTATTAAATTTAGACGGAATTACAGGTGGATTCAATTTTCAGGCCGCCTGGAGTACCGGTTATGTAGCAGGAGTAAGTGCAGGTCAACCAGAAAAATAATGCTCGAAAACCAACTGCCTGTCAATTTTGACAGAATAGAAGAAATGGCTGAAGGTGATGCTGAATTTAGAGCAGAACTGGTAAGCGCTTTATATAAATCACTTTCAGAGTTAAAGGAAAAATACCTTGAAGGCTCTGAATTGCAAGACCTAGAGATTATCTCTCAGATCCGGCATAAGGTAAAACCTGCTCTTGCATTGTTTGAAATCAATATTTTGAGTGATGTGATTCAAGAAGGAAAAGATATTCTTTCTGAAAAGGGATTCAATGAGGATTTTATCACCCACCTTGAGCACTTTCTCGATGCCGTGCAAGATGCCATTGATCAGGTTGGGCAACACTTGGATGTGGAAGAAAGCTAAAATCTCTATCTGATTTTTTGGACTAGATCAACCAATCGGTTGGAATAACCGGATTCATTGTCATACCATCCTACAATTTTTACAAGATTTCCTTTGGCCGAAGTCAATGCAGAATCAAATATGCATGAATGGGGATTTCCTATGATATCTATAGAAACTATTGGAGCTACTTCATACTCAATTATTCCTTTCATAGTTCCTTCAGATTCTCTTTTGAATACATTGTTCAATTCTTCCCTTGTCGTTTCTTTTCGTAACAGCACTACCAAATCCGTCAATGAACCATCCGGAACGGGTACCCGCATCGCAGAAGCATCAATTTTCCCTTTCAATTCAGGCAATACAATCTCCATGGCCTTGGCTGCGTTGGTTGTAGTTGGAATGATGGAATAAGCTGCAGCCCGTGCCCTTCTCAAATCCCTGTGTGGGGCATCATGAAGGTTTTGGTCATTGGTATAAGAATGCACGGTGGAAACAAACCCCTTCTCAATACCAAAGTTATCTTCCAACACCTTGACCATAGGAGCAAGGCAATTGGTAGTGCAAGAGGCATTAGAAATAATGCTTTCCTCACCCGTTAAAATATGGTCATTGACCCCAAGAACAATTGTCGGTACATCCTTGGAGGAAGAGGGTGCGGTAATGATTACTTTTTTTGCCCCAGCTTTGAGATGGCCATCGGCAAGTGATTTTTCAGTGAACTTACCTGTAGATTCCAAAACGATATCGATATCAAGGTCTCCCCATGGAATATTTTCCGGATTTTTTTCAGCAAATATCCTGATAGTTTTTCCCTTCACCATAATATCGCCATCTACTGCTTTGACAGCAAAAGGGTATTTTCCGTGAACAGAATCATATTGAAGCAGGTGGGCAAGCGTAACAGGGTCCGTAAGGTCATTGACAGCGATGAGCTCGATGTCTTCCTTTTCAAGTAAAAGCTTGAAAGTCAACCTCCCTATACGGCCAAAACCATTGATGGCCACTCTCGTTTTTTTCATGTTAGCTTAATTGGGATATTATTGAAAGGCGAAAGTAAGGATTTGCGGGGAAAGGCTTCCAATATTTTTTTTCGGTTAGTTATCAATGTTTTGACTACCAAAACCAAATATTTTTTTGTCTTGTTTTGCATTCTTATTTAAACCCGCTATATTTGCAACACCTTTCAAAAAAGAGGTCAAAACCCACAAAAATGGTCGATTCGTCTAGGGGTTAGGACGTATCCCTTTCACGGATAAAACACGGGTTCGATTCCCGTATCGACTACAAAAACACTGGAAAAATCCAGTGTTTTCTTTTTGACCGCATGGTCGATTCGTCTAGGGGTTAGGACGTATCCCTTTCACGGATAAAACACGGGTTCGATTCCCGTATCGACTACAACAAATTGATGTTTTTCATCCTTCGGATTGCATATGAGAGTATGCATGAAGAATTTGTTTTATGGTTGTTAGTGGTTAAAGTGAATGAAAACCCGGTCTTTTAGGCCGGGTTTTTCTTTTTAATTCTACCTTGATTGACATGGGGATAATATCAAACCAACACCATTCCATACTCCAAGAGCGACCTCCAGACCTTGGAACCTAAAAAGCGGTCAAAATCTCCCAAATTTGTAGCTACATATTTCTCTTCAAACTCCGCAAAGGTCATTTCTTTTTTCCCAAGTTTGGGTGTAATATCCCGAAGGATTGTTTCCAGCCATTCTCCTTCTTCCTGCCTTACCAAAATTTCATCGGTTCCATTTTTGTTTTCAATCACCAAAGGCCACAATTCTGTTTTTTTGCCTTTCTTCACAAAAGCAGTTCTTTCCAGTTCGGGTTCATTTCCCAGCCAAATCACTTTGGCATTGGGTTTCAGGACATTTCCCGTTTCGATCTGAATGGCATTGTAGATAAAATTTGGAGAGACGGATGGTTTTGGGATTTTGAAATCAAACCATTCCTGCAAAGGAAACTCAAAACAGATCCCATGCATGTAATTGAAAAGGGCTTTTTTTAGGCCTTCACTGAATAATTCATGATCAGCACCATTGGGATCCTCATGACTCAGGTCGTTATCCGCAAAAAGTCCTTTTTCAGGTCCGGTACGGACTATTTTAAATGCACCTGGGTCAATCCCAATCGGCGCATGGGAAGTCATCGCAAACAAATGCCAAAATCCTGATTGCAGGATATTGTTCATGAAGAGTTGCCTGACCATCTCTAGGCTGTCAATGGTTTCTTGGGCAGTTTGCGTCGGGAAACCGTACATCAGGTAAGCATGAACCATCACGCCTGATTCTGTGAAATTCCTAGCCACACGGGCCACTTGGGATACTGTCACGCCTTTTTGCATCATCTGCAGCAACCTGTCTGATGCCACTTCCAAACCTCCGGAAACAGCAATACAGCCCGAGGCTTTCAGTAATCGGCAAAGGTCGTAAGTAAATCTTTCTTCAAAGCGGATATTGGTCCACCAAGTGATTTTGAGATTTCTCTTCAGGATTTCGATGGCCAATTCCCGCATCAGGGCGGGAGGAGCCGCTTCATCCACAAAGTGAAAGCCCGTTTCTCCTGTCTGTGCAATCAATTCCTCAATCCGGTCACAGATGATGTTGGCACTAATTGGCTCGTAATTTTTGATATAATCCAAGGTCACATCACAGAAGGAGCATTTCTTCCAATAGCAGCCATGTGCCATCGTCAGCTTGTTCCAACGACCATCCGACCAAAGTCGGTGCATCGGATTGGCAATCTCTATGACCGAGAGGTATTTATTCAGAGGTAAACCCGAGTAATCAGGCGTGCCTGTTTGGCTAAAGGGGATATCGGTGTTTTTTGCGCCATTGAGGTAGGTGACTTTTCCATCGATCAAGGCAAAGGTTCTTTTGAGTTGTTCAAGCCCTCTTTCACCATCCAAATGCTCCAACAGGCAAGTCAGCGGCCTTTCTCCATCATCTAAAGTGATGAAGTCCAAAAAGTTAAATACCCGAGGCTCATTGATTGACCGGAGTTCAGTATTTGGATAACCGCCTCCCATAGCGACTTTGATGTGTGGAAAATGGGTCTTAATATATTTTCCGCAACGCAGGGCTCCGTAAAGATTGCCTGGGAAAGGTACCGAAAGACATACGAAATAAGGATCGGTTTCTTGGATCAGTTTTTCCAATTCCTCCAGTAAAAACTGATCGGTAAAAGATTCGGGATCTTCCAAGGCCTCATTCAAATCATCAAATGAAGTCGCCGACCTTCCCAATCGCTCTGCATACCGACTGAAACCAAAGTGTGGATCTAAGGCTTCGCTGATCAAATCTGCGATATCTTCCAGGTACAAAGTCGCGAAATGCCTTGCTTTGTCTTGGATGCCCATGGTTCCAAATGCCCAATCCAAATCATCCAATTGGTCAAAACGGGAAGCCTGTGGCAAGAAGTCACCATCACAGATATTGTATGCCAAGGTAGGATTGTCAAACTGCAGGAATCGGATGACAGGATCTATGGTATGAAGGTAGTCTTTCTGTAATTTGACTATCCTTTGTACATTGTTTGAAAAAATTTTAATATCCTTATTTTCAATAGATTGAAATACTTTGGTTAAACCTTCTTTTGAAAAAATCCTCAAAATTACCTTGATGCCTAAATCACTTTGAAAAGACTTTTTTCCTTTTGTATTCAGATACCCTTTGATATAAGCCGTCGCTGGGTAAGGGGTATTGAGTTGGGTAAAAGGAGGCGTAAGAAGCAGAATTGATTTTGACACAGCAAATAATTTTGTCCCAAATTTCGATAAAATATGGGAATTAGTCATAAAAATTTATGAACCACAAAAGACAACAAAAGAGAACAGGAATAAGATCGCTAATTGACGATGAATAGCTTACTTATATTTTTCTTTGTTCCTTTTGTGGTTCTAAAAAATTACATTTTATTGCCAAAGAAGATGGCATTGAAGAACAGCTTGTTTGTTCCAAACCATGTGCCGCGGAAATTCGGGTTGTCGATAAAGTGAATTACCCTTCCCTGACTGACTTTCGAAACCAAAACACTAGAACTTTGCTTGATTTTTTCAAGGTTTGCCGGAGAGACATATCCTCCGAGCAAAGGATTTGCAGAATACCTAACCGGTGTTTGGGACTTGTTTTTGGATGGTTTGAAGAAAAGGGTTGTATTTCTATAAACAGGAATTTCTGAGTTTTTGTACCCAAAACCCAAAGGATGGGTAGTATCCAATTTTCCCAAATAAATGCTTCCACCGATTTCCTGTGCTCCGGATAAGTTCCTCGAGTCTGCAAATGGAACGGATTCAGGTCCTTTTGCTTCTTCGGCTGTAACAAATTCTTCCTGAACAATTCCCTGACTTTGAAGCCATTGACTTGCACTCCGCATAGAAATGATGGTTCCTCCTCTTGAAAGCCAATCTTTCAAATGGGCAATCTGAGAAGGGGATATGCTAGAATAATTTCCTGACGTCAAGATCAAAGTGGTGTAGTCAAACAGATTGACCCTGCCAAACATACTCAAATCCACTTTTGTCATTGGCATTCCAACTTTGGTATCCATCAGGTGCCATATTTCCCCTGCCTCATATTGGGATGTTCCCTGACCGACAAGCATAAGGACTTTTGGTTTTTGGATGGCTGAAATACTTCCGCTACCCAAGTCAATCCCTTTCAGGCTAAATCCTGTCGTACTAGCAAATACATTTTGGCCTGCCAAAACAGCTGCTTCTTTCAATGCTTTCCTCAATTCTTCCTGAGAAAGTTTTTGGAAAGCTGTTGGAATGACCAATGAACCTGCAGGGAATTCTTTTGAGCCTTGATCGGTATTTGAAGTAAAAGTTTGTGCTGTTACTTCGACATGAACCCCTGCAGACTGCAAATGGTGTAGAAATTTGGGAGCAAAATAATCAGACCAATCCACCATATATGCGACATATTTCCCATCGGCAGGGAAGGTCAAGGTTTGACTTGGAAGTTCCTTGATTTCTTTTCCGCTAACTATTGTTTGTGTCGCGTAAGGCATGCCATATGCCAATGCCATCGTCCAAGAAGATGCGTCATAAAATACTGAATCTGAAAATGTCGTCACCTTTTCAAACATAGTCCTGACCATCCTATATTGTGGTTGGGAAGAAGGGACAATCCAGGATTTTCCTTTCTTAAATGACTTTCCTTCTGAGATTATATCTTTATCATTTTCAAGTACTTTGATCTTATGATCTAATAATAACTTTAAGAATAATCTGTTTCTAGATTCATCTGTTTCATCTCCAAAAACATACCCTTTTGCTTTGTCTTTACCTGCTTCAGTGATGGCAGTTTGGAAATATTCACGCAAGTATTTGTGCATGTATTCTCTTTCCTTGACCCCTGCTTCCATGGTAGCAATGGAAGTTTTGAGCTGGTTCCGAATCGTAAATTGGAAAGTAATATCGCCACGCTGAGAGCTTTGGATATGGCCCCTTGAACTTGCCTGCTCAAAAACCAATCCCAATCCACCCTGAATATCCGGATAGGTCGATCCATATCCCGGATAGCTGTTGTCAAAAACTTCTTTGGTCCAATACAAACTGCCGATATCATCCAAAGCCTTTGCAAAGTAAGCCGCAAACTTATTGTTGATTTCCTCATAGTTTTTTCTTGGAATCACGGGGTTTTCACTGCCAAATGGTTTAGTAGGTTCAAAAAAGTAAGTGGCATTGGTTCCCATTTCGTGAAAATCTCCCACCACGTTTGGATACCAGGTATGATACCAAGCGATTTTGCTTTGTAATTCCACTTGTGCCAAAGGCAGCCAATCTCTGTTCAAGTCAAACCAATAATGATTGACACGTCCTGAAGGCCATATTTCATTGTGTTCTCTGTCCAACGGATCTGCAACAGGCGGAGTTCCTTTGTGCATGTTTGCCCAATTGGTATGTCTATCTCTTCCGTCGGGATTGATGGCGGGATCGATCATGACCACGGCATTGTTTCTGATTTCTTTGGCAAGGTCACTTTGAGAAGCTAAAAGCCAATAAGCTGTCAGGATGGAAGCTTCACCGCCAGAAGGTTCGTTTCCATGGACGCTATAAGCAAGGTTGACGATAGCCGGCATGCCACTGACATCAGGCATGGGCAAAGTAGGATCTACCAATTTCAAATGGTTAGTCCTGATATATTCCAAGTTTGAAATATTCTCTTTCTTGCTGATCACAAGGACAACCAATGGCCTGAGCTGATTGGTATAGCCGATGGTAATGAGCTCAGCCATATCCGATTTGTCAGCCAACAACTGAAAATATCCCACAAGACGGTCGTATCGGGTATGCCATTCCCCAACGTGGTAACCCAAGTAAGAGTAGGGACTAGGGATGTCATTGGAGAAAGTTTCTTCCGGAAAATAATATTCTTTTTGGGCTTTTGCAGAATATATATGGAGCAAGAGCAAAGTTATCAGTAGTAGTTTCTTTTGCATAGGTTTAAATTTGGAGGAAATTACCTGTAAGCTAGCACAAGCCAAACTAAAAATCCATCAACGGCTTTTGAAAGCTTGCGAATTGACTTAATTTGGAACTTCAAAGAATTCAATGATCGAATTCCAAATTGAATCCATAAAATCCAAAAACAACAATTAAACCAAATAACCTATGAAAAAGCATTTTCAAGCCTCTTTGACTGTGATTGCCCTGATGGCTGCAACGCCTTTATTTGCCCAACAAAAAGACATCAAACTTCCACCTGAAGCCACTGAATTTTGGGAGCCCGTTCCCCGAAAAGTGACAGCAGCTGCCCAATTGGGACAAGCCCCTTCCGATGCGATTGTCATATTTGATGGAAAAAACCTTGACAACTTTGTCAGTGCAAAGGATGGTAGTGCCCCACAATGGAAAGTTGAAAACGGCGCATTTACCGTCGTACCAAGAACCGGTGCGATCAAAACAAAGCAAGGTTTTGGGGATATGCAGCTTCATATCGAATGGTCTGCTCCCACAGTGATCAAAGGCGAAGGACAGGGAAGAGGAAATTCAGGGATATTCTTGATGTCTTTATATGAATTGCAGGTTTTGGATTCATATGAAAGCAGAACCTATTCCAACGGTCAGGCGGGAAGTATCTACAAGCAACATCCTCCTTTGGTCAATGCGATGAAAGCTCCGGGAGAATGGAACAGTTATGATGTGATTTTTACCGCTCCAAAGTTCAATGCGGATGGCATGTTGGTATCTCCTGCACGAGTGACTGTGCTTCACAACGGGATTTTGGTACAGAATAATGTAGAAATAAAAGGCCCAACCGAATACATCGGAATTCCTAATTACAAAGCCCATGCTACTGAAATGCCGCTAGAACTCCAGGATCATGGAGATTTGGTTAGCTACAGGAATATTTGGGTGAGGAAGTTGTGAAAATGACGGATGAAGGATGACAGATGACCGATGAAAATTCACAGCATCGGTCATCGGTCTTATTCTTCCCAACTTCCAAACTTCCCACTTCCATACCACCAACTTCCTACCTCAAAAAGACTTTTCCCTCTGGTCGAAGTCACAAGGATAGGTTTTCTGTTTTCTTGCCATTCTTGCAACAATACCTTCAAATATCAAATACTTTTTATTCTTTCTCTCATCCCAAACAACCGTCATCGGTCATCGGTCTTATTCTTCCCAACTTCCCACTTCCCAACTTCCTACCTACTTCAACCTATCCATCAATCCTTCTTGGTAACTGACACTGATCGGGACGAGCTTATCGCCTACAGTCAATTGGTGCCTTTCGATTTTTTGAACATGTTGGATATTCACCAAAAAAGAACGGTGGGATTTGACAAAATTGGAAGGCAGGATTTTTTCGACTTCTGCCAGGGTCATTCTACTGAGGATCTTATCTTTTGGGAGTTGGAAATTCACATAGTTTCCATTTGCTTCACAAAAGAGCAACTCGTCGAAATTGACCTTGATCTGCTCATAGCCTGTTTTGACAAAAATGGTCCCTGCTGCATTTCCTTTTTTCAGTTCATGCCATTCCTGTGCTTTTTGGCAGGATTTTAAAAACCTCCCGAGGTTAAAAGGCTTGAGCAGGTAATCTTTCGCATCCAATTCGAAACTCATCACAGCGTGCTCTGAGTAAGCTGTAGTGAAAATGACCATGGTGTCTTTCGGAATCAAAGCGGCGAGTTCCAGCCCTGAGATATCGGGCATTTTGATATCGAGGAAAATCAAATCCACCTGCTCGCTTCTGATGTATTCCAAGGCAAGGATTGCATCTGTGAATACCTTGCGCAAATCCAAAAAAGGCACTTTCGCTGCATGGGCTTTGATTACCTCGAGGGCCATCGGTTCATCGTCTATGGCTATTGCATGGAGCATATCAGGAGCGTTTTATGGTTAAATGTACAAAATATTCTACTTCGTTTTCCCGAATGACAAGTTCATGCTTCTCCGGATACAGGAGTTGGAGACGCTGTTTGACATTGTCTAAGCCGATACCGTTTGACTTGGATTCAGGGTCATCTTCATGGCTTCGGTGGATACTGTTGTTGACATCCAAATGGATGGTTCCATCCGTACAACGCAGGCTGATTTTGACCCATGATTTCTTTTGGAAACTGATTCCATGCTTGAATGCATTTTCCACAAAGGGGATAAGCAACATCGGCGCGATATCCCCTGTACAGTTTTCAGGATTATGCCTAAAATCAATGTCTACATTGTCATGGGATTTGATGCGCAGTACTTGCAAGTCGACATAATTGATCAGGTATTCCTTTTCTTTTGCAAGCGGGATTTTGTCCAAGTTGTTTTCATGAAGCATAAAGCGCATCATGTCTCCGAGCTTTTGGATTCCCTCAGAAGTCCTTTCTGCGTTTTCCTGTAAGGCTGTTCCATACAGGGTATTCAGGATATTGAAAAGGAAATGGGGATTGATCTGCATCCTGAGTAAGGAGAGTTTGGCTGAACCTTCGTCCACCCTATAGCTTAGCGTATTTATCTGACCTAAAAGGTGATCATATTTTTTAAACAGCAGGTTGGAAAAGGGGATAAGGAGGCCGGCAACAAATATCACCACCGCCAATCCAATGACCAAGATCCCTACATTCGAGTATTCAATTGCCAAAATGAAAAAGAAAAAACACAATGCCAATATCAACAACACAAATAGGGAATTGGCTAGCTTATTCCGTTCTTTCTTTCTGTTTCGGTATATAAAGAAGTAATTATAAAGCACAATGCCAAGCATCACAGGGATGGCGATCGTGTAGCTTAGCGGAATCCAGCTTTCGATAATATCCTGCAAGCCAAACAAAAACAACATCGCAAAGGCGAAAATTGTAATTACTCTTACAAGGTTATAAGGCTGAAAGTCTTTCGTTTCTCCTGCAGGAAAAATCTGTTCAATCACGTCACACAACAAAATGTATCCAATATAAAGGCCTACCGTACTGAAATAGTAGGGTGCTGCGAAGTTTTGAGCGAGTTCACCCATCATTGAAAATCCGCCAACAAAAATGAAGGACATCAAGAGGATGAGGAAGGAGTAAATGTAGTAAGTGGATTTACGTTTTCTGGTTTCTTTGCTCGGAATCAATACCTGATGGTGCAAGAAGAAAGAAAGGAAAAGTATAACAGGTATCAGGATTTTGGCAAAATACCTTGTAAGTTCCGACCCATTCGGTTCAAAATAGTAGAAGTTGGACTGGAAAATGTTGGCTAAAATGATGGTAACAAACAATATTGTCATCACCCACCATTCAATTTGTCTAAAGGGTAGAGGTTTTTCTTTCATGGGATTGGTTTTCTTAATTATTTGGACTGGGTAGGGTTATTTTTTGGAACCGAAATCCCATTTGTGGCTTTGAGTTTTTGTTTTTCTTCTTCCGCTTTTCCTATCAGCCAAATATTATATAATATGGCTGCTATCAGTAAAATGAAACAGGGAGTCTTTGATTTCATGCTTTAGGTTTGTCGATTCTTTGACAAGGATAAGCCTGATAATAAAGTACCACAAAAAAATGTGATGAAGCGAAAGGAATTTGGGGTGGAAATTCAGTAGGCAGTTTTCAGTGGGCAGTTTTTCAGTAGGTAGTTTTCAGTGGGCAGTGGTCAGTTTACAGTTAACAGTCGCGGTTTACAGTTATCAGTAGCAGTAGGCAGTTGCAGTTTTCAGTTAGGAGTGACAATACGCAGTTTCAATTTTCCAATCTTCCAACCTTTCAACCTGCTAGCCCCTTCCAAACACTCATTCCTCCAAGCAATAACGTGATCAGCCAGATTGCGAAAGCCAAAACATTCATCCATACTCTGTTGGTGTGGATTCCCATTACAGATTTTTTATTGACCAACCAGAGAATGTAACCGCTCAATAAGGGAAGCAAAACACCATTTGCCAGTTGCGCAAAGAGAATCAGTTGGATCGGTTTGATCCCAAATGAAGAAAAGACTAAGCCCAAACCCAAAATTCCCACAATACTGATCCGCATAGGAAGACTTTTAAGGTCAGTGGAAAAGCCAAAACTCCCTGCAATGACCAATGAACCTGCCAACGGTGCTGTGATCGCAGAGGTGATTCCTGCAGCAAACAATCCGAAAGCCATAAAGTATTTGGCCATTTTGCCCATTAAGGGCTCCAACCCAATGGCCAAATCAACCGCTGAGTTGACTTCGGTTGCAGATCCGGCTTTGGCAGTAATGATGATGGCCATGGAAACCAATCCTCCCAAAATGACAGCAATTAGGGTATCAACCCTGATATATTTGAGGTCTTGGATGGTTTTCCATTTTTGGGAAATCAGAGATGAATGTAAAAAAAGATTGTAAGGAACAACCGTCGTACCAATCAGGGCGACGATGGTGAAGATATTCTCAGGATTGATGCTTGGTTTAAATCCTGAAAGTAAAGCCAATATATCCGGTTTAGAAAAGATCGCAGTTCCCAAAAAAGCAATACTCATCAAAATCACCAAACCTGTCAGATAGTTACTGATCGATTTATAACTTCCGGTCAATAATAAGATCAAAGCAAAAGATCCTATTAAAAGATTGAGCAGATTTACTTCCAATTGTCCAAGGTTTAAAATCTGAGTTTGAAAGAATAATTCAGCACCCAATGCACCTCCGCTGATGTTTCCTGCTTCATAAGCAGCATTCCCCAAAACGATGGCTGTCATCACTAGGAAAATGGAGAAGTAACGGAGGATTCCTTTTTGAAGGGTTTCCGAAATGACCGAAGCTAAACCTTTTTGGGTGACCAATCCGATTCTAGCTGCCATTTCCTGAAGGACAATCGTAGCAATGACGGATAAAGCCATTGCCCAAAGAAGGTCAAAACCAAAATTTACTCCCGCAAGCGTACAAACAGTAACCGTCCCAGGTCCAATGAAAGCAGCTGCAACAATCGGCCCGGGACCGATGTATTTCCTCCAACTCATGGTGCCTGCTGCAAAGCATAAATGGCATAAGTGCCCAACCAATGCGTCCCTTCATAATTATCATCCACTATAGATGGAAGGGAATAGTTGATGTGCACATTGGCTACCTGCATCAGGTGGCCATATTCCTCAGGATAATCTTTGATCAAACCATACAGCACCCAAGCCCTGCTAAAGTTAAGTCCGTCAAGGTGAACCAATTTTCCATCAGTCCGGTCGC
This sequence comes from Cognataquiflexum nitidum, assembly GCF_022538055.1. GTDB lineage: Bacteria > Bacteroidota > Bacteroidia > Cytophagales > Cyclobacteriaceae > Cognataquiflexum > Cognataquiflexum nitidum. The sequence goes on along the minus strand of NZ_JAKZAM010000019.1, from coordinate 55,797 downwards.
TGACTTTTCCCGGCTCCAAAGCAAAATCAGTATTCGCCAGTTGGGGTAAAAATTGTTTGACCCATGGTCGAAAATCTTCTTTGGACGTCACTTTCCGCATGATATCCAATTCCTGAAAGCAGGGCGACAAAAAGTCAAAACCGCTTGGTTCATATACCAAAGGGCAATTTTCATCTTTAGAAAACCAGTCCAATGCCCTGGATTTAATCAATTCCTGCAGGCCAACGTGATTCAAGGTTTTGGCATAATCATAAGCCAATGACAGGCCAAATGCGATGTTGGTATGCTCACCAACTCTGATGGGATAAATGAGTTTTGGCAAAAATTCAAGGTACTTTTCCACCATGAGGTCTGTCAATGGCTGAAGGTTTTTTTCCAGTTCCCTTGCCAAAGGATCATCCCAAAGATGGATTTCCTCTGCGAGTTTCAGCATCCAAGCCCAACCGTAAGTCCTGGAAAAACCTGGATCAGAAGGACCTTTAAAATAGGCGACTTCTACATCAATGTTTTCTGCACTGATATTCTCCAATAATTTTCTTCTGATTTCTTCTCCATTTTCTAAGTCGGGGAATTGTCTCAAAAGACTCACCAACATCCAATGACCATGCATACTTGAATGCCAGTCAAAGCAGCCATAAAATGCGGGATGAAGTGCTTTTGGGCCCTTCAGTTCAGATTCATTTCCCAAAGTTTGGTTGAGTTTATTGGGATATTCTGTTTGCATACAATGCAGGGGAAGTTTCGAAAGTCTATTGGCCTCAGCTTCTGTCAGACGTATGGGGTCGGGAATTTCGGAGGTTTCTATTTTTGGCTGACAGGACAAAAGGAAGCCTGCCAAGAAAAGCAGTAAGAACAAAGATCTGATCATGTCGATGGTTTTGAATTTTGAATATAAGGGATAAAGGTGATTTTTTCAGACAGGCGCATATATTTGGCATGTTGGGGTTATAAATAGCTTGATTTTTGATATTTTGCCTGAAGATTAACTTAACGAAAATTCATGAAAAGACTTATTCTCAAGTTGCTTAAGGTTATATTATTCCTTGTTTTGGTAGTGATTCTTGGGTTATTGGCCTGCTACAGAGGTGATATTTCTTCCGAAAAACTGATAGGAAAATACAGCAATGAAAACTCTTTTTTCTTGGAGGTGGATGGTGTAAACGTTCACGTGAAGGTCAGGGGAGAAGGTGAACCCATCTTTTTGATCCATGGAAGTTTTTCATCTCTCCATACCTGGGAGGCTTGGGAAAATGAGTTGAACCCTTTTTTTATGACCATTTCTATGGACTTGCCCGGTCATGGCCTTTCAGGTCCTGATAGCCAAAAAAGATATGGTATTGAAGATTATTCCAAACTGGTTTTTGGTATTGCTGATCACTTGGGTTTGGATGAATTCCATGTAGCAGGCAACAGTATGGGCGGAGGAGTAGCGCTAAAAATGGCGTCAGACCAACCTGACAGGATTTTGACGCTTAACCTTATCGATTCATCCGGTGCAAGGCCAAAAACCAAAACTGACACCGCCCAAAGCAAATCCTACAACTCAGGTGCTTGGATTTTTAAAGTTGCCCAAAACCCTATTTTCAACAAGTTGTTACTAAAATGCACGCCAAAATTCATTTTTGGGCTTAACCTCAAGCAGGTCTTTCATGACCATTCCAAAATCACAGATGAGATGTTGACCAGGTATTACGAACTGTTGAGAATGGAAGGAAACCGTCAGGCAACTTTGGACAGGTTGACCACTAGGAAATCTTACGACGTGGATTTTGAAAAGCTTACTATGCCTGTGCTGATCATGTGGGGAAAACATGACAATTGGATTCCGTTAGAAAATGGAGAAAGGCTCGCGGAGGCCATTCCTGGTTCCAAACTGAAGGTTTTTGAAAATGCAGGACATGTTCCGATGGAAGAAATACCGACGGAGACTGTCTTGGAATATCTTTCTTTTTTGGGGATTCAGGCAGAAAGGGATTACTTTTCCACCCCAAAATTCTTAAGCCATGACCGTTGATACCTTATTGATTATCCTTTTTATAGGTCAGTTTTTACTTGTCATTTTTTTAGTCATCAAAATCCAAACTAATAAGTCTGACAAGGATTCCAATCAATTGGCTTTGAATCAATTAAAGCAGGAATTCGCACAGCAGATGGCTGCTAACAGGACAGAAATTCAGGAAGGTTTGCTGCGTCAGTTTGGTTTGGTGTTTGACTCTCTAAGGGCAAATTCGAAAGAACAATCTGAGGTTTTGAAGGATTTTGGAAGGATTTTCAGAGAAAATGTCAAAGAATTCAATGAACTGCAAAGAGAAAAATTCCAAGACTTGATCTTCAAACAGGAAAGGATGTTGGCATCTACCGAAGAGCGGCTTGACAAAATGAGGGAAACGGTCGATGAGAAATTGCAGAAGACATTGGAAGCAAGATTAGGCCAATCATTTGAGTTGGTGACCAATCAACTTTTGGCTGTTCAAAAAGGACTTGGGGAAATGCAGAACCTGGCAACCGGAGTAGGAGACCTAAAGCGGGTGCTTAGCAATGTCAAAAGCAGGGGAGTGTTGGGAGAATACCAATTGCATGGGATATTGGAAAATATCCTTTCCCCCGAACAGTATGCGAGTAACATTTCCGTCAAGAAGGGAAATTCTGAGCGGGTGGAATTCGCCATCAAAATGCCCGGAAGCAAGGAGGACGGGCCGGTTTATTTGCCAATAGATGCCAAATTTCCGCAAGAGACTTTCTATCGACTTCAGGATGCCTATGATACCGGAGACAAGCTTATCATAGATTTGGCAAGGGCCGAACTCTTCAAAGCCATCCGGAAAGCCGCCCAGGATATCAGTCAAAAGTATCTTCATCCACCCTTTACCACCGATTTTGCCATGCTTTTCCTTCCCATGGAAAGTCTGTACGCGGAAGTTATCCGAGAACCCAATCTTGCCCAATCCCTCCAAAAAGACTTCAAAATCATCATTACCGGACCGACCACATTGGCTGCCATGCTCAACAGCCTTCAGATGGGTTTCAGGACTTTGGCAATTCAGGAGAGAAGCAGTGAAGTATGGAAAGTATTGGGGGCCGTCAAATCCGAATTTTCCAAATTTGGAGACCTGATTAGCAAAGCCCAAAAGAAAATTCATGAAGCGCACAGCGATTTAGATGAATTGGTAGGGACAAGGACAAGGGTAATTCAGAGAAAGTTAAAGGATGTGGAAATCATGCCGGAGGAGGAGGGAAGAAAGCTGTTGGAATGATTGGTTGGATATTATTCCTTCTTATTTTTGAAAAAACATTTCTTCCCAATGAAATTCTTCAGCTTAATATTTTGCCTTTTCATTAGTTTTTTTTCATCTGCGCAACAGATTTTTGATTTGGATCCCGAGGTAAGGGAAAATTCAATTGAAATTAACAATGCGGCGGTATTGATGATTTCAGATGGAAATTATGAAATGGCAGCCAGAATTCTGGAAAAAGTAATTGAGGATGATCCTTCATTTCATCCTGCATATTTGAATTTCTATAGGGCAGGAGGTCAAGTGCAATCAAAAAAGGAGAAAGTAATTCAAACCTTGAGGGCGGGACTTTTAATTTTTGAAGAAGATGATGAAATGGCATATTACCTTGGAAACATTCTTCAAAGAGAAAAACGTATAGAAGAGGCGATTACTGCCTATTCTGATGCCATCAGGTATAGTAAAATCAATGGTGAAGAATTTGAATTGGTTTGGGCTTATCATTTTAATCGGGGTAATTGCTACTTAAAATCAAGCCAACACGATAAAGCTATAATTGATTATAACAACGCACTTAAACACAGCCCTTCCAATGCCGATATATTGACTAATAGGGGATTTTGTTATTACAAAGTAAAAAACAATGTCCAAGCTTGTGAAGACTGGAAGGAGGCCAAAAGACTTGGAAACACACAGACTGACAAGTATCTCCAATCCTTTTGTAAATAAAAATCAAAATTCTTATTGTTCTTAGGTACAAAACATCCTACCTTTTGCCCGATTTGGTCAGGAAAAGCTTTTACACCCCTGGCTGTTATTGAAATTACCAAATGGGAATGAACATCGTCATTGCAGGTGCCGGAGATATGGGTTACCATCTAGCCGAGCAACTTAGTTATGAAAACAAAGATATTACCCTGATTGATGTCGACAAAGATGCCCTGGATAATGCCTCCTCGCATCTTGACGTAATGACTATCATGGGAGATGCTACTTCGCTAGAAGTGCTCAACAATGCCAATCTGAAGGAAACTCACATGTTTATGGCTGTCACCACTTCAGAAAAAACCAATATTGTGGCGGCAACTTTGGCAAAGCAACTCGGTGCAAAAAGGGTAATTGCAAGGGTGCGTAACCATGACTACCTAGAACCTGAACATGAGATTTATTTCAAAAATATCGGGATCGATAATATTATTTCACCGACTATGCTTTGTAGCGGTGAAATATACCGCATGATCAAAAACTCCACTTTCACAGAAGTATTTGAATTTGAAGGGGGAAAACTCAATATTGTCGGTATTTCTTTGGACCAATATAGCCCTTTGTTCAACAAGAAGATTTCTGACATGAAAGATATCCCCTTGTTTGGGGATATCAGGATTGTGGCCATAGTAAGGGACCAAATGACAATCATCCCGAGAGGAAATACCATAATCAGAAACAATGACCACGTATTTTTTATCTCCAATAAGAAAGCCGTCGAGTCTATCATTGAACTTCTTGGAGAGAAAAAAGTCAGCATCAAAAATATCATGATCATCGGTGGAGATGATATGGCATTTGCAACTGCCCTAAAGCTTGAGGATGAATTTCGAGTCACACTGGTCCACAGAGATAAAGAACGTTGCAAATGGCTTTCAGAAAGACTCAATAATACACTTATAATCAACGGTGATTATAAGAATATCGAACTGTTGATCGAGGAGGGTTTGGAACAAATGGAGGCTTTTATATCTCTTACCGAATCATCAGAGACTAATATAATTACATCTCTAAGCGCCAAAAACCACGGTGTATATAAGACCATAGCACATGTGGACACCAGGGAATATATCCACATTTCACACAGTATAGGGGTTGACTCTTTGATCAATAAAAAATTGGTGGCAGCCAATCAGATTACCCGATTTTTGAAAAAAGGGAAGGTAGAAGCTGTTTCAGGTATCTACGGCGTAGATGCAGAAATCATTCAATATGTCATTACAAAGGGAAACAGGTTGACCAAAAAAACCCTAAAAGACCTTCATTTTCCGGATACCGCTATTGTAGCAGGAGTCATTCGAGGGGAAGAAGTTTTTATTCCCGATGGGGATTTTACTCTTCATGTAGACGATAAGGCGATAGTACTGGCTTTGCCTGCAGCCAAAGCAGCTTTAGAGAAACTTTTTCATTGATATGATTCACTATAAAGCCATTGGGAAAGTAATGGGGGCATTGTTGATGCTTTTGTCCCTTTTGATGTTTCCTGGTCTTGGATTTTCGCTTTATTTTGACAGTGGTGACCATTATCCTTTGTTAATGTCTGCTTCTGCCTCTCTTCTCGTAGGGGCAGTTATGTTTTTTTCATTTGCAAAGCAGGACCAAAATATCAGAAAAAGAGAAGGTTACTTGATCGTGACCCTTAGTTGGGTTTTCATGTCAATTTTTGGTATGCTACCTTATATTTTGAGTAGTACTACGCATACTTTCAGTGATGCTTTATTTGAAACTGTATCAGGATTGACCACCACAGGGGCAAGTATATTGACTGACATAGAAGTGGTCCCCCAAGGAATTCTATTTTGGAGAAGCATGTCACAGTGGGTGGGTGGTCTAGGTATCATCGTATTGACAGTAGCTATTTTTCCGCTTTTAGGAATTGGAGGTATTGAATTGTTTGTGGCGGAGTCTCCGGGGCCTACCTCGGATAAACTTCATCCCAGAATCCAAGAGACTGCCAAAAGGCTTTGGTTGATATATGTAGGGCTTACATTTACGCTTGGTGTTTTATATTATTTTGGTGGAATGACTTTTTTTGATGCTGTCAACCATGCATTGACTACCATGGCAACAGGAGGATTTTCTACCAAAAATGCAAGTTTGGCCTTTTATGATTCTGCTTTTATACAATATTCAGCCATTGTTTTTATGTTTTTGGCAGGCACCAACTTTACCGTCATATATTTCGGACTGACTGGCAAATTTGATAGGGTTTGGCGATCTGACGAATTTAGAGCCTATGCCTCAACCATCATTGTACTGGCATTTTTCTTAGCTGTTCCCGTTTATTTTTATTCAGGTCATGATTTGGAAAAAGCTTTCAGGGATACTTTGTTTCAGATTGTTTCTCTGATCACTACTACAGGATTTGTTACTGCCGATTATACATCATACAATGACGGACTGACTTTGATTTTCTTTATGCTTCTTTTTTTGGGTGCATCGGCCGGTTCTACAGCCGGCGGGATCAAATTTGTCAGACATTTGACATTCTTTAAAAACAGTTGGCTTGAGTTCAAAAGAATTGTTCACCCAAGGGCTGTAGTTCCCTTAAAAATTAATGGAGACAGAGTTACCGGGAAAATCATTACCCATATCATGAATTTCTTGTTGATTTATCTGATGATTTTTGTGACGGGATCTGTAGTAATTTCACTTATGGGATATGATATACTTACCTCATTTGGTGCCGTGGCGACTTGTTTGGGTAATGTAGGGCCGGGAATTGGAAAAGTAGGTCCAATCTATAATTTTGCATTTTTTGACCCGTATTCAAAAGTATTCCTTAGTTTTTTGATGCTTTTAGGAAGACTCGAACTCTTCACTATCTTGGTCCTTTTCACTCCCTATTTTTGGAGGGCTAACTAGAATTTGGGAAGTGTAAAGCAAAAAGTAGACCCTGAACCTATCTGGCTTTTGGCCCAGATTTCTCCACGGTTTTTCCTTACCAGTTCTTTGGAAAGCAATAATCCCAATCCTGTACCCTTTTCTTGATGTGTACCGGTAGTGGTATAAAATTCATTGCCAAACAACTTGCTTAAGCTTGATTCAGTCATACCAATACCTTGATCTGAAACTGATACGGTATAAAAATCATCCTCTTCCTCCAATGCAACAGTAATTTTGTCATTTGCATGGGTAAATTTCAGGGCATTGGTAAGGAGGTTTCTGATAACTATTTCAAGCATGGTTTTCTCAGCTTCGATCACAATGAATTTTGGAATATAGTTTTCCAAAACCTGACCTTTAAAATAACCCGATCCAGAGAGGAAAGTAAGATTTTGATCGACCAAATCGTGTAGGTTGAATTTTGAAAATTGAGTGTTCATGCCCCTCATCTGACTTCTCGACCAGATAAGCAGGTTTTCCAAGAGCATAGAGTTATTCCCTAGGTTTTGAGAAAGAATCGGTAGATAAGATTCAAATTCTTCCTGACTCAGGTTATCCTCATTGATAAGCTTTACCATTCCCCAAAGTGAATCCAAGGGGGCTTTTAAATCATGGGCAAGAATGGAGAATATTTTATCCTTTTCAATATTCAACCTGTTGAGTTCAGCAGCCTGACTTTCGATTTTTAACTGCTTTTCCCTGAGTCTCCTGATATTGTATATTTCTTTTTTGTAAGATCTATAATAAATAGAAAGGGCTACAAACAGTGAAAATGCCAACATCAATAAAGCAAAGGTGATGTACATTTTGAACTTCTGATTTGACTGCATCAGTTCGTTTTCTCTGCTTAATGCGGCTATTTCATCTTTTTGCTTTTTGATTGTAAGCCCTGCAAGGTAATTTTTTATCCTTTCAGCACTTAAAACCTCCTTTTCCTCGTCCAGAAGCGAGAGGTATTTTTTGGATTCGGCTGTGTTTCCCCTGTCAAAATATAGTTGGTACATCATCTCATAAATCTCAATCATCGATTCTGAGTTGGGTCTTTGTTCGTGAAGGGATTTTGCTTCTTCTGCGAATTGGACAGCCTGAGAAATTTTTCCCGTCGCCAGGTTCAATTCCACAAGTTTCTCAAGGGCATGGATAGCTCTGATTTTGTCATTGCTGATGCCATAATGATAAAGGTTCAAGACATCCTCTTCCACGTTGTTAAATTCCCCCATAGACATTAAAAGAACAGACCGGTTGAATTTCGAAACAAGCAACTGCCTCTTATTACCTTCTTCCTCACGGATTTTTATGGCTTTGTTAATTATCTCCAAAGCTTCTTTGTTTTTGCCCAAAGCCCCCAGAACAGGACTCATTCCTGTGTAATTGTATGCCAATCCCTCTTGGTCTCCGACTTTCAGAAATTGGGTTTCTGCAGCTTTGTAATACTCCAAGGATTCTTCAAAAAGGTCTCTATAAAAATAAATCTGTCCTATATTGTTTAAAGAATGCCCAATCTGAACCGGATTATTGTTTTTTTTACTTATTTCTAAAGCCTCTTCATATAGTTTGAGGGCCTCTTCCTGAAGGTTCATATTTCGATAATAAACCCCCAATCTGTTGAGATTTTGAGCCTCCAATTCGTGGTCTTGAAGTTTATTAGCAAGTCTTATTGCTTCGGGATAATATTTTTGGGCTGAATCAGAGTAATGGATAACCTTGACCAATTCAGATAGCAAATCAAGCTTTTCTCTATCTGATTCGGACTCTCTATACCGAAAAAGCAAATTGTCCGCTAAATTATTTTGGGAATTATGGTAATTACCAAATGTCAAATTAGGCAAATGGAAAATGATGGATAATAATAAAATAAAATTTGGTATAAGATTATTTTTCACGGAAGAATTATTTTCTACTTTGAATTATAAAAATCGTTCGAAAATAGCCTTATTCCAATTAATTACAAAATATTTTTAATATGAATTAAATTTAATTGTGCATAAAACATATTAATATTTGTCAAAAAGTTTTTTTTGATTGTATAGAGAAAACGAGTAAATAAAACTTGCTGAATAAACCTTTAATCTATCAATTGGGCTTTCATTTTTGCGATTCGATCCTCCAAAGATTCGGAGGAAAGAGATGCCCTAAACCAGCGGTCCACCATTATTGGAAATGAAAAAGGGGTTAACTGACCTGGAGTTTTCAGAATTATTTCCTGTGAATTGATCCTCCTGATGGCTTGGAGGACTTTATCTTTCTCCATCTGCATGTCTAGGACTTCTCGATGCGCTTGGGAAAGCAATAAGTTATCCGGATCGTAATCCTCAAACACGCCATAAAGTATGCCCGAATTAGATTGAAGATGTTTGAATTTAATCGGTTTTCCGGGGAATCCCTGAAATACAAGGCCTGAAATAGTGGCTACATCCCTGAATTTCCTTTTGGCCATTTCACTTTCATTGATACAGATTTTGATGTCTTCGGTCAAGTTTGTTTCCGAAAAAACATCTTCCTCCAAAATGTCCTCAATAGGAATTGGCATGTCTGATAGCAACTCAAAGCCGTAGTCGTTCATAGCGATGCTGAAACTCATGGGATAGCTGACACTGATTCTATAAGCGATCAGTGCGCCAAGGATTTCATGAACCATTCTTCCTTCGAAAGGAAAAATAAAAACATGATACCCCTCTTTTGAAATAATTTTTTCGATCAAAAGCGTCTTTTTATCAGGCACCAAAGAGATTCTGTTTTGTAGTTCCAGAAGAGGAGCAACATAGGCTATTTCCTGCGAATCAAAAAAACCTTGAGTTGTTCTTTCCAATATCAACCTGATTGTTAAGGCAAGTTTGGAAGAGAGTGATATTCTGCCACCCATATAGGAAGGTGTATTTGAACTTTTCCTCTTCGAGAGCTGCACAATAGCGCTCATGTCTTTGATAGCGACAAATTCCAGGTTTTTACCCGCAAAGAAAAAACGGTCTCCCGTTTTGAGTTTTGATAAAAAAAACTCCTCGATCATGCCCAAAAATGCACCATTTTTGAACCTTACTTTGAGCATTGGCTCACTCACAATGGTTCCCATCGAAAGCCGATGCACAATGGCAGCTCTTTTGTTTTTGATTCGGTATTTTCCGGTTGGTTCTTTTTCCACCTTTGAAAATTCCTCATATCCCTGTAAGGATTCTCCTCCTTGGGTAATAAATGATAAAGTCCATTGATACTCTTCCTCGCTAAGGTTTTGGAAAGAATAAGTGTCCCTAAGTATAGGTAACAATTCCTCTTCAAAAAAACCATCTCCCACAGCGAGCGTTACCAAAAACTGAATCAGAACATCAAAAGTCAGGGTAGGGCAATGGATATTTTCTGATTCATTGTTTTCCATGGCACTTCTCAGAGCGGCAGCCTCAATCAGTTCTAAAGAGTGGGTGGGGACAAAATAAATCTTACTGGGCAGTCCGGGTTGGTGACCCGATCGCCCTGCTCTTTGAATAAACCTTGCCACACCTTTTGGGCTTCCGACCTGGATTACCGCATCTACAGGCCTGAAATCCACCCCTAGGTCAAGACTCGAGGTACACACTACCAGCTTTAGCTTGCCAAAATGAAGTGATTCCTCTACCCATGTTCTAACAGTCTGGTCCAGAGAACCATGGTGTATGGCTGCCAAACCTGCCCAATCCGGCCTATTTTCTATGATATTATGGTACCATATTTCTGTTTGGGCACGAGTATTCGTGAAAAGTAAGACTGAATTATGTTTTTCAATTATTGGTATGACCTTGTCAATCAGCCTGATTCCTAGGTGGCCCGACCATGGATATTTTTCAAGTTGGTCAGGATATATCGTTTGGAGTAAGATACTTTTCTCAATTTTGGCTTTTACAATATGCACCTGGTGCCTATCCCCAAGGAGTATCTGACAAGCTTCTTCAAGGTTACCTATTGTAGCCGAAATTCCCCAAAGCCTAATTTCCTGCAGGCAAATATGGCGGATATAGGAAAGTGCCAACTGGACTTGCACACCTCTTTTGTTTCCCATAAGTTCGTGCCACTCATCTATGATTATGGCCTTCATGTTTTGAAACAAGAGTTGGTTTTCTTTTTGTGTCAATAGGATATGTAGCGTCTCAGGAGTGGTAATCAATACCTCCGGTGGGCTCTTTTTTTGGGATTGCCGTTCTTTATTTTCGGTATCCCCATTTCTAACAGACACTTTCCAGGGCAGTCCGATTTCTTCACAAACTTCCTGCATGGCTTTTTGGATGTCCTGTGCCAATGCCCTTAGCGGCGTAATCCATATGAGTTGGATTCCGTTTTTTCTTGGTTTTTGCCAATCATTCGGGTGCTTGCGGATGTAATCTAATATGACTGGAAAGAATAAAGCAAAGGTCTTCCCGCTTCCGGTCGGTGCATTGAGCAAACCTGATTTCCCCTCCAAAAAATCTTTCCAGGTTTCCATCTGAAATTCAAAAGGTGACCATCCTTTTTTCTTAAAGTATTCTAATGCAACAGAGATGGTGTTATCGGCCATAAACTGAAAGTAGGGATTTTAAATCTTCCAAGGAATTGGCTTCTTCTATCGGTTTGTCTTTTCTCCATCTTTGGATTCTAGGAAAACGCAATGCAATTCCCGATTTGTGCCTTGGACTTTCCTGAATTCCTTCAAATGCTATCTCGAAGACTAAGCCTGGCTTTACAGTACGTACCGGACCAAATTTTTCAAGGGTATTTTGCTTTACATATTTGTCAACTTCCGAGATTTCCGCATTAGTAAGTCCAGAATATGATTTGGCAAAAGGTACGAGTTTGTCACCTTCCCACACTGCCAAGGTATAGTCCGTGTATAAATCTGCACGCCTTCCATGTCCTTTTTGGGCATATAATAGAACACCATCTATGGTTAGCGGCTCTATTTTCCATTTCCACCATGATCCTTTTTTTCGTCCTGTTTCATAGACAGATCCGGATTTTTTAAGCATAAATCCCTCAGCCATTCTGATTCTTGATTGAGATTGAAGGGAGGTCAAATGATCCCAATCAAATGCATGAACCAAAGGTGAAATTTCCAAATTGCTGTTATTGACTTCCACCACGAGGTTTTCTAAAGCAAGCCTTCGGTCTTTGAGAGACCTTTTCCTGAAATCTATTCCAGAATATTCAAGAATATCATAGGCAATAAAACTGACAGGAGCTTCCTTAAGGATTTTTTTGCTCAAGGTTTTTCTTCCGATTCTGGTCTGAAGCAAAGAAAATGGAAGTGGCTTTCCTTCTGAAAATGCGGTGATCTCTCCATCCAACACCGTTCCAGAAGGTAATTCCAAAGCCATAGCAGACAGTTCAGGAAATTTATCAGTGACCAATTCTTCGCCTCTTGACCAGATAAAGACCTGACCTTCTCTTTGGATCAGTTGCCCCCGGATGCCATCCCATTTCCATTCAATCTGCCAGTCGGAGATTTCCCCGTAAGTTGGCAATTCCTTTTCTAAAGGGTATGCAAGGAAAAAAGGATAAGGTTTAGAAAGGTCTTGACTTTGCCTTTTTGATAAGATCAATTCTTCAAAGGTGGTATTGAAAGGCTTCCAAGCACCCATAATCCGATGGGCAACTTCTGTTTTTTCAAGCCCAAATGTTTCAGCAACAGCTTGTGTAATGAGATTTTGACTTACCCCTATCCTAAATCCTCCCGTCATCAATTTTATAAAAATGAAGCGTTCTTCCTTGGTAAGTGCCTGCCAAGCCTTTAAAATCTTCTCTTTTTTGACCTCCTCTTCAAGATTTTCCAAATCCATCAAATAACAAATCCAATAACTAAGGGAAAAATTCTGCAATTGTTCAGCAGGCGGTAGAAGCAATGAAATCGTCTCAGCCAGATCCCCGACGCTTTGGTAGGATTCTTCGAAGAGCCAATCCGGAATTCCTGACCATTCGCAGCTCCATGCACGCAGCAACCTTGTATTTACCTGACGCTTGGGTCTGCGACCTGTAAATATTGCAATCGTCCACAGTCTGTCTTCTTCCTCAGCAGACAAAAAATAATCCCTCAGTGCCTCGAGTTTATCTGAGGTTTTGTTACTTTGGTCAAGACGCATATATAGACCTGCAAAATGTCTCATTGAAGGAGATTATTATTTCATTGCAAACTTTTAATTATGTGACATGGTTCACATCTAGAAAAAACTTAAAATCGTATATTTATGTTTGTATGGAACTTCAAGCCATATTCAGCGTAAATACCTAAAAAACCAGACTACAATGAAAAAGTTGGCAATCATATTTCTCTCGGCACTGATTATGATTTCCTGTGAACAGGAGAAAGATTCCATTTATACCACCAATGAATTGACTTACAACCTTTATCAAGGTTCTGATTTCAATTATACCGGTAAAGTTCAGATTAAAGAATTACTCAACGGCGACTTAGAACTGATAGTACAACTCAGTGGAAACAAGAATAGTGATCCATACTATTTTCCTGCTCACTTGCATTTTGGACCATATGACAACCCTGATTCACCTATAGCTTATCAACTTGATCCTGTTGATATCAGAACTTTAAAAAGCGTAACCACATTAGGAAAGCTTTCTGATGGTTCCAAATTGAAATTCAATGATTTAAACAATTTTAATGGACACATAAAAGTTCACCTGGCCGATTCTGGTCCTGAATATCAGATAATTTTATCGGTAGGAAACATTGGAGCTAATGACAATAGCCCACAAGCCTTCAAGAGAGAGGATATGACCCTTTGTTCTCCTTATCTCAATTAATAAAAGAAAAAGGTCATCTCCCGATGACCTTTTTCTTTTTTGTCAATTTTCTTCCATTACCTTTGGGAGAGTCATTAATTTGAATTTCTCATGAAGCTGAGCGATTTCAGCATGCATGACTTTTTGGTAATCTAAATGCTCGGTATCTTTGAAAGGTTTCATGGGATTGTGTACATGATAATCGCGCTGATGTTCGTCATCATGAGAATGCTCAAATCCCGGGACCTCAATGATATCCTTGTCCCATGTCTTAAGCTCTTCCTTTAAATCGCTGTAGTCTATTTCTGATTCTTTTAGCTGCTTTTCAAAACCAGAGATTTCCTCTCTTAGATCCAAGGACTTTTGAAGGTAACCATTAGCTTCTGCATAAACCTTTGGATCACCTTCAATTTCTTTTTTTCTTGAGCAAGAAAATGAAATAACAAGGACAAAACCAAATATTAAAAGGCGGTATAAATTTTTCATAGCTTGAAATTTTATGCCAATATAAGTAAAAAGGTGGCTTTTTTAAAAAGCCACCTTCATTGAATTTATCAGTTTAATACCACTGGAAAGGTAATGTCGAGGTCTGATTCGCCACCTGCCTGTACAAAATTCTCCCAATTTGGATTGTTTGCACCCGTGAAATTCTTGTTGAGATCATGTCTGAGGACCACTCTCATCTGAGCAGTGTTGAATCCAATAGTCTGAACAATTCCCCTCAACCCCACAGGATTGCCATCAATGTCTTCGTCATCATAAGAATACGTCAAAATTGCTGTACCCTGAAATGCTGATCCTAGGAAAAAGAATTGATGCTCTTCTTTCTCTTCTTCAATTTCTTCAGTAATATCCTCATTTTCAATGCTATTGAAAAGGGATATCTCTAACAGATAAGTTTTTCCTCTTCCAAGTGTGATGGTTTCTATTGTAGGAGAATTTCCTAGCTCTAGACCATCAGGATCAATAGCCTTTACTTCAATAGGCGTTCCCGTAGGACTACCTGCCGAATTGAGCTCCGTAAATTTTAAAATTACATCAGTAATGACTTCGCCCTCATTTTCAGGTACAGGATCATCACTCTTGCAGGATGAAAAGGTAAGGACAAATGCCGATAGAATGATTAGTAAATAGCTGTAGTTTTTCATGATTTGTAATTGATTTATTAAATTGGTTTAAAATTCGTAATTAAGTTTAAGGAATATATTTCTTCCGAGTTCATGAGAGAAATACCTGAACCTGTTCATGTAATCTTTATAAGTTTCATTAAAGAGATTGGTGACCTGCAAGCCTATGTTTAGTTTGTCCTCACCCATTTTGAAGGATGTTTGAATACCTAAATTCCAAAGCATATATGCAGGTGGGGCAGGAGCAAGGTCAAAGTCAGGTTCACGGGTTTGTTGGGCTACAGCAAGGTTACTCAAAGAAATTCTGGATTTGTTTTTGGAAATACCCGTGAGAAAATTATAGCTCAAGCCTGTTTCCAATCTGTCACTGGGTATAAATGGAAGGAAGGAGTTTTCTTTGGTGTTTTCAGCCCTGACCACCGAACCCCTCGAGAATAATTCCCAATTGGAGGAAATAGTCAAGATTGCGCTTAAATCTCCGCCCATAAAAAACGCATCTGTCTGAAGGTATTCGAAGACATTAAAAGTTCCTCTTAAGGAAACAAATCGATCTTCTGTAGGATTGAGGTATATATAATTGTTGATTATGTTGGCATATCCTGTAAATTCAACATTAAGTTTACTGTGAGAATAACTTAGAGTATTCATCCATTTTAAAGACTGTTCACTGACAAAATCAGGATTTCCGATTTCAATAGCGGCCAATCCGTGGTGCAATCCCTGACTAAACTGCTCATTGATGCTCGGAGGTCTCCAAGCAGTACCCAAGTTGGTGTTGAAAGTAATGTTCCGGGAAATGGCGTACATGGCCCCAAGAAATGCGGTGAAATTGTTAAAATTAAATCTATCCTGCTGCAAAATGCCCCCACGGTTGATCCTTGCTGCTTCTATATGTCTGAAATCATATCTCAGTCCACCCTCTATTTCCAATGGGCCACTTGTAAATTTTTCAATAGCAAATACACCAACATTGAGCATATCATAATTTGGAATCAAAGGAATTACTCCTGTTCCCGGAATGTTGGAATTGGCTTGTTGGATGAGTTGCACACCAATTGACCCATTCCAGTTTTTCCTTGTTTGGTGGTTGTAGCTAAAATCTAAGGTATTGGTGAAAAGAACCAAATCTAGGGCAGGTCTATCGTTACGCTCCCCCCGTCTTCGGTCAAATTCCTGCCTATGATTTCTTTGAAATGCATATTGAAGGTTTAGCTTTGCTCCTTTTGCAAGATGATAATGTCCCTTTAACTTAAGTAGCTGATGGTCGACGCGTAATTGTGGATTTTGGATAGCATAGGTAAATTCCGGATTTCGAAAAGGACGGCTATTTTCAATAATGCTTTCCAAATCAGAAAGATTGCCTGTATGGGAATCTGTCAATATACCGATAGAGGCTTGAAAATGACTGAAATAAGCCTCTGTTCCCAACCGGGAATTGCTAAATCCCAACGCGCCTGAAAAGTTCAATTCCCTGACACCTGTATTGTCAAGCATGTAATCGGGGGTTTGGAGATTTCCTGCAATTTTGGAAGAGCCTTGGATCCAATAGCCTAATCCTTTGACTTTATGGGATCCTCCCAAGATGCCAACAGAACCATTAATACCACGCCCGTTAGAAAATCCTATGAGATCTACTTCTCCACTCTGTCCCCCTTTGACAGGCAGTGGAGCCGGATTTACCAAAATTACGCCTCCCATTGCATCTGGACCAAATCGGACTGTCTCAGCACCTTTGACCACCGAAATTTCCCTTGCTACAAATGGGTCAATTTCCGGGGCATGGTCTGCACCCCATTGTTGCCCTTCTAGCCTGACACCGTTATTGAGTATCAAAATCCGATTGCTATGAAGTCCATGAATAACCGGTTTCTGAATACTCGATCCTGAAGAAAATGTAGTAACTCCCGGAATCTTTCTCAAGGTTTCTCCAAGATTTTGACCTCTTGAATTCCTCAGTTCTTCTCCGTATATACCTGATATTGTGTTTGTTGTCAAAAGCGCATCTTCATGGCCATGGATATCTACACCTTCCAATTGGACATCTTTTGCCAGCATTCTGATTGTAAGGTTGGTGTTTGACTTGATATTTAATTTTTCTACAAACTCCCTGTGACCCAAATATTGAACTCTTATTGTATGTTCGCCCGGGCAAATTTTTTGAATTCTGAAATTGCCTTGGTTGTCAGTGACTGCACCGGTTTCGCTTTCCAAAAGCCAGATATATGCCCCCATTATGGGTTCATTGTTTTCCTCATGGACAACTTTCCCTCTAACTACAAGGTTGCAGTAATCCTGTCCAATTGCATTGGTTGAAATAAATAAAATGGAAAACAAAAGACTAATCTGTTTAATCATAAATGAAACTATGTTGCAAAAATACGTAAAGCCAATCTTTTGACCTAATCTTAATGCAACTTTGTTTCAATTTTCATTTCAAAAATAAATTGTTAATACTTCTCTTTTGATTTAATATTCTTCTAAATATATAGGTTATGACTTTTATTAAACTTTTAAAAAATAATAATCTTGAACCTAAATATATAAATATTTCAACTTTTTGCTTAAATTAATATTTTGTATTTTTTTGTTGAATTTTATTTTTATTTTGATTTTATTTAGCATAGCAAAATTAAATTTGTAATTTAAACCACTTCAACATTATTTAATTATGAACAAAAAAATATACCGTTTTATTGGTAAGCCGGCGGGAATCGCAGCATTAGCTTTTGCCCTAGTGACATTTTCCTGTCAGGAAAATACCGAATCCCCAATCATGGATTCCCAAGATCAAGTCATGAGATATCAAAATGGTGATATCATTCCAGGAAGTTTTATTGTAGTGCTTAAGCCCCAAGCATTGGGTTTTAGAAAAGATGGACGCTATGAAGACATGCAGGCATCCATGAGGAAAAGCGTATCTAGCATTTTGGCCAAATATAGGATTGCAGATGAAAATATTGGTGCAGTCTATGTTGCAGCTTTGGATGGTTTTGGAGTTAAGTTGGATGAAAGTCAACTTGAATTATTGAGAAATGATCCCTCTGTGAGTTATATAGAACCAAACAGGGTGATGTCTATAGCCCAAAAAGGAAAGCCGGGAGGAGGGGGAGGCACTACAGGCCAGGAGACTCCTTGGGGTATTACCCGAGTGGGCGGTTCAGTAAATTATTCAGGAACAAATGTAGCATGGGTAATTGATACTGGTATTGACTTGACCCATCCTGACCTTAATGTAAGAACAGCTGATGGTTTTACTGCTTTTACTTCCGGTAGAGATGCCAATCTTAACGACGGAGATGGACATGGAACCCATGTGGCAGGAACTATAGCTGCAATAAACAACAATATTGGAGTCGTAGGAGTAGCTGCCGGAGCACCGGTAGTTCCAATTAAAGTACTCGATTCTAGAGGTTCAGGATCTTATGACGGCGTCATTGCAGGTGTGGATTGGGTAGCAGCTAAAGGTAAATCAGGTGATGTAGCCAACATGAGTTTGGGTGGGCCTGTTTCCCTGGCTTTAGACAACGCAATTTTGGCCGCTGCTGCAAAAGGTATAAGGTTTGTAATTGCCGCAGGAAATAGTGCTGCAAATGCCAACAATTATTCTCCTGCTAGGGTGAATGGCACCAATATATACACCATTTCTGCTTCTGATATTAACGACAGATTTGCTACTTTCTCCAATTTCGCAAATCCTCCAATCGACTATTGCGCGCCTGGAGTAAGTATCAAATCAACCTGGAAAGGTGGCGGATACAATACCATTAGCGGTACTTCAATGGCCGCACCTCATGCTGCAGGTGTTCTGCTTCTTGGAATAGCAAGGACATCAGGATTTGTTACCGGTGACAAGGACAGTAGTCCAGACCCAATCATTTCAAGATAATTAGATGATAACATTGAATTCCCAAACCGCCACCTTCACAGTTGGCGGTTTATTTTTTTTAATTCCCAAAGAATTTCTTCTAAACCATTAAGCCGGATTTCATAAAGGGTACTCAGCCACATGCCTAGTTTACCTTCAGGAAATCCCTTCCTATGCATCCAAATCAAGTATTCTTCCGGAATATCGCACAGTAACTTTCCTTTATACTTTCCAAAGGGCATTTTTTTTGAGACCAGGTCTATAAGTATTTGTCTGTCCATTAATCAAAAGTAAAGTATAAAGTCATACTTTCAATCGCAATTTCCTTTTGTCAAGTTTTTTAAGATTCCATAAAGAGAAATTAAGGTATTCTCTTCGTTGCAAGTAAACCTATACTCTCCTTCAGTCCTGTAGGATCCCGGTGGCGAGACAAAGTAGGAAGACAGCCTTCTATAACATGTACCGGGTGTTTTAATTTGGATCAAGGCATTAAAATGGATACCCAATCTGAAGGTGTAATTTTGCGTGCACACTTTAAATTAAATGATAACAAATGTGACTTTCTCCGTTTTAAAAAATGAATTCCAAAACATCCATCAAAAAAATGAGGTTTTCATTCCGAATGCAGTATTTAGCTAATAACTTCGTGTAGTTCAAAAAACCAAAACAAAACCATGAAATCTATCACTTTTAGCAATGGAGACAAAATGCCTGTCGTAGGTTTAGGTACCTGGAAATCAAAACCAGGAGAAGTCTATCAGGCAGTTCTCTGGGCAATCGAGTCTGGGTATAGACATATTGATTGCGCGGCGATTTATGAGAATGAAAAGGAGGTCGGAAATGCCTTACAAAAGGCATTTAATGATGGTCTTGTAAAAAGAGAAGAACTCTTTATCACTTCCAAGCTTTGGAACAGTAACCACCGCTTGGATGATGTGGTCCCTGCTTTGAAAAAAACCCTGAAAGACCTCAGGTTGGAATATCTTGATCTTTATCTTATTCATTGGCCTGTAAGTTTTAAACAAGGAGTTAGTTTTGCTCAGACCAGAGAAGAGTTTTTTACTTATAGGGATGTCCCATTGGTTCAGACTTGGGAAGGAATGGAGGAGGCCAAAATGATGGGGCTTGTAAAGCACATCGGAGTTTCAAATTTTAACATTGCCAAATTAGAGGAGGTAATAAAATCTTGTCAATTCGGACCTGAAATGAATCAGGTTGAAATGCATCCCTTTCTTCCCCAAGATAAATTGGTCAATTTTTGCAAAGCAAATGGGATTCTGATGACAGCCTATTCTCCCCTTGGTTCAGGAGACCGCGCAGCTTCCTCCAAAAAATCCAATGAACCTAGTCTTTTGGATAATAATATTGTAAAAGAACTGGCATCTAAGCATATGGCTTCGCCGGCCCAAATTCTAATTTCATATTCTGTTCAAAGGAATATCGCAGTAATTCCCAAATCTGTCAATCGGGAAAGAATCATTCAAAATCTGGCTTCTATTGAAATAAATCTTGACGAAAGTGACATGGAAAAACTTGCCAATATTGGAATAGCATACCGTTTTATTGACGGTTCTTTTTTTACCGGTGCACAAAGCCCATACAAATTGACTGACCTTTGGGAAAAATAATAATTGAAATAATTGGCTATTTTGCCTGATGCAGACATCGGGCAAAATATTTTTTATCTGATTTTTAATATTCTATCTACCAAAATTTTCCATTCTTTCTCCAAACTAAAATCCGGTCTTTTTTCGTCTGCCCGTCGGTACCAATAATCCGCATTCCAAATATCACCCTCTTTACGGTGAAGGTAAGCATGGACCCGAGCAGAAAGTTTATCCGATGGTCCATCAGCCAATTCATGGGCCCTTTTCCAATCTCCTTTTCCATCATACCACAATGCTTCCAATTGAGAACTGATACCTTTTGGAGGATTTTTTTCATTGATTGAAGCTTTGAATTCAGAAAATGTCATGGCATTTTGATTTGTAAACCTAAGATTTAGAATGGATAACCAATACCTATATTAAATACCGTTTGTCCCCTTTGTCCGGGAAAACTCCTGAAAAAATTATTCAAAATATACCTTTTACCCGGAAGTCGTGCAGGATCGTAAGCTTTGATTCCCATATCCAACCTGACTACCAAAAAGTCAAAATCCATCCTAAGACCTGCACCTGTTCCCACTGCAATTTCTTTGTAGAATCTATTGAATTCAAAATTTGCTCCAGGCCGGGAAGTGTCTTCATTAAATGTCCAGGTGTTGCCTATGTCAATGAAAAAAGCCCCGTCAAAGTAGCCATATATTTTTGATCGAAATTCAAACATGCCTTCAAACAGAATTTCACCGGGCTGCTCAAATCTGTAATCAAATGAACCGTCAGATAAAAGCTCCGGTGCAAAAGATCCCGGACCCAACCGTCTTGGCTGCCACGCCCTTATCCCAGTGCTGCCACCTGCAAAAAAGTATTTTTCATAAGGTAAAACACCATCACTCACCCCATAAGGTTTAGCCAGACCTAGATTTAGTCTATAGGCAAACGTTTGGTTTTTGGTAATAGGAATATACTTTCTGTAATCTGTCTGGAATTTTAGAAACTGAAAGTAAGAGAGGTTTCTCTCTTCTACAAAACTGCTACTGACAAAATTTAAAGTTGTCCCACCACTTTCAAAGAACAGACGCCAAAGCGAAGCATTGTTTTTTTGAAATGCCCCGTATTGATTGAAGTTGAAAATTACCTGACCCGAAATACTACTGACATATGAAGGTAAAAAAGAGTTGATCAAGTTATTCCCTTGATCCTGAAGATTTTTCAATAAAATTCTGAAATCATCACTTAGGTTAGATCGAATAAAATTTGCATCCAAGGCATTGACGGTATATTGTTGCCGGAGGTTCCTAGTATTCCAATTATAAGCAATGATTCCGTTCACACTTTCTCGAATATATTCCGGCCGATTCACATAATTATACCCTATCAGTGTTCTTGTTCTTGGGTTGTACCTTCCTAATCTTTCAAGAGAATTGACACTTAAGGGCAGTAAAAACTGTGGGAAAATCACTGAAGCCGAAGTATTCAATTCCCGGCTTCTGAAAACACCACCTTCACCGGTAGCTGATACGACTCCTTCCAAGCCTGCCCTAAAGAAGAATTCGAAGATTTCGGCTCCCCTAAATAGGTTTCTGTTTCTCAATGAATGGCTGAAGAATGGCCCTGGAACTTGTTCAGTAATAGTGGCTCCGAGTTGGTTTGTAATCAAATATTTTTGGTTGGATTGGGTATAAATTCTGGGCCGCAATACATTGCCCAAGGTATCAAAAGCAATGTTAACAAATCGGAATAAGTCAAGGTTTGCAAGTTGTCTTTGGGTTTCGATGACATTTGTCCTGTTGTATAAATTTCCTTTTTCAAGAAAAATCCTAGAGGATATTATTTTTTCGGAGTAACGGTCTTCATATAACTCAAAAATTATATCCCCGTAGGTTTTATGATAGTCATAGTCAACAAAATTCTCTGAAGGAGGATCAATGAAAAAGTAGATAGAATCCAATGTATAAACTTTATGACTATCTGAAAATGAAGGGTTTCGGATAAATTCCTCGATTTTGACCTTGTGTTCTACAGTATCTTTATAAACGTTATATTCAAGATATGACCGAGAAAAAGTATAATAACCATTGTCTTTCAGTAAATCTTCCACCCTTTGCCTTTCCCTGGTGATGGCGTTTTGGTTATAATTTTCACCAACCTTGATTTGTATACTTTCTTGACTTTTTTCCAATAAGGTCAGGATTCCTTCATCATCCGATTTGGTAAAAAAAGAATCCACCACATAAGGCTCATGCTCATTGATGAGGTAAGTAATTCTTACTTTTTGGTTTTTAAATGCCGCTTCAAAATCCGTCTCAGCATCAAAAAAACCATTATTGACCAAATAGTATTTCATCTGCCGGCTTGTTTCCAAAGTCAGCGTACTGTCAAATATGACTCTGGGATTTCCGGTTCTCATAAAAAAATTACCGAACTCAAGTTTTTTTTCAAGTGAGGTAAGGTTGTCATTGATTTTATTCAACCTTTTGATCTGTTTTCTGGTAAGTTCTTTTTCGTTACTGATCATTCTAAGATCGTCTCTTTCAGTAAGGAATTCAGCCTGTTTATTGATATGCCTTGAACTGTCATAAATCCATTCACCAAACCTGTAAATGGAAATTCCTGCAGAGGTGTTCAAAAGAGGGATTCTTGTATTTGGAACTTGCTGAATCAGACCTGAAAGGTCCGATTTCGAACTTTTTTTTGCTCCGTTTACTTTTACATCATATACTAGGTATTGACCTTCCTTTAGTCCTTTTGTCAAAGAACAGGAAGAAATTAAAAAAAGCAGAAAAAGAAAGTTTATATATTTGGCTTTATTCACAATTAGGCAATTAACCGAATGTTAAGCAAAAATACGCTTAAGTTTATTAAATCCTTACAACAGAAAAAATTCCGAAAACAAGAACAGCTATTTTTTGTGGAAGGAGGTAAAAACGTAACGGAATTGCTTCAGTCAGATTATGAAGTAAGTCAGGTATTGTTCACAACACAATATGGAAAGGAGCATGCCCGGCTTCTTGACTCCATAAAGGCGGATGTTTTTGAAGTTAGCCAATCTACCCTCGAATCAGTGGGCTCATTTCAAAGTAACGACTCTGCCCTTGTCGTTGCCAAAAGCAAACCCAACACTCCGATCAGTTTGTCTTCGGAAGAATGGGCCATCGCCTTGGATGATGTCAAAGACCCGGGAAACCTTGGAACCATCATCAGGATTGCAGATTGGTACGGAATTCAAAATCTTTTTCTAAGCGAAGAATCTGCAGAATTTTACAATCCTAAGGTATTGCATGCTAGTATGGGAAGTTTTACAAGGATCAGGTTTTTTTACACGGATTTGAAAAAGCAGTTTGAAAAATCAAGTATTCCCATTTATGGGGCTTATTTGGAGGGAGAATCTATCCATAAAACCAAATTTGGAAATGGTGGAATTATCCTTATGGGCAATGAATCCAATGGAATCTCCAAAGAACTTCAGCCCTTGGTAAGCCACAAAGTCACTATCCCGAGATTTGGTTATGCAGAATCACTAAACGTCGCAGTAGCTACGGCAATCTTTTGTGACAATATTAGAAGGCAATCAATATAGAAGCAAACATCAAATCTAAATGGCCAAACTTTGGGAAACCCTTAACAGAGTAGGACTAAATACCTTCTTTTTCCTGCTTGTGGGTATGATTATTTTGGCCAAAGCCTTTCCCGAATGGGGATCTGAGGCAAGTCCTTTGCCTTTGAAAGCCATAACAGGAATCGGAATATCCGTCATTTTCTTTTTTTACGGAGTCAAGTTAAGCCCCGAGAAACTCAAGCAGGGATTGTCCAACTGGAAGCTCCATATTCTGGTCCAATCGACGACGTTTCTGATCTTCCCACTGGTTGTCTTGTTGCTTTATGCAGTCTGGGGTGATGAAACAAATCTCTTTTGGATCGGGACATTTTACCTCGCCGCTCTACCCTCCACCGTATCTAGCTCTGTGGTGATGGTTTCTATTGCGGGAGGTAACCTTCCTGCAGCAATATTCAATGCGAGTATCTCAAGTATGGTGGGGATTTTTATCACGCCGCTTTGGATGGACCTGATGTTACCGGAAACTGCGGTGGATTTTGACCTGACGGATACCATCATCAAATTGAGTTTTCAGGTGTTGGTTCCTGTGATCTTGGGCTTATTTGTACATAAGTATTTGGTGAAGTATGTCAATAAACACCAAACAACATTGAAGAATTTCGATCAGGCGATCATTCTTCTTATCATTTTCACAGCCTTTGCAGAGTCGTTTTCAGAGAATATGTTTGATGGTCATACTGCGGGGCAGTTGATTTTACTTGGTGTTTTGATGTTGGTGTTTTTCCTCCTGATGATGGGATTGATGTACCTTTTGTCCAAGGCTTTGAAATTTTCAAGAGAAGATATGATCACTGTGATTTTCTGCGGAAGCAAAAAATCATTGGTTCAGGGAGCCGTGATGGGAAGGGTGATGTTTCCGGATCCTGTGGTGTTTGGTGTGATGTTATTGCCGCTGATGGTTTACCACGCGCTTCAGCTGATGGTCGGTTCAGCTATCGCTCAAAAGTTGGGTGATGTCAAGAGCAGCGGTCAGAAGCAGTAGGCAGTAATCACTCTCATTTTCCTCTAAATCTCCAACCCAGAAAACATTGATAATCCGACAACACGACAACCGATACAACCATTAAAACAACTACAACCATTTCAACAACTACAACTATTCTACCCAATGGAACTTAAAATCTACCAAATTGACGCGTTTTCAGAAAAGGTTTTTGGAGGTAATCCTGCTGCTGTTGTTCCTTTGACCGAATGGTTGGAGGATGAAACCCTTCAAAAAATTGCTATGGAAAATAACCTTTCGGAAACCGCTTTCTATGTCAGAGAGGAGAAAAATATTGTTTTGAGGTGGTTTACTCCGGGAACAGAAGTGGATCTTTGTGGTCACGCCACGCTTGCTACAGCACATGTGCTTTTTGAACATGAGGGATTTGAGGACTCTGAAATCTCCTTTTTTTCTCCGAGGTCAGGGGTTTTGAAGGTGAAAAAGGAGGGAAACCAACTGGTGATGGACTTTCCCCTTGATCTGATTCAAGAGATCGAACTGACAGAGCAATTGACAAAACCCTTTAATCCAAAACCAATTCAGGCTTTTAAGGGTAAATCGGATTACATCTTGATTTTTGAAAATGAAAACCAAATCAGAAACTTAAATTTTGACCTTTCTCGGATTGCAAAATTACCTGTCCGTGGTGTGGTCGTCACCGCCAAAGGAAATACCGTGGATTTTGTTTCCCGCTTTTTTGGACCTCAAGTTGGTGTTCCTGAGGATCCCGTCACAGGCTCGGCACATACTAGTTTGACACCGATATGGTCACAAAAACTTGGTAAAGAGATATTGACCGCCGTTCAGGTTTCCGCTAGGGAAGGGAAAATCGGCTGTAAATTACTAGGAGAGAGGGTGATTTTGACCGGCAATGCGGTTACTTACCTGATAGGAAAGATTTACACTTGAGGCTGAAGGAGATTTATGGCTGGATGTAAACAAAAGCATTGACATTCATTCCGGCACCTACAGAAGCAAAAACCAAAATATCCCCGGGATGGAACTGATGCGCAGGCAATTGGTTCCTTACAATCATATCATACAAGATGGGAACAGTTGCCACAGAATTATTTCCCATTTTTGAGATAATCATAGGCATGATCTCATCCGGCATGTCCTCTTTACCAAACAGCTTAAAAGTCCTTTCTAGAATAGCATGGTCCATTTTTGCATTGGCTTGATGGATCAAAACTTTGTCAATATCGCCGATCCCCAATCCAGCTTTTTCAATTACTTGTTTGACCAAAATAGGAACTGTATTCAACGCATATTCATAAAGCTTACGCCCATTCATTTTTAAAAATAGTGTATCATCCTTAAAATCAGGATTGTAGGACACATCCATTTTCAAGTAGTGCGCTTGTGTAAGGGTATCTGTTCTTGTCTTATGTGCAATGATTCCAACAGGTTTTTCACTTTTAATACCCTCAATAACCACTGCGCCTGCACCATCAGAATATATCATGGTATCTATGTCATGGGGATCAATAATCCTTGACAAATTCTCTGCCCCGATGATCAAAGCACGCTTGGCATCACCTGACTTGAAAAAATAATCCGCCTGTATCACCCCCTGTACCCAACCTGGACAGCCAAAAGGCAAATCATACGCCACGCAATCCGGGTTTTGGATCTGTAGTAAATGTTTTACCCTGGTCGCAATAGTCGGGACCA
Organism: Cognataquiflexum nitidum; assembly: GCF_022538055.1. Lineage (GTDB taxonomy): Bacteria > Bacteroidota > Bacteroidia > Cytophagales > Cyclobacteriaceae > Cognataquiflexum > Cognataquiflexum nitidum. The sequence goes on along the minus strand of NZ_JAKZAM010000019.1, from coordinate 29,307 downwards.
TATCCGTTTTTTTATTATCATGTCTTATTTCCCCAAAATTTTGAGCCACGATGATGTAATCCAAAGTCTCAGGATCAATCCCCGCTGCTTCAATAGCCCTTTGGGATGCAATAAAAGCCATGTCGGAGGTATTCATTTCCGGCGTCAGGTACCTTCTTTCCTCGATTTCCGTGATATCTTGAAACTTTTGGATGATGGCAGTATTGTCTTTTGGAATTTTCCTTCCTGCGACATCCAGAAATTCATTTTTTAAAAAATCTTCGTTCTTTACAATGATTTCCGGCAGGTAAGAACCTGAACCAATAATGACAGTATAGATTGACATGGTGGTGATGTTTGGCTATTGGATTCAAGTTCCAATTAAGCAATAAAAAAATTAAATCAACCAAAATCAGACAAAGAAAAAGCTCTGTTTTTGCAGAGCTTTCTTAATCTAGGTTCAAATATTTGGTTGTGGAGTAGTTCTTAAATAAGATTTTATTCTAGTATGCCCTTTTGGGAATTTGGCAGGGATATCTTCATCTTTGATAGCAGGTGTGATGACCACATCTTCGCCATTTTTCCAGTTGGCCGGTGTCGCCACCGCATACTTGGCTGTCAGTTGTAAAGAATCAATTACCCTGAGCAATTCATCAAAGTTTCTTCCCGTACTGGCAGGATAGGTGATGATCAGTTTTATTTTTTTGTCTGGTCCGACTACAAAAACCGATCGTACCGTGAAATTTTCATTGGCGTTGGGATGGATCATGTCATACAATTCGGATACATGCCTTTCCTTGTCCGCAATCAAAGGAAAATTAACTGTTGTATGTTGGGTTTCATTGATGTCTTTGATCCAAGCTGCATGGTCGACCAATCCATCCACACTCAATGCCATTACTTTGACATTTCTTTTTTCAAATTCAGATTTCAATTTGGCCACAGCACCCAATTCTGTAGTACAAACAGGAGTGTAATCTGCCGGATGTGAGAATAAAACTCCCCATCCGTCTCCCAAATATTCGTGGAAGTCAATTTTTCCATCAGTCGTCTCTGCGACAAAATTCGGTGCTAAATCTCCTAATCTTAGTGACATGAATATAATATTTAAAGTCTATAGAAATAATAGGTAAATAACTATCCACTTTCATTTAAAGTTCATTATTTAAAAAAAGTATTCTGTTTGTTTCTGCTCATCAGGTATGACACATATAAAAAAATAAAATAAATTCGGATTATATTGATAGTTTGCTTCGAATTCAAAAAAGTATGAAAAATGAAAATGCCCTGATTGTTTTTCAAAAAAACGCAGTTCTGGGAAAAGTGAAATCAAGGCTAGCCGCAACCATAGGAGAAAAAAAAGCTTTGGAAATATACCGGTCATTGCTTTTGCATACCTACAGGCAAATCGAAAAACTGGAAGACGTAGATATTTCCATTTTTTATTCGGATTTTATCGAAGAAAATTCATTTGGCCAATTCAAGCCTGATTTTGAAAAAGTGCAAATAGGAGTGGACTTGGGTGAACGAATGTCAAATGCCTTCTTCTCGCTCTTTCAGAAATGCTACAAGAAGGTAATTATTATTGGTACGGACTGTCCGGAAATCAGAACTGCTGACATAAAGGATGCTTTCCAAGCTTTGAAAAAGAAAGATGTCTGTATTGGACCCGCATTGGATGGGGGATATTATTTACTCGGAATGTGCCAATTCTATGGAGCCCTTTTTGAGAATATCCCATGGAGTTCATCAGAAGTCTGGAAAAGAACCCTGGAAATACTCAACCATGGCCAAATAAGTTACGATTTGATGAAAACACTCCGCGATATTGACACGGAAGAGGATATGATTGCAATTTTCCCTGAATAAACCTTTCCAAGATGTCATAATTATTTTGAAATTTGGCACCTTCAGAAGTTAAATAAATGAAAAACAGCTACAAAATATGCTTATTGGTATTTTTTCTGCCCTTTGGTTTGTTTGCCCAAGACTACCAAGAGTATGACATTTCTATTGCAGGAATATCCATTGGAGAGATGACCGCTACCCGAAAAATATCAGGAGATGATTCCCAAATCGATGTAAGAAGTAAAGTAGGTTTCTGGTTTTTTGGCAAAGTTGAGCTTGATTTTCATACCGTTTCTATTTTTAAAGGAACCCATTTTATCAAAAGTGAGGTCAATTCAAAAACCAATAAGGGAAATTTCCGATCGCTCATTACTTGGGTCAATGACCATTATAAGGTCATTTCGCGCAACTATAAATATGAGTTGGATACAGAAGTCAGAAAAAAAATGTTTTTCAGCTCTTCCTCTTTTTATTTTGAGGAACCAAAAAATGTAAGTGAATTTATCGCTGAAGGGTATGGTTTGGTCTGCCCTGTAGTCAAGCATAAAGATTATTACGAGGTCAATGTCAATGGAAATAGAAACAGGTTTTATTATATCAATGGAAAATTGGACAAGGCAGTAATGGAATTTCCTATCAAAAATTTTGTCATGAAAAGGAAAAACCTGTGAGAACAGTATGAAAATTAGCATCATTATTCCGGTATTAAATGAAGCAAATAACATAAATGAATTGCTGCCGCTTTTTAGAAATGTTGATAATCAGAAACTTCAGGAAGTGATTGTTGTGGATGGAGGGAGCACTGACAATACCAAAGAAGTCGTAGAAAGGGCTGGTTTTAGGTTTGTGCCCTGTAGCATCCAAAGCAGGGCAGTGCAGATGAATTTGGGTGCAAAAGAGTCCTTTGGTGATATTTTATACTTTGTCCATGCTGATGTGAGGATTTTGCCCACTTTTCATGAAGATATCAAATCAAGTATAGAAGATGGGTTTTCTGCGGGTTGCTTTGCTTATAATTTCGATTCCCCTGATAGCATGCTTAGGATCAATTCCTGGTTTACCCAATTTAACGGGTTGCTTTCAGGGGGAGGCGATCAGACTTTGTTCATTCGTAAAGATGTCTTTTGGGAATTGGGAGGGTTTGATGAGAAATATTGCCTGATGGAAGATTTTGAAATCGTTCAGAGGATCAAAAAGAAATACAGGTTTAAGGTTATCCCAAAAAGGATTTTAGTTTCTGCCCGCAAATACGACAACAACTCATGGCTAAGGGTACAGCTTGCCAATTTGATTGTTTTTGCGCTTTTTTTCTTAAAACATCCCCCAATAAAATTGAAGACTCTCTATTCAAGACTTTTAAAATAAGAAAACGGAACAGCATGGCCGTTCCGTTTAAAATATCATCAATACCTATGAAGAAAACTTACTTATGCAAATTTAAGTCAACAATAATTCAGCTTGGTTAAGGTATTATGAACTTATGGCATCTGTATGTTAACTTATATTTTTATAGCCCATTTGACGCCATGGTTTGTGTCTTTGCCAACCAAACTTAGCTCATTTGACGCCATGGTTTGTGTCTTTACAAACCAAACTTAGAATCAGCTTACTTTTTCTCCATCATCACATCCTGATTTTTCAAAATATCCATCGCAAACAGACTCATAGCTTTGATTCCGGTTTTTATGGTGGGTTCGGGTAATGGTGCAAAATAGGGGCTGTGCAATCCCGGAATTTCCAATCCCTTTTCTTTTGCTTCCTCAAGAAATTTTGGATCACTCGCTCCCAAGTAAAACATGGTGATAGGAATGTTCCTTTCCTGCATTCCAAACCTGCTGAAGTCTTCACCGATCATTTGGGCTTTTACCTCCACTACTTTTTCCTCTCCTATATTCTTTTTGAAAACCTCCACCATTTGTTTGGTCAGATTTGCATCATTTATCAGCGCGGGCGTGTGGGGTTCGCGGATCCAATAAGTCGGCATTTTGTTTTCAGGCACTCCTGCAGCCTTTGCCAGGTTCTCACTGATTCTTTTCACACCCGAAATCATCTCTTCCCTGACATCCATGGAATATGACCTCAAAGTGAGTTGCATGACCACTTGGTCAGGAATAATGTTATGAACCGAACCTCCGTGAATCGATCCTACTGTAACCACCGCAGGTTCCATCGGGGCGATTCTCCTGCTGACGATGGTCTGATAAGCCTGTATCATTTGTGCACTCAATACGATTGGATCAATTCCTGTATGCGGTGCTGCCCCATGTGCACCGACTCCGTTTACTGTCACATTCATCATATCGACACCTGCCATCAGCGCACCTTCTTTATATCCAAGGGTTCCTGCAGGGAGAAAAGGGTCATCATGCAGGGCAATGGCAAAATCGGGATGTGGGAATCTTTTATAGAGACCGTCATTCATCATATTCCAGGCACCCATTCCATTTTCTTCTGAAGGTTGCCCGACCATCAGCAAGGTTCCTTTCCAGGAGTTTTTGTATTCCATCATCATCTTGGCGGTCCCGATAAATACCGTCATATGGATATCGTGTCCACAGGAATGGGCAATAAAAGTGTCCTTTCCGTCATTGCTGATCCCTTTTTTTACCGAAGCATAAGGCAGCCCTGTTTTTTCTTCCATAGGCAAAGCATCCATATCCGAGCGGATAAGCAATACGGGTCCGGGACCGTTTTTGAATACTCCCACCACACCGTATCCGCCAATATTTTCGGTCACTTCATAGCCAATAGCTTTAAGTTCCTTTGCAATGCGCGCAGAAGTTTCTTTTTCCTGAAGGGAAAGTTCGGGGTTTTGGTGTAGGTGTTTATATAGCCCATCGAGTTCGGGATAGATCCCGTCAATGTAAGAATCAACAGACTGTGCCGGTAAAATTTCAGTAATGAAGAAGGACATAATCAGAAGGAATAGGGTGTTTTTGATCAATTTCATTGGGATTCATTTATTTTTGTTAACCAAATAAAACAAATAATTCCCTGTTTTGTGGATATGTTTTTATTTTCGCCAAACTGATTTCTCCTTTTTTATGCCTTTGATTGGAAAGTCCACCTATGGTAAACCTCCCAAATTCCTTTTCAACGGGCATTTGGAAACGATCATACCCAGTATTTTTAGAAAAATTCAAGGGATCCAATATTCGAGGGAAAAGATCAATACTCCTGATGGGGATTTTTTGAATATTGATTGGTCAATAATCGGAAGCAAAAAACTCCTCATCATTTCACATGGCCTCGAAGGGAGTTCGGACAGGCATTATGCGATGGGATTGGCCAAATTATTCAACAAACACGGTTTTGATGCTTTGGCCTGGAACAATAGGTCCTGTGGCGGAGAGATGAACAAGGGACCGATTTTGTACCATCACGGTGCATCTTACGATCTGAAAACTGTCATCGACCATGTCGAAAAATCCCATACTTACGAATCCTATTATCTGGTAGGAATCAGCATGGGAGGAGCACAGACATTGAAATACTTGGGAGAAAACGGACTTGACCTCAATTCAAAAATCAAAAGAGCGGCCGTTTATTCCACTCCCTGCAACCTGCCTGATTCGGCAGCAACATTGAAAGAAAAGAGAAATGCATTTTATAAAAACAGGTTTCTCGGTAAGCTGAAAGCAAAAATGCAGGTTAAGGGGGAACAGTTTCCGGGATTGGTAGATTTGGATTTGCTCAAATCAGTCAAAGACTTTGACACATTTGATACCCACTTTACCGCCAAAGTGCATGGATTCAGGGATGCGCAGGATTTTTACCGTAGCGTCAGTGCCGACAATTGGATGGAACATATCCAGATTCCGACTTTGATCATCAATGCGCTCAATGACCCGCTGATTATGGACCGCTGTTTTCCAGTTAAGCTTGCCGAAACACATCCCCACATTTTTCTTGAAATGCCAACTAGGGGGGGGCACACCGGTTTTTTGGTTCCCGGTCAGGAATTTACATGGGCGGAGTATAGATTTTTGGAGTTTTTGGATTTGTGAATATTTGCAGGAACAGTTTGACTATCCTCTATTTCCCAAACCTCTTCAAAGCCAATTCGCAGACAGTGCCGCCAATCGACAGGGAACTCGTTGCAGCAGGAGAGGGGGCATTGAGGACATTGATGGCAAATTCATTTTCCCGGATACTGAAATCATCCAATAATCCTCCTGTACGGTCGCAGGCTTGGGCACGCACACCGGCGCCACCATCGACCAGGTCAGATTCATTGATATCAGGAATCAGTTCCTGCAATGCTTTGGTAAATGCGGTTTTGGAAAAAGAACGGTAAATTTCACCCATTCCGGTTTTCCAGTATTTTGCCGCCACTTTTTGGAATCCCGGCCAGGATAATGTTTCTGCAAGCTCTGAGAAGTTGATGTCAGTTCGCTTATATCCTTCCCTTTTGAATGCCAGTACAGCATTTGGTCCGGCCTCGACGCCACCTTTCATCATCCTTGTAAAGTGAACTCCTAAAAATGGAAAGTTTGGGTCCGGAACAGGATAGATCAGGTTTTTGACTAGGTATTCCCTTTCTTTTTTGATTTTGTAATATTCTCCCCTGAATGGAATGATCTTGACATCAATGTCTTCTATTTGGTTCATTTGGGCGACTTTGTCGGAATATAGACCGGCGCAATTGATCACCAATTTGCATCCAAATTCATGAAGTGATGAACTTACATAAGATATTCCATTTAAAATTTTGATTTCGTTTACTTTATGATTTAAAAAAATAGAGCCACCAACAGACTCGAATTTTGTGGCATATGCCTGCGCAACCATCTTATAATCAACAATTCCTGTCTGTGGGACATGTATTGCAGCCACACCGGCACAGTAGGGCTCAAATGCTTTCAACTCATCTAAAGTAATGGAACGTGCCCCCGTGAGCTTGTTTTGAAGCCCGCGTTCTAGCAATCCGTTTAGAATTGGAATCTGTTCTTGTTTTGTAGCGACCACTACTTTTCCTGTCAGTTCATAAGGAACATTTTCTTCTTCACAAAACTTGATCAGTTCATGGTAGCCATTGATGCAGTTGATGGCCTTGAGCGATCCTGGTTTGTAATAAAGACCCGAATGGATCACTCCGCTATTATTACCGGTCTGATGTTTGGCTACTTCAGATTCTTTTTCCAGAATGGCGATTTTAAGATCAGGTTTTTGTTGTTTGATTTTCAAACCTGTCGCTAGCCCGACAATTCCCCCTCCAATGATGATGATATCGTATGTCATTTTTTTATAATTGCAGACAAATATAATGATGGGATTTATTTTTAATAGGTTAATTTGAAAGAAGAAATCAAGACAAAATTTGACTTAAAATATTATCAAAACCCCTTTGCATGTGTTTTTGGTTCTAAAGTAATCCAATAAGGAAAGAGTACTTTTTTTTGTGGGATTTGTTTTGAGTTTTTTAATAATTTCCCAAGCACAATTTAATTACAATGGAAATGTATCTGAAGACAAAAATGGGGATAGGTTTTTTTGGAAATTTCATTTTGAAGGGAATAAATCTAGCTTTATCCTGAATTCGAACGATTTATGTCAAGTCTTCCTTTTTGAAGTCGGAGAGGACTTCTCTTGAATTTGGTTATGGGAATGAGAATATTATTAAATTTTTAGGATGATTTTATAATTCACAATCAAACACTTAGATAGCCATGACTCAAATTCTTTTTAGATTGAAGTAAGAGTGTAGATTGATCTTTAAAAAAGATCGAACTAGTTTTTAGCATTTACATTTTAACTAAATTTCAAAATATAAATTAGGGGAGAAGAGAATTCTAATATGAAGGTGAGGAACTCTAAATCGTAAATATAAGGAGTCAAAGTCAATACGATCCTTGCTGAACCTTAGAGCCCGTTGCGATTAGAAATTTCATTTTTTCTGAGTTTGTTACTTTAATTTTAAAAAAAAGCCAACATCAATTCGCATATTTGCAAATCAAAAACACACCTGTTTGTAAAGGTGTGATGTTTCATCAAGTTAAAATTTTAAATGTCTAACCAACAGATCAACATTACCCTTCCCGACGGTTCGGTCAGGGAGTATGAAAAGGGAGTTTCGGGGCTACAAATTGCACTTAGTATCAGCGAGGGTCTAGCCAGAAATGTTCTTGCAGCAAAAGTAAACGGTGAGGTTTGGGACTCGAGCAGGCCTATTCACCAAGATTCCAAAGTCCAACTTTTGACTTGGAATGACACAGAAGGGAAAAATACTTTTTGGCATTCCTCCGCCCACCTGATGGCAGAAGCTTTGGAAGCGCTTTATCCCGGTACAAAATTCGGAATCGGTCCGCCCATCGAAAATGGATTCTACTATGATGTGGATTTTGGGGATAAATCTCTTGACGGCTCAGAGCTTGAAAAGATTGAGGCCAAAATGTTGGAATTGGCCAAATTGAAAAGCGATTTTATCAGGAAAGAAGTTTCTAAGAAAGAAGCGGTAGCTTATTTCACAGAAAAAAATGATCCCTACAAACTTGATTTGTTGGAAGGACTTGAAGATGGTTCAATTACTTTCTACGAGCAGGGTAACTTCACAGACCTTTGCCGTGGTCCTCATATTCCAAACACGGGTTTTATCAAATCTGTAAAGCTTCTCAATATTGCAGGAGCTTATTGGAGAGGGGATGAGAAAAACAAGATGTTGACTCGTCTTTATGGCATTACTTTCCCCAAAGCCAAAGAGCTTCAGGATTACCTTTTTATGCTTGAGGAGGCAAAAAAGCGTGACCACAGGAAATTAGGAAGGGAATTGGAGTTGTTTACCTTCTCCGAAAAGGTCGGGATGGGATTACCGCTTTGGTTGCCAAAGGGAACACTGCTTCGTGAGCGTCTTGTAAACTTCATGAAGAAAGCCCAAGACAAATCAGGGTACCAACAAGTGGTGACACCACATATCGGGCATAAGGCACTTTACGAAACTTCCGGTCATTACGAGAAATACGGGAAGGATTCCTTCCAGCCGATCCATACTCCTAATGAAGGTGAGGAATTTTTGCTGAAGCCGATGAACTGTCCGCATCATTGTGAGATTTACAAGCATAAACCAAGATCATATAAAGACCTTCCAATCAGGTATGCTGAATTTGGGACTGTTTATAGGTATGAGCAAAGTGGGGAATTGCATGGATTGACTAGGGTTCGTGGATTTACTCAGGATGATGCCCATATTTTCTGCAGGCCTGATCAGGTCAAGGAGGAATTCATTAAAGTCATTGATTTGGTTTTATATGTATTCAAAGCCTTGGGTTTTGAGGATTATACAGCGCAGATTTCATTAAGAGATCCTGAAAAGAGGGAAAAGTACATCGGAACAGACGAAGCTTGGGAAAAAGCAGAGTCTGCAATAGTAGAAGCAGCAGCTGAGAAAGGATTGCAGACTGTCACAGAATTAGGAGAAGCCGCATTCTACGGTCCAAAGCTGGATTTCATGGTCAAAGATGCTTTGGGAAGAAAATGGCAACTTGGAACTATCCAAGTTGATTATAACCTTCCTGAGAGATTCCAATTGGAATATATCGGGTCTGATAACCAAAAGCATCGACCGGTCATGATTCACAGGGCACCATTTGGTTCTTTAGAAAGATTTGTGGCGGTATTGATCGAGCATTGTGCCGGAAATTTCCCTCTTTGGCTTTCTCCCGAGCAGATTACAATTTTGCCTATTTCTGAGAAATTCATAGAATATGCAGAGGAAGTAAAAGGAATCCTTGAGGATGAGGACATCATTGGAATGATTGATAACCGGGATGAAAAAATCGGAAGAAAAATCCGAGATGCTGAAGTAAAGAAAATCCCTTTCATGCTTATCGTGGGAGAGAAAGAGCAACAGGAAGGTAAAATTTCTGTTAGGAGGCACGGAGAGGGAGATCTTGGAAGTCTTTCTCCGGCTGAATTTGTATCCTATTTCAAAAAAATAATAGGAGAGTCTTTAAAAAATTAAATTAATCGGTAATAATGAGGCAAATTTTTTAAATCTCAAATTAATTCCGATATTTGCACGCAATTTCATTAAATAACCATAAGAATTTGAAAGGAAAACCACCGTTCAGACAGAGACAAGAAGAGCCTTACAAGGTTAACGACAGGATCAGAGCTAGAGAAGTCAGGGTCGTAGGTGACTACGTAGAAGGCGGAAACGCTGTTTTGACACTTGCTCAGGCCCTAAAGGTAGCCGAGGAGAACGAACTTGATCTCGTAGAAATTTCTCCAAATGCAACACCACCTGTATGTAAGGTGATTGACTATGCGAAATTTAAATACGAACAGAAAAAGAAGCAGAAAGAGATTAAAGCAAATGCTGCTAAGACTGTTCTCAAAGAAATCAGATTTGGACCTAATACCGATGACCATGATTTCAATTTCAAATTGAAGCATGCAATCAACTTCCTAAAGGAGGGGGCAAAAGTAAAAGCTTATGTCCATTTCGTGGGAAGGTCAATTGTATTTAAGGAAAGAGGAGAGATGTTGTTATTGAGATTTGCGCAGGAGTTGGAGGATTATGCTCAAGTAGAGCAGCTTCCCAAACTAGAAGGGAAACGGATGTTTTTATTCTTGGCTCCGAAGTCATCAAAGAAATAATTTCAACAAACAAACACAGTTATGCCTAAAGTAAAAACAAAATCAGGTGCAAAAAAGAGGTTTTCTTTAACGGGAACCGGTAAAATTAGAAGAAAGCATGCTTACAAAAGCCACATTCTGACAAAAAAATCAACCAAGAGAAAGAGAAATCTTACTAAAATGGGAATGGTTCACGAATCAGATGAAGGAAGAGTAAAAGCTATGTTGAGAATCGGTTAATTCGATTCCTGTTTCTTTTGAAAATTAGGTTTATTTATTCACCAGGCGCTTCGGTCTACAAGATCAACTGAGAAAAAAGTTGGCACCAAGGGTCAAAAAATCAAAAAATTATGCCAAGATCAGTAAACTCGGTTGCTTCAAGAGCACGTAGAAAAAAAGTCCTTAAAGCAACGAAAGGCTACTTCGGAAGAGGTAAGAACGTTTGGACAGTAGCTAAAAACAAATACGAAAAAGGTTTACAATACGCCTACAGAGACAGAAAAGCCAAGAAAAGAGAATTCAGGGCATTATGGATCCAGCGTATCAATGCAGGTGCCAGACAATTTGGCATCTCTTACTCTCAATTTATGGGATTGTTGAAAAAAGCTGATATCGAATTGAACAGAAAAGTTCTTGCAGATTTAGCCATGAACCATCCCGAGGCATTCAAAGCTGTTGTTGAAAAAGTAAAATAAGAACGCACTTTCTTATTTTAATATTAAAGCCCCGGTTAGGGGCTTTTTTATTTCTATTTTTTGTAGTGATGGGGTCTATTTTGGGATTTTTTGCTATATTACAAATGTCCTTAAGTTTAAATTATCAAACCTGAAATTCTATTGAAATCTCCTATTACAAGAAGCTTTTACATTTATGCGAAGTTTTAGTCAAAATAGTCAAAAATGTAAACTAAGGTTTGGAAAATTGAAACGATTGGCTAATTGAAAAGATTAAAAAAGCTTCTCAAAAGATTGAAAAAAGCTTCTCACAAGGAGAAGCTAAGAGTAGCGAGGAGGGGAGTTGAACCCCTGTCCGCCGCGGCGGATATGAATCCAAGCTAGATGTAAAGTGGAAGAATGTTTGTTTTGATCCAATCTCTTCCCTTTCCTGATTTGAGTTCCGTTTCCCTTTGGATTGCCATTGATTTATCATCAAAAAACTCCACATGGATGCAGTACCAAGGTCTAAATCGAGTTGTGAAACCTTTGATTCCTTTCTCGTTGTGAAACTTAAAACGGGTTATGAGATCTGAGGTCATTCCGGTGTAAAATCTTGAGGCCGAAAAGGAATAAAGAACATATACAGTATACATCTCAAAAAGAATTGAAATAAAAAAAGCTTCTCACAAGGAGAAGCTAAGAGTAGCGAGGAGGGGAGTTGAACCCCTGTCCGCCGCGGCGGATATGAATCCAAGCTAGATGTAAAGTGGAAGAATGTTTGTTTTGATCCAATCTCTTCCCTTTCCTGATTTGAGTTCCGTTTCCCTTTGGATTGCCATTGATTTATCATCAAAAAACTCCACATGGATGCAGTACCAAGGTCTAAATCGAGTTGTGAAACCTTTGATTCCTTTCTCGTTGTGAAACTTAAAACGGGTTATGAGATCTGAGGTCATTCCGGTGTAAAATCTTGAGGCCGAAAAGGAATAAAGAACATATACAGTATACATCTCAAAAAGAATTGAAATAAAAAAAGCTTCTCACAAGGAGAAGCTAAGAGTAGCGAGGAGGGGAGTTGAACCCCTGACCTCAGGGTTATGAATCCTGCGCTCTAACCAACTGAGCTACCTCGCCAGGTAATGATTAAGGAAATGAACAGGTACTATCAGTTTAGATCGGAACCCCTGTCCGCCGCGGCGGATATGAATCCTTCGCTCTAACAAACTGAACTACCTTGCCAGGTAATATTATTTGGTAATGGAAGGGTACATAATCGGTTTGGTTTAGAACCCCTTATTGCCTTGGTGGATAGGAATCCTTTATTCAAACCTCCCGATAGCTATCGGGATGCGCTACCTTTCCAAATCGGATTGCAAATATGAGTTCTTAAGTCTTGAATTGCAAACAAAATGTTCCAAAAAAAGTGACTTTTTGTTAACTAAATTAAAGTAAAAATGGTGAAAAATAAGTTTGTTGCTGATTATCAAATCAATACTTCCAGGAAAATTTTATTTCCATATTTAAGTACGGCTAGCGGATTGGCTGAATGGTTTGCAGATGATGTGAATATCAATGAAGATAAGACCTATAAGTTTCATTTTGATGGTGAAGACCATTATGCAAGAATTACAGCTCTTAGGACAAATATCCATGTGAAGTTTGAATTTTTTGATCCCGCTAACCCGGAAGAGAAAGACAATTCCTTTATAGAATTTAAAGTGGATGAGAACGAACTTACCCAAACCATGTTTTTGAAAGTCATTGATTACAGTGATTCCTATGATGATGAAGAGTTGGAGTCTATTTGGGAAAGTTTGATTCATTCTCTCAAAGAAATTATCGGTGGTTAAACAGTGTATTTTCTTTTCTTTTGAAAATATTTTTAACCTTTGCCGTTAGAATTCTTTGAAGTGGTAATAATTGTTAATGAAAAAAATAGATAAATTGATTTTGGGGTCTTTTATAGGACCCTTCTTTTTGACCTTTGTGGTGGTAGATTTTATTCTACTCACTGTGAACATGCTCAAGTATTTTGATGAAATCTTTGGTAAAGGCCTGAGTTTTTGGATATACATGGAGCTTTTTTCTTATTTTGTTATCAGTATTTCGCCAATGGCCTTACCATTGGCTGTTCTTCTTTCAGCCCTGATGACTTTTGGTAATCTTGGAGAGCATTTTGAACTTACTGCCTTGAAGGGTGCGGGGATATCTTTAGTCAGGGCACTTGTGCCAATTGGCGTTTTTGTATTGTTACTTACTGTTGCTGCATTCCTATCAAATAATTATCTGGTACCAAAAGTAAATCTCAAAACATTTGGATTGCTGTACGATATCAGAATGAAGTCTCCTGCGCTTGATATCAAAGAAGGTGTTTTTTACAATGGAATTCCGAATTACAGTATCAAGGTCAATAAAAAACTCGATGAAATAAGGTTGAACGATATCATTATCTACAACCACTCTGAGGGGCAGGGAAATATCAATGTGATTATGGCTGATTCTGGGAGAATGGAGCCTTTTTTTAACGACAACTACATGAAATTGACTTTGTATAGTGGAGTCAGTTACGAGGAATCCAGATCTCAAAGGGGAATCAGTGAAAAACCGGTTGACCTAAGTAGGACAACTTTTTCAGAAAATCAGATAGTATTTGATCTTGCCTCTTTTCAGTTAAACAGAACTCCTGAGGACTTATGGTCCACCAACAGGTCGATAAAAAATATCGCCCAACTAAAATTGGGTCTAGATTCTATGAACTCTGAAATTAATCAGATAGTCTATTATAATTTTCTTAATACTGAATCTTCTTATCCATACTTTACTAGAGAAAGAAAATTGACTCCACCGATTGAGGTGGTAAAAAGGAAAGAAAGAGATGATTCTGTTAAAATTGCAAAGGCTGTTTTGCAAAAAAAAACTGAAGAAAATATAAACTTGATAGCTTCAAAAGCTTTGGATTCATTAAATCAGGGATCATATTCTGATAAAGATTCAGTATCTACATTGGGTAAGGAATTGGTATTTGAAAAAGATGCTAATCCGGACCTGATTGATATAAATAAGGAGATATCTAATAAAGAAATTGTAGTTTCTGTTGATACTTTGGGAAATTTAGAAACTACGGGACAGAAAAAGAATATAAACAGGAAGCTTCTGAAATTAAACAGGTTGGTAAGTGACCTCGATTCTATTACCCTTACTTCCGATCAAGGCAGCAATATTGAGATCCAAGATTCCCTGAAAAAAACCGCTTCAACCCAAATATCCCTAACTTTTTCTGATGAAAAAAGAGCAGCACTAGACTCAATTATTTTAAAGGGAGATTACAAGTCAAAAGCCGCTACAGTCGGGATGAACAATGCCCGAACCATAAAAAACAATTTTAGCACAAAGTTAACCCAGATCGATGCCTTGGAACGGGAGTTCAGAAGGTTTGAAATAGCATGGTATCAAAAATACACTACAGCATTTGCTTGTATCGTGATGTTTATGATAGGAGCACCTCTCGGGGCTATTATAAAAAAAGGGGGATTGGGTATGCCCGTTTTGTTGTCAATCATCTTCTTTATTTTGTTTTACATGTTGACTATTACAGGTGAAAAATGGGCCAAAGAAGGAGTCACCAACTCTGTTTTTGGAACTTGGTTTTCAAATTTGGTTTTGTTGCCGTTTGGGTTCTTTTTCCTTAGGCAAGCAAGGAAAGATGCCAGATTGTTTGAACCCGAGATTTATGTTGATTTTTTCAAAAGAATTAAAGCCAAATTTTCGTATAAAACCACTAAAACTCGGTCTTGATTTTTGAAATTCGATTATAAGCTTTACCTTTGTACCTGTTTTAAAATATAATTAATTAACTAGGCATGTATTTAACATCAGAGAAAAAAGCGGAGTTGTTTAAAAATCATGGCAGGTTAAAAGCTGAAACCGACACTGGTTCTCCGGAATCACAGATCGCTCTATTCACTTTCAGAATCCAGCATTTGACCGACCACTTGAAAACAAACAAAAAAGATCACTCTTCAAGACTTGGTCTTTTGAAATTAGTAGGTAAAAGAAGAAGTCTCCTCAATTACCTTATTAATAATGATATCGAAAGATATAGAGCTATTATCACCGAATTAGGAATTAGAAAATAACTCGATTCAATGTAAGGTTCTCATGGGAGAACCTTACTTTTTTATTTACCCCTGATTTTAAGCCTTACTTTTATAACTATTCTACACTTATTATTATTTACAAAATTGTATGTTACCAAACGTAATTTCTAAATCTATTATCCTTGAGGATGGTAGAGAGATCATTATTGAAACAGGCGCATTGGCAAAACAAGCCGATGGAGCAGTTGTTGTCCGCATGGGAAAAGCCATGTTGCTGGCCACTGTTGTTTCTAAAAAGGAAGTAACCGAGGGAGTTGATTTTCTTCCGATGTCTGTCGATTATCAAGAAAAATTTGCTGCATCCGGTAAGATCCCCGGAGGTTTTTTGAAAAGAGAAGGAAGGCTTTCCGACTATGAAATATTGATCAGCCGGATAGTAGACAGGGCTATCAGACCTATATTTCCCGATGATTATCATGCTGACACCCAAATTGGCATAACATTGATGTCTGCAGATTCAGAAGTTCTTCCGGATTGTCTTGCAGGTCTTGCCGCCTCGGCTGCTTTAGCAGTATCCGATATTCCTTTTAATGGACCGATTTCTGAAGTAAGAGTTGGAAAAATTGACGGAAAGTTGATCATCAATCCTACACCAGCCCAGTTAGAAGTTGCTTCATTGGAGTTTATAGTTGCAGGTTCTGAAGAATATATTCTGATGGTAGAAGGTGAAGCTAATGAAATATCTGAGGATGAAATGGTAGAAGCCCTTCAGTTTGCCCATGAAGAGATAAAGAAACACTGTATTATTCAGAAGGAACTGACTATTGCTGTTGGAAAAGAAAAGAAAAGAGAGTACAACCACGAAAAGTCAGATATTGCATTATATGAAAAAATGCATGCTGAATTATACGGGAAATGTTATGAGGTAGTGGCAAAATTGATTGCCAATAAATCAGAAAGATATGATCTAATTAAAGCAGTTAAAGAGGAATTTGTTGCTTCTCTTGGGGAGGAGCATGGTTTTGAAGCTAGCCTTATTGGTCCATATTTTTCAAAAATCCATAAAGAAGCAGCCCGAAATCTGACTTTGAATGAGAAAAAGAGATTGGACGGTAGAAAACTGAATGAAATCAGGCCTATATGGTCGGTAATCGACTATTTACCTTCGGCTCATGGGTCGGCAGTATTCACTAGGGGTGAAACCCAATCCATTACCACTTGTACTCTAGGTACCAAGATGGACGAGCAGATGATAGATGGTGCAATGATTTCAGGATATAACAAATTCTATCTTCACTATAATTTCCCTGGTTTTTCTACAGGTGAAGTAAAGCCTAACAGAGGAGTTGGAAGAAGGGAAGTTGGTCACGGCAACCTTGCTATGAGAGCTTTGAAAAAAGTCCTTCCTTCAGGTGATGAGAATCCATATACAATCAGAATTGTATCTGATATTTTGGAATCAAATGGATCGTCTTCCATGGCTACAGTTTGCGCAGGTTCTTTGGCCTTGATGGATGCAGGGATTCAGATCAAAGCCCCGGTAACTGGAATAGCAATGGGAATGATCTCTGATGCAAAAACAGGAAAATATTCCATTCTTTCCGATATTTTGGGAGATGAGGATCATTTGGGAGATATGGATTTCAAGGTTACTGGTACCGAAAAAGGAATCACAGCCTGTCAGATGGACCTTAAGGTAGAGGGCCTTGATTATAGCGTTTTGAAAGAAGCTTTGTATCAGGCCAAAGAAGGCAGGCTTCATATCATGGATGAAATAAAAAAGACCATTTCGGCACCTAAGCCTGATCTCAAGCCACATACTCCAAGGTCATTTATGATGAGTATTCCTAAGGAGCTTATCGGGGCAGTGATCGGGCCAGGAGGAAAGGTCATTCAAGAAATCCAAAAAGATACCGGAGCCACGATCATCATTGAAGAAAAGGATAATATGGGAAAAATCAATATTTTCTCAAACAATCAGGAATCAATGAATGCCGCTATTTCAAGAATCAGGGCTATTGTTGCCCAACCGGAAATCGGAGAAACTTACACTGGCAAAGTAAAGAATATCATGCCATTTGGAGCTTTTGTGGAATTTATGCCGGGTAAAGATGGTTTGCTTCACATTTCTGAGATTAAGTGGGAAAGACTTGAGAATATGGAAGGTGTACTCGAACCGGGTGAAGAAATAATGGTTAAACTTATCGATGTGGATAAAAAAACAGGAAAATTCAAACTTTCCAGAAAAGTATTATTGCCAAAACCAGAAAAATCTGATAAAAACGACTAAGTTCAATAGAGTATTTATTATTTTGAACTTTGTTTATTTGGATTCCTGTTATTAATTGAATCGTAACTGAAAATTTATTCTTGAATGAGGCAGCTAAAAATTAGCAAACAGATTACCAACAGGGAAAGTCAGTCCCTTGATAAATATCTACAGGAGATTGGAAAAGTAGATCTATTGACAGCCGATGAGGAAGTGGTTCTCGCAAAAAGAATCAGAGAGGGCGATCAATTGGCTTTAGAAAAACTTACAAAGGCCAACCTCCGATTTGTTGTTTCTGTAGCCAAACAATATCAAAACCAAGGCCTTTCATTGGGTGACTTGATCAATGAGGGAAACCTCGGTTTGATCAAAGCAGCCCAAAGATTCGATGAAACAAGAGGTTTTAAGTTTATTTCTTATGCTGTTTGGTGGATTCGGCAGTCTATCCTTCAAGCTTTGGCGGAACAATCAAGGATTGTAAGGCTCCCCTTAAACAGGGTAGGTTCATTGAATAAGATAAGTAAAACGTTCAGTGAACTTGAACAGAAGTTTGAAAGAGAACCTTCTCCGGAGGAATTGGCTGAAGTCCTTGAAGTGACTGCAGCTGAGGTGGTAGATACCATGAAAATCTCCGGTAGACATGTATCTATGGATGCTCCTTTTGTTCAGGGGGAAGAAAATAGTTTGTTGGATGTCCTTGAAAATGATGGGGATGAAAAACCGGACGACGGATTGATGACTGACTCACTTAGGAAGGAAGTACAGCGTGCACTTTCAACACTGACACAAAGAGAAGCTGATGTCATCACTCTTTATTTTGGTTTGAACGGTGAGCATGCAATGACTTTGGAAGAAATTGGTGAGAAATTTAACTTGACCAGAGAAAGAGTTAGACAAATTAAAGAAAAGGCAATCAGGAGGTTAAGACATACCTCTAGAAGTAAAACATTAAAGCCTTACCTTGGTTAATTTTATTCTTAGAGTTTCAATAAAAATTAAAGGGGATTTATCCCCTTTTTTTGTTTAATTACCGACCAAAGCAAATATTTAAAATTAACTCCTTGAACGTCACTTCTTATAAGCTTATTAGGGAATTTTAACACCCATTAACTTTGTTGTGAAAGGGATTTTAACAAAATTTGCCAACTTCAAAAAATTCAAACAAATGACTTCCGAAATTGAAAAAATCAAAGTCTTGATAATTGGTTCGGGACCGGCCGGATATACTGCAGCCATATATGCTTCAAGGGCGGGACTAAATCCTGTTTTGTATACAGGTGGTCAGCCCGGCGGTCAACTGACAATAACTACAGATGTAGAAAATTATCCGGGCTATCCTGAAGGAATACAAGGACCTGAAATGATGGAGGACTTTAGAAAACAAGCCGAAAGATTTGGTACCAAAGTCAGATATGGAGTAGTAACCGCGGTTGATTTCACTTCGTTTCCTCGAAAAGTAATCGTGGATGACCAACATGAGGTACTTGCAGATACTATAATTATATCTACAGGGGCTTCAGCCAAATGGCTTGGGATTGAAAGTGAAACACGACTTAATGGAAGAGGAGTATCTGCCTGTGCAGTTTGTGATGGATTTTTTTTTAGAGGACAAGATGTGGCGATAGTAGGTGCCGGGGATACAGCTTGCGAAGAAGCGTCTTATCTGGCAAATATCTGTAGTAAGGTATATATGCTGGTAAGGAAAAATGAAATGCGTGCTTCTCAGATCATGCAAAGGAGGGTATTGAACAATCCTAAAATTGAAGTTCTTTGGAATACTGAAACAGAGGAAATACTCGGAGAGGATGAAGTAAAAGGTGTGAGGGTATTTAACAATGTTACTAAAGAATCTATGGACCTTTCCATTACTGGTTTCTTTGTGGCAATCGGACACCAACCGAATACAGACATTTTCAAAAATATTATCGATATGGATGAAAATGGCTACATTATGACAATTCCCGGAAGCACTAGGACAAACGTAGAAAGTGTATTTGCTTGCGGTGATGCCCAAGATCATATTTATAGACAGGCCGTTACCGCTGCAGGAACCGGATGCATGGCAGCTTTGGACGCAGAAAGATATCTTGCTGCAAAAGAATCTGCATAATTTGAAAAAATGAAAATAAAAGGTCTCTGGATATTGTTTTTTGTGTTTTTGGGCATGGGATCAATTCATTCCCATGCCCAAAATTTTCCAAAGATAATTAAGAAGAAATCCGCTGATAAACCAAAAGCAAATCCTTTATTGAGGGATTTGAGACTTTTTGATCCTGATAAATACCTGCAGGATATAACCAAATCCACTGATTCTCTATTATTTAAGGACTTTATTGAGTTAAAAAAAAGGCTCAGTATCGTAGCGGAGGATACCGTATCTCTTGATTGGGCACCTACAAACCAGTTAGTACAGGTTTCCGAACAGGTATTGATTGACAGTATTTGGGTTACTGCATTTGAATATTATTCATCATGGGATAGCAAAAAAATCAATATTTATGATTTTAACCCAAAAGAATTCAAAGACACTATTCAAATAAAGTTGTTTGATCCCTTTTTTGGAACTGATTGGAAAATGCCATTAGATGAAACCCGGATTACTTCAGAGTTTGGATTTAGAAGATATAGATGGCACCATGGGACGGATCTAAAGTTAAATGTTGGAGATCCTGTATATAGTTCCTTTGATGGTATTGTAAGGATTCGGTCTTATGATAGGAACGGTTATGGATACTACGTTGTAGTCAGGCATAAAAATGGGCTTGAGACTCTTTATGGTCATTTATCAAAATTTCGGGTCGAGGTTGGTCAGGAGGTTAAAGCAGGTGAATTAATTGGTTTGGGAGGCAATACCGGAAGAAGTACTGGGCCACACCTGCATTTCGAAATCAGGTTTCAAGGACTTTCTATCAACCCTACTGAAGTTTTTGATTTTAATTTGGGAAGCATTAAAGGCCAATACTATGATGTCACTTCATCTAGTTTTGACCATGTGATCAAAACCCAGGAGGCCATATATCATAGGGTAAGAAGTGGTGAAACGCTGAGTTCTATCGCAAGAAGATATGGAGTAAGGGTGAGCACCTTGACTAGGCTGAATGGTATTTCTACCTCTACTATCCTCAAGGTTGGAAGGAGATTAAGAGTCAAATAGGTATTTTGTATTTTATAAATCAGTTAGTACTATTACTATGAAATTGGACATCCTCGTGATTGCAGCACATCCCGACGACGCTGAATTGGCTTGTTCAGGAACCATTGCCGCACATATTTCCAAAGGGTATAAGGTTGGTATTCTTGACCTTACAAAAGGCGAAATGGGTACAAGAGGTACACCTGAAATCAGAATTAAGGAATCTGAGGAGGCTTCTAAAATCTTAGGGATTTCAGTGAGGGAAAATCTGGGTTTCAAAGATGTTTTTTTTAAAGATGATGATAGCCACAGACTTGAAATAGTAAAAATAATCAGAAAATATAAGCCTGAGGTAGTATTGGCAAATGCCATAACAGACAGGCATCCCGATCATGGGAAGGGAAGTGCTCTGGCTTCCAATGCCTGTTTTATGAGTGGATTAAGAAAAATTGAAACTACTCTAGAAGGGATTAGTCAAGATCCATGGAGACCTAAATATATTTACCATTACATCCAAAATAATTATATCAAGCCGGATTTTGTAGTTGATATAACCGATTTTTGGGAGGTAAAAATTGAAAGTATCAAAGCTTTCAGGTCCCAGTTTTATGATCCCAACAACAAAGAGCCTCAGAGTTTTATTTCATCAGCCGAATTTTTGGATTTTGTTGAGTCCCGTTCTCGGGAGTTTGGACATAGTATTATGGTCAAATTTGGAGAAGGCTTTACAGTAGAAAGAACTTTGGGGATCACGGATTTATTTGACCTCAAATAAATCCGTGGTTCAAATGCCTTTAAGGGGCTAATCTTTCGATTTTCCAAGAATCATCCTCCATTTTTTGATAGTGAATCCTGTCATGAAGCCGGGAGGACCTTCCTTGCCAAAATTCCACTTCTTCAGGGATTAGTCTGTAGCCACCCCAATGTTCTGGTCTTGTGATTGAATCTTGATTTACTTTTTTTATTAATTCTTCCTCTTTGGCCTCTAAATAAGCCCTGTCAGGAATTACCTCACTTTGCGGAGAGGCCCATGCCCCTACCTGACTCGCAAAGGGTCTTGAAAAATAATAATCATCCGATTCCTTTGGAGTGATTTTTGAAACTTTTCCGATAAACCTCACTTGTCTCTCCAATACAGGCCAAAAAAATGTGATAGCTGCAAAGGGGTTGTTCTCTAGTTCTTTCCCTTTTGCACTATTGTAGTTTGTAAAAAACACCAAACCTGTATCAACATCCTTCAAAAGAACTATTCTTGAATTAGGTTTCCCATCAGGACGAACCGTTGAAAGGTTCATGGCATTCCACTCATGTACTTTGGATTGATTAGCCTCTTCCACCCATTTCCTAAATTGATCAATAGGTGATATAGTCACCTCTTTTTCGTCAAGCGATTTCAGGGTATAGTCTATGCGTATATCTGCAAGTTTCATATGTTTTTTATATTTTCTTCTAAAATTACCAGACTTATTGCATTTATAAAATTTAGACATAACTTAAGAAAATAAACAAACACTTTTTTTTATGAGTCAAAGTTTCAAAAAAACACCTTCAGCCGGCCAACTACTGATATCTGAGCCATTTTTACAGGATGAAAATTTTGTAAGGTCCGTCATACTCATATGTGAAAATAATGAGAAAGGATCTTTTGGTCTCGTATTGAATAAGCTTTCGATATTAAAAATCAGTGAACTTGTTGAAGATTTGTTTTTTTTGGACTTTGATGTTTATGTCGGTGGACCTGTCGAACAAAATACACTTCATTTTGTGTATTCAGGGAAAGAAGCGCTTTCAGGCAGTATCCGACTTGGAGAAGATTTGTGGTG
This sequence comes from Cognataquiflexum nitidum, assembly GCF_022538055.1. Classification (GTDB taxonomy): domain Bacteria; phylum Bacteroidota; class Bacteroidia; order Cytophagales; family Cyclobacteriaceae; genus Cognataquiflexum; species Cognataquiflexum nitidum. The sequence continues at coordinate 6,928 of NZ_JAKZAM010000019.1, read as the reverse complement.
GGGAGGAGATTTTGAAGCCCTGATCCAAAAGCTCAAAAAAGGGGAGTTAAATAGTGGAAATATCCGTTTTTTTATCGGTTATTCAGGTTGGACAGAGGGACAGCTTGATGAGGAATTGGATGAAAAAACTTGGATAATCTGTGAAAAAATTAAACCTGAAAATATTTTCAATGATTCCCCTGTAGAATTATGGAGAAACATATTAAAAAACATGGGGGGTGAATTTCAGCTATTGGCAAATTATCCAATTGATCCGAGGCTAAATTGATTCAATTTTATTACTTTTGTTTTAGACGTCCTGCAAAAAAGTATTAGTTTTATTATGAGCAATGAAAAAGAAGTGTCTGAAGAAGACAAGGTGACCCAAACCAATGAAGTTATTCAAGGGGAACAGGGTATTGTAGTTATTGATGGAAAAGAGTCAGAACCTGAATCGGCCGAACATGACCCAGAAGAGGAAATTTCGGAATCAGTCGATTACTCAAATTTCACTAAGTCCCAACTTTTGTCTGCCTTAAAGCAACTTTTGGAAACAGGTAAATACCTCAAGATAGACAGTCAGGTAAATGAAATTAAATCCCATTTTGAGGAGATTTTTCATAAAGAAAAAGAATCAGCTTTAGAGGAATTTACCAATAATGGTGGTACTGCTGATGATTTTGAGTATAGGGCTTCTGAAGATGACCGGTCTCTATTTGCTACTTTCAATGAATTTCGGGAGAAAAAAATAGAATTTCTGAAAGAACAGGAAAAAAATAAAGAAAAAAACCTCATTGCTAAAAACGCAATTCTCGACAGACTAAGAGAGCTTGTAGACGGTGAGGAAACTACCCACAGCATCAACACAATCAAGCATATTCAGGATGATTGGAAGAAAATCGGTCCTGTACCTGCTGCCCAAAACAAAAACTTATGGGCATCTTTCAATGCATTGATGGACAGATTCTATGACAATAGAAGCATCTACTTTGAGTTAAAGGAGCTTGACAGGAAAAAAAACCTTGAGCAAAAACTGGAGATTTGTGAAAAGGCAGAGTCTTTGGTGGGAATGCAAGACTTAAAAGAGGCTATCAGGATTCTGAATGATCTGCATGAGGAATTCAAACACATGGGGCCTGTCCCGAGAGAAGAACAAGAAACGCTTTGGAACAGATTCAAAGCTGCATCCGATGGGGTATATTCCCGAAGAAAGGAATTTTATGATGGACAAAAGGAAAGTTTGAAAGAAAACCTTCAGAAAAAGGAAGCGCTCATAAAGAAGCTTGATGCTGAGGCTGATTATAAAGGGACCAAAATCAAAGACTGGAACAGCAAAACAAAAGAAATTTTAGCCTTTCAGAAGGAATGGGAGGTCATTGGACCCGTACCACGAGAAAATGGCAAAGAGATCAATAAGCAGTTTTGGGGCCTTTTCAAACATTTTTTCCAAAATAAAAACCACTTCTTCAAAGAACTTGACGAAATCCGTCAAAAAAACAAAAGCAAGGCCGAAGAGCTGATAGCAAAAGCAGAATCTCTAAAGGAAAATACTGATTGGCAACAAACAGCAAATCAAATGATCTCGCTTCAACAGGAGTGGAAACAAATTGGTCCAACCCCTGAAAAGGTAAGGGATGAACTTTATCAAAGGTTTAAGGTTGCTTGCGACGCCTTCTTTGAAAATAGAAGAAATTCCAATAAGCAGGTCAACAAGGAGTTTGAGATAAATTTGCAAGCCAAAGAGGAACTTATCAGTAAAATAAAAGAGGAGGGAAGGGGTAGCTCCCTTTCGGAAAGTTCCCTAGAAGGATATATTGCAAAATTCAATTCTTTGGGTTTTGTTCCAAGAAAAAACATGAAAGAAATTCTCAACAAATTCAATGAGGCTGTTGATGAATATGTGAAGAACCTTGGTTTTGCTGGGGGAGAGAAAGATGATTTCTTATTCAGGCTTAATCTAAACAAACTCCAATCGGATCCAAACAGTAACCGTGTCCTAAACAAAAAAGAACATGGGATTAGAAAACAAATCACCGATCTGGAAAATAATGTCACCTTGTGGAAAAATAATATTGAATTTTTTGCAGCTTCCAAGACCGCAGATAAGCTCAAAAACCAATTTGATGAGAAAATCCAAAAGGCTGAGAGTGAAATAGAGAAGTTGAAGAAAAAATTAACAATTCTAAAAGAATTTTAATTCACTCATAAATAAGGAGATACCAAATGTCTCCTTATTTTTTTTGATTTTCTTTTTGCACGATTGCATGATACGGCTATATTTGCACCACGATTTGAGACAACGGTCCCGGAATGTAAAATAAAATCCTACTTGTCACGATTGCTATCGGGATGACAGATTAAAAAAAATGCCTCCTTAGCTCAGCTGGTAGAGCAACTGACTTGTAATCAGTAGGTCGCTGGTTCGATCCCGGCAGGGGGCTCAAAAGGCAACAGCAATGTTGCCTTTTCCTTTTTATATCAATTTTTGGTTTTATGGGAAACTTTTATGTTTTTATACTTTATTCCAAGCTTGTTGACCAATATTACATAGGTTCCAAAGAGAATTTGGAAGTTAGAATCGACCAATATAATAGTCATTTTTTTTAAGGCGCCTTTACCAAAAGGGCAGGAGTTTGGGAAGTTTTTTATGTGATTGAATGCCAATCTTCATCACAGGCATTGAAAATTGAAAAACGCATCAAAAAAAATAGGTCAAAGAAGTATTTATTGGATTTGGCTAAGTATCCCCAAATTTCTCAAAAACTCCTTGAAAATTACAGTAAATAGAAAGACCTGTAATCAGTGGGTCGCTATCCGCGCTATCGGGACGATCCCGGCAGGGGGCTCAATTTTAAGATACTTAGAAACAATCTAGGTGGCTTTTTTCATTTAAGAGTTTTCTTAGAAAGTTTGAAAGTTCAATCCATTTAAGGTTTTCGTCCCAGATCCTGATTTAATTCTCCTCAGTTCGTTGTTCGGCTTCGATCTATAACCACACTTAAGGGATTTTGAAAGGTTCCATACTTTGAGGATAGCTTATTATTCTTTTTTATGTTTACAAATCCTGATACCGAGAAAAGGCTCAAACTTATCATTGGCCATTGGTGAAACTTGTGGAAAACTTTAAATACGAAAGATTCCCACCGACCCTATATGGAATCAAACTCTTTCAAATTCTCGCATTTTTTTCATCATGCTAACCGCTTCTTTCAATCATGAAAAGCCTATAATGTGCCAAACAAATAATCAAGTATTCTTTAACTTTATTTTTGGCATTTGTTCTATTACGCTTACCCTAACAAATAATGGTTGGGTAAAGCAAATGCGTGAACAGTAGATTTACGTCTAATGACGAGGATTTTGAACCGATAATCCCACCACAATTCTAACTTACAACATTACAGATACTCATATTTATTTATCCAATCCCAATCCTCAATATTTTTTCTTAATTTTCTGCTTTAATCAACTGATAAAAAAATGAAAAATTTATTTACCGTTACCCTTGGCCTACTGATAACACTATCTGCCTCTTTTGCGCTTTCCAGCTTTACGCACATTACCCCTGAATACTATGAGGGAAAATGGGAAGTAACAGTCTTTGACACACCTCAGGGCACAGCTACCATCCCGATGCGCTTTGAAACTGAAGAGGGCATTACCAAAGGCTTTTTTATCGAAGACGCATCCGGTACAGAGAAGGAAATGACTTCTGTCACTATAACTGGTGACAATTTGGTTGCGTATTTCAATATCGCAGGATATGATGTCTACATTAGTATGGTAAAAAAGGATAGCGATGTGACCTCTGGTTCGTTGATGGATATGTTTACCGCTGAAGGAAAGCGAGTATAGTAATTAAAATATCAAGTAATCAAATTTCAGTACATAGCCCTTTGAATTTTTTATGAATTTCGAAGGTCTTTCTTAGTATCAATTAGCTAAAGGTAATTGTAAAGACCATTTAGCAAAAACTTTCAGAACTATATTTGGTGATCCATCCTGGAACTTAAAAGGGTAGCAAAAGCTACCCTTTTTTCATTTCGGCCTATTTCAATTTTTTGTAAATAATCGGTATATTGATTATTGGTAAAACCAATCAAAACTTTTTTTCAATCCACCAATAACCAGCCGTGCCTCAAAACCTCAAAACTCCGGGAATTTACATTGAAGAAAAAAATGTCTTCCAAGGTTCTGTCGTAGAGGTCTCGTCTGCATTACCCGCATTTATCGGATATACCGAAAAGGCCTCTCACAGCGGTAAATCACTTATAAATATCCCCACAAGGATTAGCTCCTTTGCGGAATATATAGAATTATTTGGCGGTGCTTTTAATCCATTATTCAAACTTGAAACACCACAAGACGGAGATAGAAGTAAGGTTATTATTGGAGATACTGAATTTGCTATAAAATATGCGGAGGACAACCATCTACTTTTTTATAACAGCATTAGACTGTTTTATGCCAATGGGGGAGAGACTTGTTATATAGTAGCAGTGGGTACTTATGAGGGAAAAGATTCCCTAAAGATTAATAAGGATCAGCTTTTGGGTTACGGCAAGGATGAAAATGGTAAACCTATTGCTGGGGGTTTGCGCTCATTGGAAAAAGAACATGAACCTACCATGGTGGTTATACCGGAGGCGGTTTTATTGGGGAAGGAATGCTATGAGGTTTACAAGCAAGTCTTGATACATTGTGGTGAAATGCAAAACAGAATCGGGATTTTTGACCTCTTTGATGGATATAATAGTAGAGAAGATGGATACGATCCTATTGATTTTTTCAGAGAGAATATAGGGACGGATTTTTTGAGTTATGCTGCTGCTTATTATCCATGGCTTTATACCACATTGGTCCAAAAAGGTGAAGTGAGTTTCAAAAATCTTGATCCTGAAATAGATTTGGAATCAATTCTTCCTGAGTCAAATGCCCAAAAATTGATATTGGAATTTCCAAAGAATGAAGCTGATTTTAGAATTGCCTTTCAAATAGAATTTCCCAATATTTCACAAATACCTGAGGTTGCTCTTAATGACTTTGTCAATCAGAAAAAAGACCACTTACACTTGGGCTTGATGGCAACAAGTCCAACATATGGCTCAATTTTGGAAGAAATAAGAAGATTGATGAATTTATTGCCAGCTGCCGCAGCTTTGGCAGGTGTATATACGATGGTGGACAATAACAGAGGAGTTTGGAAATCGCCTGCAAATGTTTCCCCGAATGCTGTGATTAAACCTGCTGTGGAGATATCCCATGAAGAACAGGAGAACTTAAATGTACATGTTTCGGGAAAATCAATCAATGCGATCAGGACTTTTCCAGGTGTAGGAACTTTGGTTTGGGGTGCAAGAACCCTAGATGGTAACAGCCTCGACTGGCAATATATCAATGTCAGGCGAACAATCATTATGCTCGAGCAATCTATTAAGCTTGCACTGAGAGCTTATATCTTTGAACCCAATGATGTCAATACCTGGACGACTGTAAAAAGTATGATTGTAAATTTCTTGACCGAAAAGTGGAAGCAAGGTGCATTGGCAGGGGCATCTCCTGAGGATGCCTTTGATGTTCAGATCGGCTTGGGCGCAACGATGACAAGCTTAGATATTCTTGAAGGTAAGATGCTAGTATCGGTGAAATTAGCCATTGTCAGTCCTGCGGAATTCATCGTAATCACTTTCAAACAACAAAAACTTTAAATTAAAACGGTAACTTAAATAAAATTAATCCCAAAAACATGGCAGGAGAAGCAGAAGATAGCGATTGGCCCTTACCCAAGTTTTACTTCAAAGTAGATTTGGGAAGCACCACAGACGTTCCTTTTCAAGAAGTAAGTGGATTGGAAGTTACTGCACAGCCCATAGAATACAGCCATGGAAATAGCCCCGTATTCTCTACAATCAATATGCATGGAATCGTCAAAAACAACAATGTGACAATGAAAAAAGGTGTATTTGTGAAGGACAATAAGTTCTTTGATTGGTACACCAAGATCAAAATGAACACGGTCGAACGTCAAAATATCGTCATCAAATTATGTGACGAAGGAGGAAATCCAACCATGACCTGGACTTTAGCCAATGTTTGGCCCACAAAAATCATTTCAACGGATATGAAATCTGATGCCAATGAAGTGGCTGTGGAAATCATTGAAATTTCACATGAGGGGCTTACAATTGCTAACGGTTAATCAGCATGGATACCTCAAGTTTCCTTACGGAAGGGTATATACCACCAACTGCTTTCTATTTTGAAGTAGTTTTTATAGGAAACGGAAACTCCAAGATGGACAGCAGTTTTCAGGAGGTTTCTGGCTTAAAAGTTACAGTAGAAACAATGGTAAAAAAGGAAAGTGAGGACAATATTTTTGTCCACCACCTTCCCAAATCCATCAAATACGATAATCTAGTGCTCAAAAGGTGCCTTATGAAAGGTTCAGAACTTGAAAAATGGTGTAGAGATGCAATAGAGAATTTTGAATTTAAGCCATTGGATATCAAATTGAGTTTATTATCCTTCAATTCAGAAGGAGTTGGATCTCATATTCCGATCCAGCTTGCGGCATGGTCTATTGAAAAGGCATATCCTATTTCATGGGAACTTGCACCCACAGGATCTGGGAAAAATGAATTTACGATAGAGACCTTGACTTTGAAGTATAGAAAGTTTAGTAAAACCTTTTAGATTATTTTTCAAATTTTCGGATATTCTAAAAACCCTAAAAAGGATAAACCTTCAAATCAATCCCCCAAATCAACGGCAAAAGGTAATAAGTAAACAAGGTGATCACGAGAATAGAAACAATATTCATCCACAAGCCGGCTTTGGCCATATCGGGAATCCGGAGATAACCCGATCCAAATACCACGGCATTGGGCGGTGTCGCTACAGGCAGCATAAAAGCACAACTCGCGGCCATCGTCGCACCGACCATCAATCC
>NZ_JAKZAM010000018.1 GCF_022538055.1 Cognataquiflexum nitidum | reverse complement strand
CCTATCAATCTTGTCCTCCGGTTAACACCGTCAGACTTTTTAATGTCGTTTCTCCAGTATTTCAATGAACTTTTACCCTATCTCCCTAGGGTATAGTAAGACTCTCGTCTCAAGATTTTTCAAATTACTTCTGATTCCTCCGAATGAGGGATGTAAAAGTAATCCAAAATTTTATTTTTTCAAAACCTGATTGGGGGAAATTTTTAATTAATTGATCCAATATTCCGGTGGAAAATCAGAAGATTTGTAATCTTCTTGAATCAATGTGCCCGCGTTTGGGATTGCAAAGGTGCAAATCTTTTTTTCAAATGCAAAAAGGCTATTTAAAATAATCGGGTATGATGATCAATAGCGCTGATTTTCAGGAAGAAAAAATATTTTAATTAGCCTAACATTTTGGCGAACTCTCCTCATTCTTGGTTTTGGATAAAAAAGTAGTCCAACTTTAGCTGAAATCATGTGGGATGAGTAAACCACTTTTTTCAAAAAAGCAAAAAATGAACATAAACCAAAAATCAACTCAAACTAGATTAATCCCGACAAAAATTGGTAAAGTAAAATAGCCAAGTTTTTTTTACGAACTCAATATCTAAACGTTGGCAGGCGCTTCCTCTTACCTTTACTCCAAAGTTGGTTGACAAATGAATAGCGCAAGGATACCTCATGAGCCCCACCCGAATTGCGCCATCCCAATTGTGACAGAGTAAAATCATAACTGTATCCCAAGTCAATCCCCGTCTGAAGAGAAAATCCAATCAAAGCAACCAAGGCTTCATTATTAGGCAATCCTATTCTCGTTGGGAATCCACGATACCATAATCCCAAGATTATCGGGTCCACAAACAATTCCATGCCAAAATCCAATTGGTCAAAAACCCCCTGCCTTTTATAATTGAAGGCCAAGGACAATGTCCGCTCCTGCCGGGTATTGTTAAAGTAATCATTAATAGCACCAGGCATTAAATCAAACTTGACTCCACCATGTGCAGAATAACGGATCGGCAGTATGTCCTTATCCAATTCCAGGTAAGAAATATTAGGCTGGGTAAGGTGGTGACCGGAAATTCCCAACCAAAACTTATCATTATAATAAAAGAATCCGGTATGCAGATCTGCGAAATTTCTTTGTCTTCCATCAGGAATTGCTCCCCCTGCACCAGGCAATACGACTCCTTTGCTGATGTCCAATTGTGTGCTTAATACCACTTCATCAAAACTTGCTGAACGGGTGGCATAACTTCCCTGGATCCCCATATGTAAGAAACTCGAGTGGCCAAGTCTCAGCCTGTAGGAATACAGCAACCCAACTTCAGTGTTTTGGAGATTGGCAAGACTCTCTCTACTGCCGTTGACAATCAGCCCAATTCCGCTGTTTTTGCTGTCAATAAAGTGGTCAGCATACGCTGAAAAGGCTACAAAAGACTGGTCCAATGCCGGCCATTGGTTTCTGAAGTTAAATCCTACCCGAGTAATTTCGGAACTACCGGCAAAGGCTGGATTGAGGAAAAGAGGAGCCGCGTAAAACTGTGAAAATTGGGTGTCCTGAGCTTTGGCAAATCCAAAAATCATTGCCATTAAAAGAAATAGAATTCGTCTGCCCATCACCTGATCAATAAAAATCTACCACTTTGCTCTACGGATTCCCCGTCGATTGAAACCATTTTGACCCTGTACACATAATTTCCTCCGGGCATCAATTCCCCATTGGCTTTCCCATCCCATCCTTCTGTCTTCAAATCATTTGTTCTAAATAGCATATTGCCCCAAAGATTGAAAATAAGAATTTCCATTTGTGCAATTCCTCTGACTTTGGGCCTAAAAAATCGGTTTTCTGCCAAGGTTGGAGTAAATCCTGTAGGGAACATAACCCTGTAGCTTTTAGTAATTGACAATTCCTTAGTCACCTCTGCACTGCAGCCCAGGTTGTCGGTGACTGTCAATACTATCTGAAAAACTCCTTTTTTACCATAAACATGGACAGGATTTTGCTCTGATGAGCTTGTACCATCACCAAAATCCCATGACCAACTGACCACATCTTCGGATGAAATGTCGGTAAACTGAATGCTATCATCCGGGAAAATCCCACCATCTTCATCACCCCGAACGCCTGTTCCTGCCACCTCAAAATCAAAATTTGTCTGAAGGGCTTCTGAAACAATGATGACTTCAAATGAAACCGCTTCAGACCAACAGGTCAAATCCTTATGTTTTATCCTGATAAGGTAACTGCCCGACTGGGATATTTCATCCATTTCCTCATTTTCCAAAAATTCTCCCAAGGCTGTTTCCAATTGGTAATCATATAGAGTATTGTCAAAACCTGAGATAAAATCCCGGATATCAAGTGACATTCCCGGTACACATCCTACGACAGGGTTGGCAATCGCCAATGCAGGAAAAGGAGGGTTTGCCAGGGTAAAGGTCGCTGATTCTGTGGGGCAGCTTTTGGAATTGAATGCGATGACATGATATGCGCCAGGAAGCACTGCCTGAATTTGCGATACGTCGGAATCAGGAATCAAAATATTATCCCTGTACCATTCAAACTTTACATAGTTTTCCTCCCCGATGGCTTTAAGGGCGACAGGCTCGCCGGGACAAAGCCTTACCTCATCTAAATCCCCCGGCACTCCATCAGCCACAATGCTGACGGGTTCGGGGGATTCCTTGATCAAAAGCTTGATGTAATTCCCTGAGGATGTTTTCCCATAATTATCTGTGATGGTATAATATACCTGGACAGTCTGGTCTGTGAATCCGATATTTGGAAAGAATGTAAATTCGCCTCCTGTGTCAGATGCACGAAAAGTCCCTTGGGGAAGAACTAAAACCCGATTTTCAGGTATGCACCTTGCCTGAGAACAAATGTCACCTTCCTCTGCCTGAATGTCCTCCAATGAACCATAGAACTGCAAACACCTGATACTTGAATTTTCATTTGGGAGTGTAGCTTCAGCGGCTGTTATTTGATAGGTGTTTTCTTGACCTTCGCAAGAGGCTTTGTCATCAATATTGATTCCTTCAGGATTGGACAAGCCATCTTCATTGGATACTTCCACAATGAGATTCCTTATTTCGTGGATATTATTTAGCCCACCTGTGGAAGCTGTGAATCCGATTTTCAGGTCTTTGGGAGCGGGAAAATTGTAAGGTCTGTCAAAAATGGTTACCATCCTTGGATTATTAGTCTCTGTCGAAACAAGCATCCTGACTGTCAAAAAATAACCATCTCCGAAAGGATCCGGCTGTAAATCCAAAAAGACTTTTCTATATCCCGGAAGGTTGGGGTCAGTAATCCTGTTGGTTCCCGGTCCACCCGAACTTATCGGAAATTGGTCGGAAGCCCTGAGCCCATCATTTCCGGGCAACATTGTTTTTCTTCCTACAACAAAGCCATAACCTGAAAGCCCGTTTCCAGGACCTCTGATGACGATGGAATTAGGGACCAAGGATTCTCCAATACCAGCAAATCCACCAATCTTTCCCTCCTGTGTGGTTCCGAAGTTACCATATTCGTCAAATCCAATTCCCAAATATGCCCTTGACAGGCCAATTTGATTCCCCCGTTGGGCATAACCAAGCGATCCTCCAAAACCACCCGTATTGAAAACGGGCGTTGCCGCATCAAAAAGAAAAGCTACAAGACCGTCTGCCCCGGTACCTCCATAACTAAAATACTCGAATTCAGCTTTGATGCCATAGGTGGAAGAGAAAGGAATGTTTATATATATGTATCCATTTTGCTCATTGATTGCATCTGTGAGCCTTAAAGCCCCGTCAACAATTCTGGCATTTCCTCCAAAAACCGTTGCAGATTGAGTGGAATTGTCCGTGAAATTTTCACAGTATGGAAAACCAACCTGTGCCCTACTTTCAAAAATGATTGAAAGAGATACAATACTGAGGACTAAAAAAAATAATAAGCGTGGTTTTGATGGGTTGGGATTTTTCAATTTTATGAGAAATCTAAATTGAGATTCATTTAAGAACCTGTAAAGTACAGAAACTCTCAAAAAATAAAAAGGCTTCCTTATCGGAAGCCTTCTATTGTAAGATCATCTAAGTATTGTCTGCTTTCGATCTGGTCCTACAGACACCATTTTAATCGGAACACCGAGTTCCTTTTCGAGTAAGTCTACGTAGTTTCTCAATTCTTTAGGGAATTTTTCATAATCACTGACTTCTGCCAATGAAGTAAACCATCCAGGAACAGTCATATAAACTGGCTTGACTTCATCATTATTCAATTCGTAAGTCAACCTGTCTACTCTTGTGCCATCCGGAAGTTCGTAATGGGTACATATTTTTATTTCCTCAAATATATTGAGAACATCAGCTTTCATCATGAAAAGCTGGGTTACCCCATTGATCATTATGGAATATTTTAATGCAGGCAAATCAATCCAACCGCATCTTCTTGGGCGTCCTGTGGTAGACCCAAATTCATTGCCTTCTTTGCGCATCGCCTCCCCTGTAGCATCATGGAGTTCGGTCGGAAATGGACCGCTTCCCACTCTTGTACAATAGGCTTTGAATATTCCAAAGACATCACCGATTTTGGAAGGAGATACACCAAGTCCTGTACAGGCCCCTGCGACCATGGTACTGCTTGAGGTGACGAAAGGATAACTTCCAAAGTCTATGTCCAACAAAGAGCCCTGTGCGCCTTCTGCCAATACTTTTTTACCGGAGGAAAGATAATCGTTGACCTCATATTCGCTGTCAACGAGGTTAAGTGTCCTGAAAAATGCCACTGCATCAAAAAAGGTCTTCTCCAATTCTGTCAGTTGGCTGATATCAAAATCATAGAAAGAGAGAATCGTCTTGTGCTTTTCTACAAGTGTGTTGTATTTCTCCTCAAAATCCTCAGCCAATATGTCGCCTACCCGAAGGGCTACTCTTCCTATTTTATCCTGGTAGGTCGGGCCGATTCCTTTTAGCGTAGATCCAATTTTCTTATCACCTTTGGATTTTTCATAAGCAGCATCCAATAGCTTATGGGTAGGTATGATGATGGTTGCCTTTTTGGAAATAAAAAGGTTCTTTTTGAAAGAGATATTGAATTTGTGAAGTCCTTCGATTTCCTTTCTCAAGACGACAGGGTCCAATACCACACCGTTTCCGATAATATTGAGGATATTCTCCCTAAAAATCCCTGAAGGAATCTGGTGCAAGACATGCTTGATGCCATCAAACTCCAAAGTATGACCTGCATTGGGACCACCTTGAAATCTGGCGACAACATCATATTGCGGAGCCAATACATCCACTACCTTACCTTTTCCCTCATCTCCCCATTGCAGGCCTAAAAGAACATCCATTTTCATTTTAATCTTTGTGTCTAATTTTTTAAAATCAATTCAGCCGTGAAGTTTGTCATATCCACAAAAATTACCAAATAACTCAATCCTTTTTCTAAAGATATCACAGAAATCTGACTAGGCTATCTCTTTTTTTGCTTCGGCAATAGTAGGAAAGACAGTAAAAATATTGTTGAGTTTTGTGATAATAAGCAGTTTTTGAACATGCTCTGAGGGTGAGGTAAGGTAAACTTCACCACCTGAATTTCTCATTTTGGTAAGCATTGTGATCAAAAGGCCGATTCCACTTGAACTGATATACCTCACTTCGCTCAGGTCCACAACAAAAAAGCTGATTTTTTCATTTACAGCATCAGAAACCAATTCTACTAACTTTGGACCGACTTCGTCTCCGATCAAATCACCTGTGACAAATAGAAAATGGGCTTTCCCTTCTTTTTCAATCCTATAATTTAGCTTCATATTATTGCTTTGTTTTCGCAGTTTTCTTTTAAACAAGTTCCGTATAGAATCAGGGAATGGTGAAGGACTTTAAAATTTAATATTTCACTGACTGTATTTTGGATGTTTTGTATCCTTGGATCGCAAAACTCGAGTACTTTATTGCATTCGATACAGATCAGATGGTCGTGCTGTTTATAACCGTAAGACTTTTCAAATTGAGCAATGTTTTTCCCAAATTGATGCTTGGTCACTAGGTCGCATTCCTCCAGCAAATCTAAAGTATTGTATACAGTAGCTCTACTCACCCGATAATTTTTGTTTTTCATACTGATGTAGAGTGATTCTACATCAAAGTGACCACCACGCCCATAAATTTCCTCCAAAATGGCGTAACGCTCGGGTGTTTTTCTAAGTTTTTTATTTTCCAGGTAGGCTGTAAATATTTTCTTTACCTCATCGAAAAGGGTTTGATTTAAGGCCATGAATTTTAGGTTTTTGCAAATATAACTTATCTTATTTAGAAAAGATTCGAATAAGCAAGATAGAAATGGTTTTTAATCAAAGCTTGTCTCTTTGAAAATCCCTTCGATTTGGAAAAGTTTTGCTGCTTGAAAGAGTTTTAATTGTTTATGGGTTAATATTTTATATGTATCCGCTTTCTTGTAGGTAACCAAATAATAATTTGATGGAGGAGCCATTAAACATACAGTGGACATTGGACTGTCGTATGTGGACGAGTATCTGCATTCGATACAACCTCTTATAGCCCAAAGTGCAACATTGCGGATACTCATATAATATTTATCGCTGAGATAAAATAGACTGAAAAGATTACCATCCAATGGCACGGTCATTCTTAAAAAAGACCACTTATTTTCTTTGGATCGGATGGCAAATTTACTTGAACAATGAAAATGATACATCCGGCTTCAAAAATCATCAGCAAACAGAAAAGATGACACCTCTAATTTCGTTTGGCTTCCTTTTCCAATCCTAATCTTCTCCTATCACCAATATTTTGGCTGTATCCCATTTTTGAGTCAGCCTGGACACGAAGAATATGGTTAACAAACTGCTGACCATTGCCAATGTACGAAACGGAAACAAGACCGCGCCATCCTCAATCATAGGATAGCCTATTAAAATAGGCAAACCCAATGAGGCTTCACCCCCTCCAAATCTCAAGATCACGCCAATTGCAAAACCTGCCATTGAGCCGATTTTATTGGCCTTTTTGTCAAATAGAGCCGTGACCAACTGCGGAAATAGCAGGCAATACACAAAATCACTGCACAGTACCCAAAGGGAATAAACACTTGTCACATTTAGGGCAACCAAAGTAGCAGCTATGCCAATAATCCAAATCGAAGTTTTGATGATTTTATTTAGATTTTCAGTCGAAATGTCGGGTTTAACCAAGGGTCTGTACACGTTCCAACTAGCCAATGAAGATGCTGATAAAATGGAGGAATCAATCGAGGACATGACCGCAGCCGCAATTGCTCCGAGCCCAATCGTAGCCACCACAGTAGGTGTAAGGTAGCGGATGACATAGGGCAAAATCATGGAATTGTTTTCTAAATTGGCCGCTGCCCCAAAATCCGTCCAATCGGTTACGTTGCTTCCAATAATACCGATCATCACAGCCGGAACTGCGGCTATCAGACAGACTACACCTGCCAAAATGGACAGGCGAACGGCTGTTTGTTCGTCTTTGGATGCCAATACCCGTTGAAAATAAACCTGCCAAGGAATACCCCCAAAGATGAGTAATAGGGCATAATCCCACCAATACCAATAATAACTCCCCAGTGCTTCTTTACTCGGGATGAGGGTAGCTGCTCCACCTTTCATGATTTTGTAATTAGCCCAAGCCGCATCCCATCCCCCCACCTCAGTAAGTGCAAAGGGAACAACTATCGCCAAGCCAATCAATAAAATTGACATTTGAATAATATCTGTCAAAGCAACCGCCAAAAGTCCCCCAATAGCTGTGTAGGCAATGGTAACGACTGCTGAAATAATAATTGAGGTTTGGGTATCAATCCCTAAAACAGTAGAAAATGTCGTGCCGAGTGCCACCAATATGGCTGCTGTCCAAAATATTTCACCCGCCAATGCAGGCAAAAAAAGTACAGCTCCCATTTGTTTGCCAAAGCGTTGGGCCAATGGGTCAAGCATGGTTTTGAAACGGTGACGTCGCATTTTACTGGCAAAAATCAAACCTCCCAACATCAAACTCAATGCATATCCCCAAGGTGCCTGCACCCATACCAAGCCGTCTCCATAGGCGTATTCCGCCGAGCCATTGATATAGCCACCCCCAACCCAGGTGGCACTCATTGTAAAAATTGCAATCCCCAGTGGCAAACCTCTCCCCGTCAACATCATATCGGCTTTTGATTCCTTTTTTTGGGCGACAATGGTGCCATAGTAAAAAATCAAAGCATAAAAAATCATCATGGATGCATAACCATACCAAAAAACCTCGGCTTCTGTAAACCAATACAAATACAATCCAAATAAGATTAAAACGCCTAGCAAGAAAAGTGTAGGGTAGAATTTTTTCATGGTTTTAATAGGCTTATATAATATTGATATACTTGATCCAAAAACTGAGTAAGACTGCTTCCGCCATTTATTTTATGCTCAGGAATAAACACTAAATTGGGGAATAAATATTTTGATGAATTAAGGAAAGCCAATATAATAACTTACAAAGTTCAACTTGTTCTTTTTCACTTTGACTTCTTTACTTTGACTTCAAAAAGAAACAGCCCACAAACTTTTCTTTGCAATATTTCCCCTTTTGAAAAAAAAGAGAATCGTGTAAATAGTTGACTGTTTTAACCTGTTAGCTTTTTGAAACATGTATTTGAGGTGTTGCAAATTAAATGAATTTGGTATTTGGGCACTACTTCATTTTTAAAACCTCAAATTTCAAACCACATCATTTTAAATAAAAAGGATAAATTTGCTCCTGAAGCCAAGTCGCTAAATAATGGCCATCCTTATGATAAAATTGGTGTGAAAAAATTCAGCTTTTTTCAATACGTCTTAGCATGGTCAGTTCATGCCTTTACAGCATCGGGGATGATTTTCGGTTTCTTGGCAATATTAGCAATTCAAAAACAAGATTTTGTTCAGGTTTTCGTATGGCTTACGGTTGCGTTTTTGGTAGATGCAATTGACGGTACACTTGCCCGTGCTGCCAAAGTTTCGGAAGTCTTACCCAATTTTAAAGGCGACTCGATCGACCATGTGATTGATTTTGCAAATTATGCCATTATTCCGGCATATTTTATCCACGAAGCAGGCCTACTCCCTGAAGAATTTAATTTGTTTGGCGCATCGGCCATTCTGTTGGTATCGTGTTTTTATTATGGCAAAACGACCTACGTTACCGAAGATCTTTATTTTGAAGGATTTCCTATTTTATGGAATTTTGTAGCGTTTTACCTCTATTTTGTGTTTGATTTTTCACCTATGGCAAACTTGGTTTTGCTTTTAATCCTATGCATCCTCCCCATTTTGCCGTGGAAATACCCCTACCCAAGTCAAACAAAAGAATATAGGCTGCTGACATTCACAGCGCTCTTTTTTATTGCCATAGGAATCATTGGGACTGTAGTCATTTTCCCGGAGAAAAACTATTGGTTTCAACTGTGTTCCTACATAGGGATAGTCTATATTTTTGGAATGGCAATTTTTAAAACCTTCTTTTCCAAAATAAAAGGCTGAATACCTGAGTCCAAAAAAGTCATTAACGAATCATAGGATATTGATCCAAATGAAAACTTGGTATTCCAAGGCGCCTACATCAATAATGCTCCAACAAAATTCAAATTTTGACGGCTCAGTTCTCAATCAAACCTTGTCACTTTGAGGATTCCTTCGACTTTTGAAAGATTTGACATTAATTTTTCGAGATGCTGGGTGCTGTGGACGTAGAGTTTGATCGAGCCTTCAAATATTCCGCTGTCAGAATCTACGGTGATGGACCGCATGTTGACTTTGAGTTCATTGGAGATTACCCTGGTGACATCATTGATCAGCCCCACCCTGTCGGTACCTACGATTCTCAAGCCCGCCAAAAACGCGATCTGCTGTTGGCTTGTCCAACGGGCTTTGATTACCCTATTGCCGTGGTTAGACAACAATTCCAAGGCATTCGGACAGGATGTTCTATGGATTTTGATGCCTTCATTGATGGTCACAAAGCCGAAAACGTCGTCTCCGGGAATGGGATTGCAGCATTTGGCAAGGATATAATCCACCAGATCCATGTCTTCGCCGATGAGAAGTTGGTCATGGTCAGGACCTTTGAGGTTTTTGATCTCTTTGGTAAAGGAGGATTCGTCCTTCACTTTTTCAAATGAAGCTTTGCCTTTTTGTTTTTTCTGCTCCTTAAATTCCTTAAAGCTTTTGATTGAAGTGGCATCAATAACGCCCTTTCCTACTTTGTAATAAAACTCGTTAGGTGTTTTGGTCTCAAAATATGCCCTTAGCTGCTCTACTACTTCAGAATTGAAATCCATTTTCATTTGACGCAATTTCCTTTGGACGATTTCCTTTCCGTCCATGATAGTGGATTTCTTTTCTTCTCGAAGGGCGTCTTTGATTTTGGCTTTGGCCCGTGATGTTACTACAGAATTGAGCCAGTCTTCAGTTGGTCTTTGTTTGTTGGAGGTCAGGATTTCTACCTGATCGCCGTTTTTGAGTTTGTGATTGATAGAAACCAGTTTTTGGTTGACCTTGGCTCCGATGCATTTGGCTCCTACTTCCGAATGGATCTCAAAGGCAAAGTCCAGGGCTGTGGCACCATTGGGAAGGACCTTCAATTCTCCTTTGGGGGTAAATACAAAAACTTCATCATGGAAAAGGTTCCCTCTGAAATCATCCATAAACTCGATTGCCGAACCATCATTCGATTCTAGCAAGGTCCGTACTTGGGTGATCCATTCGTCTAACCCTGTTCCTTTATTTTGGGGGGTATCTTTTTCTTTGTATTTCCAATGGGCTGCATAGCCTCTTTCGGCGATGTCATCCATCCTTACAGTCCGAATCTGTACTTCCACCCATTGGCCTGTCTGACTCATGACAGTGGTATGAAGGGATTCATAGCCGTTGGCCCTGGGGGTGCTGATCCAATCCCTCAGTCTGTCGGGATTGGGTCTATAAAAGTCCGTTACTACAGAATATACCTGCCAACAGTCTGCTTTTTCATTTTCGAGCTCACTGTCTACGATGATCCTGACAGCAAAAAGATCATAAACCTCTTCAAAAGGGATGTTCTGCGATTTCATTTTGTTGTAAATCGAAAAGACAGACTTTGGCCTTCCCTTGATGGTAAATTTGAAACTCTGGGAAAGGAGTTCCTCTTCAATAGGTCCAATAAAGTTTTTAATGAATTTGTTTCTTGAGAGTCTTGTCTCATTGATTTTGTTGACAATGAAAAGGTAGGTCTCCGAATCGGTGAATTTAAGGTAAAGGTCTTCCAACTCGGATTTGATAGCGTAAAGACCTAAGCGATGGGCCAAAGGTGCATAAAGGTACATTGTCTCGGAGGCAATCTTTAGCTGCTTGTGCCTAGGCATGCTATCAAGGGTCCGCATGTTATTAAGCCTGTCAGCTAATTTGATCAGAATCACCCTCACGTCGTCGGAAAGTGTGAGCAACATTTTTCTGAAGTTCTCTGCCTGCTGGGAAGAACCGTATTCAAACACTCCCGAGATCTTGGTCAATCCATCTATGATTTGGGCGACTTTCGTACCGAATTCCCTTTCGATGTCTTCCAATTCCCAATCAGTATCCTCGACCACATCATGCAGCAGGGCTGCGACGATACTGGTGGTTCCCAGTCCGATTTCTTCGACACATATCAAAGCGACCTCCAAAGGATGGTAGATGTAGGGTTCACCAGATTTCCTGCGCATTTCCCTATGGGCATCATTGGAGACATTAAAAGCCTTTTTGATGATCTTGGCATCTCCGGGTTTGAGGACCGGTTTGGCCATTTTCAAAAGCTTTTTATACCTTTTTAAGATTTCCTTTCTTTCCTCTGCCAGGTCTATTTCTATCATATTATCGAAGCTAAAGCAATTCTTTTATCAAAACAACCCGTTATTAAAGGTATTTTACAAATTTTGGGATGAATTTTATTCCATTTTTTGCAAGTTTAATTTTACTTATTACCTTTGCAACCACAAATCGCGGATGTGGCGAAATTGGTAGACGCACTAGACTTAGGATCTAGCGCCGCGAGGCATGGGGGTTCGAGTCCCTCTATCCGCACGCTTCTTAACCCTCAATCAACTTTCCGGCTTCGAACCTGATACAGGTCTTCGAAATAAGAAATGGGATTGGGGGTTTTTAAATTCAAATCACACCAAAATACAGCAAATTGGAAATCTCATTAGACAAGCACGCAGCAAATCAAGCTTCAGTTAAAATTAAACTAAATGAAGCAGATTATCAACCAAAGGTGGATGCGAAAATTAAGGACTATGCCAAAAAAGCCACAATAAGAGGTTTTAGACCTGGCAAAGCTCCTATCACCATGGTAAAAAAGATGTATGGAACCTCGGTACTCGTGGATGAAATCAACTCGATCCTTACCTCTTCCCTGAATGATTATCTGAAAGCCCAAACTTTTAAAATTTTGGGAGAACCACTTCCAATAATTGAAGAAGCTGCGAACATTGACTGGGATAGCCAAAAGGAATTTGAGTTCAAATATAAAATTGGTTTTGTTGAAGATATCTTCGTCAACATTGAAGGTGTGGACGCTGTGGCCTACAAAATGGATATGGATGACAAGGAAGTGGATGATGCGATTCAAAATTTGCGCAGCCAATATGGAAAGATGACCAATCCTGAGGTCAGCCAAGAGAATGATTTCCTTTATGGTGATTTAAAGTCTGAAGAAGGATCATTTGAAAAAACCTTCTCTATGCCACTTTCTGCAATTGAAGCCAGTTCTTTGAAGAAATTTATCGGATTGAAAAAAGGTGACGTGGTTACCTTTGACCCTTCCGAAGCCATCAAGGAAAACCTTTCTTCCACTATAGGCGTCACTGAGGAAGAAGCTGTTGACCTAAAAGGTAATTTTACATTTACCGTTCAAAATATAAATAGGACTGAATTGGCAGCACTGAACCAGGAGTTTTTTGATAAACTTTTTGGCGAAGGTCAGGTAGACTCTGAGGAAGCGATGAGAACCAAGGTGAAAGAAATTCTTTCTGAAAACTACAACAAAGAGCTGAGGGTTTTTGGAGAAGAGAAAATCAAAGAAAAACTCATTGCCAAAGCCAATATTGAATTGCCTGAGGAATTTTTGAAAGAGTGGTTGTTTAGAGCCAATGAAGGCAAAGTAACTACCGATGAGGTAAATCAAGAATATCCTATCTATGCCAAGCAACTTACTTGGACATTGATCTCTAACAAAATTGCGAAAGACAATGACATACAGGCTGAACATGCAGATGTTATCGAGAAAACCAAAGAAATGATCCGTGAGCAATTTGCTTCTTCTGGCCTTGGCTCGCAGATGGAAGCAAGCATGGATATGTTTGTGGATAATTATCTCAAGGGCAACGAAGGCCAAAATTATATGCAGATGTTGACTTCTGTACAGAATGAAAAAGTACTTGATTTTGTCAGGGAAAAAGGAAATCTGAAAGAAGAAGTCATCAAAATCGATAAATTCAAAGAGTTGTTAGAAAACTAATTTTTGGATAAAAGCGTTATCAAAAAGTCCTTCTTTAAGGGCTTTTTTTATTTTTGTACAAGACTAAAACAGAAATTATGATAAACAGAGAAGAATTCAGAAAATATGCTGTCCACAGCAGGGGCATAAGTGGTAACGCTTTTGACCAATACAACACATTTGTGGAAAACATGACGAGGTCAGTAATCGAAGAAAGACCTACCAATTTCCGTGAAATTGATGTGTTTTCAAGATTGATCATGGACAGAATCATCTTTTTGGGAACCCAAGTAGATGATTTCATTGCCAATATCATCACCGCGCAGTTGTTGTTTTTGGAATCTACGGATCCAAAAAAAGATGTGTTGCTGTATGTCAATAGCCCCGGAGGCTCAGTGACTGCAGGACTCGGCATCTATGACACCATGCAGTATATCAATCCCGACGTGGCCACTATCTGTACGGGAATTGCTGCCTCTATGGGCGCGGTATTACTAGCCGGTGGTGCCAAAGACAAAAGGTCTGCGTTGCAACATTCCAGGGTAATGATCCATCAGCCTTCAGGGGGCATGCAGGGACAGTCCAAGGACATGGAGATTTCACTGAAGCTGATTCTGTCGATGAAGCAGGAATTGTATCAGATCCTTGCGGACCATTCAGGTAAGACTTTTGACGAAATCGAAAGAGATTCTGACAGAGATTATTGGATGAAAGCACCAGAAGCCAAAGAATATGGCTTAATTGATGAAGTATTGATTAAAAAAACTAAATAATGGCACAAATTACCTGTTCATTTTGCGGAAGAAACAAGAAAGACGTGGACCTGATGGTCTCCGGGATTTCGGCGCATATCTGCAATTTTTGTATTGACCAGGCCTACCAGATTCTTGGCGAGGAAGATAAAAACAAAAAACCCGGCAAGAATGTCAAGGTCAAGCTCAAAAAACCAAAGGAGCTTACTGAATTTCTCAACCAATACGTAATCGGTCAATACGAAGCCAAAAAAGTCCTGACAGTAGCAGTGTACAACCACTTCAAAAGGTTGCTTCAAAAGGGTGAGGAAAATGACGATATCAGGATCGAAAAATCCAATATCATCATGGTGGGTGATACAGGAACAGGTAAAACTTATCTAGCAAAAACATTGGCAAAAGTGTTGGAAGTGCCATTTTGTATTGCTGATGCCACTGTGCTTACCGAAGCAGGGTATGTGGGTGAGGATGTAGAAAGTATCCTGACAAGGTTGCTTCAAGCCGCTGATTACAATGTGGAAGCGGCGGAAAAGGGCATTGTTTACATTGATGAAATCGACAAAATCGCCAGAAAATCAGACAATCCTTCCATTACCCGTGATGTAAGCGGCGAAGGCGTGCAGCAGGCCTTGTTGAAATTGTTGGAAGGAACTGTTGTAAATGTCCCGCCACAAGGTGGCAGAAAGCATCCTGACCAGAAAATGATCGCTGTCAATACTGAAAATATCCTTTTCATCTGTGGCGGGGCATTTGATGGTATCGGAAGGCATATTGCCAAGAGACTGAATACCCAACCCTTGGGATTCAATAAATTTGTGGAAGACAGACAGGTAGACAGGGCCAACCTGCTTCAATATGTCACCGCACAAGATTTAAAATCTTTTGGTCTGATCCCTGAGTTGATAGGTAGACTTCCTGTGGTAACCCATTTGGATCCTTTGGATAGGGACACGCTGAAGAGCATCTTGACAGAACCAAAAAACGCCCTGACCAAACAGTACAAAAAGCTGATAGAAATGGAAGGTGTGAAATTGGTTTTTGAAGAAAGCGGTATTGATTATATCGTAGAGAAAGCCGTGGAATACAACCTTGGAGCGAGGGGCTTACGGTCAATCTGCGAAGCGATCATCACCGATGCGATGTATGAACTTCCTTCAGATGATTCGATTAAAGAATTGGTCATTGATGCCAAATACGCACAGGAACAGTTTGACAAGTCGAAGTTTAAGAAATTACAGGTAGCTTAATGAAGTGATCAGTTTTAAAACCGCAGAAGAAACCGAAAGGACTTCTGCGGTTTTTTTCAATTATTCATCCATCAGCATTTCAAAAAATTCATTTACAAAAGTCTTTTGGCCATGATGGAAAATATTGGTCACATTGAAATTTATGATGATACCTTTTGGGGCTTTTAGCAGTTTCATATAGGCCAACGTTTGGGCATGAAACAAAGGAATGACTTCTTGGACAGATTTTATTTCAAGCACCAATGACTCTTCAATGTAGAAATCAAAAGTAAGGTCTAAATCCACAAACTCCCCTTTGTAGTCAAAAGGCATTTTGACTTGTTCCCTGAATTTAATACCTCTTAGGGTTAAATCCTTGGCCAGACATTTTTGATACACTTTTTCAAGTAATCCGGGTCCCAAAATCCTATGAACCTCAATAGCGGCCCCAATTACATTATAGCTTAACTTATCAAGTTGTTTTTTGGTCATTTTGATAGATGCTGGGTTAAATCAAATTTGATCAATTCCTAAATTCCAAAATTCAAAACAAAAAACATAGTGAGGGAAAAAACAATTACCATATAGCTCATATAGAACACATAGTTTCCGGTGAAAACTTTACGGATATTCAAAAATTACATTGACGATATGGCCCCGGATCAATTCCCTCTAAAAACTATGTGTCTATTTGGTAAGGTAAAATAATCTCAAATCCTTCTTCCATTGACCATTCCAGCGTTCTAAGGAGAAATTTAACCACATAGCTCATATAGGACACATAGTATTTAGCCAAACTTTTTTGGAATCAAATTAAATCGGTGCTTTTAATCCTTTTCTAATTTCCTCTAAAAACTATGTGGGATATGTGTCCTACATGGTAAAGTAAATAACCAATTCAAATCCTTCTTCCATTGATCATTCCAACAGTATAAAAGAAAAATTAACCTCATAGCTCATATAGAACACATAGTTCTTGGCCAAACATGCCTTGATATCAAAAATTAAATTGAAGATATGGATCCTTGATTAATTCCTCTCAAAAACTATGTGGACTATGTGTCTATGTGGTAAAGTAAATAACCTCAATGGCTAATCGCTAGGCTGCTACAAATCATCTTAGCAGCAGTTTCTGAAGCTGAACCGGCCCCTAGCTTTTCCTTGATTTCGGTATAGCCATCCAAAATCTCGGCCTTATGCAAAATATTGGACAGGATCAAATTCAGTTCCTGACTGAGTTCCTCGACGTTATAATCACCTTGGATAAGTTCTGCAACAACTTTCCGGTCGGCAATCAAATTAACAAGAGAAATAAACGGAACTTGGATCAATCTTTTGGCTATGGCATAGCTGATACCTGAGGTTTTGTAGACGACTACTTGGGGAACGCGAAAAAGGGCTGTTTCCAAAGTAGCTGTTCCGGATGTAACGATGGCAGCATTGGCATGGTGCAGCAGGTCATAAGTCTGATTGTAGATGACTTTGATACCCGCTTTGATAGCAGGTTCATAAAGGGTTGTGCCAAGATTGTCTACTCCTGCGATTACAAACTGTGCATTGGGAAACTTCTTGACCACCTGCAGCATGACATGCATCATGTTGGTGAGTTCCTGCTTTCGGCTTCCAGGCAGCAAAGCAATGATGGGGCTATAACTCAAACTGTTCTTTTGATGAAAAAAAGGATGCGGTTCAAATTTGGCGATTTCGTCGAGCAAGGGATTACCAACATATTCAATTTTAACTCCATAGCGCTCAAAAAACGCTGGTTCAAAAGGAAGAATCGAATATACCTGATCGGTAAACTCTTTAATTTTGATGGCTCTTTTTTGGTTCCAAGCCCAAACTTTGGGTGGAATATAATAGTGGACAGGAATATTTTGCTTTTTCCCGAATGCTGCCATTTTCATATTGAAACCGCCATAATCCACCAAGATAAGGATATCAGGTTTGGCGTCTAGGATATCCTTTTTGACCAAAGAAAGGTATTTTAGGACTTTTCTGAATCCAAAAAGCACTTCTACAAAACCCATCACAGCCACTTCATCATAATGGGCACAGAGAGAAAGCCCTTCATTTTTGGAATAATCTCCACCCATGCCACGAAAGGTAGCTTTAGGATCCAAGGCTTTGATGGCCCGGATAAGGTTGGAGGCATGGAGGTCTCCGGATCTTTCACCGGATATGAAGTAGTAATTCATTTTTTTTTACCACAGAGAGCACTGAGAGCTCAGAGAAAATGAGAAATGAAAAGAGAGTAATGAGTTAAAGATCATAGAATAACCCTTTTTAATCCATCAACCAACCTTTTTTCCTTGAAGTTAATTAGAAGACCTAGTGGATATTTTCCAAGTTTGAGGTATGTTAACATTTGAGCTAAATGTATCTCTTTCAATTTTTTGATGCTTTTAATTTCGATCACAACAGTCTTTTCAACGACTAGATCTAAACGATAACCACAGTCTAAAAAAATTCCATCAAAGTAAACAGGCAATGCTATTTCTATAGACAATCCCACTGAAATCAATCTGTGACAAAGGCACTTTTGATATGCACTTTCCAATAGTCCCGGCCCAAGTTCTTTATGGACATAGATAGATTCACCGATAATCTTTTGTGTAAGAGAATTTATCTCTATTTGTTCTTCCTTGAATATAAAACCTTAAATCTCACATAACTCCGAGCCCTCGGTGTCCTCTGCGGTGAATAATCACTCCCCAAAGTACTCCACAAAATTTCTCGGAGTTTCGTAGAGCGTGAGTTTGTACAATTTACCCTGAGGGACGATATTATTGACGGCAGGCTCGAGGATTTTCCAGAATTCCATGACGAGGTTTTCGCAACTTGCCATTTTGCCCTGCATAAAATCCACATCTACATTAAGGTTTTTGTGATCGACTTTGTCAATGACCAAGGTTTTGATAAGGGTACTGAGCTGCTTCAAGTCCACTACAAATCCTGTCTCAGGATCGGGAAGACCTTTTACCGTAACGATCAGCTCAAAATTATGCCCATGCCAATTTACATTGGCGCAGGGTCCAAATACCGCAGTATTTTTTTCCTCTGACCAATTGGGATTCCAAAGCTTATGGGCAGCGTTGAAATGCTCTTTTCTACAAACGTGTACCATCCTAGAATTCTAATGAGGTGCAAAAATACATAAAAAGTACAAGGATAGACAAATCAAAAGTAGGTTAGAAAAGAAACCTATACCAACAAGATTAAATGTTCCTAGCTAAAAACTCCAATGTCTTTCTTGAAATTGAAATAAAAAAATTATCAAACTATTTTACTGAAATAGTTACTCTCCTATTCAGAGCTCTGTTTTCTGGAGAATCATTTGGCTTAATAGGTTCACGGTCGCCCTTTCCATCGGTACCTACCCGATATTCAGGAACACCTTTTTCGATCAAAAACCTCTTCACACTCTCTGCTCTCCGGAGGCTTAGACTTTCGTTGTAGACAGGATTGCCTTGGTTATCTGTATGTCCTATGATTGTAATGGCAACTTTTGTGTTTTCTATCAGAAAGTTATAAAGCCTTTTGAGTGAACTTAAAGATTCTGGTTTTAAGTCGTCTTTGTCCAAGTCAAAAAATATATTTTCAAATATAAATTCTTCTCCGGAACCTATTGGTACGAGTGACACCAATAGGTCTTTTTGGTTTTTAAGGTTATCTCTGTCCACATTATAGATTTTGGGTAGATACCCTTCTTTTTCGACATATAGACCTGAAAAGGATTTATCCGGATATAACATCATGAACTCCCCGGTCTTTCCGTCTGACCGGAATTCATAAAGAGTGCTGTCATTGCTCAGACTCACAAGCGAAAGTCGCGCATCTACAGGTTCGCCTGTTTTGCTATTAAATACCTTCCCTTGTGTGACAATCAGGTTTTCTCCTAATGAAATCTCTTCAGGAAATTTGAATTTATATAGATAGGACCGCTCCTCCATATTTTCATTGTAGGTATTTTCTGTGTAATAGGCATAATCACGTTGTGCAGTGATAAAAAGTGAAAACTGATCCAAATGGTCATTGATAGGATAACCTAAATTCTCAGGATTGGTAAAAACACCCTCCTTTACCCTGGACACAAAAATATCTTGACCTCCAAAACCCCTGTGTCCATCGGATGCAAAGAACAAAATCTCATTGTTAAAGTAAATAAATGGAGAAACCTCATCTTTTGGGGTATTGACAAGATTACCGAGATTTTTGGCTTCGGACCATCCTCCATTTGGCATCCTAAGAGAATACCAAAGGTCTCGCCCACCAAATCCTCCCCTTCTGTTAGAAGAAAAGAAAAGAATCCTGCCATCAGCGGAGAGGGAAGGCTGAGAATCCCAAGACCTTGAATTCACGGATTTTCCCATATTTGCCGGCCTTTGCCATGCATCATTGATTTTATAGGCTATGTAGAGGTCGCAATCCCCAAAGGAATCCGGAGTCTCGCAAGATGAAAATATCAAAATTTTACCGTCTGCTGAAATGGTACAGGTTCCTTCATTGTAGTTGGTATTGATGATATTTGATATACTCTCGGGTTGGGACCACAAATTTTCTTCCTCTGAAAAGTAGCTCGTAAACAAATCCTCATGTTCAAAATTTTTGAGCCCGTCTCTTTTTACAAAAATGATCCTTTTACTGTCAGCGGTAAGAACAGGAAAATATTGGAGGGAAAAGCCATTCAAAGGATCGGGTAATTTTTGCTTTTCTATAGAAAGTGATTTTTCAAGCTGCTCCCCAATAAACCTCATCTGACTCTCCGTTTCCCTGTAATCTATCCTTTGCTTGAAGCTTGTGTCAAGTAGCAGACTAGCCTCTTCATATTCTAACAAGGCCTCTAGAAACATACCCATAGCCAAAAAGCAATGTACTTTGAGCCATTTGAATTCCCCTTTGATCTGATTTTTTGATTGTCGGGCCCTTGCCTCACCTTTTTCAGCCACAGCTACTGCTTCCTGAGGTTTTCCTTTAGTGAGGAGAATCCTTCCCCATTTGATATAAGATTCCAAAAAACCCGCCTCCCTTTGGATGGATGCTTTATATTTTTCTATCGCCTCATCATACATCCTCTTCTGCACTAATTCATCACCTTCCTGATGCATTCTAATCGCCTTGTTGTCAATGATAGAATAGCCCTGACCAAATGTGATTGAGATCAAAAAAAACAGGGCTAAACTAAGAAGGCGTGTCTTCATGGGTTAAGGTATATCCATAAATTTATGCGTTTGCAGCGATATTTTCCAACTTGGATTTGATTTTACGTAATCAATCACCTTTTTGGTCATATTTTCTCTTTTACTCCACTCCGGCTGGAGTAGCTTTTGACAGGTTAGCTTTACCTTTGAGGCATGTTGCTCCGCAAAAGTAAAATCCGAATTATGGTAGGCAATGACTTTGAGTTCATCTGCTTTTTCATAAATACTTGGGTGCGGTTTTCTAAATTTTTTGGGAGAAAAACATACCCAATCGAAGGTCCCCGAAAAAGGATAGGCGCCTGAAGTCTCTATATGTATCCTATACCCTTTTTCTTTGAGCGCAGCAGTCAATGGTCCCAAGTTATACATCAATGGCTCTCCGCCGGTAATTACCACAGTCCTTGCCGGAAAGTACATTGCCTCCTCCACGATGGCATCAATGGACATAATCGGCCACTTGCCTGCATCCCAGGATTCTTTGACATCACACCAAACACAACCCACATCACATCCTCCGAGCCTGATAAAGTAAGAAGGGCTACCAGAAAAAGTACCTTCTCCTTGAATGGTGTAAAATGCTTCCATCACAGGAAGTGCTGTTCCTTCCGAAACTTCTTCTTTGGAATTTTCCATAATTTTTGATGAAGCGGGTAATTGAACCGCTAGGTAAATGATTGATTTTAGGACTGCAAAGGTAGGGTAAAAAAAGTAGAATGCTAAAAAATGAGAGAATGGGTAAATAGAAGATTGAAAAATTGCAAAACAGAAGAGTTGAAAGGTTGGAAGCCGCAAGAGACTACTCACTCAAAGATTTTTTTCCATCACAATCCTGTAGTCTCTAACCTCTCCATTTTTGATCAAATCCACAATCATAAATCCCCGATTGAGTCCGAAATGGATCATTTTGGAAAGTCTGTTTCGGGTTTTGAAAACCACTTTAACAAACCCATGGGTTTTTGCCCAAGCCTCTTGCTTGTCGGCTAATTTGGTAGCAATACCTTTCCTCCTGTATTGGTCCATTACCCCACCCATCCATGAGTAAAATACATCATGTCCGTACCTACGGTATCCAACTTTAAACCCAACAGGTTTGTCATCTACAGTTGCAATTAAAATTAAATGGGGAACATCAGAAAGTCTTTCTTCATAGGTTTTTTCAGAATATGGCTGAAAAAATTCTGTTACTTCCCTGCTTAGTGCTACGACTTCGCCAATAGTCCCTTTTCTGATAGAAATGTCCATTACAGCTCGATTTCCATTTTGATGTCACATCTTCCATACTTGCCACATTCAGGAGGTGTCTCTTTGAATCCAAACTTCCGGTACAGATTTAGGGCAGTCTCTAGCTTCGTGTTTGAATAAAGAACGACTTTTTTGGCCCCCATTGACCTGGCTTTTTCCAAAATAGATGAAGCGAGAAGTTGCCCTACTTTTTTACCTTGTGCTCTTGGGATGACTGCCATCTTTATCATTTCAAATGTACCCTCAGCTGATTTTGATAAACCAACTGTTCCAATAATTTCTTCCCCTTCTTTAGCAAATAAAATGGCCCCTCCTTTGTTCAAAATCACTTCTTCAGGATTACGTAGCTGCTCTACATCGAAAGGTTCTAGGGAAAAGTATTTTTCAACCCACTCCTTATTGATTCTTTCAAAATGGGGTTGAAGTTCGGGCAAATAATCAATGATTTGGACCATAAACACTCGCAATAGGCTAATGATGACTAAAATACAAATAATTATGAATAAGGTCTAAAAATAAGAAAAGCCTGAATGCTTTCCCAATCAGGCTCTTTTGATTCGATCTGTTTTTAAAATACGATATACAAAACCCCCAAGAAAAGACCTAGAAATTAAGCTGAACCTGCTTTCCGATTTTATCTTTTTGTTCAAGTTCAAGCAATTTGGATTTTCTCCAAATTCCGCCTGCATATCCTGTCAACTGACCGTATTGTCCGACAATCCGGTGGCAAGGAAGCATTATAAGTATGGGATTTGCACCGACGGCTGTTCCCACTGCCCTGACAGCCTGAGGATTGCCGAGATTATTCGCAATTTTCTGATAGGAGACAGTTTGGCCAAAAGGAATTTTGTTTACTTCCATCCATACTTTGTGTTGGAAGTCAGTACCTCCCAAAGCAACCGGAACATCAAATGTTTTAAGCTTGCCTTGAAAATAAAGTCCAAGCTGTATCCAAACATCCATCAGGATACCATCAATGGAACCATTTGACGATTCGTCTTCAGTAAATTTAAGGCTTACCAAATACCCATCCCAAACTTCTGCCTTTACATTCCCCAGAGGGGTTTCCAATACCGCATATTCTCTCATATTTACTGATCGTTTAAGGTTTGTTAGCCACTAGTCAATAAACATTACCACAATTTTAAACTTACAACGATTTAAAATCCATTTTGTCTTACAAAATCCTCTTTAATTTAAAAACAATTAAAAAATAAAAATCATATACCTTAATCCCACTTAAATACCCCGCCTGAATCCACCTCAAATTAGTACCGAAAAGCACATCAAACAATCATAAGACAGAATTTCCACACCTCCCTTATTGCCCTCAGATCTACTTCAAACGGTTTGAAAATAGGATTTGACGAGCATAGCAAAAGTTTATCATTTTCTTTAACAGTATTATATACAATCTTGAAGGTAATACCTTCGGAATCTGTCAAAACAACATACTTATCTCCATCTTTGATGCGCGTCCAATCATCCACGTATTCGCATACAATCCATGCCCCGTCGGGAATTGGCAACATAGAATCCCCATCAATCTGAAAGACACGGTATTTTTTATCCCGAGGCAAAAAGGGAAGAGAAAATCTTGGCAGGTCACCGATAAAATCAGGATCAGAAAACCCGGCAAGATAACTTGCTTTTACTTTTTGGGAGACCACTTCGATCAATTCTTTCCCTTCGGAATCCACGGTTATAGCTAAAATTCTGAGGTTTTTCCCTTTCAAAAAATGGTCAGTTTCCAACAATTCTCTCAGTTTATATTCAGATAATTCTTCGAGATTCTTTCGCAAAAGTAGGTCAATAGAAACACCAAGGTAATCTGCGATCAAGAGTAAGGTTTCGAGAGGAGGATTGATGTTGAGCTCATAACCTGCAAGCTTAGACCTACTGATGCCTATGGAAGCGGCCATCGTTTCCTGGGTGATTGATTTTCTTTTTCTCAGGATTTTAATATTGGAGCTCAGGTGCATTTTGATGGTGCATATGTTAAAACAATACCATGCGTTTCCTTTCAAAAATAATACTAATGTTAAAATTATTGTCAATTAAATGATGGAAATTTTGACAATTTGAAAAAATCCAAAAAAAAAGCCTCGCTTTTTAGCGAGGCTTGTACCAGGAGCGGGAATCGAACCCGCACGAGATTGCTCTCACAAGATTTTAAGTCTTGCGTGTCTACCTGTTCCACCATCCCGGCATTCTCTAATTTGATTAGAGATTTGAAATTGCCAAAAACAACAAAGCCCTTCTTCAAGGGCCTTTTTGAGCGAGAGACGAGATTCGAACTCGCGACCCCGACCTTGGCAAGGTCGTGCTCTACCAACTGAGCTACTCTCGCAGTTTGTTAATTTTTCTGACAAAAACCTTATGCCTTTGTCTTTTGTGAGTGCAAATGTAAAGCAGTTTTCCAAAATAGCAAAAACACTAGGCTAAAAAATTTCTCTTTGCCTACCGATTCATCTCTCAAAAATTGATAATCAGGCACTTATTTTAGATTTTGGGCAATAAGAATTTTCATTAGATCATTTGAATTCTTTGCACCGAGTTTTTTTAATATTTTTTTTCGGTGGGTAAAGACTGTATTTCTTGAAATAAACATCTTGTTCGCGATCTCTTGGGAGGTAAGTCCTTCCAATAGTAACAGTGCTACCTCTTTTTCCTTTTTGGAAAGCCTCAAGTCGGATTTTGGTGCCTTGTCTTTTTCATGGGTTACTTTGTTACCATTTTCTTTGATATATGAGTAGCTCCAATCATATCCCTTCAGAGGTTCGGAATTGGTAATATGAAGCCCTATGTGAAGGTCAAAAATGAAATTCCCCTTTATATCTATCAGGTAAGGTTTAGCTTTGGTAAAAAACCAGATTTCTTTATGGGTAGTTTTATGTATCCACCGGAGAGTATATGACAATTCAAATGTTTTCTTTTCCGAAATACTTGCATTTTGGAACGCCTCCAAAAATCTATTATTGAAAGCCACGTGTTCCTTAGCATCATCAGGATGCAATGCTGAAATCACTCCTGCAAGGCCATTAGACCTCAAAAAATCGGCAGAATACCCACTGAGCTCTTCAATGTTTTCTGTGAAAAAAGGCAAACTCATATCTCTGTAATCAAAACATCCGATAATAATCCCTTCTTTCATCCCAAGGCTTTCACTGATTTTTTTAAGATCCCTAAGCAACTCTTTCTCATCTGGATGGGGGATAAATTCCCTGTCATTCTTATAGGAAAAAAATTCCGATAATTTATTTTGATTTCTTAACTCCTCCAACAAAGAAATATCCATATACCCAAAATCTACAGCTATGAGTTTAAAATTTTACATTCAATTTATACATTCAGGTCAAGTATCAATTCCCTAATTTATTTTTGATTTCATTCAGTTTGATCAATGCCTCTATGGGTGAAATGGTATTGATATCTATTGCAGCAAGCATTTCCTGTGCTTCTTTGAATTTGGGATCAGCATCAAATAAACTCAGTTGGTAATTGCTCTTTGGCATGTCTTTGACCCTGTCTTTTGGAGCACTCATTTCTTTATCCTTTTCCAAGTGCCCCATAATTTCAGAAGCCCTCAAAACAATAGGATTTGGCATCCCGGCCATCTGTGCCACATGGATACCAAAACTATGCTCACTACCTCCTTCCTTCAATTTCCTCATAAAAATCACCTTGTTTCCTACTTCTTTTACAGAAACATTGTAGTTTTTGATCTTTGGAAAATCATCTGCCAACTGATTCAATTCATGATAATGGGTTGCAAATAGGGTTTTTGCTCTGAATTTTGGGTGGTTATGCAAAAACTCCACTATCGACCAAGCAATAGATATACCGTCATAGGTAGATGTCCCACGGCCTATTTCATCCATCAATACGAGGCTTCTGTCAGAAAGGTTATTCAAAATACTTGCTGTTTCTGTCATTTCTACCATAAAGGTCGATTCCCCTTTAGACAAATTATCAGAAGCCCCTACCCGGGTAAATACTTTGTCAATGATGCCTATTCGGGCATAAGTAGCAGGAACGAAGCTTCCCATCTGGGCCATCAGTACAATCAAGGCTGTCTGCCTTAGCAGGGCGGATTTACCGGCCATATTTGGTCCTGTGATGATAATGATTTGTTGGCTTTCATTGTCCAGGTAAATGTCATTGGGGACATACTCTTCTCCGATAGGCAGCTGTCTTTCAATTACTGGATGCCTTCCATCTTTGATCTCAAGGGAATCTGTATCCGAGATTTTGGGCCTACAATAATTGTTTTTCTTGGCCACGACGGAGAATGAGAGCAAGCAGTCCACGGTAGCAAGAATCCTGGCATTTTGCTGGATCTGAGCTACATATTCCGAAGCATCGAGTACAAGGGCTAGAAAATACCTCTGCTCAATGGCGAGCATCCGGTCCTCTGCATTAAGGATTTTTTCCTCATATTCTTTCAGTTCCGGGGTAATATACCGCTCAGCATTGACCAAAGTCTGTTTTCTGATCCACTCCTGAGGGACCTTGTCTTTGTGGGAATTGGTAACTTCCAAGTAATAGCCAAAAACTTTGTTGAAAGCTACTTTGAGAGAAGAAATTCCGGTTCTCTGTGTTTCCCTTTGCTGCAGTGATACTAGGTAATCCTTTCCGGTATTGGCCAAATCCCTGTATTCATCCAATTCTATATCCACTCCTGACTTGATAATCCCACCCTGATGGATAAGCATGGGAGCATCTTCCAGAAGTTCTTTTTCAATTTTCTCCAAAAGAAATTCGCATGAACTTATCTGATCGGAAAGTTTTTTGAGAGAATCGTTTTTTGAACCTTTGAGAATCCCTTTGATAGGCATGGTATTTTTCAAAGCTCTTTTGAGTTGGTTCATCTCTCGGGGGTTGATCCTTCCTACCGCCACTTTCGAAATCAGCCTTTCCAGATCGCCGATATGCTTCAGATGTCCTAAAATCTCATCGCATAAATCCGGAGTTTCAAAAAAATAATCCACCACTTTGAGTCTTTCCTCTATAGGCTCTTTTTCTTTGAGGGGAAGGACCATCCATTTTTTCATCATCCGGGAACCCATTGGGGTTATGGTCTGATCGAGAATATTGATCAGTGGGACGCCTCCGTCTTGCGGGGAATAGACAAGCTCAAGGTTTCGTATGGTAAATTTATCCAACCAAACATACTTTTCTTCTGCTATTCTGGAAATCGAGGAGATGTGTTTCACCTCTTTGTGTTCGGTCTCTTCAAGGTAATACAATACCGCTCCAGCAGCGATAATACCATGCTCAAGATTATCTATCCCGAAGCCCTTCAGGTTGGCTGTAGCAAAATGTTCAGTAAGTTTTCCATAGGTATAATCCAACTGAAACACCCAGTCCTCACAATGAAAAGTGGTAAATTGATCTTTTAGTATCTCTTGGGCTTTTGCTCTAGCAGCTTTGGAATAAATCACCTCTGAAGGGCTAAAACTCTGAAGGAGCTTTTCTATGTACGATTGGGAGCCTTCTGAGCACATAAATTCCCCGGTAGAAAGGTCCAAAAAAGAAATCCCCATGGTCTCCTTTCCAAAATATATTGATGCGAGGTAATTGTTTTTCCTTTTGTCTAGGACATTGTCATTGAATGAAAGCCCTGGGGTCACAAGTTCGGTGACTCCTCTCTTGACTATTCCTTTGACGTCTTTGGGGTCTTCAAGTTGATCGCAGATAGCAACCCTATTTCCGGCCCTGACCAGTTTTGGCAAATAGGAATCCAAAGAGTGATGTGGAAATCCGGCCAATTCAATATGAGAAGCCGCTCCATTTGCTCTTTTGGTCAGGACTATATCCAAAACCTTGCTGGCTTTGATGGCATCTTCCCCAAAAGTCTCGTAAAAATCCCCCACCCTGAAAAGTAGCAATGCTCCGGGATGTTTGGCTTTGATGGCATTATATTGTTTCATCAAAGGGGTTTCTTTCACTTCATTTTCCCTCTCCTTGGCCATATGGTCCCTGATTTGATTCTTTGTGTTACTTTTGAATATTATTAAAAGCTGAAATTAAAAGATATCAAAAGGGAAACAAAACCGCATGAGAAAATTAAACATGGAAGAACTTAACCGGCTGACGGTAGAGGAATTTAAAGAAGCTGAAAAATCCCCTGTGGTTATTGTATTGGACAATGTTAGGAGTCTCAACAATGTAGGATCGGCTTTCAGAACATCGGATGCTTTTCTTATCCAAAAAATATACCTCTGCGGCATCACCGGAACACCACCGCATAGGGATATCCAGAAAACAGCTCTAGGAGCTACAGAATCAGTAAAATGGGAATACTTTGACTCCAGTGTTGAAGCTGTCCAAATATTAAAGAAGGAAGGATATCGGGTGTGTACTTTCGAACAGGTAGACAACAGCACCAAACTCCATGAATTTCACCCAAACCCAAGTTCAAAGTATGCCCTGATATTTGGTAATGAGGTTTTTGGGGTGGAAGATGAAGTGGTCAAAGCATCTGATCATGTCATTGAAATACCTCAACTTGGAACCAAGCATTCACTCAATATCTCAGTTACAATGGGAATAGCCCTGTGGGATTTTATAGTTAAAATGGAAGTTTTAAAAAAATGAGAAAAAAAAAGAGACTTAACAGGTCTCTTTTCTAGCAAATGCATTGGTATTTGTATTAATCTTCTTTAAATCTGTCTACGATGTAAAGAAATAAGTTGAAGGATAAAGTAGATATTTCTTCTTTTTTAACGTCTTTCTCCCCACCTTGTTTGTATAAAAAGTTCTCCTTTTTTGAAGCTGTTGGAGTATTGATTTTATTATCTTTCGCCGGACTTAAGGTGGTTTTTTGCACGCTCTCTTGCCTTGATTCATTCAAAGATGATTCCGGACTCTCAAATTGAGCGCCAGACTCATTGTTATTTTTTGGTAAATCAGGAAAATTCCTATCTCTTTCAGACTGTGCAAAAGAAAAAACACTCAAAAATAACCCTAGAAATAAGGTGAGTTGAAGCTTTTTCATTCCTGACGAAGAAATTGTAGATACTTGCAACATTAATGATGGAGGTTTGATTAGATTTATAACTCCCTTCTGTGGAAGAAAGTTTCCAAATATAGAAAAAATCTTAATCAATGCAAAGGATTGACTTCACCGAATTTCAAAGAATTGACCTTCGAGTCGGCACAATTGTACGGGCCGAAAAATTTGCCAAAACGAAGAAGCCCGCTTATAAAATTTGGGTAGATTTAGGAGCACTTGGAATCAAAAAATCCTCTGCCCAAATTACTTTTCATTACCAACCTGAAGACCTACTTGGTAGGCAAGTACTTTGTGTCTGCAACTTCGCTCCAAAACAGATTGCGGATTTCATGTCGGAGGTTTTGGTGACGGGATTTGATGATGGAAACGGTCAGATTGTATTGGCTTCTGTAGATAAAACCGTTCCCAATGGATCAAAATTGCATTGAAGAAATAAATCAAA
The DNA here is from genome assembly GCF_022538055.1 of Cognataquiflexum nitidum. Taxonomy (GTDB): domain Bacteria; phylum Bacteroidota; class Bacteroidia; order Cytophagales; family Cyclobacteriaceae; genus Cognataquiflexum; species Cognataquiflexum nitidum. Next base: position 74,062 of record NZ_JAKZAM010000018.1, on the reverse strand, counting down.
TCCATATTGCAAGACCCCGATCGGATAATTCCACTTTATAAACTTTCAGGTCAGGGCATTGGCCAGAAACTACAGCCCCTGTCTGCATATCAAACCTATATTGATGCAGCGGACAGACAATTTCATTCCTGACGATAGTTCCTTGAATTAAGGATGCCATCCGATGGGGACAAAATGGTTCAAATGCAAAAAACGCATCCCCATTTCTAGATATACAAATTTTTTCGCCTCCCAATTGGACCAATTTGATCCGTTTTTCAGGAATCATTTGAAATACCTGCTCTTTACTTTGACCGAGTATAAATGTTTTCATAAGCAAGTTTTAAATGGTAATTTAGGAGTCTAAACCTAATACAATCAGATCATGAAAAAAACAATCTTGCTGCCCCTCTTTTTTTTGACAGGGGTAATTTTCGCTCAAAATCTGGAAGGGGCATGGAAAATGACCCATCAAAACGGCAAGGCCATGGTGGATACTGAATATATCAAAATTTACCAGGATGGCTATTTTTCTTTTGGAGCAAAGGAAACTGCTACAAATAAATTTGTAAGTGCAGGTGGGGGACAATACCGTCTCAAAGATAATCTTTACCAAGAAATGTTGGACTTTTATACATTGGAACCAGAATTGGTCGGCCAAAAGACGGATTTCAGCTTGGACATGGTGGATGAAAAAATGGTTATTTCTACTGAAATGGAAGGGAAGGCTTTGGTGGAAATATGGGAAAAGGTAAATGATTCAAAAGATGACCTTACCAATAATTGGGTCATCACGGGAAGAAAAAGGGACAATGAAATATCAAGAAGCACTCCGGGAGCAAGAAGAACAATAAAAATCCTGAGCGGTGGAAGATTCCAATGGGTTGCCTTCAATTCTGAAACAAAGGAATTTATGGGAACCGGAGGGGGAACCTATACAGCAGAAAATGGAACCTACACCGAAAAAATAGAATTTTTTTCTAGAGATGATAGCCGGGTCGGCGCAACTTTGGAATTCAAATATGAGGTAATCGATGGGGAATGGCATCATAGCGGCCTCAGCTCTACAGGAAATCCTATCTTTGAAATCTGGTCCTCTTACAGCAAGGCATACATTCCAATCAAATAACCTAAGGGAGTTGAGGAGAATTTTTTTTCCCAATTTTAAAGGAGAATTTATTTCAAATGAACCCAACCTTCGAAAAAATAAAAAAACCGGGCAAAAGGGAAATCCCAACTGCTTGGTTTTTTTTACTTGCCTAAGTCCCTTACTTGTTCGTGCCTGAAGCAATCCACCAAATGGTCATTGACTAGTCCGGTCGCCTGCATGTGGGCATATAATATTGTACTTCCCAAAAATTTGAAACCTTTGGATTTCATATCCTTAGCAAGTTTGTCTGATATCAGACTTGTGGCCGGCACATCGGACATAGATTTAAATTGGTTTTGCACAGGCTTACTATCCACAAAATTCCAGATGTAGTTTTTAAAACTTCCATGCGATGTCTGAATCTCCATAAACCTTTTGGCATTATTAATTGCCGCACGGATTTTCATCTCGTTTCTGATAATTCCCGAATCTATCAATAGCTCTTGGACATATCCATCCGGCAAATCAGCAACAATACTGTAATCAAAATCTGCAAAGGCTTTTTGGTATCCGCCTCTTTTTTTCAAGATGGTAGACCAGCTCAATCCAGCCTGTGCACTTTCCAATACCAAAAATTCAAACTGCTTTTGGTCATCAAAAACGGGAACTCCCCATTCTTCATCATGGTATTCCATATATTGTTCAAATCCAAGACACCATGGGCATCGAAATTTTCCGGGTTCCTGGTCCATTGCCATAGCTTTTTAATTCAAATACCAGATACTTGTGTTGAGTGCTGTCGCAAAACTCACCCACAATAAATAGGGGACCATCAGGTAAGACGCCGTTTTACTGATCTTAAAAAACACCTTGATGCAGACTGCTATCATGATCCATAAAGGAACAATTACGACCAATCCCAAAATCGGTGATTCAAGTCCAAAAAAAGCCGGAGACCAGATTCCGTTGAGGAGAAGTTGAATTCCAAAAAGCCAAAGGGCAGTTTTCTTCAGAGAATGGTCAGATTTCCAGATTAAAAACAAAGCTAGACCCATCAATAAATAAAGCGTCGTCCAAGCGGGCCCAAACACCCATGAAGGTGGTGTGAAGGAAGGTTTGTTGATCGTCTGATACCAACTCCCCACCGATGATATGGTGACCAAAGCGCCCAATCCTCCTGTGACCTGAGGCAAAACAATGGATATGACCAGTTTAATTGTGTTGTTCATGGTTTATTCTACAGTTTCAAGCAAGGTTCTGAATACCACAAACCGGTCTTGGAATTTTTGATTTACATCTTCCTGAAGCTTGGCTGCAAAACTTTGTTGGTATTCCATAATCTTATCCATACTGTCAGTAAAATACTGTACAGAATAATTGGTTGATCCATCTTCATTGTCATGGAGGATTTTATAAAATCTGTTTTCCAAAAACATCCCTGTAGCCAAAACATCCGGAATATGTGTTTCTTTCATCCAAGCCACCCATTCTGCTTCAGAATCTTTCTCTATATTGACCGTTACATTATATAAAATCATTTTTCTTTAATTTTGTGACATTCATTTACCAACAAATATAAGTTCATGTTGTTAATCACCCGTGAATATTTCAAAATCATTTCGGTAATATGTCCACAAGCCAGCTTAATAAAACTGAATTCCAAACCGTGATTGAGGCCATCGAGAAGATCAAAAAGAACAGGATCAAACTTTTCAAAGGAATAATTTCTGCATTTTATGTCTCAGGAATTATCGGGCTATCCATTCCAATAGTAAGGCCCTATTTTCAAATGATGACTCCTTTCACTTTGATTTTGAGCCTGGGCATCCTTTTGTTATTTCATTCCGGTTGGAATAAATCTTTTGGGGTTTTTGCTGTTTTGGCAATAATCTTGGGTTTTGGATCTGAAGTAATGGGAATCCATACCGGTTTTCCTTTTGGAGATTATGAATATGGAGAAACCCTGGGCTTCAAACTTTTTGAAGTCCCTTTGGTCATTGGAGTAAATTGGCTTCTCTTGGTCTATTTGACAGGCAATTTATTTTCATCCAAAATAAAGCATGATGGATTGGCTGCAGGACTTGCGGCCTTGCTGATGGTTGCTGTGGATTTTTTAATTGAACCTGTGGCGGTCAATCTGGATTTCTGGTCTTGGGCAGGAGATATTATTCCTTTGTCCAATTATTTCGGTTGGCTGGGAGTTTCATTTATCATACAGATACTCTACAGAAAATTTAATTTTTTGAAAGAAAACATGATTTCCTCCTATTTATTAATCAACTTAGTGACATTCTTTGCCATTTTGAATTTTATTAGCTAAATAAAAAAACTCCTTTAAACATTCTAATTCACTTTGAGTTATGACACTGATGTATGCTGTCTTATTTATATCTATTGGATTCGCTGTCATGGAATTTTCCGGTTGGTTCATCCATAAATATATCATGCATGGGCCACTTTGGAATATCCATAAAACCCATCATGAGCCTTCAAAGTCCTTCTTTGAGCTCAACGACCTGTTTTCATTGCTTTTCGGGAGTATCGCTATTGTACTGATATTCTTAGGTGTGGCCAAATTGGACTACAGGTTTTGGATTGGAATAGGAATCAGTTTTTATGGAATTCTTTATTTCATCATACATGACGTTTTGGTTCACAGGAGAGTAAAGTGGTTTGAGAGACCAAAAAACAGTTTTCTACTGGGAATATTCAGGGCACATCAGGCGCACCACGCCACAAACAAAAAAAATGATGCCGTTTCTTTCGGCTTATTCATAGTACCCAAGAAATACTTTAAACGCTAAATTATCGTGAGTACTTATTCAATCAAAGATTTGGAACAGCTGTCGGGCATTAAGGCCCACACATTACGTATTTGGGAACAGCGATATAATTTATTACACCCCATGCGTACAGATACCAACATCAGATTTTATGATGATGCAAGTCTTAAATTGATTCTGAATGTTGCCTTATTGAATGACAACGGCTATAAAATCAGCAAAATTGCCAACATGTCTGAGGCCGAAATGAGGGAAGAGGTGGTTAAACTCACCGAAAAAACACTCACGCATGACGATCAAATCCATGCCCTGACCATTTGCATGATCGAAATGGACGAAGACAGATTTGAAAAAGTACTTTCCACCAATATTCTAAAAATTGGATTTGAGCAGACAATGCTCAACATCATCTATCCCTTCATGTCAAAAATAGGGGTTTTGTGGCAAACAGGTGCTATCAATCCGGCGCAGGAGCACTTCATGAGCAATCTTATCCGTCAAAAATTAATTGTTGCTATTGATGGTCAAATTTACAAAGGGGGAGGAAAAAAGTTTTTGTTATATCTTCCTGAGGGAGAATTACATGAAATCTCCATACTTTTTGCCGCCTACCTGATTAAATTGAAAGGTCATAAACTGATCTATTTGGGACAAAACACCCCTGATGAAGACCTTCAAATCGTATACAGACTTCATCAACCTGAGTTTTTAATGACAATCATTACTACCTCCCCTAACAGTGATGAAATCCAAGATTATATTTATAGCATTTCAGAACGATTTCAAAAATCAGAAATCATTCTATCAGGATACCAAATAGTAGGTCAGGATCTTGATTTTCCAAAAAATGTCAAGGCAATGCACTATATCAAGCAATTGAAGGAATATATAGAGGAAATGGATTTAGTCCTTCAAGAAAAATAGTTTGACATATTTTCCAAAAAATTAAACAAGGTGAGAATCAAAATTTTCACCTTTTTTTTGCCTTCACATTCCAAAAATAGCGATTATGATCAATAAAGAGATTTTTTAAAATCTTGACTTCACTTTTGTTTAAACTTATTTATTTTTTATTAGACAAAAAATTTGCTATTTGTTTAAGTTTGGTTACCTTTGATTAAACAAAATCAAAAAGCCATGACGACTCTAGAATTCAGTTATTCACTACAAAAGCTATCAAGTTCTTTGAAGCCTTTTGCACTAAAGTTGACCAGGGACACAGATGATGCCAATGATCTTCTGCAGGACACTATGGTCAAAGCTTTTACTAACAGGGATAAATTCACTGAGGGAACCAACTTAAAAGCATGGCTTTACACAATAATGAAGAATACCTTCATCACAAATTACCAAAGAATGGTAAGAAGAGGTACTTTTGTTGACACAACTGATAATTTGCATTATCTTAATTCAGGGGATGTCCTTGTCGAAAACGGTGCATTCGGAGATTTTGCAATGAAAGATATCCAAGTGGCTATAGAAAATCTTGAAGAGGTCTACAAAACTCCGTTTATGATGCATTTCAGAGGATTCAAATACCATGAAATAGCAGATAAATTAGAGATCCCCATCGGAACAGTAAAAAACAGAATACATATAGCAAGGAAGTTACTAAAAGATGACCTGCATATGTACAAACATAGGAATTAATGTCAACAAGCAAGAAAAAAGTGGTAGTGATTGGTTCGGGATTTGCCGGTCTATCAGCAGCCACACACCTGGCAAACGCCGGATATCAAGTAACAATCCTAGAAAAAAATGATACCCCCGGAGGAAGAGCGAGAAAGTTCGATTCCGAGGGTTTTGTTTTTGACATGGGTCCCAGCTGGTATTGGATGCCGGATGTGTTTGAATCCTACTTTGGCCATTTTGGAAAAAAAGTTTCTGATTATTACGACCTGAAGCGTCTTAGCCCTTCTTACACAGTAGTGTTTGGTCAAGATGAATTCATGGAAATACCTTCAAACTTGAAGGAATTTAAAGAATTATTGGAGTCATTAGAACCTGGTGTAGGACCGAAGCTGGATGAATTCCTCAGACAAGCAGCTTACAAGTATAAAGTAGGGATTGAAGACTTGGTCTATAAGCCAAGCAGGTCTCTATTGGAATTCACAAGCCCCAAATTACTTATCGACGTAGTGCGGATGGATGTTTTTCAATCTATGTCCAAACATGTCAGGAAGTTTTTCAAACATGAAAAAATCATCAGATTGATGGAGTTCCCTGTTCTTTTTTTGGGAGGAACTGCAGAAAATATCCCTGCCCTTTACAGTTTGATGAATTATGCTGATATTTCTTTGGGTACCTGGTATCCCATGGGAGGCATGTACAAAATCGTCGAAGGCATGGTCAAGCTTGCTGAAGAAAAAGGAGTAAAAATCATGTTAGGATGTGAAGTTTCCCATATCAATGTGAGCAATCGACAAGCGCGACAAGTTGTCTTGAAAAACGGAGAGAAAATCGATTCGGACATTGTGGTGGCAGGTGCAGACTACCATCATGTGGACAGCACATTGCTTGCCCCGGAATATAGAAACTACGACGCTGCTTATTGGGATAAACGTGTCATGGCGCCATCAAGCTTACTTTTTTACTTAGGGATTGACAAAAAAATCGATAACATTACCCATCACTGTTTATTCTTTGATGAACAAATGGGGCCTCATGCAGATGCCATCTACGAAAATCCAAGATGGCCGGAGAAACCATTGTTTTATCTTTCCGCTGCTTCCAAAACCGATCCGAGTGTAGCACCTGAAGGAAAGGAAAACCTAGTGATACTGATTCCGCTTGCACCTGACCTTGAAGACGGAGAGGAAGTGAGGGAAAAATATTACCATATGGTCATGGACAGACTTGAAAAGCTTGTAGGACAGGAGATAAGGAGCCATGTCATTTACAAACGTTCTTATGCACACAGTGACTTTAAAGCAGACTATCATGCTTTTAAAGGAAATGCTTATGGACTGGCAAATACCCTATTCCAAACAGCCATATTGAAACCCTCACTAAAGAACAAAAAAGTCAAAAACATGTACTACACAGGACAGCTGACTGTCCCCGGACCGGGGGTTCCACCAAGTTTAATTTCAGGGCATGTAGTCGCAAAAGAAGTTATCAAAGAAAACAATCAGTAAAATAATTGGTATATTGAAGCAATGAATGCGAGGAGCCTATTTGACAAAACAACTTTCGAATGCAGTAAGCTAATCACCCAACGATACAGCACTAGCTTTACATTAGGAATCAAAACATTGGATAAGAAACTTCATTTGCCTATCTATGCCATATATGGTTTTGTCAGGTATGCAGATGAAATAGTGGATACTTTCCATGACAAAGATAAAAAGGTTCTTCTCGACAGGTTTAGAAATGATGCCTTTGAAGCGATTGAGGAAAAAATAAGCCTGAATCCTGTTCTGCATGCATTTCAATTGATCGTAAATGAATACAATATTGATAAAGACCTGATTGAGGCGTTTCTAAAAAGTATGGAAATGGACCTTGACTTCAAAACCTACAATGATTCAAGGTACCACGAATATATTTACGGTTCAGCGGAGGTGGTAGGCTTGATGTGTCTCAAAGTATTTTGCGAAGGAAATAAAGAAGAGTACGAAAGTCTGAAATCCCCCGCTTGTAAGCTTGGGGCAGCCTTTCAAAAAGTGAACTTCCTCCGTGATATCAAAAGTGATTTTGAAGAAAGGGGGAGGGTTTATTTTCCCGGAGTGGATTTCAAATCCTTTGATAAATCCACCAAACAACTCATCGAAGAAGATATTCAGAAGGATTTTGATGAGGCCTTGGACGGAATTAGGAGACTCCCTTCAGGAGCCAAAATGGGTGTAAAAGTGGCTTATCTATATTATCAAAAACTGTTTGATAAAATAAAAAGCCTACCTCCCGAAACCATAACCCATCAAAGAATCCGTATCCCAAACAGCAGGAAATTATCTTTGCTCTTAAGTACATATTTTGGGACAAAGCTTGGCTTCAATTGATGAAAATTAATTCCTAAAATAAAATGTCTAATTCTATAAAATCAAGACAATAAAAAGCTTACAAACAATTTGTCAAGTCCAAAGTTACTTACCTATGATGAATTTGAAAGTACAAATCGACCAACATTCCGGTTTTTGTTTTGGAGTCGTCTATGCCATCGAAATGGCAGAGGAGGTTCTCGAAGACCAAGGCTATCTGTATTGTTTGGGAGATATTGTGCACAATGATGAAGAAGTGAACAGGCTCACTAACAAAGGACTGAAAATCATCGATCATGATAAATTGAAAGAATTGTTCAACGAGAAAATATTGATCAGAGCCCATGGTGAGCCCCCATCCACTTATGAACTCGCTATCAAAAATAACCTTACCTTGATAGATGCAAGCTGTCCGGTGGTGCTAAAGCTTCAAAATCGCATCAAAAATTCATTTGACAAAGACGAAACAATCTATATCTACGGAAAACATGGACATGCGGAGGTAATCGGACTTCTTGGTCAGACAAACAACAAGGCTGTTGTGTTTCAAGATATCAATGAACTCGACCTACCGTCTCTTCCAAAAAATCTGACCTTATACAGTCAAACTACAAAAAGTACCGATAACTTCTACAAAATAAATGAAGCTTTCAAAGAAAGTGGCATTGAAGTAAATACAAATGATACCATATGTAGACAGGTATCTAACAGAGATAAGGAATTAAGGGTTTTCGCAGAAAAATTTGACAGCATTATTTTCGTGAGCGGCACAAAATCCTCCAATGGAAAAGTCCTTTATAATGTATGTAAGGAGAAAAATCCAAATACTCATTTTGTTTCAAATCCCGATCAGGTAGAAAGGAATTGGTTTGCACAAAATGAAACTGTCGGGATATGCGGAGCCACTTCCACTCCTATGTGGCTGATGGAACAAGTAAAAGAAAGAATCGAAACTTTTTAAGCTTTCTTTCCTAAATTTATCTGGTGAACAACATAAAGAAGACTTCATATTCGATTGGAAATACAGGCGTAATCATTGCATTGAGTATTATTCTCTTTTGGTTTGCGTCATTATATTTTCTTATCAGTCTGGACATTTTATGGTCAAACCCTTTAGTTTATTTAGGGATCTTGATCCAAACCCATCTTTATACAGGTCTATTCATTACAGCGCATGATGCAATGCATGGGATTGTATCAGAGAATAAAAAGCTTAACCATACCATTGGATGGTTTTCAGCCCTTCTTTTTTCTTACAATTTTTATTGGAAACTATTTCCCAAACACCATGAGCATCATCGATTTGTGGCTACTGACAAAGATCCTGACTACCACCCTTCGGGCAAATTCTTTATTTGGTATTTAAGTTTTATTAGGCAATATGTTTCTGTCTGGCAGATCCTATTGATGGCGGTCACATTCAATATCCTTAAACTTTTTTTACCCACAGAAAATTTAGTCGTTTTTTGGATGCTACCTGCAGTACTCTCTACGCTACAACTTTTTTATTTTGGGACTTACCTGCCACACATGGGAGAATCCGACAACAAACACCATTCAAATAGCCAGTCAAAAAACCATTTTTGGGCATTCATTTCCTGCTACTTTTTTGGTTATCATTATGAGCACCATGATTCTCCGGGGACACCATGGTGGAGACTTTGGAAGATAAAAGAAGATCTCGAACAAGACATTTGAATTAACATTTGTCAATTTTTTACAATTGTTTGAACAATCCGTACTGTAAACAGATTAGTACTTGATAAACTAATACCAGCATATGAGAATATTCTTTACACTAATCCTAATTTCATTTACAATTTCCGAATTAATAGCGCAAAGCGGAGAGGTTAGAGGTAGGGTTTTTAATCCTGTCAATAATGAAGGAATACCCTTTGCCAACGTTGTCGTATTAGGAACAGAATTTGGGACGGTAACCGATGAAAATGGGAATTATGTATTAACAGAGCTCCCTGCGGGACTTTACAACATCCGGGCAAGTTTTATTGGATTTCGTGCCAAGACTTCCTTTGAAATTCAGGTAACCTTAGCCAGGGCAGTAAGATTAGACTTTGACCTCAGGGAAGAGGCCTCTGAATTGACCGAAGTAACTGTAGATGCGGATTTTACACGTTCTGATGAAACCCCAATCTCAGTCCGTAGACTTAACACCAATGAAATAGAAAGATATCCCGGCGGAAACAGAGATATCAGCCGTGTCATCCAATCTCTCCCGGGCGTTGCAAGCACAGCAAGTTTTAGAAATGATATCATCATCAGAGGCGGCGCACCAAATGAGAATAAGTTCTTTGTAGATGAAATCGAGGTCCCTGTCATCAACCACTTTTCGACTCAGGGTTCTTCAGGCGGTCCTGTAGGTATTCTAAATGTAAACCTGATCAAAAATGTAGATGTTGTCACTGGTGGCTTCCCTGCAGATAGGATGAATTCGCTCAGTTCTTTCTTTGAATTTCAATTGAAAGAGGGGCGAAAAGATAAAATGTTTACACAGCTTACTTTGGGAGCAAGTGAACTGACACTATCCAATGAAGGTCCGATCGGTGAAAAAACTACTTATATCCTTTCCGCTAGAAGATCATACCTACAGTTTCTTTTCAGACAGCTTCAGCTTCCATTTCTGCCTACATTCAATGATTTTCAGCTTAAGACTACCACAAAACTCAATGCTAAAACTGAACTGACATTCATCGGTGTAGGTGCTATCGATAATTTTGCTTTGAATTTTGATGTACCAGAAGACGAAACCGAGGAAGAAAGGGAGCAAAGACTTTATACCTTAGAAAATCTCCCAGTCTCAACACAATGGAACTACGCCACGGGTTTGAAACTGAAAAGATTTAGAGAAAATGGTTTTTGGACGTTCATTTTAAGCAGAAATATGCTTAACAACAGGTCAATTAAATACGCCCAAAATGATGACAGCAATCCCGAAAACCTATTATTTGATTACAATTCGCAAGAAAGTGAAAACAAGTTCCGAGCAGAAAATTCTATTTTCAGCAATGGGTTTAATTTAAAATATGGCGTTAATTATGAATACTCTAGATATTTTATAAGCAACTTTGACCGAAGCACTTTGGCAACAGAGGGAGGAGTCATAAATGTAGAAGCAAAAGCGTTTTTTAACAGCTACGGAGCATTTGTATCCGGAAGTAAATATTTCAACAATGAACGATTACTTGTAACCGCCGGTTTGAGAATGGATGGCAGTGACTTTGGTAAAACTGCCCAAAACCCTCTCAACCAGCTTAGCCCCCGGGTATCAGTTTCCTACCAAATCAAACCGCAGCTTTTTTGGACAGCCAATATCGGCATCTATTATCAGAAGCCTCCTTATACTGCCTTAGGCTACAGAAACAGTGAAGGAGAACTTGAAAACCAGATAAACGATATCAAATTTATCAGGTCTACGCATTTTATAACCGGAATTGAAAAAGTAATTCCTGAGAAAAGCAGACGGTTCAGTGTAGAAGGATTCTATAAATTATACGCTAATTATCCATCTTCCGTCAGAAATGGCATCTCACTTGCCAATCTTGGAGCAGACTTTGGCGTAATTGGTAACGAACCGGTCATTTCCAATTCAGATGGTAGGGCGTATGGTCTTGAGTTCTTGGCCCAACAACGTTTTTTCAATAATTTCTATGGAATTGCCGCAGTCACTTTGGTCAGAAGTGAATTCACCAATCCAAAGACCGAAGGATTTGTGCCTTCTGCATGGGACAATAGGGTAATCGTAAGCTTGACAGCAGGCAGGAGATTCAGGAAAAACTGGGAAATCGGTGCCAGATGGAGGTATTTGGGCGGATTACCATATACACCCGTTGATGTTGAAACATCTTCACTGAGAGATGTTTGGGACCTTACAGGACGAGCAATCTTGGACTTTAACCAAATCAATTCACAAAGGTTGGCTGCATTCAACCAACTTGATTTTAGAATTGACAAGAGATATTTCTTCAACAGGTGGAACCTGAATTGGTATTTTGATGTGCAGAATGCCTTCAACTTCCAAGCCCAACAGCCTCCGGTTTTGGTTCCAGTTAGGAATAATGACGGCAGCATCAAAATAGACCCAAATGATCCAAGCAGGTATCAGATGAGATTTATTGACAATCCCGTAGGCACCATTCTACCGACCATTGGGATTATTGTTGAATTCTAACAATCTCCTTTGGAATTACATGAAAAAACCGTCCCCCAACTTAACAGGGGACGGTTTTTTAGTCAAATTGATTGGGTTTATTGTACGTTTATCAATGATTCACGTCTTCTCATTTTTCCTGCCGGCAGACCATACATCATTTTAAATCTTCTACAGAAGTAGGCTGTGTCTTTGTAGCCCACAACTTTGCCGATATCACGGATACTTTTCTTGGATGTTCTGAGTAACTCCACAGCTGCCTCCATTCTTTGGTATTCGATATAATCCTGTGGATTGATTCCGGTCAGCATTTTGAAATATTGACCCACATAATCCTCGGATACATTGGCAACTTTGGCCAAAACCTTATTTGATAAGTCTCCACCAATATTTTTCTTGATATAATTGAACAAATCAATCAATCTCGGATCCTTAAAGTAGGTGCTGTTGGTGGAAAGCTCTTCCACAAACAACCTATTTTTGAGCACATGGCGAACGATCTCTATGACCAAGAGTTCGGTATACAGTTTGATTACCCTTTCTTTACCCGGGGTATTTTGTTCTGATTCCTTGATGATGTCTTCGACGATAGTCGCTACCCTGTCATTAAACCTGATGACAAAAGGTGGAATTCCTAACGAGTGAAAGAAATTGACAACGTCAAAAACCTTGGCTTCAAAATTCAGGATGGTGACACAATCCTCCTCCACGCTCTTGATTTCCCTAAAAGAAATTGTCTGAAGGTATTTCCTTTTATTATCTAAAAAGCCCTCATTGTTGGTTTCGGTTTTTTTCCCTTGCTGACCAAAAGAAATGTTCGTTCTTCTTCCCGCAGGGATAAAAAGGATTTCGCCTTCGTTTACCAATTCCATTTCATCAGAGAACTTGAGAGACCCTTGGTGAAGCAACAAAACAGTATTCTCAGTGTCACTGTAATCCAAAACTGTAACGGGCTTTTCAATTTTGAAATTGTTGCCCTTCAGAAACCTAACCCCGACAGATTCGATTACCTTATTGTAATATTCCATGAAAGCAGTTATTATAGGTTATGGCGTAAAACTATCACAATTTTCTAAAAGCAAGGTGATTATTTAATATTTTTTTGATAAAAAAAGAAAAAAGGTATAAAAAATAGATTTTATACCCTTTTTATTGATTAATATTTGATTATCTTATTATACTTCTTGATATGACTATTTTTTGAATTTCGCTTGTCCCCTCATAGATTTGTGTAATTTTTGCATCCCGCATCAATCGTTCTACATGGTACTCTTTGACATAGCCATAGCCACCGTGAACCTGAACCGCTTCGATGCTGACATTCATCGCAACCTCTGAGGCATAGAGTTTGGCCATAGCGCTAGCCAAGGCATAATCTTTTCCTTCGTCCTTCAGCCAGGCGGCTTTAAGCACAAGAAGCCTCGCTGCTTCGATCTGGGTAGCCATATCTGCCAATTTGAATTGGATGGCTTGGTGCTGATTGATAGGCTTTCCAAAAGCTTTTCGCTCTTTGGAATAAGTAAGTGCCAATTCATAAGCTCCTGATGCTATTCCCAATGCTTGGGCTGCAATTCCGATCCTTCCGCCGTTAAGTGTTTCCATGGCGAAAGTAAATCCAAATCCCTCCTCTCCAATCCTATTGGCAACGGGAACCTTTACATCAGAAAACATCAAGGAATGGGTGTCAGAGCCTCGAATGCCCAATTTATCTTCTTTTTTTCCAATTACAAATCCTTCCTGACCTTTTTCTACGATAAATACAGAAATTCCTTTATGACCTTTGGAAGCATCTGTCTGGGCGATGACAAGGTAGACAGAGGCAGAACTTCCGTTGGTAATCCAGTTTTTGGTACCATTGAGGATATAGTGATCACCTGCCAATTCAGCAGAAGTCTTTTGGGAAGTAGCATCCGAACCGGCTTCAGGTTCAGACAAACAAAAAGCACCGATGATTTCCCCGGCCGCCAATCTCTTCAAATACTTCTCTTTTTGGGCTTCAGAACCATATTTTTCCAATCCCCAACAAACTAGGGAATTGTTTACCGACATACAGACGGAGGCTGAAGCATCGATTTTTGAAATCTCTTCCATTGCCAACACATAAGAGACTGTATCCATTCCCCCACCGTTGTATTTAGGATCTACCATCATGCCCATAAATCCAAGTTCACCCATTTTTTTGACCTGCTCCTTGGGAAACCTCCCTTCCGTATCTCTGTCTATTACACCCGCTAAAAGTTCGGATTGGGCAAACTCCCTTGCGGCATCCCTGACTGCTACATGTTCTTCTGTGTATTCGAAATTCATAAGAATATTTGGGTTAATTATTTCAGTTGGAATATATAAGAAAAAAAAATAAGGGACAATTTCTTGCCCCTTAAAGTAAACTCATTTGCTCGATTTAAGTTTCCTTAATCTCTGTTACCAAAGAAAATGAAGATATAATAGGCCAAGGTGGCCAATGCTGCAAGTGCTGCCACCACGTAAGTCATGGCTGCCCATTTCAAAGCATCTTTGGACATTTCGAATTCGGAAGGTGTGACAATATTCCTTTCTTTAACCCAAGCCAAAGCCCTGTTGCTGGCATCAAATTCCACAGGTAGTGTGACCAATGTGAACAGTGTCATCACTCCATAAGATCCCACTACTATGTACCCGATGATTTCATAAGGAAGTCCCATAAAAGCCCCTCCCAATAAGGATGCGATCAAGACAATATTCAATATTTTCCCACTGATGTTTTGGACAGGCACCATCGCAGACCTGAGATTGAGCCAAGCGTAAGAACGCGCATGCTGTATAGCGTGGCCACATTCGTGGGCAGATACAGCGGCTGCAGCGGCATTCCTACCATAGTATACATCCGGACTGAGGTTGACAGTTCTGTTCATAGGATTATAGTGGTCAGTAAGCTGACCTTCCACAGACACTACCTTGACATCGTGGATATTGTTATCTGCCAACATCAATTCGGCAATTTCCTTTCCCGATAGATTTGCCATCAACGGCGTCTGTGAATACTTTTTGAACTTGCTTTTCAGCTTTGAGCTGACTACAAATCCAAGCACTGCGAAGACAACGACAATTAGAATAATCATAGTTTTATATTTTTTGCTAAAGTGTTTACGAAATTAAGAAGATTTGGATACTTTTTTGCCAGTTATTTTAAAGACAATTCCCAAAGAAACAAGACCAAGGACGACAATTGTCAAAACCTGACTGCTATGAACGATCACAGCGAATATTTTTCCATCTGATTCACTCAGTCCATATGCTATCAAAATGAAGGCCACCAATGCATGAAAGGTACCTATACCCCCCTGAACCGGTGCAACCATGCCAATACTTCCCATTACCATTACCATCAGCAGCGAGCTAAGTGACAAGTTGGCAGTGGAAGGTATGGCCCAAGCTACCAAAACCAAGGTGACATAATAAATCATCCAGATAGCAAATGAGCTTCCCCAAAACCCCGATTGGTTTCGGACTTGCCTGATGCTGATGATACCTTTGACCAAATCCCTGGTAAAGTGCCTTAGTTTTCTAAAAATATTTCTTTCTCTGTATTTCAGAAAAGCAAAATAAAAGAAAATGGCCATGACCAATAAGCCTCCGATTAGAAGAGGAAGGTATTGGGTTACTTTTTTTACCAAAGTTTCTAGGGAAACCAGTTCCGAAAAAAGCTCCAGAAACAGGTTTCTTTCAATGACAAATGCCAGGAAGATGGTGAAAACGAGAAAAAGAAGGTCAACGGTTCTTTCCAGAATTACCGTCCCAAATAATTTACCCATTTGTAAGCCATCGGTTTTTGCCAAAACCCCACAGCGGGCAAATTCTCCGGCTCTCGGTACAAGCATATTGGTCAAGTAACCAATCATGAGTGCCCAAAAAGTCCTTGAAGTGGGAGTTTTATAGGATTGATCAGCATCTATAAGCAGTGCCCACCGCCAGGACCTAAGCCAAAACCCAAGAAGGGAAACCAAAACAGAAATCCCTATCAAAAGGAAAGAGGTTTCTGAAACAGCCTTCAAGAGACTATCAAGACTGATGTCTTTGTATAAAAACCAAAAAATCCAGACAGCAACTATGAGCGATATTGCCACCTGAATCCATTGTTTGAGGCTTAACTTCACATTTATATCAATTTATTATGGTCATCAGGGAATACGATGACCGGTTTGTGTTTTTTTGCTTCCTCAAAATCCATAGAAGCATAGGAAATGATGATGACGATATCGCCTACCTGCGCTTTTCTGGCAGCAGGACCATTGAGGCATACCATCCCGCTTCCCCGTTCTCCTTTGATGATATAGGTTTCCAGCCGCTCCCCGTTATTGATGTTTACGATAGCGACTTTTTCATTTTCAATCATATTGGCAGCGTCCAAGATATCCTCATCTATGGTAATGCTTCCAACATAATGTAATTCTGCTTGGGTAATCTTTACCCTGTGGATTTTAGATTTTAAAACCTGAATGTGCATGTGGGGAAATTTTGCGCGAATTTAATCAAATATGGAAATGTTGTCGATCAACCTGACGTCACCGAAGTAAGCCGCAGTACAGATTGACACATTTTTCTCTTCTCCTATATCCTCTAATACGTAAAAGGAATCAGAAGTTACCAATTCAAAATATTCCAATTTCGCTTTTGGCTCAGATTCAAACATCTGGTTGATCTTTTTCCGGATGCTTAACCACGGGCTACCACCCAAAAGTTCTGATTTTGCAAAAAATAATGTTTTCGAAATTATTCGGGCTGCTTGTCTCGACTCAGTATTCAGTCTCAGGTTCCTTGAGGACAGGGCTACACCATCTTCTTCTCGCACGGTCGGAATAACATTGATTTTGACATCGAATGAAAGGTCGTGGACCAGCCTTTTGATGATCGCCACTTGCTGTAAATCCTTCTGACCGAAGTAGGCTTGATGGGGTTTAACAATATTTAACAGTTTGGAAACGACTATTCCCACTCCATTAAAATGACCTGGACGAAAGGATCCTTCCAATATTTTATCCAAATGTCCAAAATCTATGGAAAGCATAGGATTTGAAGGATATATCTCCAAGGTATCCGGCATAAAAAGGTAATTTACCCCGGATTTATTCAATAATTCCAAGTCTTTATCCAATGTTTTGGGATATTTTTCAAAGTCCTGCTGGTTGTTGAATTGAGTAGGGTTGACAAAAATCGATACTACCACAATATCGGAATATTGTTTTGCGATTTTGACTAATTCCAAATGACCTTGATGTAAAGCACCCATGGTGGGCACCAAACCAATGGTTTTATTGCTGTTACGGAAAATTTGAAGGTTATTGTTTACCTCTTCTTTGGTCCCAAGGATATACACTATTGTTGTACTTTGCGAATGTAAAATAGAGGCAAAACTATATTATTCCTTAGAAATACAATGGATTTACCGCTTTTTTTTGTATCTTTGTGCGTTTATTATCACTCATCTAAACACAACAAGGTATGTCCAAACTCCGTATTCTCTACGTTGCAAGTGAAATCAATCCGTTTTTACAGACTTCTGAGGTGGCAAATTTCGTAAGGGCATTGCCCCAGGCGATGCAGGAAATGGGGATGGAAATCCGTATTCTTGTGCCGAGATTTGGACTCATCAATGAAAGGAAGAACAGATTGCATGAAGTAGTGAGGCTGTCAGGGATCAACATTGCCGTAGGGGAAGAAGAGAAACCTTTGATCATCAAGGTTGCCTCCATACCGAATGCCAAGCTTCAGGTTTATTTCATCGACAATGAAGACTACTTCCAGAGAAAAAGCGTGTTTCATGACAAGCATGAAAAATTCTATGAAGACAATGACGAAAGGGCAATTTTCTTTTGCAAAGGCGTCATAGAAACAGTGAAAAAATTAGGTTGGGCTCCTGATGTGGTACATTGCAATGATTGGATGACGAGTCTGATCCCCATGTACCTCAAAACTACCTACAAAAACGAGCCTCTCTTTAAGGATACAAAATCGGTTTTTGCTATTTACAATACCGGATTTACCCATAAATTTGGCGACGATTTGTTTGAGAAAGTCAAAATGGTGGATATCGATGACGCCATTCTTGCACCCCTCAAATCCAAAGATTACGAAGGCTTCCTAAAAATAGGAATGGAATATGCCGACGTAGTCATCAAAAGTGAAGACATATCCGAAAACCTCAGCAAACTCATCGAGGAGTGCTCTAAAGAAAAACAGTGTGAGATTAACAACGAAGAAGAGAAACTTTTTGAAAGTTATTACAACATCTATAATGACTTGGCCGGCTAAGCTGTCCGCTGTATTATTCATTGTTCTTACCATTGCAACTTCCTGTGAGGATCCTTCCAATATAGGTTTGGAGCTGGATCCGGAAAACAATCAGATAGGGGTATTCTACCAAGAAATATCCCTGTCTGCTTCTGTAGTGCTACAAGATTCCCTGAGTACCACCAACAGCGGTGTGTTAATTTATGGAAATGAAGAAAGTGATTTCTTTGGAAAAACAGAAAGCATAGGATATACCCGACTATTCTTCAACAGAGATATAGCCAGGCCCAAAGAAAACGCAGTGCTGGATTCGGTCAGGTTTCTGATTAGCATGCGGGAAGTTCTTACCGCTGACACCATCAATCCGAAAACCATCAATATCCACCTACTCACAGAGCAAATCCGTGATGTTGATTATTATAATTTTAGTAGCGTAGCCTATGAACCTACTCCTTCTTTCAGTGCATCATTTAATTTTACCAATAGACAGGATACCATCGTATCTACCAAAATCGATAATGCACTGACCCAAGAAATCTTTGCAGAGTTGAAAAACGGCAGGTATTTTCAGGATATCTTTTCATTCCGTGAGTTTTTGCCCGGCCTTGCTTTCAAAGCCGAAGAAGGTGAAAATGTAGGTTTTAGTACTGTGATAGGGAATAACACGGGATTCATTTTTTATTTCAAAAACGAAGGAGATACTATATCTCGAGCATATCCTATCGCGACTGGGATCAATTTTAACTTAGCCAGACATTTCAGCCAAGTCATCAACGATCCTACAGGCACACCGACTGAGGTTGTTACAAAACCCACAACCTCATATGATTTAGGCCAATTTGCAGGTGGCAAATCGACATTTGGAATGTATGTGAAATTAGACATGAGTCCATTAGATGAATTTTTGGATACATTGGTCAATGCAAATTTCAACCAAGTGACATTAGAAATGGGCCCCTTGGTCAACTATTCTCCTAATAGGCTACCCCCACAATTTCACATGATGTTTTTCACGAATGAAACCAATGAGGTTCTATTTAGGACTGATGGACTTCCGATGGCGGTTCAACCCGATGGAAGGCTTCAAGTAGACCCTATTACTTCAGAACCTAGTTTTTCTCAAACTGACCTGCCTGCTTTATTGACTTTCGTCAAGGACGAAAAGAATTACAAGCAGTTTATTACTTCGCACATGAATGCAGTTTATAGAAAGAAAATGGTTAGAAGAGACTTCCTTTTATACCCCGGTGTCTCAACTCAGGACAGAAGTATTATTCAATCATTGAGAGATTATGTTATTGACCAAAACACTATCAAACTGAAAATCTTTTATTCAAGAAGCAGATCTCTGTAGAGTAACCTATTTTAAAGAAGTGTAGATAAAAGTTGCTTTATTTTGTAAAAGTGTATTTTTTTAGCTTTAATTTTTACGATAATTCTAAAAAGTATACATTTGGAATGTTAAATTTTTATCTATGTGTGGAATCGTAGCTTATGTGGGGCAACAAGAAGCCCTGCCAATCATCATCAAAGGACTTAAAAGACTGGAATACCGCGGCTATGACAGCGCAGGGGTAGCCCTTCTCAACAAAGACGGCCTGAGTATTTACAAAAAAAAGGGCAAGGTATCAGAATTGGAAAACCATCTTGGTTCTTTCCAAAACCTGAATTCAAAAATCGGTATAGGACATACACGTTGGGCCACCCACGGTGAACCCAATGATGTCAATGCCCATCCCCATTATTCATCCAATGAAAAATTTGCAATGATCCATAATGGCATCATTGAAAATTATGATGTCTTGAAAACAGACCTGATTAACAAGGGGTACAAATTCCAAAGTGAAACTGATTCTGAGGTATTTATCAAATTCATTGAGGATATCTATTTTAATAATTCTTGCAGCCTTGAAGAGGCTGTGAGATTGGCGTTGCACAAAGTAGTCGGTGCTTACGCCATCGTGATCATGAACATTGAAGAACCTGACACGCTGATTGCAGCAAGAAAGGGTTCCCCGCTTGTGATCGGCGTTGGCGAGAACGAGTATTTTTTGGCTTCAGATGCCACTCCCATCATAGAATACACCAATCAGGTGGTCTATTTGGATGATTATGAAATTGCAGTCATCCGTGACAACAAACTTCAGATCAAGACCATTGAGAACGTCGAAACCAATCCGTATATCAATCAATTGGAAATGGAACTCGAAGCCATCGAAAAAGGCGGATATGAGCATTTCATGTTGAAAGAAATCAACGAGCAACCAAGGTCTATTGCCGATTGTATGCGGGGAAGGTTGGATGCCAAAAACGGCAGGTTGGTACTTGGTGGCCTGAGGGATTACATGAATAAGTTCCAAAATGCCGATAGGATCATCATTACTGCCTGCGGAACTTCATGGCATGCGGGTTTGGTAGCCGAATATCTCTTTGAGGAATTTGCAAGAATCCCTGTGGAAGTGGAATACGCTTCTGAATTCAGGTATAGAAATCCTGTTATTTCAGAAAAAGATTTTGTCATTGCCATTTCCCAATCAGGGGAGACGGCTGATACTTTGGCTGCCATCGAGTTGGCCAAATCCAAAGGAGCGACCATCTTCGGAGTATGTAATGTCGTAGGATCTTCGATCCCGAGAGCAACCCACGCGGGTTCGTACACCCACGCGGGTCCTGAAATCGGAGTAGCCTCCACCAAGGCATTTACTGCACAGATATCGGTATTGACCATGATGGCCTTGAAATTGGGATACCAAAGAGGCACTTTGTCCGAAACGAGGTACATGCATTTGTTAAATGAATTGGCAACCATTCCATCCAAAGTCGAAAAAGCACTGAAACTTGATGCAAAGATCAAAGTCATTGCAGCCGAGTACAAAGATTCCCGCAACTTCCTGTATTTGGGAAGAGGGTATAACTTCCCGGTAGCTTTGGAAGGTGCTTTAAAACTAAAAGAAATTTCTTACATCCATGCTGAAGGTTATCCTGCGGCGGAGATGAAACATGGCCCTATTGCCTTGATAGATGCAGAAATGCCGGTAGTATTCATTGCGACCAAAGATAGCTCTTACGAAAAAGTAGTTAGCAACATCCAGGAAGTAAAAGCCCGAAAAGGCAAAATCATCGCAGTAGTAACCGAAGGCGATACGACAGTAAGGGGTCTCGCTGACCACGTGATTGAAATCCCTGAGACAGAAGAAGCCTTTGTTCCTTTGATTGCAGTAGTTCCTTTGCAGCAACTTTCCTACCACATCGCAGTCATGAGAGGCTGTAATGTCGATCAGCCGAGGAATTTGGCAAAGTCGGTGACGGTGGAGTAAATGGGTTAATGGTTAGGGGTGGAAGGGTAAAAAAAAGTTGACAGGTATGAGGTGAAAGGTGAGTTCAGATTACCTCTTTAGATTTTGGTAAAAAAATTGATTTAAACCATGAAACTGCCCTTAGGTAATTCCGAAGGGCAGTTTTTTTTAGGACATTGACAAATCCATTTTTGGAAAATTTCTTTAAAAATTTAACCTCTATTTCAATAAAATAAATAGATCATATTTATTGAACCACAAAAAAACAAAAGCCCGATCTTTGTATCCTTTGTTCCTTTGTGGTTGATTCTTTTTTTCTTGAGATTTGCTTATTAATCAATTACCATTTTTTGGAAATTTTGTATTCTTATTCTCTTTGTTCCCTTTTGTTCCTTTGTGGTTTAATCTTTTACCTAGGATGCATCATGTTCTTTTTTCTTTTTTTCTTCTGCGTACTTGCGTGAGGTATATTTTTTACCGCAAAAGAATGGATGGTTTTGCAATGGGAGGCAAATGATTTTGAACTTCCCTGTTTTTGGCCGAAACTCTAAAAACTCTCTTCTCCTTGGTTCGGCCAAAAACCGGAATCGTATTTTTTGTCTTTATCCCCGAGTTGCTTTCCTTACTCGGGGTTATGATTATGTGATCCCTTCAGGATCATATCCCCCGCAGATGATAGTGCCTCCCAAACCATTATTCATTCAGCAATTTTAATTCCCATGCTTTTTTCCCTTTCCCTTTGTGTACTTGCGTGAGGTATATTTTTTACCGCAAAAGAATGGATGGTTTTGCAATGGGAGGCAAATGATTTTGAGCTTCCCTGTTTTTGGCGGAAACTCTAAAAACTCTCTTCTCCTTGGTTCGGCCAAAAACCGGAATCGTATTTTTTGTCTTTATCCCCGAGTTGCGTTCCTTACTCGGGGTTATGATTATGTGATCCCTTCAGGATCATATCCCCCGCCGATGATAGTGACTCCGAAACCATTATTCATTCAGCAATTTTAATTCCCATACTTTTTTCCCTTTCCCTTTGTGTACTTGCGTGAGGTATATTTTTTACCGCAAAAGAATGGAAGGTTTTGCAATGGGAGGCAAATGATTTTGAGCTTCCCTGTTTTTGGCGGAAACTCTAAAAACTCTCTTCTCCTTGGTTCGGCCAAAAACCGGAATCGTATTTTTTGTCTTTATCCCCGAGTTGCGTTCCTTACTCGGGGTTATGATTATGTGATCCCTTCAGGATCATATCCCCCGTCGATAATAGTACCTCCCAAACCATTATTCATTCAGCATTTTTAATTCCCTTCTTTTTTTCCTCTGCGTCTCTGCGTGAATTAAAAAATCCCTGTGTATAATCAAACCAAGCTTTTACACGAGGGGTATTTGAACAAATAAGGAAGCGTTGCATTTTGTGAACGAATTGGCAAAAAATAAAATTTCTTCCTTATTTTCATTTCCGCCTTCAAAACCACCTTCCAATGAAAAAAATACAAAGCCTTTTCCTGTTTTTCCTTTTGTCCACCCTCTCTGTT
This sequence comes from Cognataquiflexum nitidum, assembly GCF_022538055.1. Classification (GTDB taxonomy): domain Bacteria; phylum Bacteroidota; class Bacteroidia; order Cytophagales; family Cyclobacteriaceae; genus Cognataquiflexum; species Cognataquiflexum nitidum. The sequence continues at coordinate 50,973 of NZ_JAKZAM010000018.1, read as the reverse complement.
TTTGGACAAAAAAGTCCTGCCGGAACCGCAGACATCTCCCTTCAATATTACCTCCCTTCCGGATTTACTTACAATGAAAAAATTCCAAAGCCAAAAGACATTTTGGGGTTTGAAGTCGGCGAATGGAATGCAGGGTACGATCAGGTCATCCGGTATTTTGAAAAACTTGCAGAGAGCTCTCCCCGGGTAAAGTTTGAAACCATCGGCTACACGTATGAAAAGCGACCCCAAATCATGCTGACGATCACCTCTCCCGAAAACCTCGCCAACATTGATAAAATCAAAACAGACAGACAGCAACTCCGCGACCCCAATGCCAAGATTGATTTTGACAAAATGCCCTTGGTCATGGCTGCAGGATATTCTGTCCATGGCAATGAAGCAAGCGCAATAAATTCCTCGATTTTGGCGGCCTACCATTTTGCAGCCGCTAATGAAATCGAGGCAGATCTGAAAAATATCATTGTCTTAATAGATCCCGCACTGAATCCTGACGGAAGCAACCGATATTCCTCTTGGGTCAATACCCACAGGTCTTACAACCTCAACGGCGATCCTGCCAACCGTGAACACAGCGAAGCTTGGCCGGGAGGAAGGGGAAACCATTATTGGTTTGACCTCAACAGGGATTGGTTGCTCGTGCAGCATCCCGAATCACAAAACAGGGTCGCTAAATTTCAGGAATGGCTTCCCAATATTTACTTGGATTACCATGAAATGGGCACCAACAATACTTTCTTTTTTCAACCGGGAATCCCAAGCCGAGACCACCCGCTGACTCCAAAGAAAAATATAGAACTGACTGAAAAAATTGCCCAATACCATGCCAAGGCCATGGATGAGATGGGTTCGCTTTACCATTCGAGGGAAAGTTTTGATGAGTATTATTTTGGCTATGGCTCCACTTATCCGGATATCCAGGGTTCTATCGGGATCTTGTTTGAACAGGCTTCTTCAAGAGGTCACTTGCAGGAAAGTATCTACGGTCCGCTGCCTTTTTCCTTTACAATCAGAAATCAGTTCCGCACAAGCGTGAGTTCCTTTGAGGCAGCCAAAAACATGCGGGGAGAAATCAACAAGTTCATGCAGGATTTCTATGCTGAATCCTTGAAAGAATCTGCCGTGGACACCAACAAGGCGTATATCTTTGGTGATACCGCAGATGCCGCGCGAGGTTTCCATTTGGCTGAAATGATCCAACAGCATCAGATCGATGTCTACTCCCTCAACCAAAACATCACTGTCAACGGTGTCCCTTTTGAGAAAGAAAAAGCGTACATCGTCCCACTCAATCAGCCACAATACAAGCTAATCAAAGCGATCTTCGAAACCCGAAATACATTTCAGGACAGCCTTTTCTACGATGTCTCCGCCTGGACATTACCGATGTCCTTTAACCTTGACTACACCGCGCTGAGTAGCAAAATCATGAATCTTGCTGACGTCACACTTCTCGAAGAGGGTTTTGGCAAAAAAGTCGGAACCCTGATCGGTGAAAAAAACGCCTATGCCTACGCCTTTGAATGGGCAGATTATTATGCGCCAAAGGCTGCTTACAAGTTGATGGATGAAGGATTTTTGGTTCGCCTGACCCATGAACCGATCACCCTTGCTGACGGAAAGTTACTGAAAAGAGGAAGTATTCTAGTCAGTTCCCAAAGGGATGCAAACGAAGATTCTTCGCCCAAACTCCTTGCTTCCTTAGCTTCCCTCGCTGCCGAAACGGGAATCACCGTCTACGGCATCAGCACCGGATATACCGCAGGTATCAATATCGGTTCACCAAGCATAGATGTACTGAAGAAGCCTGAAGTCGCCATCTTGGTCGGTACAGGTGTTGCAAGCGGAGAAGCCGGTGAAATGTGGCATTTGATGGACCAAAGATTTGACATGCCGATAACCCTTCTGCCTGTAGAAAGACTTCGGAATACAGACCTCAACAGGTACAATGTCATTATCATGCCTAATGGCAATTATTCAAGTTGGGGAAAATCCGAAGCCGAAGAAATCAAATCATGGGCAAGTGCCGGAAATACTTTGATCGCCCGGGGATCAGCCATGACTTGGCTCAACAGCAATGAGCTGGTTTCTTTTACTTTCAAAAAAGACCCGAAGGAAGAGGAGAAAAAGCCTGACCTACCCTATGCCGACTATACCAAAAATACCGGCGCCAGGATGACAAGCGGGACGATTTTCCATGCAAAGCTAGATGTGACCCATCCAATTGGTTACGGATATGGCAAGGCTGAACTTTTCACTTTCCGAAACAGCAACCAGGTGCTCGAACCGGGAAAAAATCCTTACTCCAATCCCATGGTCTATACCGACAAGCCTTTGGCAAGTGGCTATGTCCATCCCGAAAACCTCGAATTGGTAAGAAACAGCAGCGCCATTCAGATCAAGCGCCTCGGCAGGGGACGTGTCATCGGCATGGTGGACAATCCCAACTTCAGGGCGATATGGTACGGAACCAACAAGCTTTTCCTCAATGCCATATTCTTTGGGCAGGTGATCGAAGGCGGGACTGCGGATTGATCTATAAATATCCAACCCTCCAAGCGTTGAAAACTTTCCAAGGGTTCAGAACCCTTGGAGGGTTTCTTCTACCCAAGTGTTTTCAAGAAATCCTTTTTGTAAACCAAAGGAGTCACACCGATCCTTTCTTTGAACTGCCTGTTGAAATTGGAAAGGGTATTGAAACCGCTCTCATAACAGATTTCACTGATATTGGCGTCCATCTCATGGAGCAGTTTGCAGGCATGCCCGATCCTGACATCGGTGAGAAACTCAGAAAATGATTTGTTCATCCTCGAAGAAAAGTACCTGCTAAAGGCACTTTCAGTCATATTGGCCATGGAGGCAACCTCCTCAAGCAGGATTTTTTGGCGGAAATTTTCCATCACATACTCATATACCTTGCTCATTCGGTCCTTTTCCGATTCTTTGTTGGTATTGATGTAGCCGGCCTGAGTGATCGGATGGCAATCGGAGGATTCGGACAGGACCCTCAGGATTTCCAGCAATTTCAGGATGCTGTCAATTCCTTTTGATTCCGTCAATTTCTCAAATTGAGGGCGGAGTAATTCATTGGTCTTTCCGCTTATTTCCAATCCCCTTTCTGATTTTTGGAGCAGGGTCTTGATGCCTTCAAACTCCTCCTTGTCATGAATGGCATTCCCCAAAAAGTCCTTGCCAAAGTACACCACAATCCCTTTGGTCATAAGACCACTTTCTTTTTCAAAGTACTGCGGATCGTTCCGCCATAAATGCGGGAGATTTGGACCGGTAAAAACCATGTCAAATTCACGGAAAGGCTTCATTTGATCGCCGATAAACCTTGTCCCTTTTCCCTCCAAAACAAGGAAAAGCTGGTACTCATTGTGAAAGTGCCAATGTTTGTCAAAATTGGGTGCAACAAGCGCTTTGGCGACGAAAGCTTTGTCCTCAGGAATCCTTGATTTTTGAAGTGCCTGTTTCATGATTAGTCAATTATGCCATAATTATACATGAAAATAAATTTTTTGAGCAAAATAAAGTCATAATCAGCAAAAAAAAAGGAAGATTGCCATTTGATAAATACGGAATTTGAATCTTCCAATAAACCCTAAATTCCTCTAAATAAAACTATCCATGAGATATTCTCATTTACTCCTCCTACTTCTCCTCTTCTCTGTCATCAGTTGTGGCAAAAAGTCCAATTTACCGGAGCTTCCCACAGGGCCAAGAAGAGCAGAAATCCTCTTCCTCGGACATGACAGCAAGCATCATGATTCGGAGAAACTGATGCCTTATCTGGCAAGACCTCTTTTCCAAAAAGGCATCAACCTCACTTACACCTCAGATCCCAATGACCTTAACCTGGACAACCTGAATCAGTATGACGGGATCATGATCTATGCCAACCACGACAGTATCACTTCAGATCAGGAAACTGCGCTAAAGAAATATGTGGAAAGCGGCAAGGGCTTTATTCCCCTCCACAGTGCCTCTTTCTGTTTCCAGAATTCTGATTGGTATGTCGAAGCCGTTGGCGGACAGTTCCAATCGCATGGAACGGGGGATTTCACTGTCGATATCATTGCTGCTGAGCATCCTGTGATGCAGGGCGTAGAAGTATTTGAAACATGGGATGAAACCTATATCCATACCCGGATCAATCCCGACATGACTGTCCTGATGGAAAGAGAAGAAAACGGACACCGCGAGCCTTGGACTTGGGTGAGAAATCAAGGAAAAGGACGTGTATTTTACACAGCATATGGACACAATGAGCGCACTTGGTCTCAGCCAAACTTCCATACCCTTGTCGCCAATGGCGTACTTTGGGCGATAGGAGATGATGTAGCCAAGCAGGTGGCTGATTTCAAAATCCCTCAACCGGTTTTTGAAGATGCCGTCATTCCAAACTACGAAAACAAAGACCCAGCACCGAGATACCAACATCCGCTTTCTCCAGAAGAATCTATGAAATTGATTCAGATTCCGGTAGGATTTGAATTGCAGCTATTCGCTTCTGAGCCTCAGATCGTCAATCCTATGGCGATGTGTTGGGACGAAAAAGGAAGGTTGTATGTGATCGAGACGGAAGATTATCCTAATGAAGTGCGCACCGAAGGCGGAAATGACCGCATCAAAATCCTCGAAGATACTGACGGCGACGGCAAAGCAGATAAAGTAACCGTCTTTGCCGATGGATTGAACATCCCTACAAGCATCATGGCCATAAACGGAGGTATCCTCATCTCCATGGCTCCGGATTTTGTATTCTTAAAAGATACAGATGGTGACGACAAAGCCGACTTAAGAGAAGTATTGATCACAGGTTGGGGCAAAAGTGATACGCATGCTGGACCTTCCAACCTCAAGTATGGTTATGACAATAACATTTGGGGTGTTTTGGGTTATTCCGGTTTTCAGGGAACTGTGGGCGGAAAGGAATTCAATTTCTCCCAAGGTATCTATAGATTCGCTCCTGATGCTTCCAACTTTGAGTTTTTAGGCTCTACAAGCAACAATACATGGGGCCTTGGATTCTCAGAAGATTTTAATGTATTCATCTCCACTGCCAACGGTCAGCACTCTGCCTACTTGGCCATGACCAACAAAAACGTCAAGAGACCTATCGCAGGCGGGATGAACAATACCGTCTTTGGTATTGACAGCCACTACGACATGCCGCACCTGACGCAGTTTTTGAGACAGGTCGATTATCATGGCGGCTATACCGCTGCTGCAGGACACAACTTCTACACAGCAAGAACTTTCCCTAAATCCTATTGGAACAGGGTGGCTTTTGTAGCCGAACCTACAGGAAGGGTGCTTCATAATGCCATCATCACCAAAGATGGTTCAGGTTTCAAAGAAAAAAACGGCTTCAATATCCTGGCAAGTTCAGACGAATGGTTCTCTCCAGTGCATGCAGAAGTCGGACCAGATGGTTCTCTTTGGATTGCAGATTGGTACAACTTTATCATACAGCACAATCCAACTCCAAAAGGATTTGACAACGGTGCCGGAAATGCCTACATCAACCCGATGCGGGATGCCAAGCATGGCAGGATTTACCGGTTGGTGTACAGAGGCGCACCGGAATACAAGGGCTTCTCCATTGATCCGACCAAAAATTCAGACCTGATCGCAGGTCTGAAAAGCGACAACATGTTTTGGAGAATGACTGCCCAGAGGCTCATCGTCGAAACCCAAAACAAATCCATCATCGGTGACCTCTACAAGCTGATCGAAAATACCTCAGTGGATGAAATCGGTCTCAATACCGCTGCCAACCACGCCCTTTGGGCATTGCATGGCCTCGGCGCCCTGAGCGGTGATGACGCCAATGCCATCAAGATTGTCGGCAAAGCATTGTCGCATCCTTCTGCAGGTGTGAGGAAAAATGCCATTGAAGTTCTTCCAAAAACCAATGAAACTTTCGCCCTGATCCAATCCAACAAGGTCCATCAGGATCCTGACCTCAATGTAAGAAAAGCCGCTTTCCTAGCCTTATCAGAGATTCCTGCATCTACCGAAGTCAGCAACCTGATCTATGAAGCGAGTCAGGACGAAGCCAACGGCAAAGACGCCTACCTTCCTCAAGTGATTTTCTCCGGGGTACTTGCCCATCCAAGTTATTTTGAGCAAAACCTTGCCACGCTTTTCCCTGAAGAAAAAGTAGATTCTCTCTACACCCTGACAGAAAAACTGACCAAGAGTCTTGTCGTCGAGCAATACAATCTCGACAGAAGGGCAGCGATCGTCTATCCTCCTAATGTCAGCAACAAAGAAATCCATATCGTCACCGAATTGGCAGAAGGAAACGAACCGCTTGAAGGAGTCATTGCCGCCCAAGGAAACAAGATGAACGGCTATTCCCTTTTTGTAAAAAAATCTACTTTGAACTGGGTGGTAAAACAAAACGGCAAAACCTTTAAAATCACCGCTGCTAACCTGCCAAAAGACCTGTTTAAGGTAGAAGCCAAGCTTCTTCAGGGCGGAGAAATGACTTTGCAGATCAATGACAATCCGATCGCTAAAGCAAAAGCGCCTTCCCTATTCACCGCCCCATTGACTCCGGACAGAATCCGTGTTGGCAATGACATGGGTGGAGAAAATCAGGTGGGAGACTATGAAGGCGCATCTTGGCTAAGGGGAAGAATGGGTAGAGACAGCTTCCTCAGCCTCAAAGACCCTAACTTCAACCTGCAGGAATATTTGGCCAAAGGTCCTGAAAAAGCCGCAGCTCCGGTATCAAGGGAAAATGCCATGGTAGTGAAGATCGGCGTCATTCCCCATGAAATGAAGTACAATGTGACGAGCTTCAAGGTGAAAGCCGGTCAGCAAGTTATCATTGACTTCGAAAACAAAGATTTCATGCAGCATAACCTGATCGTTGCCAAGATTGGTTCGCTCGAAACGGTAGGAAAAGCCGCTGACGAAATGGCAAGAGATCCAAAAGGAATCGAAAAAAATTACGTTCCAAACATCCCGGAGATCATCATAGCTTCCAAGCTTGTAGATCCTGAAGGGCTCGAATCCATTATCTTTACCGCTCCAACGGAGAAAGGAGAATATCCCTTTATCTGTACTGTACCGGGACATTGGCGCATCATGAATGGTAAAATGATCGTCGAGTAAAAACAGGATATTATGGCAATAAATGCAACTTTTGGTGTCAGCACCTGGCTTTGGACATCGCCTTTCCAAAAAAATACAATTGGATTATTCTCAAAAATCAAAGAAATGGGCTTCGATGCGGTAGAAATACCCGTCGAAAACCCGGATCTGATAGACATCCCCACGGTTAGGGAAGCTCTTGCAGAATTCAGCCTGCAACCCATCATCTGTGGGGCTTTTGGGCCGACAAGGGACCTGACACATGATGATCCGAGTTTTCACAAGACAAGCTTTGATTACCTGCAAAGATGCTTTGAGATCAGTTCGGCACTCGGTGCACATTTCGTAGCCGGGCCGATGTACTCTGCGGTGGGAAAAGCAAGACTTGTCTCTCCCGAGCAGCGAAAGATAGAGTGGGACCGCGCCGTAAACAACCTCCACAAAGTCTGTCAGATGGCCGAGTCCATGGGACAGGAGATCGCTTTGGAAGCTTTGAACAGGTTCGAAACTGACCTCATCAATACCACGAAGGAACTCATGCAGCTCATCGCGGATATCAACCATCCTGCTGCCAAAGTGCTCTTGGATGGCTTTCACATGAGCATTGAAGAATCCAATCTGGAGGAGGCCGTCAGACATGTAGGCGACAAATTGCTCCACGTGCAGGTTTCCGAAAACCACCGCGGCATTCCCGGAACAGGTCAGACAAGCTGGTTTTCCTTCAAGAGGGGATTGGCTGCCGTCAACTACACGGGAGTGATTTCGATAGAGAGTTTTACACCAAATGTACAGGAACTTGCCGGTGCAGTCTGTATCTGGAAGCCCCTTGCCCCAAGTCAAGATGAATTTGCTTCCCGCGGACTTCACTTCCTCAAGGACTGGCTTTCCGGCAAACAATTCACACACTAGGGAGGTCTTCACCACAGAGCACACAGGGGGCACGGAGCTGGAGGTCGTGAAAAGAGATGTTAAGGCAACGCCAATTCCTCTTACCATTAACCAAATACTTGTACTGAGCGCAGTCGAAGTAACCATAAACCTAATTGCCAACAACAAACAACTAACCACATAGCACACAGAGCGCACATAGCTGGAGGTTGTGAAAAGATGTTTTGATGCTTCGCCAAATCCATTTACTTCTTACCTTTCACCATAAACTTAATAACCTTTAACCATAAAAGCCATGAGCCATAAACAAATCAACATCGCCATCGTCGGACTGGGTTTTGGGGCGGAATTCATCCCCATTTACCAGAAGCATCCGCTTGCCAATATGTATGCCATCTGCCAAAGAAACGAAGACAAACTCAATGAAATCGGAGAAGCCTTTGGCGTAGCGAAGCGCTACACCGATTACGATGAGCTCCTCAAAGATCCAAACATAGACGCTGTCCATATCAATACGCCGATCCAAGCCCATGCCGAGCAATCTCTGAAAGCCTTAAGAGCCGGCAAGCATGTCGCCTGCACGGTGCCTATGGCCACGACCGTGGAAGAGTGCCGTCAGATCGTCGAAGCCTGTGAGGAAACAGGGCTGACGTACATGATGATGGAGACGGTGATTTATTCCCGTGAATTCCTTTTTGTCAAGGAGATGTATGAGAAAGGGGAATTGGGAAAGATCCAGTTTCTGAGAGCAAGCCACCAACAGGAGATGGCCGGTTGGCCGGGATACTGGGAAGGGCTGCCGCCGATGCACTACGCGACGCACTGTGTGGGACCGGTCTTGGCACTGCCAAAAGCACAGGCCGAATACGTGTCCTGTTTTGGTTCGGGAAGGATAGACGAAAACCTCATCCCAAAATACGGTTCTCCCTTTGCCATCGAGACCTGCCATATCAAACTCAAAGACTCTGACCTCTCCGCAGAAGTCACCCGCTCGCTCTTCAACACGGCGAGACAATACCGCGAAAGCTTCGATGTCTATGGTTCCAAAAAGTCATTTGAATGGACACTGATCGAGCATGAAGACTCCGTCATCCATACCGGAGAAGTCCCTGAGCGTGTCAAAATCCCTGATTATGCCCACCTGCTACCGAAGGAAATCGCTTCTTTTACCACCGCAGGGGTATATGATTCGGATGACAATCAACACCTTTCCTTTATCCAAGGGGCGGGACACGGCGGTTCGCATCCGCACCTCGTGCATGAGTTCCTGACCGCCCTGCACGAAGGAAGGGCACCCTATCCTGATGCAAGACAGTCCGCCAACATCACCTGCGTGGGCATCCTTGCCCATGAGTCCGCGATGGCCGGAGGACAGATTATGAAGCTGCCCGACTTTACCCTCCGGTAAGCCTATTCCCTACAACCTATATCTCTCAAACCCTAAGAACCACTGCGAAAGCGGTGGTTTTTTTGTATTAAATTCAAATTGAGGGATGAAGGAATCAGTTACCAAACCGATTAAAATTCCTAATTTAGGATATCAAAATATAAACATTATGTCAGTATCTGAACTCAAATTGGAGATAATCAATAAAGTAACCTCCATTTCTGATGAAAAAATCCTTGAAGACATCATCAGATTGATCAATCAAGAATCTGCTATGGACCAAACTTACAAGCTAACTGAAGAGGAACGTGACGCAGTCCAAATGGGGCTTGAGGATGTTGCTGATGGGAATTTGCATTCTTCTGAATCTGCGAAAAATATGCTTGAGGAATGGTTAAAGAAATAGTCTAGACCCGCAAGTCAATTGAAGACAGATACAAAATCTATCTTTATTGGGCAAAAAGAAATAAATCAGAGGTATTCAGCAAAAAATTGGAATTGCTTTTTAATCAGACAGCTATGCTCGTATCTCAATTCCCTGATATCGGAGTTGTAACTGATTTTCCCGATGTTAGGGTAAAAATTATCAAAGATTTCAAAATGTTTTACCTCAATCATCCCGATAAAATCGTGATACTTCGGGTTTGGGATACAAGACAAAATCCAAAAAAGTTAAAGATGTAGGAACGTACTTTTCAAATAAAAAAGATCATGAAGCTGCCTGACTTCACCCTCAGGTAAGCCAATCCCCTAACAACCTATATCTCTCCAACCACAAGAACCACTGCGAAAGCGGTGGTTTTTTTTGTGGGGTTTTGGGTAGGACTTTATCAAATAAAAAGCTCGGAGGATGGATTGGATATTTAGGAGATTAGTTTTATGTTTAAATAATTGAAAAATAACAACAATATTGTTGATTCTATCCCAAATCGGGTAGAAATGAACAAGTCTTGTTAATATAAAAGTGTGGTGTGCAATCTTTAAGACAGAAAATTCATCCTAAAATAAAAGCAATTGATAACAACTGAGAAAATCAAAAACGAATTTGAATATGTTTCAGATTCTGAAAATGGAGGTTTTTATAGTGGAACATGGCCTATTGACAGTCAACCTCATGAGATTAAATTATTCTTTATGTCGAAGAATAAATCCTTATCTAATAGTCAACTGGAAAGCTTTCAGCTTTTTCTTAAAAATAAGGAAAAGATAAAAAAAGATACTGAAGCATTTATTATAAAGGATCTAAGTAAACAAAATCATAAAGACACAAATAAATTAATAAATGGAACTTTTACTTTCGACATAGTCACAATTTTTGAAAGCGGAAAAGAATACGACACTGAAATCATTTGCTCAAAGAATTATAAAGGATTCTTATCCAAAAAGAGAATTGACTACGTAATTGCATTGACAAATGGAGAGATATTAGAAATAATTGGGATGAATAAATAACTACCCTCCCCTCTAGGTGTATTTTAGCGCTTGATGCTTGTACTGGGTGGAATTTGCCTACCCTGTTTCTGGCCCAAAGCTAATTCCGATAGCTACCGGAACCAAAGGGATCATTTCCAGATGCTTTGTCAAACCCTTTTATTTTTTTCCAATTTGTAATTGGAATCATTGATCATCCGTCATGCTTTTTTTTGGGGAGAATTCTGCCGATGGCTAGTCCTAAACCACTTTAAAAGACATTTAAAACCAAATCTATATTTTTGTATCTTTGAATTATGAATTACCAAGACTATATAGAGATAAGATCAGATAAGCGATTTGGGAAACCTTGCCTCAAAGGAAGTAGAATATCAGTATATGATGTATTGAATTGGCTTGCAAATGGAATGAGTAAACAAGAAATCATGGAAGATTTTGAAGAGATCAATGAAGAAATGATAAATGCATGCCTTGCTTTTGCCGCTGATAAAGAACATAAACTGAAGATTGCTTCTTGAAACTTCTATTTGATCAAAATATCTCTCCAAAGATTGTTAAACAACTTGGGAAAGACTTTCCGGACTCAAGACAAGTTCGGCATGTTGGCTTAGAGGATGCATCCGATATTGTAATCTTTGATTATGCAAAAAATAATGGATACACTAGCGTGACTTTTGACTCAGATTTTGTGGATTTAAATATCATCAAAGGTATACCTCCGAAAATAATCTGGTTAAAAACAGGAAATTTGGCCACTAGATCAATCTCGGAACTACTTAAAAGAAACTTGCCAGCCCTACATAAATTTTTAGAATCAAGGGAAGAAGAAATTTTGGAAATCATTCAAAGTAACTTTTAATTCCCCCTAGTTTGGCCAGGATTTTATTTAGAGTTTTCTTTTTCAATATAGATTCTAAAAATCCTTCAAGCGATCTTTGTCTTCAACAATCCATATGGGTGTAGTTCTTGGTGTAAGCCACATATGTATGAATCTACCCCCTCTAGCTGTAGTTTAGCGATTGATGCTAGAACTGGGTGGAATTTGCCTACCCTACACCCTTTCTGAGTGTAGTTTGACTTTTGATGGTGAATCTAGGTGTAGTTTGAAACTACACCTTTTTATTTTAAGGAATTTGTAATTCCATTTTCCCTAGAACTGGGTGGAATTCGTAATTCCACCCATTTATCCTTACCTATTTGCAATTGGAATCATTGACCATCCCTCTGGATTCAATTGAGATAATGAATTACATCCCGATAGCTCTCCGCGGGATCAAAATGATAGAAAGGCGTAATTACAAATCACGCCTAGCGCTTAAGATAAATTACACTATCCTAACAAGACTAACCTATATCTCTCAAACCCTAAGAACCACTGCGAAAGCGGTGGTTTTTTTGTGGGGTTTTGGGTAGGACTTTATCAAATAAAAAGCTCGGAGGATGGATTGGATATTTAGGATATTAGTTTTATGTTTAGACAATGGGAAAATAGACGCCACAGTGGCGAGAAGCATTCCAATTTAGAGTGATAGACGCCATTTTACAGTGGAGAGAATGGATGTAGCAAATAATAAAGACCATGAAAGCAGGAAAACTTATTTTAATAGTCATTTTTAATCTATTTATCAGTCTGACAGCTTGTGATAATCAAGTGATTGAAGAGATAGATCCGAATGCTAAATTACCACCGATTCCAAACCAGATCAACGGCCCTTTTATTATTGAAGGAGCTGATATCCTAAAAAATGGCCTGCCCATTACATATAAAGGCGTAAACGCTATGCAGTCGTTTGGATTAGAAAACCCGGATTTGTTGGAAGAATGGAATATTGAAATTAGCCGAGAGTTTATTGGAAATTTACGAGAGCAACCTATTAATGGTAGCCCAATTCTAGCTAGTGATAATAAATGGTACCATCCATTACAGAGTATCGTTGACCAGAATCGCTCCAAAAACATTATCACTATTCTTTGCCCATTTGGATGGGTAGATAACAACGGTCAACAAATTTTATTCACAGGACTTAATCCTTCATCACAGCCTTTCTATGAGGCTTACAAAATAAAAATGAAGCAGATAGCTGAACATTTTAAAGACCAGACTGATGTATGGATTCAAGTATGGAATGAACCCTATCATTGGGACAATAAAAATGGATATAACCATGAACTTTGGCTAAAAGATATGGAGACAATGGTAGATAATCTACGTTGGGTTAGCGGATTTCATAATATCATTGTAGTACCTGGCAATGAACAGGGGCAATCTGAAAATGCCATTATTTATCAAGGTGAAAAGCTGATTGAAAACAGGTTTAATATTCTTTTCGATATACATGCCTATGGAAAATGGCTAGTAAATACCAACGAAAATCAACTAATCTCAAGAATGGCAAACCTAAAAAATATGGATATGCCGTTTATAATTGGTGAAGTTGGCATTCAAAGTGTTGGTGGTGTGATGGAAGTAAGCCATTTTCTAAGTGCTGCACGTGCTGTTGATATATCCGTTATGGCTTGGCTTTGGAATCGGAACACTCAATACAATAATGCCCTGATGAACGAAAATGGCCAACCAAACTCTACCGCAACAAACAACTACTGGGGAGAAACCTTCAAAGAATTTCTAGAGAGTGATTACTAGCTTCAACAGCGTATAAGTGGCTGTATTGGGTAAAGTGGTAAATCGAATGTCCAGGCATCTAAGAAACCCTTTTTGAGTGTAGTTTGATTTTTGATGGTGAATCAAGGTGAAGGTATGAAACTACAGCTTTTAATTTCCACCAATTTGTAATTGGGTCGCCCATCCCGGCAGTAGTAAATCGCCTGACGATGCGCATAGGGGGGATTTGTAATTCCACCCTTTACCCTGTCCATCCACGGCAATTGTCGGGATGCAATTGGATTCAAATCAAAAACCTCAAATTGAAAGGCAATTCTATTTTCTTGAATTACATCCGGACAGCTGTAAGGGATCATTTCATTAGAAGGCGCAATTACAAATTCACCTAGCAAGGGCTCTGTAAATGAGAAATAAGCCGGATTCAAGGGTCAAAACCTCTAAGCTTTCTATCTTTAGGTATATTTACCTTGAATAAATTAAAAATCAACAAAGAGTTTTTCACATTAGGAGGGTTAGCCCGCATAGTCCAAAAAAAAACAAAATCAATTAAAAATGACCTCCTGTAAAAATTGCACAAACATCACAGCTGATAACTTTTGTTCTTCCTGTGGAAATCCAGCAAATCTTAAAAGGATTGACAGGTTCTACATTTTCCACGAAATCTACCAGATATTCCTTTTTGAGAAAGGGTTTTTTTATAATCTAAAAGAACTTTCAATACATCCAGGTGACAGCATCAAACAATTTATTCATGACAATAGGTCAAGGCACATGAAGCCTGTTCCTTATCTCATATTGACATCAATAATTTTTACTTTAGTTTCTCATTTTTTCAAAGCTAATGAAAAGTACGACAGGCGTTTTGAAAGTTCAAGAAACATCGACATCCTATTTCAATGGATCAACGATAACCATGGGTATGCAAATATTATAATGGGAATTATTACAGCCTTCTTTGTTTACCTATTTTTCAGAAAATACCAATACAATTTTTTTGAGATTATCGTACTTCTTTGTTTCATAGTGGGACAGGGAATGCTTTTGCTGACATTGGTTTCGTGTTTTTACAAAATAACGGACCCACTCGTTCATGCACTTTTAATGTCTTTTATCGTATTTATTTATGCTGCATGGACAATTGGGCAGTTTTTTGAGAGAAACAAAGTCGGAAATTATTTAAAAGGCCTTCTGGCCTATTTTTTAGGCTATCTTTTTTTCTACCTTTTAGTTGTAGCTGTTGGGTTGTTAATTGATATGACAACTACCGGAAACATTTGAGGAGTTAATTGGGATTCAAAACAGTCCTTTTGCGGGGTTTTTGTAGCGGAGTATTTCCTCGCCTCGGAGACGAACTCACTCGTCTTTTTGGTAAGCTGATTCACCTAAGTGGGGCAATTTTCAGTAATAATTATAGATAAATTAAGAGTTATGCATTCCTTTCTAACATAACTTAACATGCCTGAAATTTCCCATTCCATTAAATTTGGGGATGAAATCGAGCATGAGGGGAACCTCAAACTTAGGGAGGATTTTAAAAAATGCGAAGATTCTCCCGAAAGTCGGGACAGGCTATGTGACCTATGAAAACAAATTATAAACACATAAAATATTTTACATGCCTGATTCTTGTTGCAGCATTGATTGGTTGCGCAAAAGACAAAAACACAGATCAATCCATTTCAACAAATTATAAATTTGAAATTACGGATTCAATCAGAGTCAATCACCTGAAAGAATTGACATTAATTGATATGGAAGACGGAATGTTCTTGGCAAAAGAAGAGGGGCTTTCAACCTACATTATTTTTGACAAATCCGGTACCATCATCTCTCCTATTGAGCTCAAAACAGACGGGCCAAATGCGATAAACATGGTCTATTCAGGAGGTTTTTTTGATGGGAAATTTACAATAATGGATTTACATAAGGGATTGATCCAGTTTTCAAATGAAGGAGAGATAATCAATACTATCCCAATACCAGAGGATTATCTGTATATGCATCCGTACAATAGACCTGCCTTTAGATTGGGGAATAAAATAGCATACTACCGTCCTGAGAGAGATCTAAAAGATTGGGAAGACCAAGAGAAATTCTATCGAAAATATTACAATGAACCACTGCTCGAAGTTTTTGATCCCATTACAAAAGAGGTAGCGCTGAAAATGGAAATCCCCGAAACTTCAATCTACAAAGACGGCAATTTTCATTTCTTATATCATCCTAAAATCATAAAAAAAGGAAAACTCTGGTATATATTCCTGATGGCTGAAATGAAGTTTTATGTCTATGAGGAACAGGACGAAGAGCTGATTTTTAAAGAAAGTGTCAGTCTGAATGTGAAAGATCAAATCCCTTTTCCACAAGCCAATTTACAAAACACACAAGAATTATTTTCCAAGCTGGAAATGGTAGTCCCATCCATGATAGAACAACTTTATGTGATCGAAGACAAAATCATTCTTATTTACAAAAAAGGAGCTAACGAAAATATCGTGAAGAATTATGACAGGGAAAACCAAGCTGAGTGGATGGATTTCTTAGGATCCTTACCATTATATGCCGCAGTTTTTGATTCAGATTACAAATTGCTCCAAGACGATATTGAATTGCCATCAGGAACAATCTCAACCCCTATTGTAAACAAAGAGGGACAAATTTTTTTCCAAAAAAATCAAAGGCTTCTTGGGGAAGAAGATTGGAATACATACTATTTATTAAAGCTAAATGATGGAAACAAAACTGATTGATCGTTTCAGTTTGGGGGAGATATCCAATTCTACATCTAGGTGGGGCAATAAAAAGCTCAATATATCCTAAAATCAATCTTGTAAACGATTCCCTTTCCAGTCCGTCAAATTAGGCTTGTGAAGTTCATGCCACCTTTCTACAAAAGAGTCAATATTGTTCAGGTCTTTTTCAATTCTGTTATTTAATTTTCTTATTTCCCTATCATAACCTGTCTTGGTGTGATAAGACCGTATTTTATGCCCTCCAAACATAAAATGATAATCTAAAAGAGGCACTCCTTTTATATCATCACTTCTCAATCGCATTTTTGTTAAACTATTTGGAGGCAAATGATACTGAAGGCCGTCAACTCCCTGTAATTGCTGTAAAAACCTCAAATCGGGTGATAGTTTGAATATGTTTAAGTATACTTTTATCCACTTATCTCCTTTTGATATATGTGTTTCAACAATTTCTAATATTGAATCTTTTCGCGCTCTACATAATTCATAAGTAAAATCACCTAAATTATTTTTACCAAACCACGCTGTTGAAAATGGAGATTGCTCAAATCCGTTCTTTTTTAGTGCCGGGAAACATTTATCATGGAATATTCTATTCCTGATTAAGAGCAGTTCTTTTTCTGATGCTTTGTAAAATAATCTCATCTATTGTTTCTTTTGGGTGACAATAATAAACATCACCTGGGTTTATTTTAGAAAAAAAAGGTGAGGTCAAAAACCCCACCTCTTCACTTTTTTTGACAGTACATTCTACTTAAACATATCCGCTTTTCTATACGCTGGAATCAATGCTGTTTCTCACTCCTCTTTTGTGACTATCTTCTTTGCGCCAATGGCGTCTTTGCGGGCTTCATTTTTCTTTTTATCTCCGTGCCTTGGCTATTTTTTCCTTTCTCTCCGTGCTCTCAGTATGCGCTGCGGTGATTTTTTACTTAAACATATCCGCTTTTCTGTAAGCTGCAATCAGGGCCAGTTCACCTTCTTTTCCGGGAATGGCATTGCCGTGTTCCATTCCGCAGACGCCTTTGAATCCTTTGGCATCGATGTGCTTGAAGACATTCAGGTAATTGATTTCACCTGTTCCCGGTTCTTTTCGTCCCGGATTGTCCCCGATCTGAATATAGGCTATCTCATCCCAACAGGCATCCATCATCGCGATCAGGTTGCCTTCGTTGCGCTGCATGTGATAGGCATCATAGAGGATTTTGCAGGAAGGACTGTCGACCGCCTTGCAGATGGCGTGGGTTTGATCAGAAAACCTCAGAAATAGCTCCGGGGTATCACTTAATGGCTCCAAAACCATCACCAATCCACTTGGTTCCATGACCTCAGCGCCGCGCTTCAGTGCTTCGATGACATGAGAGGTTTGGATTCCCATGGGCAGTTTTCTTTCAAAAAAGCCCGGAACAACCGTCGCCCATTTGGCATTGACACGCTTGGAGGCCTCCACGGATTTTTTGCAGGTAGCGACAAAGTTGTCTATGAACTCTTGCTTGCCCGAAGCGAGGGAAATCTTCCAGTTGTCACCCCCGTCTACCACAAAAACCCCCATGCGCATGTTGAGCCTTTCGAGGGTTTTGCCAATGAGATTTTGGTCTTCAACAGGACGTCCAAGCAGTCCATTGTCCTCCAAAGACCGGAATCCCTGATCGGCCATGAATTCCAATTGGGATACTAGTCCGTCTCCGGCGTGGGCTTTGAACATCCCGAAGTGGGGAGCATAATCTAGATTAAATGGCTTTCCGGCTGCATTGCTTTTTGCAAAGGAAGAAAGACTTGTGCCACCGGCGAGAGCAGCTACTGCAGATCCCAAACTGATATTTCTAACAAAATTTCTCCTTTTCATATCAGATTACTTTTGTTTTGCCCGGAATCGCAAAAGGGTAATAGCCGTCCGCATTTGGCAGGACTTTCGGCATCGCATCCCAAGCCAAAGTATTTGGCATCAGATTGACATCAGAATTAAGGGCCTCATCCCACGTGACAACTTTACCAGAATAGGTTGAATTTCTGCCAAGAATAGCCGTCATCGTACTTTTTGCGGCATTTTCTGCGTCGGCAAATTTGTATTCTCCCTTCACAATGGCAGCGAAAAGTTCATCATGCTCCACTTGATATGGATTTGGATTATTCTCTCTATTGTGTGAATAAATCGCGTTTCCTTTATAATCTGAAATATTCCCATGGTTTCCGGCACTTAAAAAGACTTTGCCTTTTGTGCCTTGGAAGGATTCATCAACCCTATTGGCTGCTCCAGGAAAGTGGCGGCATTCGCTGAAGATAACCGTTCCGTCAGCATAAGTGAAGGTGATGCTGTGGTGGTCAAAGATTTCGCCATGCTCCTTACCTGTCCGGACCTGACGGCCTCCTGTACCGTAAGCCGACACAGGGTAGCTGTTTTTTACCCAATTGGCCACATCGATATTATGGACGTGCTGCTCGTTGATATGGTCACCGCACAGCCAATTGAAGTAGTACCAATTCCTCATCTGGTATTCCATCTCGGTTTGACCCGCTTGGCGTGGATTGACCCATACACCTCCGTCATTCCAAAAAACCTGCCCACCGACTATGTCACCGATGGCGCCGTCATGAAGACGCTTGATGGTTTCTCTGTAATTGTCCTGATAATGTCTTTGAAGACCTACCACGACATTGAGTTTTTTCTTTTTGGCTTCTTCGGCTGCTGCAAGCACTTTGCGGATACCGACTGCATCGACGGCTACCGGCTTCTCCATAAAAACCTGCTTTCCTTGCCTTACTGCTTCCTCAAAATGGTCCGGTCTGAATCCCGGAGGTGAAGCCAATATCACTACATCGGCCAATTTGATCGCTTCTTTGTAACCTTCGAAGCCTACAAACTTCCTGTCTTCAGGAACATCGACTTTGTCTTTTCCATATTTTTCGAAAATCGGAGTATAGCTTTTATCAATTCTGTCTCTGAAAGCATCTGCCATCGCGACGAGTTTGATATTGTGTCCTGTGTCAAAGGCCTGAAAAACGGCCCCCGTTCCCCTGCCTCCACAGCCGATGACGGCAAGTTTGATTTGATCCGTTCCTGAAGCATAAGCCCCCGGCATGCCAAAAGGCTGAAGTATCATTCCTCCGGCAAGGATTGCGGAAGTTTTGATAAAGTCCCTGCGTTGATTTTGGTTATTCATGAGTGTATTGTTTTATGGTTCTTTTTTTTATTCATTTTCAAAAGCCTTCTTGCCACTAACCATGTAAAACTCGGTTGGAAAATCGATTTAAGCTGCTCCGCCACAGCGGACAGGTATGGTCTGGCGACTGTGGACTGATTAATAATCTGTAATCGGAGCCCTGTCATAATATGCCATGATCTCTGCTTGACTTGGCGGGTTGAGTGGTCTAACCACCCTCAAACCAAGGAACGGAGCTTCAGGAAACCACCATTGGCTTTTGGGAATCTGGGGATCTATCCTCTTCCATTCTGCCTTTGATGCCGTTCTTTTGGCTGTGCGCAGGTCTGCAGGAGGACTGTTATAATGCCCGCCGCGAATCGCTCCGGGATATAGTTTTTTGATTTCAATGGTAGGATCTTTCACTTGCTTATCCTTCCTGCTCTGGTAGGTATCCGCTGCATATTGATCTGATGTCCATTCCATTACATTGCCGAGAATATCATACAATCCCCATGGATTTGGCTTTTTTTGCCCAATATTGTGGGTTATGTTTCCACTGTTGGCAGCGTACCAAGCGTATTGATCCAGGAGTTTTTCATCCTCTCCAAAAAAATACATGCTCTTTGAACCTGCCCTTGCGGCATATTCCCATTCAGCCTCAGTAGGCAATCTATAGAAAATCCCTGTTTTGAGATACAGCCACTTACAGAACTGAATCGCACCATAATTGGTCATGCCGATGGCCGGTTTGCCTTCTTTGCCCATGCCTGCCGTCATATCCAAGTATGGAATGCTTGGCCGGCTGAGACCGTCTACCTGTGCAGGAAGTTCTTTTTCTGCAATGGCGATCTCATAATTTTTATCCAAAAAGAGTTCGAATATGTCCCAGGTAATCTCATGCGTTCCCATCCAAAAGGGAGAAATCTCTACCTCATGGACCGGACTTTCATCCGGCAAGGTTCCTTCGCTTCCCATCATGAATTTGCCTCCTTGGATCGGGACCATTCCGAAACTTTGACCCGAATCAGGAATCTTTTGGGAATAGGGAGTAAAAGCTTCTTGCTCGAATGACTTCCATGAGGCAATTGTCACCAATACGGCGGAAACGAACATTACCAGGAAGCCACTTCTTTTCAAAATATGATTCATATCATCGGTTTATTTGAGATTGTTAAGCTAATTATCGGATTCAAAAGAAATTGATGGATTGGTTTTTTGTCTAAGGTCATTTGCTTTCTCCTGTCGGTAATTCGACTTCTTCTCCCCAAACATATTTGGCAAACCATTGCCAGTTGTGCCAAGTGGCTGCCAATCTTTCCTTGGGTTTGGTGATGCCATGTCCAAAACCTTTGTACACCACCAATTCTGCAGGCACATTTTGATCCCTTAATCCCTGAAGTAATTCATAGGCATTTGGAATCGGTACCCTTTGGTCAAATTCTCCATGTTGGATCAATGTAGGGGTTTTTGCTTTTTTGATGTTGGTCATGGGGGAAGTTTTGCGGTAAATTTCCTCATTGTCCCAAGGATTGGCTTTGAGATATTGGATGGTGAATGGATGGATATCCGTGTTGACATAGTAGGTCATCCAATTGGAAATTCCGGCACCGACACTCACTGCTTTGAACCTGTCAGTATTGGTAGTCAAAAATGCCGAAATATACCCTCCCTGACTCCATCCCATGACACCCATTTTTGTTGTATCGATCAGATTGCTAGCACTCAGGTAATCCACCCCACTCAGGACATCCCAAGCATCTCCCACTCCGAGATTTTCAACATTGAGAGATCTAAATGCCTCTCCGTATCCTGCCGAACCACGGTAATTGGGTTGGAGCACAAGGCAGCCTTTGTTCAGCCATTGGACAATCGGATAGACATACCCGGGAACAGGGGATGGTGTATCTATCCCCGTTGGTCCGCCATGAATCACCACCATCAAAGGATATTTTTTGGTGGGATCGTAGTCTACAGGTTTGTGCAGAACACCTTCTATCAGGGCACCGTCTTTGCTTCTCCAGACCACCACTTCACTTTGGGAAACCTTCCAATTTTCAATCTGCTTTGTCAGGTTGGTGACTTTTTTTGCAGCAGGTTTTTGGATGTTGCTTACCCAGATTTCATTGAGTTGGTTTCCGTTGCGGGCATTAACGACTAATTTTTCTCCTGATTGGGAAAAAGAAACCCCAGTCACAATCTCAGGGAATCCTTTTATAACAGTAAATGAACCGTCTTTGGGTTCAATCCTATAGAGATGTCTCTGGGTCTTTTGCCAAAAAAGTCCATAAATCCCTTTGGGATTCCAAGTCAATCCGGATGGATTTTCATCAAGATTTGATGCAATCTGCCTGCTATTTTTGGATCCCACATCAATGACAAAAATTTTCGAATTGGAATAAAAATTAGAAACAGTATCAGCCACATGGCTTGTGTATAGCACCTGTTTGGAATCCGGAGACCAATCTTCCAATCTGTCCGAACTTGGGTTACTGACCAAAAGCTGGGTTTCCATTTTATCTAGATCCAACACGGATATGTCGGATTTGGAACTTGAATTGATCAGGGGATTAGGCTGATGGGTAAAGGCTATTTTTTTCCCATCGGGTGAAATTTTGAAGGCATTGACATTGAAATTCCCTTCAGTCAGTCTTTTTGGCTTGGCTATCGTGATGCAGCCGCTTGCAGTTTTGAGGGAATCGGCAGTTTCATAGCAGGGCAACTCAGATGGATTGGGCTGATCTGGATCAAATGGGATTTCCCAGATATGCGTCAGAGAATAATCTCGGTCATCCAATGAAAATGCTCCATATCTTTTTTCAATCTGTTTTTTTGAAGGATCATCTTTATCCCTTTTTGCAAAAACTATCCTTTTTCCTTCAGGGTGCCATTGGAAGGCACTCACACCTTCCTCGTCTTCAGTGATTGCGATTGACTCTCCGCCATTTAATCGGATCGCATGGATTTGCGTTTTATTTCCTTTGTCAGCCAAAAAAGCCAGCCACTTGCCATCGGGTGAGAATGCCGGAGCAAAACTGCTGTTATTGGGATTGTTGGTAACCTGAAATGGTTCGCTGCCATTTTTAATCATCCATATTTCTGTGTCAAACCTATTGTCTTTCCAGTCAGAAGTCTGTTGGGTAAAGGCCACCAATTCCCCGCTCGGAGACATCACCACCGCACCTACACTTCTGAGAGAGATTACCTCTTCAAAAGTCGGGTTCTTTTTCTCTGTTTGGGCCGAAACCTGAACAGTGAAAGGAAGAACAAAAGCTGCCAAAAGGAAATATTTCATATAATTCGTGTGGTTAAGGATCCGAAAAGATTGAAAGAATTTCAATTTAACATTTGGAACCAGAATTTCATACCAAATTTTGATTGCCGATTTTTTAACATCCCAATAAATCTAGATTGATGTTTTTACATATAATTAACATTTATGGTATTTTATTAAATATAATGTATTTTTTTAGCTATTTTATTGAATTAATTTTAATGTAATGGATGTTTTACTAACTTTGATTCATCAAGAAAGACAAATGGTCATCTTACACATTGTAGGGTGTTGAAATTGGCAGACAAGCCCTCCGGTCTCGGGGGTAGGGATTACAGCATAAAGCAAACATGGAGCTCGTGTTTTGCCTAACTGCCCTGTGGAGGTTCGAATCCTTCTCCTACAGCATAGATCACAAAATAAGAATGAGGGCAAAAGGCAATCAAAAAATTGAAAACTTTATATTGTAGGGTGTTGAAACTGGCAGACAAGCCCTCCTTTCTCGGGGGTAAGGATCTCAGGATAAAGCAAACATGGAGCTCGTGTTTCGCCTAACTGCCTTGTGGAGGTTCGAATCCTTCTCCTACAGCTGGTTATTTTGGGTTTATTGTTAATTGACTAAAGCTGTGAGCACGTATTCACAGCTTTTTTATTTTTATAGCAATCGGAATTATTTACCACAGAGTGCACCGAGTCGACGGAGCTGGAGGGAGCAAAGAATAAATGTCGTCATTCGTAAATCGTAATTCCCAATTTAAATTGTACTTACTACATTCCACCTCCCACCTTTTTTCTCTGTGGACTCTGAAGCCTCTGTGGTGAAAATTTTTTTTACCGCAAGGAGCGCGAGGGTTTCGCAATGGTCGCAAACGGAGAAGGGTAAATTGACCACAGAGATCACTGAGAACTCAGAGAAAATCGCAGCAGATTTTTGCTTTTTCCAAAGCATTATTCATTTAAATTCCTTCTGCGCCAATATTTGTGTCTCCGCAAACATTCCTCATTTCTCCCTTTTCCTCTGAGCCCTCAGAGAGCTCTGTGGTGAAAATTTTTTTCACCGCAGGGAGCGCAAAGGTTTCGCAATGGTCGCAAAGGGAGAATCGGCGTGAATAATAATTTACCGCAGAGCTCAAGTTGGGCGCAGAGTTTCTTTTCTCTCTTTTTCTCCGTGTCCTTTGTGGGCTCTGTGGTGATTTTTTTTACTCTGCGGTGATTTTCATTTTACTCCAAATATTGAGAAATCAAAGATCAGTAGGCGTGACCTTCGAGGCAATAAACGCAGGGCGGAAAGAGGCAAAAAAAGTGATCGCAAAGACCGAAATACTCGTCCAGAAAAAATCCGACCAAATCATCTTGACAGGATATGCGTCCACAATCGAAGACGATATCCCCAAAGTGACCAAGCCAAACCGGTCCTGAACCCAACAAATCAAAAACCCTAGAACCAATCCGATGATGGCCCCGCTCAACCCAATGATGGCGCCTTGTTTCAGATAGATTTTTTGGATCAGGCTTTCTTTGGCACCCATCGCAAATAAGATGGCATTGTCTTTTTTCTTTTCAATGGCGAGCATCGACAATGAGAAGAATATATTGAAGGAGGCGACGGCCAAGATGAAACTTAGCGTCAGAAATACAAAAAGCTTTTCAATTTTGATCGTCCGGAGGATTTGGGCATGTTGCTCATCGGTATCTTTGACGGTAAAGGCATCTCCCAAAAAGGAAATCAATCTGGATTTGACGTTTTGAATGTTTTCTCCTTCTTTCACTTTCACTTCTAGGGCAGTTCTTTTTTGGCCGTAATTGAGCAGGTCACTTACGAATCCTATCGGAGCCAAGATGTAGTTGTCGTCAAATTCCTTTTCAATACTAAAAAAAGCGCCGGGCTTTAAAATCCCTTTATTGTACAACTGACTTGGATCAATGGAACCGGCACTTCTCGGTGCTTTTGGGTAAAAAACCTGAAGCAAATCCATGTCATTGTTCAGATCAACAGATAGGAAAAACCCAACTCCTCTGCCCATAATGGCTTTGGGCTGGTTTTCGGTTCCCAAACTGAGATTCCCCCAGGTAAAGCCCTTTTCGAAACGTCCTTGGTCCATGTAATTGTCAGAAACGCCCTTCAACCGCGCAAGGTGCTGGTAATCCCGGTATTTGAACAAGGCATTGTCCTCGATCACTTCTGTCAAAACCTCCACCCCTTCAATCTTGGAGATGGATTCGAGCCATTCCGTTTCGGCTAAAAATGATTTACCCAACTTGGATTCTATCTTCAGCTCTGCATCAAAAGAAGCATACAAACCCCTGACGAGTTCCTCCAAGCCGTTGAAAACCGACAAAACGATCACCAAGGCCATGGTTCCGACTGCCACCCCGATCATCGAAATACGGGAAAGCACCGTGATAAAGTTCCGTTTCTTTTTGCTACGGAAATAACGATAGGCTATAAAAAAGGAGAGGTTCAAGGATCTTACAAAAGTTAATTATTCTTCTTCATCCTCGTCACTAGCTTCTGGAATATCCAGTGCCCCGATCACTTTGTCCATATGCTGTGCATAGGTCGCTGAATCATCAATAAAAAAAGCAAGCTCCGGTACAATTCTTACTGATTTTCCGATTCTGTTTCCCAGATGTTTTCTGATCTCACTTTTTTTATCGTTTAATATTTCAAAGACAGCACGGTCCTTGTCCACCAAAAAACTGAGGTAAATTCTTGCCACGCTCAAATCCGGGCTGATAATCACCCTCGAAACTGTAATGAAGGCAGTTCCGATGATATGCTTTGCTTCTTTTTGAAAAATTCCACCCAATTCCTTTTGGATAAGTTTATTGAATTTCTGTTGTCTTTTACTTTCCATATCTCTAATTATTGTGACAAATTTAGTGAATTAAATGCGGAACACTTAATTTCGACCCTGCAGTTTGTCCAATCCTTAGAAATAGCTCCATTTTGTTAAGTTTTTTTAGAATTAATGACCCATTTAGATTAGTCGCCATCTTGGGGATTATGCTGTTGATGAGTACCCTGTATATTTGGGTAGTGGATATTCCCATCCTTCAGCCAGAGATGATATGGATGCTTTTGGGGGAGAGAATGGCGGACGGCAAGCACATGTATATCGATATCATTGATGATACGGGCCCTTTATCCGCCGGGGTATATTGGGTGGTTCACTTGTTGTTTGGCAAGTCAGTCTTGGCCTATAAAGTATTTGCTTCTTTCATTGTACTGTTTCAGGTAGTATATGTAAATTACCTATTTATCAGGTATAAATCCTTTGAAGACAATACCTATATCCCGGCATTTGTGATGGCGGTTTTATTTTACATTTCTTTTGATTTGGTGACTTTGTCCCCGGCTTTGATGGGCAGCTCTTTTATAGTGCTTGCCTTGGGACAGTTGTTTTCGCAGACAGTATTACAAAAAGAGGGTTCTGATGCCGTATTGTTGGTTGGGATTTTTGGGGGTATAGCCGCTTGTTTTCATTTTCCTCTAGCGACCTTTCTTCCATTTTTGTTGGTTTCGGGTATCATTGTGAGCGGTTTTTCCTTCCAACAGATTATCGTCTCTCTCATCGCCTATGCGCTGCCTTTTATCTTTTGTGCTTTATATTATTTTTGGATTGATGGCTTTGAGGCTTTCTTCTATGAGTTTATCATCGCGCCTAGGCTGATCGAAAGTTATGCCCATATTTCTTACAGGGATTTGGCTTTGCTTTTTGCCCTGCCTTTGTTTTTGTCAGTTATGGGATTCTTTGTCGGCTTTATTGTCAAGTCCCAGACTGTCAACCAACAGAAACAGCTTCAGCTCAATCTTATCTTTTCCATTTTTGCGGTCTCTTCACTTTTATTGACTAACAGGCGGACACCCTACCAATTTATTGTCATTCTACCTGCTTTGACGTATTTTATTTCTCTGCTTTTGGTCGTTTACAAAAAAGGCATTGCCGTCAAAATTCTGACAGGGATATTTGTTTTTGGGCTTCCTGCAA
Organism: Cognataquiflexum nitidum; assembly: GCF_022538055.1. GTDB lineage: Bacteria > Bacteroidota > Bacteroidia > Cytophagales > Cyclobacteriaceae > Cognataquiflexum > Cognataquiflexum nitidum. The sequence continues at coordinate 24,375 of NZ_JAKZAM010000018.1, read as the reverse complement.
TCGGGATTGGCTGGACTTTGCTCCAAATTAGTTCAGGAAAAATCTATTCCTATGCTGTCAAAATTGAAGATAAACACATGATTTCTAGAGGTAAGCGAATATTGGTTTTAGGGGAAGATTTAGGGTACTACAATGAATCTTCAATTTCTACACCCTACCTTCATTACAGACTTTCCAAAAATGTACTTTTGTACCAGGATGATCTGGAAAATACGGTTGAAGTATATAACAATTTTCTTGAGGAAAGACCGGAAATTGTCATTGATGAGGAAGGAGTTTTTGCTTCCCTTTTGAAAAGGATTCCGATTCTCTCCCAGCAATATGAAAAACAGGGGACGAGCTATTTTCTCAAAAAGTAATGGCTCATTTTTTATTCTACAATAAAACCAAAGTTTTTATGCGTTGAATCATTTTCGAAAAAATTCCATTTTGAGGAATACCATAAAATACTTATCCTAAATTCGGCATATGGAAAATCTACCCGCATGCCCAGCTTGCAAATCAGAATATACTTATGAATCGGATGGAAAATTCGTTTGCCCTGAATGTGCATTTGAATGGGAAGCTGAGGTCGAAGAGGTCGAAGAGGTATTGGTAGTAAAAGATTCCAACGGAGCCACATTGGCAAATGGGGATTCGGTAACCATCATCAAAAACCTACCTGTCAAAGATGCCGCGCATCCTATCAAGGCCAGCACAAAAGTGAAAAACATTAGATTGGTGGAAGGTGACCACAATATCGACTGCAAAATCGAGGGCTTTGGATCGATGGCCCTCAAATCAGAATTTGTCAAAAAAGCCTGATTTTTCAGTAATGAATAACGGATTATTTCCGAAATGCTTTATTTGAGTTGAAGATTTCGATAAGCGATCTAATTACTTTGGATTTCCACCATCAATACTTATAAAGCAAATTCCCATGAGGGAGTTTTCCTTAATATTAATTCAATTTTTCTCTCAATCCCTTCAATAAACACATCTGATTTTTGGCCCGGTGGAGGTTTTGCTCTTCATAATGGATGGTGTAGTAGATATTTCCGTTCAGGTAATCTGCCAAAAACCTAAATCCCATAATGCAGGTCATCATCAGTCCGCCAAAGGGAAGTGAATAGATTTCATCTTCTGTAAATGCACCTTTGCCCACTTCTAAAAATCCTACTAAAAGAGCTTCATATTTGGTGAAGTCTACCCTGATTTTTTCCCAATCCTTAGAACTTTCGCCTTCGGTGCAGGCCACAGTCCGGACCAAATCCCCAAAATCATAATAGACATACCCAGCCATCAATGTATCAAGGTCAATGACTGCATTGACTTTGGAAAAGTCCTCAGCAAAAATCAAGTTGTTGATTTTGGTGTCGCTGTGAGTCAATCGCAAGGGCAATTTTTCTTTCCACCTGAGATATTGATCCACTAGGTCCTTTTGTGCCAAATAGAATTCGACCAACTCTTTCAAATCCCCAACAATATCTCTTTTTGTGTTTTTCAATGCTTCCAACAATTGGTTGTACCGGAGTTCTAGGTCATGAAATCCCGGAATTGCTTCCTGAAATTCCTTTGCCGGAATATGGATTCCTGCTTTGATAAACTGGGCGAATGCCTTTGCAGCAAGATAAGCTTGGTGGGGATTCTCAATCTCATTGACGCATCTGCCTGCTACAAATGGAGAAATTCTGAAATATGTCCCTTCAATTAATGTAAACAATTCCCCGGCCAAGTTTGGGATCGGCAAAGGTAAAATATAAGGCAGGTCCTCACTGTCAATTTGTTCTATCAACAAAGACTGATTATGGGAAATCCTCTCGGGATATTTGAAAACGAGGTTGTTGAAGCGTTGGAGGATGAGTTTTTCTTCTCCTGATTCAATCAAAAAAGTCTGATGGATATGGCCATCTCCAAATGGCCTTATGAGTGATGGATGGATTTCCAAACCGTATTGTGTATTGAGAGCAGGTAACCAAGAAAAAGGGGACATGTCAGAAATTCAAGTTCAGCCGCAAAAGTAAGTTTTTGGAATCAATTCGGCATAGAATTCTTTTCTTTCCAAATATTGGAATTTGAAGTTTGTGAAATATGGCTGCTTTTAGTTCAGTGTTAATTGATATAATAGCTACAAATCATGATTACTTCCTTTTTCTGTCTTTTTCCTTTTTGGGGAAACTCACCTATAATTTGTCCCAAACGATATTTTTTAACATTGAAAATCCTACCTTTTGCAAATCTTGAGATATTATTTACATTAGTGAAATTTATTAAAGAAGTTTGGAGTAGTAAATTAAAAAAATCAATAAACTCAGCTTAATTACAAGCCACTCTAACCCAATTACCTATGAATATTTCCTTTATTGACTGGGCAATCATCGCTGCCTTTTTTATTGTTTCGATGTTGATAGGTGTGTTTGCCTCTAGAACAGCCGGAGCATCAGCCAAGGAATTCTTCCTTTCGGGAAGAAATATGCCCTGGTGGCTTTTAGGCGTATCTATGGTAGCCACAACCTTCTCAGCAGACACACCCAATCTGGTGACTGACATTGTAAGAAAACAAGGGGTGTCAGGCAACTGGGTTTGGTGGGCATTTTTGCTGACAGGGATGCTGACAGTGTTTGTCTATGCCAAGCTTTGGAGAAGGTCTGAATTGACCACCGACCTTGAATTCTATGAAATGAGGTATAGTGGCAAGCCCGCTGCTTTCCTGAGGGCATTTAGGGCAATTTATTTAGGTGTGTTTTTCAATGTGGTGATCATGGCGACTGTTTCACTCGCTGCTATCAAAATCGGAGGGGTTATGCTGGGTTTGAGTCCTTACGAGACCTTGCTTCTAGCTTCTTTAGTGACGGTTATTTACAGTTCCTTGGGAGGATTGAAAGGTGTCTTGCTTACTGATTTTTTCCAGTTTTTCATTGCCATGGCAGGATCTATTGGTGCGGCATTCTATATTCTTGATATGCCCGAAATCGGCTCTTTGAATAATTTGTTGACCCATCCAAATGTGGCCGACAAGCTCAATTTCCTTCCTGATTTCAATGATTGGAACCTCATCATTCCATTGCTGATCATGCCTATTGCCATTCAATGGTGGGCTACTTGGTATCCTGGTGCTGAGCCTGGAGGTGGGGGTTACATTGCCCAAAGGATGCTTTCTGCCAAGGATGAGAAGAATGCCATCGGCGCTACTTTGTTTTTCAACATCGCCCATTATGCCATGAGACCTTGGCCATGGATCATTGTGGCTCTTTCTTCCTTGATCATTTTCCCACAGATTTCTGATTTGGGAGTGGCTTTTCCAAACATTCCTGCTGACAAATTGGGTGATGACTTGGCTTATTCAGCCATGCTGACTTTTCTGCCGACAGGTTTGATTGGGATTGTATTGGCCTCTTTGATCGCCGCAGTAATGTCCACTCTTTCGACCCACCTCAATTGGGGCTCATCCTACGTGGTGAATGATTTTTACCTGAGGTTTTTGAAACCAACTGCAACCGACAAAGAACTTGTCATGGTGGGTAGAATTTCCACTGTTCTCCTGATGGTATTTGCAGCTATCCTTGCTTTGGCATTATCCAATGCCTTGGAAGCGTTCAATATTTTACTTCAGATCGGAGCCGGTACAGGTTTGATATTTATTCTTCGTTGGTTTTGGTGGAGGATCAATGCCTACACAGAGATTTTCGCGATGTTGATTTCATTCATTGTGGCGATATTCTTTGAGGTGATTAATCCTAAAGTTGGTTGGATTTTAATTCCCGAAAACCAAGCCTACCTCAAATTGCTTTACGGAGTAGGAATCACCACCGTAGGTTGGGTGTTGGTTACATTATTTACCAAGCCTGAAAATGATGAAATCTTATTGTCATTTTACAGAAAAGTAAGACCGGCTTCTTTTGGATGGAAAAAACTTTTGGACCGATATCCAAATGAAAAACAAGAACAGGGACAGTTGCCGATGGAAATCGGATTGATGCTCGTCGGGTCTGTGATGGTCTATGCCGCCTTGTTTGCAGTAGGTTTCTGGATTTATGGAAATGTATTGCCAGCAAGTATCGCGACTGTGGTTGCCATTATTGGAGGTGCCATCATTCTCAAAAGCTGGAAGAAACTTACTTTCTAACCCCGCTTCTTCCAAGTTAAAAAAGCCATCCAATTTAAACAAATTGGATGGTTTTATTTTTTGAACTCTAGCGTGTTGATCAAATGGATCATATCGACTTTGATGTATTCGATAGCCGGGGCAAGGGAATCATTTTTCATCGCTGTATTGAAATACAAAGCCCCTCTCAAAAAATTCCGGGTCGAATCTGTCACGAAAAACTGAAACTGTGTTGGCACTTCCCCGGACAGTTCGGCTACTACGCCCGTATATCCTTTTGGTGTGACCATCATAGATTCTTCTATGCCATAAGCTTTGATCTGATGCTTTGCGGTAAGATTGATGGCATCATTGACAACTGTCTTGATGTCTTTGCCATCTGTGTCCAAAGCCAAATAGGTCAGGTGGACTTTTCCCCCCAAAGACTTATAATTGATATTTATCCATGATTTCTCAGCAAGATTAAAAGAATCCGGCTCCACAAATGCATTGACAGAATGCTCAAAAGAATAAGGTACATCATTCTTTAATGCTGTGAAGCCCCTTTCAGGGAGGTCTATACGGTTATAGCCTTTAGGTTTTGGAAGGTAATCCGAACCACAACTTACAAGGACAAAAAGTATAAGCAACAGAATAAAATTTCTTATTTCCATATTTCAAATTTATCAAAATCGTTTGATATGAGGGGAGGAAATGGGATATTTATACTAAACTTAACTAGCCAAAGAATATGAAAATACAAAACAGCGTACTCGTAATTGCTACAGTTTTGATGGCATTTTTTTCCTTTCAATCCATTTCCCTCGCTCAAACAAATATGGAGGAATTTTTAAACAAATGGGAAAATGGGAAGCAATTCACCTTAGAAGTGGTAGACAAAATGCCGGAAAACCTGTATGATTACAAGCCTGAGGCTTCTGCGATGAGTTTCAATGAGCAGGTTAGCCATCTTTCTACGGTCATCGTAGGGATCAGTCAAAGGTTTTTAAAAGGAACAGATTCAGGAATTGACCTTAATGCCAAACCCAAGAATAAAGCAGAACTCAGAGCCTTTGTAGAGAAATGCTATGACTTTGCCAACATGACCTTTAAAAATCTCAGCATGGCTGACCTTGATGAGAAAGTTGAGATTTTTGGGACAACAGCTACCAGAAGGGAAGTAATTTCCCTGATGGATGACCATTGTACGCACCATCGAGGAGCAGCAGTATCCTATATCCGTGCCAATGGCATCGAGCCACCAAGGTACAGGGGTATGGGAATGTGATTTAAACCCTTTGAAACCGCATTTTAAATGGTGAGAGGTAAGAAGTAAGAGGTTCCACACCTCTTACATCTTACTTTTTTTTGTTTACCTTACCCAATCAGTTTTTTCTGCCGCAGGTTTTCTTTTTCCGATCGGCCAGTTTTCGGTGGCAGGCTTAGCAATGTAGAAAAATCCCATCAGCATGTCCTCTTCTTCCAAGCCAAACCAAGGCTTAGCCTCCGGCCAAAACGTTGGCCCCCCTGTCCCCCAAAACGCTGCCAAACCATGGGCAGAGGCCGAAAGGTACATGTTCTGAACCGCCATGGCTACTGCTGCTATTTCCTCCATCACAGGAAGACCTGCTTTGGGATCATGTTTCATTTTGATGGCGATGATATGGGAAGCTTTCAATGGGTTTTCTTTGAACCTCATGTAGGCAGCTTCGTTGAAAGTCCCATTTTTGGTTGTTCTTTCTTTGTATAACTCAGACTGATAGTCAGCAAATTTTTGTCTTCCCTCTCCTGCAAATACAATGAAACTCCAAGGTTCTGTCAATTTGTGGGTTGGCGCCCAAGTGGCATTTTCCAAAATCTCCTCGATGACTGCGTCATCCACAGGGTCATTTTCTTTGAATTGGGCAAAAAACATGGACCTACGTCCACGGATTATTTTATTGACTTCGGTGATATTGAAATCCGGCTTTTCCATAAAGGTTATTTTTGATTGATACTGTCAGGTTTGTAAATGCTAAATAAAGAAAAATGGTTTCCTTTTTTGCTAAATTGTGATTTAAACCTTGGGTAATAATGAAAAATGGAAGTGTGTTCCTTTGCGAGTAAACCTATTCTTACTCATTGGAGAGGGATCCCGATAGCTCGGGACGAAGTCGGGAGACCGATGTACGGTCAATTAAGTCCTCAGACAAGAATTATAATAGATTTCCTATCTACGGGTATCATTGTGTACTTACATATAATGAAATATTGCATCACGAGAACGATTTTGAAATGAGAAAACTTGCAAGTATCCAACGAATTAAAGCCTTGGAACCTATAGAAGGTGCGGATTCGATTGATAAGGCTACAGTTTTAGGCTGGCAATTAGTGGTCAAAAAAGGGGAGTTCCAAGTTGGGGATTTAGCAGTTTATTGTGAAATAGACAGCCTCTTGCCCGATAGACCTGAATTTGAATTTTTGAAACCAAGAGGCATGCGTATCAGGACTATCAGATTGCGGGGGCAGGTTTCCCAAGGAATTTGCCTTCCACTTACTATTTTGCCTGACCACATCGAACCGCAGGAGGACTTGGACGTAACCGAAATCCTTGAAATTACAAAATATGAGCCTCCGATTCCTGCCTATCTGAGCGGGAAAGTAAAAGGTAAATTTCCTTCTTTTATCCCAAAAACTGACGAAACCAGGGTTCAGGTTCTGCAAAAAGTCCTGGATAAATACCAAGGGGTATCTTGCTACATCAGCGAAAAACTTGATGGAAGTTCGGCTACTTATTTTATCAAAGACAATGAATTCGGCGTTTGCAGCAGAAACATGGAACTGTATGAGGATGAAGAAAACAGCTTTTGGAAGGTGGCAAGGGAATTGGATATCGAGAATAAATTAAGAAGCATCCATAAAAACATCGCCATTCAGGGTGAACTGATAGGCGAAGGTATTCAGGACAACAGACTCAGACTAAGGGGGCAGACGGTCCGAATTTTCAATGCATTTGATATCGACAAGTTTGAATACCTACCCTACCGGGGGCTAATTGAATTGATGGAAAAACTGGATTTGCCCATTGTTCCAATCATGGAAACTGATTATAAATTAGAGAACGACATTGAGGCCATCGTCAAAAAAGCCACTGTGAAAAGTATGATCTGCAAAGATGTATGGGCAGAAGGCATCGTCATCCGACCTCATCTTGAAAAGTTTGATTTGCTATTGTCTATTGAAAGTTTCAACACAGGCCGTGTGAGTTTCAAAGCTATAAATCCGGAATTTTTACTCAAGTATGGGGAATGAGTGGGTACAAGCCAATTCTATCAATACAGAAAGAAAATTCCAATTGGATCATTGTATTTCACGATCACTTCTTAACCGCAATAATTATCCCGGTGGCCCAATTAAGTTGGGAGAATGTCAGGTCAGCTCTTTCTTCCAATTTCTTGAAAAAGTTGTCGGCTTTTTCTGCATGGCCTTCAGGCCAGTTTGGTTGAGGCAACATATCATCCACGAGATATAAACCTCCGGGATTGAGCATATTCAAAACTTCTTCCAAAAGCAGGTATTTACCATGCCAGGTATCTGCAAAAATGTAATCAAAGCGCATTTCTAAATTGCCAAGAACCCAATCCTCCCCATCGCTAAGAACAAGGGATAGTCGGGAATCTTTTCCAACATGCGTTTTTGCAATATTCAATACTGCTTCATCATTGTCAACAGAAATCAAAGTGCTTTTTTGATCCATACCATCCAAGATCCAGGAAGTGGAAAGTCCTGTTCCCGTTCCGAGTTCAAGAAATTTTCCTGATGGTTTAGACGCTGACAACGTTCTCAGCAGCGAACAAGTCAGCAAGTCTGATGGCATCGTGAAGCCAAGTTCTTTGGTAGCCAGATCAATCGCAAAATAAGCCTCAGGGATGTTTTGGATGTTGTGGTCAGTCATTTTGGTATTAATTTTTTTAATTCCTTTCTATTATTTCCCCATAAATTCCCGGATATCCTTCACCAATTTTTCAAAATCCGGCCGGTGGTTGTACACCATATGGCCTCCTTCGTAATAAAACATTTGTACCCTTTCCATCGGGATATCATGCCTGGCAAAAGTGTATTCTGCATCCAAAAATGGTGTGATCAGGTCATAATAACCATTGGCCACCATGACTTTCAAGTCTTTGTTGCGGCGCATGGATTCGCCGAGACTCCTGGCGACATTGACATAAGAAGGTTCCCAATAAGAACCCTCAGGAACAGGCCTCCAATTCCATTTGCCACCAATACTGCCGTTGGAGGTCAGGTAAGGCCGGTCCACTTTGATTTGTAATGTCTTGGCGAAATAATCCTGCAGGGCAGCAGTGTAAGCCGCATCAATTCCATAGCTCGAAGGATCGCCCAAGGTCGGGGAGGCTGCAGTTTGGTCGCCTTCTTCTCCGAGATACCTTCCATCAAGCGTACCGATGGTTTTTCCTTCCTTGCGGAGCAATTCCTTCTTGAATCTATCTGTAAGGATTCTGTTGTCGGAAAGAAGGACATATTCCTTTTCCAGTCCCAAAAAGTAGGATATTCTTTGAGCAATTTTTTCTTTTTCCTCGAATGTAGATTGGTTCCCTTTGTACAATGCCGGCAAATATTCATTATAGGCAAATGCCCGTGCTTCCGTTACAAAATCTTCCAGTTTTTTACCTTGACCAGCTTTACCATGGTACCAAGCAGTGGCAGCCATGGTGGGAAAATAGGTGAAATAGGATGCGATATTGTCATGAACTGAAGTCGAACCCTGATAATCCAATGCCTGTGAAATCAGAATCAAACCATTCAAGGCCATAGTCTGTCCTCCTCTTTCCAAAGCTGCTGTGACTGCAGCAGCGCGGGTGGTACCATAGCTTTCCCCTGCAATGTATTTTGGAGATTGCCACCTTTGATGCTTTGTGATCCATAGTCGGATAAATTGCGCAATAGACTTGGCGTCTTCCGTCAAACCCCAAAAATCTTCTACCTTACCTTTACCAATCACCTTGCTGAAGCCTGTTCCCACCGGATCGATAAACACCATGTCTGAGATGTCCAACAAAGCCAAATCATTGTTGACCATATTGAATGGGGCTGCCCCATCATCAGTTTTTGCCTCTGAATCTACTTTGACTATTTTGGGTCCAAAAACACCCATGTGGAGCCAAACAGATGCTGAACCCGGGCCTCCGTTGAAGATAAAGGTAACCGGACGTTTGCTTGGGTCAGGTTCAGATTTGATGTAAGATGTGGACCAAAGTGCGGCAACCGATTCACCTTCGGCATTCTTCAGAAATGTCTCCCCCGAGATGGCCTTGTAGCTGATAGCTTTCCCATGAAAAGTCCCTTGATGCGATGTTTCAAAGGCCATTGGATCGGGGATGGGTACAGTTTTTTCGGCTTCTTGGGAAAAGCCTATTGAAAAATTGAAAAATAGTAGAGGAAAGAGTAATTTTTTCATGGATACTTTTTTTTAAGATATAAGAATTTAAATCAAGGGATTGTGTTTCAAAGACATTATATAACGGCATTTCAATATACAGTTTTATCCTGCTTCTGGAGAAGCAGGATAACAGGACTCAACCTTCAAACTTTCAAAACTTTTTAACCTTTTAATTACCAACCTCCGCTTCCGCCTCAATCTCCACCAAATATCCTTCTCCGACCAATTTTGCTTCCACCAAAGTATTGGCAGGTTGGATGTCTGCAAACCGCTGTCCGTGGGCCCTAGCCACAGCTTCCCAATCATTGATATTGTTCACAAAAATCCTGGTGCGGATCACATCTTCCATTTTTCCACCAAGCGAAGTGATTGCCGCTTCGATTTTGTCCAATACAAAATGCGCCTGGGCTCCTGCATCATTTCCGCCAATCATGCGATGCCCATGGGTGGCAGTGGTGCCGGAAACAGAAATCCTGTTGCCCCGTCTCGTCGCACGGCTATATCCGGCCATGCCTTCCCATACTGTTCCGCTGAATACCTGTAGACTGCCGTTGGCACCGGGATGAACTTCATAAGGTTTGGGAAAAGAATCAAGATGGTGGCTGAGGTCACCGGAAGCAGTGAGAAAAGGAGGTTTTCTATATTCGTCTCCACAATCACCGGGGATCTGAGTCAACATCGATTGTGCCTCTCGAATAGTGGTTTTGTCGTTTTCCGATAGCGAAAAGGAAAATAGTTTCATCGTTTCCTCCACATGGGCACTTTGTCCCAATCTGGCACCGATGATGACTCCACCTACCTGAGGTTGCTCGAGGATGAATTTGGTGGCTACATTGGCAATCGAAACTTGGTGTTTTTCAGCTATTCTGGATACGGACTCCAGGAGATTTTGGAATTTTGCCCAACCTCCTGCCGCATCAATGAATCTCTTGTACTTCATCTGAGACCAGGTCGCTTCGTTTTCCAAAAGTGGTTCTGTTTTTCCCAACCATTTTTCTGAAAGAAATCCACCTGCCAAGGTTCCAAAGGCCAGGATTTTCACGCCATATTCCTGACAGACTTTTGCCATTTCTCCCGAAGCCCTTTGGTCGATCAGGGAGTGACAAATCTGGTTGGATACAATCGGGATCCCCGATGCGCAAGCTATCCTCAAGTGTGCCGAATCAAAATTGGTCAAGCCGATATGCTTGATCAATCCCTCCTCCTTCAATTCATTCAGCCAAAACAGTTGGTCCAGCCAGGTCGGGTCAGGGTAACTCCAGGCATGGAACTGCATAAGATCAATCTGCTTGGTCTGAAGTCGGTCAAGAGAAATCCGGATGGCAGCACGTGTTTCTTGCAAGCTTGATTTACCCGGTTTTGGAACCCACTTTGTCAATAGCAGGGCTTTTTTGCCGAGAGGATGCGTGTTTTTGAAAGTTCCTGCTATAATTTCAGCCGAGCCATAATGGTCGGCCATATCAAAAGTAGTCAGCCCAACTTCCATATAAGGCGCCATGGCAAGGGACGTGACATTCGGGTCAAGGACAGTGCCGTCCTTTTCCATATCGGCGATCTGCCAAAGCCCTGTCAGCACTTTGGAAATCCGCAGATCAGGAGCCAATTCGGTGTATAAATCATTCATTTTGTTCATATTAGGGCAATTTTTCAAATAAAGATTTGGTGTCTATCCCTTTGTTTTTCAATTGATTAAATTTAAAAAAGAATATAAGGGAAGCCATACCCATGACAATCAACCAAATAAGAGTCGAATGAAAATACCAGGCTTCTACGTTGGTGTTGAGGTCCTTCCAAGTGTGGATCGACAAGAAAAAGAGCAGAACTGATGTCCCCGCCCAACCCAATGCCATCCTGGTTTTTTTATTCTTTATGATTTTGATATCTGATGCCAATGAGGGATTTACTTTGTCAATAGTCAATAAAGTCACACACATCAACAGAAAATTTACCATCATGGAGGTCACCATGATATCAATGCCCAAAAAGAAATCTCCAGCAAAATGACTTCCCAATATCCCAATACTTGCCATGACCCCGCTGAGGATGACTGCGGCATATGGGGTGTGGAAATGCGGGTGGATTTTAGTGAAATATTTGGGAAAAATACCATCCTCTGCCCAAGCAAACATCAGCCTAGAAACGGAAAGAAGCATAGCAGGAAGGTCATTGATCAAAGCGATCGCCGCTCCTGCGACAATCACCACTGTCAAACCTGATGGAAGCAAGTAGCCCATCAAACCCGGTGCTGTGATGTCTTTTTGCAAAGCTTCTTCAGCTACAAAAGACCAAGGGACTGCATGATAGACTGCCCTTGTAAATAAAATATAATAACCGCCTACAATGACAATGGTCAGTGCAATCGCCAATGGGAGTCTTTTGGTGGGATTCTTGGCCTCTCCTCCCGCCTGTGCAATGCTGTCAAATCCAATAAAACTTGCAAACAGCAAAGCCCCTGCAGAAAGGAAAGTTGGTAAATGGAATTCTGTTCCCATTGAAGGTGAAATTACCCTTCCTTCATTCTCCAATATGGATTGTGCAAAATCTATTTGTGTAAATGAAAGACCAGCTGCGATTACTACTCCGCCCATGATAAACATCAGGATCATCAAAGGAATAACGGTCTTTTCGTACAGACTTGCACCTCGGATATTGACCCAAACAAAGATCCATACCAAAACCAAAGCTAAGTTCACCCTGATAAGTCCGGTTTCCAATAGTGCTGCCAATGAAGTCCATTCCAATGCTGTAGCGATATCCCTCAAGAAAGGAACTGTCACATAAGCCACCACACCGATGACTATAGACAGTCCAAACCATTGAGAAAAGCTCGCTACAAAACCTAAATAAGGATTAAGACCCCGGCTGGCATAGACATAACTTCCCCCTGCCCTTGGCATGGCTGTAGCAAGAAGGCTGTAGGCAAAGGCAGCCAAAAGTGCGGGAATCGCAGCGAAAATAAAGGCAGGCAATACATAAGGCCCGATACCCGGAACATGCCGCTGAATCATAAAAGGTACCACATTGATAGAGGCGCCGAGCATCGAACATACTCCTGTAGCCACTAAGCCCATCAACCCAAGCTGCCTGCTAAGTGTTGGTCTTGTCATAACAAAATACTTTGAGATTTACCCATCGGACCAAATTTCAATATATTTCCCGCATTTCAAAATCCGGAATTTTGGGAGGGCATATACGGTTTTAATTGCTTTGTGGTGACTTTGAATTTTTTTGTAAAGTAGATGATCAAGGGCACAAAAATCACAGTGGGCAATAACCATGCAATAAAGATTGGGTCTGTTTGCCAGTTTTGAACCAAAAATGCTGTCACTGTCGCGATGAAGGCTCCTACCATCCTGCTGATATGTCTGCTGAGAAACCATCCTTTGGGATAGGTTGACAGTTTCTTGGAGTGGTTCAGGTCTGTAATCAGCATGGAAATCAGGATCGCACTGAAAATCAAAAATACAGGTAGAATACCTCCGATATTTCCCCAACCAAGACGGATTAAATAGCCTGTGGGAATCAGCACTGTGATAAATCCCAGGATGATAAAAAGGTAATCCATAGACCCGAAAGTCAATTTGGAATTTCTCCAAAACTGCAAAAAACGGTACCCTGTAAGCGTCATGTAGGTACTAAACCCGCCTACCATCAACAAAAATAAGTTTCCTTTGGGGATGGCTATCCCAAAAGCGGTTATCCCGATCCCAACCATCGACCAATAGTAAACTTTGCCTGAACCATTATGGAGTTTACCACCTTTTTGGAATATGATGGCCAAGACTCCTGAAAGCAAAGCAATTGATCCAAAAAATACATGACTCAGGGTAAATATTTCAAGGTACTGTTTCATGTGGCTTTTTTAATTTTTGAAAAACACTGAAGTTGAAAGCTAATATTTTAACTATTAATCAGATATCCAAACTGTATCCATATCAATACCCAAATCTTAACTCTAATTATTTTTATACTGAAAATTATTCTGTATTTTTCGTGCTAGTTTTATTGCAAAAAACTGTCTTGGTTGACGGATTTGTTCCGTTGATTGATTTTGAACCTATGAAAGTATCCCCGGATAAACCTTTTCAAATCATATATTCCTTATTCAGTCACGAGTTCCTTGGACTGTTATTCGAATCCTTTGTGGTTCAACTGGATGAAAAGGGAAGGCTTTCGTTTGCCCACCAGAATATTTCGCATGTTAACGCAATTGAGTTTTCTTCAGGCCTTAATGAGACAGACTTTAAGTTGATCAAGTGGATGGATGACATGCAGCAAGAAGCCATTGTCAAAAAATTCGACACCAAGAAACTTAAACCGAAAGAATACCTGAGGAAAATCTATGACCCAAAGACAGAAAATAAGGTCGTTCAGGAAATAATTGAACACAAGCTTGAAGGTTTGAGGGCCAAAGTTCTGGAAAACCTGAAAGGGAAGCGTTTTTTTGAGATGGGAAATGATGGTAATCCAATCTGGAGAGAAATCAATATCATGCCGGAAAAGGCTGCAGTACTTTTTCATTTTAGGAGAAATGAGGACAATACACACTATTTCCCTACCATCAAATACCGGGATGCCCCTCTAGAATGGCAATACCGTAATGCCTACCTCATCTGCCACGAACCTGCTTGGTTGGTGGTTGACTACAATTTATACAGTTTTAAAAAAGGGGTGGATGGTAAAAAACTCCAACCTTTTCTCAACAAAAAGTTCATCGTAATCCCCAGAAAGGTCGAAGACCAGTACTACAAAAAATTTGTAACCCAACTTGTCGCTTCCTTTGATGTGTATGCCAAAGGCTTTGATATCAAAGTGGAAAAGTCAATGCCAAAAGCTGTTTTGAGTTTGAGTGACCTGCCTTCAAATCCGAAGATTGATCTTTTTGGAAACAAGTTGGAAGAAGAAGAGGAAGAAAAAATCGTTTTTGACCTACAGTTCCAATACGGTGACTATGCTTTCCGATCTGAAGAAAAAGCATCTAATAATGTAGAGCTTGAACATATTGGAGACAATTATATTTTTCACAAAGTAATTAGAGACCTTGAGAAAGAAAAATCATATGGAGATTACCTCAAAGACCTTGGCCTCCCTGTCAAGCATGCGAGGTATTCTACCTGCAAGTCCAAGGCATTTGGATGGATCAACGCCTATAAAGACAACTTGGAGGAAATGGGGATTCGTATCCAGCAGGCCCCTACCCAAAAAGGGAAAAGATATTTTATAGGGCATGCCAATATTTCTGTGGAAGTCAAAGAAAACATTGATTGGTTTGATGTCCATGCAGTGATAAGATTTGGTTCCTTTGAAATCCCTTTCAATAAGCTTAGGAGACTTTTGCTTCAGGGTAAAACAGAATTTGAATTGCCAAATGGAGAAATAGCGGTCATTCCCAATTCATGGTTTGTCAATTATTCCGAGATGTTTGCATTCATGGAGGAGCATGAGCATGATTCATCCCAGCAATCTCTAGTACTCAAAAAACACCATATTGCCTTAGCCCAAGAGCTTCAAACGGGGAATCTTCTCCAACTTAAACTAAGTCAAAAACTTGAAAAGCTACGAAATTTCAACCAAATAGAGGATTATGATTTGCCCGTGACTTTCAAAGGGATTCTCAGACCGTACCAAAAAGCAGGATATAATTGGATGCGTTTTCTGAACGAGTTTCGGTTTGGGGGTTGCTTGGCCGATGACATGGGTTTAGGAAAAACCGTACAAACACTGGCGCTTTTGGCGCATGAAAAAGAGCAAAATCCGGAAGCCACTTCTTTGCTGGTGATGCCGACTTCCTTGATTTACAACTGGGAGTTGGAAGCAAGGAAGTTTACCTCAAAGCTGAAAATCCTTACCTATACGGGTAGCCAAAGAATCAAAGACACCAGCCGCTTTGTAAAATATGACTTGGTGCTCACTTCCTATGGGATTACAAGAATGGATATAGATATGTTGAAAGGATTCTATTTCAACTACGTCATCTTGGATGAATCCCAAGCCATCAAAAACCCAAGCAGCATCATCGCCAAAGCAGTAAATGAGCTGACCTGTAGGCAGAGGTTGATTCTAACCGGCACTCCCGTAGAGAATGGAACCATGGACCTTTGGTCACAAATGAACTTTATCAACAGAGGACTTTTGGGTAATCAAAATATGTTCAAAAAACAGTTTTTATTGCCGATTGAAAAAAAGAATGACCAAGATAAAGCCGCCAAACTGCATGCCATGATCAAACCCTTTATCCTCCGAAGGTTAAAAAGCCAAGTAGCGACTGACCTGCCTGAGAAAGTTATCAATGTGAAATATTCGACGATGACCCCAGAACAGGAAAAGGCTTATGAGCAAGTGAAAAGCTACTATAGGGAAAAGATCGTCAAAGAAATGTCGGTTCCTGGAATGAAAAACCAGCAATTTGCTTTGTTGAGGGGATTGACCCAACTGAGGCAATTGGCAAACCATCCGCGCTTGACGGACAAAGACTATACCGGAGATTCGGGAAAAATGGAAGATGTAACGCACATGATCGAATCAACGGTCAGTGAAGGACATAAAGTATTGGTATTCAGTCAGTTTGTTAGACATCTTGCTATCATCAGAGAATACCTTGAAAAAGAGAACATCAAATACGCCTACCTAGATGGTACTACCAAAGACAGGCAAGCGCAAGTGGAGTCTTTCCAGCAAAATGATGAGGTGAAAATTTTCCTGATCTCGCTAAAAGCGGGAGGTGTAGGCTTGAACCTGACCAAGGCAGAATATGTATTTTTGCTGGATCCTTGGTGGAATCCTGCTGTGGAAGCCCAAGCCATAGACAGGGCCCACCGAATCGGTCAGGAAAACAAAGTCATCATTTATAAATTTATTAGCCGAAATACGGTTGAAGAAAAAATAATGGCCTTGCAGGAAAGAAAGATGGCACTCGCAGGAGAACTGATCAGTACAGAAGAAAGCTTTATAAAGAGCCTTAGCAAAGAAGATGTTGAGGCATTATTAGATTGATAAACCACACACACTCGCAAAAAAATGAAAAAAGCAATTTTGATAATTCAATGCAAAGATCAGAAAGGCATCGTAGCAAGCGTTTCTGAATTTTTATACTCCTATCAGGGAAATATCCTTGAGATAGACCAACATGTGGACGGTGAAGTCGGGATGTTTTTTATGAGGGTATCCTGGGAATTGGAAACCTTTGGACTGAAAAGAGAAGAAATCGAACCGATTTTTGAAGCCAAAGTCGGGAAGAAATTCGATATGGAATTTGAGTTGTTTTTCAACTACCGAAAGCCAAGGATGGCAGTTTTTGTATCCAAGCTTTCTCATTGTTTGATAGATATTTTGAGTAGGCATTATTCAGGCCAGTTTGATGTAGAAATACCAGTAGTGATATCCAACCACGCTGACCACAAAAAGGTGGTGGAAGCTTTTGGCATTCCTTTCCATTATTTTGCAGTAGACAAGGCAAACAGGATGGATGTGGAAGAAAAGCAGTTGGAATTGCTGAATCAATACCGAACTGATTTTGTGGTTTTGGCCCGGTACATGCAGATCTTAAGCGAGGATTTTATCCGAAATTACCCCAACAAAATCATCAATATCCACCATTCATTCTTGCCGGCTTTTGTCGGTGCTAAGCCTTACCATGCGGCCTACGAGCGTGGGGTCAAAATCATTGGGGCCACAGCACACTATGTCACCGAAGAATTGGATGCAGGTCCGATAATCGAACAGGAGGTAGCCCGTGTACGTCACCATAACTCCCCGGCTGACTTGGTGCAGATCGGTCAGGATGTAGAAAAAGTGGTTCTTTCCAAAGCCATCAAATACCACCTGGAAAGGAAAGTTTTGGCTTACCGAAACAAGACGATTATATTTTATTGATAAGCAGACCTTTTCCAAAGTTTTTGAACTTTGGAAAAGTTTTTAAATTCTTAAATAACCCCAAAAGAATATTGGCATTTGGACACAAGACCTTTTCCAATGGACACGAGACCTTTTCCAAAGTTTTTGAACTTTGGAAAAGTTTTTTAAAACCATCAAATACCCCTTAAGAAAAGAACATATTGGTGCCCCGGTAAAAGATGATTTCTCTATTATTTTTGAAAGCAGACCTTTTCCAAAGTTTTTGAACTTTGGAAAAGTTTTTAAATCTATTGGATACCACTTGGAAAGGAAAGTTTTGGCGTACCGAAACAAGACGATTATATTTTATTGATAAGTAGACCTTTTCCAAAGTTTTTGAACTTTGGAAAAGTTTTTAAATCTATTGGATACCACCTGGAAAGGAAAGTTTTGGCGTACCGAAACAAGACGATTATATTTTATTGATAAGCAGACCTTTTCCAAAGTTTTTGAACTTTGGAAAAGTTTTTGAACTTTGGAAAAGTTTTTGAACTTTGGAAAAGTTTTTTAAAACCATCAAATACCCCTTAAGAAAAGAACATATTGGTGCCCCGGTAAAAGATGATTTCTCTATTATTTTTGAAAGCAGACCTTTTCCAAAGTTTTTGAACTTTGGAAAAGATTTTAAATTCTTAAATAACCCCAAAAGAATATTGGCATTTGAACAAAAGACCTTTTCCAATGGACACAAGACCTTTTCCAATGGACACGAGACCTTTTCCAAAGTTTTGAACTTTGGAAAAGTTTTTTAAAACCATCGAATACCACCTTGAAAGGAAAATATCCAAACATTTTAAATAAATCCTTGTTGGAAAGGTGTCTGTTTTGTCAGATATCTACCTTGACATGGCCTTTTTTGACAAAAAAGTAAAAAACCCTGACTTTGGGAAAGAAAAGTCCTTCAGGGATTTTTTCGACAGCCATTATTCTCTTGTATATCGGAGATTATATTCCCTTTTGGGAAATTCTCAGCTTTCTGAAGAACTGTGTCAGGACATCTTTGTGAGCCTTTGGCAAAGGAGATTTGAATTGCCCGCCATTGCAAATTGGAACAGTTACCTACTGAAATCCGCCACCTTCAAAGCCATAGACTACCGAAGAAAAAGAAAGGATATCCTGAAATTTACAGAAGACCTTGATGCTGAGGGAATCATTGCCGAAGTCGAAGATCCCAAAGATGAAGACATCATATTACAGCTGCTTGATAAAGAAATTGCAGCACTCCCCGATCGGTGTCAGGTGATCTTCAAGCTCAGCCGCTATGAGCAAATGAGCCATGCCGAGATCGCCAAAACTCTGGATATCAGTCCAAAAACGGTAGAAAACCAAATCGGTAAAGCCCTCAAAATTTTAAGAAAAAACCTCCTTCCACAACTATTTTTCGGATTGCTGCAAATTTTTCATTAGCAGGATGGGGGTTTTGAAGCCACTTCTCGACTTATAGGGAAAGAAGCAACTAATGGAACCTACAGACGAACAGCTAGCAAGATGGCTCGAAAGACCGAGTCAGGATGATATTCAGGATTTGAATGAATGGCTTGACAAAAGTCCCGAGAATATCCAAAAATGGGAGAGCTACCAACTGCTTTGGCAAAATTCGGCAAAGTTGGCTTCCAGGATGCCTCTACCTGACCGGGAAAGGATTTGGTCAGGAATTGAAGCTGAAATCGGGGAAAAGAAGACTTTTGCTATTCCTGCCTTTTTCAAATATGCTGCTGCCGCTGCCATCTTCCTGACGATTT
The DNA here is from genome assembly GCF_022538055.1 of Cognataquiflexum nitidum. GTDB lineage: Bacteria > Bacteroidota > Bacteroidia > Cytophagales > Cyclobacteriaceae > Cognataquiflexum > Cognataquiflexum nitidum. The sequence goes on along the minus strand of NZ_JAKZAM010000018.1, from coordinate 5,237 downwards.
CTGTATCCATTTGGCTTTCGACTTCATCCAAGCAGGAACATTACATCGCGAACAACGGGCCTTTGGAAATTTGGCTGTCCGATAGTTCCCGCGTGGTATTGAAAGAGGGGGCCGAATTGAAAGTTTCCAATACCTATTTGGTGGATGAGCGAACGGTCGTTTTGCAAGGCGACGCATTTTTTGAAGTAAAAAGAAATGAGGAAAAACCATTTTTGGTCCAAACCGAATCCCATTTTGTTAAGGTTTTGGGGACATCCTTTTTGGTCCAAACGCCTCAGACGGAAGAAGCCACCGTTTCTGTTTTCTCCGGGAAAGTTGAATTTGGTCTCCCTTCAGGTCAAAGCAGGATACTGACAAAGGACATGTCACTGACCATTTTGGGCGATCAGTTCATAGAAAAGGAAAAAAGCGCCAATGACCTTGCTTGGTGGACAGGAGAACTGAAGTATGACAATGCGCCTTTGTCTCAGTTTGTCGCCGACATGGCATATAATTTTGGCATTGAGGTAAAGGTCTCGGCTACTTCTTTGATGGGCTGTGGACTCACGGCCAAGTTTGAAGGATTGACTCCCGATGAGATGGTGCAGGCTGTTGCCATGACCTTCGGAAGCGAACTGCAGCAATCCTCCCAATCAGGTGTGGTCATGCAAGGTGGAAATTGTGAAACGGGAGGTGGCTCATGGTAAAGTTATTCTTGATTTTTCTCCTCTGTTTTTTGTCTTTTTGGGCCAAAGCGCAGGAACGGATAAGTTTGAATGGAACCTATTCCTCCGAGCAACTCATCGAAAGTATCGAGCAGCAGACTCCTTTTCGGTTTGTCTACCAAAGCCAAATCCTCCCAAAAGGAAAGGTTGTGGAATTAAATTTTGAGGAAGCTAAACTTGAAGAAATCCTTGATTTTTGGACAGCTACCCTACAATTGGAGTATAAGATTCAGGGGAATCTGATCTTATTGTCACCTGCCGCTTCCGCACGAAGAATCCTTAGCGGCTATGTGACCAATCAGGGTGATGGAGAAAAGCTCATCGGTGCCAACATTCAGGTCTTGGGTACAGGAATTGGAATTACCACCAATGAATATGGGTACTTCGCATTATCCATTCCACAGGGCAACTACAAGGTAAAGATTTCTTATATGGGTTTTCAGACCCTGACCGAAGAGGTTGCTTTATTCCAGGACATCGCACGGAATTTCCAGCTTCAAATTGCCAATGTGCTATTGGACGAGGTTTCTGTAGTCTCGGTGGAAGACAAGGTGGAGGAAATTCAGATGAGCACCTTCAAGGTAAATATGGCCTTGGTCCGAAAGCTGCCTGCAATCGGCGGAGAGGTCGACCCGCTACGGATTCTTCAACTGCTTCCAGGCGTACAGTTTGGTACCGAGGGCACTTCGGGATTCAATGTACGTGGAGGTTCTCAGGATCAAAATCTGATCCTCTTGGACGGCGTGCCCATGTACAATGTCTCCCATCTTTTTGGTTTTCTCTCGGTCTTCAATGCCGATGCGATCCAAAACATGGATTTGACCAAAGGAGCTTTTCCGGCCCGATATGGAGGAAGGCTTTCCTCAGTCTTGGACATCAGCATGAAAGAAGGCAGTAAGGAAAGGATTTCGGGAAATGTCGGACTCAGCACTTTTGCCTCGAAGTTCATTTTGGAAGGGCCGATGGCGGGGGAGAAAATGACCTTTATGGTTTCGGCCCGGAGAAGCTTTTTGGATCCCATTTTGGTTCCTATTACCAGAAGGCAAAAAATCGGAAATGGTGCTAGCGGAGGCCAAAGTAATTATTCCTTCTACGATATCAATGCCAAGGTCAACTATACCATTTCTGCCAAGGACCGAATCTACCTGAGCATTTATCAGGGAAATGACCGCTACAGGGACAATACAAAAAGGACAAGCTCCTTCGGAAACTCAAGGGTAGAAAGTGAACAAGATGTCAAACTTGGATGGGGTAATCAGGTGGCCTCTTTACGATGGAACCATGTCTTTCAACCAACCCTTTTTTCCAATGTCAATCTTTTTACAAGCAGGTATCAGTTGAATACCGTTTCGGATAACAATGTAGAAATCAGATCAGGCAGCGGCCGGATTTTCAGTGAGGACTTTTTTGACCAACAGTCCTCCATCCGGGATTTTGGGGGTAAAATTGATTTCAGCTATTTCCCAAATCCAACCCACTTTGTGAAATTTGGCGGACTTCTACTCAGACATCGATTTGTAAATCAGTTTCAGTCCAACTTCTCCATCACCCGCAACAACCAACGGGAGGAGGATTCTTCCAGCTTAAAGGAAGAGAATAATGCATGGGAAGGGTTTGTTTTTGTGGAAGACGAGATAACGATCAATCGACAGTTGGGCGTCAATGTCGGTATCCATGCCAGTAATTTTTGGTCGGGTGGGGTAAGTTATCCTTCCATTCAGCCCAGGGCTTCCTTTAGATGGGCAATCAATGAATCAAACGCCATCAAAGGAGGGTTTGCAAAAATGACCCAATACCTCCACCTGCTGACCAATAGCGGTATCGGGCTGCCAACTGATCTTTGGCTAGGTTCTAGTCCAGAGATAGGCCCACAAAATGCCAATCAGTGGTCATTGGGGTATACCAAAACGTTTTCCAGAGGGCTTGATTTTACGGTAGAAGGCTTCCATAAGAAAATGGAAGGCCTCTTGGATTTCAAAGATGGGGTGACATTTTTTATGAATACGGGAAGCACCAATGAAAAGGTGACCACCGGGGATGGATTGGCCAAAGGGGTGGAAATGATGCTTCAAAAGCAGGTAGGGAAAACGCAGGGTTGGATATCCTACACTTGGTCAAAATCGGATCGGATTTTCCAAGAAATCAATAATGGGGAACCATTCCCATTCATTTTCGACAGAAGACATGATTTTTCAGCCTTGATCAATCAGCAAGTCGGTAAACGATGGAATTTAAGTGCCACTTGGATTTACTTGACAGGAAGGGCGGTGACATTGCCTGTATCGACCTTTGTTGAAAATGTAGTGATTCCAGGCGATAGGACTACTCCCAATGCAGACCTCATTGAATACAGTACCCGAAATGCTTATCGCTTCAAGCCCTATCATAGATTGGATATTTCTGCCAATTACGAAAAAACAACCTCCTGGGGTGGACACCGCTTTTCAGTCAGTGTGTACAATCTATACAATCGTCAAAATACCTTCTTCCTATCCCAAGATCCTGGAGCAGCATCTGATGGATCCATTCTACTTATAGACAATCCCTTATTTCCACTTATCCCCGGTTTTTCTTATGGAATATTCTTCTAATGTCATCCGAAATTTAGCAGCCCTAGGGTTGCTTTATGCGACCAGTTCCTGTCTATCTCAGTCTCCTTCCCCAATTGAAATTATTGATTTCCAAAAGAAATTGGTAGTCAATGGTCATATCAGCCCTGATGTACCATTGTTGATATCTGTGACCAATAACATCCAATTTACCACTACCATGTCAGCCTTGCAGAATATTCCGGATGCCAGAGTAGAACTTTGGGAAGGAAACAGAAAGTTGGAAGAAGGTACGTTCCAACCTTCAGAAACTTTCAGGGCCTTTTTTGCATTTGAGTCCGTGCCTGAGGCAGGTAAGTCCTATTCGCTTAAAGTCAATGCTGCCGGATACCCTGCTGTGGAAACCACGGATCGGGTCCCTGAGAATGCAGCAGAGGCACCCACATTCCGAATCCTCTCCATCGACAGGGTCAATGGCCTAATCGCTGTAGAAGTGGATTTAGAGCTTTTGGATGAAAAAAATTACTTCCATTTACTGTTTTTTGTCAGGACAAAGGGATTTGATGACGTTCAACAAGTCAAGGTGGTGTTGGACAACGAAGGATTGTTAAATGTCGATAACAATGGCGTGGCCTTCGAAGGAGGACTAAATTCAGGGATTATGTATAATCCCGACGTATTTGGATCAAAAAGCAACAAGCGAATCATCGTGTTGGAATATTTATCGGTTATCTTCTTACCCGATACTCAATATGAATTAAGTGCAGAAATACGGACCATCAGCAAAAGCTACTATGACTATTATGTCGCTGTAATCCAGCAAAAATATTATGGTGACTACCCGTTTGTTACCTCAATTAGGATTCCTAACAATGTGCAAGGTGGCTTGGGTAACTTCTCCGCCCACACAGCCAGAAAATCAGGATGGTTGGATTTGAGATAGAGGATGAATACTTCTATTAAATTGATCTGACTTTAATCATTTGCGATTTTTGATTTACGATTAACTACCCACTGAGGTTAGAGTGATGTGAATTGGAGAGATTTCTTTTTGCCTTGGCCTAGGTCGGCACTAAAGATCCAATATATAACCGGGACACCTTAATAGGTTCTTATTGGTGGTAAACTTAAGAAACCCAACAAACCCTAACCCTAAAATTTGGGAAGAGAACATAAACAGCCCGGTAACATTGGTTTTAAATCAACTTATTTAACAAACGTTTAGTTAAAAAATCTAAAACTAGTTTTTCGGAAAAAAAAAAGTTTTCTGACATTTGAAATACAAACTTTAAAATTCTTTTAACATGAAAACAAACCAATTATTTCTTCTCCTTTTCTTTTTGGGTTTTGCACCCACAGTCTCTTTAGCCCAGGTAGAAAATCCGAAAATACAATACTCGATCGGAGGCGGCTTTTCTGTTGATAGAAGCAACATGCTTTGGGGTTTGAATATGACCAATCAGATCAATTATAGGTTAGGGAAAAGAACTTCCCTAAATGCAGGAATTTCATTTTATCAATCTCTCGGAAATCTGGAAAATAAGGAAGTCTTCCCGGGTCAAAAAAGTAAGGACCAATCTTCTGGTATTTTTATAACTCCCATGCTTAAATATGATATCCTCCAGCGTGATTCCGGATTTAAATTGGCTTTTGCCGCCGGCCCATCCCTTCAGTTGGGTGGACAATCAATTCTTTTCAAAGATAATTTCACTGATCCTGAAAACCCTAATTCGTTTGTTTTCCACAATAAATACCAGCGCATAGGCCTGATGATGGAACTTGAAGCTGAGTGGAAAACAAAAAATCCGAATGTTAGAAATGCAGCCAGTATTTCAGCTTATGGAGCAGACAATGATTTTCCTTTATTTATCAATGTCAATTATAAAGTGCGATTTAATTTCGGAAAGGTAACTACTCAGGTTCTATTTAATTAACCGGAATTCAAGTTTTTTAATTGGTAACTGCTTTTGGGTTTAGCCTGTGT
>NZ_JAKZAM010000017.1 GCF_022538055.1 Cognataquiflexum nitidum | reverse complement strand
ACACAGGCTAAACCCAAAAGCAGTTACCAATTAAAAAACTTGAATTCCGGTTAATTAAATAGAACCTGAGTAGTTACGAATAATTTAGCCCAATCAAAATCAGTAGCCATCCCTGCTACTGCTACTGAAGATTCGATGGAAACTCAAAAAGACCTCATGGAAAAAGAAGGCAATGATTTTGGCAAAGCTTACAGCGACATGATGGTGGAGCACCATGAAGATGCTATTGAATTGTTTGAAGATGCAGCTGCTAATTCTGAAGATGCAGAAATTAAAGCTTGGGCAGCCGAGAAGCTTCCAACCATGAGAACCCATCTTGAACACGCCAAAGCATGTAAAGCGGAATGTGATAAATTGTAATCTTAAATTTTTAAACCGGAAATAAAATGAGTCGAATTAAAAATATGGGAAACGAGGAGGCAATTCTCAAATTGAAAGAACTCGTCGAAGCCATAGATATTTGTATGTTTTGTACCAATCTGAAAACAGATAATGGCGCATCTTGCAGACCTATGAGCACTCAAAAAGTTTGTGATGAAGGTAATATCTGGTTTTTCAGCAACGCGGATAGCGATAAAAACAAAGAAATAGATCAGGATGAAAATGTTCAACTTTTCTATTCCCATCCCGGAAAAGACAGCTTTCTCATCGTAAACGGTGTGGCCGAGTTGATCTATGACGGGGAAAAGATCGAAGAGCTTTGGTCACCTGTTCTCAATGCCTGGTTTCCGGGAGGGAAAGAAGACGCTAATATTTCAATCATAAAAGTCATTCCTACGACCGCTTATTATTGGGATACTGATGGAAATAAAATGATCAATTTCTTAAAAATGGTGGCCTCAGCTGCGACAGGGAAAAACCTCGCAGATGGCAATGAAGGTACTTTGAAGCTGAATAGTTTGTAATTCCTTTTGTGGGTATACGCTTCTTTGCCGGTAACCCTATTTTCTGCTTCAGTGCGGACGGAATTCCGATAGCTCGGAAAGAAGTCGGAAGACCCCAGCCTGTCGTAAGGTAGGGAAGTACCGGGTATTTCAGTCCGCTGACAAGAATTTTAATGGATACCCAATTTGCTGGCATAATTGCCTACATACAAAATTCCTTTTATACTTTTTTACTCATGCGTCAGACAATGGTGCAAAAATCCACTTTTGGATCGGGAAATAAAGGTGAATCCAGTAATCGAAGGATTTTTGGTTCACCTTTTTTTCTTTTGGTATTGGATAGGGAAAAACAAAAAAAGTCCCCCAGAAGGAGACTCTTTTTCTATCGAATAACTCTTCAATTAAAGTTAAAAAAATAATTTCGGTAAATATTATTTGAGCTGTAGTTCCGTTCTTCTGTTCATCTGATGCATGGATTCGGTACAAGGCACTGTGCCGCAATCATGAACAGGTTTTGTTTTTCCAAGCCATTCGCTGCTCATTCTATCCAATTCAACACCTCTTTTTACGAGGTAATCCATAACAGCTTTTGCCCTGCGTTCGGAGAGTTTCAAGTTATATTCCTCATTGCCACGTTGATCTGTATGTCCTTCGATTTGAAGGTTCATGCCTTGCATTCTTTGAAGAAGTAGGGCAAGGCGTTCCAATTCGGTTTTATGTACCGGTCTGAGCGTAGCTTTGTCAAAGTCAAAATAAATGGTGGGAACATCATGGTTCAGTGCGGAAAATAGCGCTGCTGGATCGCAGATGTCTTTGCCCATCAATTCTGCAGGCAAGTCATAATCGATGTTTTTATCAGGAAAAGCTTCCAATACCAATTCACTTCTCCTGTTTAGTTGGTGTTCTGTTTCTGGGCATGACACCCCGTCACCACAGTCATTGGTGCGTTTCTCTTCACCAAACCAATCAAGTTTCACCCTGCTTTCGGGAATATTGTATTTGGCGAGGTATTCTCTGACCGCATTTGCGCGTCTTTCCGACAAAGCCTCATTGTATTCTTTGCTAGCGCGTGCATCTGTATGAGAACCTACTTTGAGGTCAATAAACGAATACTTGTTCATCAGATCAGCAATTTTATCTAGCGTCGGCTGTGCATTTGCTCTGATTTGTGATTTGTCGAGGTCGTAATAAACGATATCGACAAATACTGGCATATTGTAAGGGATTGGAGCAAGTCTATACTCTTTTCTCAAAGTATCTCCTTGCAAGCCTTTGGTGCTGATGTCATGGTCATTGATTCTGAAATAGCCCTTTTTGCTGATCGTTAAAGTATAATCTGTTTCGGGTAAAAGGTCTCCTAATAGCTCAGATTTTGTTCCTCTTCTAGTCGGTAGGTTTTCATTTTGATTTTTGATTGTCAAAGTTGTTTCAAACTCTTCCGAAATAACATTGCCGTTACAGTCAGTCACCCTTGCCAAAAGGTATTTGTTCAGGTCTTCAATCAAGTAAATGTCATCTAAACCCATCCCGCCTTTTCGGTCTGAGGAAAGATATCGCTTACCCTTCGATGTAATGAAGTAGCCAAAATCATCTCTAGGCGAGTTGAAGGGGACTCCCATATTTTCAATATTGCCAAATGAACCGTTGGCATAGGATGCCTGAAAAATATCCATACCTCCAAGACCATCATGGCCTTTAGATGAAAAGAAGAATTTTTCTCCCATAATAAATGGATGGCTTTCATCATCCACCGTATTCACAGAGGAACCTAGGTTGACAGGATTGCCAAAATTCAAGTCATTGTCGTAAGTGACATAATAAAGGTCAAAGCCTCCCAAACCTCCCGGCATATCAGAAGAAAAATAGATTTTCTTTTCTTTCTCATCGATGAAAGGATGCATTACCCCATACTTTGTTGCATCATTGATCGGAAATGCCTTGTTGTCAGAGAGCGTTCCATTTGCCGAAATGGTACTGAAGAAAATCTCAGGATGGACTTCAAACTCTCTTGTTTTATTTACCTTCCTAATGTTTCTAAATGTCGTGTAAAAAAGGAGATTTTTACTTTCCATCAATGAGGGATCAGAATAAACCAGACCTCCCGGTACATCAAACGTCATTTTATTTAGATCATCGCTGTTGGAGTACCTGTAGATTCCGAAATACTCACGGTCGTTCAAATCACTTTTTTCTTCACTGAATACTTTGCTTTTGGCATCCAGTCTCACAGCTGGTTTTTCTGAGAGGAAAACTGAACCTCTGTCACTTGTAAAGTATTTATTGCCTTCTTTGTCTTCTGTGATTCTAAAGTCAGAGCCATCACTGTTAATTCCTTTAGGCTGCACCAGTTTGACATTTGCCTTTTTGTCGTTAAGTTCTCTGATTTTGTCAAAGTTGATTTCTGGGAAAGCCGATTCTTTGAAAGGACTTCCTACAAGTAGTTCCTGCGAAGTCATGCCGTTTTCAGCTTTCATTGCTGCCAACAGGTAATTTAAAAAGTCCTCTCTTGAGGCTTCCTCATATGCTATTGTTGTCTTCCACCATTCAAAACTTTTTTCATATTCTTGAATATTTTGGTAAGACAAAGCCGCCTTTTGGGCATTTGCATGAGTTGGCTTGCGGTCGTGTGCCTGTTCATACAGTGCAGCCGCATGGCTAAAGTTTTCCAATTCAAATTGTTTATCCGCATACCTTAGCAATGAGTTTTGTGCATGCAAAGGCAATGCGGATAAGCCCATCAGCAACGCAAAAACTGCTGTTATCAAAAACTTTCTCATAATCAGATTCATTTCGATTGTTTAATTTTTTTTAATTTAAATAAATACTAGGGCTTATCTTTTTATTACTTGTATCCAACCTTGGAACTCATGAAGTTTCCCTTGTCGGTCAATGGATTTCATTACGAAGAAATAGGTGCCTGCAACAAGTCCTTCTGCAGACCAATCATTCTCATAGTTCTTTCTTTCAAATACATGGTCTCCATTTCTGTTGAAGATGACGATGTCATTGGTTTCGAATTTACCAAGGCCTTTGATTTCAAACCTGTCATTAAGACCGTCGCCATTTGGAGTGATAACAGTCGGTATAAAGAATGGATTGATCTGGTTGACATCGGAATCATTGTTGTCGTCCATGTTGGTATCCTCCTCATCAGAAGAAACATTCACAATATTGGTGATCTGAAGTGCTTTTTCGCTGTTGATTGGATTTGCCTTCACGCTGACTTTAATCAATACCCTAGTTCCTGCAGGGAAAAGTGGAATTGTGAAGGTGATTTTTGAGCCATTGACTGCAGTTCCAACTTGAATAGAAGGACTACTTTCCGCGATCCTAGACCCAATGTAAGATAGACCATTTGGCAAGTCATCAACGATGATTACATTTTTAGCATCCGTTTCGCCATTGTTGCGGACCTCGATGTCGTATTCGAATTCATCTCCCTCGTAGATTTCGATGCCATTGGAAGTTTTGGTTACAGAAAGGTCAACACCATTTTCCAAGAGTTCAAATACTACAAAGGCTTCATCACTGTTATTGGGGTTCAATGCCTCTCTTAGGACGTATTTCAACCTATATTCACGAGCCTCATTTAGACCAGGGATCAGGCTTAGTTCGCCGGTTTCTTCTATCAGTAAACCCACTAAACCGTCCAACTCAGTGAATTCGAAGTTGACATCTGTGAAGTTTACAGCCATGTTGTCCAATAGGTCGTTTGTCAATAGGTTACCTATAACTCCTCCAAAATCCACAGGGTATTCACCCATATCATCATCAACCGCATCAATAGGCTTAGAGGAAGATCCAATAGTAACAGAACCATTTTCTTCTATGTCTTTTCCATCTTTAGATTTGGTTTTGACCGACACATTGTTTGTGATCGAACCTCTGTTCAAATCTTCTAATTGAACAGTATATTCTGTTGTAATGTCAATGACCTGCCCTGGTGCCAAGCTTGGAATCAATTGAGTTAGGCCGGTTAATGGATCATTTACCAAAAGATTTGTAAGGGTGACATTGCCTGTATTTTTTACTGTTATAGTGTAGGTGATTACTTCACCGATTTCTGAGAAAGTACTGGTGTCTGCAGTTTTGGTCACTTCAATACTAGGGTTTGAGGAAGCTCCTACTGTAATCTCATCACTGTCCTCTACAGGTTCATCATTAGCGGAAACACCCGCAGTGATTGCTATGTTGGTCACAAAACCATTGTCCAAATCAGCCTGTGTTACTGTATAAGAAGTAGCAATTGACTCAGAGGCCAAAGGTGCCAAAGAAGCAATTGTTGTATTCAGTCCTGTCAGAGGATCGCTCACAGCAATGTTTTCCAAAGTCACGTTACCTGAATTGGTCACGACAATGGTGTAATTCAATACATCCCCAACAGCGGCAAAGCTTGACTCGGTTGCTGTCTTGGTGATGGAAAGGGCAGGAGTTTGTGTTGCAGTTACCGACTCAGAAGCAGAAACATTGACAGCACCCACAGCAGCGGAAGCAATGTTGTTTACTTTTCCTGCATCGATATCAGACTGTGTGACGGTATAAGAAGTCGGAATTGACTCAGAGGCCAAAGGCGCCAAAGAAGCGATTGTTGTATTCAAACCTGTAAGAGGATCGCTCACAGCAATGTTTTCCAAAGTCACGTTACCTGTATTGGTCACCACAATGGTGTAGTTCAATACATCCCCAACAGCGGCAAAGCTTGACTCGGTTGCTGTCTTGGTGATGGAAAGGGCAGGAGTTTGTGTTGCAGTTACAGACTCGGAAGCGGAAACATTCAAAGCACCTACAGCAGCAGAAGCAATATTGTCGACTTTTCCTGCATCGATATCCGCCTGTGTTATGGTATAAGAAGTCGGGATTGACTCAGAGGCCAAAGGTGCCAAAGAAGCAATTGTTGTATTCAGTCCTGTCAAAGGATCAGAAACCGAGATATTATTCAAGGTAATGTTTCCTGTATTGGTTACCACAATGCTGTAGTTCAATACATCCCCAACAGCGGAGAAGGTTGACTCGGTTGCTGTCTTGGTGATGGAAAGGGCAGGAGTTTGTGTTGCAGTTACAGACTCGGAAGCAGAAACATTGACAGCACCCACAGCAGCGGAAGCAATGTTGTCCACTTTTCCTGCATCGATATCCGCTTGTGTGACGGTATAAGAAGTCGGAATTGACTCAGAGGCCAAAGGCGCCAAGGAAGCGATTGTTGTATTCAGTCCTGTCAGAGGATCGCTCACAGTAATGTTTTCCAAAGTCACGTTTCCTGTATTGGTCACGACAATGCTGTAATTCAATACATCCCCAACAGCGGCAAAGCTTGACTCGGTTGCTGTCTTGGTGATGGAAAGGGCAGGGCTTTGTGTTGCAGTTACCGACTCAGAAGCAGAAACATTCACTGTACCGACAGTAGCGGAAGCAATGTTGTCCACTTTTCCTGCATCGATATCAGCCTGTGTGACGGTATAAGAAGTCGGAATGGATTCACTTGATCCAGGTGCAAGACTTGAAATAGAAGTATTCAGTCCTGTCAGAGGATCGCTCACAGTAATGTTTTCCAAAGTCACGTTTCCTGTATTGGTCACGACAATGGTGTAATTCAATACATCCCCGACAGCGGCAAAGCTTGACTCGGTTGCTGTCTTGGTGATGGAAAGGGCAGGGCTTTGTGTTGCAGTTACAGACTCAGAAGCAGAAACATTGACAGTACCGACAGCAGCCGAAGCCGTGTTGTCGACTTTTCCTGCATCGATATCCGCCTGTGTGACGGTATAAGAAGTCGGGATTGACTCAGAAGCCAAAGGTGCCAAAGAAGCGATTGTTGTATTCAGTCCTGTCAGAGGATCAGAAACCGAGATATTGCTCAAAGTCACATTACCTGTATTGGTTACCACAATGCTGTAATTCAATACATCCCCGACAGCGGCAAAGCTTGACTCGGTTGCTGTCTTGGTGATGGAAAGGGCAGGGCTTTGTGTTGCAGTTACAGACTCAGAAGCAGAAACATTGACAGTACCGACAGCAGCCGAAGCCGTGTTGTCGACTTTTCCTGCATCGATATCCGCCTGTGTGACGGTATAAGAAGTAGGGATTGACTCAGAGGCCAAAGGTGCCAAAGAAGCGATTGTTGTATTCAAACCTGTAAGAGGATCGCTTACAGCAATGTTTTCCAAAGTCACGTTACCTGTATTGGTCACGACAATGCTGTAATTCAATACATCCCCAACAGCGGAGAAGGTTGACTCGGTTGCTGTCTTGGTGATGGAAAGGGCAGGAGTTTGTGTTGCAGTTACCGACTCGGAAGCAGAAACATTGACAGCACCCACAGCAGCGGAAGCGATGTTGTCTACTTTTCCTGCATCGATATCAGACTGAGTTACTGTATAAGAAGTAGCAATTGACTCAGAGGCCAAAGGTGCCAAAGAAGCAATTGTTGTATTCAGTCCTGTCAGAGGATCAGAAACCGAGATATTATTCAAGGTAATGTTTCCTGTATTGGTTACCACAATGGTGTAGTTCAATACATCCCCAACAGCGGCAAAGCTTGACTCGGTTGCTGTTTTGGTGATGGAAAGGGCAGGAGTTTGTGTTGCAGTTACAGACTCGGAAGCAGAAACATTGACAGCACCCACAGCCGCCGAAGCGATGTTGTCTACTTTTCCTGCATCGATATCAGACTGAGTTACTGTATAAGAAGTAACAATTGACTCAGAGGCCAAAGGCGCCAAAGAAGCGATTGTTGTATTCAGTCCTGTCAAAGGATCAGAAACCGAGATATTGCTCAAAGTCACATTACCTGTATTGGTTACCACAATGCTGTAGTTCAATACATCCCCAACAGCGGCAAAGCTTGACTCGGTTGCTGTCTTGGTAATGGAAAGGGCAGGGCTTTGTGTTGCAGTTACCGACTCAGAAGCAGAAACATTCACTGTACCGACAGCCGCCGAAGCCGTGTTGTCGACTTTTCCTGCATCGATGTCAGCCTGTGTGACGGTATAAGAAGTAGGGATTGACTCAGAGGCCAAAGGCGCCAAAGAAGCGATCGTTGTATTCAATCCTGTCAGAGGATCGCTCACAGCAATATTGCTCAAAGTCACGTTACCTGTATTGGTCACGACAATGCTGTAGTTCAATACATCCCCGACAGCGGCGAAGCTTGACTCGGTTGCTGTTTTGGTGATGGAAAGGGCAGGGCTTTGTGTTGCAGTTACAGACTCGGAAGCGGAAACATTCACTGTACCGACAGCCGCCGAAGCCGTGTTGTCGACTTTTCCTGCATCGATGTCAGCCTGTGTGACGGTATAAGAAGTAGGGATTGACTCAGAGGCCAAAGGCGCCAAAGAAGCGATCGTTGTATTCAATCCTGTCAGAGGATCGCTCACAGCAATATTGCTCAAAGTCACGTTACCTGTATTGGTCACGACAATGCTGTAGTTCAATACATCCCCGACAGCGGCGAAGCTTGACTCGGTTGCTGTTTTGGTGATGGAAAGGGCAGGGCTTTGTGTTGCAGTTACAGACTCGGAAGCGGAAACATTCACTGTACCGACAGCCGCCGAAGCCGTGTTGTCGACTTTTCCTGCATCGATGTCAGCCTGTGTGACGGTATAAGAAGTAGGGATTGACTCAGAGGCCAAAGGCGCCAAAGAAGCGATTGTTGTATTCAATCCTGTCAAAGGATCAGAAACCGAGATATTATTCAAGGTAATGTTTCCTGTATTGGTTACCACAATGCTGTAGTTCAATACATCCCCGACAGCGGCGAAGCTTGACTCGGTTGCTGTCTTGGTGATGGAAAGGGCAGGGCTTTGTGTTGCAGTTACCGACTCGGAAGCAGAAACATTCACTGTACCGACAGTAGCGGAAGCGATGTTGTCCACTTTTCCTGCATCGATATCAGACTGTGTGACGGTATAAGAAGTAGCAATTGACTCAGAGGCCAAAGGCGCCAAAGAAGCGATTGTTGTATTCAGTCCTGTCAAAGGATCAGAAACCGAGATATTGCTCAAAGTCACGTTACCTGTATTGGTCACGACAATGGTGTAATTCAATACATCCCCGACAGCGGCGAAGCTTGACTCAGTTGCTGTCTTGGTGATGGAAAGGGCAGGAGTTTGTGTTGCAGTTACCGACTCGGAAGCAGAAACATTCACAGCACCCACAGCAGCGGAAGCAGTATTGTCTACTTTTCCTGCATCGATATCAGACTGAGTTACTGGATAAGAAGTAACAATTGACTCAGAGGCCAAAGGTGCCAAAGAAGCGATTGTTGTATTCAATCCTGTCAAAGGATCAGAAACCGAGATATTATTCAAGGTAATGTTTCCTGTATTGGTTACCACAATGGTGTAGTTCAATACATCCCCGACAGCGGCAAAGCTTGACTCGGTTGCTGTTTTGGTGATGGAAAGGGCAGGGCTTTGCGTTGCAGTTACCGACTCGGAAGCAGAAACATTCACAGCACCCACAGCAGCGGAAGCGATGTTGTCTACTTTTCCGGCATCGATATCAGACTGAGTTACTGTATAAGAAGTAACAATTGACTCAGAGGCCAAAGGTGCCAAAGAAGCAATTGTTGTATTCAAACCTGTAAGAGGATCGCTTACAGCAATGTTTTCCAAAGTCACGTTACCTGTATTGGTCACGACAATGCTGTAATTCAATACATCCCCGACAGCGGCAAAGCTTGACTCGGTTGCTGTTTTGGTGATGGAAAGGGCAGGAGTTTGTGTTGCAGTTACCGACTCAGAAGCAGAAACATTGACAGCACCCACAGCAGCGGAAGCAGTATTGTCTACTTTTCCTGCATCGATATCCGCCTGTGTGACGGTATAAGAAGTCGGGATTGACTCAAAGGCCAAAGGCGCCAAAGAAGCGATTGTTGTATTCAATCCTGTCAAAGGATCAGAAACCGAGATATTGCTCAAAGTCACGTTACCTGTATTGGTCACGACAATGCTGTAATTCAATACATCCCCGACAGCGGCAAAGCTTGATTCGGTTGCTGTCTTGGCGATGGAAAGGGCAGGAGTTTGTGTTGCAGTTACCGACTCGGAAGCAGAAACATTGACAGCACCCACAGCAGCGGAAGCGATGTTGTCTACTTTTCCTGCATCGATATCAGACTGAGTTACTGTATAAGAAGTAGCAATTGACTCAGAGGCCAAAGGTGCCAAAGAAGCGATTGTTGTATTCAGTCCTGTCAAAGGATCAGAAACCGAGATATTGCTCAAAGTCACATTACCTGTATTGGTCACGACAATGCTGTAGTTCAATACATCCCCAACAGCGGCAAAGCTTGACTCGGTTGCTGTTTTGGTGATGGAAAGGGCAGGGCTTTGTGTTGCAGTCACCGACTCGGAAGCAGAAACATTCACAGCACCCACAGCAGCCGAAGCAATGTTGTCTACTTTTCCGGCATCAATGTCAGCCTGTGTGACGGTATAAGAAGTCGGAATGGATTCACTTGATCCAGGTGTAAGACTTGAAATAGAAGTATTCAATCCTGTCAGAGGATCGCTCACAGCAATGTTTTCCAAAGTCACGTTACCTGTATTGGTCACCACAATGCTGTAATTCAATACATCCCCAACAGCGGAGAAGGTTGACTCGGTTGCTGTCTTGGTGATGGAAAGGGCAGGAGTTTGTGTTGCAGTTACCGACTCGGAAGCGGAAACATTCACTGTACCGAAAGTAGCCGAAGCGGTATTGTCCACTTTTCCTGCATCAATGTCAGCCTGTGTGACGGTATAAGAAGTCGGAATGGATTCACTTGATCCGGGTGCAAGACTTGAAATAGAAGTATTCAATCCTGTCAGAGGATCGCTTACAGCAACATTGCTCAAAGTCACGTTTCCTGTATTGGTTACCACAATGGTGTAGTTCAATACATCCCCAACAGCGGCAAAGCTTGACTCGGTTGCTGTTTTGGTGATGGAAAGGGCAGGGCTTTGTGTTGCAGTCACCGACTCGGAAGCAGAAACATTCACAGCACCCACAGCAGCCGAAGCAATGTTGTCTACTTTTCCGGCATCAATGTCAGCCTGTGTGACGGTATAAGAAGTCGGAATGGATTCACTTGATCCAGGTGTAAGACTTGAAATAGAAGTATTCAATCCTGTCAGAGGATCGCTCACAGCAATGTTTTCCAAAGTCACGTTACCTGTATTGGTCACCACAATGCTGTAATTCAATACATCCCCAACAGCGGAGAAGGTTGACTCGGTTGCTGTCTTGGTGATGGAAAGGGCAGGAGTTTGTGTTGCAGTTACCGACTCGGAAGCGGAAACATTGACAGCACCCACAGCAGCGGAAGCAATGTTGTCTACTTTTCCTGCATCGATATCAGACTGAGTTACTGTATAAGAAGTAACAATTGACTCAGAGGCCAAAGGTGCCAAAGAAGCGATTGTTGTATTCAGTCCTGTCAGAGGATCGCTCACAGCAATGTTTTCCAAAGTCACGTTACCTGTATTGGTCACGACAATGCTGTAATTCAATACATCCCCAACAGCGGCGAAGCTTGACTCGGTTGCTGTCTTGGTAATGGAAAGGGCAGGGCTTTGCGTTGCAGTTACCGACTCGGAAGCAGAAACATTCACAGCACCCACAGCAGCGGAAGCGATGTTGTCTACTTTTCCTGCATCGATATCAGCCTGTGTGACGGTATAAGAAGTCGGAATGGATTCACTTGATCCAGGTGCAAGACTTGAAATAGAAGTATTCAGTCCTGTCAGAGGATCGCTCACAGTAATGTTTTCCAAAGTCACGTTTCCTGTATTGGTCACGACAATGGTGTAATTCAATACATCCCCGACAGCGGCAAAGCTTGACTCGGTTGCTGTCTTGGTGATGGAAAGGGCAGGGCTTTGTGTTGCAGTTACAGACTCGGAAGCAGAAACATTAACAGCACCCACAGCAGCGGAAGCGGTATTGTCTACTTTTCCGGCATCGATATCAGACTGAGTTACTGTATAAGAAGTAGCAATTGACTCAGAGGCCAAAGGTGCCAAAGAAGCAATTGTTGTATTCAGTCCTGTCAGAGGATCAGAAACCGAGATATTATTCAAGGTAATGTTTCCTGTATTGGTTACCACAATGGTGTAGTTCAATACATCCCCAACAGCTGCGAAGCTTGACTCGGTTGCTGTCTTGGTGATGGAAAGGGCAGGGCTTTGTGTTGCAGTTACAGACTCGGAAGCGGAAACATTCACAGCACCCACAGCAGCGGAAGCAATGTTGTCCACTTTTCCTGCATCGATATCAGACTGAGTTACTGTATAAGAAGTAGCAATTGACTCAGAGGCCAAAGGTGCCAAAGAAGCAATTGTTGTATTCAGTCCTGTCAGAGGATCAGAAACCGAGATATTATTCAAGGTAATGTTTCCTGTATTGGTTACCACAATGGTGTAGTTCAATACATCCCCAACAGCTGCGAAGCTTGATTCGGTTGCTGTTTTGGTGATGGAAAGGGCAGGAGTTTGTGTTGCAGTTACAGACTCGGAAGCAGAAACATTGACAGCACCCACAGCCGCCGAAGCGATGTTGTCTACTTTTCCTGCATCGATATCAGCCTGTGTGACGGTATAAGAAGTCGGAATGGATTCACTTGATCCAGGTGCAAGACTTGAAATAGAAGTGTTCAATCCTGTCAAAGGATCGCTTACAGCAACATTGCTCAAAGTCACGTTTCCTGTATTGGTCACAACTATGGTATAGTTCAATACATCCCCAACAGCGGCGAAGCTTGACTCGGTTGCTGTTTTGGTGATGGAAAGGGCAGGGCTTTGTGTTGCAGTTACAGACTCGGAAGCAGAAACATTGACAGCACCCACAGCAGCGGAAGCGGTATTGTCCACTTTTCCTGCATCGATATCAGACTGAGTTACTGTATAAGAAGTAACAATTGACTCAGAGGCCAAAGGTGCCAAAGAAGCGATTGTTGTATTCAGTCCTGTCAGAGGATCGCTCACAGCAATGTTTTCCAAAGTCACGTTACCTGTATTGGTCACGACAATTGTATAGTTCAATACATCCCCAACAGCGGCAAAGCTTGACTCGGTTGCTGTCTTGGTGATGGAAAGGGCAGGAGTTTGTGTTGCAGTTACAGACTCGGAAGCAGAAACATTGACAGCACCCACAGCAGCGGAAGCGATGTTGTCTACTTTTCCTGCATCGATATCAGACTGATTTACTGTATAAGAAGTAGCAATTGACTCAGAGGCCAAAGGAGCCAAAGAAGCGATTGTTGTATTCAGTCCTGTCAGAGGATCGCTTACAGCAACATTGCTCAAAGTCACGTTTCCTGTATTGGTCACGACAATGCTGTAGTTCAATACATCCCCGACAGCGGCAAAGCTTGACTCGGTTGCTGTCTTGGTGATGGAAAGGGCAGGGCTTTGGGTAAAATTCTGAACGTCGGTATCTGATGAATTCAGCGAAGTTCCTAATGCAGTTCCGGTAGCGATCGCAGTATTTGAATGCGAACCTAAATCAAAGTCTTCTTGCGTTAAAATATGTTCAGCTATGAAAGTAGTGTTGTCTGTAGCACCAGCACCTAAGCTAACTATTGGTCCTCCAATAACATTTACCTGTGGGTCATTAACAGAAATATTTAAAATTGGGGCATTACCATTATTTGTTATGGAAAAAGTATAGATGATTTTGTCACCAACATTGATTGATCCATTTCCATCGAAATCAGAGAGGTTTCCTGTTTTTTCAAACAGGATTTCACAATTAAAAATGGATAAGGTAACTGGAGTTCTTTCTAAACTAACACAACCTGTTATAGGATTGAACGACTCAGCATAAAAAGTGATATTACCTAGATTGGTAAGAGTAGGGGATAAGACAGGATTTCCACCAACTAAATTATCGAACCACCTTATTTCTAAACCCTCATCAACAACTGCAGATGCAAGTAATGAAATCCCCTCTTGAAAACAAACTAATTGGTCGTTTGCTATCGGTGTTGCCGGGGGTGCATTAATATTTACACTTACAGGAATTCTTGGTCCTAAGCAGTTTGCTGAATACCCTTCAGCTACCCAAAGTTGAATTTGACCGGCACTGTTTGAATTAACTTGAAATCCACTTTGTGCAACGCCACCAACTTCACTTGTAAAAAAGTAAACATTAAAAACTTCGGGACTTCCCAAATTACTTGGAGTAATCAAAGTGTTTAAATCAGGAACTTGCTCCCCGATACAAAATTCTAATTCACTTGCATCCGGCAGGGAGGGATTAGAAACCACAATTGTTACAATGATTCTGAATTGGAATACACAATCACTTGAATTTGGTGGAATAGCATAATATACGCCATCATTTGCAGGGAATGGATTGGTTAAGGTGAATTCAATAGAGGTATTTGGATCTGATCCGCTAAAAAACCGTGTGCCAATAGGAAAAGAGTTTTTAATGGAATTGACAGAAACTCCCTGGTTTAAATCAACATTGCAAAAGAAAAATTCTTTAAAAATATCTGCTTCTGCACAATTTTGATTGACAAATTCAGCAGCACCTACAATTGGGATTACCAAAGCTGACTGAATAGGTTCACCTTCACAATCCCCATCTAAAAAACCATGGGTTAATTGAACAGTATTGAATTCGCTTTGGGAAATCATGCCTTTTCCTGAAATGTTGCCCAAAACAGCAACATATGCCTCGCAGTCAGCATTTGCAAGCAAGAAACAGTCTTCGGTTGTTTTTAGTTTGTAGGTCAACTTAGCTAGAATATCCATAATATCCACAGATACAGGAATTTCGCCCAGTTCCCAGACAATTGAACCCGTCGCTCCCAACGCAGGATCAAAATAGGGTTGGGAAATAGTATTTGGAGTAAAAAATGACTGAAAACTCGCACTTACAAATGATGTTGTGTAAGGAATAGGGATCACAATTTTTGTGTTTTCAATTCCCTCTGATCCAAGATTTCTTATTTCAAGAGAATATTCGATTTCTTGCCCCGGCAATGTGGTTGGATTGGATCCTGGTTCGACACCATTGATTGCTACAACACGATTTAACCCTTGTACATCAGGGATGTAAGCATCTACTGCAAATGCTATTGCATAGATATTATACAAATCTTGGTTGGTCCCATATCTAAAGGTGGTCGAGGTTTGACTATTGGTAATAATGGAATTATTGGTATTGGGAACATTCCACATGGCAATGTCTATACCTGTGTTATTTAGTAGATTAGGGTTTCTTGGATTAGCTACCAAGGTTCCGCTATTAGTCAATGTGGGAGTGTAAATGGAAGAATTGAAAAAATTCCCTGTCGAATTTAAGGGATGTGACAATCTTACCCATTCTGTATTTGCCGCATTTCTGATTTCTAGAAAATCACCTGAAATACCTCTATCCCCTTCTCCTGCCATGACTCCTAGTTTCAGGTTTACGTCTCCATTTTGAATAGCATTGAATCCATCAATGAAAAGCTCTCCTGTAACTTGTGCTTGGTTTCCTGTTGAACGAACAAAAGAATACCCATCAAAAACTGTTACATCTCTCCAGTTCATTTTTGAGTTTTCATAGACCACTATGATACCCCAATGCCCATAATATCCTGTATCTCCACCATCTCCTTCAGTCAAAGCAATGTCAGCAACCGTATATGTACCTAAGCCCTGAGATTTTACATATTGGGTGACATCAGAATATCCGACATACATATCACCAAGTTCGCCGGACGGATATAGAATATTGTTTGAACTTGCAGTTATCTCTGTATACGCTGAAGTTCCGGGTCCTTTTAGCTTTATTTTTCGCTTATCCAGCGTTTGATAGAGTTCAATTTCTTCAGCATATGTTCCGTTGGCAATAACCCTAACCAAGTTTTGGCTACCCTCATAATCTGATTCATTGATTGAGGTATTTCTTTGTAGACTTCCAATGGTAAGAGTGATGTTTCCTTCAACAATGCTTATTGGATTAAATGTCAGTGTGGCTACGTTTCCTGATACTGACAAATTTTGATTTGTCAGGGTAATCCAATCACCATTTGACCCAATTCTATATCTTCCAGGATTTGAGGAAGCATTTGTGAATTCGAATTGATAAGTATTTGCACCACCTGATGAAGTTAAATTATATCTTGGGAACCGCTCCCCCCGCTCGCCTCGACGGGATATCGATAATGAGTAGGATGAATAATCTACACTTTGGTTATGATTGACAGTTTGCAGTTCGTTGGTAACCGATTGGGATGAACCCACCCCTGTTCCTCTCAAAACGTCAAATGTGAGTCCCACGCTTGGATTAGCCCTTCCTGACCAATAAAGACCTGCATAAACAATCTCTGAACAATTAGGGTCTGCGTTGTTTTCAGCTGAAAAAGTCAAATTTGAAGATGAAGAGTTGACTGTAGAAGCATCATTGTCTATATCCACATACTTCATTTGACTGTTCGAATTATTGGTGGATTCGGAATAGTTTACAAGTGTAAGATTGGTATTTCCAATAATTGTAAAATCTCCTCTCAACCTAAAAATATTATCATCCGGTGCAAAATTACCTACCCGATGTTTAAACGGCACTCGGTTGTCATTTTGTCCTGAAGCAGAAAAAACAAATAAAAAAATAAAAGAAGCAAAAAAAATGAGTTTAGAAGCTTTACTTATTTCTGATAAAAGAATGTGATTTTTCATAAAAAGTAAGATTTAAAAACTTGAATTGACTTGATATAAAAGAATGATGTCACCCTCAACGAATCCACTAAACATCAGGCTAACCTCCTCTTTTGAGATTGGGAAAGGGGATTTGATTAGGAGATAAGAAAGGTTATTGAGATTGCTCAAATCATCTGTTTTGAGCCTAAGTGAAGATTTCTCTAGATTCTGGGCTAATTCTATTTGTAGGATTTTTATGGTTCTGATTTCCTTGCCAGAACTTTTTAGCAATCCTATAGAATTGATATCTGAAATTAGTCTTTGGGGATAAGGTTTATCGTAGTAGACAACAGTTTGTTCTTTAAAAAATATGGTTGGAACATTATCGAATACCAAAGACTTTAATTGAACCAAATCAAGTTCCCCTTTGGAATCAGGATCATTTAAGTTGTAAACCGTTTCTGATAAACTTGAATCATCACCAATAAAAACATGTTTGATTATTAGATCAGGTTTACCTTGTGCAGTACTTTGAGCAAAAACCTTGGAAGGGATATCCAATAATAACCAAAAGAAAAGTATAGCCACTTGGGCTATTGCAGGATTAAACTTTTTCATAATAAACACTTTAATTCGAAGAGTTTGGTGATTACTCACCTTTTTAATTTTTTCTCAAAAAACCAAAACCATGTCAGGCTTTACTTTTTGAGACTTAAAAGCCACTAGAATGCTTTTATTTTACTTTTAATAAAGGCCTTTGAAAAAGAAAAAGCATTTACAAATGAGTGTTTTAGTAAAGCTTTAAATTTGAAATGCCTTTTCAATAAAATTGTAGGAAGTTAAAATCTAAATAACAGGGTGATTTATCGATCTTATCTACGGTTCAAAAGTTTAAATTTTAAAATGAAAAAGAAAACTTATGTTTTACAAAGCAAAAATGTGAGCGTTATTTACTTTTTTAACCTGATTTTCGTAAAACCAAAAATGTAGTATTCAGACAGGGTTTTACGTAATCTAGGCGTTTGTTCAATGATGGGTTGATTTTTTTTCTTTATTATTCCTTAAAAAACTTCTGAACATGTATAGAATCCCAAATATTTATCGAACCTTTTTTTCCTTGGTTTTCTTCTAGAAAACTTAATTTTAATTACGAAAAAAAGCTGCCTGTAAGATGGTTAATCCCAGGCAGCCTTTTTGATAAATAGACTCTAAACATTAAAAAGTGCAACAAAATTTAATTTCATTTAGGATTGGATCCGTTTAATTGGTGCCAATTAAAACCATCTAGGGTTTTTCATTGTGACTTTTCTTGCTGAAAGGTAGTATCCTACAGAAATTTCGTGTGAATTGGTCCTCATATTCTGCAACACGTTCAGGTTTTGATCGTAAGCGTAGCCGATTCTTAGGTTTGGGGTAGCGAATATTTCTCCAATAAAAGCTACTGCATTTCTTTTGCTTAGCGAACCTGCTTCAGGGTTTTCGTTCATGATATTAAGATTAGACCTGTAAGAAGCACCTAGCCAAAGCCTGTCCATAAAAAGCATCATACCATTTAGATCGTAGGTAGTAGGAGAACCATTCACTTGCTTAACAAGGAAAGATGGTTTGAATTTCAGATTATCAGAAACATTTAGTAAAGCGCCTGCTGTTAAGTAGAAGTGAATGTCGTGGTAAGCCAACGCTACATCTTCTCTTTCCAAAGCCCCTTTTCCAATGAGATTGTAGGCACTTAGACCTGCATAAAATTTGGAGTTATGAAAAAATAGGCCAAGGTTCATATTTGGAGTCATCATGTTTACAGTCCCTGTTGGTATTTCGGAATCATTTTCATGAATGGCTTTAAGCATATCTCCATTGATGCTATATTGTCCTACACCTGCACTTGCCCCTAACCCAAGGAACGATTCCCTTCCTGTTTGGATCCTATAGGCGTAAGATAACATGGCAGAGGTTGTACTGGTAGGGCCGATTTTATCCGCTAGCACGGTTGCCCCAAATCCCATTAAGCCTTCATTGGCACTAAAATCTGCTGTTAAAGTAAAAGTTTCCGGTGCGCCTTCAAATCCTACCCACTGACTTCTATAAGTACTTTGGACGTAGCCTTCATTTTTATAACCGGCATAAGCAGGGTTGATATGTAAGCCATTGAAAATATACTGGCTAAACTGTGGTAATTGTTGTGCATTGGATTCTGAAAAATTCAAAGAAGAAACCAATAGAATGATTGCGAGTAATCTAAATGTTGTTTTCATAACTTTTAAAATTTTGGGTCGGGTGACCTGTTTGCGAGAAGATATTTGTTTAGAGTTTTTAAAAATGATTCAAATCGTTATGAAAGGATTTAAATACATTATTATGATGTAAATATAGTATAAAATGTTTTTCATATCCAAATAATATTTAAAAAAAATTTTATGAAATACATTTATTAATATTTGAAAAGTGTTTTTATAGATATTTATGGATTTGTCAGAAAAGTGTTTAAATGAATGAAATTTGGCTATTTCACTCGAAAATTTTTTCCAAAAAGTGTTTATACATTGAATTTAAAGGTATTTTGTAATTTCCATATCGAATACAGTAAGTCTCTTGAAATTCAAAAAAAGGAAAAAAATGGTTTTTTCATCAATAAAATCAGAGCGAAAAAAAAATTAAAAAAAAGTAAAAAAAATGGCCGCCTGATTTTCAGGCGGCCATTTTATGAATTCGGATTATTTGTTTTAGAAACCTCCTTTAATCTTTACCGTACAGTTCTTTGCTGATGGCTTCATATTTGTCGCCGGGTATCCAAGTTGGCTTTTTACTCCAATTGGCTATGTTCTGGGCCGCTAAAATGTATGACTTCCAATATAATAGGGCATAATCCAAATCAAAATTATCGACATGGTCACTGGGTTGATGGTAATATTTATTGATTTCATCATCAAAAGCTGTAAATCCCAAACTGAAAGTGGGAGCGGGGATTCCTTTTCGGGCAAAATTTACATTGTCCGAGCGATCGTATAATCCTTGTTCGGGAGAGGGGTCTGAGGTAGCTTTTAGTCCAAAATCAGAAGCTGCAGCTTCAATCAATGGGTCTGCTGTTGTCCTTCCCAATCCTATGACAGTTATAATTGAAGTGTCATTGTATCCTCCATTGTCAATATTAAGATTGAATATGATCTGATTAAGCGGGATTAAAGGATTTTCAGAGAAATAAGCTGAACCCAAGAGTCCTTTTTCTTCAGCTGTCCACGCACATAATAAAACGGAACGTTTTGGCGGATTTTTTGCAAAATACTTAGCAGCATTGATGACAGCTACAGTTCCAACAGCATTGTCCCTTGCACCGTTATATATTGAATCGCCTTCTGCATTTGGCCTGCCCACACCAACATGGTCATAATGTGCTGACAACATGATATACTCATCTTTAAGTTTTGGATCTGTTCCTTCGATTATTGCAACCACATTTTTCCCTGTGATTTTCCTGTTGATTTTTCCTTGGATCTGTATTTCAGTTGTAGAAAATTCTCCCTTACCAATGGCATTGATTATTTCATTATTTAAATCCTTAAGCCATATATATGGTATCGTCTCTTCTCCTTTTGAATTGTCTACTGTCAGTTGGGGCCGGTTGAGGAAATTCGTAACAAGGTTCCAAGGAACTGAAGGTACATTATACATTTCTATCAAAGCAATGGCTCCTTTGGATTTTGCCAATGTAATTTTGGCCCTTCCTGCGCTGAAAAGATCTGCCGGACTCAATCTGTTTGGGGCACCCACATTGGTCACTACGATTTTTCCTTCAACTTCTAATCCATTATAGTCTGATTCCTGACCATAGCCTACTACAACCATTTCAAATTTGCCTGATAAGGAAGGACCATCCAATACCAAAAGTCCATCACCTTGTTCAAAAGAACTGTTGCCAAGAGAAACCTTTCCTTTGGATGGAGGAGAGGAAAGCCTGAAAGGAATATTTTGGTAGTATCCATTAGCACCGTTGATTTGTTGGGCACCATATTTCCAAAACTGCTCTGAAATGTATCTTGCTGCTGCATCTATTTCTGGCCTAATTGGATCCCGTCCCATCAATTCATCCGAAGCCAAATACCTGAAGTGAGATATTGCTTCCTTTTCGTTAAAATCTTTTTCAATACTGCTTTTTTGGGCATGAACCTGAAATGTCAGGATGGAAAATGCCAATAGTAATGTTTTTCTCTTTGCCATAATGCTAATTAAGTCTTGGGGTCAATAGATTATTAATAATGTCTAAAGTAAGCGGTCTTGGTTCGGGTTTTTGGGATATATTAGAATTTTATTTCAATACAAAGGAAAAGAAAGTTAGGCCAGGTTACGTTTTTAATTAGAGTATGGTAAAAAAAAACAGTCACTAGGACTGTTACTATAATATGAAAGTTGATTTAAGAATTTATTCATTTTCCTCCATTTCTCGGTAAGCAATGATGCCTCCTAATAGATTCCTTACTTTGGTAAATCCTTGGGTTTCCAGAAATCTTTTAGCATTCCCGCTTCTTGCGCCGGACCTGCATTGCATTACAATTTCTTTATTTTTAAAATCTTTTATTTCATCTAGTTGATGCGCCAATTGACCCATAGGGATATTGAGTGCGCCAAGATTGTCTTCTTCATATTCCCATTCTTCCCGGACATCTATAAAAACAAAGTCTTCCTTGTTGTCTAGTTTCTTTTTAAGTTCTTCTACGGTAATATCTTCCATGATTTGTCTATTTTACTACTATTCTGAATGACTTTTGATCTTTGTTTATGGTGGTTTTTATAACATATATTCCCCTTTGCATTCCTTCAAAATTAACACTTTTCCCTTTCTCATTGTCTGTAATGGGAAGTATAATATTTCTACCCATCGGATCATAGATATTGATGGCATCTATTTTGCCTTCAATTACCAATAATCCCAAAACTGGATTGGGATAAATTTTTAGAGGAATTGTAGCTTCTGACTCATTCTCAAATGGAGGCGTTTCCAAAAGATGGGCCCGCATCATCAATGAACCTTCCACGGTTTCATTTTGGACCCATGAACCTGTAGCATTAAAGAAAATTTCACTTCCATTATCGTAAGTTTTGTCTAATCCCACATAGAGGAAATCGTTGGTAAACTGAGTGAAACCTATATAAAATGTCCCATTGATCTCAATGTTTTGGTCAATTTCAAAATAGCCAAATTCATTCAGAGATTCCTTGGTCGGGATAAATACCTCTTTCTTGTAGATAGGTGCTTCCTCTAACTCTTTCCAAACCATTAGGTCAATTACACCTCCCAATTGTGTGAAATTTGTAAAGTTTATGCTTATTCCTTTTAAGTATACGCTACTGCTAACCTCATATCTGACAGCAAGCATCCCTGATCGTTGGTTTATTCCTGCTGAATAATCAACACTTCCGTCATCATAGGCCAAAAAATCCCTCATGGGAATAACTGTCCTTACTGTATCATTTATCCTAAAATCCACCTCGGGGTAGGTTACGTTAACTCCGTTTTCAACCCCACTCAATAATCCATCTCCAGTAACCAAGTAGCTTACAATTTCATAATCCATTTCTTCTTCGGGCAGGGGAACTTCAAAAATTAGGTTGGAAGTAAAGGTCCTCCTTTCCTGGGCAATAGGCACTGGGTTAAAAGGCGTATTGCTATTGATCGATTTGACTAGGGTTTGATTTTCTTTTTCCCTGATTTCAAAAGAATATTCCATTGCTCTAAACCCCCTGTCAAGGTTCTTAAATTCATTGGAGGTGGATTCCCAAGCCAAATCAGCATCCTTTTTCAATAAGAAAAGAGGAATTGCGGCATATTTTTCAAAAGGTCTGCTGTTTGAAACGGTCAAAGCCCTATCAGGGAATGAAAGGTCAGTCAAAGAC
Source organism: Cognataquiflexum nitidum (assembly GCF_022538055.1). Classification (GTDB taxonomy): domain Bacteria; phylum Bacteroidota; class Bacteroidia; order Cytophagales; family Cyclobacteriaceae; genus Cognataquiflexum; species Cognataquiflexum nitidum. Next base: position 89,083 of record NZ_JAKZAM010000017.1, on the reverse strand, counting down.
CTGTTTTTGTTCAGGTAGACATAATCCAATATCCAACTGTCAAATGGTCCGGAACTTCTTCCCTGAATCTGAAATCTGAACTGAAAGCCATCATGCAAAAACTCGGGAAGCAATTGAATGATCTGAGGGGTAAAGAAAAATTCCTCGGCAGCCAAGCCTCCTGATTGCTCCCAAACATTGACCCATAAGCTATCCTTATCTAAAAACTGAAGCAGGATGTTATCATTGGAATCAGGCATTTCAGCTTTTCCCCCAGGTTGCCAATAGAAACTCAAATACACTGAATTTGCTTCAGCTAGACTTAATTCTGATAGATTTATTGGTAGTGAAGTGATTCTGTCAGTAAATCCCTGTTCAAACTGTACAGTTGAATAAGGCCTGCCTTTTTCATCAATGCCATCAAGTAGCAATGTGCCGATTGAAGGGGCGGCGTTGGCAACTGTAGTTGACAGGGTTGCTCCCTCACTCACCCATTTGTTGGTGTCTATTTGTATTCCCGAAAAATCATCCCAAAAAGGAAGAGTCAAAGGCCTTTCCTGAGTTCGATAATTCCTTTGATTTTGAGTTTTGTTAACAGACTGAGTGGGAGTCGGAAGCTGTTGGAATTGGGCAATAGAAGAATACGGACTTAAAATAAGTGCCAAAGCAATCACTTGAAGAGGTATTGATCTCAATAATCCCATTTAAAAATTATTTGCGCGTTTTTTTGCTTCAGAAATCCAGATATCGATGGGTTCTCCGGTTTTTACAGACGCTCCCGCAGGTGGCATCTGTTTTATGATTATTCCTGAGGCAACACTATCAGTTTCAACATAATTGATATTTCCCATTCTCAATCCTGATCCAATGATCAAAAATTCCGCATCTATTTCATCTAGGCCGGTCAGAGAGGGTACTTCGAGGATTTGATTTCCCAATCCATCACCCACTACAAGATCTACCTGCGATCCTTTTGGGATTTCAAAACCTTCAGGAATGCTTCTGCCTCTATATTTTTGTTCCAAAACCACATTGATTCCGATATCAGGAACGTAGATTATTTCACCCCGGACCAAGCCCACATTTCCGAGAATTTCCTGAGCATTTTTCAAAAGACTATTTACTAAGTTGGGCATTTTAATCAATGGTGCATTACGTGCATTCAGTGTGACGTATATTTTTCTTCCTCTTTTTACTTTGCTGTCTGGAGTTGGGTTTTGCTTAAGAACCGAAAACGGTTTTGCTTCTGCATTGTACCCGCTGTCAATATTGACTTCGAAAGTCAGGTCTCTGTCAGAAAGAAATTTCTGAAGTTCATCTACTTCAAACCCTTCAAGATTTGGCACAGTCACAGTCTGACCGTGATTGGTATAAGAAGGAAGATAAATCTTTAGAAAAATAAAAGAAAGTAGCGTGATGGTCAGAAAAACCAAACCGAGGTGTATGGCAATTTTCTTTAATGAATCTTTCGTATTCCTCATGAATCAGTAGTAATCTTTATGCTAACGTATAAAGGTAAAATTATATTTGCTTTCTAAACAACAAATATCGTCAAATAGCGACTAGCTATGAAGGTATTTGTCAATGAAAAAAGTCGAAGTCCAGAATATGGATCTTCGACTTTTAAACTTATTTAAAGTATTCTAATACTATTGGATAAACAGTTTTCTGGTTTCAGAGACTGACTTACTTGTGATTTTTAAGATAAAAAACCCTTTTGAAAATTGCTTTGAAGTGAAAGTATATGTCTGATTTAAAGTATTAGGGTAGTCGACGTCGTGCAAAAGAGCACCCGTGGAAGAGAATATCTGAATATTAACGGACTCGAAATTTGTAAAATTGAAAGCTACATTGAAATAGTCTGTTGCAGGATTTGGATAAAGGGTAACCTTTCCCAATTCAGGCACTACAGGTTCAGGATTTGCAGATATAAAGAGTTCAATATTATCCAAGTATATCGAACTGTTTTCTTCGTCACTGTTTTCAAGAACAAAGGCTATCCGTGAATTTTTCTTATTTTCGCCGGCAAAAGGGGTCAGGTTTACAAAGTCCCTTACAAACTCAGACCGATTATTTGGGTTTGCATTTGCTGCTTGGACCGTTGTAATTTCAGACCCGGTTTTTCTATAAACTTCAGTGTAACTATCCCCACCATCATCACTTGCCATGACTTTTAGTACGGTATTTGGATTGACTACCCCTGCTGCTCTATCAAAGAAAATACTCGCTTGAGGACTGATCGACAAATCTAATATTGGAGAGCCTAGCCAAAAACTGTTTTGGGAAGGTGTGATTTCCACTTTACTTACATTGCTTCCGATGGTTCCTGTCTGTAAAGGGGAAATTACCCAAGACGGAAACTGATTTTCGGGATTGATGCTGATCCAAGGGCCAATGCTAGATGTTCCGTTGAAATTTTGCCTGAAAGGTGCCCGAGTTTTTTCTGTATCCATATTCACAAATCTTCTCAAAGTAATGGGATCCCTTTCATTTTGATCAAAATTCGGAAAAAGTACGGTATAGGATAAGGTGTTGATTCCTAAGCTTGTTGATTTTGGAAGATTGATACTAGCTGTTTCACCTGCTGCCAAAGGATCAGCTCGGGCGATGAATCCTTGGTTTAAACTTCCAGAAATCCGCCTGAAGATAAATCCTGAAATCGGAAGATTACCGGTGTTGGTTACCGAAATCACTTCATTTTCATGGTTATTGGAACCGATAGGAGTAGGGCTGACCAATTCCGTCAGTTTAAGGTCATATTTATAAGTTTCTTCGGATAGGATCTCAATGTCTTTGATATAAAGGTTGTTTCCGAATCCGTTTCGGGCGATAAATGCAACCCTCACATTACCTATCCCTGCAAATTGGCTTAAATTGACGATCTCCCGTCTAAATTGAGAAGCGCTTGTAGGGATAAACTCATCAATTGTAGGAGTAGTGGTACGAAGGAAATTATAATCCTTATCATAAGGCGCATTTATGATATCAAAGGAATTTCCACAATCAGTTGAAACGGCAACAAGCAAATAGTCCCCAAAAGAATTGTTATTGAAGGGCCCGTATGCCATGTTGAAAGTCAGCTGGGCATTCTGAAAGGTGCTGAGGTCTATCTGTGGTGAGATGAAGTAATCCAATTCTCCAAATGCCTCATATTCATAATTTCTGATAAATAGCGCCTGTTGAGGCTGACCATCCAAGACTACTTGGGTTGCCTGCCATGTAAAGAGGTCGTCAGGGTTTTGGATTACCCACTTGTTTCCTATATCATTGAAGTCGAAAGTATAAGGCAAAGGAACCACCGGCTGAATACTTGGACGGGATTGAATAGTATTATTTGATGGATTGGAATCTGTAACACCGTTTACAAGCCTAATTGTTGCAACAAAATTGTTAACAGAGGAATTTAAAACAATAGGATCAAAAAAAACTGTTGTTCCCTCAGCCGTATTGAGGTTTAAGGTAAAGTTTTTTGTCTGCAAGAGAACTCCGTTATTCCTTATTTCAATTGTTGCTGAGGTAACACTGTTGGTGCCCCTGTTCAAGACCTCTAATGTTGGCGTGATATTCAGATCACATACAAGGTCTTGAGGGTCAATTATTCTTTGGACTGCAAGGTCATTTTCAAAGAGCTGTGGAACTACTGTACCACGTCCATTTACCAAGGAAGCCCTTCTTGGGCTTTCTGCCAATACCACATCCATTCTAGCCACCTGACCGATTGTGAAATTATTCATGCAATTGTCAGGAGTATAATCCATGTAATTTTCAACAAGGTCTCTGGTGTTACAGGTAAATCTTGGATTATTCGTTCTACAGGCATTATTTGAACCACTTTGAAGTGGAGTATCTGCTACAAAGTCATCCACTGAACAATCCCCATCTCCCCAAATATGCCGCAATCCCAAAAAATGACCAACCTCATGCGTTGTAGTCCGGCCTTTAGAACCTGCCACGGCATTACCCCCTTCCCCAAAATACCGGTAGTCAACTGTAACACCGTCTGTTTCCCGGGAATTGGCAGGGAAATTAAGTCCCGGTAGGTTGGAAACTGGAAAAGATGCATAGCCTATAAAGGGTGACGCCAAAGTCACTACCCACATATTTAGATAATCTTCAGATGGCCAAAAAGATGTTTGACTGATCAATTCAACATCACCTGAGCTGTTGGGATTGAAGGAAGTTTTTGGACTCAATACCCTCACAATACCATTTGTAGGTAAGCCGTTTGGGTCTTGCTTTGCCAAGACGAACTCGACGTTGGCATCTGCCACAACCCCCAAAAACTCTGTGGGAGTCGATATCGTATCTGCATTGAGTCTTCTAAAATCCTCATTCAAAATCCGGATCTGGGATTCAATCTGAGAGAGTGGAATATTGGAAGCTGAGCCTTCAGGCGTGCCATTATGGAGGATATGGACAACTACAGGAATAACCCTTTTGTCAGCTTGTTTTCGTTGCTGTGAATCAAAACTTTTTTTCTTTTGGCTTATTTCCTTTGTAATCCAAGACTCAAAAAATTCCTTGCTGCCATATAGTCCGAGCTTTTCTTCCTGCATTTTTTCCATCAGCACATGTGCACATTTCTCATCATGGACGTGCTGAAGGGGTTGGCCAAAAAAATTCTGGGCATCAACTTTGAAACTGGCAAGGGAAATCAACAAGATCAGGCAGAAACCTATTCTATGGCCAAAGGATTTTATTCTCATCCGCGTATTTTTAAGCAACTAAAATATTGACAGCTTCCACTTTGATGATTTCAGGAACGGCCCTTTTTATTGCCTCTTCTACTCCTGCTTTTAGTGTCATCGTGGACATGGGACATGAACTACAGGCACCTGTCAATTCTAAACGAAGTGTAAAATCATCTGTGATTTCCACAACCTTCACATTTCCTCCATCAGCCTCTAAATAGGGTCTGATGCTGTCCAATGCTGCTTCTATTTTTTCAATTAATGGGGAACTCATTTATTTTATCAATTTACTTGTACAACTTCAGTTTTGTTTTTTTCAGCGTTTCGAATAGCAATCTGTCTTGCGACTGCTTCAGCTAAGGCAGAAAATGCTTTTTCAGTAACGCCCGTTTTCAATACTGCGGGGAAGCCTGAATCACCACTTTCCCTTATGCTTTGGACGATGGGTATTTCTCCAAGCAGAGGCACGTCAAACCTTTCGGCAAGTCTCTTTCCCCCTTCTTTTCCAAACAAGTAGTACTTGTTATCAGGCAATTCCTCCGGCGAAAAATAAGCCATATTTTCCACAACACCTAAGATGGGTACGTTAATTTGAGGTTGTCTAAACATGGTCAAACCTTTCGTTGCATCTCCTAAGGCCACTTTTTGTGGGGTAGTTACAATGACGACACCGGTCACAGGCACCGTTTGTACCATGGTCAAGTGGATATCAGAAGTCCCCGGCGGTAAGTCAATAAGCAGGTAATCCAATTCCCCCCATTCCACATCACCGATAAATTGTTTCAAAGCAGAGCTTGCCATTGGACCCCTCCATACTACAGCAGAGTCTGCCGGTGTTAAGAAACCAATTGACATCAATTTGACACCATATTGTTCGATAGGCAAAATGATGTTTTTCCCTTCTACCTGTTTAACTGAAGGCTGTTCGGCTTCGACATTAAACATTATAGGAATAGAAGGACCTGATATGTCAGCATCTATCAAGCCGACTTTGGCTCCCATTTTGGCAAGAGCGACCGCAAGATTGGAGGCTGTAGTAGATTTCCCTACTCCGCCTTTTCCTGAAGCTATGGCAATAATATTTTTCACCTTTGGAAGAAGTGGTGCATTTGCCCTGCTACTTGTAACATTGGAAGTCATGTGAATATCCAAATCAATTTCCTTTCCAAATGTCTCCTCTAAGACTTCTATGCAATTATTTTTGATGACTTCCTTGAGCGGACAGGCAGGCGTGGTAAGTACAACTTTAAATCCGATTCTATTTCCGGAGACTTCCAGATTTTGTATCATGCCTAAAGTCACCAAATCCTTTTTCAAATCAGGATCCTGTACCTTCGAAAGTGCTTTAAGAATGTCGCTTTTTTCTATATTCATTTTTAAACAATGTAAACCCGTCTGCAAAATAGGTTTTAATTATAGTAATTGAAAAACCTATCTTGTATTGGATCCATTAAATATTCCAAATTGATTAACTTTCTTCTATGCCAATAAGTTTCGTATTAAATCCCACCTATTTTATGATGGAATACTTTTTATCTTTGAATCCCAAAATCTAGAAAAAAAGTGATAAGCAGAAATACCACGGACAAGGTCAGGGAAAGGGTGGACATCGAGGAGGTGGTCAATGATTATGTGCCTTTAAAAAAGAAAGGGCAGAATCTTTGGGCTTGCTGTCCTTTTCACAGTGAAAGTACTCCGTCATTTTCCGTTTCTCCTGCCAAGCAGATTTATAAATGTTTTGGATGTGGCAAAGCTGGGGATCCTATCCAATTTGTGATGGATATCGAAGGTATAGGTTTCAATGAGGCGATCCGGCATTTGGCACAAAAATATGGAATCGAAATCGAGGAAGACAAGCAGGTTACCCCCGAGGCTGTTCAGGCATTTAATGAAAGAGAAAGTCTTTACATAGCACTGAATTTTGCAAAGGATTTTTTTGTAAAAAACCTCCAGTCTGAAGAAGGGAAAGCCATTGGTCTCAGTTATTTCAAAGAAAGGGGATTTAACCCTTCTATCATCGAGAAGTTTGACCTTGGCTATGCCTTGGATGGTTGGGACCATCTGCTCAAAGCCGCAAAGCAGGCAGGACATTCTGAAGAAATTTTACTAAAAGCAGGTTTGATCCTTCAAAAAGAAGGTGAATCCGAAAGACTTTATGACCGGTTCAGAGGACGAGTCACATTCACTATCCATAATTTGGGTGGAAAACCCATCGGATTTGGAGCTAGGATTCTGACGCAGGACAAAAAGCAACCCAAATACATCAATTCCCCTGAAACAGAGGTTTACCACAAAAGTGATGTTTTGTATGGGATCTTTCAAGCGAAAAAATCCATCAGGGAAAAGGAAAACTGCTACCTCGTAGAAGGGTATACAGATGTGGTTTCGATGCATCTCGGGGGTATAGAGAATGTTGTAGCCTCATCTGGGACATCCCTTACCGAAAATCAGATAAAACTTATCAAACGCTTTACCGACAACATTACCGTATTGTATGATGGCGATTCGGCAGGTATCAAAGCATCCCTTCGGGGAATTGATATGATCCTCGAAGGAGGTCTTAATGTCAAGGCTGTTGTATTTCCCCAAGGTGAGGATCCTGACAGTTATTCAAGAAAAGTGGGTTCACTTGCTTTTAAGGAATACCTGGAAGAAAAAGCGCAAGATTTTATAGCCTTTAAAATCGGTCTTTTTGCTGAAGAAGCTTCCAAAGACCCGATCAAGCAAGCGGACCTCATCCGTCAGGTGGTTGGCAGTTTGGGTAAAATTCCCGATCCCATCCTCCGTTCAGTGTATATCAAACAGTCCGCAAATCTTCTCGATATTGATGAGGATATCATACAGACAGAGCTGAATAAGATTTTTATCAAATCAGAAAAGGATAAATTCTTTAGGGAGCAAAGAGACATAGAGACTGAAACCAACTTTGAGGAGCTCCTTCCCTCTAAGGAAACTCCTTCCTCATCCTCTTCTCTTATACATATTCAGGAAAGAGAGATGATGCGGCTTTTGGTAAGTTATGGATTTGAGATGGTATCTGAGGAAACGAGGGTTTGTGAATACCTGCTTCAGGAAACTGCAGAACTCACCTTTGAAACAGCTGTTTTTAATAAGATTCTGACTATCTACAAAAACGCGCTTTCGGAAGGGATACTTCCTCAACCCGAATATTTTTTGAATTTTGGTGACCATGAAGTCAAAAATGAAGTAATTCATCTGATCACAAGAAAGTATGAACTCTCTACACTTTGGGAAAAAAGATTTCAGATTTTCACACACCATGAAGCGGATGATTTAGCCAAGACTGTTTATGACAACGTTTTGCATTTGAAGAAAAAAGTGATAAAAAAATTGCTTGAAGAGGCAAAACAGAAAATCAAAGAGGCTGAAGAAGAGAAATTGGCAGTGGAAGAGATCAGCCAAAGAATTGAAGTCTATATGGAACTCAAAAAATTTCAGGTCGAGATAGATAGGCAACTTGGCATTGTTGTCAGCTATTGACCAAACTTTAATTGGTGAAATCCTGTTTTGTAAAGCAAAGGGTACTAATTTTGCCACCATATTATTCAGAATTCAAAAATCAACCATGTCAAATTCAATTCAACTCGATCCAATAGAGGAGGCGGTAAATGCAATAAAAAATGGGGAGGTTATCATTGTTGTAGATGATGAAGACAGGGAAAATGAAGGGGATTTTATCTGTGCAGCAGAGAAAGTAACTCCCGAAATCATCAATTTTATGGCCACCCACGGAAGGGGTCTGATTTGTGCACCGTTGATTGAAGACAGGTGCGACCAATTGGGATTACAACTTATGGTAGGCAATAATACAGCTGCGTTTGAAACTCCCTTTACCATATCTGTCGATCTCATTGGACATGGCTGTACCACGGGGATTTCGGCAAGTGACCGTGCCAAAACCATCCGTGCCTTGATTGATGACAGCATACATCCCGATGAATTGGGCAAGCCCGGACATATTTTCCCACTTAAGGCCAAAAGGGGAGGGGTGCTGAGAAGGTCAGGTCATACAGAAGCTGCAATAGATTTTGCAAGACTTGCGGGATTGTCTCCGGCCGGTGTGCTCGTGGAAATCATGAATGACGATGGTACAATGGCGAGATTGCCCGACCTTGTGGACGTAGCAAAGCGGTTCGGTCTCAAGTTGGTTTCGATTAAGGATTTGATTGCGTACAGGTTAAAAAATGAAAGCCTTATTAAAAGAGAAATAGGTGTGGACCTACCCACCAAATTGGGGGATTTTGACCTAATAGCATTTAGACAGACCAACACAGATGATATACATCTTGCTTTGATCAAAGGTTCATGGACAACCGATGAACCCATCATGGTCAGGGTACATTCTTCCTGTATTACAGGAGATATTTTCGGGAGCTGCAGGTGCGACTGCGGACCTCAGCTTCACAAAGCCATGGAAATGGTCGAAAAAGAAGGTAAAGGAGTCGTTTTATACATGAACCAGGAAGGGAGAGGCATTGGATTGTTGAATAAGCTCAAAGCCTATAAACTCCAAGAACAGGGAATGGACACTGTTCAAGCCAATCTTGCACTTGGTTTGCCGATGGATAAAAGAGATTATGGAGTAGGGGCACAGATACTAAGGGATTTGGGAGTGAGCAAAATAAGGCTGATTTCCAATAATCCAACAAAAAGAGTAGGCCTACTAGGATATGGTCTTCAGATAGTGGAGCAAATCCCAATTGAAATAGCTCCTAATCCACATAACGAAAAGTACCTTACCACCAAACGTGACAAGATGGGGCATAACATTCTTAAAAATGTCAAATAATGAATTTGATCGTCAGTATAAAATTCGATTTTATGCCGAACAAAATTTAAATTGTATCAACCAATTCAATTTAGGATTCGTTATTCACTTAAACCCAATAACTGAATGAGATGAGGTACATACAGCTAACATTGTTCTTCTTACTGATAATTTGTCTTTCTGCATTTGCCCAAAATGGGCAATTTCCATCACAGTTATGGCATAAAGGGCAAATCACAACCACCAGCGGTCAAGTCTTTCAGGGAACTTTAAAATATGACTTGGACAATAACCTTGTGCAACTTCAAAACAGTGGAATTGAAACTTTTGGAGCTTCCAATGTAGTCAATTTTGAAATCTTCGATGAGCAATATGGCGGGATAAGAACATTCTATTCCTTGCCTTACTCCCTTACGGGAGAATATGAAACGCCCATTTTCTTTGAAATTTTGACCGAAGGCAATAACATCGTTTTATTGTGCAGGGAATATATCACTACCGATAACAGAGGGATGGGAATGTACTCTCCCATGGTCATGAATCCTATTTGGGGGCCTCCTTTGTCAGGTGCTTACAGGTTGGCCTTTAATTTTTATTTTCTTAAGGACGGAAATATCCAGAAGTACTCCCAAAAGAAAAAGGAGCTTCTGGATATTTTGAATGACAGGTCTGACGAAGTGGAGTTGTATATGAGGAAAAATAGGCTAACCCACGATCAGCGAGGCGATTTGCTTCGAATCACAGCTTACTACAATCAAATAAAATAATTTTTATGTCAAAAAAACCATTGATTTTGGTTTCCAACGATGATGGAATCACCTCCAAAGGCATCAGGGTATTGGTTAATGTGATGAAAAAACTAGGGGATGTGGTTGTGGTGGCACCCGACAGTCCCCAGTCTGGAATGGGTCACGCCATCACCATCGGGGAAACATTAAGACTGTACGAAGAAGATATTTTTGAGGATGTAGTTGCTTACAAATCCTCCGGTACTCCTGCGGATTGCGTTAAGCTGGCAAAACACCATGTGATGAAAGACAGGCAGCCGGATCTTGTGGTCAGTGGAATCAACCATGGCAGCAATACTTCCATTTCGGTATTGTATTCCGGGACAATGTCCGCTGCGATAGAAGGGGCTTTAGAAGGCCTTCCCTCCATTGGCTTTAGTCTTTGCGACTATTCCTCCAAAGCAGACTTTAGCCATGTGGAAGAATATGTTTACAAAATCGCAAAGCAGGTTTTGGAGAATGGAATTGCCAAAGGAGTTGCCCTGAATGTAAACTTTCCACCCAAAAGAAATGAAGCGATACGTGGTGTCAAAGTCTGCCGGCAAGCACATGCCAAGTGGCAGGAAGAATTTTCGGAAAGATTTGATCCAAATGGGAGAAAATATTTTTGGATGGCAGGCAACTTTGTGAATTATGACAAAGGTGAGGACAATGACGAGTGGGCCATAGCCAACAATTTTGTTTCCATTGTACCATGTCAATATGACCTGACTGCCCACCATGCCATCAGCCAGATCAATGAAGAGTGGAACTGGGATGAACTATAAACAAAAAGGAGGGTATTTATCCTCCTTTTGTTTTTTTAAACACCTGTGTTAAAGCCATTTTTTCAGTAAAATTTCACTTTCTTTCCACAGTCTGTCTCTCATTTTTTTTGAATTTGCTTGAGGAGAGGGTTTTATTGGCTTGCTTTTCTTGAAGTAACCTCCGGAAAATTTCTGATCAATTTTAGTCATTGCCAAGTAGATGGTGGTCTTCGCACCTTCCTCGGCTGTGATCATAAATGGAGCAGCTAATTTCCAAAAGAAACCAAATATCCCGGAAGTTTCTTTTCCGAAATTGGTTTTGACTACACCCGGATGTAGGGCAAATGCACTCATTCCTTTTTCTCCCAATTTTTCTGAAAGGGATTTGGTAAACAAAATATTGAAAAGCTTCACATTGGCATAAGAAAGGAAAGAACTGAATTTTTTGTGGTGATAATTCAAGTCATTGAAGTCAACTTTTGCCGCGCGATGGGCTTCTGAACTTACATTGATGACCTTTGGGCTTGGGGAATCCAAAAGCAAAGGCAGGAGGTGATGAGTTAAAAGAAAATGACCCAAATGGTTGGCCGCAAGGCTCATTTCAAACCCATCTTTGGTAATTTCTTTGTTTTGAAAAATACCACCGGCATTATTGATCAATACATCTAAAGAGGTCGTTTTTTCTTTTATGCTTTTGGCTGCCGCAACTACCGTGTCCATATCTGTCAGGTCACAATAGATGAAAGTCACCTTTTTTTGATCATTGAGTGAGAGGGTTTGGATCAGCTTGTTGGCCTTTGATTCATTCCTGGCGACCAAAAAAATCTCATTAAAATATGGGGTAAGCTTGGAGAAAGCAACTGCTCCGATTCCTGATGTGGGTCCTGTTATGGCAAGTTTCATTTGTATGTGTTTAGGATTGAAACATTTTAATTCTCATATGGTTCAAGAAAACTAATTTTTGATGATATCAAATTATAGGTGGCACAAATTAAAATTTTTGTATTTTTAGCCATGTGATTTCACAAAATTGCATAAAAAGAAACTTGTAGTACCAATACGTTTCGGTTTACATTGGTAACTAGCTAGTTATAATAAAAATGCTTAATCATAGATTGACCTCACCCATTCAAAGTGGAAAAGCGAAAGCCCTTTATTGATATAGACCAAGTATTCAAAGGCAAGAATGCAAGACTACATAAGTGGCTGCCGAGTTTTGTAATCAATTACGTCAAAAAAGTAGTCCATGAAGATGAAATAAACAAAGTCATGGCAAATATTGGCCATCTCCATGGGATGGAGTTTGTCAATGCCCTAATAGGAGAATTTGGAGTGGAAGTAACTCTGACCGGCGCCGAAAACATTCCCCTTGACAGACCTGTGATTTTTGCTTCCAACCACCCCTTGGGCGGAATGGACGGAATAGCTTTTATGTATGCATTGGGCAAATACAGAACTGACCTGAGGTTTTTGGTCAATGATATTCTAACCAATATCAAAAACTTTGAGCCTTTGTTTGTCCCTGTTAATAAGTTGGGAACCAACAGCAGGGATGTTTCCAGGTTGATTGAGGATACGTATGCAGGAAACTATGCTGTTTTGGTTTTTCCCGCAGGTTTGGTCTCAAGGAAGCAGCCTATAGGAATCAAAGACCTTGAATGGAAGAAAAGTTTCATCAGCAAATCCAAAAAGTACCAAAAGGACATTGTACCGGTTTTTATTGAAGGAAGAAATTCAAATTTCTTCTATAACTTCGCCAACCTAAGGAAACGAATCGGTATCAAAACAAATATTGAAATGTTTTATTTGCCCGATGAAATGTTTTCTCAAAGAGGTAAAAAAGTTATCATCCATATAGGAAAACCAATTCCTTACAGTTATTTTGATAAGTCAAAAAGTGAAAGCGAATGGGCCGAGGAAGTAAAACAGATTGTGTATAAAATGGCCTAAATGATAGATTTATGCAAGCGGTAATCCCTGCAGTAGACAGAGAGTCAATAAAAAGAGAGCTTACTCCTGAAAGGTTTTTGCGTTATTCTAACAACGGAAACAACCTGATTTATTTGGTCAACCACCATAATGCCCCCAATACCATGAGGGAAATTGGAAGGTTAAGGGAATTGACATTTAGGCATGCTGGCGGTGGGACGGGCCTTGCTGCTGACATTGATGACAATGACATTCTCCCTAATTGTTACCAACAACTTATCACTTGGAATCCTGAAGATGAAGAAATCGTAGCCGGCTACAGGTTGATCAAATGCAAGGAAGCCGGCTTTGACAAAGAGGGAAATATCAATCTCTCTACGGCCCATTTATTTACATTTTCTGACAAATTTATTCAAGAATATATTCCTTACACGATTGAGCTTGGAAGGTCTTTTGTCCAGCCACAATACCAACCCAGCCTTGATAATAGGAAAGGTATTTTTTCCTTAGACAACCTCTGGGATGGACTCGGAGCCGTGGTAAAACTCAATCCTGAAATCAAATACCTCTTTGGAAAAGTGACGATGTATCCGCATTACAATAGGGAAGCAAGGGACTTTTTACTCTATTTTATGCAGTATTATTTTCCGGATAAAGAAAAACTTGTGGCTCCTCATCCCGAATTGTTTTTAACTTATGAAACTGACATTTCAGAATTTTCCGAACAGCTCAATGGTTTGGGTTACAAAGAAGGGTATAAAGTTCTTAATAGCAGGGTACGGGCTTTGGGTGAAAACATTCCTTCCTTGATCAATACTTATATGAACTTGTCACCAAGCATGAAATCATTTGGGACAGCGATGAATGATGAGTTTGGAGCGGTGGAAGAAACTGGGATTTTAATCACATTGGAAGATATATTCGAAAGTAAAAAGCAGCGGCACATCGAAACTTTTGAGCGGGATAGGGTTTTTGGCAGTAGAGGATAGAAAACATGAAAAAGACCGTCATCATAGGAGCTTCTTCCAACCCTTCTCGGTATGCCTATCTGGCGGCGGAGATGTTTGCCGAGCGTCAAATGACTTTTGTACCTGTAGGGATCAAAACAGGAATCGTGTTTGGCAAGGAAATTTTGAGTATAAAAGAAAAACCTGAAATTAAGGATATTGACACCGTTACCCTTTATCTTGGTCCTCAAAACCAGCCTGAGTGGTATGATTATATTATTTCACTGAAGCCAAAAAGAATCATTTTCAATCCGGGGACAGAAAATTATGAGTTTGAAAAACTGGCCAAGCAAAATGGAATAGATACCTGGGAGGCTTGTACTCTAGTCTTGTTGAGTACCGGTCAGTACTGATTTTTTCTTGCACCTAAAAATAAGTTCATATACCAAATGTGCGGTGCAGAAATCAGAGAAACCAAAATGAAAAAAAGCAAGGTGAGTTGATTCGGTTCCATTATACTACGGGAAAACATCAGGATAAAAGATATACCTAATAAGCTCATGAGAGTAAATGGCAAGAGTTTTATGATAAAACCTTTGATTTTTTGGGTTTGTAAATGATCTTTTAATGCTTCAAATTCTTCGGCCATGCTTGGTAATGAATGCCAGAAACCGAAGTAAATGATAAAGCCCAAAAGCAGAGGGAGTTTGTACAAAAACAAACCAAGAACACTGATCTCAAGCATTAACCAAATCCCTTTTTTACCTAAATTGGAAAAGATCAAAATTGCTGAAAAACCGAAAGTAAACATGATAAACGCAGTGCCATAATGCCTCAATCCTCCCACATTAGTGATAGAAGTCAATATGGAGCTAGTGTATGTGAAGTCACCCCAAAGTATAGAACTCAGAAAGAACAATCCTAAAAATATATAGGTTGATCCTTCAAATTTTTTTAAAGGCAGTTTTATAAAATGACTTTGACCGAAGTGGTAGGCAGACATTAAAATGAAAGCTATCAAAGCCAAGGTGGGGAAAATGAACCAAATTGCGAGATAGACCGCGATGATTGAAAGGTATTTGAGGATAAATTTGATAAGATTTTTGCTGCTGATTATTGGATTTAGCAAAAGATGATCAATGGCTCCATGGGGTATTCCTATTGTGATCAATATTGTTACAAAACAAATCCACTGAAACATTTCATTCCCTTCGAAGAATAAAAGATAGCTGATTCCCAAAACTACCCCAATAATTTTCCCCAAAACCTCAATGCCTTTCATAGTTCAAAAGTGATTTAAGAAAAATTGAAAACTTTAATCGGGATAAAAGCCCTATTTCTTCCCAAAAGCTTGTTTCTTCATGTAGGAACTTTAAGACGAGATTTGCTTGGTTGTTAGAAAACATCTGTCTGAAAATGTCAGGCAAAGCAGTTGGCCACTTGACCGCAATATTTAAAATGATGTTGTCATAAAATCTGAATCTTGGTTTTCTGTTCCACTTTCTCGAGCTTACAGTTCCGGTTTTCCGCAATTCGGATACAATGGACATACAATGTTTTTGTATATCGTAAAAAGTATATCCCGTTGATGGTTTGGAGCATCCGGCCAGTGTTCCAAGGTTAATGATATTTGTCTCTCGATGAAGCGGCGCTTCAAAAGTGGTCATAGGAATGCTTCCTGATTCTTTGAAGGATATTTCATATTCGGATTCTCCGAGTTCATTTTCTATGTACTCTGAAAGCTTTTTTTCCATTTCTGAAATTTCTACACCGCTTTTGGTGTATAAAGTGTATTCGATAAGTGCCTCTTTCTTACTGTACGGCAGGACATAAAAGAAATCAGTTTTGCTTTCTTGATCCGTGACAAAATGCATTAAAGATACAGCACTTGGGTCAAAACAATCATTTTTGCAAGAAACCTTCCAACCTACAAAGGATTGTTTTAATACCGATGAATTATTCAGAGATGGAGAGAAGGAAATACTGTTAAATAAAAAATCAGACTTAAAAACACCAAATTTGGAAGTCATTACTTCTACCGGTTTTCCGGTAATACTTTCAATTTTTTCAACACTATCCTTAATAAACGAAACGTTCGGAAACTTTTTAATTTTCTCAATGACTTCACTGTAGAAATCAGACGATTTGATATGGTAGTATTTCAGATTTTCAAGATCGGCTATTACCGCTTCTTTGGATTTTGATATGCTAATGGAATCCCAAAAAATCAAAGGAGTATTTTTTGGATGTATTTTGAGTGGTTTTTCTGCCCAATAGCACCATGTTCTATCATTTTCGATTTTGGAAGAATTGTCGATAAGCAGGATTTTCTTATCTCTGAGGGGACTGTCAAGAAGATAATAAATCAAACTTAAACCAGCACATCCAAGCCCTGAAATTATATAATCGTAGGTTACCATGGGTTATTTGGGTTTGTAAAAAAAAGGCTTCTCTAGCAAAAGAGAAGCCTTTAGTTTTAATTAAGCGTGTTGTGCTTTTTTGTTTTTGTTTGATTCAGAGATAGCCACTGAATAAATTACTAAACCAAAACCGATTTTGTTGATAGCATCAGCCAAGTTATAGAATAAGTCGATGCTACTTACTTCAAATGCACCTGACAAAAGATTTCCTGGCAATACCATGTAACCCAAAGGATAGATTGACCAGCCTAGAGTGATGAATATTTTCAATAGGAACATAGCTCTACCCAAAGCTGGGCTATCAGAACTTTTTGCCAATTTGGCAACATCTCCTGCAAATACTTCATACACTATGTAAAGGTAACCTACTGTAGAAAAGATACCCCACATTACATTGCTCTCTATTCCTGAAGTCTCTCCGATATAGCCAGTTACAAGCATCAATAAGGAGGCAAGGATAAGTTTGGTCAATGTACTTGTTTTGGCACCAAAAGGTTTGGTTAACAAATAGAACTCTACACACATCAAAGGAACAGTCAATGTCCAATCAACATATCTGAAAGCCGTAGGACTTTGACCTGTCTGAAGGTAGAAGTCTCTCATGTAATAATAGTGTACTGCCGCGATCCCGGTGATTAGACCGGATACTAATAATGATGTTTTCCATTTGTCGCTTACTGAGCTTCTTTCTACGAAAAAGAAAACTGCTGAAGCAAACATAGCCATATATCCCATAAAGAATGTGATGGCTACTGGGTCACTGTTGATGATCTTGTCTAGACCGATCAAATCTGCTGTTAATAGAGTGTTCATAAATAAACGATTTTGGTTTGAATGGATTTTTAAAATATTGTTTGGATAATAAACTTTAGTAATAATATGTAAAGAATAATATTTGTTTAGTAAAAATCATCCTAAACTAAACAAATGTAAATAAAGTGTTGAAAAACAGGGGTGAATGGAAACAAATTGTCCTGCATGAAAATTTTGCATTATTCTGTATTTCCAAATTAACTCAGAAAAAAATTTTGAAGTTTTTATAATTTCAAAAATCTTATAAAAATGATAATTAAAGGTCTGTTTTAAGGTAAGTTTAGGGTAGGTGCTCTCGTTTTTTTTGTGTATAATTACGGGTTAATTAAAGAATGGAAAAATCTCTTTTTTTTCAGAAAAAAGGCATTTTAAACAAGGTATGAGCGAACAAAAAGAAGGAAATCATCAGGATTATTCAGCAGATAATATCCAGGTTTTAGAAGGTTTAGAAGCGGTTAGAAAAAGACCTGCTATGTATATTGGTGACATTGGAGTAAAAGGACTTCATCACCTTATTTGGGAAGTGGTAGACAACTCCATTGACGAAGCACTTGCAGGTCATTGCGACACGATCCATGTTGCTATCAATGAAGATAACTCAGTCACTGTAGAAGATAATGGAAGGGGCATTCCGACAGACATGCACCTTAAGGAAAAAAAGTCGGCTCTAGAAGTTGTCATGACCGTACTTCACGCAGGAGGTAAGTTTGATAAGGATACTTACAAAGTTTCCGGTGGTCTACATGGCGTGGGTGTTTCTTGCGTCAATGCTTTGTCTACAGATTTAAAAGCTACTGTTCATAGAAACGGGAAGATTTTTGAGCAGGAATACAAAATTGGTGTTCCTCAATATCCCGTAAGGGAAATCGGTGTGACTGAAAAAAGAGGTACCATTATCCACTTCAAACCTGATACTTCCATCTTTACCCATACGGAGTTCAAATATGAAACCATTGCTACCAGACTGAGGGAAATGTCCTTTTTGAATGCAGGGATAAGGATTTTTCTCAAGGATTTTAGAGAGTTGGAAGATGATGGTTCACCAAGGACAGATGAGTTCTTTTCCGAGGGTGGTTTGGTGGAGTTTGTTCAATACCTAGATGAGACCAAGGAAAAAATCATCGAGTATCCTATCTATATAGAATCCGAAAAAGGAAATGTTCCTGTTCAGGTGGCGATGAGTTATAACTCATCTTATTCCGAAAATGTGGTTTCCTACGTCAATACCATCAATACTTATGAAGGTGGTACGCATGTTTCTGGTTTTAGGATGGCATTGACCAGAACCTTAAAAAGCTACGCTGACAAATCAGGTATGCTTGACAAGTTAAAGCTTGAAGTTTCTGGTGATGATTTCCGCGAGGGTCTGACAGCTGTTATTTCAGTCAAGGTTGCAGAACCCCAGTTTGAAGGACAGACCAAAACAAAACTCGGAAACTCTGATGTGCAAGGTGCCGTCAATAGTGCTGTATCTGAGGTTTTGCAGGTTTGGCTGGAAGAGCATCCAAAAGAAGCAAAGATAATTGTAGGTAAGGTGGTCTTGGCAGCCCAAGCAAGACATGCAGCTCGAAAGGCACGTGAAATGGTGCAGCGTAAAAATGTTCTTGGCGGTGGAGGCCTTCCGGGGAAACTCGCGGATTGTGCCAATTCTGATCCTACTGTATGTGAACTTTATCTTGTCGAAGGAGACTCGGCCGGTGGATCTGCCAAGCAGGGCCGTGATAGAGATTTTCAGGCGATTCTTCCATTAAAAGGAAAAATCCTCAACGTGGAAAAAGCCCACGAGCATAAGATATACGACAATGAGGAAATCAAAAATATTTTAACTGCTTTAGGCGTCAGATTTGGTACGGTGACTAATGACAAGGAATTGGACATGTCTTCTTTGAGGTACCATAAAATAGTCATCATGACGGATGCTGATATTGACGGTTCACACATTCGGACATTGATATTGACACTCTTTTTTAGGTATATGCGCCCATTGATTGAAAATGGATATGTGTACATCGCCCAGCCTCCTCTTTATTTGTTGAAAAAAGGCAAAGACGAAAGATACTGTTGGAATGAGGAAGAAAGAAAAAGGCTGACCCGTGAAATGGCCGGTGAAGGCAAAGAAGACAGTGTTAATATCCAACGATATAAGGGTCTTGGAGAAATGAATCCGGAGCAGCTTTGGAGTACCACCATGGATCCGAATACTAGGACATTGAAGCAGGTTACCATAGAATCGGCTGCGGAAGCTGACCATTTATTCTCCATGTTGATGGGGGATGAAGTGGCGCCAAGGAGGGATTTTATTGAAAAAAATGCCAAATACGCCAAAATTGATTCTTGATCTCAAAAAATTCAATTTAAAAAGGGGCCAAAAGCCCTTTTTTTTTGTTTATTAACGAATTATTAACCTCTTCGGGGGAAATGATTTCCGCAGATTATTAGATTTGTAGCATACAGCATATCGTTATGAGAATACCTTCTAGAGATAAATTTGAAAGCATCATTGAGAGCAGTGATCTGGTCAGCAGGGACTTAAGTTGGATGAAATTCAATGACCGTGTTCTAGACCAATCCAAGAAAAAAAGCAGGTGTATTTTTGAGAAATTAAAATTTTTGGCCATTACAGCATCCAATTTGGATGAGTTTTTCATGATCAGGGTGGGTTCACTTTACAATTACCTTGACTATGACAAAGAAAGGGTGGATTATTCCGGTTTGCGGGAAGAACCTTTCAAAATGAAACTGATGCTTGAATGTCAGGAATTTCACAAACGCCAACAAGAACATTTTCAAAAAGAACTGCTTCCTAAAATGTCTGAGGACGGTTTTATCCTCAGCAATGTCAGAAACCTTGAGCCTGAGGAACAGGAATATATCAAGTCCTATTTCAATAAAGCAGTATATCCGATGCTGACTCCGATGGTTTTTGATGGCTACCGGACTTTTCCGATACTGATGAATAAACTCCTTATTTTTGGGGTGGTGACTTTGGCTCCTGGAGATAAAAAAGAAAATAGAAAACTCTCTTTCGTACAGATACCGGCTAATATCCCAAGGTTTTTTGAGATCGAAAGGGAGGATATGGTTGTCTATATTCCCATTGAGGAGGTCATAAGAGAAAACATCGTTTCTTTATTTCGGAATGTAAATATTGAGTCCATCAATCTTTTCAGGATTACCAGAAATGGGGACTTTACATTGGAGGAAAGTGAAGATATGGATGCCAACTTTTTGGAAGAAGTTAAAAGGAAACTGAATGAGCGGAAAACGGGGAGGGTTGTAAGGATCGAAATCGAAGAAGGGTATAGCCGCTGGATGGTAAGCTTGCTCAAAGAACGATGGAATATTGGTGATGACAGTATTTTTAAAGTGGAGCGAGCCAGCATGCTGGATTTCACAGGACTCTGGCAGGTTATTGGCAATAGACGGTTCAAAGACAAGTTGCCGCAGATTCCGGCGCCGGTTCCTCCTTTGTCATATCCTGAAGAGGGATCTGAAGATATTTTCCAGGTACTGAAGGAAAGGGATATTCTCCTGCATCATCCCTACAATAACATTGACCCCATCCTTGAACTCATCGAAAAAGCAGTCGATGACCCGACAGTCATGGCAATCAAAATGACCATTTACAGGTTAGCTAAGGAAAGCCGAATTACCAAAGCCCTCCTTAGGGCGGCAGAAAATGGAAAGCATGTATCCGTTCTTTTCGAGGTAAAGGCAAGATTCGATGAAGAAAATAATATTAGGGAAGCTAAAAAGCTTCAAAAAGCCGGTTGTTTTGTGATCTATGGAATCAGTAACCTGAAGACCCATACTAAGCTTCTCCTAATTGTCAAAAAAGACGAGGACCGTGTGATGCGTTTTGTTCACCTTGGTTCAGGCAATTACAACGAAGATACTGCGAGGCTTTATACTGATATTGGTTTGTTGACCACAAATGAAACTTTGGCAAATGATGTCTCGGAGTTTTTCAATGTCATCACAGGCCATTCTATGCCTTCCACCTACCAGAACCTGATTACGGCTCCTAGAGATATGAGGAACCAACTCGTCGAATTCATTGAGCAGGAGGCCTATAATGCGAGGGCAGGATTACCTTCAGGGGTGTTTATTAAAGTCAATTCATTGGAGGATTCGGAGATTATTTACGCTTTGTATAGGGCTTCCCAATCCGGCGTTCCTGTCAAGTTGATCATCCGTGGCATATGCTGCCTGCGTCCCGGAAGGATGGGATTAAGCGAAAATATCGAGGTTTTGTCCTTGGTGGGGGATTTCCTTGAACATTCTCGGATATATCATTTTCATAACAACGGACAAACAAGAACTTATGCAGGAAGTGCTGATATGATGGTCAGGAGTTTTGATAAGAGACTGGAGTCTCTATTTAGAATTCAGGACCCTTTCCTTGAAAAACAGTTGATGAATATAATTTCATTCAACTTAAGGGATAATGTAAATGCTTATATCATGCAAGAGGATGGGAATTATTTGCCAAAAGTTCCCAGCGAGGGTGAGGAGGAATTCAATGTACACAAAGAATTTTTCAATCTAAATGCTCAGGATATCAAGCAAGTAAAACTCATAGGCTAAAATCATTTTGCAATATCAAAAAGTAAAAGGCTGTGAATTTTCACAGCCTTTTACTTTTGTTTTTTTTGTAAAGTACCTGCATCATACCATCCTTTAATCCGACATCGGGTACCACCATTTTCTTAGACGAAGCAGCAGACATTGCAGCAAGGTAGATTTTGGAAGCGGGAATGATAACATCTGCCCGATCGGGATTGAGATTGAGTTTGTTGATTCTTTCTTCGTAAGAATATGATTCAAGATAAGACTGTACTTCTTTGATTTTTTCTATTCCCAGGGTCCTATTGTTTTTACTTGGATTGGTGAGTTCCAATATTTTGTTGATGTTTCCGCCTGTTCCGATGCAGGCGATGTTATCCTGTTTGTTTACATGGTCAGTAATGAATTTATTCATGCTTTTCCATACCGAGATAGGAATATTATCGTCCAATGCTCTAACAGAGCCTATTTTGAAAGATTTGGTAGCGATTTTTTCTTTATTGATATAGATGTTTAATTCTGTGCTTCCGCCCCCGACATCTACGTGTAGGTAAGATTTTTCATCAATGAATCCACCTAATGCCATATTTATTAATTCAGCTTCATGATTTCCATCAATAATGTTGATTTTCATACCGATATCTTCACGGACTTCTTCACAGATTTCGCGGCCGTTTACTGACTCTCTCATAGCAGAGGTCGCACAAACCATGTAATCGTCGACTTCATATAGGTCAATGAGAAGTTTGAATGCCTTCATCAGTTTGACAAACTTACTTCGATTTTTGTCGGAAATTTTTTGGGTATGGAAAACATCAAGACCCAGCCTAAGAGGAAATCTGAGGTATTCTAATTTCTTGAAATTTGTAATTCCTTCGTAATGGGTGACGTTGGTGATCTGTAATCTGATGGCATTGGAGCCGATATCTACTGCAGCTAATTTCAATCCTAGTAGGTTTAATTCATATTCCTGTCTCAATGACAATACTAAATTACCCAAAAAACACTCAGTAATCGATCAAAGATTCATTTTTTTTGGACTTGTACCTTTGTCAGAATTTATTGTTTCTGAATAGAATCTGACCCCTGAGTGCTGGTAATCTTTTTAAAGAGAGGAATTGGTGATTGGTTACATTTTCTGATAATAGTGTTTTTTGAGTCTTTTTTTGACTCTGAAAAAACTATAAATTCCTAAAAACAGTGTTCCCAAACTCAAAGCAAAGGCTACCCAACCCAAGTTCCTGACATGTTCCAGGGCATTTACTTCCATCAGGGCGGTACCACTGACTAAAAAGTACAAAGATGTCCTGATAAAGGAAAGCAATGTTCTGTCATTGGCAAGGTATGTTCTTTGTCTCGCTAAATAATCCCTGACGATAAGGTCCTGTTCTGATAAATTTTCTTTTTCCATTGCTTTTAAAGTAAATCCAACTGCAAAGAAAAACTATTTTCAAGGTAATGATCCGTGATTTTATACACAGACCCAGTATTTTTTTATTCTTCCCAAATTATTTCCTGGTTTTATTACTTTTGGGATTAGAAGAAAATTGACAATAAAGGGCATACATTGCCACAGTAACAAGATTTAGATGAAGAATCCAAACAGGCCTCATTTTGATGATATATATATGGAATTGGCGGTGAATTTGGCCAAAAGGTCGCATTGCATTAAGAAGCATGTAGGCGCCGTCCTGACCAAAGATACGAGGATCATCTCCATCGGATATAATGGGCCTCCTGCCGGAACCCACAATTGCGACGAGGAGTTTCCTGACACAGGTTGCGCAAGAGACAGCAAAGGAAGCTGTTCACTTGCATTACATGCAGAACAAAACGCCATTTTATATGCCGTAAAAAACAGTACCTCAGTAGAAGGTTCAACACTTTATGTGACTTTGGCCCCATGTCTGGCCTGCGCTAGAATCATCTTTTCTATGGGCATAGTAAAAGTCGTCTATATGTATTCCTATGCCGATTACAAAGGACTTCCATTTGATGAGGGATTAGAATTTCTTAAAAAATTTGGTGTTGAGATCTTCAAATATGACAAAGAAGTCATTTTTGAAGATCCGCTTATTTAGAGAAAGTTAACTTCCGGTTGGAGGACAACATTGAATTTCTTTTGCACGGATTCTTGGATTTTGGAGCTCAGTTCTTTGATTTCATTCCCTTCTCCACCGCCATAATTGACCAATACTAAAGGCTGTAATTGGTGAACGCCAATGTTTTCAAATCGTTTCCCTTTCCAACCTGCCTGTTCGATAAGCCATGCAGCAGGGATTTTGATTCCCTCTTCATTGGAAAAGCCTGGAACATTGGGGTATGCTGATTTTATTTTTTCAAAAATTGGAACCGGGACTGTGGGGTTTTTGAAAAAACTTCCTGCATTTCCAATACGAGCCGGGTCGGGCAATTTGCTTCTTCGGATATCAATGACTGCATCACTGATGTCTTTGATAGTAGGGGATTCTATTCCTTTTTCAATTAAAGTCTGCTTAATCGCTCCATATTCCGCGTTAATAACAGGGGCTTTTGATAAGTGAAAAACCACATGGGTAATGACATACCTTTCCTTCAAGTCATTCTTGAAAACACTTTCTCTATATCCAAACCTACATTCTTCGGATGAGAAATTTTTGATTTCAAGAGTATCTCTGTCTACGGCCTCCAAATGGTCAAATACTTCCTTGATCTCAACACCATAAGCTCCAATGTTTTGCATAGGAGATGCGCCAACTGTTCCGGGTATCAAAGAGAGATTTTCCACTCCTGCCCAGTTATTTTGGATGCAATACATTACGAAGTCATGCCAGCTTTCTCCCGCGCCAACTTTTAAAAAAATCTCTTTTTCATTTTCTCCAATCAATTCGAATCCTTTGATTTCCATTTTTAGTACCAAAGCCTCGAGATTTTTTGTCAAGAGAATATTGCTTCCCCCACCCAAAACAAATAGAGGGAGGTGCATTTCTTCGGATTTTCGGATGAGGTATTTTACTTCATCGGTCGATTTTGCCTGAGCAAAAAATCTTGCATTTTTATCAATTCCAAAAGTATTGAAAGGCAATAGAGAAATGTTTTCTTGTATATTCATGGCATTGATCCGATGCTGCGAATTAAACAAGAATTTGGTCAAATAGAAAGAATTCTACGCTTTTAGAATTATACACCTATGAAAGAAATGGTCATCAATGGGGTCAAAGTCCGCCCCGGTCAATCGATGAATATTGACATTGCCATAGCAAGGCTCCCCACCCATACTTTGATCGATCTTCCGATTTTTATCAACCGTGCAAAAGATGACGGGCCTGTCGTCTTGATTTCGGGTGGAGTCCACGGGGATGAGATCAATGGAATTGTAGCCGTAAGGAGAATGTTGGAAGAAAATCTTATTTCGCTTTTGAAAGGGACCGTTATTTTCATGCCTTTGGTGAATGTCTATGGTTTTTTGAGCAATTCCAGGACTTTCCCCGATGGAAGAGACCTCAATAGAAGCTTTCCTGGAAATAAAAAAGGTTCTTTGGCTTCCCAAATTGCATTCATTCTGTCCAATGAAATCATCCCTTTGATTGATTATGGTATTGATTTTCATACCGGAGGCAGGATGCTTTCTAACTATCCGCAGATCAGAGTGGATTATAAGGATAAAAAAGGGTTGGAGCTTGCCACAGCTTTTGGGACACATTACATTTTGAATTCTCCCCATATAGACAAATCATTTAGAAAAGAGGCCTATAAGCGCCGTAAGCACATTTTGGTTTATGAGGGAGGAGAGTCTATGCGACTGGATGATTATGCCGTGGAGGAGGCACTTTTGGGAACACAAAGGATGTTGATCCATTTGGGTATGATCGAAGGGGATGTAGCGTCAAAGGCTACCATTATGATTTCCGAAAGCTCTTGGGTCAGGGCAAAAGTCTCAGGAATTTTTACTTCTACGGTAAGTCTGGGCGATGAAGTCAAAAAAGGTCAGATCCTGGCCAAAATCACAGATCCCTATGGACAGGTCAAAGTTCCCGTCAAAGCAATTCACAATGGACATGTAGTTGGACTCAATAATAATCCTGTCGTCAACTCAGGCGATGCTCTGGTCCACGTGGGTAGAGTTTGAAAAAAGTGTTTAAAAAAGAAAAAGCCTACATGCAGGTTAAACCCGATTGTAGGCTTTTTTATGTATTGGATTATACGGTTGAAACGAAATTAGGTAAGAAAAACTTACCCTCTGTTATGATTAAGGGTGTTCTTTGATCAAGTGGGCGGGTATCTCCCTGGTCAAAGAGAACCCCCTCAAATTCACCTACTGATCCTTCTGTCGTAAATTGAGTGATTTTGAATGAACAATCATCAAACGCTCCCGGGTTGGAACTCTGTAACAATGTCGCTCCAAACTCTTTTCCATTTTCATCAAAATAGACTAAAGCTATAGACGGAGACAATGTGCCGTTTACCGAGATGGGATTTTGCATAATGTATCTTAACCCCAATTGAATCTGTTCGGTATTGCGGAAAGACATTATTACAGCATTTTTACTCGCCACATCTCCAGACACCATGTTAAAAAGAGCGACTCTAAGGTTACCACGTTCAAGGAATGTGACACCTGCATCGTTGTTAGCCTTGAATTCTTTCAGAACACCATTTACTTTGAAGCTGTAATAATAATCCGGCCTTGGTTCTTCTTTTTCACAGGAGGAAAATGAAAACAAGGCAATTAATAATAGAAGGGACAAGCCAATATTTTTCATAATAAGATTGTGTTTTTTTGGAATAACGGAAATTCTTAACGAGAGGATATTTTGCAAGCCACAAAAATAGAGTAAAAATTAAATTTATGTTACCTATTTGATTTTGGATTGGATTTTTAACATTCATTAAAACCTTTTAGCGATGTATGCTTCTTTGCAAGTGGGCCATTTATTACTGTTGCCGGGTAGAAACACCAAAATTTTAGACATTAGAATATCCTGCTGTCAGTTATTTCAAATTTTGTTTTTCTTGCATCCTTGCAGACATTCATTTACCTATTTTGAAAAAATAAGCCACTCCAGATTGCTGAAGTGGCTTATTTTCATTTTTTCTAATATTTATTGTTAGCTGAAGTATTTTTTAAGGCCTTCGATTTTTCTTTCAAGGGAAGCTTCTACCGCTTTGTATGCTTCCTTGTTGGGAAGAGGTTCATTCACAGAGAAGTAATATTTGATCTTTGGTTCGGTTCCGGAAGGTCTTGCAGAAATCTTGCTTCCATCAGCCAAATAGAATTGGATGACATTTGATTTGTCCATTTTTAGAGCAGATTCAGTGCCCTTGACAATGTCATACACTTTGCTCTCCTTGACATCCACTACTTTCACTACTTTGATACCATTCATTTCTGTAGGTCTGTTGGTTCTGAAACCTGCCATCAGCTGTTGGATCTGTTCCGCTCCATCCTTGCCTTTTTTGGTCACAGAGATCAGGGATTCCTTGTAGAAGCCAAATTGGGTGTAAACCTCAGCCAAGACGTTTTGGACAGTTTTACCTTGGGATTTGTAGTAAGCGACTATCTCAGAAACCATCGCACAGGCAGAAACTCCGTCTTTGTCCCTCACAAAATCGCCGACGAGATAGCCATAGCTTTCTTCGCCACCACCGATAAACTGTTTTTTACCCTCCAGATTTCGGATGATTTCTGCGATGTTTTTGAATCCTGTCAGTACTGAAAAGCAGGTGACGCCAAAACCTTTACAAATCTCATCGATGAGTTCTGTGGTCACGATGGTATTTACCATAAATTGGTTTCCGTCAAGCTTTCCGAGTTCTTTCCATTTGCTCAAAAGGTAGTAGGTTAATAATGCACCTGTTTGGTTTCCATTTAACAGATCATAACCTCCTCTGCCATCAGGAACACAGGCTGCATACCGGTCCCCATCAGGATCGCAAGCCAAAACAAGTTCTGCTCCCGTTTTTTTACCTAGTTCTATCGCCATTGTCAGTGCTTCGGCTTCCTCGGGATTTGGGTAAATAACCGTAGGGAAAGTTCCGTCTGGCTGTTCCTGTTCTTTGACGACATGGACATTTTCAAATCCAAAAGCCTTCAGCGCTGCAGGCACCATTTTGCCGGAGGCACCATGGATGGGGGAGAAGACTATTGGCATGTTTTTCTGAGCTTGGATTTCAGTTTTGGAGAGGCTTAGTTTTTTGACAAGGTCCAAATAGATTTTATCGAAGTCCTCCTCAATGTATTCAATGAGGCTGTCATTTTTATTCCAGTTGACAGCATCCATAGAGGTGATCTTCATGACTTCATGGATGATGTTTTTATCATGTGGAGCCACTACCTGTCCGCCATCATCCCAATATGCTTTATAGCCGTTATATTCTTTGGGATTGTGTGATGCAGTGACCATGACACCGCTTTTGCATCCAAAATGCCTGATAGCAAAGGAAAGCATTGGTGTGGGCCGCATTTCTCTGAAATATTTGACTTTGATACCATTGGCTGTAAATACATTCGCAGTCGTTTCTGCAAAAAGCGTGTTGTTGATACGGCAGTCATGCGTAATGGCCACTTTGATATCTTCACCGGGAAAGCATTTTAAAAGGTAATTTGCCAATCCCTGGGTAGCCATGGCAACAGTATAGACATTCATCCTGTTGGAACCTACGCCCATTAAACCTCTCAAACCACCTGTGCCAAACTCAAGGTCTCTATAAAAAGAATCAATCAGTTCTGTTTTGTCAGCTGCATCGAGCAGGGACTGTATTTCTTTTTTGCTCTTTTCGTCAATGTTACTGTTTAGCCAGCTGTTTGCTTTGGCCAAAATCATTGGATCTAATGTTGTCATCTGTGAAAAATTTTGATTGGATTTCTAATTTAAATATTTCAATAAAATAACCTGCATTCCTCATGGAAAATGTAGAAATAATGTAGGAATGGGTTTTGTAATTTCATTTTCTTCACCACCTTCTACCCCTTACTTTCCTCCTCTTACCTAACTTTGATCACCTTCCTACTTCCCAACTTCCTAACCTTCCTACTTCCCTCTCATCCTACAAATTTCCCCTCAATTCCTGCTCTCTTTCAATCGCCTCAAACAAAGCCTTGAAATTTCCTTTGCCAAAAGATTTGGCTCCTTTTCTTTGGATGATTTCGTAGAAGAGAGTAGGACGGTCCTGTACAGGCTTGGTGAAAATCTGCAAAAGATAGCCTTCTTCATCACGATCAACCAGGATATTGAGGTCTTTCAAAGGCTGAAGGTCTTCTTCAATTTTCCCGACTCTATCCAATAAATCCTCATAATATGAAGCCGGAACTTCCAAAAACTCAACGCCTCTTCTTCGCAATTCGGAGACGGTATGGATAATGTCATCCGTGGCAATTGCCATGTGCTGCACCCCCGGTCCTTTGTAAAAGTCGAGGTATTCTTCAATCTGGGATTTCTTTTTGCCTTCGGCAGGTTCATTGATGGGGAATTTGATGAATCCGTTGCCGTTGGAGACTACTTTTGACATCAATGCTGAATATTCAGTGGAAATGTCCTTGTCATCAAAGGTGATCAGAAGCTTGAAACCCATCACATTTTCGTAGAAATCCACCCACTTGTTCATTTCGCCCCAACCGACATTACCTACACAATGGTCAATGTATTTCAATCCAATCGGTTTTGCTTGATATTCACTTTTCCTCGGCTTATAACCCGGTAAAAAGACACCTCTATAATTTTTCCTTTCAACAAACGTGTGGATTGTCTCGCCATAGGTTTTAATGGAGGCGGTGACCACTTCTCCAAACTCGTCTTTGCTAACTTTTGGTTCTTCATGAGGAATAGCTCCCCGCATTACGGTTTCGATAAAGGATTGTGCTGCATCATCTACCCATAGTGCCAATACTTTGACACCGTCTCCATGTTTTTTGATATGATCTGCAATGGGGTGGTTTTCCTTCAAAGGCGTGGTAAGAACTAGCCTGATTTTGTCCTGCTTCAAGACATATGACGCACGGTCTCTGATCCCTGTCTCCGGCCCTGCATAGGCAATAAGTTCATAGCCAAAAGCATACTGGTAAAAAAAGGAAGATTGCTTTGCATTGCCGACGTACAGTTCCACATAATCTGTCCCGTTGAGGGGAAGAAAATCCTGTTTCATTTTCTAAGGTTTTTGGGTTTAATATTTCTTGGTTCAAATATAGGGAAATGGAGAGGAATTAGGGTAGTATTCAATGGTCAGTTTTCAGTTTTCAGATGGCAGTGTGTGTATCGGTATACAGTTAACAAGGTTCAGTTGTGGTTGAAGAGTCTAAATAAATTAGCATATCCATGATTGACCGTCGACCGTTTACGGATTTGTTTTCCTATCTTCCAATCTTCCAACCTCCCTACTCCTGCCCATTCCTGTTTGCCAATAGGTATACAACTCCTAAAAATGCCCAAGAAAACGACCATTCCACAAGGCCTAATTTGGGGAGTCCAAAGACCAAAAACCCATACCATAATGGAATCATCACCAGACCGATCACAAACTTGAAGGTGGCATAAAAGACCAAATCTTGGATTTTTGGCCGGATCCAAAGCCAAATCCAATAAATTGGAAAATGAAGTACTTTCATGACTTTATTGGAAAAATAAGGTTTGGAATAGGGCTTTTCAGGTGTTTTTTGGGGTTTGTTTGACAGGAACTCTTTGACATCATCGGGTTTGGTGAGGTCAATTCTGCTTTTTATCAGGTCATCAAGGTTTTTTTGATAGTCAGCTTCCGGGATGGTGCTGACCAAAGGTTCCAAAGACTTGAAAGTTTCCACCATCAAAGGTTCAAAAAGCGGAATGTATTCTCTTGGACTGATTGGTGCTCCAAATGTCAAACTGACCTTGCTGCCGGAGAAGCGGTGATTGCTGTAATTGATACCCACAGGAAGGATGACCAAATCAAGGTCAGGTTCCCTTTCCAAAGCTTGGTATGCGATCCGTGCAAATCCTTTTTTGAGAGGCCTCAGGTTTCTTTGGTTGCTGTGGTTGCCTTCCGCAAAAATCACAATGCTTCCCTTTTCCAAAAGTATATTGACACTTTTTTCAAAGGTTTCATTGTTTTTTTCCATGTTGTTGATTCCGTCCCTCACCCTGTAGATGGGGATCATTCTAATAAAATCAAGCAACTTGGCCACAAATGATTTTTTGAATACAGAGGCCCTTGTCAAGAAGTGAGGCTTTAAATTGGTATGTGTCGCGATGAGTATCGGGTCAATCAAAGCATTTTGGTGGTTGGATACGATCAACACAGCCTTGCCTTTTGGGATATTATCTGCGCCATGAACTTTAATTTTGGAAAAGTAGACATGCAGAGCCAATTTGACAATAAGCCTTAAAATTGCGTTGAAAAGGTTTTTCATGAATCTGATTTTTCGTGGCTATCCTTTTTGGGTGACCCATCGCGGATTTGTTTCTTTTATTCTTTTCCAATAAAGTGAAAGACTCATTCCCGAAATGATGTGCCATATGCCCCACCAAGCTGCAATGATAGCCATTCCTCCCAATCCTTCAAAATAGGTGAAAATCAATACCAAGGCCAAACCGGAATTTTGGATTCCTGTTTCAATTGTAAGTGTTTTGGTATCAGCCAAGCTCAGTTTTCCGATTTTTGCAAGGGAATAACCCGAAAACAAAGCGACGAAATTATGTCCCAACACCCAAAGAAAAATCAACCCGATGAACTTCAAAAACAGGTTGTAATTACCGACAAAGGCAATCACCACAAATGCTGCAAAAATGAGGATACTGACAGGTTTGAGGATTTTGGTGGCTTTGGCAGCCCAATTTGGAAATCGGTTGTTGACCATCATCCCCAAGACCAAGGGAATACCCAAAATCAGAGCCACAGTCTGAAACACATCTGTGTAAGAAAGTGATATCTCCTGAAGCAAATCAGCCGTTGGTCCATAGAATCCTGACCAAAGTGCAAAATTGAAAGGGGTAATAAATATTGAAAAACCTGTGGAAAAAGCTGTCAATGAAACAGATAATGCCGTATTTCCCTTAGCCAGGTGGGTAAGGAAATTTGAAACATTCCCTCCCGGACAGGCTGCTACCAAAAACATCCCCAAAGCTACCGAAGGCGGGGGACTTATCAGGTATACCAACATTAGGGTCATCAAAGGCAAGAAAAAAAACTGGGAAAAAATCCCGAGCCAAAAAGCTTTTGGGTTTTTGGCGATGTACTTGAAGTCTGTAAGTCTCAGGTCCAGCGCAACCCCAAACATGATGATCGCCAGTGACATATTGAGCAGGAAAAGAGAATCCTGATTGAAGTTTAATGTACTGCTATCAAGGGCTTCGACCATATATTTGCTTTGAGTTTATCCAAGAAAGATACTGATTATTGTTTTCAATCCGAACATAGCCTTTGGGGATTAAAGTGAATTTGTTTTGGGTAAATATATTTTTTCAATTGCTAATTATTGGTTGGGTTATAGTTCAAATTAATTTCTGTGGGTGGACAGATATCGAAGACCTGAGTAATCCATAAAATTAATAGGAACTACTGCCCGAAATCACAGTAGATTTTTCTCCATTCCACTACTCGATAAATATCAATAGCATCAATGATATTTCTCATGTTTTCAGGAATTGATTTTCGCTAGCTTCACATTCTCTAGAAATAAAATATGGGGTCTAAGAACGTTAGGAAATTAAAAGGAAAAAAACAGAGGGCAATTTACCTGCACCATTTGGTCAGGGACATCGAAGCCCTCGAACTGATGATACAGCGCGACATGTTTGAGAAATCTCCGATTCGTATCGGTGCCGAGCAGGAGTTTTGTATCGTGGATTCTGAGTTTTTGCCCCATAGTAAATCACTTCAAGTCCTAGAAGAAATAAATGACAGGCATTTTACTACCGAAATAGGAAACTACAACCTTGAAATCAACTCAGACCCCATTCCGCTTGGTAGGGACTGTTTTTCGGTTCTTCACCGAGATCTAGATGATTTGATGGGAAAAGCCAAATCCGCTGCCCAAAAATTCGGATCCAGAATTATCATCACAGGAATATTGCCCACCATTGCGTCCAAGCACACGACTTTGGAAAGTATGACTGCTGTAGACCGCTATTTTGTATTGAATGAAGCAGCAAAAGAATACCGGGGTCAGGACTTCAGTATCCATATCAAGGGAGTAGATGAAGTCACTATGCTCCACGATTCAGTAATGTTGGAGGGATGCAATACGAGTTTTCAGATGCACCTGCAGTTGGATCCTGAGGAGTTTGTAGAGATG
Source organism: Cognataquiflexum nitidum (assembly GCF_022538055.1). Classification (GTDB taxonomy): domain Bacteria; phylum Bacteroidota; class Bacteroidia; order Cytophagales; family Cyclobacteriaceae; genus Cognataquiflexum; species Cognataquiflexum nitidum. The sequence goes on along the minus strand of NZ_JAKZAM010000017.1, from coordinate 56,173 downwards.
TTTAATTGGTCTCAGGCCATCACAGGTCCTGTATTGGCGGCCTGCAGCAATTCTCCTTTGCTTTTTGGAAAAGAGCTTTGGAGTGAAACAAGGATTGCCCTTTTTACCCAAAGTGTCGATGTCAGGACCAATTCCTTTTTCCTCAACGAAAACCAACCTAGAGTAAGTTTTGAAAGCAAATGGCAGACAGGTACCATTTCGGATGTGTTCAAAGATAACATTGCTCGATTTCGCAGCATTCTTACAGCAGACTTTGAATCGGATAGTGTGGATTTGGTCGAAAAAGGAGAAATCCCTTTACTTAAAGCACTTTGTCTTCATAACGGAACAGTCTATCGGTGGAACCGCGCCTGCTTTGGAGTCGGAGATGGAAAGCCTCACCTCAGGATCGAATGCCGATACCTCCCTTCGGGTCCGACGGTCATTGATCAGATTGCCAATATGGCTTTTTGGGTGGGGCTGATGAAAGGCAGACCTGAGAAATACAAGGAGCTCCACCTGATGATGGATTTCAAAGAAGTGAAATCCAATTTCTTAGCCGCGGCAAGGTATGGGATGGCGGTACAGTTTCATTGGGAGGGAAAATTGTATTCTGCACAAAAATTGTTATCAGAAGTATTCCTTCCCATAGCAAGGGATGGTTTGACAAAAGTCGGAATTTCTGAAGGAGATATTGAGAAGTACCTTTCTGTCATCCAAAACAGAATCAATACCCATAACGGATCAGAATGGATAACCAAAAGCTACAGGAATCTCCTTATTACCAAAAAACCCGATGCTGCCGTGCAGGTGTTGACCGCAAACTTGTACCTCAACCAGGAAAGTAAAAAGCCGGTGTCTGAATGGGAAGTTCTTCCACCTGAAGCGATGTCGCAGTTTAACATCACCAAAAAAGTCCACCATGTCATGAGTACAGACATATTTTCGGTGGAGGAAAAAGATTCGATCGAATTGGTCGCCCATATGATGAAATGGAAAAATATCCACCACATGCCCGTCATCAAAGGCGACAAGGAACTCCTCGGGATTTTGTCTTGGGTTGATGTCCAGCTTCTTTTTGAAAATGGAAATGCTACACAAGCCACAGTCAAATCACTGATGAAAACCGAATTGATCACCATCGGACAGGACAGTACTGTCGATGAAGCCAAAGAATTGATGGACCGGCACAAGATACATGCATTGCCTGTGGTGCGAGAAAACAAACTAATTGGGATTTTGACTTCAAATGACCTATGATTGATGCCCAAACTTCACCCTCCAAAATTGACATGCCTGTCAGTCGGGTAATCCAAAAATTGAAAGGGGAAATACCCGGTCCGACCGTATTGTTTTTTGCAGGAATTCACGGCAACGAACCTGCCGGAGTCACGGCATTAGAGCGGGTTTTGGCAGACCTTTCTACACGTCAAGATATTCTAAGGGGATCAATTTATGCCCTCAGGGGTAATCTGAAGGCACTTTCTGAAGGCAAAAGATTTTTGGACATTGACCTCAACAGACTTTGGACCAAGACAAACATCAAAATGGTCGCAAATAAGAAAGTCCTTTTGGAAGAGGAAAAGGAGCTTCTCGAACTTTTGGATTTGCTCAAGGAAATCACCAAAACAGAAAAAGGGCCTTTTTATTTTATCGATTACCACACGACTTCAAGTAAGACACTTCCTTTTATTACTATCAATGATTCATTGATAAACAGGAAGTTTGTGAGGCAATTTCCTGTGCCTGTAGTACTTGGAATCGAAGAGTATCTCGAAGGGCCAATGCTCAGCTATATCAATCAATTGGGATATGTTGCGATCGGTTTTGAATCTGGGCAGCACCTGGATCCTGAGGCTGTCAAAAACAGTATCGCTTTTACCTATTTGGCATTGGTTGAGACTGGTTCCATAGGCAAACTTGACATTGAAGACTATGGCAAATTCAAAGACCAATTGCAGAAAGCAGCATCTTCAGTCAGGGATATTTTTGAGGTGGTATACCTGCATAGAATCATAGGAATGGATGTATTTAAGATGCTGCCGGGATTTGAGAGTTTTCAAAAAATCAATAAAGGAACCCAATTGGCCACCAACAATGCGGAGACAGTGTATTCGACATATGGTGGCAGGCTGTTTATGCCACTTTACCAAAATCAAGGGAGTGATGGATTTTTTATCATTCGCAAGATTCCGATCTGGGCGTTAAGGCTATCCGCTTTTTTAAGGAAAATCAAAATAGACAACCTCTTTACTTTACTCCACGGAGTGAAGTGGGAACATCGGGACAAGGAAATTCTGCTTGTTGACCTCAAAATAGCCAAATTTATGGCCAAGCCACTTTTTCATTTGCTTGGATATCGAGTCAGGCATTTGGATGTGCAATACCTCAGGCTCTACAATCGTGAAAAAACTTCCAAAAAGAAAATGTATATGAATGAGGGGTGGTGGTAGTTTTTTGTCTGAAATTGAGGATTCGTTAAAAATTGGAGATTTTTATTTTGATATTAATTGATATTGGATATTAATGGATATTGAGGATTTGTTGAAGTTTAGAGGTTTATTGTTGACTGATATTTATTGATACTGGATATTATTGGATATTGGGGATTCGAGAATGTTTCAAGGTTTATTTTTATTTGATATTTATTGATTCTGGATATTTATAGATATTGTCTGTCAGGCCATGCCTTTTTGGATTTTAATTCAGCGCCAGAATTCCAAATAACCAAATAACCAAAAACCCAATAACCAACCCTTCGATAAGCTCAGGGACCTGGTACCAATTTATTCCCATCAAAAGGAACAATTCCTTAATTTCATGTTGTTCACTCCAAAAACCGAAGCCATGTTTGAATACAATCCAGAAAAGCACTATCCAAAGCAAACCGAAAGCCGTGTCGTCATCAGGTTTCAGGATTGCGACCCGCTGCAGCACCTTAACAATGCAAAATACTTTGACTACTTTTTCAATGCGCGGGAAGATCAGGTTCCGAAGCTTTATGGTGTCGAAGTGATCGATTTTATCCGAAAGTATAAATCAGCTTGGGTGGTATATAACCACAACATCTCCTATGTCCGTCCAGCCAAAGTGGGAGAGTGGATCCGTATCATGAGCCGTCTGCTTTGGTATAACCACAACACCATCGTCGTCGAATACTACATGACCGATGATGCACAAAAGGAGCTCAAAACTGTCCTTTGGACCACAATGCGCTATGTAACTGTCAAAGAAGGCGCATCGACCGACCACGAGGGAGCAGTTTTAGAATTTCTCAAAGCCACTTCCGAAAACCTTGATATCAGCAATATGACGATTTCCGAAAGGGTCAAAATCATCAAATCAGAATTGTAAAAGCCTATCTATACGCTTTTCTTGACCGATGTAGAACGGAACCTGTACAAAATCGTACAGGTTTTTTTATTTGATTTTTGCCAAAAGAATTTTCTAAAAATTTTTCAAAATTAAATTTGGTTAATATTTCAATCCTCATGCAACCTTTGGCAAAGTGGTAAACTTAGTTTTTTGCTAAAATCTGTTTCGAAACAGGACACTATGATGTCCAATTGTATCAGGATAATACAGTTTTTAGCTTTCAACGCCTTCCTCACAATCGATTGAATGTTAAATTTTTAACGTTTGGGTTAAAATTATTTAACCTGAAAACTGGCGCGGTCACTACCAAAATAAAATTGGAACAGAAGATGGATAAGGGATCATACCAACTTATAAACAACCACACAAAATGAAAAAATTATTCACACTCGCATTAGCCGCCACACTAGGTGTAGCCAGCATTGCAAACGCATCAAATGACGGAATCGAAGAATTGTCTTCAGTACGTTCCAAGGACAAAAAAGTAGCCATCTCTCTAAAAGAAGGTTTAGGCAAAGTCAAACTCGAAGTCCTAGACAGTGAAGGCCACAAGCTTCACCAGCAATATGTGAAGGTAAAAGAAGACATGCAGGTTCCTTATGACCTTTCACAGCTTCCGGCTGGAGAATATCAAATCTCCATCGAAAGCAATATCAAAGAACCAAGTGCTGAGAAGATGATCTACACCGTCGAAACCAAAGAGGCACCTACACCGCTTCCTTTGATGGCCTACGGCAAAAGCATTGATGAAAACTCCTTCAGATTGGCAGTGATCGGATTGGAGGAGCCCGGAACAAAAGTTGAAATTTTAGACCAAAACGGAAGATCCATTTTTACTGAAAAAATCGACCAAGCCGAAGCTTTTACCAAAGTCTATCACTTAAAAAACCTGAATAATAAAGATGTGTCACTGAAGGTCACTGATGCAACCGGAAGAACAAAAACCCTTTTCTTGTAAACTTAACCACTATTGAAGACCAAAGCCCTGGAGTTTATTCTTCAGGGCTTTTTTTCGTTATAATTCTATTTTAGAATTACCTATTAATATTTATAAGGGTTCCGCCTATTTCATCGCGGAGTTTAAGATAGACTTGAACTTCATCTGCAAATATTTTCCAATCTTGGACGATATCATTTATTTCATCAATGATGACTGAAGCATTTTTGCAGTGGATGGAATTTCCTATAGTCATCAGATCCTCTCTTTTGATATTTTTTCGTTTGCCATTGATGCTTAGGGTATGTTGGCTTACCCAATCGCTTCCCGGCCGGAATGCATGGCAAAGATCATATGCAGGAGCCAATTCCCATTTTCCTCCCTGTCGCAACAAAAACGAAAAATTCTTGGTATGGTCATCACAATTCCGAGCTATAACATTGAATACCATCCTCCTAAACATCTGTTCTGCATCTGCATAACTCAACTTAAGCTCCCTCATACATTGGAATAGTTGTTCGTAACTGAAGCTGCCTACCTGATTATAATCAAAATGCTTCAGTGCACAAAAAGTTTGTACATGGTGCTTCACCCCTCCATCCTCCCGGTCAAATCGCTTGGTCATAAAATGTGCCCTCCCATTTTCTTCCAAAAGCCTACAAGGCATCATTACGATCCCACAGGCTTTTGCCATATGGTAGTAAGCCATTTCCACCCTTCCAAAACCATGACTTGAACCAAGCTGTACATCACTGACACCATCAAGTTTGATCAGCCAATGACCAAATCCTTTTGGTGCTGTCGTTTGGCCTGATTTAACCTCTCCTGTATTTTCATTCCAAGCTATTAACGCCTTTGGTCTGGCACCACCGGCGGAAGTGCCTATTTTGAGAATCTCTGTAAGTGCCTGCTCTTCATCTTTGTGGAGATCGGTGAAAAATGTCTCCTTCTGATTCAGTATATTTTTGGCTGTGTCAACTAGGCTGTCGATTTCAATAGAGAAAACACGTTTGGTCTCTTTGAGTACTACAGGTTCAAATTCTAATGCGCCCATGCCCCGGGTTCCTATGAAACAGAGCATTTCTACAGGATTCATGCTATCCATAGGACGGCCTTGCTGAGCTAGCCATAAGTTGATTAGTTGGTTACCATATCTGTCGGGCAACGCATCTGCCAATAGTCCCGGTAATCCCTTGAATGTGTTATATTCTGGATTTTTTCCTCCACGGAGGTCAGGAAATGAAAATTTACTTTGAATTATTCCAACAGGCATTTTTAATGGAGACAAATCCCAACCAAGTTGCCTGAATTTAGGCTCAAATTCAAATATTGCATAACCGGCTTTTCCATCCCAAGCGACAGCTCCAACAGATTTCCCCCAAATAGAAACACTAGCTACCTCCATGTCTTACCAATCGATTTGTTCCTCTTTTTTTTCAGTTCCCTTGGATTTCAGCCTAACCCGCTGCCGATTGACTTTTTGTTTTTTAACCAAGTCCAACGGACTTATTGTCTCTTTTATTTCAAATGAATCCATGATGTCCAACCTGTCAAGCATCCGCAATACCTGGATTAGGGTGGCGACCGTGACCGTTTCTCCCCGCTCCAAAAGACTCAAAGTCGAGCGGCTGATGCCGGATTCCAAGGCCAAAGTATCCTGTGTTTTATTTTGTTCCACACGGTGATGCCTCACAAAAGTACCGATTTGCTCTGTTAAAGCTTGATCGCTCATAGAAAACCAATTTTTGGATGATTCGTCAGTCATTATATAGTAATTTAGTATTTTATGAATGGAATACAATACAAATTTAAACATTTTTTTATTAAATATTATAAGAATGAATATTCATTCATTAAGTCTTATTTATATATATAGTGAATTATTTTTCATGCAATAAAAATTAATTTGAAATTAGATAAGCATGAGTCTAATAAACTAAATCGCGTGGGGAGTCAACCAAATTCAGAAAAATCGACCAAGCCGAAGCTTTTACCAAAGTCTATCACTTAAAAAACCTGAATACCAATGAAGTGTCATTGAAAGTCACTGACGCGACCGGAAGAACAAAAACCCTTTTCTTGTAAACTTAACCACTATTGAAGACCAAAGCCCTGGAGTTAATTCTTCAGGCTTTTTTTTTATCAAAATCTGCTATTTCGCCAGCAAGATGAATTCTGTTTGGTTTATTGATTTTTATGGGATTTGGTTTGAACAAGGATTCTTCAATTGGGAGAAAGAAGGGCTTTTCCATTTCTTTATTCTTTATCCGTTAATTCTCGGTATAATAATTCAATCAGACTCAAATCTGGTTCTAACCTCATCCAACGGGTTCTTTCCTGCTGCACAGGCATCCACCTGTAGAACCAAGAAACTCCCCATTTTTGATAATACTGATTTTCTTGGAGGTAAACAGTGTCTAGTAGAGCGGTTTCCAGACTAATGAAGTTGTGGTTTTCCTCTTTTAACTTCCGGACGATTTCACCAAGGTATTTGGAGTTCAAAGCATTATCATGACAAAGAAAGATTTGGTTCACTTTTCTTCCATATTTTTCTAAAGAAAGGGAATCAAAAAAATGGAAATAATCTATGGTTTTGGAAACATATAACTCACCGATTTCCTTTGCCTTTTCCGGTTCAGAATGTGAAAGATAATACTCATAGATATAATTGAACATCCAATCAGAACTTTCCACTGTGAAAGGAGTGCTGATGTACTTTTTTTCCTTTAGAAAGCTGTGAATCAAAATTTGTTGGACGGAATCTTTCCCTAAATCATTGAATGGGAAGCGAAAATATTGAAGTGGTTTATTGTATTTGCCTGAGAGCTCCCGGCTGATGAATTCACCTTTTTCAACATCTGCCTTGAATGGTTCAAACCCCACATCTGAATACCTGGCATGGCTAAACGTGTGGTTACCAAGAGTAACAAAATCCTTTTTTGCCCAATCAACCAAGAGTTTAAAATTTCTGGCAATTGAATCAGTTTTATAGAGCAATCCTTCATTGATAAAAATTGCAACCGGAATATTGAATGAATCCAGATTATCGAGTAATTGAGATTGAAAATTATCCGTTTCAAACTGCCGGGTGTTTGGTACATCATCTATCGTTATTGCCACATTCGTTTGACTATTGGCAGAAAGCGCTCCAAAGAAAAAGTAGGTCAGTAAGCAGAGAAGCCATTTGAATGTAGGTTTTCTTTTCATTTTTTTAAAGAAACATTGGAGCCCCAAAGAGACTTATGATTTCAAAATGACCTTTCTATTTGGCTGATTTCAGATAAGATTCCGGGGTCATTATGGATAAAGTGCTTGATTTATAATCTTTAATATTTCTGGTAATGATGACTTTGATTTCTTTTTCATTTTTGGCTGAGAAATTCTGAAGCGCATCCTCAAAATCTTTGAATTCAGAGTTAAGTGCCTCAATGACAGTATTTTTGTTGGTTGTGGTGACATCGATGATGTTCATCAGCATTTTTAGATTTTCAATCACCTTTTCATGGTTTGCTGTTTTCCTCAATAAATAATAGACATTGCTCAACATGATGGAAGTAACAAAACCTTTGACTTCTCCTTTTTCACATAAACTCAAAAGTATTGATGCTTCTTCTGAAAATGGTTTTCTGTCAAAAAAGAAATCGAGGATAACATCTGTATCTATTAAAACCGTATCCATTACAAATATTTTTCAGATAGGCGGTCTGTTAATTCTTTCTTATAATCGAAATTTTCCGGCATTTTAAATGATCCTTTCAAAGATTTGACAATCGGAGTCAATTCATTTTTAGGTAAAGGTTCTTCATTGGTCAAGGCTTTCAGGTAGTTTTCAATCAAATCCGAGAGACTCCTTTCCTTCATTTGGGCGTACTTTTTGGCGTTTTCAATGACTGATTTCTCAATCGTCAGCGTCAGTTTCGTATTCATAGCTTTGAATTTAGATACCAATTTAGTAATAAAATTTACACGTGTCAATACTAAATTTTTTACACGTGTATTTTATTAAAAATGTTTCTTTAAACAAGGCTTCAAATAACCAATTAACCATTAACCAATTAACCATTAACCAATTAACCCTTAACCCGCTCACTTATACCTCCTCAATAAATTCTCAGTCATATTCTCTGACAATTCCACCAAGTCGATGTCCAATTCATTTTTATTGACCTCGAGAACTTGATTTTTCATTTGCTCGGGAAGTCGGTCGAAACCAAAATATGCTCCCAAAATTCCTCCTGCGATGGCAGCAGTGGTATCATTGTCCCTGCCATAGTTGACGAGGAAAATGAGTGTTTTCTCAAAATCAAAATCCGCAAAAATCATCGCTGTTAGGACCTGAAGGTGGATTTCTCCGGCATGGAAAGGCATGTCTTGCAGGTGTTGGTCGAGTTGCTCAAAGACAGGCTGCAGGTACTCGGGAGTCCAAGTTTGGGCTTTGGCAAACCTTTCCTCCTCAGTGGTGAACTTTGCTTCGTTGGTGGTTTTGGCCTCCTGCACGATCTGCAGGGCGGTCTGCAGGATCCTGTAGGAACTTCTTCCCACCAACCTTGCCCCATAATATTTCTCCGGATCGACTGACCTCAACACGTCGAGGACGTCGGCTTGGGTTGCCTCTTTTTTCATGGCAGCGGAGGTCATTGCAGCTGAAAGGGCTGTGATATCTTTCGCATAGCCGATATCAAACAATGCCAATTTGAAGGCTTCAGAATAGGCTTTTTCGGGGTTTTCAGGAAAAAACGCGCCGATCGCAGGTGCATAAAGCAATCCTGCACAGACCATTTCCCCTCCATAGAATGTACTGAGTCCGATCTGATAGCCGTTGAGGTCATTTTTGACATATGGGCGAGCGGCTTTTGCCCATTCCTGCAGCCAACCGACTTTGAGGGAATTTGCTTCAAATGGTTCGGCGGTTTCGCTTTCGATGGTTTTGTACTCAGCGAGATACCCGTCAAATTGTGCAAGGATATGAGAGGCGAACTGTTTTGGATCTAATGTTTTGGGGTTTTCACCTGCAAGGTATTCGAAGGCGAGTTTCTTCCATCTTGTGTCGTCGGTGGTACCGCCGGCGGGCAGGTTAGCCTTCCAAATCCCCTCGGGGGATACTTCCCTGACCATGGAGTCCAAGTCCTGTACAAAACCATATTCTGCGCTGATCATTTCCCGTGACCACATTTCCGTAGGTGCGCCCATGGCATCTCCGATCGCCGAACCCACGAGCATTCCCAATACTTTGTCTTTGAGCTCTTCGTCTGTAAGTGTCAGTGGCTTGATCTCCTCTTCCGGGATGTCGGTGTTGGTTTCAGGGCTTTTGCAGGAAATGGCAAGACCCAATAAGGCGAGCATCAGGCTTGTACTTATACTTTTTTTCATGGTTTTAGGATCAATGTTGCTGCTTCATCAGCCAAAGCGGATTTTTCTTCCAAGGTCAGTGCCAAGGGGAGTTGTGCCAATCCGATAAGTCTTCGGAGGATTTCTGTTCCGGTATATTGGTGGAGCAGTTTTTCATCAATAAGTGATTTAGAAGTATAATGGCTCACTATGTTTTGGATGGTTTCCGGGTTTGCTTTGGCCATTTTGAGATGGGCGATCAAAACTCCAAGGTCAAATTCGGCATCTCCCATAAAAGCAAATTCCGGATCGATCACCTTAAGGCCCGAGTCTACCCTGATCCAACTTCCGGGATAAAAATCCCCATGAAGCAGGTGTTTTCCTTTTTCAAGGTATCTTTTTCCTAAAGTTTTAACAGCATTTTTCAGCTTAAGGTCAGTTTTGAATTTCATGGACATGGCCTGCAATCCGGGCTGTATGCTGTCGAGGTCAAAACCATTGAACTCCATAAAAGGATAGAAGAAAATATGCTCATGGTTGAGCTTTTTCATATCCATGTTGTCTGAAAAATTTCGGATTTCTAATTTATGGAGGGAAAGAAGATATTCCGGTAGGGTGGCTATCTCATCCTCAGAAAGGTTGATTTTCTTGCTGTAAATGCCCATAAAGTCCGCGCCGATACCGAGGTCATCCATGGCAACGAGATGGTTTTTACTATCCCGAAGGATGATTTTTGGGGAAAATCCGGAAAGAAATTCATGTGAATTGATGATCCGATAGTAATCATCTTCGATAAAAATCCTGCCTAAAGGAGCCGGAATTGTTGGATATTTGACGACAAATGGACGGGATTGCTTGAGGATGAGGCTGCGGGTTTCGGTTTTCAGTCTCACGACCACATTCATATTTCCTTCTCCGGCCTTGCTGTATTCGAGGATTTGTTCATCGGGGAAGAGGAGGCCCGACTTTCTGAGGTACTTTTCTTGAAGGGGATTTAAAGGAATCTGTAAAATCATGAAAATATGTTTGGAACGAATTTAGAATATTACATTGATGGCAAAGACCATTTTTGATTTTTTTACATTTTTGTTTTCTCGATTAAAAGAACAATACTTCAAATTAATGATTCCAAATTTGATATAGTTTTTTAAATCAAATTTTCCTTTCCAAAATCACTAAAACACCGATCATCGGTCATCGGTCAATAAAACTAGATTTAAAAATTCAATCAATACTTTATGAACCAACCCATCAAATTATCCCTTTTATCCCTTGCTTTTTTACTGTTTATTGGTCAGGCATTGGCGCAGGAGCAAGTCGACCTCGAGATGATGCACCGCATCAAATCCGAAGGCATCAACAAATCCCAAATTCAGGACATTTCCTTCCACCTGACAGATTACCTAGGACCAAGGCTTTCAGGATCCACCAACTTACGAAATGCAAGGGCTTGGACTTCAGAGAAATTCCAAGAGTGGGGACTTTCCAATGTCAAAATCGATTCCTACGGGGAATTTGGCAGGGGATGGAATGTGAAGAAATCCTACATCGCGATGAAGTTGCCTTACTATGCCCAAGTGATCGGCTATCCAAAGGCATGGACAGATGGGACCAAAGGATTGGTGGAATCTGAGGTAACCTTACTTGAAATCAATTCAGATGCTGATTTTGCCAAATACAAAGGCAAGCTCAAAGGTAAAGTGGTGATGGCACCTGCGACGCTGACGCTCAATCCTGCTTTCGAAGCAGAAGCTAAAAGATGGACTGACCAGGAATTGGAAGACAGAAAGACCATCAATATCGGCGGTAATAATGCCCGCTATACTCCCGAAGTGTTGGCCCAGATGCGTGCACAGCGTGAATTGGACCAAAAACTTACCACTTTCCTCTTGGCTGAGGAAGTTGGGTTGAGGCTTACCGGGACAAGAGGAAGCTTCGGTACAGTATTCCATACTAGAGCAGGATCGTACAGCACAGATAAGAAACCTACCGTTCCAGAAATGGAAATTGCAGCAGAGCATTATGGCAGGATTTACAGGTTGTTGAAAAACGGAAAATCGGTCAGCATTGAAGCCGAAATCGAAGTGGAATGGTTGGACGATGATTACAAAGGCTACAATGTCTTGGCTGAAATCCCAGGAACTGACAAGAACCTCAAAGCCGAAATCGTGATGCTTGGTGCGCATATTGACAGTTGGCATGCCGGAACAGGCGCCAATGACAATGCCGCCGGAGTGGCTGTGATGATGGAGGCGATCAGAATTTTGAAAGCGCTGAATGTGCAACCAAAGCGAACTATCAGAATTGCGATTTGGGGAGAAGAAGAGCAGGGATTATTCGGCTCAAGGGGATATGTCCAAAAGTATGTAGCCGACAGAACATCTAAAGAGAAAAAGTCCGAATGGGATAAAATCTCCGCTTATTACAATTTAGATAACGGTTCAGGGAAAATCCGTGGTATCTACGTGGAGGGAAATGACATGGTGGTTCCGATTTTCGAGAAGTGGTTTGAGCCTTTCCATGAACTTGGTGCCAATACCATTACAAGGAGAAATACCGGTTCGACTGACCACGTTGCTTTTGAAGCGGTAGGTGTTCCGGGATTTCAGTTTATTCAAGATCCGATTGATTACGGCAAGGGATACCATACCAATATGGATTTGTATGAAAGGATGCAGATTGCAGACATGACGCAGGCGGCTGTCATCATTGCTGCCATGGTCTATAACACTGCTCAGCGGGACGAAAAACTGCCAAGAAAACCTTGGAATTGATTCTTTTTTACTACAGAGGGCGCAGAGGGCACAGAGAAAAAATAGGAGAATTCTTCTCTGTGGACTCGGGGCTCTCGGTGGTAGATCAATGCCGCAAAAGGCGCTAAGGTTCCGCTATGGTTTACCACATAGACAGATAGATCACATAGATGAGGTAGAATGACTTCGTTTTTGTTTTTATTGGTTTAAGCCCTGAAAGGGCGGGATAACAAAGGGATGGGTGCAGCCCATCCTCATAAGGGTGAGTAGAATTTGGTTAGCCCTGAAGGGGCGGAATCTCTTAGCATGTTTCGCCCTTTCAGGACTGGTTGGCTGCAATAAACAATAGAGAGATTCTCTAGGATACAGAAAAAAATAGGAGAATTCTTCTCTGTGGACTCGGGGCTCTCGGTGGTAGATCTATACCGCAATGGACGCAAAGGTTTACCACATAGACAGGTAGATCACCTAGATGATAGTATGGTAATCATTTTTTCTCTTTTTCTTTGGGTCTCTGCGTGAGATATTTTGTTGCTTAGCACGCTAGGTTTTACCACATAGACAGATAGATCACATAGATGATAGTATGGTAATCATTTTTTCTCTTTTTCTTTGGGTCTCTGCGTGAAATTCTATCTTCTTAAATACCGCCCCCAAAAAATCCCTTGGCAAGGTAAATTTTTGATTAATTTTAAACTTTGTTATATCCTTCTCATTTAAATTGTTGGATATATTTAAAAATTTTATCCTAAATAATCCAAGTAGTCAAAAAGGTTTTGCCCGGAAGTCGACTATGGACTGTGGACCATGGACAATTATCCGCAATCCTAGAGGCTATAAATTTATCTTACTTGTCTATTGCGGATAATCAAATCGTATAAACCCAAATTCTCATGTATTCAGTACCCCGAACGATTTTTACCGATGAGCACGACATGTTCCGTCAGTCGCTCCGAGATTTTATTGCCAAAGAAATTATACCCAACAATGCCCAATGGGAAAAAGACAAACAGGTGACCCGCGAGTCCTGGAAGAAATTGGGAGAAAACGGTTTTCTCTGTCTCCAAGCTCCCGAGCAATATGGAGGTTTGGAAATTCAGGATTTCAGATACAATGCTGTTTTCATAGAAGAATTGGGACTTTCGGGTTGCTCAGGTCCTGCGATCGGCTATCCGCTCCACAGCGATATCGTCTTTCCCTACATCCACCATTACGGAACCGAAGCCGCTAAATCCAAATATATCCCGGGCATGATCAGCGGAGATTTGATTTCTGCAATTGCCATGACCGAGCCGGGTGCAGGTTCTGACCTGCAGGCGATCCGAGCCACTGCGGAAGATAGGGGAGATCATTACCTGATCAATGGTTCCAAGACTTTCATCACCAATGGTTTTCTTTGTGACGTGGTGGTCGTGGCTGCCAAAACTGATCCGAGCAAAGGAGCAAAGGGAATCAGTCTTTTTATCGTGGATGGGGACATGGCAGGATTTTCCAAAGGTGTTCCTTTTGATAAAGTGGGTTTGCATGCTCAGGATACCTGTGAACTGTTTTTCGAAGATGTGAAAGTTCCAAAAGAAAACCTCCTCGGCAATGTCGGAGAAGGATTCAAATACCTGATGACGGAGTTGGCGCAGGAGCGATTGATCGTGGGGTTGGCGGCGATTGCCTTGGCAGAATCGACTTTTATCTCCACAGTGGACTATGTCAAAAACCGACCTGCATTTGGGAAAATGGTTTCTGATTTTCAGAACACCAGGTTCAAACTCGCTGAAATGGGAGCTAAACTCGAGCAGGGAAGGATCTACGCCGATCAGTTGGTCATGCTGCACAACCAAAAGAAAGTCGATGGTGCGATGGCTTCCTCAGCCAAATTTCTTCTTACCGAGCTGCAATGTACTGTCTCAGATGAATGCGTACAGCTGCATGGGGGATATGGGTATATGTGGGATTATTCAGTGGCAAGGGCTTTTGCTGATGCAAGGGTGCAGCGGATTTATGCCGGAACCAATGAGATTATGAAGGAGCTGATTGCAAGGAAGATTTTGCAATGAAAACAAAAAAGATTTGAGTTGGAGCCAATTTCTGTCAAAGGAAATTGGCTTTATTTTTTTCCAAAAATTAATCTTTTATATTTAGTACTCATATTACCCAAACTTAATATCAACCCAAAATACACATCTTATTATGCATAATTTCCCATGGTATAAGTTTTATCCCAAGAATGTCAATACCGACATTGATGTAAAAGCTTACAGTTCAGTTGTCAATCTTTTTGAAGAAAGTGTCAAAAATTATGGGTCCTCCGTAGCCTATGAATGTATGGGCAAGACCATCACTTTCAATGAGGTAGACAAGCTGTCCAAAGACTTTGCTTCTTACCTGCAAAATCACCTGAAGCTGAAGAAAGGAGACCGCGTTGCCATTCAAATGCCCAATTGTCTCCAATATCCGGTTGCCATGTTTGGGATTTTGAGGGCAGGAATGGTGGTAGTCAATACCAATCCATTGTACACGCCCACCGAAATGAAGCATCAGTTCAATGACTCCGGTGCTTCAGCCATCGTGATTTTGGCAAATTTTGCTTGTAGCCTAGAGAAAATTTATGATGAACTCGAAGCCAAACATGTTATCGTCACCGAACTCGGAGACATGCTTGGGGGCCTCAAAGGAACAATCGTAAACCTTGTGGTCAAATATGTCAAAAAAATGGTACCTGCCTACAGCCTTCCAAAAGCCATAAGCTGGAAAAAGGTGATGTCACTAGGTGCGGGAAGCAGTTATAAAAGGGAAGAGATGACCTTAGAAGATGCCGCTTATCTCCAATATACAGGAGGGACTACAGGTGTATCCAAAGGTGCTGAACTAACCCATGGAAATATCTGCGCCAACATGCAGCAGATTTCAGAATGGATGAAACCAAAATTGAAAGAAAGGGAGGAGATTGTCATTACCGCACTTCCCCTTTATCATATTTTTGCGCTGACGGTCAACTGCCTCGCAATGATGAAGATAGGTGCCCACAATGTTCTAATTACCAATCCGAGGGATATGCCAGGATTTATGAAGGAACTCGGCAAAGTAAAATTCACTGTAATAACCGGCGTCAATACCTTGTTTAATGGGATGATGAATGCGGAGGGTTTTGCAAATCTTGATTTTTCCACACTCAAAGTGGCAGTCGGTGGTGGCATGGCTGTCCAGGAAGCGACAGCCAAAAAGTGGGAAAAAATCACCGGAGTACCATTGGCAGAAGGCTATGGATTGACAGAAACCTCACCTGTAGCCATCTGCAATCCGATAGATGGAACAGAAAGAATCGGAACCATCGGGATTCCTTTGCCCAATACGGATGTCAAAATTATCGATGACGAAGGCAAAGATGTAGGAATCGGCAACCGAGGAGAAATCTGCATCAAAGGACCGCAAGTCATGAAAGGCTATTGGAACAGGCCTGAAGAAACAGCCAAAGTCATGGACGGAGAGTGGTTCAAAACCGGTGATATCGGCATTTTGGATGAAGATGGTTATGTAAAGATCGTAGACAGGAAAAAAGAAATGATCCTTGTATCAGGATTCAATGTCTATCCAAACGAAGTGGAAAATGCCATAGCCCTCCATCCAAAAGTGATTGAAGTGGGAGTCATCGGTATGCCTGATCCCAAGTCCAATGAAAAAGTGGTGGCCTATGTGGTGGCAAAAGACAAATCGGTCACTGCGGACGAGATCATTGCCCTTTCCAAAGAAAGTCTGACCAATTACAAAGTTCCGAGGGAAGTGTACTTTGCGGATGAACTTCCAAAATCCAATGTGGGTAAAATCCTCCGTAGGAAAATCAAGGAGATGCATGAAAAAACAATTTCGGCCTGATATGTAAATCCGGAAAACAAAAGGATGCGGTGCTTTGAGGAGTTCGCATCCTTTTTTATTTTGATACAATAAACCCAAATTTTAACCAAATGCTATTCGACTTCATCATTATCGGCGCAGGTTCAGCAGGATGTGTTTTGGCCAACAGGCTTTCTGAAAACCCCAAAAATACTGTTCTGCTTATTGAGGCAGGGAATAAGGATACCAAACAAGAAATCCATATTCCCGGAGGTTACACCAAACTGCACCGGTCAGAAGTGGATTGGGCATTTTGGACAGAACCACAAGAACATGTGGATGGAAAGAGACTTTTTGTGCCTAGGGGCAAAGTTCTTGGAGGAAGCAGCAGTACCAATGCGATGGCGTATGTCAGGGGAAATAGACTTGATTTTGATGAATGGGAAGCTTTGGGAAATACAGGATGGGCTTACAGGGATATATTGCCTTACTTTAAAAAATCAGAACATAATGAAGATTTTACGGGGGAATATTATGGTAAAAATGGTCCCTTACATATTGGCTATTCCCGTCAGCCACATCAATTGGGTCATCTTTTTATAGAATCTTGTCAAAAAATGGGCATTCCCCATAATGAAGAATACAATGGTGCTGAGCAGATAGGGGCCTCTATGCTTCAGTTCAATATCAAAAACAACCAAAGGCAAAGCACAGCAACTGTCTTCCTCAAACCTGTTTTGCATAGGAAAAACCTGATGGTTAAAACAGGTTGCTCTGTCACCAAAATCCTGATCCAAAACCTAAAAGCGACTGGTGTAGAGGTCATCAATGCAATAGGAGAGAAAGAACAAATTGCAGCAGCCAAAGAGGTTGTCCTAAGTGCCGGTGCCATAAAGTCACCGCAGATTTTGATGCTGTCGGGAATCGGGGACAAGGATTACCTTACCAAATTTGGCATTGCTTCCATGCTGCATCTTCCCGGTGTAGGTCAAAATCTGATAGATCATGTTTGGTCCGGAGTGAGTTCATTTTCCAAAGTTCCTACCGACAACCACACCTTGAAGCCCATCCAGATGGGAAAGGCACTTTTGAAATACCTGCTCTTCAAAAATGGGCCATTAGGCAATGGGCCTTTGACAGCCAATGCTTTTTTGGCCTCAAAAGATGGTTTGGTCAGACCTGACCTGCAGTTTCACCTTGCAGTATCTGCAGTGGCCGAAGATTACAGTACGGACATTTATGATTATAAGACATTCCCTTACAAAAGCGGCTTTAGTATCATGGTGATCCTTATCCGACCCGAAAGCCGTGGATTTATAGGTTTGAAATCTACCGACCCTATGGAAGCACCTTTAATCCAGCCTAATTTTCTTTCGGATAAAAGGGATTTGGATGTTTTGCTCAAAGGTATGGTGAAAGCCAAAGCGGTAATGGAAACTTCCCCTTTGAAAGATTTCAGTGTGTCAGGAGTTTATTTGCCAAACCAATTTGATGAAAAGAGCCTTATTGCCCACCTTAAAAAAAGCTTCGAGACGCTTTACCATCCTGTCGGCACCTGCAAGATGGGTCAAGACGACATGGCCGTGGTAGACGAAAAGCTGAAAGTCAGGGGGATTTCCGGACTTAGGATTGCCGATGCTTCCATCATGCCCACTATCATCTCAGGCAATACCAACGCTGCTTGCATCATGATCGGGGAGAAGGCCTCGGATATGATTTTGGAGAAATGAGAAGTACGAATTGATCAAAAACGCTGGAAAAGGTAATCGAATCTCCCAAAACGGATTTCATACCTCTTTCCTGTAGGGTCTTCTGCGGTAAAGCCAAAGGTCCCTGCCATGGCTTTTGAAGCCGGGATATGTTTGATGGTAATCTGACCGGATTCGGCTAGAGTTTCTATTTCCCCATCATTGGAATAAATAATGATTTTGCCTTTTATACTTGGATTTTCAAAGCTGAATTTTTTTCCAAAATCCTTCTCCATGTCCCTCCAATCCTCGGGAGTCAGCTTTTCCAAACAAAAGTGTAGAGATTTTATTTCATTGAGTTTGTTTTTTTCTGATAAACTAAATTGCAGAATAAGAGTGGTATCAGCCTGATTTAAGATGAATCCACCACTTGGACTTCCAAAAACGGTAACCCTCGGATGGTCTTTGAATGGTATATTATTGATTAAGGCACCGGCCTGGTTTTTTCCGGATTCTGAGTAGACAGGTAATCTTGGATCAATTGGATCGGGGACAAACCCGTCACAGGAAGAAATGTAAATAACCAAGGCAAAGAATAACCCCTTATTAAAACCTGATTTTTTCATGGTGAATGTTAAATTGGATACCAAGCATAATTGTGGTGGTGTATAGGTCGGAGATCCTGCCTTGGATCCCCTCTATCGGGTCAATGTCATAATAGTCAAGAACTGGGGTGAGTCCAAAAGAAGCTCTGGTATAGAATGAAATTATCTTTGAATTGAATAGGCCTAACCCGAAGAAGAATGCTTTTTCATTTTTTCTAAAAGTAATATCTTCGCCTACATTTGATTCCGTAAACCTGTTGAATTCCAGGCCGCTATGGATTGAGAAATCCTCCATAATGGCATATTTTAGCATCGGTGCAAAACTCCCATATTCGATGTTTGCCCGATACCTTGCACCATCTATACGCAGCGTGTAGCCTTTTTGAGTTAAGAGCAAATCTGTCTTTAGGCTTAAATTAGGAATATTTTTTAGAGGTACCACCTCGACATTGATGCCAAGATGAAGACCTATTTGTCCTTGGGTTTTTCCAAGGATGCCATCATGCCTGACATTGGAATAATTGGTACCCACCATCATCCCGACCTGGGCAAAACCTTCAGGGATCTGCATGAAAAACACGAAAAAAGTAACCACTATAAATTTGTACCTCATCAAGGAAATCAATTTATGGTTTGACAAAAAGGACGTCTGTCCGACTGTCCTGTTGTCCTGACGGAAAATACCAATAAAATGTCCTGACTTGAATTGGTTTTCTTTCACTTAATACATTTAGTTTTTGTGCAAATTCGAGAATGTTTAAATCCTGAGAAAGTGTTTACCCAAAAAGATTTTATGCTAAATTTAAGATTGCCTAAAACAACCAACCTATGAAACTGAAAATCAGCCTCTTTTTTCTTTCCCTTGTTTTCCTTGCTTCCTGCCAAAAAACCGGAAAATCAGAAGTCGAAGAAAATAAATACAAGCTCCTAGCCGATCAAATGGAGACTTCTCTTCGGGAAAATCTCTTGGAAACCTGGTATCCTAAAGCGATTGACTTGGATTCGGGTGGTTACTTCAGCAATTTCACTTACGACTTTCAGCTTAAAGACAACAGTCAGGAAAAGATGATTGTGACGCAGGCAAGACACCTTTGGTCCAATTCCAAAGCAAACAAAAAGTATCCTGCTCAAACTCATTATGCCGACGGCGCCAAACACGGTTTTGAATTTCTGAGGGATAAAATGTGGGATTCAGAGAAAGGAGGTTTTTACCAATCGGTCAGCCGGTCAGGCAAGCCACTTTTGGAAAAGTCTCCACACAAAACTGCCTATGGCAATAGCTTTGGTATCTATGCTTTGGCTGCCTATTTCGGTGCAACAGGCGATTCTGCAGGTTTGGAAATGGCGATCAAGGCCTTCAGATGGTTGGACCAACATAGCCACGATCCGGTGCATAAGGGATATTTCCAGCATTTGGATCAGGATGGCACTCCCATAGTGCGTGGAGCTGATACGCCATCAACTTCTGATTTGGGCTATAAAGACCAAAACAGTTCGATCCATTTGTTGGAAGCATTTACGGAATTGTATATGGTCTGGAAAGACCCGATATTGAAAGAAAGGCTGGAGGAAATGCTGCTTCTTGTCAGGGATACCATTACCAACGACAAGGGTTCTTTGGTCCTTTTTTTCCAACCGGATTGGACGCCTGTCTCTTTTCAGGACCAATCCGAGGAAGTCATCATGCAGCACAAAGGTTTGGACCATGTTTCCTACGGACATGACGTGGAGACAGCTTATTTGATCTTGGAAAGTTCACATGTTTTGGGATGGGAAAATGATCAGGTGACATTGACCAAAGCCAAAAAGATGGTAGACCATGCTTTACTTCATGGCTGGGACAATGACCTAGCGGGATTTTTTGATGAAGGCTATTATTTCTTGGGAGAAGAAAAACCAAGGGTTATCAAGGATACCAAAAACTGGTGGGCACAGTCGGAGGGGATGAATACCCTGCTTTTGATGTCAGAATATTTTCCCAACGATGAATGGGATTACTTCGGGAAGTTTGAGCAGCTGTGGCAATACAATCAGGATTACCTCATCGACAATGAGCACGGAGATTGGTTTTCAGGAGGATTGGACAAGCAGCCCGAGCTCAAAACGGCGGACAAGGGACACATCTGGAAAGCCAATTACCATCAATTCAGGGCGATGCAGGGGTGTATTGAGAGACTGGAAAAATTTTAAAATTGAAAAATTACAAAATTGGGGGGAGAGAGTTACAAAGTTTCAAAGTTGGGAAAGTTGGAAGGTTAAAAGAGTCCACGGTCGACAGTCGACAGTCGACCGTGGACTCTTTTTTTTACTGAATAAAATACACCTCCGCGATTTTACCATCTTTGATTTTATAAATGGCGATGGCATTCATTGGCGGGTCTTTTTTGGAAATGGTGACTTCTTCCTGATCGATGACGGTATTGCCCATGACGATGCGGTTGACCAAGCGGCAATGCAGGTCGGGTGTCCGTGCAAACATCCGTCCATACGTATCGTACATGGTCGTTTTGCCTTCATACAACAGCTCATTGGGGAATTTATACACTTTTACATTTTCGGCATAAGGTGCTACAAAAGCATCAATGTCCCTTTTATTATAGGCATCAAGTTGCTCCTGTGCCAATTTTTCTGCTACCTGTTCCACGTTCTGTTGGGCGAATACGGTTGCTGTTACCATTAACAGGAATACCGTCAATGAATATTTATACACGTCTGTTGTCCTCCTGCCAATTGGTGATTGCCATTTTGATCTCTTTTGCTTTCATATCTTCTTTGATGGCTTTTTCCATCAGGGGAAGAAATTCCTCATCACCTGCAAACCTCAAGGCAATGATTTGAGATAGTCTCAACTTGCTTTCTTTTTCTTTAAATGATTTACCTGTCAATTCAAAATAACGGAATCTCATCTCCAACCGGATAATCCTGTCCTGATTTTTGAGCCCGTAATATCTCGCTACAAAAGGCAATAACAGCAGCACTGCGGCTGCGATCAGGTGGTAAAATGAATAAAGAAGATCAGTACCGCCCATGATGGAATGGATAAGATCCGCTACTGTCCAAATGAAAAATGCCAGTGCCAGGGGAATTAAAACATAATTATGGACTGCGAAATTGCGGGTGTGGTTCTTATAATTTTGCATAAAAATGGTTTTGGATTTTTTTGAAATTTAACCCCATTCTGACCAATTATCAAAAATATAATTTGGCAGCAAAGTTATTTTATAATTTTAAATGCTATGATTCTCAAAAACAAAACATTAAGCCCAAGATTACTTTCATTGATCATTTTGGTGTTTCAATTCCAGTCAGTATTCGGTCAGAAAGAAGCTTTCAAAACCGAAATCCTAAAATGGCCCGATGGTAAAAAAGCAGCCATTTCCCTGACCTATGATGACGGGACTTATAACCAATTCCATGTTGCCCTTCCGATCATGGAAGAACTCGGTATGAAGGGAACTTTTTATATCAACACAGGAGAAATCCCATCATCTCAAACCCGTGCGCAGTTTTTTGGAAGGGATCCAAAAGTGATAATTGCGGAGACAGCTTCTATTCCTACCAATGAAGAAAATATTTTTGAGCGCGCATCCTTGATCCGTTTTTTGGATATGCCGGGGGCCGTGTCTTATCATGACCGATCAGGTTCCACCTATGAACAAGGAAGGGTGGAGCAAGCCTGCAAAATTCTTGATGAAGGTTTTGCCAATGCTAGGGACTTGAAAGTCACAGAACTTGTCTATCCCAAAATCATTGATGGTCCGATGATTGATTGGGAGGAAATCAGGAAGTATGCTGATAACGGCCATGAGTTTGGGGTTCACACGATTTCACATCCAAGGTTGGCCGTCTTGGATGAAAAGAATCTGTTGTTTGAATTGGAAGCTTGTAGGGACGAAATCCAAAGAGAATTGGGAAAAGAGCAGCTTTTTTCAGCCGAATGCCCCTTTGGAACTGAAGATGAAAGGGTTATGGAATATGCTTTGGGAATGTTTCCTGCGCTGAGAAACAGGATGCCTGAAGCATATTTGGAGGAAATCAACAGATCGGGGAAGTTTGACGCAGAGCAGGATTATGGCAAAGAATACATCCAATGGCAGCGTGGCCCATTGTCTAAAACCACCCCCGAGCTTATGAATTCATGGGTAGATCAGATACTGACTAGGGAAGACACTTGGTTGGTTTTGGTATTTCACGGCATCGAAGGGATCGGTTGGGAAGCCATACCGGAAGACAGAATCAGGGCATATTTTGAATACATCGCCGGCAAATCCAAGGAAGTTTGGGTGGCACCATTCCGGGATGTGACTCAATATATGAGGCAAAGGATGAATACCAACATCACAAAGACGGTCAGTAAGGATATGATTTCCCTAAAGTTGGAGTCGGATTTGAACCCATATTGGTACCGGCAAAAATTAACTTTCAAAACCTACGTTCCTACTAATTGGAAATCAGTAACTTACGTTCAGGGAGGTAAAACCGAAACTCTTGAGGTCCAAAAGGATGCAGGTGGATCCTTTGTCCAATACAATGCCGATCCAAACGGAGGGGAATTGGCTTTGAAAAATGTTGGCCAATAAGATTTTTGAAAACCTTGTCTTAATTTTTACCTTCGTGCTTTTAAAAATAAAAACGCCATGGATTTCAGAAAATTGGATCAGGATCTTTCAGTCCTTGTAGAGAAAAAAATCGCTTTGAGTAAAATCTCTTATGCCGATGCAGCTTATGATGACATCGAAGAAGAACTCCATGACTTGGAGGATGACTTCAATGAGGAGTTTGGTGATGAGCTCGAGTCGATTTTAGAGAAAATCTACAACCAACTGAAATCAGACAATGACGTGTTGTTGCCTACAGCTTATCTGGCAAATAACTATTCACCTTTGGCTCCGGATTCTTTTGGCAAAGTGACGTACGAAGTCAAAGGAAAAGAAGGCGTACCGGTCGAATCAGAGCAGTTTGACAAAATGGATGTGAGGGTTGTCCTCGTTCCCAATCCTGCCCGCTTTATCCTTCAGATCAACGGCAAATCCATGAAAGACCTTTGGGTGGGGAGGTGAGTTGGAGGTTTGGAAGTTTGGAGGTCGGGAGGTTTGGAAGTTGGAAGTAGGGAAGTAAGAGGTTTGGAAGTTGTAAGTATGAAGTCGTGAAGTTTTCAGTGGTCAGTTGGCAGTTTTCAATAGTAAGTATTCAGCTACATTGATATCAGAATCAGTTTTCATAACCCAATTATAATTCAGCAGTCAAAAAACCCAATTCAACTTGGTGGACTGTCTACAGTGGACCGTGGTCAATTAATCAGTTAACTAATCAACCAAATAACCAACCCTTCGACAAGCTCAGGGACCTAAAACCAAATAACCATTAACCACTTACCAAATAACCATTAACCAACCCCAAATCCCAACTTTTCTCTCACTTTGTTCAAATATCCTCTTGCTATGATTTTTGCTTTGGCTTCCCCTTCGAAAAGTCTTGCTTCCAATTCAGAAGGGTGGTTCATAAAGTAATCGTACAGTTTTCTTTCTTCGGCGTATTTTTCTAAAATCAAAGTCATAAACTCTTGCTTGGCATGGCCATAACCAAAATTTCCCGCGAGGTACTTTGATCTCAATGCTGCGGTTTGGTCTGCGTTTGCCACCAAAGAATATAATTTAAATACATTGCAGGTATCCGGGTTTTTGGGTTCTTCCAAAGGCGTACTGTCAGTGATGATGGAATTGATGTTCTTTTTCAGTTCCTTTTCAGAAAGGAAAATATCGATGTAATTGTTGTAGGACTTGCTCATCTTCTGTCCATCAGTACCGGGGATAATCATCACATCTTCACTGATGCGGGCCTCAGGAACCACTAGGATTTCTTCTTCTACGCGATTATTGAAAGTGGTCGCTATGTCCCTCGCAATTTCCAGATGCTGGAGTTGGTCTTTTCCTACAGGGACAATATTTGCCCCATATAGTAAGATATCTGCTGTCATCAACACAGGATAGGTGAAAAGTCCTGCATTCACGTCTGCCAACCTGTCTGACTTGTCTTTGAAGCTATGAGCATTGGCAAGCATAGGAAAGGGGGTAAAGCAACTCAGATACCAAGTCAGTTCAGTCACTTCGGGAATCATCGATTGCCTGTAAAAAACTGTCTTGCTGATGTCCAAACCGAATGCCAACCAAGCTGCAGCCACTGCCAATGTATTCTCTTTCCTGAGGTTCCCGTCCTTGATAGAGGTCAGGGAATGAAGGTCTGCTATGAATATAAATGAATCGTTGTTGTCTCTTTTGGTCAACTCTATAGCAGGAACGATTGCGCCCAATATATTTCCAAGATGGGGCTTGCCCGAACTCTGTATACCTGTCAGTACTCTTGCCATTGTTTTAAAATTTGGCGCAAAATAAATAAATCAAGGTACAATTCGCTGGTTTTTTATCGTTATTTGCCCGTATGAAAAAAAGTGTGTTGTATCTATCGGGTCTAATCCTACTGACAATCAGCAGCCTTCCTCTCGCCGGGCAGACTATTGAAAGAAAGACGCTGACATGGGAAAAGAGAAAAATCGATATCGGTGCGGTGTTGCAGGAAAAAGGAGCGGTGGAAGCGGAGTTTTTTGCGCTGAATGAAAACCAAGACAGCATCTTTATCACAGATATTTTTACAGATTGTGGTTGTACCACTGTCCAATATACCAAGGATACCTTGGCTAATGGGCAGATTGCTTCTCTCAAAGTAAAGTTTGACCCTGATCAGAAAGGAGGGGAGTTTTCCAAAGGTATTATCGTCCGGACCAATCTTGATATCTATGGGGACACTTTGTTTTTGGAAGGTATCAATATGCCGATCCCGGAAAATACCGAAATGGCTTTTCCTCACCGGGTGGGAACTTTGGGATTTAGACTGACAGCTGTCAATATGGGCTATATTTTCACCAATGAACCCAAAGTCAAATATATCGAGGTCTATAACTTTGGAAAAAGTCCAATCGGTTTTAAAGAAGTTCAGGATAAAATCCCCAATTATATGGCTGTTTCTTTGGAACCTTCCCAATTGGAACCTTCGCAGCGGGGACTTCTGGTATTGACATATGATGGTGCCGCCAAAAATGACCTTGGCTTTTTTGACGAAGTCATCAGCATCAGGCTGGATCAGGATGACCTTAACCTTGGTATCAGGGTGATGTCGGTGGTGTATGAATACTTTCAGCCTGTGCCAAAAAGCCTTGAAAACAGGGTTCCCAAGTTGGGGATAGCCAATCCGGAGATAGACTTGAGGGAAATATCAGCTAATAACAAAGTCACGAGGTCCATCACCTTGACCAATACCGGGCAAGAACCTTTGAATATCAGAAAGATGGCCGTCAACTGTGATTGTGTGGAATTGGAATTGGGTAAAAATGATCTCCAAGCCGGAGAGACGACAGAACTCAAGTTTACTTTTGATCCAAAGGGGAGGAGGGGAATAGACCATAAGCACATTTCCATTTTCAGCAATGACCCGCTTAATCCTGTCAGGACAATCGTCATCAGAAGTAGTGTCAAATAGAATCGCTAATCTTGTCTGAATAAGTGTCTTTTTCAACCCCGAATTGGGTGTATAGATCATGCTTTTCGCATTATTGTACTTCCAAAATTGAGTATTAAATTTGTGTAAAAGCGGGTGTAGCTCAGTTGGTAGAGCGTCAGCTTCCCAAGCTGAAGGCCGTCGGTTCGAGACCGATTACCCGCTCGATTTTTTTACCCGAGTTTGATTCCCTTATTTCATAAATTATTTCTGCGAGTACTTATAAATTGAACTCATTCATTTTTAAATCGTATTAAAGATAGAGATTTACGATACTTTGGTACGGTAAATGTTTGAATTTATAATAGCAATTAAATCTGGATTTAAATATTTTCAACTTAAATAATTAAAGATATGAGTTCTACAAAATTTATTTTAGGAGCATTGGTAGGCGCAGTGATTGGTGTTCAGATAGGAATATTGATAGCGCCGGATAAAGGTGAAAATACAAGGAGAAAAATCACCAAGAAAAGTGGGGAATACCTAGACGAAGCTACAGGCAAACTCAATTCGTTTTTTGATGGCTTGACAAAAAAGGTATCAGACGTCAGTAATGAAGTGGACAAATTGGCTAAGAAAGCCAAAGCTGAGCTTGATAAAGTAGCAAAATGATGTTAGCCCAAATTACTATGGGGAGACGAAAGTCTCCCTTTATTTTTACCCTGATTCGTTAAAAAAAGTTCTCACCCTGATACCAACTTACTTGGATTCCGTAGCTCAAAAATAGGAAAATACCAGAATTAAATTAGGTAATGGTCGTATGTGGTCAATATCTGAAAATCAGAAATTAATTTCGGTTACAGTATTAAGTCTAGTTCCACGACCCTGGGGTTCATGATTTTTTGAATTTTCGATTTTCTGTAAGCTTAAGATATTAAGTCTGGTCTTTTTTGAGTTTTTCATCTGTTTTTTAATTGAATTACATCATTTTTCAAATTAATATTTAGAATAAAATCCATATTCTGGTATTTTTTGTAAATTTTAGAAATTAAAATTTTCAAGCAGATGTCCCTGAGGCTATTTTTGAAGTTTTTCGTATTATTTATTTTGTTTTTACCCGGTGATGTATTTGGTGGAAAAACCATGAAAACCAACGAGATCAGGATAAATAATGCCCCTGATTATCCTATTGGAAAGCACATTTCGTTTTGGAATGACGAAGGTAATGGAGGAATTGATGTTGCGCTTCATAAATTCCAAAAAGGTGATTTTTCTCCACTTGGGCATCCCACTTTATTCAATAAAGGCTATACAGAATCGATTTGGTGGTTTGCTTTTCAAATTCAAAACGAGCTTGATTCCAAAAACACGGTAATTTTCAGTCCCGCAGGAGCTGCCATCAGAGAAGGTACTTTGTATACTTTTGATGAAAAGGGATGCTTGTTGGATACGGCTTATTCGGGATTTATGCATGAAGGACTATCACGGGATATGCATTCGAGATTGAATTCCTATGAGTTGATCCTTCCTCCTGGTAAAGGATATACCTATCTTTTCAAACTCGATAGCAGGGGGCTGAATACCTATGTTCCTTTTTACCTCGATGAGCCCAATTCCTATTGGGAATACGAAATTGGCAGGACTGCTTTTTTTGGAATTGTTACAGGGGTCCTCATAATGGCGGCGTTTTTTGGCCTCTTTTTGTGGGGGTATTTCAATGAGAAGATTTACATCATTTTTGTAGGTTATATCCTTTCCTGTCTGGCATTGATCCTAGAAGAAGACGGCTTTCTTTTTCTTTGGATTTATGGAGATCAGTTTGGAAGATTTTCGTCGATTATTATACCTTTTTTCAGTTTGATGATGTCAGGGATGTTGGTGATTTTCATCATCCGGTTTTTTAACCTGAAAGGTGAAAACCAAAAGTTTTTCACTTATTCGAACCATTATATTAAGGCGGTTTTTGTGTTTGGTGTCTTGGTTTTTTCTACGCTTTTTTTTGATTGGAATCCAAGGCTAAACCTCCTGTTGACAGGAATGGGATTAACAGTTTCATTTACCAATATGCTTTTGGTTATTCTGATTACTGTTTCTCAGATCAGGACCAAAAAGGAAATCGCATATTATATTTTGTTGGCCAACCTGATGTTGATTTTTGGTTTTTCCAATTACATCCTGAACCTGATGGATGTGACCGATTGGCACCCACTCAAGCCAAATGGCCTGATAGTCGGTTCTATTTTCAATGTAATCCTGCTTACCATAGGGATCATACACCGGTATTATTTTATGAAAAAGGAAAAAGAAGTGATGGACAGGCAGTTTTTGGAGCAGGAAAGAAACATTGCAAGGAGCATCATTGAGGCACAGGAGGGAGAAAGACAGAGAATCGCCAAAGACCTGCATGACGATCTGGGAGGATTGCTCGCTCTGATCAAGTTAAAGGTTGACAGCCTGCTTTTCGAAGCCAACTCCCTCCAAAATGAATCCAAGACGGGATTGGCTGAAACCCATAAATTGCTGGAAATGGCTTGTCATGACCTCAGGTTTATTTCCCATGAACTGATGCCGATGGAGGCTGCTGAGAAGCGGTTAAAAACGATGGTTTCCGAGGTACTTGACCTGGTAAAGATCCAGAATAAAATCTCAATCACATATAATATCGAAGACTTGCCTTACCTTCAATTGGATACCAAAATCAACCTTTTTAGAATCATCAAGGAGCTGCTCAACAACATAATCAAACATGCTGAAGCCAAGGAGGCTGACATTCAGTTGTTTTTTGACGAAATGGATGAATCAGTGACCCTGATAGTATCTGACGATGGTAAAGGGATTTCGAAAGAGATCCTTGAAAATCCAAATCAGGGTATAGGACTTCGTAATCTCCAAAAAAGAGTAGATTACCTTAGGGGCAACTTGCATTTTGATTCCAATATAAATGGCACAACAGTCATAGTCACCATTCCTTTTCAACCGATCACCCAGAAAAATGAGTACACAGATAATTATAGCCGATGACCACGAATTGTTTGCCTCAGGCTTAGACAATCTTGTCAGCACAGACCCCAATCTAAAGGTAGTTACACATTGTAGAAACGGTAAAGAAGTGCTCGCCTATTTGGAAAATGGAAAAAGAACGGATGTAATTATCTTAGATTTGAACATGCCTGTCATGGACGGGATCCAATTACTTGGACATTTGCACCGCGACTATCCCCATATCAAGAAACTTGTCATCAGCATGCACCATACCGAGTCCTCCATAGCCCTTTGCAAAACATTGGGTGCAGATGGATTTATTGGAAAGGATTCATCGCTCAATGAGCTTTTGGATGCGGTGCATGTGATTTTGGATGGAGGTAAGTTCTTTAAGGAATCTTTCCAAGAAGTCTTTGATATTGAAGGAAAGGGTTTTTATGAAAAATTGATTCACCATTACAAACTTTCAAAAAGAGAAGTGGACATCATCCAACTTATCATCAACCAATATGAAAGTACGGAGATTGCCGACAAACTGAATCTCAGTCCCCTTACTGTCAAGACCCACCGCAAGAATATTTTCAGAAAGCTGGGAGTCAGAAATCTGGCAGGATTGGTGGCATTGCTCAAAGACTATCCACAGTTGTGAGAACATATACTTTAATCTTCATTTTTAATTCAATGTCCTTTAAATAAGCTTTAGCGTTATACAAACCTTTTCCTAAGTTGGGACCAAACCATGAAAATCTTAAAACATCCATTCTGAACTTTGGAAAAGTTGATCGAATTCCCCCTAACTAAACGACATTGATTCCTAATTCCCGATTTCATCCCTTGGAAAAGAAACTTTTTTTAATGCAATACCAAACACCAGTAGGGCAATAGCTGTTTTCTGTCCATCCAAGTAATGATTTTTACTCCTTTTGGGGTATTTTTTTAAGTTTCAATTCATCGGAATTTTAGGTTGTTCAAAAACTTTCAACCATGAAGAAAACCGTATTTGCACCGATTACACTTCTTTTTTTGATGACAGTATTGTTTTCATGTTCAGAGGAGGAGACTACTCCAACAGTCCCTGTTGTAAATGATCCGAATTATACCCTGAATAAGCCCAAAGACCAGGTCTATCCTTACGAAATCCTATCCGTGGAAGTGTCGGGTTTGAGTGATCTAAAAACCGAATATGATGGAAAATTCGGCAGTTTGGCCATCAAACTTTCCAAAGGAGCGGGGAATACTTTGGTTTTTTTGGTTCCTGACATCAATGAAGGAAAACAGACCTTGGAGCTTTCGCTCAACAGCAATAAAAAGACACTGGATTTTACAGTATTGAAATTGCCCGATCTCGGGAATCCTGAAACCGTACTTGCCGGAATATTGACAGGTGCCCAATCCCAACTGACTGCGATGGGCCAAAACCCCGGCTTGTCGGGCATGGTAGCCAAGCAGCAGGAATGGGTGACACTCTATGAACAAGAGATTACCAAGTTGAATGCCAAAGAAAAACTTGAAACTGTGGGAGTTCTCAAGGTGAATAATTTATTAAAGGCACTTTCAGCCGATCCCTCAGGCAGGTATTCTTGGGCCTGTACCGCCGAGTCCGGAGAATTGTACCTCAAATACCTTTCCCAAATCACCTTTGACCAGGGCATGATTGACAAGCTGGTTCAGGCACCTTCCAATCCTGTGAGTAAAGCAGCAGCGATTACAGCTGCATTAAATTTGCGTGCTAATTTCATTCAACTCAAAGAGCAGGCATTGAAAGTGACGGATTGTAGAGCGCTACGGTCCATCGGGATTGACGAATCAGGTGCGAGAGTCTTGGCCGGTTTGAATGATTCTCCTGTGAAGTTTGAAAGTGGAAAGGCCTTGGCGGTCAAAATATACGGTAGCTATCAAAGTCTCAATCAAGGTGATAAAACCTCTTCGATTGCTTTGCTTTCCCAACTTGCTATAGGAATAGAAAAGATGGGAGAAGAATTGGACAAAGCTATCGTAGCAATTACAGCTCTTAAATCAAGGTTTTCTCTGAGTCAAGCAAACTTAGAGGCAGGCGATAAAATCCAATTGGCAGCAAATCCTGAAAAGGAAGTGAAACTTGTCTCCAATCCTATCGCCAAAGTTGAAAAAATCAGCACAGATCAGGTCATCCTGAAAGAAATTGCCGGTGTGGCTGAGGGGGTTTCTCTAAATTTTGAGAGTAAAAAAGGAGGAGATCAAGCGTTTACTTTTGATTTATTGATAGAAGATGGACCACTCAAGGTAAAGAAAACCATAAATGCCTCTATCCTTCTCAATTGTACCTTGGCTGTGACGGTAAATGTTTCAGGAGGTTCGGTTAACCTTCAAGTTACAGGAGGACTAGCTCCATTTACTTACACTTGGAGCAACAATGGTACAGGAAATAGTCAAACTGGCTTAAGTCCCGGGAATTATACCATAAAAGTAACCGATGCATTGGGTTGTGAAGTGACCAAAGAATTCACCGTTCAGGAAGAGGCCGTTGTCGGAACAGTCACTGATGTTGACGGGAATCAATATGCCACCATCAAAATCGGAACCCAAGTCTGGATGGCTGAGAACCTAAAAACTTCAAAATTTGCTGATGGTTCCAATATACCAAATGTGACTACCAATTCCTCATGGATGGCACAAACTACTGCTGCTTTTTCCTACTATAACAACGATGCCACCAACAACGAAAAATACGGAAAGCTCTACAATTGGTATGCCGCCACTTGCTGCGCTATCTGTCCTCAGGGATGGCATGTGCCGACCCAAGAAGACTGGGAAAAAATGAGGTCATTTTTACTGCCAAATTCAGGAAATAAATTAAAATCTACCACGGGTTGGAGAGAATCCGAAATAAGTGGAACAAAAGGAACCAATGAAAGTGGATTTAATGCCTTGCCCGGTGGGGTCCGCGCATTCAATGGTAATTTCTCCTCTCTTGGAGAATATGGACACTGGTGGATGAACAAATCTACCAATGCAACGACAGCGCCCTGGATTGTCCTTTCGTTTAATCAGTCCATCGTATCGCAATCCAATTTTAATCCAAAATGGAATGGTGCTGCCATCAGGTGTGTCAAGGATTAACGCTATTGGAAAGCTTTTAATTTGACATTTCCGGGAATGGATAAGACTCGGGTAAAGAATCAGGACGGACATACAAACTATCCTGATTTTTTTCGGGTAAGGATAATTATACTCCCTTTGGGGTATTTTTTGAAAATGGGATAATCTGGAATTTTATTGAATAATATTTTTCTTAAAAATCAAACAATTAAACTATGGGAACCTTAAAATCAAACACTTTTGTTTTTAGCAAATTACTACTTGCTTTACTATTATGTTTTGGATCGATATCCTGTGAAGGTCCTGAGGGGCCGGCGGGTGCAACAGGTCAGGCAGGGCCCACGGGAGCACCAGGTCCGGCGGGAGCTCAAGGTCCGGCAGGTGCTATAGGTCCACAAGGACCTGCAGGAGCTGCAAATGTTATTGCCAGTGAATGGAAAAGTCTAACATGGACAGTAGCTTCCCCATTTGCCACAAGTACCATAACTGCACCTGAAATCACTGAAAGCGTGCTAAATCAGGGGACAGTTTTGGCGTATTGGAGGACTAGCCCAACCGCCATAAAATTGTTGCCGACACCGGTTTACAATTCAACAACTGGTGCACTGAGTTACATTATCGATTACTCTATACGTGTTGGAAATTTATTGATTTTTCATGGAACCCCTCCCAATGGCAGCCCAGGTGCAGCTACTTCATTTCCGAATGCCAATGTTCGGTACATCGTCATCCCACCTTCCAGCAGTGGTGACAGGGTAAAATACCCTTTTGAGTTTGATGATTACGAAGCCGTCTGCGATTACTTCGGGATTAACCCTTAATTTATTTTTCGTCTATATTTTCAAAAAAGTCACTCAGGGATTTGGGTGACTTTTTTTTTTTGAGAAGTTGGATATTGGACGGGACAACCGATAGGATAGCGCCAAAGGCTTTTTGGCAAAGAATCCCTATTTTGAAGTTTTTCAGGAAGCCCTCGAGGCCATCGCCTTATTTGGTGAATATTTACAACTTGTCACAATTTTGAAAAACATAAATAAATGGATATTGGAAATGCTTCTAACAAAATTGCGAGAGTCATACGGGAAATCTAACAGAGAAATGAAATCATAAAAATGATATTCAATCAAAGTGAAACCAAAGAAACTGCACTACCCCTGAACCCGAGTCCACTTACTGTCAAGACCCACCGCAAGAATATTTTCAGAAAGCTGGGAGTCAAAAATCTGGCAGAATTGTTGGCTTTGGTCAAAGACCATCCGAGGTTGTGAATTCAAACAAAGGGATAAAAGATAACATTTTTTTCTATGCAATATTTGACGGCAAAAAATACTCCTTTTGGGGTATTTTTTGCTGTCTTAGATAGCTTGATATTTATAATAAAGTCGATTAAAAAATTCTAATCATAAAATCAAGCAAATTGTAGGTTTACCCTTAATTGAACATTTTTTTTGACCAATGCTGTTGCTGAAGCTATTCGGCAGCAGCTTTTTTTGGGATAGAAAACGGGACCTTTGCTATCTGGGAAAATCAGGATAGAGCTTCACTTGGATTAATACAATCCCTCTTTCGGTAATTTTTTTTCATTTGATATAAGGAAAATAGACAATCTAGGGGCTCCAACGTAGAATTATTTTCTGTTTTGAAACTCCTGAAAGTTTAATGAAGAAAGGTTCCCACCATTTTTCTGAAAATCATTAAAATTCCTCCAAACAAAGAATCCCAAAGCGTAAATTAAATTGGTTGTTATGTTGGCAACATTCTGGACGAACCACAAATTTCCCGCGATTTGAACATTGATCATTCCTTTGATGAAAAAGGTGCAGAAATTATAAAAAAATATTCCGAAAACTATCCAAAAAGATAAAGGCATCTGGGTTTCTTTATTGTATTCAATGATCTCTAAAACCAAAAATCCTGCAAAAAAGGACAAGCTTACTGCGGTGAAAATAAAGTAGTAAGAAAATAAGTTTTGATAAAAGATAGTGATTACCCAAAATAAAAAACTGATTCCCATAAAAACCTTTGTCGCTTTGGATATTTCTTTGCTTATGGTGAAGTATCCGATCCACCAAAATAAAAATAAGGGTTCGGCCAAACCATATGCATATCGAAATATCCAATTGCCTTCTGCATTCGATGAGATATACATATACCAACCTATCAAATCAACAATAAAACCGAATGAAAGAAAAACCAAAAAAAGATTATAGGGCCATTTTTGAAAAAATTTTCCCCACATCCCAAACAAGAGAGGAACTATTACAGAAAAGGTGGAAAGAATTTTAAGATAATATACGGTATCATTCATCAGAACATCAAAATAAATAGGAATGAGAAAATTCCCAAAACAAGTAAAGAAATACTTATCAACTATTTGGAGGTGGGGGCCAAGAATGTTGGAGTATGCTCGAAGAACTGTTTATGCTTTCCTGAAGTGCAATAGGCTTTCCATTTGCGGTCAATCCCATTAATATAACTCTTACCCTATTCGTATCTTTGTAAAACTGTGTAGAATCGTCATAACCAAACAAATATGCGATATATTCAGTTTGAGGATCATTCAATAAATCACTGAATTCATAGCTCGTAAAGCCTTTGTTTTCAAAAAAACTGCAGTAATATTTATTGTAAGATTTTCCTGATTTATCTAGGGCGACCTGGGACAATATTCTGACGCAATCCGATTTATCCAAAACCTTTGCTGGATCTGGGGAAATACTTAATCCGTTTTTAAGAAAATCCGAAACTTCCCGCTTGCTTACAGAATTTTGCTTGTATAAAATACTATGAGAAGAGTAAACTAGTTTTTCATTTTTGGGGACATTAGGAACATTTTCAATATCGTATTCACCGTCCTCAAAGGCCAAGAAAAAGCCTGGGAAATTGTTGTTTATGTCTGTGTTTCTACAAAACCATGACATGCAGCCATAGTAGACGTCACTTTTTTTCATGGTTTCCAAACTTGATTTATGAAGAACTCCACCTATAGCTTCATTTGTTGCCATGTTATATAGTTCGAATTCGCTTAGGAAAGCAAAAATCAAATCAACAGCTTGGTCAAAGCTTATTTTGTAACTTCTTTGGGGTGATGATGCTTTTGTCTCCATATTGATAAAAGATTAATCTGTTGGTTATGGTATTGAAGTCTTTATGACTGATTCAGGTGGTTTTTTTAGATTCTCTTAACTCTTTTGGTAGTGTCACATCAGGAATTATAGCGTGCATTTTCTCATCATTTTTTTTGTAAGAGACCGAAAAGTAAAGTGAAACCAAAAGAAAAGTCTTTGGAATAGAAGACTTCCCGCATTTCAAAATTTGATTTTTTATAAAAGGATTTATGTTTCTTCCAGCTTACTCAAACCTCGACGCATCCCCAATATTTTTCCCCCTTGCCCAAACGCTTGGTCAGCTGCATTTCAGCGGATTTTGGAGAAGATATGCTTAGTGTAAACTGTCCTCCAGTCGGGCTGTTTACGAACCATTGAAGTAAATGTTCCTCATCATCGAGTTCCATTTCCACCGGAAATACAGATGGCAGAAGATCCCCATCCAAAATCAGTTGAATCTTTCCTTTTTCCACAAATGCACTTACTATTAGTTTTTTCATTTTTGAAAATTAACCGATCAGCCTTATCAAGACCAATGAAAACTAGCATAAGGGCAAAACTCCTAAGAACTCGGTTGGGGTGAGGTTGAAATCGGTAGATTACCTGATGGTTTTCAGGAATTCGTCCTTTCTCCTTCGGGAAACATCCACATAGCTTCCATCCTCCATTTTCACTTGTCCCCCTTCTCCTTTGATATATTCTTTGACATAAGCCAAATTGATCAAATGACTGTTGTGAATCCTATAAAATCCCTGCTCCAAAAGCATCATTTCACACTCTTTCAGTGTTTTGGATACTATAATGGTTTTCTTGTCAATCAAATAAAAAGTGGTGTAGGTATTATCAGATTCACAGCGGATGATTTCCTGTATGGGTACAAAAAGATACCCGGATAGGGTAGGGAGTGCCACTTTTTTTTTATGGTTGGATTTGGAAAGGTTATCCAGCAATTCCTGTACATGGTCGAAGTTGCTGTCTTTTTGCATTTTATTTCGGAATTTTTCCAATGCCTGAACCAGTTCAGATTCTACCAAGGGCTTAAGCAGGTAATCTACTGCTGCCAAGCGAAAAGCGCGTATGGCATAGGTATCATAAGAAGTGGTAAATATGATCGAGAAGGGGATGCTTTTGAATCCCATCAGCCAATCAAAGGCATTGCCCGGCGGTAAGTCCACATCGCAAAAAACCAAGTCTACCTCTGTTTTTGCTATCAAATCAGAAGCTTCTTTCAAATTAAATGCCTGACCGACCAAGTATAAATCAGGGAATTGGTCCAATAATCCTTTCAATTGGCTTTGGGCAGCCACTTCGTCCTCTATGATTATGACACTGTAGTTTTTCATAATTAATCTTCAAAAGGTATCCTAATGCGCAGTACTTTGCCGGGAATCCCGTCTTTTCTCTCTTCGAGTATATACCCTGAATTTGTTCCTTTCAATTGGTTGAGAATATCAAACCGTTCCTGCATCAAATTCATACCCATAGAGGTTTTTTTGACTTGCTCTGCAAGATTATTTTCCATTTTCCAGGGTTTGCCGTTGGTATTGTGGTCCCTGATTTCACATTGAAGGTGACTGTCGTCTAGCTGCAAAATATTTACCTCGATTTTTCCTCCTCCTGACACGCCGTGCCAAACAGCGTTTTCCAAAAATGGTTGGATCAGCATAGGAGGTATATAGGTGGTTTCAGGATCCAATCCGTCTGCGACACTGATAGAAAAATCAAAGACACGGTTTATGCGCAGTTGCTCGAGTTCTAAGTAGATCCTATTGGCCTCCAATTCATCTGCCAATGAAACAGTTTTTTGCTCACTGCTCTCCAAGACATATCGGATTTGCTGTGAAAATTTCAATAAATACTGTCCGGCTTCATTGACAGGATGGTTGTACATATAATGATGGATGGAATTCAGACAATTGAAAATAAAATGAGGATTGATTTGGGCTTTTAACGCTTTCAATGCCACTTCTGCTTTCTGAAGTTGGAGTTCCGTTTCCTGTTCTTTGATTTTGGCTTCCCTTTTGTAGCGGTAAAAAACGAATACCACAAACGAAAAAGCAACCACTACAGGGATAAGGGCAAATAAAATCAGGGTATTGATTTCAGAATCTATCTGAACTTGTAAGATTTTATAAGAAAATACCAGAGCATGGAATTTACCATTGATCCAAAAGTCACCTAAAAAATCTATTTTGGTCATTGTTACAGGAATATTTTGCCAAAAATATAAGATATTTTTCCCTTGGAAAGGCAGAAAATAAGAATTTGATATTTATTTTTTTAATAGTGACATTCAAACTAAATTTTTTAAAGTACGGTATACCCTGTAGGATCTTCTCAATAAAATCACCATTCCTAAACTCAGGTTTCTACTGTTATTACATTTTGCTATTTTTCGGTTTTTTATACCTAAAACCTAAGGCAAAAGGCCTCAGGTCTTTTGGTCTAGATGCCATTTTCTTTTCTATACCCTCCAAAATCACACTCAAAACTGCATTTTGCTAAAACTCATTGTCATTGAAAGTTTTTCTTCAGCATATTCAAGTGTTTTTAACGCATTAATTTCACGGATTTTGACCAATAATACGGGGGCGTAGTTTTTTAAAGAACAGTAAGCCGGGGAGCAATACCCGGCTTTTTTTTAAACATTTTTAAAATAGATATTGTCCCTGATTATGGCCCTGTATAAAATTGACTCCTGCCAAAAATATTTAATGGAGTTGTCGTTATTTGCCAAATTTAGGCCTTCAATCAGTCTGTGGATTGTCGTAGGTTCGGTTAATTTTTTTTCACAAATTCAAATGCTTTAATTGAGCTTTAAAGATTTGGGCTTTGCCATTTGAATCCCGAAAACCTTATTAGAGATGAAAATTTCTTCTAGGTACTTCATCTTCTTAGCTCAGATTACCAAAGACGTGAATCTCTTAGTCGTCATCCTGATCCGCCGCACCGGATCAGGGTCTCTTTTTCTGAGATCTTTCATCCTTCCCGAAAAATCCGGACAGGCTGTACCTCGGATTCAAGATGACGCAAGACCAACCGTCATTTCTTTTATGAACATTTGTAAATGTTCAAAAAGGAGAATGACATTTTGGAGTATTGAGGTTCAATAGGAATGTGGCTTCAGCCCATTCAATAATAAAAGCCAAGCCACAAATCGGCTTTAGCCAAAATATTGTGACAGAATTGAGATGTCCGTATCTCTGATGATGTCATTGGTAGTGAAGCGAAGAATCTCATATAATAAGGAGATTCTTCACCTTTGCAGGCTAGGGTTCAGAATGACAAGTGACCGTCATTACTTTTTTATCTTTTCAAAATGTTAAATTATCAGAATAAATGGGTAGCCAAGGTTATTGCCTTATATTAATTTTTTTATTTATGTTGAACCTTCCGTTTTGCTGTTAACCTGAGGTTATGGGAGCTTTTTAAACATTACGAATAAATGAATCTTTTTTACCTTTTTTTAACTAAAAGAAATAAATAAACAAATATTTATTTAGTAAATATTTATCATATACTTTTTTAGACACTTTGTTTATTTGTTATTTTTATTAACAAAAAATTTAAGTAAAATAAAAAATATTTAATTTAAAATATAAATTATTGAATTTGAAATAATTTAAACAGTAATTTAAATTTTATATAAAATAAAACTATAATTATAAAATAAATCTTAAACAAAAAAAAATGACGAAGCCCTACTACATGATTAAAAAGAGACCTTGGATTAAAGTAAAAATTTTATTCCTATTCTCTATTATTTCTCTATTTAGTTCTCCAACTTTTGGAGGCGAGACTGAAATTTTATCGATCCTTAATTTAAGGTTAGCCGACCCTGTCCAAGTGTATTCTGATGCTACAGAGACGACATTACTTAGCAGTCACGTTACAATTCAGGCAGGTATAAATGCGGCGGCAGCAGGGAATGTTGTCCGAGTAGATGCAGGTACCTACACCGAGAATGTATTGGTAGATAAATCTATTTTTATCCGAGGTGCCAATTTTGGTGTCAATCCAAATACAGGTACGAGGGTAGCGGAATCCATCTTGAGTGGAACGTTCTCTTTGCGAAGCAGTGGAATAAACATAGATGGATTTAAGGTTACGGGCACAGGAGCTGCATTTGCGGCAGGTGGTGCTGGTCCTTGGAGTGATGTTATATTGACCAACAACATTGCTGAGGGCAATACCGGACAACAGACTATTGTATATGGTTTTGCTTCAGGAGCAGTTACGACTTCGATCGGAGCACAAAACTGGGTTGTGAGCAATAACCTGATCTCTGATATTCAGTTGGCAGATGCCACAGCTATTGCTTTGTTTAACATTACAGGGTTAACAATCAGCAACAACACGATTTTACATTCCAATGCATCCTTCAACGGCCGCAGGGGAATGAACATCGATGGATCCCGGGATGTGGTAATCAGTGGGAATACTGTAAATCTTGGTATAGTAGGCCCGTTGTCAGACAATACCGACGGGACATTTACCAAAGCCAGGTATTCACTTCAGCTATCTGCAAGTGACCGTTCTGTGAGCAATGTTTCTGTTACAGGCAATATTTTTGGAGGGGCTTATGATGGAATTATAACTCTAGGCAATGGAGAATTCTCAACGATAAATATTTTGTCAAATGAGATTTCAGATGTTGTAATAGGCGTCAGGACTCAAGCAGGTTCAAATACAAATGTTGGTTCCCACAGCAATTTTACTATCAGCAACAATAAAATCAGCAGTTCCAACAGGAGCATATTCCTCCAAAGTGGGGGAGTGGGGACCTTGGATCCCTACAATGCGATCAACATAACTGAAAACAGTTTGTTGAGGTCAAGTGTAGGTGCTGCATTGGAAATTGATGCAATAGCAATAATTACTGATGGAAAAATAGCTGCTTCAGGCAACTGGTATGGTTCCGCTGAATATGCGGTTGTTAGTGGTCGAGTTGCGGGAGCGATTGACTTCATACCTTTCCTTACGGATGGGACTGATACTGATCCTTTAGTTTTAGGTCTTCAACCTGTGGCAAATGCCAACAATGGTACGGCGCCTGTCCAAGTGTATTCTGATGCTACAGAGACGACATTACTTAGCGGTCACGGTACAATTCAGGCAGGTATAAATGCGGCGGCAGCAGGGAATGTTGTCCGAGTGGATGCGGGTATCTACACCGAGAATTTAACAATTAACAAAAGAATAACCCTGAAGGGGGCTGGTTCTGCCTCTACAACCATACAAGCAGCGACAGCGTCCATGCCGGTAATCACCGTTACGGGATCAGGTCTGGATGCGTCTAACCGATTGGTAATTTCCGGCTTGAAAATAACGGGAGCTACAGGATCGGGAAATCCTGGATCAGGAATTTTGGTTGTCGATCCTGCTAATCTTGCGGCACAAGGGTATATGACCTTCTCCGGTCTCGATATCACCGGCAATGGAGGCGAAGGCTTGGTTTTCAACAATACTATCGGTGTAACGGATATTATTGTATTGAATAGCAGCCTGAGCTCAAACAGCGGTTCAGGACTTCGGATTGCTTCTGCAGTACCCACTTTTGACGGACTGAACGTAAGTGGTTGTACCATTGCAAATAACGGAGGTTCAGGGTTTAACTTTAATCCAAGCGCCAGCCAAAGGGTAGGTACTAACTTCTCTTTTACCAATACAAACTTTAATACGAACAATACAATAGGGACAAACAACGTCCATGACATTTCCATGCTTGGTTTTAATGGAAGCGTGTCATTTACGGATGTTAACGTAAACAGTAGTAATCCCAACTATGCGATGGTTTTCGGAGGCTTCACAAATAGCAGTAATCCGGTTAGCCCTGCAGGAGCTATTGTTTTAAATGGTGTCAACGTAACCGGTACCGTAGGTAAAGAGGGTGTTCTCTTTTTCCGTTATTCTGAGGCATCTGCTGTAAGCCTTACTGATCTGGATGTCAAAGACCTGACTGCAGGCTGGGTGGTACAAATTAATTGTCAACATACCACAGGGATATTGAATCTTGGGAATACATCCTTAAAGACCTTAAGTGCAGGAAGTACAGGTACGGTCAATGCCACTGAAGCAAGCTTCTTCAATTCAAGCAATGTTTTACTCGATAAAGGAATACTTGCAGATAACTTCCAGATAGCTGACCAGTTTTTAGATAAAATTGACCTGGCAACGCGTGGATACATAGAAATCGTAGCTGGGAAAAGCTTTGTTACAACCAACAGTTTTTTTACTCCCAATACTTCTCCTTCTATCCAGCGGGCAATTGATGCCCTTCCAACAGGTGGAACCGTTCATATCCAAGGTGGTGCCAATTATACCGGTGGTGCCGATGCAACTACTTCAGGCAAGAATGTTACCCTTTCACCGGGTTCCAGTCCGGCCTGTGTGACTGTTGACGGGAATCTGACGCTTGATAGTGGTGATGTGCTTGAAATCGAAGTGTCAGGCGTCACGGCATGTACAGAATATGACCAGTTCAAAGTGAATAACGGGACGGTTACTCTTGGCGGGTCATCACTCAGCCTTGACTTGTCGTACACCCCGGGTTCGGGCGATCAAATAACTATAATCGACGGTTCTTCCGCAATAGTGGGTATGTTTGCCGAAGGTACCAGCATTATGGTTGGAGGGTTGTTGTTTTCCATTGATTATGCGGGTGGACCTGATGGCTTTGACGTAGTTCTGACAGCCCCTGAAATTGAGTATGATATTGATGCATCTGAAAGCAGTATTCCTGTACCGGTGGGACAAGCCGCTATTCTAAAAGCTACAATATCACCAAACTCACCTGGAGTGAACGTTACTTTTACAGTAACCAATGAAGCCAATGTAACTGTGTATACTGCTACGGTAATAACCGATGATTCTGGTTTTGCCACCGCCACTACAGATATTCTAGGAACTATTGGGGTATTTAAGGTGACAGCTACAGTAAACGACGGAAATAATTCTTCCACTGCATACATTCCAGTATATGATGCTAGCGGAAGCTTTGTAACCGGCGGGGGTTGGATTAATTCTCCAGCCGGATCAATGCCAGCAAATCCCACAGTAATTGGCAAAGCAAACTTTGGATTTGTATCAAGATACAAGAAAGGCTCAAGTCAGGTGGATGGAAATACGGACTTCCAATTCGTCTCCGGTAATTTGATATTCAAATCCAACATGCATGAATCAGGTTCTTTGGTGATTTCAGGAAGAAGGGCAACTTATCGTGGTACAGGTACAATCAACGGACAATCAGGATTCAAATTTGTGGTGGTCGCTATTGATGGAAACTGGAATGGACAAACCAACCCGGATGCATTCAGAATCAAAATATCCACAACTTCAGGGGAGGTTATCTATGACAATAGAATGGGAAGTGCTGAAAACACTGAAGATGCCACGATCTTAGGAAACAATGGTACAGGAGGTGGTTCGATCGTGATCCATGAAGCGAAAGGCAAAGGCAATAAGAGAATTGAGCCGGGAAGCACGGAAGATGAGATGAACTCAACTTTTGAGAACAATGAAAAAGAGCTTGTTCCAAATACGATCAGGATTTATCCAAACCCTGCATCTGAAGTTTCGAATATCCAAGTTAACTTGTATGAAGGTTCAGGTGTGACCCTAAGGGTATTCGATGTTGCAGGTCGATTGGTAATGGAAGAGCAAAGCTATCAGGAAAGAAGTTTCACAAGAACATTGGAACTGAAAGGTCTAA
Source organism: Cognataquiflexum nitidum (assembly GCF_022538055.1). GTDB lineage: Bacteria > Bacteroidota > Bacteroidia > Cytophagales > Cyclobacteriaceae > Cognataquiflexum > Cognataquiflexum nitidum. Next base: position 13,314 of record NZ_JAKZAM010000017.1, on the reverse strand, counting down.
GTAACGGTCTGTACCATGTAGTGGTGCAGGTGGGTAACCAAGTCATGACCAAACGCTTGGTAAAAAAATAGTATAAAATTCATTTAATTGTCATTCCCCTTTCGGTATGAGCCGAAAGGGGAATTTAAAAAAAAGCCACCGAGGGAGTTTTTCATCGGTGGCTTTTAATTTTATTCATACCCAAGGAGGTAATCAATCAGGTCGTCACTCTGAGTTTTCAACATTTTTAGAAATTTAAGAAAAGGAAATGACGTTGAGGTTTTTCTAATTTGGCCTCGGCAAGCTCCCCCCCCCAAGAACAACCAATATTTCGTTCCCTGAGCCTGCCAAGGGGTAATTTAGGTTTCCGTTATTGGTAGTGAAGCGAAGAGTTTCATATAATTAAGAGATTCTCCACCTCCGCAGGCTGCGGTTCAGAATGACGGTCAACACAATAAAAAAACCACCAGAGAATTTCTTTCCCCGGTGGCTTAATTCCTTTGCGCTTCCGCGCCTTTGCGGGAAACATTTCACTCCTCTTAGAAACCTTTTCCTTTGTGCCTCCGTGTCTTCGTGTGAAGGAATTTCAGGAAACATTCCTTTGCGCTTCCGCGCCTTTGCGGGAAACAATTTTTCAAATCTTGAAATACCCCTTCCTTTATGCCTCAGTGCCTTCGTGGGAAGCAAATTCCGGAACCCTTTCCTTCGTGTCTTTATGCCTTCGTGGGAATTTAAAAACCCTACTTAAAAGCAGCTATCCCCGTAATCTCGTTCCCTAAGATCAACAAATGGATATCATGTGTGCCTTCATAAGTCACAACTGATTCAAGGTTCATCATATGGCGCATGATCGGGTATTCTCCTGTGATACCCATGCCGCCGTGGATCTGACGGGCTTCACGGGCAATCTCCAATGCCATGGCCACATTATTTCTTTTTGCCAAAGAAATATGCGCGGTAGTGGCTTTGCCTTCATTCATCATTTTGCCAAGTTTCCAGACCAATAACTGTGCCTTGGTGATTTCGGTCAGCATCTCTGCGAGTTTCTTTTGGATTAATTGGAAGGATGCTATCGGTTTGTCAAACTGTATCCTTTCCATGGCATACCTTCTAGCCGAATCGTAGCAATCCATCGCTGCGCCTAGTGTTCCCCATGCGATGCCATACCTAGCCGAATCCAAGCACATCAATGGCGCACCCAATCCGGATTTGTTTGGCAGGATGTTTTCCTTTGGAACTTTCACATTGTCAAAAACCAATTCTCCCGTGCAGGATGCCCGCAACGACCATTTATTATGCGTCTCCGGCGTAGTAAAACCTTCCATGCCTCGTTCTACAATCAGGCCGTGGATTCTTCCGGTTTCATCTTTTGCCCAAACGACGGCAATGTCTGCTTTGGGAGAGTTTGAAATCCACATTTTTGCGCCATTGAGGAGGTAATGGTCGCCCATATCTTTGAAGTTGGTCTTCATCCCGCTCGGGTTGGAACCGTGATCAGGCTCTGTCAGTCCAAAGCAGCCAAGCATCTCGCCTGAGGCAAGTTTGGGCAGGTATTTCATTCTTTGGGCTTCTGAACCGAATTTATAGATCGGATACATCACCAAAGAACCTTGGACAGAAGCCGTCGAGCGCATGCCTGAGTCACCTCTCTCGATCTCCTGCATGATGATGCCGTAAGAGATATAATCAAGCCCGCCGCCGCCATAAGCCTCAGGAATCTGCGGCCCAAAAGCACCTACGTCGCCGAATTTCCTGACGATCTCATAAGGAAAATGTGCTCTTTGTGCCCAGTCTTCTATGTATGGACTGATTTCTTTTTTGACAAAATCCCGGATCGAAGAGCGGATCAGCAAGTGCTCTTCGGTCAATAAATCATCAACCTGATAAAAATCAGCTCCTTCATAAAGGTCTTGTTTCAAAGATTTGTGTGCGGTGGCAGTATGCTCCATAACTCTTTTGGTTTATTGCTTATTAAAATGGATTTTTGCAGCGGATTGTTTGATTTCTGCCTGAAATAAACAAGAAGGGCGGTAAAAAACTACCTTATTGAACAAAAAATTAGCACATGGATCCGATACAGGCACAAAAAGATATTTTAGATAAAATAGAGCTACTTCAGCAAAAATTCAAAGCTTCCGGTCAGGACCTATCTTCCTACCTTGAAGGTTTGCTTTATGCCGATTACATGACGTATTGGGATTATATCAATCTGGATATTTTGTTGTCCCTGCAGCAACCCAGAACATCCTTCAAGGATGAGAAAATCTTCATTATGTACCATCAGATCACGGAGCTTTATTTCAAGCTGATCATTTGGGAACTCGAGCAGATCGCTGAAAAGGAACCTTTGGATGGGAAGTTTTTCAAAGAGAGATTGGAGCGGGTCAACATGTATTTTGACCAGTTGATATCTTCCTTTGCGGTGATGTGGAAAGGGATGGAAAGGGAGCAATTTCTCAAGTTTAGGATGTCTTTGTTACCATCAAGCGGTTTTCAGAGTGCCCAATATCGCGTGATTGAGATCTTGGCCTGCGATGTGCAACAATTGCTTTTTGTCGGCATCAGACAAATGATGCAGAGTGAGCAAGATGTCGATGTTCTGTTTGAAAACCTCTATTGGCAACATGGCGCTGTAGAGTTGGCCACAGGAGAAAAGACATTGACCTTGAAAACTTTCGAAGCCAAATACGGAAAAAGGCTCAAGGAATTTATAGCCAATTACAAGACGATTAATATCTGGAGAAAATACCTTGACTGTAACGAAAAAGACGAAGAGTTGACCAAGCTGATTAAGGACTTTGACCTGAAGGCAAATGTCTTTTGGCCATTGGCACATTACAAGTCAGCGGTGAGATACCTACAGCGTGACCCTGTCGATATCGCTGCTACCGGCGGTACCAATTGGCAGAAATACCTACCACCACGTTTTCAGAAAGTCATTTTCTACCCGGAGCTTTGGACCGAAAAGGAAAAGGAAGAATGGGGAAAAGGTTGGGTGGTGAAGGAGGTTTTTGGAGAAGAATAAAACGAAGTACGAAGTACGAGGTACGAGGGTGGAAGTTTGGAAGTTGGACGGTTTGGTAAGAGGTGAAAGGTAAGAGGTAAATCTCCCACCTGATTCTTGTTTCTTAACTCTTAGTTCCTACTTCCCTTGGTTCCTGAGCGAAGTCGTAGGGCTCGTCTCACGTCTCACGTCTCAAATCTCAAATCTCACATCTATTTAAGGATAAATACCTTACAAAATGAAAAAAGAATTGCTATTACAATTGTCCCCTCAGGAAGCTTATGATGAGGAGGTTTTTAGGGAGACAGCGCTGAAAAGAGCTGGAATTTCCTCTGAACAGCCTAACGCTTATGCCCGTCAGGTCAAGCGCTCCATAGATGCTCGGGGAAGGCAGGTCAGGGTGAATGTGACAGCCGAGGTATTTGTCAATGAAGCACCAACGCCGCTTTTGACTACCCCAAAAGCCTACCAAAATGTGAGCAATGCAGAACCTATCATCATTGTCGGGGCAGGACCGGCAGGACTTTTTGCGGCCTTGAGAGCGATTGAATTGGGCGTAAAACCCATCCTCATCGAGCGTGGAAAAGACGTCAGGGCTCGGAGAAGGGATATCGCCGCCATCAACAAAGACCATATCGTCAACCCTGAATCCAATTATTGTTTTGGAGAGGGTGGGGCAGGTACTTATTCGGACGGCAAGCTTTATACCCGTTCCAAAAAGCGAGGAGACATCCGAAGGATCATGGAAATTTTGGTTGCCCATGGCGCCACGGAAGAGATTTTGGTCGATGCTCATCCCCATATCGGAACCAACAAATTGCCCATTTTGGTGGCCGAACTGCGAAAGAGCATACTTGACGCGGGTGGGGATATTCTGTTCGAAACGAAAGTGACTGACCTGATTTTGGACAGAAATGAAATCAAGGGAATCACCACGCATACCGGAGAAAGGATTTTAGGAAAAGGGGTAATCCTTGCCACAGGACATTCTGCCCGGGATATTTTTCATTTGCTCCATTCCAAAAAGGTTTTAATCGAGGCCAAGCCTTTTGCATTGGGCGTGAGGGTCGAGCACAGCCAAAACCTGATCGACCGCATCCAATACCATTGTGAGATCGATCGCGGACCCTACCTGCCTGCATCTTCTTATGCTTTGGTCAATCAGACCATGTTCAAAGGAAAGCAACGGGGTGTTTTTTCTTTTTGTATGTGTCCTGGTGGATTTATCGTGCCTGCAGCCACTTCTCCGGGTGAGATAGTCGTCAACGGCATGAGTCCGAGTAGGAGGGACAGCAAGTTTGCCAACTCGGGTATCGTCGTAGCCGTCGAATTGGAGGATTTGCCCCAATACCAAAAGTATGGGCCACTGGCTGCGATGATGTTTCAGGCAGAAGTGGAGCAAAAAGCCTGGAAGGCAGGCGGAGAAACTCAGACAGCACCTGCCCAACGATTGGTTGATTTTACGGAGAAAAGGGTGAGCAAAAGTTTGTTGGACACTTCCTATCAGCCGGGTTTGGAATCAGCAGACATGTATGAAGTTTTACCGGATTTTATTTCAGAAAGGCTGAGACAGGGATTTGTTGATTTTGGTAAAAAAATGAAAGGTTACCTGACCAATGACGCACAGATTATTGGGGTAGAAAGCCGGACTTCCTCACCTGTACGTATTCCGAGGGACAAGGAGAGTTTTGAGCATCCCATCATCAAAGGATTGTTTCCCTGTGGGGAAGGTGCAGGATATGCCGGAGGAATTGTCTCCGCGGCTATGGATGGCGAGCGATGCGCTGAAAAATTGGTGGAGATGTATGTTTTGATATAGTCAATAGTTAATAGACCATAGACCATAGCAATTAAAGACAAAATATCAGTATTCAGTGGCGTTTACTGCCCACTGAATACTGCTTACTGAAAACTACCCTCTGAATACTGGGTACTGTTTACTGTTTACTGAAACCTGCCCACTGAATACTGAAAACTGCCTACTGAATACTGAAAACTGCCTACTGAATACTGGGAACTGAATACTGTTACTGAAAACTGCCTACTGAATACTGGGAACTGAATACTGATCAACCCAACCAGCTTGACCAAGGGATTCTTGACAGAATCAAAACCAGACCAATCGCATACATCATGTAAATGGAACGGAAGCGCGCACGGCTTTCAGTCATTTTTTTGGCACGGATATATCCAACGGAAATGATGATAATCGCCAAGATATTAATGACCGGATGTTCCAAGGCAGTCAGTCTTGCAACTTTGTCTCCCATAGCACCACCACCTGTTAACAATGAAAATCCAAGAGGACTGACAAAGTAGAGGATCAAGCCAACCAATAATTGGATATGGGCCAAGATGAAGCCGATCATGGCAATTTTCCTGTCCTTTTCTGTAAATTCCCTACCGCTCAAGGAACCGATTAATGCGTAAATCATCACAATGACCAAAGCAGCCAAGGCCAGATAAGCCAAGCCGGAATGAAGATGTTGTAAACCTGTGTACATATTTCGTTTATTATTTTGGTTTAAAATTAAGCCTAATTCTCATTAAGGAGCAAAAGGAATGATCAAAAAGGATGAATTCTTTCCACTTGATAAGATTCTTTGCTTTAACCAAGAACCAAAAATGAAAATTTTTCCCGCAGATCTCGCAGATTTCGCAGAAGGAATAATAGAGATAATCTTGTTTTTTTAATTAGTCTTTCCTAATTACTTCTGATTCCAAAAGACTTCTCCCCCTGGTCGAAGTGACAAGGATAGGATTTTTATATGCTTGATGTTATCACAATCGGAATGTCTTTTTATCCATAACTTCCAACTTCCAACTTCCAACTTCCAAACTTCCCACCTTCCCACTTCCAAACTTCCTACTTCCCAAAGACTTCTCCCTCAGGTCAAAGTGACAAGGATAAGCTTTCTGTATTCATGGCATTTTCACAAACAATACCTTCAAATATCAAAGAATTCTTTTTCTTTCTCACCTCCCAAACATCCGTCATCCGTCATCGGTCTTTTCCTCCAACTTCCAACTTCCATCCTTCCCAACTTCCTTACTCCCCAACCCCCTCAATCCACATAAACCACCAACCCCTTCAAATACTCCGTTTCCATATGGAAAATATTGATCGGGTGGTCTGCGGGTTGGGAAAGGTAATGGAGGATTTTGACATTCCTGCCGGCTTCCATGGCTGCCGCCGTGATGGTATTGGCGAAAAGCTGTTTGTCCACGACCTGCGAACAGGAAAATGTAAATAGAATTCCTCCCTTTTTGATATGCTTGAGCGCTTCGAGATTCAGCCTTTTGTAAGCCTGAACCGCATTGTGTTTGGCTTTTAGGTTTTTGGCAAAGGCAGGTGGATCGAGGACAATGATGTCATAGTCGGTTTCGATTTCCCGGATGTACTTCACCACATCAGCGACAATGGATTGGTGTTTTCCTTCAAATCCTGCGTTCAAGGCTACATTCCGGTCTGTCAGTTCTATGGCTTTGGCAGAAATATCTACCGAATGGACTTCAGATGCCCCGGCTTTCAGGGCCGAAACCGAGAACCCACCGGAATAGCAAAAGGTGTTGAGTACTTTCTTCCCTTTGCTGTATTTGCCAAGCAAGAACCTGTTTTCCCTTTGGTCAACAAAAAAGCCTGTTTTTTGTCCCTTTTCCCAATCGATTTCATATTGACAGCCATATTCCACCACCATATTGGTATCAGGTTGACCAAAAACCACCCTGTTTTCAACCCCCAAATCCCTTGGCAATGTCTCCGCGCTTTTGTCATAGACACATTGCAACTTTGATCCCAAGACAAACTGGAGCCCCTGACTGATTTCCTTCACGTGCCTATACATTCCGATATGATGAGTTTGGATGACCGCAGTGCCATTGTAAAAATCTACAATCAATCCCGGCAGCCCGTCACTTTCCCCATGAACCAAGCGGTACACATTGGTCTCAGGATTAGCTGTCAGCCCTATCGCTTCACGCAGGCGATAGGATTGGGCAAGTCTTTTTTTCCAAAAATCCAGGTCGATTATTTCCTCCTCAAAACTCACCATCCTGACCATGATCGAGCCATATTGAAAATGTCCTACACCGAGAAGTTGGTTCTTATGGCTGTGAACCTGTACCAATTCTCCGTTTTTGAGGACTTCATCTTTGGCAGCAATCGCCCCCGAAAAAATCCAATGGTGTTTCCTGAGACTTGAAATCTCTTTTCCTTTAAGGAGTTTGATGATGGGATAGGGGAGCATGGTATTTGTTTTTAGGGAAAATCAAAGTTCCCACAATCATGGCGACAGCGCTGACGCACAGTGCAGGGATGTGGGTATAAATCGGCAATTCAAATATTTCCAACACAAGGTAAGCAATCATCCCAAAGACAATTGACATCAAAGCGCCCATTTCGGAGGCTTTTTTCCAATATAATCCTGCTGTAAGCGGCACAAACAAGGAGACCAACAACAGGATCGATGCGCCTGCCACAAGCTCATAAATATTGGTCTTCCATTGTGCAAGCACTGTAGCTATCAGGGCCACGGCCACAATATTTCCCCGCAGGATCCAAAGGAAATACTTCTCTTTTAACCTTGATCCAAAATAGGGCTTGATGATATTTTCTGATAAAATGGCGGAAGGGGCCAACAAACCCGAACTCGTCGTACTCATAATCGCAGAGATCAACGCTCCAAAAAACAGGATCTGAACATGCATTCCGCTATGTCTAAGGACCATTTCTGGGAGAAGCAATTGTTTGTTTTCAAGGTAGATTTCGGGATAAAGAAATTTGGCTCCAAGCGCAATGAATAAGGGCAAAAGACCAATCGTTACATAAAATCCCCCGGCAAGGTAGGTGGATTGGACGGCGACTTTCTCAGATTTGGAAGACATGACCCTTTGGTAAATGTCCTGACTCGGAATACTTCCCAAACCCAAAACCATCCATGCGCCAAGGTAATTGAGCCATGAAATCGGGTCAGGATTCGGTAAAAACTGGAAACTTCCCTCAGGAGCAGATTCCAAAATCGGCATCACCCCGCCGGCTTTTTGGGCTACTAAAACCGCTACCCAAACCAAGCCCACGACGATCAGCGTTGTCTGTATAAAATCGGTTATCGATATCGCCCACATTCCTCCAAGGAAAGTATAAAAGACCACAACCACAGCACTGATGATGATTCCCTGCTGAATGCTCAGGTCTGTAACAGTTGTAAAAATCAAGGCCATAGCTACCAATTGCGCAGCCACGTATCCAAAGTAAACCGGTACCATAAAAATCGAGGCGAAAAACTCGACCCTTTTCCCAAAGATTTTTTTATAAACATCACCCAAAGTCAGGACATTCATCCTGTACATCGGTCTCAAAAAGAAAGCGCCGAACAATACCAAACACAGTGCCCCTCCAAATGGATCTTCCATCACACCCTGCAGTCCATGTTCAAGGTATTCGGAAGAAGCGCCAAAGATGGTCTCAGACCCAAACCATGTCGCAAACAATGCCGAGGCAGATAAAAAAAGTGGCAACTTCCTTCCTGCCAATACAAAGTCCTTGGAGTTTTTGACCAGCTTCGATGACCAAGCACCTATCGCTACAGTGACTAAGAGGTAGATGATGATGGCAATTACTAGCAACTTTAGCTATAAATTAATGGTGGTCTACTTAATTCTGATATTAATGGATACTGATTGATATTGGATATTGGGATTGGCCAGAATAAAATATCAATTAATATCCAATATCCATCTCATATCTTTTTCTAGGAGTATTTTGTCATTCGAATTAATAAAATTCAGCATTATCAGTAAGTAAAATTGAGTTTGTGATGCGTCATCCTGAAGGAGGTACAGCCTGTCCCGTTTTTTCGGGAACTGAAGGATCTCATTTAATTTTGGTGAGACCCTTCGCTTCACTCAGGGTGACGGCACCGACAATTACATCACTGGTCGTATTCAAATCTTAAATCTTAAATCTCACATCTCAAATCTCATATCTATTTATACATTTTCTCCTGAAGGGCCTTGATCTCGGCTGATTCAAGGTAATCATCATAAGGCATCCGTCTGTCGATGGTTCCTTTTGGGGTAAACTCGATGATCCTGTTGGCAGTGGACTGCACAAAGGCGTGGTCATAGGAGGTCATCAACACTGTTCCGTTGTAATCAATGATGGCGTTGTTGAATGCCGTGATGGATTCCAGGTCCAAGTGGTTGGTAGGTTCGTCCATGACGAGGAGGTTTGGATTTTGGAGCATCATTCTGGAGATCATGCAACGCACTTTTTCCCCTCCGGAAAGCACTGCACATTTCTTGAGAGATTCTTCCCCTGTGAACAACATCCTTCCCAAGAAAGTCCTCACATACGCCTCCTCCTGATTGGTAGAATATTGCTTAAGCCAATCGATCAGGTTGAGGTCTGTCTGAAAAAACTTGGAGTTGTCATTCGGTAAATAGGCTTTGTTGATCGTCACACCCCATTTAAAGCTTCCTTTTTGGGTAGGAATTTCTTCCATGATGGTCTGGAAAAACTTGGTAACCGCCTGCTTGGTCTTGGAGATAAATGCGATTTTGTCTCCTTTGTCAATCATCAGGTTCACATCTGTGAAATAGATGGCGTTGGCATCTTTCAATTCCAGACTTTCGGTCATAAAAATCTGATCGCCTGCTTCCCTTTCTGGTTTGAAGATAATGCCAGGATATTTCCTCGTAGAAGGCTGAATGTCGTCCACATTGAGTTTTTCGAGCATTTTCTTCCTGGATGTCGCCTGCTTGGATTTGGAAACGTTGGCAGAGAAACGCAGGATAAACTCCTGCAATTCTTTTCTCTTTTCTTCGACCTTCTTGTTTTGATCCGACTTCTGTTTGGCGGCCAATTGGGAAGATTCGTACCAGAAGGTATAGTTACCGGAATAAATCCTGATTTTGCTAAAGTCAATGTCCACGATATGCGTAGAAACCGCATCGAGGAAGTGACGGTCGTGGGAAACGACGATCACCAAGTTTTTGAAATTCACCAAGAAATCCTCCAGCCAATTGATGGTTTGGGCATCAAGGTCGTTGGTAGGTTCATCGAGGATTAGGATATCAGGATTGCCAAAAAGCGCCTGTGCCAAAAGCACCCTTACCTTTTGGTTACCGGCAAGTTCCTTCATCTTCATGTAATGCAGGTCCTCGCTGATGCCAAGACCGGAAAGGAGGGAAGCGGCATCGGATTCGGCATTCCAACCGTCCATTTCCGCAAATTCAGCTTCCAATTCTGAAGCTTTGATCCCATCAGCCTCAGTAAAATCCTCCTTCATGTAGATGGCGTCCTTTTCAGCCATGATGCCATAGAGTTTTTTGTGGCCCATGATAACGGCTTTCAGCACTTCTACCTCATCAAATTCAAAGTGGTTTTGCTTCAAAACGGCCATCCTTTGGCCCGGGGTAATGTGCACCGAACCTGAAGTGCTGTCCTGATCTCCGGAGAGGATTTTCAAAAAAGTGGATTTTCCGGCACCGTTGGCACCGATGACACCGTAGCAGTTGCCGGGTGTGAATTTAAGGCTTACTTCATCAAATAAGGTTCTCTTGCCGAACTTGAGGGAGAGGTTATCTACAGTAATCATTTTTGGCTAAATTATTTCGAGGTGCAAAGATAGGTATTTCCCACAAAGGGACTAAGGGAGAGGGGAGAATTGGTGGGAAATTAAAAAAGGGTGATAAGTAATGGAATTAATCAGTGTAAGAAGTAATTGTAAAATTAAACACTGTCCAAAATTTAATTTCCAAATTTTTAGATGGTCAATTTTTTTAATTTATTCTAATAAATGCTAATGCAAGTTTAAAAATGAAATTAAGTTTTGTGAATTTTTTCAATAGGCTTGTAAAGTATATTGTAAAATTCTGCTTTAAGTTGAGAAATTTTTAACCTATTTAAACCATTAAGTTCACCTGAAAAAGTTTTATCAATGTGAGACTTTACTGTATCTTCTACTTCATTGATTTTATTGAGGCATATTGAGTAAAGTTCTGAATCCAAGGATGAAACAATTGTTAAGAATTGGATATTAAAATTCTCTTTCAGATCATCAAATTTTTTAATATAATCTAGCTTTAAACCAAAATTTATGTCTTCATCCTCCAAAAAAAGATTATTTTGACTAACCTTTATATCCTCGATAAAGAAAATTTCAAGTTGTTCAAAAAATGAATCTATTTTTTGTATGTTTCTTTCAATCAAAACATTTAAATACCAATTTACAAGAGATTCATTAATTCTTTCTTTTTTATTGATTTTTCTCTCCCAAATAAAGATCAAAATAATAATCACTGCACTTAATATTCCAGAAGTTTTATCAAAAAAATCAAGGACATCTTCTCCGGTAATTTCTATATGATGTAGAAAAATAAAAAATAACATTTAAGAAAAAATTTTTTTTAGAGTATTGATATCCTTTAATGAATTTTTTGCATAGTCTAATCCTTCTTGAATATGGCTTTTTAAAACATTTAATACACGATCTGAATTATCACCAAATTCAAATTTGTACTTATTTTCAAAACTTTCAAAACCAAGTTTTTTAATACTTTCATAAAACAATCCTAGGAAAAAAGAAGGATTAATGGAAGTAGTACCTTTAGGAATAAAAATAGTATAAAGATTTAAATCTAAATCCTTATTATTCAAATTTAATTCAACTCTAGCATTTACACCTTGAGGTCTTCCGGTAAATAAAGAACTTCGATGTCCTCTAAATTTCGATAAATCAATTCTTTCTCTATTTTCCTTCATTTTGCTTCCTTTCCAGATAGTTTTGATTAAGGTAAATTTTTGCATTTAACAATGTTCCGGGAAATTCTAAATCCAATTCTTTCAAATTATTTCGATCTTGTTTTTCTTTTAAATCTTTTATTGAATTTAAAGATATTAAATTGACGCCATCTTTTTCGAACGGTCTATATTTATTGTCACAGATTAATTCTGTTTTACCTGAAAATATATGAAGCCTTGGTTTATGTTTTTCATTTTCAAAATCTCCTAATTCTAGAAACGATTTAATAAATTTAATTGTTCCCGTTCCTCTGCTTGAATCTTCGTATTTTAATCGGCTTATGCCTTCTTGAAGTGCTAGTAAGGTAAAATAATTATCCTTTGATATATAATTTCTTCCCAAATAGGAATTATACAAAGATTCGATGAGATTATAATTTTCGATGTTTAATTCTTTTGTTTGTTCTAAACCCTCAAATATTGAAAAGCCAAAATTAAAAATTGCTAAATTTAATTCTCCTATTTTTTCCTCATTTAAATCTTCTGTTAAATTTTTTAGATAATTTGCTGTTAAATACCAGTTTTCAAATGGACTATGGTCTTCAGCATTATTTAGCATTTCAGATATTATTCCCTCTACGAACCCTCTTCCCTCTTCAGATAATTCAAAACCAACATCATTCAAACAATCATTTATATATAACACGGTTTTTGTGGTTAATTTTCCTTTTTTATTTTCCGCATATGATTTTTGCTGTTTTCTACCAGTAAGAAAACCAATAGAGTGAATAGGTACTAAGTCACCTTTTTCTAACGTTAATTCATCGATTTTTACAAAACCGTTTAACAATAACTGTTTGTTAACTTCATCGTGATTTGATTTTGAAACTTCTATTTTCGGAATAAATTTTATAACAGTTAGTCTTTTATTGATTTTTTCTAAATCTTCTTTTAACTGAATTTTACAAATTTGAAGAAGAAATAAGGAGGGTAAATCTACATCAATACAATTTGAAAAATCTACAGTAATCTTATAGTCAAATCCTCTAGATTCGAAAATTGTATAGTTTATCGAAATAATAATTTCTAATGTTTCTTTATAATTTCTTTTAAGACTAAAAATTTTAGGTATTTTAAAATGAAGGTTAAAATCCCATTTGTTTTTAAACTTGGATTCGAAAAAGCTGATTAATTTTGATTTGCTATTTTCTAAAATCTTTAGGTCATATTTTCGATAAAAATTTGTCAGATGGATAAATTTTATTGATCCTGAAAAAATTTTCTTTCCTTTCTTTTTTTTTCGCCTTAAAGATAGCTCTTTCTTTGAACGTGTATTTTGTAATTTAATTGGTTGATGATTTTTTTTCATTTTAGGTATTTAATTAATTTTCATGAGAAAATTTTTTTATCTTAAAATTTGATAAATGGAAGATGCTTAATGTTTATTAAAACTATTATTTATTTATTTGATAAAAAATTTAAACCAAAATATTAGAATTAAAAATTTTATTGTAACTACTCAGGTTGTAATTTAGCTATATGAGTGAGGTTTTGGAGGACATTTTCTGACTTTTTGATCAAGGTGTCG
>NZ_JAKZAM010000016.1 GCF_022538055.1 Cognataquiflexum nitidum | reverse complement strand
AGGTTTTTGGTGCAAACCCAAAATACATATTTTGGGCAAAAACGAGACCTCTCATCTTTTATTTAGGACGCTATTGATAAATTTTCAAATAATTATGAAGATGAAAATTAAGACTTACATTTTGTTTTTGTTCTTCTTTTTTTCATTTTTCAATATTTACGCTTTTTCATCCTTTGAATTAAGAGTCCCGCTAAACCATAACAATCTCTCGGAAGGATATTCTTTTATTCAATACCAGATAGTGAGTGATTTTGATCCTTCAATAGAGACAATATTAATTTATTCGGACCCTATTGATGATTATTTTCCGGAGGTTGATTGGTCTGAAATATTAAGGGGAAAATTTAACGTAGTAAAAATTATTGGAAGGCATAATTTTGATTCCTTTTTTAAAAATGTTTCAAAGGCCGGAGAAATTAACTGGTCTAGATCCTACATGATTTTCAATCAATACCAAATAGCAATGGATATTGAAACAGTAAGAGCCACTTTAATGAAGGAGAATAAAGTAAGTTTTATTACCGGTTCCTCCTCCGCAACTGCGATCTTCCAGTACCTTTCGATGTTTCCTGAAAAAGTTAAGTCTGTTATCTGTATCAATCCTTTACTTTTTGATTTACAGAAGAACCTCAGTTTTAAAAAATTTGAAATTGATGATCCTTTGTTTTATAAAAACACTTCGCCCGAATCACTTTTTAAATTTGGCTACTACGCCAATTTTATTGAAAAAAACATTAATGCTGAGGAAAAAAACAACTTCTACCATCAAAGCCTTTTCACTTTTAACTCCTATTCTTACTTATTTTTCAACAAACAGATCACAAATGAAAGGAGTAGGTCTTTAGCATTAAAAGTTAGGTTTTTTGAACACACATATAATCTTCAGGAAAATAAAACAATGCCTGAAGAGGGTAAAAACTCATTATATTCTTGGATGTATATTGAAAGCAGACCACTTTGGCTATCCCATTCTCAGATACCTTTTTCTGTTGTTGGAGTTTTTTATGATAAAGGTGAGATTTATAGTGGGAAAATCTTAATCATTGGAAGCGCCCAAAACTGGCTTATTCATCCAAAATCTTTTGAAGCATTGGCAGAGTTCTATCCTACAAGTACATTGTTTATGGTAAATGATGGTCATGCCATGTTAGCTGTCAAAGAGGGTTCTTTGTTACAAAATTTTGTTTTTGCCTACCTTTTGGATGACCAGAAAATGAAAATATCATCTTTCACGGCACTTAGAAAGGAAGGGTTGATTTTCCAGAATCAATATTCTTCGGATAAAATCCCAGAGAGGTAATAAAATCAATTCCTTGGCGGATTGATCATAATGTGAGCCCTATGCGTTCCGGGATCCATAATCCAAGGCATAGCCGGACCTGATGGCTTCAGCGGCAATCCTGTGCTTGCTTCAGTGGCCCAAGGGATATACACCACATAGCGCAGGTAGGGGTCTTTTACTTCACCTGTTTCGGGATTGTAATCCGCCGCATCGGCACTCAAGACAAATAAAGTTGCGCCATCTTTAGGCATGATCAGTTTGCCGGATTTGGCTTCTTCCTCACGGATGTCAAAAATCTCTTTGGCTGTTTTCCCCTCTTTCTTCAACTCTCGTCCTCTTTCCATAAAAGGATCCAAAGTATTGTGGTAACAGGAAGTATTGAATCCTGGGCTGTTTGGGTCATCGGCAAGGCAAATCATTTCATTGGTACCCTTTTTCAATACGGTAAACTCACCTTTTTCATCAAATCCATAAACCGTCGCTCCTTCTTTTTTGTCCTCAGGAGCGGCCATCAAAGCAGTTTTGATTTGTACTTCCTTGGAAGGAATGGATTGGGCAAAGGATGAGAAAGCGATAAGAAAAAGGATCGAAGATAGGAGGGAAGTTTTCATGGTTGATCGGGTTTGTTATAGCCCTAAGTTAGTGGATTTAGGTCTGATTTAATCCTTTTTCATAAAAAATGCTTTTGTATCCACGTCAAACTTCTCAATTGCGTACCGCAACATGGTTCGTGGCATGGATTGATAATGATTCATTAAAAACTGATTTGCAGTTTCGAAATCACGGTTGCCGACCTCACGGATCATCCAACCCACAGCCTTATGAATCAGGTCGTGGGGATGGTGGAGCAGGATTTCAGCGATTTTTAAAGTGTCGGTAAAATCTTTTTTCCTTATAAAATAAAAGGTGCTCATGATCCCGATCCTTTGGTCCCAAAGTATCCCGGATTTTGCCAAATCGTAGAGCATGCTTCTGTCTTTGTCAAAGAGGTAATCCCCGAGGATGAGATGGGCCGAACTGTCCACCAAATCCCAATTGTTGACCCAAGACCTGTTTTTGAGATAAAAATCAACCCAAGACTTCTTTTCTGCCTTGCTAGTAGCTTTTTGATATTTCAAGACCAAGATGAGGATGGATGTCAACCTGACCTCATGAAAGGGACTTTTGATCATAATTTCAAGCTCTTGGTAAGGTAAATCTTTCCAGTATTTCTTGGCGATTATTCTTTGCTCCGGAACTGTGACGCCCAAAAACCGGTCACCTTCTCCATATTCACCCTTCCCTGTTTTAAAAAACCTGGGAAAAAAAGCGGCTTTTTCAGGAATTGCCTTTTGCCGAAGTGATTCCTCGATTTGGTCTTGAACTTTCATTTTCCAGCATTGGGTTTAATAGATTCAATTTGATTTTTTTAAAATTAAGGCAAAAAATAAATCTTTTTGCGAAAACAAAGTCCAAAGTAAATTCTTCTTGAAGGGAGAACCTAAGAGAAAGGAGAAGGTGAAATGAATCCTCGATATCTGAGAATTTTACACATTTTTTTTCAAAACAGCCAAACAATCAGTTTGATCCCACTGTTTTGACTTACATTGTTAAGAGTTGGTTTTTTATTGAGATGAGACAAAAAGTTTTTATTGCCGATGACCATCCTCTTTTTCCCAAAGGACTCAAGGGTTTTTTGGAAGAGAACAATTTCGATGTCATAGGAGAGGCGCCAAACGGAGACTTGGCTCTAAAATTTATTCAGGAAATTGAACCGAATTTGGCCTTTCTCGATCTTGATATGCCTGGAATGAGTGGTTTGGAAGTGGCCAAAATGTGCTATGAAAGTGAAATCCAAACGAAGATAATCCTCCTGACATTTCATAAAAAGTCCTATATCTACCATAAGCCTAAATCTTTGAATATATCAGGGTATGTACATAAGGCTTTTGCAGTGGAAGAATTGCTTGATTGCATTGAGATGGTTTCGAAAAAGGGAACTTACCTAAGCACAAGAATTTTATCTGAAAAAACAGGGCTTAAGTTTGCCGAAAAACCTCTAAAACCTACCCCTTCAGAAATAAAAATCATAAGATTCATAGCTGATGGATTGACTACAAAGGAAATTGCCAACACACTATTTGTGGCTGAAAGAACCATTGACAAGCACAGGAGTAATATTGTAAAAAAGCTCGATTTGGATAAAAAGCACAACTAATTATTAATATGGATACAAAAAAATAAAGAATTATTATATTAAAATCAAAAATTGGTGTTTAATCCATAAAATTAAGTATTAATACGTATTGATAATGCGTTAAAATTGACTTATTTTTGGATAAATTATTTAATAACATAGAAATGAATATTCATTGTACTTTTGGAATGTTTAAAATAATTCAGTCGGTCAGTAATGAGGATGAACTTTTGGTATTATCTCAATGGGAAAGTTTGAAGAAGTTATTTGAGGCAAGCAGAATATTTTTGGTCAATAATAATGATGCTGTTTTTGGGGTGTATCTGGCCAAACAAGAATGTCTCGAAGCTGTAAATGAGATGATAAAAAACATCGATTATCGGGATTGGGATCACTTGAAACTTGAAAAGGACCATTTTTATACTAAAAACAAAGCTTGACTATCAGCTTGGCGGATTAATTGTCTACCAATTTATTTAATGTATACCGGATCAGATTATCCACAATTCCGTATGCGTCTTTTGAAAATTCTTGGGTGACTCTGTTGGCGATGATGGCATTAAGACTCAAAACTTCATGGCCCAAAAGCCGTCCCATTGCATAATACCCCGAAGTTTCCATTTCAAAGTTGGTTAGCTTAAAACCATCCAGGTCTACATTTCCTAACTTTTCGATGATATCAGGAATGGCAGGTTTGATTCTGACTTCCCTTCCCTGAGGGCCAAAAAATCCGGGGCAGGTAACTGTATTTCCTATCAAAAGTCCTTTTCCCAAATGATCCAAGAGTTTTTCCGAACCCTTTACACAATATGGAGTAAATGAAAGTCCCAGGTCTTCCTGGATTTTCCTTCCGACTTTTTGTTCCAATTGCGTGTATTCGGTTTTGTAAAAAAACATCAAGGTGTCAAGCCCGATGCCATATTCTGACGCAAGCATGGTGCCTGCGGGGATTTCCTTGCGCATGCTGCCGGAAGTTCCTACCCTGATGATATTGAGTGTGGTATGGTTTTCCTTCGGAATCCTTGTTCGTAGGTCAATATTCACCAAAGCATCCAATTCATTCATAAAGATTTCGATGTTGTCGGTACCCATGCCGGTACTCATCACGGTCAATCTTTTTCCTTTATAATACCCTGTGTGGGTTACAAACTCCCTCTTGCTTATCGAAAATTCAATTTCGTCAAAGTATTGGGAGACTTTAGAGACTCTTTCGGGATCGCCCACTGCAATAACCGTCGAAGCCAAATGCTCTGGCTTCAGGTTCAGATGATAAATGCTTCCGTCAGGATTGATGATCAGCTCTGATTCCGGGATCCTTTTGCTCATGGAGTGGTTGTTTTGCTTTGTCCTGTCTTCGTATCAGGCCTTTGTAAGGATTGTAACCGTTGGTATTTTTCTGGTAATAGCCCGTTCCGTCGTAAGGTCTCTTTTCGGGATTTTCTTTGCATTCCACAGAACAGGTACCCTCCATTTCCCATCCGCATTTTTCACAGATAGGCAGGTGGGCATTGCAGCTGGAGTTGGCGCAATTGACCATGCGGTCGCATTCCGTGCCACACACATGGCAGATAGAAATCACCTTTGGATTTACCTTATTGATATCGACGGCGATCCTGTTGTCAAACACATAGCATTTCCCTTCAAAATCTTCACCACCGGCTTCCATGCCATATTTGATGATGCCACCATGGAGTTGGTAGACATCTTGGAAGCCTTGTTCCAAAAGATAAGCAGAAGCCTTTTCGCATTTGATGCCACCGGTGCAATAAGTCAAAACCTTTTTGCCTTTGAGATGCTCAAGTTCTTTTACCTTTTCGGGAAAATCGCGGAAATTATCGATGTCCAAAGTGAGGGCACCTTTGAATCTTCCAAGCTCATGCTCATAGTTGGACCGGACATCAAGGATGACCACGTCTTCTTGGTCTTTGAGTGCTTTGAATTCTTCGGGAGCTAAGTGTTTGCCTGTTTTGACATTGGGATCAAGGTGACGAAGGCTGCTGTGAACGATCTCAGGCTTGACGCGAACATGGATTTTTGCAAAAGCATGCTTGTCAAAGGCTTCAATTTTGAATTCTGTTTTGGCAAATCTCGGATCGGCATGGATATAGGCCATGTACTTTTCACAATCTTCTTTCAATCCCGAAACGGTCCCATTCAGGCCCTCAGGAGAAATGATGATCCGGCCACGGATGTTGTTTTCAATACAAAAAAGGTGGTGTTCCTCGCGGTATGCCTCCGTGTCTTCGATGCTGGCATAGCAATAATAGAGCAGGATGCTGTAGGGTTGATTTTCCATAACTAGAGCCCTGTTTCGGCAGGGTGTTTTGGTTTATAAATAAGATTTAATAATTGCTTTTTAATGAATTCACGCTACTTTGGCTGTAACCCTATATTCTGCTTCAATCGGGACGGAAGACCGAAGTCAGAAGACCGATGTGCCGGATCTGCCAATCTTCATCATTGAATTACTTCGAATCAACGTTTTCACTGGAATCATTGCGTATATACTTTTTACTTTTTGTGTATTTACGCTTTATTGACCTATCCATTTAAAACCCGCAATGAAGTACAATTGCAGCGGCTATGGACTGTCGACTGTGGTCTATGGACTTATTGATCAAGTTGCAAATCAGCGCATAATCCTATTACTTTTTGATCGGAGCAGCAGGATTCCCGAATACGGTTTCACCGTCTTTGACATTGGAGATCACGACCGATCCAGCACCGATTCTGGCATTTTTACCAACGGTAATGCCTGATACCAAGGTAACTCCGGAACCAATAAAGGCACCTTCTTTGATCGTCACGCCTGAGTTGACAATAGAACCTGCGCCGATTTGGACAAAATCCTCTAACACTGATTCGTGGTCAATGATCGCTCCGGTATTGAATATACAGTGACTGCCGATTTTGGTTCCAGCGCCGATGTTGACTCTTCCGTTGATAAAGTTGCCGTGTCCTAATACCGCATCTGTCGAGACATAGGAAGACTCGTGGATGGCATTGATCGGCTGGACTTTCCTACGCTCATTGAGCATTTTGACCAGAAACTGACGGTATTTATTGTCATCGACCGCAACAAAAGCTTCACACTTTTGTCCGATAAGTTTTAGAAAACCGTCATCTTCAGGATTCCCCAATACGGGCACGACATTGATTTCTGTGCCGTGGAGCTTTTCATCTTCATCCAAAAAGCCATAGACGATGACTTTGTTGCTGTTGAAAATCTCTAATGCTGGATGGGCGATGCCTTTGGCTCCAAGAATGATGACTGGTTTTTCCATTTTTTTCCTGTTCGGATCGCAAAAGTACGCAAATCAGGATTTAAACAAAAATCATTTCCTATCAGGCTTGAGCAGGTTCTGCCCGATTTTGCAGTCAAGGCACTTTTTAGGCTTGCAATAATCATGGTAAAGTCCGATCATCCCTTGGCTGTCAAAAGCGGTTTTAGCCTTCCATTGGTGAGTTGCATATTTGCGGATGATGAAGTTTTCTTCGGCCTGTATTTCCTGGAGAAGGTCAAAGCATTTTTCTTTCCAGTCGCTTTCCTCAATGTACTGCCCATAGGTATACCAAAGCGGGATGATAAAGTTGATGGTAAGCAGAGATAAGGTCTTATTGCTGAGTTTTTTGGCCAATTTTTTCTGGGAAGGTATTCCGACTTTGATATGGAAAATCCAATACTCAGGAGTTTCGATTTCGAAGATTTTTTTGAACTGATCAAAATGCTCATTGTGGTGAATGACGGATGAAAACAGATTTGGGATTTTGTTGAAAACCTGTGCCAATTGGGCGATTCTCAGGGGGGGGAAGTTTTGCGGTCGGACTCCCATCATGATCCATTCGTGGTGGTGGATGGTTTTTTGGAGGCGGTACTTTTTCTGATAAAAATCATACTCTTTTTGCAGAAAAAGGCTGTAATCATCTAATGGTTCTATGGGAATCAAGTCAGCTTGTCCAAGAAGAATGGCCTCGATCACCTGAGGTTGGTTTCCGTGTTTTTGCAGAATTTTGTAAGGCACGCTTTCTGCCAATTTGAGCATGGTGTTGGCATTGGTCTTGAATCCAAAGCACTGAAAAAGCCACCGGTATGCGGTCTCCTCCCAATTGTTGTTGGTGGATTCCAATATCCTGCTAAGGACCACGGACTTATTTTCCAGCCTTTCTACAAGGGTTTTTTCCAACATAGAGAATTGGATGATAGGAGGAATCTTTTCTAAAAGATTGCCACAGAGGATTTCGTCCCGGCTACTTGTCAGCCTTTCATAATTGCGGATGACATCAAGTAGGATTTTTCCCTTCAGCTCCAAAGTGGGAATTTTGCTTCCGTCATTTCTGAGTATGGTTTTATCCTCTTCCCAGACTACATGAAGTACGACAGAATTGTACCTTAAGTCGGCATTGTGGTCGTGGGATTTCCAGTCTGAGGCTTTGCGGTGCACTTCCACATGTCCGAAAAGATCCAATTTGCCAAGTTTGATATGGGCTTCCTGAAAATCCGGACCTTCATGGAAATTGTGGTAACCGATTTTTTTGACTTCGATAGGAAGTCCTTCGGTGGTCTGCAGGGAATTTTTGTCAAAATACTGGTATTTCCACACGGTCTGCAGAAAGTCTTCCTGAAAATTCATGTCTTAAAAATTGGGTTGAAATTGGAAAAATCAATTTCAAGATTATTCCAATGATTAAAAAATCCAGCGCCCTCAGAAGGCGATTTTAGTCGACTAATTTCATTCGTGCGTCAGAATCATCGCTTCAAGCCTGTTGTAGCACTTGTCGGCCAACTTCAAAAAACCATCTTCTCCCGAGAATGAACCGGGCTGAATGGCTGCTGAAAAATAAACTTGGACTTTTCCCGGCCTCAACAAGATTGAGCCCCGCTTCATAATATGGTCTGCACCGATAACTGCCATCGGCATGATGGGTGTTCCTGTCTCGATTGCTATTCTAAATGCCCCTTTTTGAAATGGAAGCAAAACTTGCCCTGTATGGTTTCTTGTTCCTTCCGGAGCGACAACAATAGAGATGCCTTTTTTGAGAATTTCCATCAGCCTGTCCACAGATGCTTTGCGCGAAGCGGTATCCTTTCTGTCTACCCAAACCGCCACTCTTGAGACCACAAACCCGAAAACAGGGATTTTGGAAAGTTCCTTTTTGCCGATGGCCCGCACTTCCTGTCGGATAGCCATCGGAATCACCGGAGCATCGATAAAGGACCGGTGGTTGAAAATATAGATGTACGCCTGCTTCGGGTCAATGTGTTCCCGACCCCGGATTTCATAGCGGATGCCTACCAAAAAGGACCAAATTCCTGCCCAAAAGCGGATAAAAATAAAAGAAACTTTCCCGCCTCTCGGACTGACCAAGAGCGGGATGACAATAAACAATCCAAAGACCAACATCAATAGGACAAACAATGCAGCTGCATAGATGGTATAAATCCACAGAATGATTTTCATTTTAGGAAAGGTTTGGGTAATTTTATAGATCGTTAAATAAATTTACTAACTCTTTACTTGCAAACAACCCCTGAGAGCGATTTCGGGGGTTTCGTTTTTTTTATCTATTGATGAATGGAAGGACGTTAACGAAAACCTAATATATAGTTTATTATTTGGTTTTTCTTTAAATATTCGAAAGAATGGCGCTGATAAATTTTCCTTAAACTACGGATTCCGAATTTTATATCATTTTAGGTATACTGTTATTTTTAAAAACGAAAAAATTTCTTTTTATTCTTTCAAAAAATTAGTGTAAAGATTTTGCAGTTTGTTTTTTTTTTTTCATTTAAAAAACTAATTTATGTTCAACAATAAATGAAAAGATTATGAAGAAACTCTCTATCAAATTGGCTTTTTTGCTAGGGTCTGGACTGATATTGAATCTATTGCCTATTGCTAATGCAAATACAAAAGATAAGGCTTGTGTATATACAGTGGACACACCTGATTCTTATAGGTTAGATTGCTTTGGAGCAGGTTCAATGTGTTCAAATGTCTTGTCTTGTCCTGTAATCAGATTGCTTAAATTTTAATTAAATATTTTAAATCAATAAATAAAAACAAATGAAAAAGCAATTTAACATTCGGACGTTACTAGTATTATCTTTTATGATTTTACTTTCCTTTAATCTGTTTCAGCCAAAAGTTTCAGCCCAATCTGGGAATACAAAGGCTTGTAGGCTTACAATTATTTCTGATGACGACGCGATAACTCAATGTATATCAGAAGGAACGGTATGCGGTGTTGTTACAGATTGTTTTAGAATTTTCAAGCCAATTACCTAATTAGAATGAAAATTTATTGGATCAATTTTGGTGGACTAATTTCTATATTGATTTTAGTCCACTTTTCCGTTGGTTGTAATAGGAAACCATCCAATTTTGAGGAAAATTTTAATAAAAGGAATTCTGAAGATTTTTATGGAGCAAAACTAAATATTGATACATTGGTTTTAAAAGTTGATTCATTAACTGTGATCCCTCCAAATTCGCAATTAATATCAGGTGATAGTGTACTTTTTTTCTTCAATAAATCTTTAAACGCTTTAGAATTCCATCATTTGTATGGCATCAATGAATTTGAAAGAATTATTTTAGATAAAGAAGGTCCCAATGGTATAGGTTCAAATTCGAATCTCGGAATATTCTATTTTTCTAAAGACACTTTAGTGGTTTCTAGTGTCAATAACCTTATTTTAATTAATAGAAGAGGTGAAGTATACAAAAGAATGAAGATTGATTTGGAAAATTTGGGATCCTTCCCCGATTTAATGATACAAGGAACAAAGCCTGTTTGGAAACAAAACAACAAATTGATTATTTCGGTTTTTCCACACTTAAATACCCACAAAAAATCAGATTTAAAAAATTGGCAAAATTTTTTGTTAGTGGATTTGGATTCTTCTGAATTTAAAAGTTTTGGAAAATTACCACTAAAAATGCAATCGCAGATATTCGGTATTAATTTTTTGAATTTTTCCCATGCCTTTAATGATCAAAATGAAATGATCATTTCGTTTGCTCCTATTAATAATTTGTTTAGGATTCCATTAATAAGTTTAGAAAAACTCGAAGAAATTGACATCAAAGTTGAGAATCAAAAGGATGTGCCTTCTCTTGAAAATGAAAGTAATTCCGAGATGCAATATGTCCTTTCGCACTATCTGCTTAATAATAGTTTCGATGGGATTTTCTTTAACGGAAAACAATATTTAAGAATTAGCCAAAACCCTTTGTCGGAAAATGACTATGATAACAAGTCATGGGCAAAAACAAAAAATATCATGCTTTATGATGTCGATTTTAATTTGTTAAGTTTTTGGAATACTAATTCCAAGTCAGTAAGCTATAATATGATTTATCCAACACAAAGGGGGTTTTTGATGAGGATAAATTCTGTTGTTGAAAATGAATTTAGATTTATTCACATAAATAATGATTTGGATGAAAAAATATAGTTTTGTAATTGTTTTAATGATTATTTTTTGTGCCAGAATGAAAAAGATAGTAAGTATTTAAAATTGGAATCATATTTAGAAAATATTCCAAATTCTGATAATTATAAACATGTTTTGGTAATTCCTGCCACAGTTTCCTGTGAATATTGTGTCATTAAAGTATTTGAATTTATAGAAAGGTTGCATTTACCAAAAGATGTTCTGTTTGTATTAACAGCAAATTCAGAAAAAGAACTCAATAAAGTTTCTGTTGCCTACGGTTTAAAAGAAGGGCAACAAATAATATTTGATACAAAAAATTATTTTTTTTTGGAGGGATTGGTTTTTATAACTCCTGTGCTTTACAGTAAAAATAGGGTTGAATGGGATTCAAAAGAAATTGTACCGTTAAATGTAATTCAAGAATTAAAAAATTTATTTTACTTCGGAAATTGCAATGAATTAATTATTGATAAAATATGGCCAATTGAATTTAATGGTAATATTAAGAAAATGGTTCTTTCAGGCGACTCTTTAAGTTTATTGATTGATCGATTAGAAAATTCCTCAATGGATACAACAGTTTTTGTGTTTAAAGAAATTCTAGATTTTTTTAAACCTAACCTTGTCGAAGGTGCAATAATTCAAAAACAAGCATATTCGCTCGAATATTACAGAATGACCTTAATCGACAGTATGTCTGCTAATTCTAAGCGATACATTCTATTGTGTCCATAAATTTTGTTAATAGAGTTTTCCAGTTTTTTCAATTTGAAAATTCTCCTTTTCCAAAAAAACCTTACATTTGCAGTCCGTTCGGGTGAACGGGGTCTCTGCGAAGCTTCTCAGCGACTTTTCATCAACTAAAAGCCTCAATCCAATGACCCTAGGATGGAGGAATGTCAGGGTCAATCACACATTATGTCTAATCAAAAAGAGTTTAACTGGGATAATTTCTCCACCAAAGGTTTTGGTGATGGATATTCCAAAGAACAAAAGGCCGACATGGAAGCCATGTATGCCGGAACTTTGAACACGATCACAGAAAAAGAAGTCATCAAAGGTACCGTAGTTGGTATCAATGACAAGGACGTGATCATCAACATCGGTTTCAAATCTGATGGCTTGGTTCCCGTATCTGAATTCCGTGACCTTCCTAATCTTAAAATCGGTGATCAGGTAGAGCTATTCATTGAAGAGCAGGAAAATGCCTTGGGACAGCTTGTCCTTTCAAGGAAAAAAGCAAGAATGGTACGTGCATGGACTGACATCGAAGATGCCCTTACCAATGACAGCGTAATCGAAGGTCTTGTAAAAAGAAGAACAAAAGGTGGCCTTATCGTGGATATCTACGGTGTGGAGGCTTTCTTGCCAGGTTCTCAGATCGACGTGAAGCCTATCAGGGATTTTGATATCTATGTAGGTAAGAAAATGGAAGTAAAAGTGGTTAAAATCAACCATACCAACGATAACGTAGTGGTTTCGCACAAAGTCTTGATCGAAAAAGACCTTGAGAAACAAAAAGCAGAAATCCTCAACAACCTTGAGAAAGGTCAGGTATTGGAAGGTGTCATCAAGAACATGACCAACTTCGGTGTATTCATCGATTTGGGTGGTGTAGATGGCTTGCTTCACATCACTGATATCTCTTGGGGTAGAATCAACCATCCGGAAGAAGTACTTAACCTTGACGACAAAGTTCAGGTGGTGGTACTTGACTTCGATGATGACAAGAAGAGAATTTCTTTGGGTATGAAGCAATTGACTTCACATCCTTGGGATGCTTTGTCAGCTGAATTGGAAGTTGGCTCAAGAGTAAAAGGTAAAATCGTCAATGTGGCTGATTACGGTGCATTCTTGGAATTGGCTCCTGGCGTTGAAGGTTTGATCCACGTTTCTGAAATGAGCTGGTCACAGCACTTGAGAAATCCTGCTGACTTCGTAAAAGTCGGTGACGAAATCGAAGCAGTTGTGTTGACTTTGGACAAAGACGAAAGAAAAATGTCTCTTGGTATCAAGCAATTGACTGAAGATCCTTGGACAAAAGGTGACATGGCTGCCAAATATGCTGTGGGAACCAAACATAAAGGAGTGGTAAGAAACTTGACCAACTTTGGCTTGTTCCTTGAATTGGAAGAGGGAATTGACGGTTTGGTACACGTATCTGACCTTTCTTGGACCAAGAAAATCAAGCATCCATCTGAGTTTGTGAAAGTCGGTGACGAATTGGCGGTAGCTGTTTTAGAACTAGATGTTGACAACAGAAGATTGGCGCTTGGACACAAGCAATTGGAAGAAAACCCTTGGGATACTTTCGAAACAGTATTCCCTATCGGATCTGTCCATAAGTGTACTGTAAATAGCAAAAATGACAAAGGTGCAGTTCTTGAGCTTCCTTATGGTCTTGAAGGTTTTGCAACCTCCAAAAACTTGGAGAAAGAAGACGGATCTACTGTAGAAGTCGGTGAATCTTTGGATTTCAAAGTAATCGAATTCTCTAAAGATGACAAGAGGATTGTACTTTCCCATACCGCTACTTTCAAGGAAGATGCTAAATCTGCCGCAACTTCAGCAACTGCAGCTGCAAAGAAAGGCAAGAAAAAAGCTGACGAACCTAAGTCTGAAGCTCCTGCTGCTGCAGAGAAATCAACTTTCGGTGACATCGACGCTTTGGCAGAGCTGAAGGAGAAGATGGAAGGCGGAAAAAAGTAAGACTTGAGATGTGAGATATAAGACATGAGATCTTAGCTCATTCTTAAATAATAGAAAAGTGTCTGCCGAAAGGTGGACACTTTTTTTACAACTAATCCTTTCCTTTGAGGTTTTTAAAACCTCGAAGGATTAACCTTTTTTAGCTACAAATAAAAATAATTAGCATTTTACTTTAGTTGGTCACATTTCTAATTTTTTTTTCGTCCTAAATAGGTATTCCAAGTTTTAAGGCAAATGACAAAAAGATGTTTATTCATAATGGTGCTGATGGGTATAAGTTTTTCAGCCCTTTCCCAAAAAAACAATGAAATCCAGGTTTATTATGGTCTTCCTGAGGCCCGGATGCGGTGGAATGTTGAAGTATTAGGAGCTCCATCTAACCAATTGAATTCAGCTTTGGATTTTGGAATCAGGTATAGAAGGCAGATTAATGAAAGCTGGGGATTTACTACGGGACTTCAGTACTTTCAGGCGGAGAAAATCATAACTCTTATGCCAACCGGGATGCCTACTCTTGGTCCTTCTCAATTTAAAGAGCCTCTTAAACTACTCTCTATTCCTTTATTGTTAGATTTTGAGTTTCTCAAATATTTCTACCTTTCTGCAGGCCCGCAATTAGATTTTCAACTGACTGAGGACATGTTCAAATCTCAGGATCAAAGAGGAATCGGATACATTGTTGGTATCGGAGGAAGAATCCAAAAAGAAAATCTGAGCCTTTTCGTTTTTCCGAACTTCAGCAGGCATTCATGGATTCCTTTCAAAAAACAGGAATTTGATTCCCGCCAAGTGTTGGAAGTATTCAGTTTACAGGTGGGTGTTGGGTATAAGTTTTAGAAACAGAAAAGTGTCTGCCAAAAGGTGGACATTTTTTTTATGCCCATCCCAATTTCTTGCTTGGTCTGTATTGGGAGAAAATAGAGGCTAAGGTCAAATTTGAAAAAATCAACTAAGAATAAAATTGGTTTTTGAAAATTATTTTTTAAAATTGAGTTATGAAATATCTCCAACTTTATATACTCGTCCTCCTAATTTTTTGCTCATGTTCGAATCCTGAAAAAATGGTGCAGGAAATTCCTGCCATTTATTCGTTTGAGTTAATTGATTCGCTGGATTTGAAGATTTTGGGCGACCCTATGGTTACGGACGTCAGCCCAAAAGCAGACCGATTTGCTTTCTATGATTTTGCCAACAGCGAATTTATCATCACGGACAGCTCAGGATCTATTTTGAGCCGATTTTCAAAAAAAGATGATACCCCGGATTCTTATGGGTTCCTGATGGAATCCCCCGGTTTCGTCAATGAAAATCAACTCGCCCTGGCCGGGATGAGTGGGATATTTATCTATGATTTGGAAGGCAATATGATTAAAAAACTTGCGCATCCTGAGACTTTGGGAGGGGCAGGTTTTATGAGTTTTTCAGGTAAGGGAATGGAAACGGTAACACTTCAAGGAAAGCAGTATTTGCTTAGTAAATCTGTCCGTACCCGGGAGACTTTCGCCGGAGAACAAAAATTTTATGACTCCTTCAGGGCTTTGGAACTTATTGATATTGAGGAAGAAAAATTCATCGAAATTGTACCCTTTGAGCAAGGAAGTCAGTTTTTGGATGGAAACGGCTATTTTGAAAGTGATTATGCTCCGGCATTAGAGGCCGCCGGGGAGAAACTATACATCGCCTTGGGTGGGGAGCAGCGATTGAATGTGTACGACCTGAGCCCTGAGGGAGCAAAGTTGGATACGGTGGTCATGTTCGATTTGCCCGGCTTTGGCAAACTGCCTGTAACGCCAAGGGCTGAATTTGCCGAAGGTACCGTTATAATTAAAGGTGGCACTCCTGCTATTCGAAACATTCATATCCTAGATGGGAAAATTTTGATGCAGTACTATGGAGGAATTCCCGAGGAAAAAATGAAGGAATTAGAAACGCTTTATAGTTCAGGAAGTGAAGAGGAAGCTGAATTGCTCTATGAAAAAATTGAAAGTGAAGTCAATCAGGGGATTTTGATATTGGACCAAAAGACTTTGGAAGTAATTGGTAACCTTGATTTTCCCGAAGGAGTTAATGTAAGCGGTTTTGCTTCAGGCGGTGGATTTCTTTGGATGGAAAAAGCGCCAAACGAGGAAGAGGAAGAAGATTTTTTAAGGATTTACAAAGTAAAATTGGTAGGGAAATGATCAAAAACCGGATTGCAATACTGTTGATTTGGGTAGTTATCTGCAGTTGCTCAGAAAGGGAAAAAGGGGCTCACAATACGGACGATTCAAACGAATGGGAACTTGTCATCTTGGATTCTATTCAAGTCGATTATTTGGGGAATATTAGAGAGGGGATTTTTAACAATGGAATAGGACTGGTTAAAGACATGGTCAGTGGCGCTTTAATTAGGTTTGACTCTATGGGTAATATTTTGACAACGAAAGAATTTCCTCTAGAAGGCCCCGGGTCCATATCGTTTTTGGAGACTTTGGTTGAGCATAACGGTGAATTTTTTGGAACAACTTCAGCTAAAAATATTTATCATTTTGATGCTGATCTTAATTTGAAAGAAAGGTTGGAAATGCCTATTTTGGGTGAGGCAAGAGGCGGTGCCTACAATAGAAGAAACATTGCTTTTTGGGAAGAAAAAATACTGCTATGGTATCCTGGGCGCAATGGTGTCAGTCCCTATATTGACCATTTTTATAGAGATTACCCTCTTTTGGAATTGTATGATTTGAAGACAAAAACATCAAGCCCGGTGGTGAGAACCCCTTCTACTTCGAAATTCAGCGGGGATGATTTTTTCAACCGACCCGATCTCAATTTCACCATCGAAAACGACAGCCTCTACCTAACTTTTTCCAATGAGCCCATTTTGCATATATATGCTTTGGGGGATAGTATTCTTTGGAAAAGGAGTATGGATATCAATCCTATCGACTTTAAATTGATGCCTGGGCAAAAAACGCCTGTGACGTACCAAGAAATGACCAAGATGTTTGAAGCAAATATTCAGGGCATTTTTTCGGATTCGAACCATATCATCGTCACCTATCATGGAGGAATTGATAGCGATACTTTTGCAAAAAACAACTTGAAAGAAAGAGAAAATTTTTACCTGTACCCTCATTTCGTTAAGAATTATCTCAAAATCTACTGGTACGGATATGGTTGGTCAAACGAGGTAATGCTTCCTTCAAAAATTGATTTCATACTCAATATCGAATCTGTGGATAAGCCATTCTATGCCTTAAGAGATGATGATTTTCTCGGGGAAGAGCAAAACCATATCACATTCTATAAACTCAAATTGGTCAAAAAATGAATTGTAAGGTTCCTGTATTGTTGTTGCTATTCTTTTCGCTTATAGCTTGTTCCCCAAAGGAAAGTTCAGATTTGGAGACTTTTTCAAACGAATGGGAACTTGTGATCTTGGATTCCATCCATGTGGATTATTTGGGGAATGTAAGCGGAGGAGATTTCAGAAACGGGAATGGTGTTTTTTTTAATTTTCAAGAAAATAAACTGGTTGAATTTGATGCAAATGGTAAGATCACCTATGAAACGTCATACCCCAAGGATGGACCGGGAAAAGTCCAATACCCAACTCAATTGAGGTACACAGGGGATGGAAGGCTTTTTGCAGCGAGTTTTATGGGTTGGTTGTATGAATTGAATCCGGATCTGACTTTGAAACAAGAAATCAAGCTTCCATTTCCAAGTCAGGCACATGACGGGGGAGGCTTTATTAGAAATCTCGAACATTGGAATGATTCTTTAATCAGTTATTACCCGGGCAGAGACGGAGCAAATCCTTACGATCCCCATTTCTTCAGAGATCACTTTCTGTTGGAAAAAATTGACCCAAAAACAGGAGGCTCAGTGCCGATAATTAAAATCCCAACTACCTCCAGATATTCCACAGATAAATACTTCGAACGGCCTTGGTTTCAATTTGGCATCAATGGAAATATACTTCAAATGGCTCTAAGAAATGAAACAATGGTCCATGCTTTTGATCTAAGCAATGGAGGGAGTTATATAAATACCGTTGATTTTAAGCCTTCAAAATTTTTGGACAATGGCGAACATCAAGAAGAATATCAATATGTCTCTGGGACAAGAATGCTAGACGGAGATATCAGACAGTTATTTGTAACCCAGAAAGGAACGGTAATCATTTTTCTTGAAGGAATTGAGGAGGAAATTTTCATCCAAAATGAATTGAACATTCCAAAAAACTTTCCTAAGTACAAGGATTTTCAAAATCAGATCTTGAAAATTATACTGCCAGATTCCAGCCTCTCCAATGAAATCATAATCCCCTATAGAATAGGAAGATTTATGAATATTGAGGAGTTGGACAAGCCCTTCTACGCTTTAAGGGATGATGATTATCTCGGAGAAGAGCAGGATTTCATCACCTTTTATAAGCTTCAATTGGTCAAAAAATGAAAATTTTCCATTAGATTTTTTGGAGAAATGTCCAATGATTCATTTTCCATGATGCGATAACCTGGGCTGAATTCACACCTTCTTCCAATCGATTTTTTCAGGTTTTAAAGGCAATTGACGGAGTCTCTGACCCGTCCCATCAAATATAGCATTGGCTATTGCCGCAGCTACAGGGCCTTGTGCGGCTTCTCCTGCACCAAGTGGTTTCTCTTCCTGTCTATTTATAATATGGACTTCCACTTCTGGGGTATCATTGAAGCGCATGATTGGATAACTTGACCAATCCTTACTTTGCACTCCATTTTCATCGAACATCACCTCTTCTAGCAAAGTCCAACTTGCAGATTGGATCATGCCACCTTCGGTTTGGTTTATCAATCCATCTGGATTGATGACTTGCCCGGAATCTATCACTCCTGTTAGTTTTGTCAGTTTGAATGTTTCTGCTGAGCTGTCAATATTGACTTCTGCAAGTACAGCGAAATAGGAAGCTGAGTTTTTATATTTTGCAAAAGCAATTCCATATCCTATGCTTCCATTTTTGTTCCTTGACTCCCAACCTGTTTTTTCTTTCAACAAAGTTAAAACATCAATGGCTCTTTTGTCATCCAAATTTTTCAATCGGAAGTCAAAAGGATCTATTTTGGCAATTACAGCCAATTCATCAATAAAGGATTCCAAAGCAAAGATGTTTCCATAGGCTCCCAACCCCCTCAAGGCTGATGTTCTTAATGGGCCATCATAGTTGTTGATTTGAAGTCTTTTGAAAGGTATGTTATAATAAGGAGTCGCGTTTCTATAAGTTCCTTCTGAAAATCTTCCTTTTTCAAATTGGAAAGGTTGTTCCAAATGTCTCCCCGATATATAATGTCCCCCTTTTCCATTTGGGCGGGTATTATGAGTATCAGACCACAGGTGGGTATCCCAAGCCGTTATTTTTCCATAAGCATCCAAACCGGCCGCCAACTTGATTGCCATGGCTGATCCAAAGGGTTCCCATTGATGTTCGTCTTCTCGTGTCCATTGAAGCCTTACTGATTTATCAGGGAAACGCATCGCAATCAAAGCAGCCTCAGCAGAGGCATCGTCAGCTCCATTGTGTCCATAGCAACCTGAACCGGGCATTCCGATACAGCGGATTTTTTCGATATCCAATCCCAAAAGATCCGATAAAGAATTTCTGAGAGGATATACACCTTGGGTTGGGGACCAGACGGTTAATTGCCCATCCTTCCATTCTGCCAAGGCGCATGATGGACCTGCAGTCCCATGCATATGGTAAGGTCGGTGATATTCAGCCTCGAGTTTTTTAGCTGAGGCATTGATTTTTGAACCTATTCCCGGACTTTCTTTGACCATTTCCGGAGAATTGGCATTTGTTTTCATCTGCCGGTATAGATTCTCCGGTACAGTTGCTATTTTGGGGAATGTCCATTCAGTCTCTTCTTTCAATTTTCGCAAAGCAATTACAGCTTGATATTCCCTTTCAGCAATGACAGCAACAAAACTCCCGTCTACTACCAATTCCAAAATACCGGGCAAAACAAGAATTGATTGTGGATCAATTTTGCTGAGCTTTGCATTGTATGTCGGAGGGTGCATCACCCTTGCATGCAATATATTTGGCAACCTGATGTCATGGACAAAATGAGCCCCCCCCCTGACAAGTTTTTCAATGTCTGGTCTGTGTAAAGATCTCCCGACAATTCTATGAATTTTTGGGTCCTTGATGGGAGCCTGTCCGGTAACTTTACCTTCTAGGAATTTGCCGTCTAATAATTCCCAATAGCTGATGGATTCTTGGTTCTTGTTTTTTATATAACCATTTTCAACTGTTAACTCAGATACGCTCAAATTCCATTTTTGGGAGGCCAGATTTAGAAGTTGATATCTTGCTTCCGCCGCAGCTTCTCGGATTGCCCTACCGCTCCCTTCAACTGAATTGCTTCCCGCGGTGTAACCTTCATTCGGTGTCTGCCCGGTATCTCCATCGATGATTTGACAGCTAGCTATATCCACATCCAATTCCTCAGCAGCAATTTGGATCAAAGCTATTCTGATTCCCTGTCCCAATTCTTGTTTTCCAGTCATGATTGTCACTTGACCTGAGACATCTAGTCTGATCCAAGAGTCCAACATTTCATTTCCATTATTAGGCCTTAACGGGATGGTGGTCGGTGCTTGTACATTGGATTCTTCGCTTGTCGAATTACAAGAAATGAAAGGAAACAAGTTGAATCCAATTAAAAGATGGCCTGTCGTTTTAAGGAAATCTCTTCGGTCGGTTTTTGGAAGTTTGAGATTTTTCATAATTAAAAAGTTTCAGATGAATTTGCAGCTCTTTTTACTGCTTTGATAAAACGTGAGTGAGTTCCACATCGACAGATCACTGGGTTCAATGCTTCTTTTATTTCAGCTTCAGAAGGATTTGGATTTTTGCGGAGTAACGCAACTGCTGAAATCAGCATGCCATTAAGACAATAGCCGCATTGTGCAGCCTGCTCCTCAATGAATGCCTTCTGGATTGGATGGAGCTTTCCATCCTTCTCAAGCCCTTCTATAGTTTCAAGTTTTTTATTTTTGAATTCGGAAACTGGTTTGATACACGTAGGTTCAGCAATGTCGTCCACCAACACCATACAAGATCCGCACTGCTGAAGCCCACAGCCGAATCGGGGACCATTGAGTTCTAAGTCACTTCTAAGTACATATAAGAAAGGCTCATTTGGGTCGACTTCGACACTTTGGGACTTGCCATTAAGCTTTAATCGGATTTGCTCTTTCATCTCTTATTTATCTTGTCCAAGTTAAATTTAAAGAAACGGAAGACAAAATCAAAAGAGACCTTAGTAAACAGTCTTTTGTGCAGAAAAGTGGGGTAATATTTTTTGAATTGGAAAATTTGTGTAGAAGAAATACATGTAGTAGGACCTCCAATCGAATTGGGATTTAACTTGAATAGTGAAATAAAAAAAGCATCCCTTTTAAAGGATGCTTTTTTTGAGGTCGAGAGCGGATTCGAACCGCTGTACAAGGTTTTGCAGACCTCTGCCTAGCCACTCGGCCACTCGACCGTTTTTTTACGGAATGCAAATGTAGGGATTCTACTAATTAAATCAAACGGGACATGACCGAATTTTGAATCAGTAAATAATTCATTTTGGATAAAACAAAAAAGCTCCCCGTATTAGGGAAGCTTTTGAGGTCGAGGATGGATTTGAACCACCGTGGAAAGTCTTGCCGACTAACGCCTAACACTCGGCCACTCGACCTGTTGATACAAGTTGACTTTTGTAGAATACTTCCATTAGATCGAATTCTAAGTACGTATAAGCTAAAAAGCCTTTTCAAAAGATTTGGAACGGAATTTAGTTTGGACATTAAACCGTTCACTTGATGAGGTCGAGGATGGATTTGAACCACCGTGGAAAGTCTTGCCGACTAACGCCTAACACTCGGCCACTCGACCAGGTAAAAACTATCTGATATCGGACAATAATGGCAGGTTTTTTTCCCGGCCTAAATTGCCAAATGATCATTTATAAAATTTGCAGGAACGGTTTATCTTGGGTGATTAAAACGTTCTTTATTCGAGGTCGAGGATGGATTTGAACCACCGTAGAAAGTCTTGCCAACTAACGCCTAACACTCGGCCACTCGACCTTTTAGTGCAACAAATAAAATCACTAAATTCTAAATTGACAAACTTTTTTGGAATTATTTTGGAGAAAAAAAGAAATTTCCAAGATGATTGATTTTGAAATGTTCAAAAATAAACTTCAAGATTTTTGATCGCCTTTCAATAGAGCAATATTAATCCAAATATTATTTTATTTATAATGAATCTAAATTATTTGAGGTTGAATAAAAATAATTTAAATAACTGAAAAACAGTAACATACCATAAAATAAAATCTATTTTTAGGGAAATGAACTCTAATTGATTCAAGTTTGAAAAATAGAATTGCGATAGTACATTTGCAGTGTTTATCAAAAAACATGCATTAAACTGTTTAATAAGTAACAAATATGTCGATCAATCGCTCATTATTAAGTGTCCCTCTAAGGTTTAGCCTCTTGATGTTGCTATTCTTCCAGTTGTCAGGGACACAAGTCTACGCGGTAAATCCCGATGTTTCCAACAGTGAGGAGGCGATAGCAGCAGGGAAGACCGTCTTCAATGCAAACTGTAGAACCTGCCACAGATTGGACGCAAAAAATGTCGGACCAGCTTTGAGGGGAGTTACAGACCGTCATTCAATAGAGTGGACCAAAAACTTTATTAAGAATTCGCAGGCTTTGATTGCTTCAGGTGATGCTGAAGCAGTGGCGATTGCAGCCCAATTCAACAATTTGGTAATGCCTGCCCATGAATTTTTATCAGATGCAGACCTGATGAACTTATTGGCATATATTGAATATGGCGATAAGGCAGATCCTGCTGTTGCAGCTGTGGCGGCTGACGGTGCTCAAGCGGGCGCTTCAGGAGGTTCAGGAATCCCAAGCGAATACCTTACGATTATTTTAAGTGTTCTAGTTTTGGTATTGCTCTTAATATTGATTGTTTTAGGGCTCATCATATCTATTTTGACCAAGTATCTGGGAAATCAGAAGCTTGATGCTGTCGATGAAGAATATATCAATCAAAAATTTGATTTTAAGAAATTGGTCAAATCTGATGGTTTTATAATCATAATAACAACACTTGTTATTGCTTTTACGGTAAAGACTGCATTAGATGAAATATTGACAATTGGTGTTCAGCAGGGTTATGCTCCAAAGCAGCCGATTGCATTTTCCCATCAGCTTCACGCGGGGCAATATGAGATCGAATGTCAATATTGTCACACCGGCGTTGAAATTGGCAAATCTGCTAACATACCTTCGGCTAATATTTGTATGAACTGTCATACCCATATCCAAAATGTTGGAGGTAAAGAAGGTATCTCTCCGGAGATTGCCAAAATTTATGCGGCGGTAGATAATAATCAGCCTATCGAATGGGTGAGAATCCACAACCTTCCCGATCTTTCTTATTTTAACCATGCTCAGCACGTCGCTGTAGGTGGGATAGAATGTCAAACTTGTCATGGACCGATACAGGAGATGGAAGTGGTCTACCAGCACAGCTCACTTACAATGGGATGGTGTATAGACTGTCATAGACAGACAGACATCAATTCAAAAGGAAATGAATATTACGATAAATTGGTACAGTTGCACAGCAGTTCAAAAGAAGCCCTCAAGGTGAAAGACATCGGAGGATTGGAGTGTGCTAAGTGCCATTATTAATTAAATAATTAATTCAGAACTTACTTTTCTTGAATATACAATGACAGAAAATAAAAAGACCTATTGGAAAGGTTTAGAGCAATTAACAAATGATCCAGAATTTGTTAAAAATGCAGAGAGGGAATTTCCCGAGTATTTGCCGATCAACGGTGGTAATGAGGAAGGTTCTACAAGAAGGGATTTTCTAAAATTGATGGGTTTTAGTTTGGCTGCAGCCTCCTTGGCAGCTTGCGAAGCTCCTGTGAGAAAGGCAATTCCTTATGTCAATAAGCCTGTAGATATCAATCCTTCAATTCCCAATTATTACGCATCAACGTTTTCTTCGGGAGGTGATTATGCATCTATCGTGGTGAAAACCCGAGAGGGAAGACCAATCAAAATTGATGGAAATGAACTTTCTCCAATCAACAAAGGCGGCATAAGTGCTATTGTAGAAGCTTCAGTTCTTTCATTGTATGACAAGCAAAGACTTGCGGGTCCGCATATCAAAGGAGTAAAGTCTGATTGGGCAACAATTGATGCTGAGGTAAAATCAAAATTGGCATCTGCCGGTTCGGTTAAAATCGTAACCAATACAATACTTTCTCCTTCTACTGAAAAAGTATTGCAGCAGTTTGCTGAGGCTTTTGGAAGTGCTGAGGTCATTGCTTACGATCCAATTTCCAATTATGGTATCACCAAAGCTGCAGAGCTATCCTATGGTAGCTCGGTGCTTCCCACATATAACTTCGAAAAGGCAAATGTTATAGTAAGTTTCGGAGCTGACTTCTTAGGTACATGGATTTCTCCTATTGAATTTGCAAAACAATATGGACAGGGTAGAAAAATTTCGAAAGAAAAGCCTGTTATGTCCCGTCATTTTCAGTTCGAATCCAATCTTTCTTTAACGGGAGCTAATGCTGATTATAGAACTCCGATAAAACCATCTCAAAGTGGACTTGCAGTTTTGGCATTATACAACGCCATTGCAAAGCAAGCCGGAGCTGCATCCGTTGCCGGTGCTACTATCGAGATTGCACACCTTGACAAAGCAGCAAAAGAACTTTGGGCCAACAAAGGCAAATCTATCGTGGTATCGGGCTCAAATGATCCAAACGTTCAGGTAGTCGTCAACGCAATTAATGACTTACTTGGAAATAATGGGCTAACTGTTGATTTTTCTAAACCATCCTATTTCAGAAAAGGAGATGATTCAAAAATGAATCAGTTTGTGGACGACCTAAAAGCAGGCAGAGTGGGAGGAGTCGTTTTCTACAACTGTAATCCTGTTTATGATTTTGCAAAAGGGGCCGAAGTAGCAGAAGGCATTGCGAAGGCAAAAGTATCGGTATCTACCAATACAACCATGGATGAAACTGCCTCATTGGTACAATATGTTGCCCCTGATCACCATTACCTTGAATCATGGAATGATTTTTATCCAAGAAAAGGAGAATATAGCTTGAGTCAACCTGCTATTTCTCCATTATTTGATTCAAGACAAGCCCAGGATTCATTCTTGGTTTGGGCAGGATCTTCGGTAAATTATTATGATTTCTTACAGCAAAACTGGAGTTCTACTTTATTTGCCTCTCAAACAGAAACTTCAAGGTTTCAAGAGTTTTGGGATAGGTCTTTGTTCAATGGGGTGTATTCCATTCCATCTGAGCCAACATCTGTTGCGAATGTTGCTGATTTAACTGCGGCAGCTTCGTCCGTAGCAAAAGTCTACAAAGCAGAGGGAACAGGTACCGAATTGGCGATATACACCAAAGTCGGAATTGGAAATGGAACATTTTCCAATAACCCTTGGCTTCAGGAAATGTCTGATCCAATTTCCAAAGCTACTTGGGATAATTACCTGACCGTTTCCCAAAAATGGGCAAATGAGAATGGCTTAAAGATGTCTGAAGGAGAAACCAAGAAAGCAAAAATTACGGTAGGAGGTAAATCTCTTATGGTACCTGTTTTGGTTCAACCAGGACAAGCAGACGGAACAGTTGGTTTGGCTTTAGGATATGGCAGGACCAAAGCTGGTAGAGTTGCGGATGGCGTCGGAGTCAATGCTTATGAATTGGCAGACAGCTCAAAAGGCTTTACAAATTTTGATGTGACTGAAGGCATATCTATCGAATTGACTTCTGAGGTTTATAAAATTGCACAAACTCAAACCCATCAAACCTACATGGGAAGAGAGTTTGTGATTCAAGAAGCTACCTTAGGTGAGTATAAAGAAGACGCATCTGCAGGTAGATATCAACCAAAAATTTACAAAGAAGGAGAATTTGTC
Organism: Cognataquiflexum nitidum; assembly: GCF_022538055.1. Classification (GTDB taxonomy): domain Bacteria; phylum Bacteroidota; class Bacteroidia; order Cytophagales; family Cyclobacteriaceae; genus Cognataquiflexum; species Cognataquiflexum nitidum. The sequence continues at coordinate 86,568 of NZ_JAKZAM010000016.1, read as the reverse complement.
AAACCTTCTAAAATTTCACTTTGGAAAGGACACCAATATAGCCAACACCATTGGGGTTTAGCAATTGATATGAATTCTTGTATCGGTTGCGGTGCATGTACCATAGCATGTCAGGTTGAAAACAACGTTTCTGTAGTAGGAAAGCAAGAAGTGCTTAACCGTAGAGAAATGGCTTGGATCAGGATTGACAGGTACTATAGCTCTCCTTCCGAAGCTACATCCAATAAAGAATTGGAAGTTGCTGCGGATAACCCTGAGGTTACCTTCCAGCCGATGATGTGTCAGCACTGCAACAATGCACCTTGCGAAACTGTATGTCCTGTTGCGGCAACAACCCACTCTTCGGAAGGTCTCAATCAAATGACTTACAACAGATGTATTGGAACAAGGTATTGTGCAAACAACTGTCCATATAAGGTAAGGAGATTCAACTGGTTCAAATACCATGACAATAAAGACTTTGCTGCTGTGAACGTTGCACAAAACGATGACATGGGTAAAATGGTATTGAATCCTGATGTTACTGTCAGAGCAAGAGGTGTCATCGAAAAGTGCTCTATGTGTGTTCAAAGGATCCAAGCAGGCAAATTGACAGCTAAAAGAGAAGGACGTAAAGTAAAAGATGGCGAAATCAACGTAGCCTGTGCTTCAGCTTGCCCTACTACTGCCATTGTATTTGGAGACATGAATGATGCCAACAGTAAAATCACTCAAATGCTCAAAATTCAAGAAGATACTACATCAGCAATGAAAGAAGTAAATGAAGAAAGAGCCTACCACGTATTGGAAGAAATCAATGTGAGCCCTAACGTGTGGTATTTTACTAAAATCAGAAATAAGGATAAATCAGAAGCGTAATAAATAATTTTATAAGATATGCATGTTACTTCATCCGTACGCCAGCCTCTGATTACAGGCGGTAAAACTCTGAAAGACGTCACTCATGATATATCAAGGCAAGTGGAAGCTAGACCCAGTATGGGATGGCTTTTGGCCTTTTTATTTTCAGTCGGGGTGTTGTTGATAGGATCCATTGCATTGGTAGCAACTCTTTGGGAAGGTATCGGTATGTGGGGACTCAATAAAACTGTAGGCTGGGCTTGGGATATCACCAATTTTGTGTGGTGGGTTGGTATTGGTCACGCAGGTACATTGATCTCTGCAGTACTTTTATTGTTCAGACAAAAGTGGAGAATGGCCATTAATAGAGCCGCTGAAGCGATGACTATTTTTGCGGTAATCTGTGCAGCCATGTTCCCTATTATTCACATGGGCAGACCTTGGTTAGGGGCTTACTGGGCCTTGCCGCTTCCAAATACATTTGGTTCTCTTTGGGTTAACTTCAACTCACCCCTCCTTTGGGACGTGTTTGCGATTTCAACCTATTTCTCGGTATCCTTGGTGTTTTGGTACATAGGCTTGATACCTGACTTTGCCACAATCAGAGATAGGGCTTCAGGCATTAGAAAAAGTATATATGGTGCCCTGTCATTTGGATGGGATGGTGCAGCCAAAACTTGGAGTAGATACGAATCAGTAGCTTTGATTTTGGCTGGTTTAGCTACTCCTCTTGTACTTTCAGTTCATACTATTGTATCCTTTGACTTTGCTACCTCGGTGATTCCGGGATGGCATACGACTATTTTCCCTCCATACTTTGTGGCAGGGGCGATTTTCTCCGGATTTGCAATGGTGTTGACATTGATGATTGTGACAAGGAAAGTGTTCCATTTGGAAGATTATATTACTATCGGCCACATCGAATTGATGAACATCGTTATCATCATTACAGGATCAATTGTCGGAATTGCTTACATTACGGAATTCTTCATTGCCTGGTATTCGGGAGTTGCTGCTGAACAATATGCCTTTATGAACAGGATGTTTGGTCCCTATTGGTGGGCATATTGGTCAATGATGACATGTAACGTGATTTCTCCACAACTATTCTGGTTCAAGAAAATTAGGACATCCATTGTTGCCACTTTCTTATTATCCCTTGTAGTAAATATTGGAATGTGGTTTGAAAGATTTGTGATCATTGTGACCTCTTTGCATAGAGATTATCTTCCGTCCTCTTGGGCGATGTTCTATCCAACTATCTCAGATGTTGGGGTTTATCTGTTCACCTTCGGATTATTCTTCACTTTGTTCTTCTTGTTTGCAAAGTTTTTCCCTGTAATCAACATGGCCGAAGTGAAATCTATTGTGAAATCTTCATCAGAAAAAGTAACTAAATAAAGCATGGAAAGAGATAAAAATTTCATCCTAGGCGTATATGACGATGAGGATGTTTTATTGGATGCAATATCTAAAGTAAGGGGTAACGGTGTCAAAATCCATGAGGTGTATTCACCGTTTCCTGTTCACGGAATAGATGATGTGCTTGGATATAAAAGAAGCAAACTTCCAATCGCAGCTTTCTTGTTTGGAATGCTTGGGACCACGCTTGCGTTGACCATGCAGTTTTATATGATGAAGATAGATTGGCCAATGATTATCGGTGGTAAAGACCATGCTGCTTTTCCTGATTTTATTCCGGTCACATTCGAACTCACGGTATTATTGGCTGCATTTGGAATGGTTGGCGTATTTATGATAGCAAGCAATCTAAAACCATGGGGTCAACCTAGGATTTTTGATGTCAGAATTACTGATGACAAGCATGTAATGGCAATTGACCTTGCAGTGAATTCTTCACTAGGCGAAGGAAAATTATCTGACGTTTTGAAAAGTTCAGGAGCTTCAGAGGTAAATTTTAAAAGTTTTGAATAGGTAAATAGATATATGAAAATCACACATTCTATATACACGTTTGCATTTCTTGGGGTAGCCTTTGGCATGACTTCTTGTGGTGCCTCCGGCGAGAATCCCGGTTATGAATATGCGCCGCAAATGTATAACTCCATTGCATACGAACCTCTTTCACAAATTGTGAATGAAGAAGAAGGAGCATGGCTGTCTACAAGAGAAGACGGAAAAGGGGAGTTTTTCAATAGTAATATTAACAACCCCAACCGCATGAACATGCGAGAGCCTGTAGCCAACACAGTTCCAAGATCCAAAGATGGCTCTTTACCGTACAGGTTGAAGCAGTTCGAATTGGAAGCCGCAGCATTGAATCAAAACCCTGTTGCTTTGACACCTCAAGTATTGGCTGAAGGAAAGGTTTTGTACACACAATATTGTTCTGCCTGTCATGGACAAGGTGGTGAAGGAGACGGTAAAGCGGGTGAGGTAATCGGCGGTGTAGCCAATCTAAAGGGTGGTGCATATATTAATCTTCCTGAAGGTCACATTTTCCATGTGGTCATGAAAGGAAAAGGTAGAATGGGGGCACATGGTTCTCAGATTCCACAAGAAAGGATTTGGAAAATTGTTCACTATGTTAAACAAGAAATTCAGAAGCAATAATCATGGGTCACAGTACTACAAATTATAATTTGGATCAGAAATTTGATTTTTCAGCAGGGCTTAAAAAATCAATATTTACAGTTTTGATCATTGGTGCAGTTATCCTTACTGCAGGTATTTTGATGGCAGCCTTAGGTGGAGGCCATGATGAAGCCCATGCTGAAGGTGCTCATGCTTTTCATTGGTACAAAAGACTATATGCAAATCTTTGGATCAATAATGTCTATTTCACAGGTATTGCTGTAATTGGAGTTTTCTTTTTTGCGATCCAATATGCTGCACAAGCAGGATGGTCTGCACCATTGTTGAGGATTTTCCTCTCTTTTGGATATTGGTTGCCAATTGCAGGTGTTATCATGATTGTGAGTTATTTCATTGTAGGTCATGATATTTTCCATTGGACACACAAAACACTGTTTGATGTGAATAGTCCCGATTATGATAAAATTATAGATGGCAAAGGAGCCTTTTTCTTTTGGCCACTCGAGAAAGGGACGTTCCCGGCTTTCTTTATCATAAGAATGGTTGTTTTCTTTGGGGCTTGGGTTTTGTTTTTCAACAAATTGAAAAACTTATCCTATCAGGAAGATCTCAACCCTGGAAATCAATCTTGGTTTAAAATCAGAAAGTGGTCTGCTTTGTTCCTTGTTTTCTTTGCGGTTTCTTCTTCAATCTCAGCTTGGGACTGGGTGATGTCCATAGATACACACTGGTTTTCTACCATGTTTGGATGGTATGTTTTTGCATCATGGTTTGTAGCGGGTTTGTCCGCGATGACTCTGGTAACAGTATTCTTAAAGGAAAGAGGTTACCTTGAAATGGTTAATGCAAACCATATTCATGATCTTGGAAAGTTTGTTTTTGCATTTTCTATTTTCTGGACTTATATCTGGTTTTCGCAATTCTTATTGATCTATTACGCTAATATACCTGAGGAATCAGTTTACTTCGTAGAGAGACTTCAAAGTGATGTGTATAGCCCGTTCATTTTTGTAAATCTAGCACTAAACTTCTTCCTTCCCTTCCTTGTTCTTATGACAAGGGATGCAAAAAGGCACGGTATATTCCTGAAAGTAATTTGTTCTCTGATTATCGTAGGTCACTGGTTTGACTTCTTCTTGATGGTACAGCCTGGAACTCTTGGTCACAATGGAGGCTTTGGCTTGATGGAAGTTGGGATGCTTTTAATATTTGGTTCTTTGGTTACATATGTTGTTTTAAACAATCTATCTAAACAAAATCTTATTGCTAAAAATCATCCAATGTTGGAAGAAAGTTATCATCATCATATTTAATTATCCGAAAAGTTTACAATTATGTACGGATTTCTAATCGCAGTTGGTATTTTATTGCTTATATCCATTATCTGGATGGTATATAGAATACAGACCCTTGTCTCAGTAGTAAAGGGCAGTGACAAAAAAGTTGCTTCGGGAAGTAATAAGGTGAACGCAATGATGTTTGTTTTATTCCTTGTAGGAACAGGAGGATTGATGTTTTGGTATTCAATAAAGGAATTTGATAATTACAACCTTCCTTTAGCATCTGAACATGGTGCTGTAACTGATCAGTTGTTTTGGATAACTATGGCCGTTACAGGAGTGATATTTATCATTACCCACATCCTACTTTTCTGGTTCCCATACAAATACCAATACAAAGAGGACAGAAAAGCGTCCTTCTACCCGGATAACAATAAACTTGAAGTTATTTGGACCGTAGTTCCGGCTATAGTTTTGGCATTGTTGGTTATTGGTGGATGGAAAGCATGGTCGGACATTACAAAACCTGCTCCTGAAAACGCACATGTGGTGGAATTGTTGGGATATCAGTTTGCATGGGAAGTAAGGTATCCTGGTATGGATAATGTACTTGGAGCCAATGATTACAGGCTGACCAATGCTTCTAATGTTTCTGGAGTTGATTTCTCTGATAAAAATGCCCATGACGACTTTAATTCACCTGTAGTTGTAATTCCAAAAGGTGAACCTGTCTTATTTAAAATAAGAGCAAGAGATGTTCTTCATTCGGTTTTTGCTCCACACATGAGATTGAAAATGGACGCAGTACCTGGGATGCCAACCAAATTCTGGTTTGTAGCTACAAAGACCACAGAAGAAATGAGGGCTGAATTGAACGATCCCGAATTCGAATATGAAATTGCATGCACAGAGGTTTGCGGCAAAGGTCACTTTTCTATGAGAAGAGTAATTAATGTGGTGGAACCGGCAGAGTACCGAAAATGGCTGGCGGAACAAAAACCATACATTGTCAACAACCCTGCTCTGGTTGAAAATTTATCCCCTGAATTGAAAGAATTGGCTGAAATTACAATCAGCGAACATAAGTAATTTAATTATCATAATTATGGCAACAGCTCATACAGCTACTCACAGTGCTAGTGCACATGATCATCACGATGATCACGAGCACCACGATAATTTTATAACCAAGTATATTTTCACCACCGATCACAAGATGATCGGGAAGCAATTCTTGGTGACGGGTATATTCTGGGCAATTATCGGTGGCTTACTTTCTATTATATTCAGATTACAACTTGGTTTTCCTGATATGGAATTATATTGGTTAAAGCCAATACTTGGAGGATGGATTGATGACGCAGGAAAACTTGACCCTAACTTCTATCTTGCTTTAGTCACTATGCATGGAACCATCATGGTTTTCTTTGTACTGACAGCGGGTCTAAGTGGTACCTTCTCCAATTTCCTGATTCCTTTGCAAATTGGAGCAAGAGATATGGCCTCAGGTTTTATGAACATGCTATCATACTGGTTTTTCTTCTTATCAGGCGTGATTATGTTTATTTCTTTGTTCATTGAGACAGGACCTGCTTCAGGTGGATGGGTTGTCTACCCTCCATTATCTGCTCTCGAACAGGCCATGCCGGGATCCGGCCTTGGAATGACTTTGTGGTTGGTTGCAATGACCTTTTTTATTGCGTCTTCCTTGTTGGGAGGTATCAATTACATTACTACGGTAATCAACTTGAGAACTAAAGGAATGTCTTTTTCTAGGCTTCCTTTGACTATTTGGGCTTTCTTCCTAACAGCTGTTATCGGCTTGCTTTCATTCCCTGTTTTATTTTCAGCAGCATTGTTGTTGGTTTTTGATAGAAGTTTTGGAACAAGTTTCTATCTCTCTGATATTTATATTGGTGGTGAGGCTTTGCCAAATACGGGTGGTAGTCCTGTTCTGTACCAGCATTTATTTTGGTTTCTTGGTCACCCTGAGGTCTACATCGTATTGTTGCCTGCACTAGGTATAACCTCGGAAATCATTTCTGTAAATTCTAGAAAGCCAATCTTTGGTTACAAAGCGATGATTATTTCCATGCTTGGAATTACCATCTTGTCGTTTATAGTTTGGGCGCACCACATGTTTGTGTCGGGGATGAATCCTTTCCTAGGTTCGATTTTCATGTTTCTTACCCTAATTATTGCGATTCCGTCAGCGGTAAAAGTATTTAACTACCTTACTACATTATGGAGAGGGAACTTGATTTTTACTCCCGGGATGTTGTTTTCGATAGGTCTAGTATCTTTCTTTATTTCTGGTGGATTGACTGGTATTTTCCTTGGTAATTCGGCTATTGATATTCAGCTGCATGATACATATTTTGTAGTAGCTCACTTCCATTTGGTAATGGGTTCTGCTTCCTTCTTTGGGTTGATGGCGGGTGTTTACCATTGGTTCCCTAAAATGTTTGGTAGGATGATGGACCCAAGATTGGGATATATACACTTCTGGTTAACATTTATTGGGGTTTACATGGTGTTCTTCCCAATGCACTATATTGGTATTGCTGGTTTTCCTAGGAGATATTACAGCTGGACAAATTTTGAATTCTCAAACATGTATACGGACTTGAATATGTTTGTGTCAGTTGCTGCCATCATTACATTCGGTGCTCAGTTGATCTTCTTGTTCAATTTCTTCTATTCAATGTATAGAGGTAGAGTTGCCTCTCTTAATCCATGGAGATCCAATACCCTCGAATGGACTACTCCTTTACATCCACAGCATGGCAACTGGCCTGGTGAAATACCTACGGTATACAGATGGCCATATGACTACTCAAAGCCCGGTGCGTCTGAGGATTTTATTCCTCAAACTGTGCCGTTGTCTGCGACTCCTGAATCTAACCTTCCTCATGAACAGGAATTGGTGAAACTGGAAAAGGCGATTATTGCAGACGAAGAGGAAGTTCTTGTAGCTAATGAATCAAAAGAATCTTAATCAAATTTACAGCTTTCGCAGGATCAGTTTGGTCACTGTGATAGCTGTTTATTTCCTGATATTAGTCGGTGGGATAGTCAGAAGTACCGGATCGGGTATGGGTTGTCCTGATTGGCCAAAATGCTTTGGGAGCTGGATTCCACCTACTAGTGTGGACCAGCTCCCAGGTAATTATCAGGAAATCTACTCTGCTCAAAGAGTAGAAAAAAACAATAAATTTGTCGCCCAACTTGAGAAATTAGGGTTCAAACAAAAAGCAGATCAAATAAAAAATGACAAATCGATTTTGGTGGAACAGGAATTTAATGCTGTCAAAACCTGGATCGAATATGTGAATAGGCTGATTGGAGCAATTATTGGGTTATTTGTCCTTTTAACTGTTTTCAGGTCATTATTTCTTTGGCCCTTAAGTAAGAGAATCACCATATTGTCTGTTTTAAATCTGTTTTTAGTTTTGTTTCAGGCTTGGATTGGATCTATTGTGGTATCTACAAATTTATTGCCTTGGATGATTACATTGCACATGATATTGGCTTTGGTGATTGTTTGTGTTCTGCTTTACGTTCATTTCCAATCTTATAAATTAATCTATCCTTCAAAATCAACTACTGAAAAACCAAATACACTCTTTGGGATTTTGGTGATTGGTTTTTTATTGATGTTGGTTCAAATTGTATTTGGTACTCAGGTCAGAGAGGAGATGGATGTTGTAGCATTCGAATTTGGCAATCTTTTAAGGGGAGAATGGATAGATCATCTTGGATTGGTGTTTATTGTTCATAGGTCATATTCGATCCTCTTATTAGCAGTACACCTTTTGTTCTTTTACCAAGTATATAAAAACACATTGCGGCATGTAAGCATCTTTAAGTGGTCCCAAGGTCTTATCCTTGTGATTTTCCTTGAGATACTGACAGGTGTAGGAATGGCCTATTTTGGGGTTCCGGCTTTTTTACAGCCTGTGCATCTATTATTAGGAACAATGATAATTGGGATTCAATTTGTTATTTTACTGCAACTTGACTCTCAAAGAAAATTAAAAATAGAAAACCAGAGTTTATGAGTACTATAAATATTTCTGAAAATTCTTTATCCGATTTCCTTATTTTAAGAATTGGGGCTTATAAAGATTTGATTAAATTCAGGTTGTCTGCGCTTGTTACCTTCTCGGCAGTCTTTGGGTTTATTCTTGGAGATTCCGGTGTTGTCTTTTCATGGAGTAAATTCTTTGCACTTATGATTGGTGGTTTCCTAATCAGTGGTGCTTCCGGAGCGGCAAATGAAATATGGGAAAGAGATATTGACAAATTGATGAAAAGAACGGAAAATCGTCCGCTTCCATTGAATCTTATTTCTCTTAAAGAAGCTTATTGGTTTACTTCAATTATTGCAATAATTGGAATTTTAATACTATGGGTTTTTACAAATCCATTGACAACAATACTCGGAGTTGTGAGTATGTTTCTGTATGTATTCGTCTACACTCCTCTAAAAAAAGTTGGTCCGATTGCAGTTTTTGTAGGTGCTATACCAGGAGCTATGCCTCCATTGTTGGGTTGGACTGCAGCCACTGCAACTATTTCCCATGAAGCGCTTATCATTTTCGGGATACAGTTTATATGGCAGTTTCCTCATTTCTGGGCTATTGCTTGGGTAAGTGATGAGGATTACAAGAAAGCAGGTTTTAAACTTCTGCCAAGCGGAGGTCAAAAAGACCTGAACACTGCAATTCAAATAATGATTTACACCCTGTTTTTGTTGCCTTTAGGTCTTTTGCCAACATATTTTGGTTTGACAGGGATCAATTCTGGAATTGTTGCTACTATCTGTGGAGTTTTGTTTTTGGCTCAAACTTTCTCTTTGATGAAAGATTGTTCCAGAAAATCTGCACTCAAAATAATGTTTGGATCGTTTCTTTATTTGCCGTTAGTGCAAATAGCATACTTACTAGATAAGGTTTAATCCATGGAAGAAAAATTCGCATACGTTGAAAATGCAGAGCAACCAATTGCTATGCATCCCAAGAAGTTTGCTCTATGGCTTTTCATAGTGACGGTTGTGATGATTTTTGCTTCCCTTACTAGTGCATATATTGTCAGACAGTCAGAAGGTAATTGGTTAGAATATGACCTTCCCAGTATTTTCTGGTATACTTCTGGAATCATAGTATTGAGCAGTATTACATTGCATTGGGCATATGCATCAGCAAAGAAAGATGATCTGGCATCACTTAGAACGGGAATGATAATTACTTCTGTTCTTGGATCGGCTTTTTTAATTGGCCAATGGTACAGTTGGGTGGCTTTGGTGGATCAGGATGTGTTTTTTGTAGGTAACCCTGCTGGCTCATTTCTCTATGTTTTCACAGGATTACATGCATTACACTTAATCAGTGGTGTGATATTTCTAATTATTGTATTAATTTCGACCTTTAGGTATCAGGTACATTCCAAAAATCTCGATACCATGGAAATGTGTGTCACTTATTGGCATTTCCTTGGGGGTCTTTGGTTATATTTGTTTATGTTTTTGTTATTGAATCATTAAAAAGTAAAAAATAAAATATATGTCAACGACTGCAACTGCAATTGGGGTAAGTCCCAAAAGAGGAGTCTGGGGAGGTGGAAATGAGCCTCTAAAAGCCAGTTATGGAAAACTTATGATGTGGTTTTTCCTGCTTTCTGATATTTTTACATTTGCCGCCCTTTTGATTACATACATTTCTCTACGGGTCAGTTTCCCTTCTTATGGGGGGCCTGTAGATACTTTTGTGGGATCTAATGAATATTGGCCGGTACCCGAACTTGTATTTGATGCGATTCCATTTGTACATGGAGTTCACATTCCCCTAGCATTCGTAGGTTTGATGACCTTCATTTTGATCCTTAGTTCCGTTACAATGGTTTTGGCAGTGGAAGCCGGACATAGAAATGACAAAAAGGATGTTGTCAAATGGTTGCTTTGGACCCTTTTGGGAGGTATAACTTTCCTAAGTTGTCAAGCTTGGGAATGGTCGCACTTTATCCATGGGACCCCGAGTGGTTCTCTTATCACTTATGTCAATAATATGGGACAAACTGTGAGTGAAATAGTATTCGGAGCTAATCTCTCTGTAAATGAATATGGACCGGCAAACTTTGCACAGTTATTTTTCTTCATTACAGGCTTCCATGGATTCCACGTAACATTGGGTGTTTTGCTGTTGTTTTTGGCTTTTTATCAAGCCGCTGTGGGGATTTATGAAGAAAGGGGGCACTATGAAATGGTCGAAAAAATCGGTTTGTACTGGCACTTTGTAGACCTCGTTTGGGTATTTGTGTTTACCTTATTCTATCTGATTTAAATTTTAAATATTCACGATATGGCTACGCAACAAAATAAATCAGCGCTTGAAGTAATGCCGCGCGATGAGGCTAAGATTAAAAAAATATGGAAAACAGCAGGGATATTGCTTTTATTGACCCTTGTTGAATTCGTGTTTGCATTTACGCTTCCAAGAGGGTTTTTGCTTTATTTTATATTTATTGCCCTCACAATATGGAAGGCAAAATATATCATGATGGAGTTTATGCACCTCGGTGAAGAAGCAAAACCGCTTTTCTACTCAATTATTGTCCCTTTGATCTTCCTAGTTTGGTTGGTAATTGCCCTAGTGAAGGAAGGTTCAGATATTTTCATCATGAGGTGGTAATAATTTAAAAATTTATGAAAAAAAATAGGTTGGAGTGGAAACTTCAACCTCTTTTTTTGTTTAAGTAAAAAAACAACAATGAAAAGATTGAGGATTCTTCAGGGATTGGTTTTAGTTTGTATTCTATTGGTCCCTGTCGTGATTTTTTTGTTTTTGAAAACTTTCGGGAATAACCAATATGACATTCCTGTTTTTTTTCAAAATGGGGTAGAAGATCCATTTAGTGAATGTAATATGTCAGATTCAGGTCAACATTATATTCCTGATTTTATTTTAATGGATCAAAATGGCCAAATTCGTGGAAGGAAAGAGATGTCCGAAAAAATTACGATAGTTGATTTTTTCTTCACCTCTTGCCCCAGTATCTGTCCGATCATGTCCACCGAACTCGAAAGGGTCGATGATGCCTTTAGGAATGATGATGAAATTCAGATTTACTCTGTCTCCATAGATCCCGAATATGATACTCCGGAAGTGCTTTCTGATTATGCTGAAAGGCATATGGCCACTCCTGGAAAATGGTTTTTTCTTACCGGTGACAAAAGTTTGATTTATTACCTTGCACGTTGTGGCTTTATACTTCCTACCATAGATGGGGAAGGTCAACCTGAGGAATTTGTTCATAGTGATAAATTTGTCCTAATTGACGGACAGGGTAGGATCAGAGGTTATTACAGCGGAACAAATCGAGAAGATGTTGACAAATTAATATTAGAAACAAAAATCTTATTACATGGAACAAAGTAGTTTATTAACTTCAGACAAAGGAATTATCAGATGGATCTCGGTAATCGCTGTTATTGTGCCGGTATTGGTGGCTGTCCTTTTATTTATGCCTTCAAAAATTGATGTTGCAAGTGACTGGGTTTATTTTCTCCCGCATCTCAATGCTGTCATTAATTCTGCAGCTACTGTCGCATTAATCGCCGGTGTGGTATTTATCAAAAAAGGGAATATCCAATATCATAGGGCTGCAATGACCGCTGCATTTGGTTTGGGAGCCATTTTTTTGGTTTCTTATGTGATTTATCATGCAACAGCTGAAAGCACCACATTTGGTGGAGAAGGATGGATTAGGCCAGTTTATTATTTTATTCTTATCACTCATATCGTATTGGCTGCTGTGGCATTATTTCCTATTCTTTTGGCTTACTATTATGGCCATACAGATCAAAGGGATAAACATAAAAAAGTTGTTAAATTTGCATTCCCAATCTGGCTTTATGTCACTGTTACCGGAGTTGTTGTCTATTTAATGATCAGTCCCTATTACACTTTCTAAACTTATTAAATTGCGTTAGCGTTTGGAATACCATGAGATCTTTATATACATCGTTACTTGTCATAGTTTTCATTTTGGTTTCCGAGGTGTCAGCAATAGCACAATGTGCTATGTGCAGGGCAGGGATAGAAAATAATATCAGCAATGGAGAAACCACCATTGGGGCAGGTTTGAATATGGGCATACTCTATCTTTTGAGCATGCCTTATCTCTTGGCGGTAGTTTTGGGATACCTCTGGTACAGAAATGCTAAGAAAAGAAAAGGCAAATTCCTTTTTCATGGAGAAAAATATTAAATAATGATCGAGATCTGGGTACAGATTTTGCTTTTTGCTTAACTTATGGTTATGCGAAATACTCGGACATTTTTACTTTTTTTGGCTCTTATAAGCCTGGGGGCATTATTGGTATTCAATTTTTTTTTGGTAGATGGAAATGAAGACCAAAAACTCATTAAACACATCACTCAAGAGATCCAAAGGATCGAGAATGAATTTAACCAGGATTTTTTGCAGTTGCTGTTAAAAAACAGACCCGATGAAGAGTTTTCTTTTACCAATCTTACTATAGATTCATTTCATTCTTATTATTTGTTTACTGAATCGGGGAAATTGGTGTATTGGTCTGATTTTTCATATATGCCTGATTTTGATTGGATCAATTCCAAAACCAATCAAAGAATCATGGAAGACAAGCGTGGGATATTTTATTCAAAAGTCAGGAGATTCTCCCGCAATAATCAGGGATATTGGATTGTCCAATTATACCCTCTTTATTTCAAAAGGGATTTTCAAAACCAATACCTTGAATCGGGTTTCAACACAGAAATTTTTTCAAATATTCCCAAAAGTATTTCCTATGTACAGGAGGAGGGTTTTTTGGACGTAAAAGGATCAAAAGGTGAGTTCTTGTTTTCAGTGTACTTTGATCCCGAACAAATCCCCACCGGACCTTCAAGCCAATTGGCATTGATGATTTTCTTTTTCTCCCTTTTCTTTCTTGTCCTGTTGATGACGCGCAATCTCATTTTGAATTTGTGGCGAAAAGGAAAGCAAGTGAAAGCACTGGTTGCTGCGTCCGCCGTATTGATCACTATAAGGGCACTAATGCTTGTTTTCAGGTTTCCTAAAGACTACTTTGGCTACAGGCTTTTTGACCCATCGGGTTATGCATCTTCTTGGTTCAACCCAAGCCTCGGAGATCTCTTCTTAAATGTTATCTGTTTGGCCATCCTACTTGCATTGGTTCTCAAAATAATTGCAGGCAAAAGCTTTAAAAACCGGCTGAATAAAAGGAGGATAAAAATAGATAACCGGCTATTTTTAATAATTGCCTACTTGTTTTCTACTTTGTTTTTGGTACTTTTTTATGCATTGTACATCGATATATTAAGCAATTCGCAATGGGATCTTAATATTTTGAGTCTTCCATCCTTGGATTGGTTCAAAATCGTGAGTCTTTCAATTGTGTTTGTGGGGGGGGCTGCCTATTTTCTTTTTACTGTTTTGGCTTTGGAGTTGGTGTTTTATAATAATCCTTTAAATAAGTCTAAAGCACTTTCCATCATCATTTATTTTTCAATCCCGATTGTTGGCACATTGGCTTATTTCAACTGGATATGGATGGTAGCCTATTTTGCACATTTTATCTTTTTGGTAGCGGTCATTAACTTTAATCTGTATAGATATATTTTTACAATAGGTCTGAATACTTTCCTCACTTTTTTCTTTGGATGTCTGATTGCCGCAATAATTACAGGCGTAGCTTCACATCAGGTTTACCTTGAAAGGAATTTCAAATCCAAGGCTAGTTTTGGTACTGAAATGCTGGTGGAAAATGATATTCTCGCAGAATTTTTTCTTTCTGATATCATGGAGAGAATCAGTCAGGATTTATTTATAAAAAATTCCATGACGGATCCTTTGATGAGAAAAGAGCCCATAGAGCAGAAAATCCGCAAAATCCACATGAACAATTACTTTGATCAATATGTCCTCAAAGTGAAAGCTTTCAATTATTTCGGTGAAAATATTCTAGACCGGAACAATTCCAATACCCTTGCCGAAAATGAAAGACAATTTGTTAAAAGTGATTTTGCAACCTCAGTGAGGGACCTATACTTCATCCCAAAAGGGACAGAAGGAGACGGTAATCAGTACTTTGCTTTCATACCTATGTTTAAACAAGATGTATTTGTGGGGACGGTTTTCTTGGAATTAAGGCAATTAAGAATTGTACCTGGATCGGTATTCCCGAAGTTGCTAATCGACGAAAAATACATGGCGGGCATGAACGACAAAAAGTTTGACTATGCTGTATACGAGGAGGGGGAACTTAAGTATGGGGTGGGTCTTTTTAATTATCGTGCTGCTGGTATAGAAAACCTGTTGAATCAATCAACACTTTTCACCTCAGGAATTTATAAGGGAAAATTCCACCATGTAGGAGTCAAAGAACTCGATAAAGTGGTGGTAGTTTCATCTCCTGTTTATCCTATTTATTACATTCTTGCTGATATATCTTTGTTTTTTTTGGGTTTTATCATATTTACACTTGGCTCGTTGATTTTTGGAGCATTTTCTAAAGAAATTGGCTCACTGAGGTTCAATTATGCAACAAAACTTCAGCTGTATCTGAATTTTGCTTTCTTTTTTCCCATCCTGATTATAAGTTTGATTATCGTTGGTCTGTTTACCGGTTCTTATCAGGAAGAACTCCATCGGCAATACCTTCAAAAAACCTCCTTGGTTACTGATAACCTTTCGCCCGTAATCGAAAAGAAAAACAGCGGCATATTGGAAAAGGATGAGCTTTTGGAGACAATGAATAATCTTTCGGGGAATGCCAATACTGACATTAACTTGTATAGCAAACAAGGGGTTTTGGTCAGCACTTCTCAACCCAATATCTTTGACAAAAAGGTATTGACAAATTATATTAACCCAAACGCCATTGTTGAATTGGTTGAAGGCCAAAATAACCTTATCCTCCTGGAAGAGAAAATTGGAAATCTTACTTTCAAATCAGTATATTCTGCAATCAGGTCCAAGGATGGTCAGGAAGTACAGGCTATAGTGGCGGTACCTTTTTTCGAATCAGAAACAGAGTTGGATTTGTTGATTGCTGATGTGCTGAGCAATATCATCAACATATTCGTTTTGGTTTTCATCGTGTTTTTGTTCATCTCTTATTTTGTATCTAAAAACCTCACGTTTCCTTTTAAGCTTTTGACCCAGAAACTTAAAGTAACAGGCTTGGATAATAATGAGCCAATGTATTGGCCTACCAATGATGAGATCGGCCTACTCGTGAATGAATATAACAACATGCTCTTCAAACTAGATGCTAGTAAGAAAGACCTAGCCAATTCTGAAAAGGAGTCAGCCTGGAGAGAAATGGCCAAGCAAGTCGCTCACGAAATTAAGAATCCATTGACTCCGATGAAACTTACCTTACAGCATTTATTAAGGTTACAATCGGAAGGAAAACTTGATGACCCCAAAAAACTCAAACAACCATTGGAAACACTGATCCATCAGGTAGATACCCTGAGTGATATTGCTACATCCTTTTCGAGTTTTGCCAAGATGCCTCAACCCAAAAAGGAACTTATGGATTTCAAACAGGTGGTTTTGGGAACATTGGAGTTGTTTAAAAACAGGGAGAATGAAAAAATAATCTTTGGGGATCTCTCAGAAGAAGATAATCTTCCGGTGATGGGCGATAAGCAGCTTTTTGGAAGAATCATCGCCAACTTGATTATCAATGGTTTTCAGGCAACTGAACCCCATAAAAAATCCGTCATTCTCGTTTTTCTAAGGGTTATAGAGGAGCAGGTAGTTTTGGAAATCAAAGACAATGGCAAAGGCATACCGATGGAGTTGAGAGATAAAATATTTATGCCAAATTTTAGCACCAAGTCCGAGGGTTCAGGATTGGGTCTTGCGATCGCAAAAAGAGGGGTAGAAACAGAAGGTGGTAAAATCTGGTTTGAAACTGAAGAGGGTAAGGGGACTTCTTTTTTTCTTTCGTTTAATCTAGTGGCAGAGATCCCCGTATAACCAAAAAACCATTCCTTTCAATTTGGTTTTGCCATGATTTTTTGCTTTTGAATCTGAGAAAATGCTTTTAATCTGAGAGTTATCCATCTTTTTGATGAAAATATTACCTTAGCAAGGATATATGTATAACTGTTTAATTCGGGTGAGGTATTTTGTTTTGATCCTAATTTTGAATTTAGGATTCGGCACCATTGTTTTTGCCCAGAATTCTGCCTGTAAATGGTTGCCTTTTGAAAAGATATCACAACCTTTTTTGCTTGATTCGTTGAGTGTCCTTGAAGAAAGTATCAGTATAAGGGACATTTCTGATAGGACTTATTCTTTTGCGTATGATCTCAATTCAGGCAATTTAAATATCCGTTTGAATCTTGACGATCAAGTTGATTCGCTCCTAGTTTGTTACCAAACTTTTCCCTACGCGCTAAACCATACTTCAGCCAAAAGGACCTTATTGGCAGACTACGATTCCACGGCCATTTTTAGGAACAAAAGGTATCAAGCTGTGCCGACATTCGATTTTCGTGAGGAACTTTTCCCAAGTACAAACCTCAACAAATCGGGAAACCTCACCCGGGGAATTTCTTTTGGCAATACACAGAATCTATTTGTCAACTCCTCGCTCAATCTTCAGATGAATGGTCAACTGACCGAAAACCTGAATATCAGGGCAAGTATTACAGATCAGAACGTGCCATTTCAACCCGAAGGAAATACCCAACAGGTACAGGATTTTGACAATATTCTAGTCGAACTTTACAATGATAAATTCAATTTATCGGCGGGAGATGTGGTTCTGCAGCAGAGAAAATCCGAGTTTTTGAGGTATTACAAGAATGTGCAGGGTGCCCAGTTCACGACCAATTATAGTATGGGAGAGAAATGGCGTGCGTCAACACAAGCAGCCGCTTCCGTCGCAAAAGGGAAGTTTGCTTCCATCTTATTGGAGGTCACAGAGGGTACTCTTGGCCCATATAGAATTCCCGGCCCTCAAAATGAAAGATTTGTCATCATCATGGCCAATTCCGAAAGGGTATTTTTAGACGGTGTACAGCTTCAAAGGGGCTTCAATTATGATTATGTCATCGATTATAATCAGGGAGAAATAACCTTTACTCCAAAAATTTTGATCACCCAATACACTAGAATCAGGATAGACTTTGAATACGCTGAGCGCAATTATTCCAGATCCATCCTTACGGCAAACCATATTCAGGAATCTGACAGGGTATCATTCTACATGAATCTATATAGAGAACAAGACAACCGAAACAGGCCACTGTTTTTTGAATTGTCTGATCAGGAAAAGGTACTGCTTTCCTCTGTAGGCAATGATATTGAAGCTGCTTCCGTTCCGAGGGTGGATAGTGTGGCTTTTGATTCCAATAGGATTTTGTACAAAAAAGTACAAGGACTAGATGGGCAAGGCAATCAGTTTGAATACTTTGAATATTCAAACGATCCAAATGAAGCTTTTTTTGCAGTTTCATTTAATGAAGTAGGGCAGGGAAACGGAGATTATATAAGGCAAAGCCAATTGTCCAATGGACCTGTTTTTGCTTTCGTTCCAAAAGTTGCCGGTCAATCACAGGGAAATTACTCTATATTTTCCCCACTTCCTGCGCCCAACAAAAAGCAAATGTTCACTACCGGAACAAGGGTAAAATTAAACGCATATGAGCAGGTTTACACAGAGCTTGCCTTTTCCAATACAGACCAAAACCTATTTTCTGATATAGACAATGAGACCAATAGGGGCTTTGGGATCAAGTCTGGAATTTCTTCCGAAAACAGAAGCCTGGATTTGTTCAAAGGGTATAAATTTCGAGCTTTGGCCGAGTATGAGTACAATTCTGCTAATTTCAGTTTTATTGACAGGTTGCGTTATGTCGAATTTGACCGGGACTGGAGTTTAGATTCACAAGATGCTTTGCAAGCAGGTCATGAAAGAATTTTCAATTCCCAGATTGAGCTTAATAAGGACATCCATAATTCCTTCAGCTATAGACTCAACCTCAGAAACAGAGGGCAGGTCTTGGATGGAACCCAACATCTTGCACGTTGGGACCGGCAGATTGGAAGGCGGTTTTATGTAAAAAACAATTTCTTCCTTTTGAATTCCAATGTCAGGGACCTCAATTCGGATTGGCTTCGATATACAGGCGATTTCCAGTATAAGTCGAAAGTGTTGGTTCCGGGGTACAGGGTTATGGTGGAGAGAAATGCTGTGCGGGACATTGAAAAGGATTCGGTGGTGAGTACTGCAATGAATTTCCTGGAACACCTCCTATACCTCAAATCCAACGATACTTTGCCTTACTCATTTTTTCTCAATGCCTCTGTCAGGGAAGACAAGTTTCCGGTCAATGGCCTGATTACTCCTGATACAGAAGCATTTCAAACGATGTTTGGATTAAAAAGGAGATTTGGAAACCATGACCTGACAGCCACATTTACCTACAGGGAACTTGAATTTCTCAGGACGGACCAAGAAAAGGAAACCACTGTCCTGAGCAAAGTAGATTATTTGGGGACTATGGCAAAAGGAAATGTAAGAAATGAACTGAGTTATGCCATTGGAAATGGACGTGAGTTTAGAAGGGAATTTATCTTCCTGCCAGTACCCACAGGAGAAGGAACCCACGCATGGAGGGATGACAACAATGATGGAATCCAGCAACTGAATGAATTCTATATCGCAATCAATCCTGAGGAAAAGATTTATATCAAAGTCTTTGTGCCTACCACGGAGTTTGTACAGGCTTTTACTACTATTTTCAACTACCGGCTCAATGCGAAGTTTCCCGATACCTGGAGAACATCCGGTGGAGTCCAACAATTCCTTCATAAATTTTCAAACACAACCAGCCTCAGCGTAGAAAAGAAAATTACGTCGAATGATTTTTGGGATAGGGTCAATCCTTTCATTGGGGGATTTTCTCCCGAGGATCTGATTTCCGTCAGGCAGGTAATCCGATCTTCTTTTTTCTTCAACCGCTCCTCGGCAAAGTATGGCTTTGATTTGTCACTTTTTGACAGTCAAAACAAGCAGTTGCTTTCAGGTGGATTTGATGACCTGATCCAAAAAGACTGGAGATTAAACACCCGCTATAATTTCAGTCAGGTAATGAACCTTAGAGTTTTGGCCCAATCTGGTAAGAGAATTGCTAATTCGGATTTTTTGAGCAACCGGGATTATTTTATTGAGCAATATGGAATCGGTCCTGAACTTGCTTGGCAACCTAGTGGCCTTTTCAGATCCACCCTGATTTATCAATATTTTGACAAGCACAACATCGCCAACCAAGAAATCAACGAGCGATCCAATATCCATCAAATAGGTCTGGATTTTAGATTTGCCAAAGCAATCAAGACGACCATCAATGCCAATTTCAAGTACACCTTCATCGAATATAACGGCCAACCCAATTCGCCCGCAGGATACGAGATGCTTCAGGCCCTGACCCCCGGCAACAACCTGACCTGGACTTTCAATTGGCTACAAAAAATCGGGGAAGGGCTACAAATGAACTTGGTATATGAAGGTAGAAATTCAGAAGGACTTGATCGCCTGGTGCATATCGGCAGGATGCAGGTTACAGCTTTGTTTTGATTTAAAAAATTATTTTTTCAAAGGAGACAATTCCACTTTTTTAAACTCTACCTCTGCTCCTTCTGCCTGTAGCGCGATTTTCCCTTTGATGGCGGTAGCTTCATAGCCTTTATTGACAAGGTCTCCATTTACCCAAACTGTAATGGTGTCAGCAAGACATTCAATGACCATTTGGTTCCATTCTCCTACAGGGTTTTCAGAATTGTCGGTCAGGTTGAGAATACGTCTTCCTTTGCCTTCCGTGATTCCCCAGTTTTCCTTTGGACCCCTTCGGTTCTCCATATCAGGTACCTTGATATCTTCCACAATGCACCAAAAATCCCCCGCATTCTCATGCATCATCTGCACTTCTATGGATTTGGGAAACATCTTGTATAGATTTCTCGAACCCGATGCATGGACCAAAACCCCACAGTTTCCAGGCTCGCCTGCAAAACGGTAGGTGACTTCAAGCCTGTAATTTTCATATTCTCCGTCAGTAAGCAAGTGACCATTTGGAGTTCCCAGGCTCACGAGCAGTCCATTTCGGACCAAAAAGGGTTTTCTCAAGCTGCTGTCTTTTTCCAAGTCAGGGACATCCATATACCAACCGTCGAGGGATTTTCCATCAAACAATGGAATTGACTGAGAATATAGACTGAAAGTGAGGAACAGAAATGGGATTATCAGGAGTTGCTTCATGGTTTACATCTTTGAGATAGTAATTTGGGAAATCAATCTCAGAATACTCATTTTTTATCTAAAATATGTCTAAAATGGATTTTAAGTAATTGTTTTTCGTGGATAAACGCTTCTTTGCCAGTGACCCTACATTCTTCTTCAGTGGGGATGGAAGACGGAAGTCGGAAGACCGATGTACCGGGCATTTCAGTCCGCAGACAAGAATTTAAATGGATATCCGATCTACTGTCATAATTGCGTACATCCATATTATTTTTTATGATTATCCGCATTCTTGCCTCTATTTCTTTTAGACAAAACGGCCTCGACTTCGCTCAACCTCCTCAAGAAATAAAACTTACAGACACCGAGCCTTTCGAGGTGAATTGAAACAAAATTTTACAAGTGGCAGAATTGCGGATATACATATTGTTTTTTCAGTAAAATAAAAATTGGAGAGCATCTATCTAAAATTATTTCTATGCCAAAGCATATGAAGAGTCAAATCACTTTTTAATCAAAAACATGATATTAATCATGTTTGAACCTACTTAATGTCACCCCAAAAATTTGACCCTTACTTTAGATTTGTAGCTTAGGATTGAGGAATTATGGTTTCGAAAGTTGACTACACGGTAAATTTTGCAATTCCGGAGGAAATAATTAAGTCTCACTATTGTGAAAGGCTGCCTTCGGGATTCCCGGTTAACCTTACTAGAGGAGGTAATGGAATGATGTGCAATCCTCATCAGGGTCCGACTCTTTACACGGCACACCTACCGGAAGTATTAGACTGGCTACATGGACTAGAAAAACCGAAAGCTTTGGAGAATGAGCCTTGTGGAATCCCAGTTTTGCTCTTTGATAGAGAAATGTCCACTGAGAACCTGCTTTTTCATTATGACGGGACTCCGGCATCTGCAAGATTAATCAAAAACTTTATAGAACTTTTTCAGGATAATATCAAAAACAGTAAGGCAACTATCATTTCCCCCAGTTTCATTCCCAAGTCAAAAATGAGGGAAGAGCAGGAGATAGTGCAGCTTGTAACCGGTTCCACTGCTGAAACTTCTTTTATCAAATTTAATTTCAATAGGATCGGTGACTTTTGGTCTTATGCTGTCAAACACCATTGTACCCTTTTGGTAACTACCAAAAATTACCAGTCTGATCTAGCCAAAGTACTTTTTCATTTTTATAAAGGGGGCATGTGGTATGATCGTTTGTCGTTTTATCTAGCCTTTTAAATCATTGAATTAGATGATTTTTGTCATGTTTTTAGGGGTTTTATCTAGCTAAATTGTACCAAATGTCAAATCAGGTCAACATATCCATCAGACGGGAAACCTCCACTTGCTACCACTGCGGGGAGGAATGCAAAGATGAAATTCTCCATATCGGAGAAAAGGATTTTTGCTGTACTGGCTGTAAACTGGTTTATGAAGTCCTGAGTGAAAGTGATCTGTGTTCTTATTACAAAATAGCAGATAAGCCCGGGCTGAGTCAAAAGTCAGTTTCCAGGAGGGATAACAGGTTCGATTACCTTGATGACAAGGATATTGTCAGGAAATTGGTTGATTTCCAAAATAGTGAAGAAACCCATATTACTTTTTCCATTCCCCTGATCCATTGTGCTTCTTGTATTTGGCTTCTAGAAAACCTCCATAGACTTCACCCGGGTATTGTGTCCGGACGGGTTGATTTCATCAAAAAGAAAGTCCAGGTCAAATACCTACACGACAAAATCAGCCTTAGAGAAATCGTCAGGCTACTTTCCCGAATCGGGTATGAGCCTACTATCAATTTGGCGGATGCGGACAAAAAGACGGTGGAAGTCACCGATAAAAAACTGATTTACAAACTTGCCGTTGCCGGATTTTGCTTTGGCAATATGATGCTCTTCAGCTTGCCGGAGTATTTTGCAGAAGCTGAACTTCTTGGTGTAGGGTTCAAAAAAACCTTCAATTACCTGAATGTAATGCTTTCCTTGCCGGTGTTTTTTTATGCCGCTACGGATTACTATCGCTCTGCTTGGCTTTCCATCCGCAACAAGGCAGTCAATATGGATGTGCCGATTGCCATCGGGATAGTCACTTTATTTACCTATAGCCTTTTTGATATATTCATTTTGGGGAACGAAGGCTACATGGACACCATGGGAGGCTTGCTTTTCTTTCTTTTGATAGGCAAATATTATCAACAGAAAACTTACGATACACTTTCTTTTGACAGGGATTACAAATCTTATTTTCCTGTTGCCGTCACCAGATTGGTAAGGGATGAGGAAGAAGTGATTCCTTTGATCAAGCTGAATGTCGGCGATATCATCAAAGTCAGGAATGAAGAATTGATTCCCGCGGACAGTATCCTTTTGGAAGGAGAGGCATTTATTGATTACAGTTTTGTGACAGGAGAGGAAGTTCCCGTTGCCAAAAGAAAAGGGGAGTTGATCTATGCAGGTGGCCGACAAAAAGGAAAGGCTTTGACATTGACTGTACAGAAATCGCCTTCTCAAAGCTATTTGACAGATTTGTGGAACAATGATGCCTTCGAGAAAGAAAAAGTCAACAGCCTGGAATCTCTGGCAAACAGGATTTCTGGTAAGTTCACGTTCACAGTTTTGGCCATTGCATTTGGAGCTTTGCTGTTCTGGGGATTTTCGGGACAGCTTTCTATGGGAGTGTTGGCGTTTACCTCAGTATTGATTATCACCTGCCCTTGTGCGTTGGCCATGTCTACGCCCTTTACTCTTGGCAATACGTTGCGAGTATTTGGCCAAGGGAAATTCTTTCTCAAAAATTCCCATGTCATTGAGAAACTTGCCAAAGTTGATACAGTAGTTTTTGATAAAACAGGAACCCTGACTTCTACAGCAGAAGCCTCAGTAAAATATTTTGGCGAGCCTCTTTCAGCTGAATCCAAATCAATTATCAAATCCTTGGTTAACCAATCTACCCATGCACTAAGCAATAGGGTCAATACCTGGCTTGATGGTGTCAAAGCGATCAAACTTCAGGAAGTGGAAGAGATTTCCGGAAAAGGCCTCAGGACTATTTACAAATCACAAGAAATCAGGTTGGGCTCAGCGGCCTTTGTGGGAGCAAAAACTGAGGGGTTACCAGCAGGAGGAAACCTTGTCTTTATTTCGGTTGAGGACACGTTATTGGGCTATTTTTTCATACAGAGTGGTCTTCGCAAAGGGATAGAAAGTGTGGTTTCTGAAATCAAAGAAAAGTTTCCTGTTCACTTTCTTTCAGGAGATCAGGACCACGAGCGGGTCAATCTGACCAAAGTTTTTGGAAATCAAATATTGATGAACTTCAATCAGGGTCCAAGTGACAAACTTGCTTTTATCAAAAACCTGAACCAAAACGGCGCCCACACCCTCATGATAGGGGATGGACTTAATGACGCAGGAGCATTGAGAGAAAGTCAGGTGGGTATAGCATTGACGGACAAGATCACCAATTTTTCACCCGCTTCAGATGCCATCATGGATGCGGCGGTGATCCAAAAGCTTCCTGCCTTTTTGAATTTTACAAAAACCAGCAGAAAAATCATCAAAGCCAGTTTTGGACTGAGTTTTACTTACAATATCGTCGGGGTATATTTTGCAGTACAGGGACTTGTGAGTCCTGTGTTCTGTGCTATCCTGATGCCGATCAGCAGTATTTCGGTTGTGGTATTTACCACACTGACCACTAACTATCTCGCCTACCGAAAGGGCCTAAAAGACAAAATCTGGTAACCATGGAAGTCATTTTTGTATTGATCGCAATCAGTCTCATTCTCGCCGGATCTTTTCTTTTCCTGTTTTTTAGGGCGATGAAAGGAGGACAGTTTGATGACAACCATACCCCGGCCATTCGGATATTATTTGAAAATGAACCAAAAACCAAAGATAAAAAAGAACCATCACCATCAACAAAATCTAAGTAAGTATGCCAGGAACAACACTTGAACAGTTCAGTTACGACAATAAGATCGTAAAGTACTTCGGCGTCGCCACCATAGCTTGGGGCATTGTCGGAATGCTGGTCGGGGTCTTAGCAGCCACCCAGCTGTTTTTGCCCGAGGCCAATTTGGGAAATCCCTACACCACCTTTGGAAGAATCAGACCGCTACATACCAATGCGGTGATTTTTGCCTTTGTGGGCAATGCGATTTTCGCGGGGATTTATTACTCCATGCCAAGACTATTAAAAACACCCATGTGGAACAAAGCACTAAGTTGGTTCCACTTTTGGGGTTGGCAATTGATTATTCTTTTGGCTGCTATCACCCTTCCGCTGGGTTTGACGACCTCAAAGGAATATGCCGAATTAGAATGGCCGATTGACATTTTGATAGCCATAGTATGGGTTGCTTTTGGGGCCAATATGATCGGTGCCCTGATCAAAAGAAGAGAAAAGCATATGTATGTCGCCATTTGGTTCTATTTGGCTTCATTCGTTACAGTGGCAGTTCTCCACATCTTTAATTCCCTGGCCTTGCCTGTGTCTTTTTTCAAAAGCTACTCCGCCTATGCAGGTGTACAAGATGCTTTGGTTCAGTGGTGGTACGGTCATAATGCTGTTGCATTCTTCCTTACCACACCATTCTTGGGATTGATGTATTATTATTTGCCAAAAGCTGCAAATAGACCTGTCTATTCTTACAAGCTTTCCATCATCCACTTTTGGTCATTGATATTCCTTTACATATGGGCAGGACCTCACCATTTGTTGTATACCGCTTTGCCTGAATGGGCTCAAATCTTAGGAGTTGTTTTCTCAGTGATGTTGATTGCACCATCTTGGGGCGGTATGGTCAATGGTCTTTTGACTTTGAGAGGAGCTTGGGATAAGGTAAGGGTCGATCCAGTATTGAAATTCATGGTCGTAGCTGTGACTGCATATGGTATGGCAACATTTGAGGGACCGCTACTTTCTTTGAAAAGTGTGAATGCCATAGCCCACTATACTGATTGGATTGTCGCACACGTGCACATTGGAGGATTGGGTTGGAACGGTTTCTTCACTTTTGCCATGTTGTATTGGTTATGGCCAAAAATGTGGAAGACAAACCTTTACTCTACTAAACTTGCCACCACCCACTTCTGGATGGGTACCGTAGGGATTATTTTCTATGCACTTCCTATGTATGTCGCAGCTTTGACGCAGTCATTAATGTGGAAGGAGTTTACCGAGGCTGGTAGATTGGCTTATCCAAACTTCTTGGAGACTGTCATCCAAATCAAACCTATGTATATGTTGAGGGCCTTTGGTGGCGTATTGTATCTCGCTGGTGCATTCCTGATGGTATACAATATGGTGAAAACTGCCCAGCAGGGTAATTTCATGGCTGAGGAGGCTGATGAAGCACCGGCCTTGAGGCCGCATGTAGCCGAACCGGGAGAATACTGGCACAGGGCATGGGAGAGAAAGCCTGTTTTCTTCACCATTTTGGCAACCATCGCTATTTTGATAGGAGGAGCCATAGAGATCATTCCTACTATCTTGGTAAAATCTAATGTTCCGACGATTTCAAGTGTAACTCCTTATACCCCACTTGAACTTCAGGGAAGGGATTTGTATATCTCACATGGTTGTGTGGGTTGTCACTCACAAATGATCAGGCCATTCCGTTCTGAAACCGAGCGGTATGGAGAATATTCCAAAGCTGGAGAATTTGTATATGACAGGCCATTCCTTTGGGGTTCCAAGCGTACCGGTCCGGATTTGCATAGGGAGGGAGGAAAATATCCTGATAGCTGGCATTATCACCACATGGTAGATCCTACATCCATGTCGCCTGGGTCTTTGATGCCGCCTTACCCATGGTTGGCTACTAACATCATGGAGCATGCTGATCTTCCTGCAAAAATCCGAACCCTTCAAAAATTGGGGGTGCCCTATCCTGAAGGTTATGATACACAGGCAAATGCAGACCTAACTTTGCAGGCAAATAAGATAGCCGCCAATCTAAAGACAGCCGGAGTCGAAGTCATGCCAGAATCTGAAATGGTCGCATTGATTGCTTATCTGCAGAGATTGGGAACAGATATCAAAAAAACTACAGCCTCTAACCCATAAATATCAGGAACTATGAAAAAGGACATATTAAGTTCCATCGAGAACATAGAAATCTACCCCATCATCTCCTTGTTGATCTTCGTGATTTTCTTTATTGGGATGTTTATCTGGGTGATCAGTGTGGACAAAAAATACATCAACCACATGAAGGAAATGCCTTTCAATGACGAACCACAAAATATCGAAGGCTATGAAAAAGTTTAAATCCTTATTTCTACTATTGGCAGGGATGTTTTCAGCACTTCCTACTTTCGCACAGACTAGTGAATCTGAGTGGTTTGCAAATCTTCAAAATATGGACAGTACCCAACTGACACTTCTGGTGATTCTGGGAGTTGTACTCGGTGTCATCGTCTTGCTGTTGGTTTTGATGATTTATCTGATGACGTTTATGACTGCGGTATTCAGAAAAGAGAATCCTGAAATGGCAAATCAGCCTTCATGGTGGGATGAGTTTAAGATAAAATATGTCACAGGAAAAATGAAGCCTGTGGGAAGTAAAGAAGAGAAAGCACTCATGAAGGAACACAGTTTTGACGGTATTGTGGAACTTGATAACCACATGCCGCCCTGGCTGGTCAACGTCTTCTACCTCACCATAGGCTTTGCTGTGGTTTATTTCACCTACTTTACTGTTTTGGGCTTGGGCAAAACCCAACTCGAAGAATATGCAGAAGAGCAACGAATTGCAGCTATACAGATAGAAGAATATAAAGCACTTGCAGTCTCCAGCATAGATGAAACTTCAGTGGTGTTTGATGAAACCCCTATGGCTATTGCCGCCGGTCAGAGTATCTACAGTGCAAACTGCGTGGCTTGTCATGCACAAGATGGTGGAGGAGGAGTAGGTTCCAACCTTACAGATGAATATTGGAAGCATGGTGGATCGATCAATGACATCTTCAAAGTGATCAAATATGGTGTACCCGAAAAAGGAATGATTCCGTGGCAAGACCAGTTAAGTCCTGAACAAATGCAGCAAGTTGCTAGCTTTATCTTGACGCTCCAAGGAACCACGCCTGCCAATCCCAAGGCAGCAGAGGGAGAAAGATATGTACCTGCAGGCGCTGAGCCTGCCAAAGCTGACTCTGTGGCTGTTCCGGTGACTGCAGAAGCTATTGCTGAAGCCAAATAAAAAAATACCCCTGAGTAGATTCCTGCTCAGGGGTTAAAATTACCAAACCACAGCTACGGTAATTTAAATTTTCAACTCGAAGATTATGAGTAAGCTCAATCCAAATTTAGATCCGGAAAATTTTCGTGATTCACTTGCTTCGGTAAGTTCGGAAGGAAAACGGAACTGGATTTATCCTAAAAAGGTATCTGGCAAATTTTACAAGTGGAGGACTTATCTTTCTTGGGTTCTTTTGGCCATTTTATTTGCAGGTCCCTTTATCCAAGTGGGCGGAAGGCCATACATGCTCTTTAACATCTTCGAGAGAAAGTTTATCATCTTTGGGGCAGCATTTTGGCCTCAGGATACCCATTTGCTGATTTTCCTGTTATTGATCTTTTTTGTTTTCATCATTCTTTTTACCGCAGTATTTGGAAGGATATTTTGTGGGTGGGCATGTCCCCAGACTTTGTTTTTGGAAATGGTTTTTCGAAAAATAGAGTACGCCATTGAGGGAGATGCCAACCAACAAAGGAAGCTCAATGACATGCCTTGGAACAGTGAGAAAATCTGGAAGAAAGGTGTGAAGATGACCATCTTTGTGGTGATATCTCTTTTGATTTCACATTTGGTGATGGCCTACCTGATTGGAGTGGACCAAGTAATGGAAATCGTCAGTCAACCACCTTCTGCCCATATGGCAGGATTTATTGGATTGATGGCATTTACCGGGATTTTCCTTTTTGTGTTTTCATGGTTTCGGGAGCAGGCATGTATTGTGGTTTGCCCTTACGGCAGACTGCAGGGGGTTTTACTTGATGCAAACTCCATCAATGTCACCTATGACCATGTCAGGGGAGAGCCTCGCGTGCCGATCCGCAAAAACAAAATGGAAGAAGAACCAAAAGGTGATTGTATCGACTGCGGACTCTGTGTTCAGGTTTGTCCTACGGGGATTGATATTCGTAATGGCGTGCAAATGGAATGCGTCAACTGTACAGCCTGCATCGATGTCTGTGATGAAGTGATGGTCAAGGTGGATAGGCCGGAGGGTTTGATCAGGTATGCTTCAGACAACAGCGTGATGCACCGGACGCAAAAGCTGATTACCCCTAGGGTGAAAGCCTATTCAGCCATGTTGGTCATTTTGATGGGGGCATTTATCACATTGATAGCCACTAGGGAAGACTTGGCTGCTACTGTTACGAGGTTTAGGGGGATGACTTATCAGGCTAGGGATACCGGTCAGATAAGTAACCTTTATGAAGTAAGTTTTATCAATAAGACATTTGATGCCCAAAAAGTAGCTCTAGTGGCAGAAAATGAAAAATACACAGTAGAAGTCGTCGGTGACCAAAACTGGACCTTGAATGGTCAGGCAAAATTTGACGGAAGGTTCTTCCTTGTAAAAGACCAAAAAGACATGCTTGTCAATCAGGAAGATGTTACCTTACTGCTGATGCAAAACGGTGAAGTCATCGATCGGATCAGTACAAGCTTTGTCGGACCGGTTTTCAGTGGGAAGTGATCACTTTATAGTAGTCAGTAATTAGTATTCGGTTTCAGTTAATCAATTAAACAAATAACCACAAACCAATAACCTTCCAACTTTGCAACCTTTCAACTTTAAAACTGAATAACCAAATAACAATTAACTAAATCAAAATATGGACTGGGGAAAAGGAATAGTAATCACATTGATTGTCTTCATCAGCTTGATGGTAGGATTAGTGACAATTTGCGTGAAGCAGGATGATATCCATCTTGTGACCCAAAATTATTATGAAGAAGAGATCAGATACCAAGATCAGATAGAAAAAATGATCAATGCTAATTCACTTGACTATAAGGTTTTGAATTATGATATCCAACTCAAAAAAGTGGACCTGCATCTTCCTGTAGGTTCCAAAGGTACGATGCATCTTTTCAGGCCATCAGATGCAAGATTAGATCAGGAGATTGATTTTGATGTGATTAACCCGAATGCCAATGCTTTTGACTTGAAGAGTCTGATGCCGGGCTACTGGAAGTTAAAATTAACATGGTCAGAAAATGGGGTGGATTATTTTTATGAAGAAAAAATCAATATTTAAATGATCTGGACGGCGTTTTTGTTGGGGTTTTTAGGTTCTTTTCACTGCCTGGGCATGTGTGGACCTATTGCATTGGCGGTATCTACCAAGGACAACTCCCGATTTCTCCGCAATAAAATCATCTATAATTTAGGCCGGACGGTCACCTATTCCATGTTAGGCGCCTTGATTGGATTAGTGGGTTTTTCACTCGCTTTGGCGGGCATTCAGCAATGGATTTCCATAGGAATGGGAGTGCTGATTTTATTAATGGCATTTTTTTACAAAAGTTCCGAGAGACTAATCACCCAATCCGGATTATATGGTGGGGTAAACAAATTGAAATCCTCCTTGGGATATTTTCTTAAAAAAGGCGGTACTCCGGCTTTTTTCGCATCCGGACTACTCAATGGACTGCTTCCCTGCGGCATGGTATACATTGCCTTGATTGCCTCACTCGCTCTCCAAAGCCCCCTTGATGGGGCGATGTACATGTTCTTTTTTGGATTGGGAACTACCCCAATGCTGGTCATGGCCATGATTTCAGGAAAAATCCTTTCGCTTTCTATCCGAACCAAATTGACCAATGCCCTTCCTTATTTTGCGATGTTTATCGGCATATTATTTATCGTAAGAGGGATGGGTTTGGGGATCAATTACATCAGTCCAAAGCTTCCTGTATACAGTGAAGGAAACCTGACCACCGAAATCACCGTTTGTCATTGATTTTTTTCCCTTAGATAGTTGGCCTTTTATTTGGCCAAGCTTTGCACTTCATTTTTTTGGTTTCAAGATTTAGCCATGCTTCGTGTAGGGGTGTTTTGGCACCTTTAGGCAAAATAAAAGCCGATCTGAATTTCAGACCGGCTTTGGTAATCAAATCGACATTTAACCTTACTCTATTTTAATTTCAAAATAGTATTCCTGACCATTTGGATACAATCCTAAGATTACAACTTCTTCGCCAATGTTGTCTTTAAGTATTTCTACTAGTTGTTCTGAATTGTTGATCTTATTTCTGCCTCCCGAACCTATCACTGAGGTGATGATGAAGCCCGGCTTGGCACCTGATTTTTTCCAGTTGTTGTCTTCCACAGAAGTGATACCTGCCCCTCCCTCTAAGCCAAGTCTTTCTTTCATAGCAGGCTTGATGTCTTCAAAAGTCACCCCGTCGAAGCTTACGATTTTTGGAGGAATTACTTTCACAATATTGGTGTCACCAGAGATGTTTTTAAGCATGGCTGTTGCTTTGGATTCCTTTCCATTTCTTAGGTATTTGATTTCAACTTTATCTCCAGGACGCTTTCTTGCGACCATCTCTTGGAGTTTTGCAACGTTGTTTGTCTCTATCCCATCTATCCCGATGATGACATCACCTGATTTTAATCCGGCTTCTTCACCGCCGCTGCCTTTGTTGACATCGATTACATACACACCTCTGGAAGTGGTCAGTCCTCCTGAAAGACTTTCGTCTAATCTAGAAATGTCCTGAATCTGTACCCCAAGTAATCCCCGCTGAACTGTTCCATATTCCAAGAGGTCATCCATCACCTTTTTAACAATTGAGCTCGGAACTGCAAATGCATAACCGTTAAATGTTCCTGTTCTAGACGCTATTGCAGTATTGATACCTATAAGTTCACCGGCAAGGTTAACCAAAGCGCCACCAGAGTTGCCGGGATTGACCACTGCATCCGTCTGAAGGAAGGATTCGATCTGAAGGTTGTTTTCCAAATCTCTCAGGATACCAATATTTCTAGCTTTGGCACTGATAATACCCGCAGTCACAGTCGAAGTAAGGTCAAAAGGGTTGCCTACTGCCAATACCCATTCCCCGACTTTCATTTTATCCGAATCACCAAACTTCACAAAACGTAAACCTTTGGCTTCGATTTTTAATAAAGCCAAATCTGTGGTAGGGTCTGTGCCGATAACTCGGGCGGTATATCTTGTATTGTCTTCCAAGGAGATATCGATCTTGGTTGCATTTTCGATGACGTGGTTGTTGGTCACGATATATCCATCTTCCGATATGATTACGCCGGAACCTGAGCTCATCCCTTCTCTTGGCTTCATTTCTCTTTCAGGATTGCGAAAGCCAAAAAACTCCTCAAACGGGTCTGAACCTCTTTGACTTTGGGAGATGGTGACACTGCTTTTTACGTGGACAACAGCCGGAGTCACCGCTGCTGCGGAAGCCACGAAATTGATTCCGTCAGGCACTATGAATTTATCGTCAGACAGCCAATTAACTAAACTTGTATCTTGTTTGTCGGTAAAGTTAGAGGCTGAATTCTGCCTGGTGAGGTAGCTTGCCCCTGCAAGAGCAATTACTCCACCTATGAGGGAAGCAAGGATGATTCCCAGGAAAAACTGCTTTTTATTCATTTTGATAGTGGTTTAAGTTCTGGTTTGTACACGAAATTTACAGAGTCCTGTTATCAATTACCAAGCTTATTTTTGGAATTGGCGTAAGTTTTTAACAAGGATTAACAGTAAATTTTATTGGGTGGATCGAATCCACATCTTTACAACAAAAAAACAGGAAGTGGGTTTCCCCACTTGCCTTATTTTACTTCGATTTTTGCTTTGTTTACTTTTTTCTCCGCTTTTGGCAAGTTGATTTTAAGCAGTCCATCTTCATAAATAGCCTCAATACTGTCAGAATTGACATCATCCGGCAAATAGAATGACCTGCTAAAAGAGCCATAATGTGTTTCAAGAGAATGGAAGTTTTTCCCTTCTTTCTTTTCTTCCATCTTTCTCTCTCCGGATACAGTAAGTCTTCCCTCGGTCAAGTCCAGGTTGAAGTCTGTTTTTTTCATTCCGGGGACGGAAACATGGAGCTCATATTTGCTTTCATCTTCAGAGATGTCTACAGCGGGTGTAAACTGCTTGAGATTTTGTCCGATAGAGTCATTGAAGAATCTATCCAAAAGGGTGCTGAAGGTAGCCGGATAAGCCGGGTCAAGTTGGTTGTATTTTACAAGTTTCATGGTTAGATATTTTTAGGTTATATCAATTTTATTTTCATGGATACATTTATTAAATTTTGTACCAACCAAAAAATCAAGCCATTTTGACATTAATCTTTCATTTTTTCCTTAATATTCGGTCAAAATGGCGTGATAAGTTGTTTTCGAGATTTCTTTTTGTGAGATGAAATAGGGAAATAGAAGGATTGAAAAAGTACAGCATGTTGGCTGAATTCCTTAATCTCCTTACATTTAGGATGTAAAAATTTACCCATGGGCTATAAAACCATTTTTCTTTTTGCTTTAGTTTTTCTGACCTCCCATTTTGGATTTGCTCAGGAAATACCTGTAATTAACTCTATCGACAGTCTTCTTGAGCTGAATTTAGAGGAACAAATGAGGGAGATTGTAGTGGACAATAAGCCTTCTTTGGAAGGAAGTATCAAAAAGGCCCAGCAATTTTCCACGACGCTAAATGGCATGAATCAGGTTTTGAAAAAAGAACTTGATACGACAGAAATCATGCAGATTGTCCCTGATGCCCAACGAGTTTTGGACAGGATTACAGAGACACTTTCCCCTGAGAATACCAAGATCAACCTGAGATACCTCACAGCCCTTGAAAACCTTCTGGCTTATACTAAAAGAAGAATAAAGGATAAGGATGAGGTGATTTTTTTTAGGATTGAGGAACTTGTGGGACTCAAAGAAAAACTTGACAGTATTCAGAATGACGACCTGCTTAAGTACAGTTTTAGAGATACCACCATGCTGGTCGAATACCAGATTTCTATCAAGTCATTAAAGACCAAAGTTCATGAGACAGACAGCATTCTTAATTCTCAGAGGATTTTGACCGCGGTCATTCAATCTAGGGTTTCCAATATTTTGAATAACATTGACTTGAGGGTGGATGATTTGAGACTGGCCCGTACCCAATTGGAAAGAACCTTGTTTGACAAAGAAAACAATTATATCTGGGAGCCAAGAGATTTTCCAAATACGGACAGGCTTATTAACATTTTTTTTGACGCATTCAGAATCAACAAGTGGATAGTTGGGAATTACTTGTCAAGGAATATCCCTCTTACCTTTTTTCTATTGGGTCTGGTTTTTTTACTTTATTTCTACATCAATTCTAACATCAAAAAGATAAGGCTCGAAAAAGAGTTTTCGGGAATCATATTTGGGAGGTTAAAATACCTGCATAAGCATCCTTTTCTTTCAGCCTTTGTGGTCATTTTGGCTATTTCTCCATTTTTTTATCCTTATCCACCGGCAGTGTTTTTCGCCTTGCTTATGTTTATTTTAGTAACTACCTCTACCATTCTGCTGAGAAGCCGGTTGTCTCCCAAGGCATTCAGACTCTGGCTATTGGTTTATTCCCTGTTTTTCATCAGCGTGATCAGCAACCTTTATTGGGAGGTGGCTTATCAGGAAAGATGGCATCTGATAGTATTCAATTTTTTAGGAATTTTTCTTGGTTGGAAAATGATCAAACTTCAGCAGAAGAAGGAAGAAAACCTGCCTTCTTATTTAAAAACCATAGTGATCATTTATATCATTTTCGAATCAGTCTCCTTTTTGACAAACATCTTTGGGAGGTTTAGCCTTTCAAAAATGATTGGAATCGTAGGTTCTATCAGTTTGTTGCATGCTGTTAGTTTGATAATTTTTGTGATCATACTCAAGGAAATTATTTATATCCAAATAGAGGTAAGCAAAAAAAGCGGAGATGGTTTTACTTCGGCTGTTGCATTTTATGATATTCAAAAAAGGGTAAACAAGTTTTTCACATACCTTGCCATTATCATTTGGGGGTATTATTTTCTGGAAAGCCTGCATTTGTTGGATTCTTTCTTGGAAATGGTTTTTAATTTTTTTGATAAGCCACGACAAATCCTCAATGCTTCTTTTACCTATTCTCAGATTGCCGTCTTTATTCTGATCATTTACTTATCCTCTTTTCTGGCAAATACCATAGGTTATTTCGCATCCATAAAAGATGAGCAGCATGGGAATGAGAGAAACAAAAGATTGGGTTCTTCCATTCTATTGATCAAATTGGCGGTATTTACTTTGGGGTTTTTAATTGCGATTGCAGCCTCAGGCATTCCAATTGATAAAATCACCATTATACTCGGTGCTTTGTCTGTAGGTATCGGTTTTGGATTGCAGACGATTGTCAACAACCTTGTTTCAGGGATTATCTTGGCATTTGAAAGGCCCATTCAGATCGGAGATACCATACAGGTAGGCACTGTGGAGGGCGTTGTAAAAGATATTGGGATTCGGGCTAGCAAAATTAAAAATTGGGACGGAGCTGAAGTGATTATTCCAAATGGCGATCTTTTGGCACATCACTTGACCAATTGGACGCTTTCTGATAAATCCCGAAGGGTAGAATTGATCATTGGGGTTGCTTATGATTCTGACATGGATTTGGTGACAGAACTGATTCAAAAGCAATTGGGAGGGGAGGAAATCATGAACCTGCCTGCTCCGAAGGTTTTTTTACAGAATTTTGAGGACAGTTCAGTTAATTTCCGGGTGCTCTTTTGGGTCAATGATGTGGATATCTGGATTTTGATAAGAGATCAGGTGATGCGTGGGATATTCAAATCATTTAAAGAAAATGGTATTGAGATTCCATTCCCACAAAGAGATCTTCATATCAAAAATTTTCCTGGGCTGATAGGAGAGAAAGTCATAAAACCGGGGGAAATCAAACAAGAAGAAAATCCGAAACCAAAAACTCCAACTGACCCAGACAAAAAATAGGCTGCAGGCCTATTTTGATCGCTGACGAATAGCTTCATAAATCACCACTCCTGCAGATACGGAGACATTAAGACTTCCGATATTGCCTGACATGGGGATTTTGACGAATTCATCGCTCAGTCCTATGAGCTCAGGCGAGATCCCGTCTTCTTCAGAACCCAAGATCAAAGCAGTAGGAATAGAAAAATCAGCTTCATACATCAGTCTCTCAGTTTTTTCACTGACACTGATGACATTGAGTCCCATTTTTTTGAGATCCTTGACGGTATAATACAAATTTTTGACCCTGCAGATGGGGAGGTGATTCAATGCTCCTGCAGAGGTTTTGACAGCATCTGAGTTGATTTGGGCTGCGCCTTTTTCTGGAATAACGATCGCATGGACGCCTGCACAATCGGCAGTCCGGGCTATGGCACCGAAGTTTCTCACATCGGTGATTCTATCCAAAACCAAAATCAACGGGGAAATTCCTTTTGAAAAACATTCTTCAATGACATTGTCCAAGGAAGCATATTCAATGGAAGACATATGGGCTACTACACCCTGATGGTTTTTTCTGGTGATCCTGTTCAGCTTGGCATCAGGGACACGGACAACGGGGATTTTCTCATCTTTTGCCAGTTTGAGGAGTTCTTTGACAAGTTCATTGTTGACTTCTTTGTCAATTAAAATCTTATCTATTTCCTTATCAGCAAGGATTGCTTCCATGACTGCCCTTGTACCGAATATGAAATCCTTGTCCTGTTCGCCTTTGTTGATCAGAAATCCATCTGCGCGTTTCTCCATAATGTGATACTTTTAAACCATTCGGGCTGCAAAGCCCTTGACCTGTTGAGTGTATAAAAACTTGGTGTCAGAATATTTTTGACCCGCGCAAAGGTAAAGGTTATTTTTGAAATTGAGTCAGGTGTTCCATAAGACCAACTTTCACTGTCCATCCTGAAGTACACTTCGTTTGGTGGCCCCATGACAGTGTAGACCATCCCCCGGTCAGTTTTCCATCCTTCTTTGAAATCCGTAAATAGGATATTGGCAAATTCAATCTGCTTGAAATATTCTTTGATGAGTTTTTTGGCAGAAACAGTGTCTTTGGTCAAGGTGTACCAATATTGGTCCAAAGCGATTTTTTTATCAGCAGCTTCTTTGAGGAGTTCATGCTCCCTTCTTGTGGAAATGTAAGTGACCATATCCACCATTTCCTCATAATCCTTGACCCTTGGGAAAATGTCATGCACAGTCTTTAACATTACTCCCTGCGTAGAATTGGTGTCAGACTGTATAAAGTAATATCCTTCGCCTGCAAATGCCTTTGGTAGATTTGCCAAAAAACTGCCCTGATATTCTACTTTTACCTCTCTTGGGACAGGTGCAGGCCGGATTTCCATCGGCGGCATCGGGACATCAAAGGTGTTGGGATAAAAGAACGTATGGAGGTTGACAATGCCTCTGCCTTTAAGTTCCACCGGTTCATTTTGAATCAAAAAGTTTTGATCAAAAGGAATCTTGTCTTCATAATAAACCCCAAAATTGGAATGGCCGAATATAAAGGGGCTGATGAGGTCCATGTGGTAAAAATATTCATCGCCCTGTCTAGTATCCACAGCTTTTATCAGGGCAATCGCCATTTGCTGGCCTTCAGGTACAGTCACTCTTTTCTCAAAGAAATAGTGGTAATCGGTTTCACGGATAATGTCTTGAACGTTGAGCCTGATAAGATTTTGGTCAGTCAAAGGTTCCTGAAAACTTGAAACTACACCATAATAAAATTCATAGCTGCCAAACTCAATGTCTTCTTCGATTTTTTCGACAGGCATCTGTAGGAGGAAGGTCCTGTTTGGTTCTTCGATTGGGATGATTTTTAGAGATATCCTGGAGTAACGGGAATACCTCAATGCCTGATTGACCGTTTCGAGATTTTGTTGTGCTAAAATGATTGAGGGAATGCAAAAGAGAAATAATGCCAAGCCAGTAATTGGCTTTATTTTGTTGCTGATTTTTTGTCCTATCATCTTGTATTAAAAATTAACCTTAATTTTGCACAAATTAATGAAAATTTGAATGGCTACCTATACAACGGAAATCGCTTCGGATAAGTTGGTGAGTGACAATCCCATCCATCAGCGTCTGCTCAAAGCGTACATTGCTGCCAAACCTTTGGTCAGTGGAAAGCTCCTCGAAGTAGGTTGCGGTGAGGGAAGAGGGGTGGAGGTTTTGTTGGAAAATGTAGACAGCTACCTCGGGATCGACAAAATCCATGAGGTGATAGATAACCTGAAGGTCAAATTTCCCGGTATCCAATTTGAACAGGCCGTGATTCCTCCATTTTCCGGATTGAAGGACAATACCTATGATACCGTGGTCAGCTTTCAGGTCATCGAGCATATCCAAAATGACAAGCTTTTTTTGCAGGAAATATACCGTGTGCTGAAGCCCAGCGGCAAAGCGATCATCTCCACGCCCAATATCAAGCATACCCTTTCCCGCAATCCATGGCATATCAGGGAATACACAGGTACGCAACTGACAGATCTGTGCAAGGGGATTTTTGATAAAGTGGAATCTCTGGGAATTGGGGGTAATGAAAAAGTATGGAATTACCATGAAGCCAACAGGGCCTCAGTCCGCAAAATCATGCGATTTGATATTTTGGATCTGCAATACAGGCTTCCGGCTTTTGTGCTGAGGTGGCCATATGAAATCCTGAACAGGATGAATCGCAACAAACTCCACCAACAGCAAGGCTCCTCTGTCACCGACATCAGCCATGAAGACTATATTTTGGTCGACCACACTGATAAAGGTTTGGATTTGTTTTATGTGTTGTATAAGAAGTAATGGGAGTATTTAATTGCCTATTTCTAGCTCAAGGGAAATTTTCAATGATTCTCGCATTTTTATCTTCCCTATTTTAGGATTATAAAAATAGATTTAAATGAAGGACATATTTATTGAAATTAAAAATAGAATAGATAAATATGGCTATCATAGATATCTTATAAAACCGCATAAAACACCTAGATATTCATACACTATTGGATTGTTAAATAGTCTTGGATTTGAGCTTTTATTAGGTGGTGCTATTTTTTATGAAAATACTGATGACTTAGAATTGATTTTTAAAGGAATTATTAACGTTCTATTGAAAGATAAAAAGGCAAGGAAAATTCATTTAAAAGATTTAGGCAATTTTGAAATAAGGGAAGTTGATTCATCATGGAGTTCACTAATGATGTTAGGAGCACTTGATTATTATAATCTCGAAAGAATAAACACATTCCAAATTTTTCCTATTGACAACGAGAAATCCACACTTGATACACCTGATATGACCAAACCTTGGGGTCAAGATAACAAGACTTGGAAATACCTTGATGATACAATATCTTGGAATTATGATGTTCCGGAAAGTTCTCTGGTGTTTACTAATTTAGATGCATTAAGAGGATGTCGGTTAACAGAGTATTTTCGTTTTGAACTTAATGAATGGGAAATTTTTTCAGGGAATGGTGCTAAGGAACCTAAAAAATCCATAAGAATAGTTCCTTTATCTGTACTAATTGGTATTGATTCATCAATTGAAAATATTATAAATGACCCGGTAGGCAAAGGAAAATTTAGAGATTCTTCTAATGAAAATAATATGATTTGGTACAATTGGGAATAGTTAAATTATTCCCCAGATTCGGGATATGAAGTTAATAGATTAATTAAGCTCGAGCCAAGTACAAATCATTTCAATAGCTATGGTTTTAAATAAGTATTTATTTTAATTTATCTTATTGGCTTTCTTACAGTTCTGTATAGGAACTATCGATTATTGTATTGAAGATATTTCTATAAAGAGATATGACACACCGAATCCGGACGGAGTGGAACTAACTTTTTTTATTTCAAATAAAGAATTATTGGAAAAAGTAATAAATGGAGATTTCAAATTGCTTAAAGTAAGCAAACTTTATGATGGAAACTTAAAATATTTGTTTCCAATTAGAGAAGAGGATGTTTATCATGGATCAACATTTAAATTATTTTTTGAAACATCCTATTTCTATTCAAATAGAGGAGAGTTTAAAAATATGGTTGATGAATACCTAGAAAATGCAGAGGTTTTAATCATTTTAGATAATGGAGATATATTAAAATTTACAAAGTGCAAATAATTTCTCATTACTATGAAATTAATTTGTAATTCAAATTATCAACAATTTTCGTCCGTTGAGATAGGGGCTAAATATAGATTTAAAGACTATTTGTTTATTTTGGTCTTCCGGGATAGGGCTGAAGCTTCGCCTAGAAGTAGTGCTTAACCGCTAGGCGTAATTTTAAATTACGCCTTCATATTTTTCGGAATTTGTAATTCCATTACGATCAGTCTTTATTTTGTAATACTTGGCACCCGGTTGGTAGAAATCTAAATTAAAGAATCAGCCTTCCCTGTTTTTTGTGTAAACCTAATTCCTTTCTTTACCCTTTTGCTCCCAAAAACCGGCAACATCGCATTTCCATAACCCCGAGCGACGGTGCTTGGAGATTGGTGAAAGTATATTAGGATCTGAGAAGCACCTTGCACGGGGCTATTAATATTCAGCCCACTTTGGGGCTGTTGGTCGAAGAAGATCCGAAAATAAATGTTTTAATGGCTTACTATTTAGGAATTTTATACTTCACCAGAAATTCTATTTTGGAACACCTGTGGGGAGGAAGAAATTTTACCGGGCCGGCGTGGTAATGAGCGGGGGAGGATTAAAATTTCTTGAATTTTTTGGTTAATTTTTGTTTCAAGACAAAAAGTGACACGAGGAAGAGACGTAAAGAAAATACTTTAGGAAAGAATAGAAATGTATTGATCAATCAACCTTCCCTGTTTTTGGTGTAAACCCAATTCCTTTCTTTACCCTTTTGCTCCCAAAAACCTGAGTATTCACATTTTCCAATACCCCGAGCTGCGGTGTTTGGAGATTGGTGAAAGTATGAGAATCAGAGAAGCACCTTGCAGGGGGCTACTATTATTTCGCTCCGCCGTGGCGGACTGTTAGTTGGAGTTGGTTTTGGTTGAAAATTTATACTTCAGGGAAATTCTATTTTGGAACGCCTTTGGGGAGGAAGTCGGCGGACCGGGCCGGCGGTTGGATAGAGGGTGGATAGTATTCCGCCGACTTGAACTTTTTGGTTACTTTTTGTTTCAAGACAAAAAGTGACACTAGGAAGAGACGTAAAGAAAATACTTTAGAAAAGAATAGAAATATATTGATCAATCAATCTTACCTGTTTTTGGTGTAAAATCAATTCCACACTTTACCTTTTTGCTTCCAAAAACCGGCAACATCGCATTTCCAATACCCCGAGCTGCGGTGCTTGGAGATTGGTGAAAGTATGAGAATCAGAGAAGCACCTTGCACGGGGCTAATAATATTTTGCCCCGATGGGGCGGCCTGATAGTCGAAGTGGATCTGGGAATAATAATATAAAAGGGCATTAAATCAGAATCTTATGCCTAAGAAAAATTTTATATTGGAAACGCCGTGGGGAGGAATCCGCCGCGGCGGACCGGGCCGGCGTGGCTCTGTGCGAGGGAGGATTAAAATTTCTTGCCTTTTTTGGTTACTTTTTGTGGTAAGACAAAAAGTGACACAAGAAAAGATCGTCAAAGTGTGATCTAATAATTGAAAAAAATAATTGATCAATCAAAGCTCCCTGTTTTTGGGGAAAACCCTATTCCTTACTTTACCTTTTTGCTTCCAAAAACCGGCAACATCGCATTTCCAACACCCTGAGCTGCGGTGCTTGGAGATTAGTGTAAGTATAAGTAATCAGAGAAGCACCTTGCAGGGGGCTACTATTATTTCGCTCCGCCGTGGCGGACTGTTAGTTTGAGTTGGTTTTGGTTGAAAACTTATACTTCAGGGAAATTCTATTTTGGAACGCCTGTGTGGAGGAAGTCGGCGGACCGGGCCGGCGGTGGGATAGAGCGTGGATAGGATTCCGCCGACTTGAACTTTTTGGTTACTTTTTGTTTCAAGACAAAAAGTGACACGAGAAAATATCATTAAAATGTGGTTTAATGATTGAGATATAGAATTGAACAAATAACCTTCCCTGTTTTGGTGTAAACCCAATTCCACACTTTACCTCCTTGCCACCAAAAACTGACGATATCGCATATTCATTGCCCCGAGCGGCGGTGCAATGGGATTGGTGAGAGTATGAGAATCAGAAAAGCACCTTGCACGGGGCTATTGTTATTTAGCCCGCTTCGGGGCTGTTGGTCTAAGTGGGTTTATGTTTTGAAATCAGGAAAAACCAAAAAAAATCCGAGTCCTTAGCAGGACCCGGATTTTGGATTCAAAAAACCAAACAAATTATCTTCTATCCAAAAGGCTGCCTCCGGCTGAACCGGGCCCAAGGATTTTTTCCAATTCTGCTTTGAGATTTTCAGCAATTTCAGAATACCCTCTTTCATCCAACAGCGGAATAAAAAACTTCAACATTTCGATCGAAATAAGGGCTTCACGGTCATAATCCCGACCTGTCTTTTGGTAAAACTCCAACATCTGAATAGACTTATAGGAAATTTTATCCACCACATCCAAAGCAAGGTCATCTTCCCCAACCTCAAACAACAAAGGCACCGACTGTCCGCTAGCCAAATCATAGGCAACAGCCTCATGCGGCATTACCTTCATGCTGAATTTCAGAATTTCTGCCGCCCTGTCCATATCATTTTCGTCTAACAGCGCAATTGCAATACTGTTTACCGCAGAGCGGTGATTTGAGGTAAATCTTCTGAATTCATCATCGAAATAGTTATCCGGATTGTCCATTCCCCTGAAGGCAAACTTCTCCATCATATTGGTGTATGCCAGGTCGGTATTCACCAATTCTGTTCTCATTCCTTCAGGCTTTCTGACAGGAAGAAGTCTATATGTCATGCCTTCCATCACCACATAGTCTTCGATATCGAGTGTGATGGTAGCCAATGAAGTATTATTAAAGTAAATAGGCCTTTCCCAATTGTTGCTTGTAATCAGGTCGATGAGCATCAGGTTACCTTTTGTAAGGTAATTCCCTTTGATCCTGAGGTTGATTTGCTCGGTCATCAGACCTTCCATGGATTCGGGAATCAGACCTTGGTTATAGACATTTTCCAGGTCTACATCTAGGATCAAGTTTCTTGAAGGTACCATGTTGTAAGTGTTTTTGCTTCCCGATGCTGCCAATTTCAAAAGCTCACTTCCGTTGTTGAGGAGTTTGAGGTATTCTGAAGCTGAGATGGCTTGAAGGTTCTCTCTTTCCATTACATAAAGGACATCATTGGTGCCTTTTTTATAATTTTTTGGATCCAAAGAAAATGGCAAAGCAGCCGATTCATTGACTGGACGGGCCATTTGCTCCACATACCAATCCGTATCAAAGTAACTCAATACCACCACCCTCACGTCTGTCCTGAAGCCTTCGACCTCCTGTACATACCACAGCGGGAAAGTGTCATTGTCACCACCGG
Organism: Cognataquiflexum nitidum; assembly: GCF_022538055.1. GTDB lineage: Bacteria > Bacteroidota > Bacteroidia > Cytophagales > Cyclobacteriaceae > Cognataquiflexum > Cognataquiflexum nitidum. The sequence goes on along the minus strand of NZ_JAKZAM010000016.1, from coordinate 43,073 downwards.
TAAATAAAATCGCATTTGGCGCACAGGAAGCAAGGAAGTTTCTGGCAGAATCAACAGAGAAAAACCTTCCCTGTCTGTTGTGGTCATCCCAGTTTTGGCTTGCCATCAATACCGCCACCGGCACAGTCGCGAGTGTGGCGATGATACCTGCCACGACGAGATTCTTGTTTAATCTTTCAATATAGTATGCCAGGGCTATCACGCCCATTCCTATCCAAATCGCAAATGCATAAAAAGAACCCACATAGATATAATCCCTTTCGCGGGGCTCAACGGGCGGAGAATTGAGATACAAGACCAACACAACACCCATCATCAGAAACAGCATGGCTGAGATAAAGAAAGACTTGTTGTCTTTTTTTGCCTGAAAGGCCAAACCGATTAAACCCAAAATCAAAGGCAGCATCAGGTAGTTGTTATGCGCTTTGTTTTCTTTGATATAATCGGGATAGATGTCAGAAAAATAATCTGAAATCCCTATCCAAGGTGCGTCGGAAAAATCACTTTCCCTTCCTGAAAAATTCCACATAAAATACCTCCAATACATGTGCCCAAGCTGATGGGTAAACATAAAATAGAGGTTGTCCCCGAAGGTTGGTTTTTGCCCTTCTCTCAATCCAAGTTTGGATCGGTAGATCTGTTTGTGACGGTCTTGGGTGGAATAAATCCTTGGCAAGATGGTCGTTCTTGCAGGATCATATTCATTGACAGTTGAATAATCCACGATTTCGTACCTGTCTTTTCCCTTCATATATATCGGGTCACCTTCTTTTTGGTCAACCAATTCGGCATCAAAATATTGACCATGGATCAAAGGACGGTAACCGTACTGCTCTCTTTTCAGATAAGAAACATAGCTGATGATGTCCTTTGGTGCATTTTCATTGATGACAGGGTCTTGGTTGGCACGGATGACGATGAGTGCGTAGGATCCATATCCTATCAAAATAAATACGAGCGATACTAACACCGTATTGAGGATGACTTTTCCTTTCTTGATGGAATAGAGAATCCCATAAATCAGGGAACCCAAAAACAAAGCGGAAAAGACAACTATTCCAGATCCAAATGGCAATCCAATGCTGTTGACGAAGAAAATCTCCATGGAACCTGCCAGACTTGGAAGTCCGGGGATGATCAAATTGTTAATGATAATCAATGCAACGCCTCCCAAGATCAGGGCAATGATGCCTCCTTTGAGATTTGGATTGGGGTATTTTTTGAAATACACCACCAAAGCCAAAGCCGGCAAAGTAACAAGGTTGAGCAAGTGGACACCTATCGATAATCCCACCAAATAGGCGATAAAAATCATCCATCTGTTTTCTTCTCTTTGGTCTTCGATCACATCCCATTTCAGAAATGCCCAAATGACTATCGCAGTAAAGAAAGAAGACATGGCATATACTTCCGCTTCCACAGCAGAGAACCAAAAACTATCTGTAAATGTGTAGATAAGTGAACCCACCAATCCTGCTCCCATTAGGGTGATGATTTGGCCTTTTGTTTCTGTTCCTTTTTGGATCTGGAAAAGTCTACGACCGAATAAGGTAATGGTCCAAAACAGGAAAAGCACTGTAAATCCTGAGAAAACGGCACTTCCGACATTCATCCAATAGGCTACAGCCAATCCGTCTCCGAATGCCAGAAATCCGAACATCCTATAAATCAATAGGAAAAACGGCGCTCCTGGAGGATGAGGCACCTGCAGTTTGTAGGATACAGCGATGAATTCTCCCGGATCCCAAAAACTGGCGGTCTGTTCTACTGTCAATATAAAGACGGTAGTTGATAGGAGAAAAACCAGCCATCCTGTGAGGTTATTGGCCTTTTGATAGTCAAGCATTGTTTTTGAAATAATAGTTTCGGGCGAAAATAATCAATAAATCCTAATCCATCTGTTTTTTAACAGCATTTAAGGTATTGTGATAAAAATTACTGTTCAACAGATGACACGGTAGTAGTTTTGTGAAGTCTTAAAAGTTAAAATTCATTTACTCAATGGTGCCTGTAAAAATTGAAGCTCAATAAAAGTCCAGGTATAAAACTGAAAAGTCCGAAACCTCGGTTTTCCGACTTCGGTCTTCCGTCCTGTTTGAATTTTAAATTGGGTTAATGGCAAAATTGAGGATAACCACTAATAATAATAACCATGAGTGCACAACCAAAAACATTCAGCGAATTGATTTCAGGCGACCAGCCTGTATTGGTGGATTTCTTTGCCACCTGGTGCGGTCCCTGCAAAATGATGCAACCTATATTAGAAGATACAGCCCGTCAGGTGGGTGATAAAGTCAAAATCATCAAAGTGGATGTGGACAAAAATCCTTATGCCGCCAGTGCATATCAGGTGAGAGGCGTTCCGACTTTGATTTTGTTCCAAAACGGCAAACCGCTTTGGAGACAATCTGGCGTTGTTCCTGCTAATCATTTGGTTCAAGTAATAGAAGACAACCTGAGCCTGAAAGTGTAAATTGAAAATGTGACAAAAGTCATTTTAAAGAAAAGGACGGAAAGATAATTTTACATATCAATAACCCGAAAAAATAACATGTATGTACACAGAGAGCCAATAGATAAAATATCTACTCTCATTCTGGTCTGCAAACATAATTTCCGGCACATCGGTCTTCCGACTTCGGTCTTCCGTCCCGCTTGAAGAATAATACGAGGTTATTGGCAAAGAAGCGGACAAACATAAAAAAAATACCATATGACAATTGAACAGATCTATACCGGATGTTTGGCTCAGGGAGCCTACTATATCGAGTCTGACGGCGAAGCAGCTGTCATTGACCCTTTGAGAGAAGTACAGCCATACCTAGAAAAAGCAGAAAGAAGGGGAGATACTATCAAGTATGTGTTTGAAACCCACTTTCACGCTGATTTTGTTTCTGGTCACAAGGATTTATCTATCAAAACCGGCGCTCCGATTGTATTTGGACCTACCGGGATGAAGATGGGATTTGATGCTATCGTAGCCAAAGACGGGCAGGAATTTCCGCTTGGCAAAGCAAAAATCAGGGTAATCCATACCCCAGGCCATACCATGGAAAGTACCTGCTACCTTTTGATCAATGAAGAAGGAAAAGAGGAGGCTTTGTTTACCGGGGACACGTTGTTTATCGGTGATGTGGGAAGACCTGACCTTGCGCAGAAAGTCATTGCCGACTTGACTCAAGACAAACTTGCAGCCCATCTCTATGATTCTTTAAGAGACAAAATCATGCCTTTGGCTGATGATATCATCGTCTATCCGGCACACGGTGCGGGAAGTGCCTGTGGCAAAAACATGAGCAAGGAGACTACCGATACTTTGGGCAATCAGAAGAAGACCAATTATGCACTTCAGAAAATGACCAAAGAGGAATTTATCAAGGAAGTGACTACAGGTCTTACTCCTCCACCGGCTTATTTCCCTCAAAATGTCATGATGAATATCCAAGGATATGAGTCTATTGATACAGTATTGAATAGAGGATTCAATCCATTGAGTCCTGCCGCTTTTGAGGCTGCAGCCAACGAAACAGGCGCGGTAGTTATCGATACAAGAGACGCACAAGTTTTTGCAAAAGGTTTTATTCCTAATTCCATCAACATCGGTATCGACGGAAGTTTTGCGGTATGGGTAGGAGCATTGGTTCCGGACCTCAAGCAGGAAATCCTGATCTTGGCAGACGAGGGAAGAGAAGAGGAAGTCATTACAAGATTGGCTAGAGTAGGATATGACTTCTGTATCGGATACCTCAAGGGTGGATTTGAAGCCTGGAAAGCAGATAAAAGAGAAGTGGACAGCATCAAATCTGTCACCACTGAGGAACTTGCACACCTGATCGAAAAAGAAGGCGGAGTCAACATCCTGGATGTCAGAAAAAACAGTGAATACCTCAGCGAACATGTGATCGATGCAGAAAATGCACCATTGGATTATATTAACGACAGCATGGCCCAGATCAATAAAGACAAAACCTATTATGTGCATTGTGCAGGTGGATACAGATCCATGGTATTCAATTCCATCTTAAAAGCAAGAGGATTTGATAATCTTGTCGATGTAAAAGGAGGATTTGATGCGATCAAGGATTCGGCTTTGTTCAAAGTAAGTGATTATGTATGTCCTACTACTTTGTTATAAAAAGTAATTACAGAAGAGTTGTGTTATACCCAACATGGCAAGACTTCGGTCTTGCCATTTTTATTTCGAATCAGGCAAAGTGATAAATGTCACTGTATTCAGGCTAAAGTCTGGACAATTTTGAATACAATGCGAATAGTGAGTTTGATGCTGTTTTTGGGGTTAGTTACCCCTGGGATAGCGCAGGAAAATCGTTTAGATTCACTTTCGGGCCACGAAGAATCCGGCAGGAAGTTGGGATATGATCTTGAAAAAGGAAAATTTGATTTCCACGTAAGGTCATTTCTGATGTCGACCCACAACAGGGGGGACTTGCTTGACTATTCAGCGCTGGGTGTTGGAGCGGGATTGGGTTACCTCAGTCCCGAATACAGAGGGTTTCAGGTAGGGTTTAGTGGCTTCTTTGTCTTTCAGTTGTTTGAAAACAATATTGCTGTAGCTGACCCAACTACCGGTGCGGGCAATAGGTATGAGATTCTGCTGTTTGACATGCACGATCCTGAAAATATGACCGATCTTGACAGATTGGAAGAGTTCTTTATTTCTTACAAAAATGGTAATTTCAGGACGGTCTTTGGAAGGCAAAAAATCAATTCACCTTTTCTCAATGAACAGGATAATAGGATGAGGCCAAATATATTCAGTGGCCTTACTGTCAATTATCAAAAGTCCAATTGGGAAACTACCGCTTCATGGTTGAGCGCAGTGACCATAAGGGGGACTGTGGACTGGTTTAGCATGGAAGAGTCGTTTGGGGTGTATCCTTTCGGGAGAAATCCATTTGGAGAACCTTCCAATTATTCACACAACATTTCTTCAAAAGGAATGGGAATGTTTGGACTCAAGTATCGAAACGAAGATTTTTCCGCTCAGGGATGGAATTATTTTGCGGAAAATGTCTTTAACATGAGTTTTTTGCAGGGAGATTATGTTCTCCATCTAGGGCATGCATCGGTCGACTTGGGTGGTCAGGGTTTCTTTCAGACGGCAGTCAATGACGGAGGAAATTCCGAAATAGAAAAGACCTATATGCTACCGGATGAAAAGTCATTTGGATTTGGCGGAAAAATCGGACTGAACTCCGGGAGGCATCATATCTCAGCTAATTTCCTCGGGATAAATGACAGAGGTAGATTTCTCTTTCCACGAGAATGGGGCAGGGAAAACTTCTACGCAAGTATGTCCCGGGAGAGGTATGAGGGAAGTGGAGATATGGATGCATTGGTTTTCAAATATTCCTATGATACGCCTTTTAAAGGTTTGAATGCCCAGCTTGGGGCAGGCAAAGTCAATCATGGTGGATTGGATTCATTCAAAACAAACAAATACGGAATCCCATCTTATTATCACTTTACAGGTCTATTCGACTACAGATTCAGCAATTACCTCGAAGGATTAGATATTCAGTTTATGGTAGCCCAAAAAACTGCCCAAAAACCATCTGAAGTACCTGACATGTTTAGGATCAATAGGGTAGATATGTGGAACTTGAATTTTATTATTGATTATAGATTTTAAAACTAAACAAACAAAAAAATACAATGGAACAGTTTATTGAATGGATCAAGCAGCCTTGGCCTTGGTGGATAGCAGGTCCGATGATCGGGCTTATCGTCCCTACTTTGTTGATCGTCGGAGGAAAAGCCTTCGGTATATCTTCCTCATTGAGGCACGTCTGCGCCATGTGTGTGCCGGCCAATATTCCTTTCTTTACTTATGATTGGAAAAAGGAATTATGGAATATCGCGTTTGTAATAGGTGTCGCTATCGGTGGCTTTATTGGCCATTATTTACTGGCCAATCCGGAAATGATAGAAGTTGCCGAGTCCACACAGCGCGATTTGGCTGCACTTGGGATCACAGATTATAGGAGCATCATGCCTCACGAGATTTTCAATTGGGAAAACTTATTTACCGCGAAAGGTTTGTTATTCTTCGTCATAGGCGGATTCTTGGTGGGATTTGGTACCAGATATGCAGGCGGATGTACTTCAGGACACGCTATTATGGGTATCAGTTCACTACAGTGGCCGTCGGTCGTCGCCACGATCTTCTTCATGGCAGGAGGATTCTTGATGACGCATGTATTTCTTGGTCCTTTGATGAAATTAGTAGGCTTTTAATCTTTAGAAAAAAATGGGAACAGCAGTGAAAAAAGGAGATAAACCGAATGTCGGAGCAACTCCAAATAAAGAACAAAAAGGCGAAAGTCCACTGGAGTTATTGATGTATCTGATCATCGGTGTGGGTTTCGGTATTATTTTCATTAAGGCCGAAATTGTATCCTGGTTTAGAATTCAAGAGATGTTTAGGTTACAGTCATTCTTTATGTATGGCGTAATAGGTTCAGCTATTGTAGTAGGTGCACTTTCGATTCAGGTCATCAAATGGTTCAATATCAAAACGATCAAAGGCGATAAAATCATCATCTCAGATAAGGAATTCCGTAAGGGTCAGATTATTGGGGGTTTTATCTTCGGATTGGGTTGGGCGCTGACCGGTGCATGTCCGGGACCATTGTTTGCTCAGATAGGAAGTGGATTCACGGTGATCTTGGTGACATTGATCAGCGCAGTGGCCGGAACGTGGGTTTATGGTAGGTTTTCCCATAAATTGCCAAATTAAAAATATTCTAAACCTTTATTGGTATAGTATTTGAATACTGAAAACCCATAAATTGAACTTAAACACTTGGCCGCTTCCGAAAGGAAGTGGCTTTTTTTACGCCTTTTCGTCAAAGACTCTTTTGATTATAAATCGGATCATGATGATGATTACCGCAATTATTGAACCCACTATTATAAATTCCATAGCTTAAGATTTTTTGTTTAACCTTCATTTTTTATGATGGTTTATAGAAATGCCATTTAATTTCTCCAAAACCAAAATTAATTTTCACAAAGTCCTTTACTTTGCAGCCAAGAACCTAATCCTATTGAAATTCATGACCTTACTTCAAAAAAGAAGGATTGCCCTCGGAAGTTTATTTTTTATTGCAGGACTTTGTTTTTCTTCTTGGGCTGCGAGGATTCCTGATATCCAAATGAAATTTTCACTTTCAGAATCCCAATTGGGAACGCTCCTTTTGGGATTGCCGCTAGGTTCCTTGGTGGCCTTGCCGGTTGCAGGCTGGGCGGTACACCATTTTGGAAGCAGAATCGTGATTTTGATCAGCGTGACAGGGTATATGACTTTCCTTCCATTGATCGGATTCAGCAATTCTCTGTGGATGTTGGTACCGGTGGTGGTGGTTTTTGGGATGATCGGAAATATGATGAATATTTCATTGAACACCCAAGCATTGGCTTTGGAGGATAATTACGGGCGGAGTATTTTAGCTTCTTTTCATGGTTTGTGGAGTTTGGCGGGATTTACGGGTGCGGGTATTGGAGCTGTTATGATTTACCTTGATATCCTTCCCCAAACTCACTATTTGATAGTGTCTTCGGTGGTATTGCTAGCTTTATTGATAGCACAGGGATATTTGGTCAGTGAAAAAAAACCTGCAGATGGTGGCGGTGGATTGGTAATCCGAAAGCCAGATGACCTACTTTTGAGAATTGCGGGAATTGCTTTTTTAGGCATGCTGTGTGAAGGCTGTATGTTTGATTGGAGCGGGGTATATTTCAAAAAAGTGATCCAAATCGAACCGGGATTTGTTGCCTTGGGTTATGTTTCGTTTATGGGGGCGATGGCTTCAGGAAGGTTTATTTCTGACAGGATGAATAATAAGTTTGGTCGGGTACTGATCTTGAGGATGAGTGGTGTATTGATTTTCAGCGGATTGTTGCTATCAGTAATTTTTCCTGTGCCTGTGGTTGCTACGCTAGGATTCCTTTTGGTAGGATTGGGAGTAGCAGCAATAATTCCCATATCCTACAGCATTGCGGGTAGGTCCAAGCTATATTCCCCTGGAGTGGCTTTGGCGATGGTTTCCACGATTTCATTTTTCGGATTTTTGATCGGCCCGCCAATGATCGGATTTATTGCAGACCTGCTGAGTTTGAAGGCCTCTTTTGCTCTTGTTGCTGTTGCGGGTTTGGGAATAGCTGTTTTGAGTTCAATCAGGTTAGAGGTTTTTGAATCGGTCGATGTTGTTAACAAAAAATAATCTATGACAAGCAAGGAACCATTTCAATTTGAAAAAAGCTTTGAGGTGCTTTCTTTTCAGATCGACCCTTTTGGCAAATTGAGGTGGTCGGCATTGGGAGACCTCATGCAGGAAGTGGCTTGGAAGCATGCTGACAGCCGGGATTTTGGTCAGTCGCTTTTTGATAAGGGATATATGTGGGTCCTTTCAAGGATGCACATTAAAGTACAGAGGATGCCTTCATGGGGAGATCAGATTACGGTCAAAACCGCCGGGAGGGGTATCAGTAAGATTTTTGCATTGAGAGAATTTTTGGTGGAGGATGCCGAAGGCAATCCTATTGCTGAATCCATGTCAGCATGGCTATTGTTAGACGTCAGGTCAAAAAGGCCTCAAAGACCAAATCAAGTGCTTCCACCTGAGTTATTTTCGGAAAATGTGGATCAGGGACTTTTGCCCGAAAAATTAGATACATCTGACCTACCGGAAAAATATGCTGAACTTACGGTGAGGCCATTTGACCTTGATATGAATAACCATGTCAATAACGTCAGCTATATCCGATGGGTGGAGGATTTTTGTATTTCTGAGGGAATAAACTTCTCTGAATTTCTGATAAATTATATTTCAGAGGCAATGCTTGATGACAGGATTTTGCTTTCTGCTGCAAGACAGAATCAAGGATTTTTACTTTCAGGGTCAAGTGACCATAAATCTGTTTTTCTTGTTTCTGTCAAATAGTTACTTGCTAAATTTTTAGAATGTGATGTATATCACATTTTTTAAGGATGAAATATTGACAAATTTGTAATTGCTATATTTATCATCCTATGAAAGATTCATTCCAGCCGATTCTCAAAATGCTGACCATGATGGTCGGTTTGTTATTGAGTATTACCCTGCTTACTGCTGTCCTGATAGGAGCGATTGTGATGGTGTTTAGCGGAGGGAGCCTTCCACCCATAAAGACTAACTCTGATGAAGTGCAGACCTCTGCAACTGCCGTGACAGAGACTTACAGGGGGGTGGTCCCCAAAGAAGGACTTTGGATCGCTCCCGATTGGAGTGCTGTCGATAAGGAACCCAATGCCGAGGATATCAAATATGGAAAAGAGCTTGTCTCAAATACATCAACCTATCTTGGGCCCAATGGAAAAGTGAAGAAAATCTCTAATGGGATGAATTGCCAGAATTGCCATCTCAATGCGGGAACTGCGCCTTTGGGGAATAATTATAGTGCAGTGGCCTCTACTTATCCAAAAGTCCGTGCAAGATCCGGGCAAATGGAAGACATCGAAAAAAGAATCAATGACTGTTTTGAAAGGAGTCTAAATGGCAAAGCCTTAGCTAACAACAGCAAGGAAATGGTGGCGATGGTGGCTTACATGACTTGGCTTGGCAAGGATGTGCCAAAAGGCGAATCTCCAAAAGGCTCAGGAATTTATGAAGTTCCGTTTTTGGACAGGGCAGCTGATCCTGTCAAGGGTAAGGCTGTATATGCCCAACAGTGCCAAAGCTGTCACATGGAAGATGGTCAGGGTATGCCAAAACCCGATAAATCAGGTCATATCTACCCGCCTCTTTGGGGAGACAACAGCTATAACGATGGGGCAGGTTTATATAGAATGTCCCGTTTTGCGGGATACGTCAAAACCAACATGCCTCTTGGAGCGACGTTTGAAAGACCCTTGCTCACAGATGAAGAAGCATGGGATGTGGCCGCATACGTCAATTCACTGCCTAGACCCAAAAAAGACATCAGACAAGATTGGCCTGACATTTCCAAAAAACCAATTGACCATCCTTTTGGTCCTTTCTCTGATGATTTTACAGAAGAGCAGCACAAATTCGGTCCTTTCAAACCTATCAAAGAGGCTAGAGCAAGCGTATCTAAATGAAAGCTTTCATCTTACTGATTTTTTTATCCTCATTTAGTCAGGTCAATTTCGCCCAAGAGCAGGATTCTCTCAAGTCCAAAAAGCCCGCCCTCATTCAGGGAACGGTTGGTTTGCGTGCATTTTGGATGTCCACGAGCTATTGGGAGGAATTCAAGGATGACCATGCATTGGGTCAAAGCGCATTTATTCAGCTGAAGACCAAAGACTATAAAGGCTTTTCCCTGCTTGGAAGATATACCGTTTTTGGCAATATCACGAGTTCGGATCTGACCGGCCGAGATCCGGTGACAGGCAATTTCAACAGGTATGAAGTTGGTCTTTTTGATGTCAATGACCCTTCTGATAAGTTTTTTGGAAAGCTTGAAGAACTCCAATTGCGTTACAATTCAAAAAAATTTTCTGCCGTTTTGGGAAGAATGAGTATCAATATGCCATTTATCAATCCCCAAGACGGTAGATTATCCCCGACATTTGTAGAGGGATTCAGTCTGAATTATAGACCTGATTCGAAAAATCAGTTTTCTGCGGATTTAATCTCGAAAATAAGTCCAAGGTCTACTTCAGGATGGTATAGCGTGGGAGAATCTATAGGAGTTTATCCTGAAGGACAATCCGTCTTGGGAAAACCCTCAGGCTATACCGGCAATACCCAAAGTGACTTTGTGACAGTTTTGGACTGGAAGCATAAGATGACAAAGGACATGACCATACAGGTCAACCATACATTTGTTGACAATATTTCATCTACCTTATTTTCCCAGGTCAATACTGATTGGGAATTATCTGGGAATTCTACCAAGTTGCTTACCGGCCTGCAGTTTATCCTGCAACACGGATTAGGTGATGGAGGCAATCCTGATATTTTAAAGCAATATAAAAATCCCGATGACGTCAATTATGTTTTCAGCGGAAGAATAGGTCTTAAAAATCCCAAAATGATCTGGTGGGCAAATTACACGCGCATTGACGGCAAAGGGAGGTTTCTCAGTCCAAGAGAATGGGGTAGGGACCCATTTTTTACTTTTATCCCCAGAGAAAGAAATGAAGGCTATAATCAGGTCGATGCACTGACTACTTATTACCAAAGGAATCTTCTTAAGTACGGAATTCAGGTTTATGGCTATGCCGGACTCCATTTTCTTCCAGAACCGTCGAGGGTCGAAATCAATAAATATGGCTTTCCATCCTATGCCCAACTTAATTTTGGGGGAAAATATGCTCCTTCCGATTGGGGAAAGGGACTGGATTTTCACCTGATCCTGATGAGTAAAATCAACATGCTATCCGGAGAATTAAAGCCTCAGTGGATTTATAACAAAGTGAATATGGTCCACATCAATTTTATAGTAAACTACACGATCCAATGGAAATAAGTGAAAAAGTTGATGCAGTACAGTTTGAATCATTGCTGAAAGCCAAACCCGCTTTGATGGTATATTTTTTCCAAGAAAAGTGCGGGGTATGTACCGGTCTTTTTCCCAAAGTGAAGGAAATGGTTGACAAGGAATTTCCCGAAATGGAACTGCTCGTCTTAGAAGCTGTTCAACACACAGAACTGGCTGCACAGCTTAGGATGATGTCCGTGCCGGGAATCTTGGTTTATTTTGATGGAAAAGAGTTTTTCAGAGCCAATGGATTGGTTGGTTTGGGGGAGTTAAGGAATAAAATCGATAGGTATTACAATCTGATGTTCGGTTGATTAGGGGACTTTCCCAAATGGATTTGATTTGAGAATATAGTGGAATCAGGCAGGTCCAAAAATAAATTTTCTTTTACGCATATTTGGTTTACTTTTTTTATCACTTGGTTAGAATAGGGGTTTTTAGAGTTTTTTATCAGGTGTTTTTTTTTGATAATTAGCTATACGAAACAGCATTAGTTGTTTGGTCACCCGCCTTTCTATCTCGTTATAATTACCCTTTCAAATAGGGAATTTAATATCTTTTGGTATCATTCCCGTCATAAGTTGTTATGGCCATTTTATTCCTTTTTCTCGCAATATTGTTACCTTCTCCTAAGGTAGTTGAACTCAAAGAATCTACATCTATCCAAAATTTTGATCTGGAAATCCCGCAGCCGGGAATTGTGCTCTATTTCAAGTTTGTGGAGGAAAAAGCTGACTATATTTCCAAAGAGGGTAAAGTTGAGATCTCTTGGTCAAGTAGTGGAAATCCGCTCATCAGCCATTTCGAAATAGAACGCTCAGAAGACAAAAACCTCGATTTCAAAACCATCGGTACCTTGCCCCTCCAAAATTGGGATGAGGAGATGGCTGACTACCGATTTGAAGATAGTAGGTTGCCATTATCAGGCGGTCGGATATATTACAGGATCAAACAAATAGGGTCAAATGGTAATTTCCAATATGGCAAAACATTATCTGTAGAAGTACTGCCCACTTTGCGAAATAATGAAGAGGTATGGCGTTCTTTTCCCAATCCTGTCAAAAACGGTAACTTACAAGTGGATTTACTTGACAATACAGGTTATAGAGGTGAGCAAATATCTATCCGTGTGATTCAGTCAGGCAATGTTTTAATGTCTCGAAATTGTGCTGATGTGAAGGAACTGAATGATTTTTTGGCAAATAGTTTCAATAATGTTTCTTCAGGACTGATTTTGGTCGAATTGAAATGGGGCATGCAGGCCCAATATTTAAAAGTTTGGAATCTCCGGTAGCAGCTTTGCCTTATAAGTCCTCATCAGATTGAGGAACTCATTTGTTTAAAATAGGTCATAGATTTTTTCTATCAAAAGTACAGCTCCATAGTAACATTCATCACAAGGATAGCTGACGGTAATCCCGAAATTTGGTATATCAAAAACCAAAAACAATAAAGTTATGAGCGAGCAAGAAATATATTCCATGCCGAGGATAGGGGACATGGCCCCTGATTTTTCGGCGATGACTACCACAGGTCCGATGAGATTTTCTGACTATATCAAAGGAAAATGGACCATTTTGTTTTCACATCCTGCCGACTTCACACCTGTGTGTACCACCGAGATGTCAGGATTTGCTTTGGAAAAAAACTTCTTTGAAGAAAATGACACGAAGCTTGTTGGCCTGAGTATAGACTCTATCCACTCACATATTGCTTGGGTCAATAATGTTAGGAAAAATACAGGGGTGCTTTTTGAGTTTCCGATCATTGCCGACATCGACATGAAGGTTTCCAAATTATATGGTATGCTTCAGCCTGGAGAAAGCGAAACTGCTGCAGTAAGGGCGGTATTCTTCATTGATCCTAATGGAAAAATACGTCTGATAATGTATTATCCTTTGAATGTGGGTAGAAACATGGACGAGATCAAAAGAGCATTGATAGCATTACAAACTGCCGACAAACATAAAGTGGCTATGCCTTTGGATTGGAGACCTGGACAAAAAGTGATTGTGCCACCACCAAAAACAGTTTCTGAAATGCAGGAACGGGAAGCGAGTGATTATGAAATGATTGATTTTTATCTTGCCAAAAAAAGTATTTAAAATGGTAAGGGTATCCGCAATGTCACCCCTTGGGCTTTAGGAGACTATATCGGAGGCGGTTAATCTTCAAGTTTAGATGGTCCACTATCCACAGAAATGCCAACTTTTTCCTGATCATTTAGGTGGATACGAGTACCAAAGCGGATACCCGTATAAATTTGTCTATAGAGAAAGCTACCCGATGTGGGTAGCTTTTCTATTTTTATGTTCAAATATTGAGACCTTCAAAACAGGGATTCTTTGGGAGGAATATTAAAAATGTGTATCCGTTTTCTTGCACTTAGTCAAACAATAATTTGTTGGAGGAGCCATTAAACACCCGGTGGACAGATGACTGTCGTCTGTGTACGAGTATCCACATTAGATACAACCTCCCGTATCCCAAGGTGTAACATTGCGTATGCTCATAATACACAATATCAAAAACTTTAAAACTCAATCAGGTTTTTGATTTCCTTCAAAGAACCTCTTCTGAGCGGAATTGTATATTCTCCTATGTGGATTTCCTTGGCATTGAAAGAGGTGACTTCTTTGTAATTGATAGTGTAGGATTTGTGCACGCGGACGAAAGTATCTTCGGGTAGATCCTGAATCATATCTTTGAGGATATTTCTGGCCACATAAGTTTTTGTCTTTGTTTGGATTTTGGTATAAAGTCCGTCTGCTTTGAAAAATAGAATTTCATCAAACTGAAGAGGAATGGTGTTGCCTTTGTCTCTGACGATAAAGACATTCTTTTTAATGTTGGTAACCGGTTTTTCTGATTGATTTTTCAACGCGAGGTAAGCGGCGGATTGAAGTTCCTGTAGGGTAAAAGGTTTTAGAATATATCCCTCATAGTCCGTGGTAGCGATTTTATCTAAAATGAATTTATCCGAGAATGCCGTCAGATAGACAATGGGAATATTTTTTAACAATTTGATCTTTTTACACAGTTCTACCCCATCAATATCCCCCTTAATTTGTATGTCCATGAAAATTAAATCCACGTGGTGGTGGTTCAAAAAATCAATGACCTCTACACCATTGTCCAGAACTCCAACCACATCATATCCGATGAAACCAAGGATATCTTTAATATTAAGAGCTAATTCTTGTTCGTCTTCAACAATCAATATTTTTTCCATAGTGACCAAGATATTATGCCAAATCCTTTTGTTATAGTAAATCTAAACAAAAGGATCATTTTTGTTAATTAAATGAACTGAATTTAAAATATATTGAATTTTATTTACACTCTCACAATCATTTGGTTTATGAATCGAAGTGCAAGAATCCTTGGGGCAATAGGTGAATCATATTATTTGTTGCAGTCCAACTCCAGTTTAAAGGAAGCTATCCCCTATATCCTCTATTTTTTAGGAAGCTCCTCGGAGGTGGATAGGATTTATATTTTTAAAAACCATTTTGCAGAAGATGGGGAGTCATTGTTTTCTTACAAATTTGAATGGTGTGCTGAAGGAGTGGTGCCTCAGATCGACTTCGAGGTACTCCAAAATGCCCCGTGGTCCATATACCCTGAAATCCATGCCAAACTTTGTAAAAATGAGGTTATCAATGAGCGTGTAAAAGATACAGTTAACAAGGATTTTTATGAAGCTATGAGTGAGCAGGGGATTTTATCCTACATGTTTGTTCCGATTTTTTCAGGAGAATTTTTTTGGGGTTTTATCGGATTTGACAATTGCAAATCTGAAGACCTCTTTACCAATGAACAGGCCTCTGCACTTCATGCTTTTGCCTCTACATTAGGAAACACCTTTCTGGTCAGAAAGCAGCAAAAGAGGTTGTTGAAAAGCCAAAAGCATTATCGTTTTTTGGTGAACAATATCAATGATGTTGTTTTTAGGTATGATTTGATTGGAAAACTTCACTTCCTCAACAGTACCTGGGAAAGAACCACTGGATTTACCATTTCTGAATCTATTGGAAAATCATTTTTTGATTTTGTGGAAGATCCCTGTTCGGTGGCTTTGGAAAACAAGATGGAGCATATTATTTCCAAAAAAATAACCAGGTTTGAAAAAGAACTTCAATTGAAAACTTCAAATAAGCGCTCAATTTGGGTCAAAATGGAGGGTATTTTGATGTTGGATAGGAAAGGAAATGCTTCCGGGGTATTTGGCACCCTGATAGACATTGATAAAGAAAAAGTCACTTTAGAAGCTTTAAAGGAAAGTGACAAAAGGAATCAGGCCATCATCAATACTGTAAAAGACGCACTTTATACTTTTGATGCTTTGACTGGGGAATGTATTTTTCTTTCTGATAATATATCACTGCTGGGATTTGAAAAATCCCAGTTTTGTAATGACAAGGATTTCCGCCGAAAGGCTATTCATCCCGGTGACAAATCTTTATTGGAAAAAGCAGATCTTAAGCTTTTTGAAACAGGATCCCTCGATCTCAGCTACCGTGTCATCAATAATAAGGGTGAACTCAAATGGATTCAGGAAAAGTCCTGGATGGAAAAAGACGACCAAGGCAATAACCTGAGAGTTCACGGAAGATTTACTGATGTAACTGAGCTCAAGACAAAAGAAATAAACCTTCAGAAGAGTGAGGAAAGATTCAGAACCATTACAGAAAATATACCCTTTCCATTGATTATCAGCTCTATAAGTAATGGAAATATTTTTTACCTGAATAAGGATTTTAGAGATATTTTGAGGGTAAATTCAATTGAGGCACTTTTTGATCTCAACCTTGATGAGATTTTTACTTTGAAGAATCAGAAGATGCTATTGTCAGAGTATTTTTTGGAACATGGTGATGTCAAAAGCCTCGAGGTGATGCTTCAGGTCCAAGAAAGTAAGGAGGAATTATGGTACAGCCTTTCCTCCCATAAGATCCCATTTATGGGTGAAGAAGCATTGGTCGTCGTGTTATTTGATATCAATGATAGGAAAAAGGCCGAAGAAAGGGCTTACAAACTAAATGAATTATTACAGGCAGTCAATGAAACTCAGATCAGCTTCTTCCTTCAGGAAGATTTTATCACACCTTTAGAAACCTTACTGGCCAAAATTCTAAACCTCACTGAAAGTAAGTTTGGGTTTATTGGAGAAGTGCTTTACGATGAGAAGGGGCAAGCTTACTTGAAAACTCACACTCTTTCCAACATTGCATGGTCTGAAGAAACACAACATTTCTACAATCAGAATTATAGGACAGGATTAGAATTTAGAAATCTGGACACCCTTTTCGGTGAATCTCTAAGGACTGGACGAATTGTAATTGCCAATCAAGCTTACGCAGATCCGAGAGGAGGAGGGACGCCTCATGGGCACCCTAGATTGGAAAGATACCTTGGTATTCCTGTTTATAAAGGTGAAGAGTTCGTTGGCTTGATGGGTCTTGCCAATAAATCTCATGATTATTCGATGGCTGATGTTGAATTTCTTGAACCTTTGGTTTCAAGTTATGCCAACTTGATTCAGGCCATCAGGATCAATAGGAAGAAAAAGGAATCCGACAAGATGAGAAAGCGGGCAGATGAAATGTACCGATTGCTTTCCGAAAATACGGGTGATATCATCGCACTGCATGATCCGGATATGGCGTTTCAATATGTCTCCCCATCCGTAGAAAAAGTGTTAGGATATACCCCTGCTGAGTTGGTAGGCAGGAGACCTTCAGCGGTATTCAATGTTCCTGAAGTCTCGACACAGATTGAAAACCTATTCAAAGTAGTATTTCCGCATAAACACAAAACAAGTGGGAATACAATATTTTTGGAGGTATTGCTCAAGCCTTTGAAAGACCAGGAAGGAAAGCTGTTTTCCATTTTGGCAACATCAAGGGATGTGACTGAGAGGGAATTGGGGATCGAGGAATTGAAAAAGGCACTTTTAAAGGAAAAAGAATTGAACCAGTTGAAATCAAGATTTATTTCTATGACATCCCATGAGTTCCGTACGCCTTTGTCCACTATTCTTAGTAGCACGGACCTGCTTTTGGCCATGTCCCAACAAGAAAAAATGGAAATCTCTAAAGATCAGCTAGCTACGCACCTCAACCGTATCTACAATCAAATCAAGAGACTTAACAATGTGGTCAATGATGTTTTGATATTGGAAAAAAATGAACATGATAAGTTAAAGGCTGTTTCACAGCCCCTATACATCATTAATTTTATCTCCAATTTGATTTCAGAATTCAACGACCATAAGCCACCCGCAAGCAAGATAAGTACACATTTTCCGGATAAGGAAAGGTTGATATATTCAGACCCTGTATGGCTGACCCATGTTTTTAAAAACATTGTCGAAAATGCATTGAAGTATTCATTACCCGAGGATAAAGCTCCCGACCTGACGCTCACCTACCTGCCTAAGACATTTGAGATTAGAATAAAGGATTACGGAGTAGGGATTCCCAAAGAAGACCAAAAATATATCTTCGATTCGTTTTTCAGGTCCAAAAACGTCTCAAATATAAAAGGTACAGGCCTCGGCCTAAGCATAGTGAATGAATTTGTCAAAAAGCTGAGGGGTAATGTCAAATTCAAAAGCGAACTCGGCGAAGGATCTGAATTTATAGTCAAGCTTCCCTATAAAGCATAGGTGAACGAGATTTCTTTGCCATCAAAAGACAAAAGTCAAGAAGTTTTGAATTGCTCAGGTCTTTCGGAAGGATTAGATTGAAAGGAGAGTCATTATTCACCTTGTAATCATTTTCAAAATCAGAGGTAATGGCCAATATTGGTATTTGGCTTCCTAAATAACTATTTTTTATCCGGCTGGCCATGTCTTTGCCCGAGAGAGTTGGGAGTACCATGTCAGTGACTATCACATCGAAATAGGTCGAACCTATGGTATAGAATTTTACCAGACCTTCCCTTCCATTTTCTGCCTCTACTACTTCGTGGCCGCATTCAGTAAAAAACCTGTACAATTCAGACCTTACTGAGCAGTCTTCATCAACAAGAAGTATATTCATGTCATCAAAATTTTAAAAAATTTACCTTGAAAACAGCCAATTTGGTACTTCAGTGATGTTTTTTGTAAATAAAAAGCCAATAAAGAAATGGCATTCAAAGGGAAAAAATCGGGTTTAACTCTCAATTAACAAAAGAATGTTCTTTGGCCTTAGCTTTTTTCATCTTTCAATTTCAGGTGGTATCTAGACCTTTATCAAAATTAGCCTTCCCTTCGTCGGGTATTAATCAAAAATAATTTACAGGATATTTAATTGGTAAAATTTTAATATTATAATAATTAATTAGATAAAAACACTTCAATTCTCTTTTTTGAGGCTGCTTTTACAAATACTCATTTTAAATTTTATAAAAATCAGATAGTTATTTTTTTTGTTCCTTTCATTATCATTTTTGATCAAAAAAGACCGGTTTTTTTTAAGCCATCAAGAAGAAATTTATGCCATTTTAAGGTCGAAATACTATAAATCGAAAAAAAAATACGCGTTTTCGGTAATTTTTTTTTTCCGATATGTTCTTGTCAAAAAACCGCTTTAAAATGCAGATATGTAATTTGATAATGCAAAATTTCAGACATATAAAAAATAATGTTTTCTGTGAAATCACCTATAAAATCATTGGCGATCTATTTATTTTATTATAAAATGTTTTGTTTTTAATATTTGTATTTATATTGCATCACATTTATAGCCAAAATTAATCTCGCAAGAACCTCTTTTTGGTATAAAAAAACTCTTCGATTAAGGAATATTGAAACATGAATTTTACCCTTTGGAGGAACAGGAAACAAAAAGCTCCTCCTGAGAAAATGAAACAAAAAATAAATCAGTAATACGCCCTAGTTTCCTTGTTACTTCTCTGAATATAAATCACCTAATTTTTATTTGGGAAGGAGCAACAAAATTCAACCTGACATTAATTCATTTTATCCCAAAGCTCTGCCTTCAAGACAGTAGCCCGATTCAAGAAAATACTCTTGGTTTCCTTTGGTGTTTTGCCAATAGATGGAAAAGGTATGTTTTGGAATGAAATGAAACTTAACAATAAAAAAAAACAGACTCTAGACATTGTTTAATAAATGCAAACTGATAGTAACATATCGTTTTTTGAAAGCGTACCGGCAGCAAAAATTTGCTGCTTGGTACTGCTTGCATTTATGCCCATGGTATCTCTTGGACAGACCACATACACTTGGATTGGAGCCGATAATGGGGCTTGGACAAATAGGTTTAACTGGTCACCTACCCGCACTACCCCTGCGACTACAGATATACTTCAATTTAATTCTGGTGAGACTCTCACTGTTACAGCTGTTCCTTCACAGACCATCAGAGGATTGATTGTTGCCAATAATTCAAATATTACTTTGGCTTCCACTGTCAGTAATCAGAATTTAAATATCAACAATGGAACGGATACTGACTGGAATGTTGATTCCGGATCTACCCTTACTATAAGAGGGACAAGTAGATTCAGGATTACCTTGGCTATAAATGCCTCCGCTGTGATAGACGGGGAATTGATTTTGGGGACAAATGGGAATATTAACACCGGCAATGCAGGAACATTGATTACTGTCAATGGTAAAATCACCAACACTGGTGGGAGTTTCACTAGTTCTGGTACTGCTAAAATTATATTTGGACCAAATTCTGAATACACACATGCAAGGAATGGCACTTCTCTTCCATTGGCCACCTGGAACCCGACTTCGACTGTAAGATTGACAGGGGTCACAGGTACAACGGTAGGAAGTACAAACCAAAATTTTGGAAACTTTATTTTTCAATCCCCAGCCATGACAGTAAACATGACTTTTTCACCTTTGGGGATTGCTGGGAATTTGATCATTCAAAATGGAACAGCAACTGGCGAAATCAGACAGGGGAGTGCAGCCTACACTGTTGGAGGAGATTTCCAAATCTCCGGAGGAAGGTATGCAATAGTCAATGCCACAGGTGCGCAAAGGAGCATTACCGTGCTTGGTAATGCTACTATCACTGGCGGATTGCTAAACATGAGTATCAGCAATACCGCCATCGGCACTTTAAATATTGCCGGGGACTTCACCCATACAGGCGGCACCATCAACGAAACAGCTACAGGTTCAGGAAGAATTATTTTTAATGGGAATACCACAAATCACCAGACTTATACATCTGGCGGGACCGTCACCAATGTGATCAACTATATAGTATCGACCGGGGCACACGTGAGACCGGCCGATTCCAATACAGTTTTCCTTGGTGGCGGTACTTTTACCCTTCAAACTGGCGCAACACTTGGAATCAAATCAGCACAGGGAATCACCACCACGGGTGCCACCGGAATGGTGAGGGTGACCGGAGCGAGATCTTACAATACCGGTGCAAATTACATTTATAGCGGTCAGACAAACCAAAGTTCCGGTAACGGGCTGCCCACTACGGTCAATAGCCTGACTGTAGAAAACTCCGGCCCAATAGGTAATCAGACAGTCAGCCTGTCTCAAAATGTGGCCATTGTCACCGACCTCTCAGTTATAGATGGAGGACTTGATATGTCGACTTTTACTGCTGACCGAACTGCAACAGGTGGCACATTGACTTTAGCAGATGGGGCAATGCTCCGAATCGGTGGAACCAACACACTTCCGTCTAATTATACATCCCACGTGATTGGCTGTAACAGTACTATACAATATTACGGGACCAACCAAAGTGTCGCTAACATCAATAGCCCTTCTACTTATGGGGAATTGATACTTAGCGGTACCGGGATCAAAACCTTGCAGCTAGGGACAAATACGATCTGTGATGATTTTACCATGTCAGGAACTGTTTCGGTGACAGCAGTTGAAGGAATCAATTTCGGTGCCAATGTCCAAATCGGTACAGGTACCACCTTTTTGGGATCCGGATTTACGCATCAGGTTGCCGGAAACTGGAATGTTGAAGGTGTATTTATTCCTGGAAATGGATTGGTTGTCTTTGATCAAAATGTGGATGTAAATATTACTGGAGGTACTTTCAATGGCCTCAGAATATCAGGAGCTGGACTGAAAACAGTTACTGGAGACATAGAAATTAACGGTAATTTTTTGGTAGAAGGTTTGGTGGATATTTCATCGCCTTCTACTGTAACCGTTAGGCCTTCTGCCCAGATGACAATAGAGAATTCGGCTACTTTGACTACGTCAGGTTCAGCCAAAATTGTTTTGAATCCCACGGCTATTTACCTCAATCTCAGCACCCAAAACCCAACCTTAGAAGTTCAGCAGGAATTGACAGGAAATAAAGGATGGAGAATGGCAGGTTCTCCCGTGGGAACTACTTATGCCGATATGCTTGCAAATGCTGAAACCCAAGGTTTTCCGGGTGCAAACAGTCCCGATCTCCAACCAAACATATTATGGGTAGATGAAACCGATCAGGGTACTAGCCTTCAGACTTGGAGAAAGCCTGCCCAAATCACAGACGTCATACCTTCAGGTAGGGGACATTACTTATTCGTTTTCAATGGAGCAGAAAAACCGTCAGGTGGAGGGAATTATTCGGATGCGCTTCCCTTGACCCTCTCCGCTACCGGCACAGAACCAAATCTTGCAAATAGCACATTTGACTTTGGGGTGACATATACGCCGAGGGATACGAGCCTGATTGTCAATGGGGGACAGCTCACAGAAGTGAATGTCGCCGATGCGGGATTTAACCTGATCGCAAATCCAACCGCCAGCATGATAGATTTTTTTTCAGAAAGTGGCTGGAACAAAACCAATATTGACAATACAATCTATGTATGGGATCCGGCTTCGGGATCTTTTCTTACCCATAACGGCACCCTTGGCACCCTTGGTGATGGCCGTATAGCACCATATCAGGCTTTTTGGATTCGGACCAATGCTCCAAATCCCCTTCTTCAGCTTACCGGTAATGAGGTAAAAACCATCGTTTCCAAAGATTTCTTTGGCAGAAAAGCAGAAGAGGAGCCATTTGCCATTCAGCTTGCTGTGGCCGGGGAAGGTATGGAGGCAGAGTCATTTATCAGCTTTGGTAGAGAAGGAAGAGAGTCAAATGATCCTAAGGATGCCTATCAACTGGAATCCCTTGCTGACGATTGGCTTTTCCTCTACACTTATGGCTCATTACGTTCAAGTAATCCTTTAGTCATCAATAGCCTTCCATTGTTGGATGAACGCGAAAGAATCATCCCTTTGCATCTGGCAGCTTCCAAAAATGGGAAAGCATTTCAAGGTTCCTTCCTTATGAACTGGACCCTTCCAAGTGAGTGGCCCGCGGATAAAAGCATCATTCTGATGGACCATCTGAATAAAAAAGCCATCAACATGCAGGAACAATCTGCATATACCTTTAGTTTTCAAGCGCCGGAGGTCCCTAAAAAACGGGCAAGATTGTCTTCCAATGAATTTGAATTGCCAAATGCAATAGTGTTTAGATCACCCTATAAAACAGGAGAAAGCAATGCTAAAATCAACTCTAGATCACCTGAAAGGCCATTTACCATCTATATCGGTGGTGCATTCCAGGAGGATAAAATTGAATACCTACCGGATTTTCCGAAGCTATTTCCGGTAAGTCCAAATCCATTCAGGGATTCAGCCAAGATCAGGTTTTTTTTACCTGAATCGGACAAGGCAGAAATACTTATCTATGACCTGATGGGTCAAATAGTAGCAGGATTTCCTGCTGCTGAGTATGGAACTGGGATCCATGAATTGGAGTGGATGCCGAATTTGACCAATCTGGCTACAGGTCTGTATATAGTCCAATTGGCAACTAAAAACTATCGATTTACCCAAAAACTTATTAAAAATTGAAATGATTAGATTCTTCACATTACTTCTGGTCTTCAATTGTTTTTTGGTAAAAGTATCCTTTGGACAAGCCAATGGAAGAGGTACATCACTGAATGTAAGGGCAACTGCCACGGTAACTGACAACCTAAATATGCTCACTATACGGAATATCGACCTAATCAATCCTCCGGTCATGAGTGGGACTTTGGAGGTATCTCCGATAACAAGTGAATTTGCGGGCATGTTCAAAATCATGGGAAGCCCCGGGGCTAGAGTAAGGATTACCTACCTTCAAAATGAAGTGATCAGAGAATACGAGGAAGGTATAGGCGAAGTTTCTGCAGTGTACATCCTAAGTGCGGCTTTCAATGACTTGCAATACCAAAGTGCATTGTTGGACATTGGAGAGGGTGTTTTTCCAATTGGTCCAGATGGTGAATTGTACGTATGGCTTGGTGCCAATCTGGATTTGACCAAAGCGACGCCGGGAGTTTACCTTTCTGAATTTATCATTGAATTGGAATATATATAAAGTGATAAAAGTTCTTTCACATATTGTAGAATTCAGGATGCTCTTGGGCATAAGCCTCTTCCTTTTGTCAGGGACAGGTTTTGCCCAGAGGATCAGTTTCAATACCTGGACAGGGAGTGATGACATTACTATACTTTCTCCCCAAGGTGCGATGCCGACTTTGGATTTTAACCAAAAGCAACGCGCCTTGGTACCCGGAACTGAAGCAATAACCATTGGACTTGTGGATAATCAGGCCGTAATCTACGAGATAGAGGCACCAGAAGGATTTGACCTGACAATAGATGTCAGTGCCCCTTCAGCCTTTGTTCTCGCAGACAATCCCACCGAGTCTATTCCTTTTCTACTCAAAGTAGCTTACAATAATTTGGCCCCTACGGACGAATTGAGTGGGAAACTGAGTGCAGTGGAGCTTCCGGCAGGTTTTTACAGCATTACCTTTCCCGTAAGCAGGAGGGCTTCTGGGGCACCGATGGCGCCGCCCTCCCCCGAGGATGGGGCCTTTACCAGGCCAAAAGCAAAAGCCTACCTGTATTTATATGGTACTTTGGGTCCGGTAGGGATGGTACCTGCAGGGATTTATGAAGGGGAAATAAACATCAACGTATCCTTCACTAGCTATGATTAGGTATTGTTTGATCATAATCGTGTCGGTACTGTTTTTTGGAAAAATCAGTACTGTGGAGGCCCAGATGGTCAATGTACGCCTGGTGCTTCCTGCCGGCGTCAACTTTAATCCAAGAATCATTGAAGCCAAACCCAAAGGAGGTGAAACAGGACTCAGATGGGTGGAGATGGTAGTACAGGAAAATATCCATTTGACAGTAAGTCTGAAATCAGATTACACAGGCAAAGACATAACAGAAACACTTTATGTGCTCAATAATGGAACGGTAGATTTTAGAACTGCTACAAAACATGAAGCCGGAGAAGCAAGCTTCCAATTTGATAACAGAGGAATGCTGATCCGAAATACCAAACCCAAAGTCCAACAAATCAGGGCATGGCTAGGAATACCGATTTTACCAGGAATCATTACTGCAATAGAATATCATTAAAACTTAAAATATATCATAAACCACTTAATTGAATCGCTTATGAAACATCCCTCTTAATCCCCCAATCCATGACACATGGATACATTTGAAAAGCAAAAAAAAGTAAAAACAAATAGTAAAAACAAAAACAAAAAGTAAAACAAACTCTAACAAATTTTTAATTTTTAAAAACAACAACAAAATGAAAACAATTCTTAAATCACTCGTAATTGCAATTTTCTTCGTAGGTCTAGTATCTACATCTTATGCACAAAAAGCTGCTACAGCTCCAGCTACTGCCGAAATCCTTCAGGATTTGACCATCGTTTTGGATGGGACATTGAATGCCATCAACTTTGGTAGAGTATCGTCTACTACTCCGGGACCTGTTGTTTTGGACGCCAACTTGGCAGCAGATAACGTAAACACCGGTTCTATCACCAACGTAGCTCAATTCAACCTTGGAGGTGCAAATGGTCCTGTAACCGTATTTTATGATCCTACTGTAACTTTAAGTGACGGTGGAGGAAATTCTATTTTGATGAATACAGAAGTAGTCGGTAATCCTATAGTTACCAACAGGGCTACTGCTATCCCTGTAGCTAGTGGATCTACAGTGACTTTGGCATCTAACGTGTTTTTCTTATGGATAGGTGGTTCATTTGCGGCCTTGACAAACCAAGTTACCGGTGTTTATTCAGGTACTTTCAATATCAGTGCAGAATACAACTAGGATTCAACAATTCAAGTCGGCGGTTACCCCGCCGACTTTTATAACTCTTCAATTTTATGAAAAAGATAATCAAAGCTTTATCAATAAGCTTATTCCTGTTTTTATCTGTGCCTACCATGGCTCAGATATCCATTGCACCGACATCGGTTTTTATGGATGAGAATGGTATTGCTTCCCTGTATATTACAAATCCTTCTGAGGTTACCCAAGAAATCAGCGTAAGCTTTGTATTCGGTTACCCTGGCAGCGATGATCTTGGCAACTTGGTCATGGTCTATGGAGACAGCATCAAGGACAAACAATATGGGTTGGGTGACAGGTTAAGGGCATTTCCCCGCACTTTCGTCTTGGCACCGCAGCAGCAGCAGACTGTAAGACTTCAGCTGAGACCTGACCGTTCTTTGTCTGCAGGTACCTATTTTACCCGAGTCAAAGTAACATCAAACAATCAGGCACAGGATGTGGATCAGGTTGTTGAATCCGAGGTTTCCACCCAGGTCAATTTTAAATTTGACCAAGTGATTGCAGCATTTTACAAAAACGGACAGACCACGACAGGACTTGAAATCGGGAACGTGTCTACAGCTAAGGAGGATGGGAAGATCAGGGCTATTGCCGAATTTGTTACCACTGGCAATTCACCGTTTCTTGGAAGCATATCCGCTACTTTGAGAGATGCTTCAGACAAGGTTGTTTCCCAAAAGGAAGAAACAGTAGCCATGTATTTTTCAGGTAAAAAAGGAATCGATGTCAATATTCCGGAAGGTTTGGCCTCAGGAGAATACCAGCTTGAGCTTCAGTTTGAAACCAAAAGGTCAGATATATCTTCCTCTGATTTGGTTCAAAGCAGTCCTATTTCCAAAAGGGTTTTGGTAAGGATTCCCTGAGAATAGGAAAGGAAATGTGGTTATATGCTACCTAGCAGTCCATAGACCACAGTCGATAGTCCATAGCCGCTCCAATTGAAATTCAATCCGGGTTTTATTTGGCCAACGGTAAGAGGGTGTATATCCAAGAAGAACCATTATGATTTTGAATCACAAATTTCCGGGTTTGCCACACTGAGCCGCTGCGGCGGAGAATTGTCTCAATGAATTAAAGAGATTCTTCTGCATTACAGCTGTTTGGATGCGCAGCCCCCGGCACATCCCTGCCCGACGACAGGCGGGGGTTTTCCGACTTCTGTCTTCCGTCCTTACTTTAAATTATTTATCTCGCTTTTTTAAAATATTACCTTGATTCACCCATTTAATTTTGCCCATGTCAGGAAACTAGCAGGGGTTCTTTATATGCTTTTGACTGTTTTTTTGATGCTTGCATCCAAAACCGCAGAAGCAAAGCCAGAACCTGATGGCGAAGCCATGCTAATTTTTTCCTATCCTTCATTGGGACAGGCCTATTTGAATGTGGCATTTTTTGATGATGTTCCGTTTTTGCCTTTAGGCGAGGTGCTCAGTTTGTTATATATCGGCAATGAAAGGACAAGTAATGGAAAGGGGCTTCAAGGGACTTTTCCAAGCAAAAGTGACAATTGGCTTATTGATCCCCTCTTGGGCTTGGTGACGATCAAGGGCAGTAGAGAAAGCCTTCCGGCCGATAAATTTTATATGGGGGGAATGGACATTTACCTTCACCCTGATTATTATTCTAGGATTTTTGGCCTGAATTTCCTGGTAAATTTCAATGCGCTTTCACTAAGCCTCACTGCAGAATATCCGCTTCCTATCGATGAGAGGCAGAAAAGGGAAACTTTGAGAAGGAAGCTTCAGCAATCAGCTGCGAATAAGGATCAATCAGATGCTCCACTCCTTTACGGGAGAGACCGAAAACTCTTTGCTCCCGGTATGTTGGATTATAACCTAAATTACAATTTGAGTAGTGAGAATAGAAATCTTGGTATTCTTATGAACGCCGGAATGGAATTTTTAGGGGGTGATCTTCAGGGATTGTATTCGGGAACAGTTCTAGATGGCAAACTTTTTTCTTCTTTTTCAGGTGCCCGATGGCGCTATGTTTTACCGGGAGGCCTATTGCCAGATAAGAATGCCGGTATGACGGGTATTTCGGTAGGACAGATCAATACCACAGGACTTAACAATTCCGTAGGTATTCTGGGTGTTGGCATTACCAACAATCCGGTCATCCCGCGGATGAAGCTTGATGTTTTTGTCATCGATGGCTACACCGAGCCGGATTCTGAAGTTGAGCTCTTGATTGGAGGACAGTTGGTGGATTTTCTCAGGGCTGATGATGTAGGATATTACCGATTCAATGCACCCATTACCTTTGGTGTTGTCCGTCTTGCCATCAGAATATACACCCCACAGGGTGAGGTCAAAATAGAAGAAAGGCAACTGCAGATTCCTTTCACTTTTTTACCGAAAGGTTTTGTAACTTACAATCTACAGGCAGGAATAGCCCAAACAGGGATAGACAGTCTCGACCAAGACCTTGTCGGACATGCAGACATTGCATATGGTGTGACTAATGCGCTTACTGTACGGGCAGGGGTGGACAACGGTGCTGTATTCGGAAAGAATATGACTTATGGTGTTTTTGGACTTTCCGCAAGGATTTTACAGCAATACCTTCTCAATGTCGATGTTTTGCCTGACAGGTATTACCAGGCTTCTGCTTCGGTTTTTTATGCCAACAACACAAGCATCAATGCCCAGTTTACAGAATTTGTTCCTGAATCAGAGTTCAATCTTATGGGTCAGATCAGAGAGGCAAATATTAATGCGTTTTTTCCTTTCAAAACCTTTGGGAAATTTTCAGGATTCAGAATCACCGGCGAAAGGCAATGGTACGAAAGCGGTTTCAGGACCAATTACCAAACAGATTTCAATACCCAAATAGGAAGGATTGTAGCTAGGGTCAATTACCGCGCCCGCATCAGTGGAGTCAGGGATACAGGAACCGGCATAGAGCCGCCAAATATTTACAATGCCATAGGCCAATTTACAGCCTCAATGACATATACCCTCAAGAGGGATCCTAGTGTACCTGTTTTTGTAAGGGGTATGTTTTTTAGGGGACAATACAGGTATGATACTTATAACAAAACTCCTGTATCTTACAATTTAATGATGTCCCAGACCCTCTTCAAAATGGGAAGGCTTACCATGGGCTATGAAGTGGATGCGATCAGGAAAAAGGGACAGTTTCAGTTGGGTTTCCTATATGATTTCAGTGGATTAAGGACATCAACACAGTTTTCGGCAAGTAGAAATACCTATTCAGCCCAACAGGCGATCACAGGATCTCTTGGCATTGACCCTTCGGGATATATTCTACCGGACAATAGAGACCAAGTCACCCGTTCAGGAGTCGCAGTACGTCTGTTTATTGACGCCAATGAAAACGGGGTCTTCGATCAGGGAGAGGTGGTAGTTCCTGCAAAAGCGGTGCGCTTGGACCGATCTGCTAACATGCTTCTAGGTTCAGACGGTATCCTCAGGATCACCCAATTGCAAGCATATTGGAAATACCAGATGGAAGTAGATATCCATGCCCTTCCTAACCCCAATCTGGCCCCAAAAGTCAAGCGGTTTACCTTTGTCGCCGAGCCAAATAGGTACAGAAGCATTGACATCCCACTTTATCAGACAGGAATCATAGAGGGATTTGTAGTAGTGGACCACAATGGCAAAGAAGAAGGATTGGGTGGATTGAGATTGATCCTCGAAAAGCTGAATGACAACGAACCACTGCAGCTATTGAGAACCTTTACCGACGGAGGTTTCTATGTCTTTGGAATGATGCCGGGCAAATACAGACTTTATGCCGATCCTAAGCAGCTGGAGTTTATGAATGTCACATCAGATCCAGGAATACTCGAATTTGAAATAAAGGCCTTGGCTGATGGAGATTACTTGGAGAATTTGAATATTAAGCTGAGGTATAAGTAGGAGCGAAGTGGAGTGGTCACTATTTAGATTCATATGGTTTCCCAGGAAATTGTCAGATGACCGATGTACCGATAATTCAAATGGTTTTTTTGATTTATAAGGAGTACAATTCAAACGAAAAAACCATCCCGCTTTTGAGCTAGGATGGTTTTCATTTCTTATTCCAAAACGAGGAAAAGGTACAGGATACTAAGCTAAGTTTAATCTAAAGTGACCTATAACATCCGTCATCGGTCATTTTTTATTTATTTCTATCCACACTTACCTGATCCAAACCTCTTTTTTTCAAAAGTGCATCGATCTTTGGTTCAGCACCACGGAAGTTGACATACATTTTCATCGGCTCGTCTGTTCCGCCTCTTTCTAGGATTTCTTTTCTGAAAGCCAAGGCTTTTTCCTGATTGAAGAGATCGGTTTCCTTAAATGCCTGAAAAGCATCTGTATCCAATACGCCCGACCATATATAGCTGTAATAGCCTGAAGAATAGCCACCTGCAAATATATGCTGGAAGTAAGTACTGCGGTATCTTGGGATGATTTCACCCATCAAGCCGATTTTTTCCAAAGATGCTTTTTCAAAATCATTGGCACTTCCTACGATTTCCTTTTCTTGAGTATGGTAATCCAAATCTAAAAGCGAGGCTGCCAAATATTCCGTGGTGGCAAATCCCTGTCCGAATGTTCCTGAGTTTTTCAATTTTTCTATCAGTTCATCAGGGATAGGTTCGCCTGTTTTGTAGTGGATGGCATATTGCTTCAAGACTGTAGGTTCGGTTGCCCAGTTTTCCATAATCTGTGAAGGTAGCTCGACAAAATCCCTTGGAACGGAAGTGCCTGCAAGACTTCTGTACTGCACATTGGACAGTAATCCGTGAAGTGCATGCCCAAACTCATGGAAGAATGTAGTCACTTCATCAAAAGTCAACAATGCCGGAGCATCGCCTGTTGGCTTTGAAAAATTGCAGACTATGGAAATAACTGGTGCTTTTCTGACGCCATCGATGGTTTGCTGTGGACGGTAAGAAGTCATCCAGGCTCCACCTCTTTTGGAAGCCCTTGGATGGAAATCCATATACAAAACTCCCACATGGGTTCCATCTGCTTCTTTGACTTCGTAGGCTTTGGCATCGGGATGGTAGGTTGGGATATCTTTGATTTCTTCGAAAGTCAATCCAAACAGGTTTTTGACAACCATAAAGACACCTGTCTGCACTTTGTCCAAAGCGAAATAAGGTTTCACTTCCTGTTCGTCAAGGTTGAATTTCTGCTGACGGAGTTTCTCTTCATAATATCTCCAGTCCCAAGGTTCTATGTTGAAGTCCTTTCCATCTGCTACAACGATCGCCTGCATTTCATCTTTTTCTTGTTTGGCTTTTGCCAAAGCTGGAGTCCAAAGTTGATTCAATAGGTTATAAACCTGGTCTGAGGTTTTGGCCATTGACTCTTCGAGTACATAATCGGCATGTGTTTTATAACCTAGAAGCTGTGCTTTTTCCCTTCGCAGGTTTGCCATTTCTACCAAGATAGCTTTGTTGTCTTTGTCGTTGTCATGGTTGGCGCGACTTTGGTAAGCTTCCCAGATCTGCTTCCTCAGTTCCCTATTTTCGGCATATTGTAAGAAAGGCATGATGCTTGGATTCTGAAGGGTAAAAAGCCACTTATTTTCTTCGCCGGCGGCTTCAGCATCTTGGAATGCAGCATCTTTCAATTCCTGGGGGAGTCCCGCAAGGTCAGCTTCAGTATCGACAAACATTTTGAAGGCATTCGTTTCTGCCAATAGGTTTTGGCCGAAAGTCAAACTCCACACAGAAAGTTTTGAATTGATATTTCTCAGTTTTTCTTTGTCGGCTTCATTGAGATTGGCGCCGTTGCGCACAAAAGACTTGTAGGTTTTTTCCAATAGCTTTTGCTCTTCGGCATTCAGGCCAAGGTTGTCTTTCTTTTCCCAAATCTTGTTAACTCTTGCAAAGAGTTTTTCATTGAGGCTGATGTTATCAGAGTGTTTTGATATCTCAGGAGCCAATTCCTTAGCAATTGCCTGTATGGTATCGTTGGTATTGGCAGAATTGAAATTGTAAAATACCGTGGAGACCTTGGCCAGTAATTCTCCGGACTTTTCCATTGCTTCAATGGTATTGGCAAAGGTCGGGTCTTCAGGATTGTTGAGGATATCGTCGATTTCTGCCTGTTGTTGTTTGATTCCCTCCAAGATGGCAGGAGAAAAGTGCTCGTTTTGGATTTTATCAAAAGGCGGAACTTCAAAAGGCGTATCGTACGCTTCAAAGAATGGATTCATATTTTCAGGATTTTCTTCTTTGGTACCACAGGCATAGAGCAAAGCTCCAGAAGCTGCCATTGCGATAATTGTTTTTTTCATAAGAACATACATTTGGGTTTGCCCGCAAATATATACAAAAATTGAGGAGGCGTGCAGTAGGGTTTTCTTCAAATAGCTGTCATAGAATTTATTTTAGCCAATAGTTGACAGACCATAGAACAAAACTTCGCCTGTAAAAAAATTGGTTTTAAATCTTTTATTTTCTAGCAAAAGGGTCTTTTGAGACAAATGGAAAGTGGATCTATAAGAATGTCAAACAGATTGATTTAAAGTTTTGCTCAAGTCAAGTTTCCCTCAATAACAAGTATCTCTTAATATCAATTTTGAAATGGGTTTAATTTTTTGAATATATAAAGTAATTTTGGAGCCTATAAGAATCAAGTCAGAAACCAAAATTTCTTCGAAGTGTCAAAAAGAACCATCAAAGTAGGCATGGTGCAAACATCTTGTTCCAGTGACCTCTCAGACAATATGGCCAAAGCAATTGCGGGAATCCGTGAAGCTGCCGCCAAAGGTGCGCAGATCGTATGCTTGCAGGAGCTCTTCGGTTCCCTGTATTTCTGCGAAGTGGAGGATCATGACAATTTCAAATTGGCTGAGTCGATTCCCGGTCCTTCGACGCAGACGATGTCTTCTCTTGCCAAAGAATTGGGAGTAGTCATTGTGGCTTCTTTGTTTGAAAAACGAGCAGAAGGTCTTTATCATAACACCACCGCGGTCTTAGATTCCGATGGGTCTTACTTGGGGAAATACCGCAAAATGCATATTCCAGATGATCCGGGGTATTATGAGAAGTTCTATTTTACTCCAGGAGATATGGGGTACAAAGTCTTCAAAACCAAAGTCGGAACCATCGGAGTGTTGATCTGTTGGGACCAATGGTATCCTGAGGCAGCGAGAATCACTTCCCTGATGGGCGCAGAAATTCTGTTTTATCCAACTGCAATCGGTTGGCACAAAGAAGCAACCAAAGAAACCAACGACGAACAATACCAAGCTTGGCAGACCATACAGCGCTCTCATGCCGTGGCAAACGGCGTTCCGGTAGTTTCTGTCAACAGAGTCGGAACAGAAGGGAACCAGCAGTTTTGGGGTGGATCTTTTGCGACCAATGCTTTTGGAAGGATTTTGTACCAAGCTGACCACGTAGCTGAAGAAGTCCATGTGCAGGAACTCGACATGGAAAATTCCGATCGCTACCGAACCCATTGGCCGTTTTTGAGAGACAGACGCATAGATTCCTATTCCCCGATCCTTAAGAGATTTATTGATGAAGACTAATTACAGTGCTGCAGATATATTTGAAATGGCCAAATCAGGGAAAATGACACCTGCTGAATTGGGGTATTATTTCCCTGCTGAATTTGCGCCTCATCAGGCGACTTGGCTGAGTTGGCCGCACAAAGAAGAATCTTGGCCGGGAAAAATCCATACCATTTTCCCCGCCTATGCGGAGTTTATCAAATATGTGGCATTGGGGGAAGAAGTCCATATCAATGTAAAAGATGAGGCGATGAAGACATTTGCTTTGGGACATTTGCAGGCTGCAGGTGTGGACCTTAGCAAGATTTTCTTCCACTTTTTCCCCACCAACGATGCCTGGTGCAGAGACCACGGTCCTGCTTTTTTGATCAATCCTGAGGCCGAGCAAAAGAAAATTTTGGTCAAATGGAATTACAATGCTTGGGGAGATAAATACCCTCCCTATGACTTGGACAATCAGATTCCGATCAAAATCGCTGATTTTAGAAATATTCCCTGCTTCCGACCGGGCATTGTCATGGAAGGCGGTTCGGTCGAGTTTAATGGAAAAGGTACACTGTTGACTTCTGAGGCTTGTTTGCTGAACCCAAACAGAAATCCGAGCTTATCCAAAAAGCAGATTGAAGAATACCTCAGAGGATATTATGGGGTAGAAAATATCTTATGGCTCAAGGATGGCATTATCGGCGATGATACGGACGGGCACATCGATGACTTGACCCGTTTTGTCAATAAAGACACTGTCGTGACAGTGGTCGAGCAAAATAAATCAGATGAAAATTACGCTCCTTTGAAGGAAAATCTGGAATTGCTTCACAAGTTAAGATTGGAAGACGGCAAGCAGATGAATATCATTGAGCTTCCGATGCCTTCTGCTAAATACTACGAAGATCAGAGGCTACCTGCTTCTTATGCCAATTTCTATATTGCCAACCACGCAGTGATCGTGCCGACTTTTCAGGACAAGAATGACGATAAAGCGTTGGAGATCCTGACTTCCTGTTTTCCGGAAAGGAAAGTCATTGGCGTTAATTCCTTGGATCTGATTTGGGGTTTGGGTTCCTTCCATTGCCTGAGTCAGCAGGAACCACTCGTTTAAGGCAATAGAAATTGGTGACCTACTTTTTTGCAAGAAACCAAATATTCTTCTCTTGACAGGACGGAAGACCGAAGTCGGAAGACCGATGTGCCGGGCATTTTAGGGTCATGCCAAGAATTTAATTGAATTACCATTTTTAGTAATCATTGCGTCTATACATAAAAAAAATCCCAAGTGTCAGCAACTTGGGATTTTTTTGATTGATAATTCTAGTCCAAATCGTCGAAAACTTCGTCGAGATCAAGTTTGAATCCGGAGATACATTTCGATTCGACAATATCGCCCATCGTAAAAAGTTTGGAGGGAACATATTTCCCATCGATCAAAGTGTATACTTAAAGGGTCCATTCGTAGGGTGAGACAATCCAATATTCTTTCACACCGCTTTCTTCATAGACCTCATATTTATCTCTGAGTTCTTTTGAATTGTTTCCCAGAGACAAAATCTCCACAATCAGGTCAGGTGCACCGATACATCCCAAGTCATCCAATTTGCATTTGTCACAGATCACTGATATATCAGGCTGCACAACAGTGAAGATATCTTCATTCTTTTTCGACTTGACAGGAAGTCTCACATCAAAAGGCGCAGAGAAGACCTGACATGGATTATCTTTCAAATAAATGTGGAGGCTTGAAAAAATATTTCCTGAGATTTTCTGGTGAATTCTTCGGGGAGCGGCAGCTGCTGATTTGAAGATTTTTCCTTTGATAAGTTTCACCATTTCATCAAACTCCCAAGTCAAATAATCCGCATAGGTATACAAGCCATATTCTGTGGATGGTTCCTCGACTTTGTTTTGATTTTCGGGATTTGAATCAAAGGTTTTCATTCAATCAAGTTAAGAAAATCATTGTAGTTGAAAAAGTCTGTCCATGAAGTTTCTTTTGACAAGGACCAGTAACCTGAGATTATTGGATTAAATTTTCCGAAGGTAAAATACCTATTGGCTACCAAATTTTCTTCTGCTACTTTTGTCTGCAAATCAAACCTACAGTAGATGTCTCTAATGAAATTCACTTTGGCATTATTTCTTTTCCTTACTTTTTTTATCAATTCGGCTTTTTCCCAGGAAAGAGACCAATATGTGATTCTGATTTCCCTTGACGGATTCAGACATGATTATGTCCAAAGATTCAAACCTGAAAATATTTCCCGATTTATCCAAAACGGAACAGCAGCAGAAGCACTGATCCCTTCATTTCCGAGCAAGACTTTTCCAAACCATTATACCATTGCAACAGGACTGAAACCTGAAAATCATGGATTGGTTGACAACTCTTTCTATGAACCTGAAAAGGACCTGATTTATAGTATGGGCAATAGGGACATTGTCGAGGATAGATATTGGTATGGAGGAACGCCCATTTGGGTATTGGCAGAGCAAAACGGCATGAAGGCCGCTAGCTACTTTTTCGTTGGTTCGGAAGCTCCGGTGCAGGGAATCCGGCCGAGTTATTATTTCAGCTATGATGGTGCCGTTTCTAATCTTACCAGGATTTCCAAGGTTTTTGAGTGGCTGCAGCTTCCTGAGGAGGAAAGACCGAGGATGATTACACTTTATTTTTCTGATATGGACGACATCGGGCATCGATATGGTCCTGATAATGACAAGGAAATCAGCGGAAGACTGGAAAAATTAGACCGGGAACTTGGTGCTTTATTTGAAGGATTGAAGAGTTTTGACCTCGATATCAATATTTTTATCGTCTCTGACCATGGGATGACCAATATTCCCAAAGGAAATCTTATGAATTTGGATCAAATCACCGAAGGCATTGAGGGGAGGGTAGTCAATAACGGCGCTTTGGCACATTTGCATTTGGAAAATAGGGATGAGCTTGAAAAAGTATATAAGGAACTCAATGATAAAGCTAAGCATTATAAAGTAGTCAGGGTGGAGGATAGGGAGTATTATAAAAATATCGAAAAATATAAAAACCGCTTTGGTGACCTGATCATTATCCCTGATTTGGGACATTACCTGACTACATCTAAAGGAATGGTTTCTTACCAAAATAGGGCTGCAATGTTCAAAACAGAAGTATTTGGAGAGCATGGGTTTAGTCCGGAGTATAAGGATATGCATGGGATTTTCTATGCCAATGGACCGATGGTAAAGGAAGGACTTTTGATCCCTTCATTCGAAAACATTCATGTTTATCCCATATTGGCAAAGATTTTAGGATTGCCTATTCCTGCAGCAATTGATGGGAAATTGGAAGTGTTAGTCCCGATTTTGAAGGAAAAATAAAATGAAGGAAATCGAAAATAGGGAAGACGTGTCGCTTTTGGTTCGGAGTTTTTATGCGAGAATCAGAAAGCACGAATCTCTTGGCCCGATTTTCAATAATGTTATACATGACTGGGAATCGCATTTGGAGCGGTTGACGGATTTTTGGGAGATGATTTTGCTACAGTCCGGGCCGGGGGCAGGCAAATTTAGTCCGGTTCCTGTCCACAAAGAAGTGGATGCAAAAACCGGAAATGCAATCACACAATTACATTTTGGCAATTGGTTGGAGCTTTGGTTTTCAACTTTGGATACTTACTTTGAAGGTAAGCACGCCGATTATGCCAAAGAACATGCGAGGAATATGGCGCATATCCTGTTTTTTCGGATTATGGAAGCAAGGGGTATCAAAATGTGACTTTGGAAAGAGTGACGTTTACCCAATATTTTCAATTCCTATTTTTCTAAGTTTAATGTCCCCGTCCGTATTCTATAGCTTGGTGTTGGGCTAATTGAAGGCCTTTCCAAAAATTTGGAGAGGCCAGTTAAGGCCTATTCCTACCTCAGCTTTATAGCAAAATCATAGAGTTGTATCGGAAAAGCAATGATAAAGCTAATTACAAACAATGTTTACCTTAGACATACGGCTATTATCCTAAAGATTTTTAAGCCATGATAATTCCTCCAAAATGTCCTTGTAATTATTCTTGTCCTTTATTTCCATTGAAAAATCAGATTGGTTTTCAAATATATGATACTCCTAAAAATAGTTTAAAAATTGCAACATTGGAATAAAGCATTGTAAAACAAATTATTATAATTACGATAGGTATAATTTCATAGCAAATATTTATCTAAACAGCGATCAATTTAAAGTGATAATCCATTTTCTCAGGTCTTTGAAATGAGATGGTTTTCCTTAAGTGATAGAATGCTTCGAGCAGCATGGCATTTTCGATTTCTCCCGCATCTACAGGTCTGAAACCTACCCATTCAATGATTTTTTTGACACTTAGTTTCTCGGCTGAATCAGGTCCGCAGAAGTAAGTTTCTTTCACCAAACCCATAGGATCCGATTTTGGGTAGTCGATCCCAAGGTTGTTGAATGCTTTGAAAAGCTTTTGGTCACCGATACTTTTTTTGATCAAAGTGGTATTGCAGGAAAACTCAGCTGTATAGGCACCATTGGTACAGTCAATGATAATCTTGTTTTTCAATTCCGACACGGCCAGGCTTTCGCAAACCTTTGGGAGGTGCTCGTTTTCGCAGCAGATCAAAAGGATGTCCGACATTTCTATAGCCGTATCATAGCTAAAGATTTTATCGAGATACATATTAAGTATTTTCCATTCGATTTCTTTGGTTACGAAGTCTTCTCGGACTCCAAAAACCACTGTTTGGTTCATGGCCAACATTTTGTTGCCAAGGGTGGAAGCAAGTTTTGTTCCTCCTAAGATTCCTATTTTCATATCCTTTTAAAATGCTTGACTTTTGGGTGGAAAAGCCAATAGATGGATTATAATTTATACCTCCTGAGCTGCGAGTAGAGTCTATTTTTATTCGGAAGGGATTGAAATATAGATAATTAGGATTCTAACTCAAAATTATTTTTTCAATAAATTTTAAGGAAAAAATGAAATGCAAATTAGTAATCATGACTGCCAAATAACAAAATGAAAAGGGCTTTTTGGGCAGAAAAAAAATTTTCATTTTTTGAGGAAAAACCAAACAATTCCTAGAAAATTGGAGTCGGTGACTGAAATTTAGACCGTGATCAGTTTAAAATGGTACTCCGTTTTTTCTTTTTTATTTGCTGCTATTTTTTTGCTCAAATGGAAGAAAGCCTCCAATAAAAATGCACTTTCGGAAGTCCCCGTATCTATGGCCCGAAACCCGGATTTTTCTATCAATTTTTTGACTTTCAGTTTTTCAGTCCCTTCCTCCCCGCAATAGTACGTTTCCTTGATCAGCCCAAGAACGTCAGATATCGGATAATCTATGCCAAGATTATTGAATGCTTTGAAGATATTTTTACCCCCCAAAAAATGCCGGATCAAAAAGTAATTGCAATCATACTCATTGCCAAAAGAAGCATTGGTACAGTCAATAACTGTTTTGTTCTCCAAGTCCGACTCTGAAAGACATTCACAAAGTTGGGTCAGGTGTTCATTGTCACAGCAGATCAAGATATAGTCTGAGCGGAGAATTGCTTCCTTGAAGCCAAAAACCTTGTCAGAATGTTTGCTGAGAATTTTCCATTCGATATCCTTGGCTACAAAATTTTCCCTAACACCGAATATGACACTCGTATCCGAAGATAGAAATTTATTGCCCAATGCGGCGGCCAATTTGGTGGCGCCTAATATGCCTATTTTCATTTTGCTGTATTATCAAACTTTGCGAAGTGAAGATGAATACACCATATCCTTTCTAGGGCTTGATCGATATGGTCCGAATTATTGACTTAGATTAGGGGAGAAAGGTGATCAAAACTTGGTATTGTTTCCCGAATCAAGTGAAAATTAACATTTGAAAAAGAAATAACAAAATATAATATTGAAAAATAATATTTTATTCAAACAAAAGGGTTTAGAATTAATGTTGAGGTCATATGATTCCAAATTAATTTCGGTATCTATTCAAAGTAAAGATTGTGGAAACATCTTCTTCCAAAATTTTAAACCCTGCACTCCTTTGTTTGTTATCTTTCGTGAATCAACCCATTTGCGTTTTATGAATTTCTTTAAAAAGTGTCTTCTTTTCACTACTCTTGGTTTTGTCTCTTTTTCCTGTTCTTTCAGGGCCGTGCAGCGCAGCAAGGATATCAGTTACATGGAAAAGGGATTTTTGGGAAATCTTCCAGAAAAGCAATTGAATATATTTGCTCCCAAAAATGCAGATGGGAGCAACGATGTGATGCTTTTTATACATGGTGGGAGTTGGGACTCGGGTAACAAAGACATCTATAATTTCCTTGGATCAAGATTGGCTAGAAAAGGAATTGTGGCAGTGACCTTCGATTATCCACTTAGCCCGGACTATCAGGTGCATGACATGGCCAAAGCCGCAGCACAGGCAGTCAGTTGGACGGCTCAGAATATCAAAACCTATGGAGGAAGTCCCGACAAGATTTACGTCTCAGGGCATTCTGCGGGAGGACACTTGGCGAGTCTGATTTCTGTCCGGGATGAATATTTTGACACCTTGGGAGTAAAGAATCCGATCAAGGGAACAATTCTAATAGATGCAGCAGGATTGGATATGTATTGGTTTTTAAAAGAAATGAATTATGCTCCGGGGACTCAATATCTTCGGGCTTTTACTGACAATCCGCAGGTATGGAAAGATACCTCACCGATTTATTATTTGGATGAAAAAGATCCTCCTATGCTGATCATGATGGGTGGCAAAACCCTACCGGGAATAGAAAAGACCACAGAGAGATTTTTGGAAGAATATAAAAAGATAAACCCTGAGCCTAATTTTCACCTGCAGAAAGGCAAAAAACACAAGCCTATGATCGTGCAGTTTATCTATACTCCAAGTAAAGTATACAAATGGATTGAAGAATTTATGGAGGACCAGTGAGGTGGGTAAAGTTGTAAGTATGATTACAACATCTTAATCTTTTTAATAAAGTTGTAAGTATGGTTACAATAAATTATATATTTGCTTATTATTGTAATCGTAATTACATAAAATGTTCCAAATCCCAAATAATTTAAATCTCCGTCAATCATATCTTGAAAAGATAAAACCTTTTGTTGGAAAGGGTCTTATTAAAGTTATAACAGGACAAAGAAGGGTTGGGAAAAGTTATTTATTGTTTCAGTTAATTCAAGAACTTCAAATAAAAAATATCCAAACTCCGGTCATTTATATTAATAAGGAAGACCTGGATTTTTCATGGATGAAGGAAGCCAAAGACCTTCACCAATATATCAGGGACAATAAAACTCCGGGAAGGATGAATTATGTATTTATTGATGAAATACAGGACATCACGGATTTTGGAGATGCATTGAGATCACTTCTGCTAGACGAGGAACTTGACATTTATTGTACAGGAAGTAATGCCAATCTTCTTTCTGGAGATATTGCGGGGAATTTGAGTGGCAGATATATTGAAATCACAGTTTACAGCCTTTCATATCTAGAATTTTTGGATTTTCATCAATTGGAGGATGGACAAGAAAGCCTTGAGAAATACCTGAAATATGGAGGATTGCCTTATTTGAAGCATTTGGAATTGAAGGATGCCATTGTATTTGAATACCTGAAAAACATCTATTCAACGATTGTCTATCGGGATATCATCAACAGATATGGGGTCAGGAATACGACATTCCTAGAACAGCTTGTTCTTTTTTTGGCAAGCAATACAGGGAGTTTGTTTTCAGCTAAGAAGATTTCGGATTTTTTGAAATCCCAAAAAATCAATATGGCACACAATCAGGTACAGACTTATATAGAATACCTCTGTAGTGCATTTTTAATCCATAAAGTACCGCGCTATGACATAGTAGGCAAGAGGTTATTTGAAATAGGGGACAAGTATTATTTCGAAAACCTTGGGGTCCGTCATGGGATTTGGGGTTATCGCCCGGAAGACAGGGGCAAGATATTGGAAAATGTAGTTTACAACCATTTACTCTTCAGAGGATACGAAGTAAAAGTCGGGGTTTTGGGAAATGAGGAGATTGATTTTGTCTGTCAAAAGGAAGGAGAAACAACCTATTTTCAAGTTGCCCTCAGTATCAACGAAGCCAAAACCATGGAAAGGGAATTTGGTAACCTCCAAAAAATCAAAGACAACTACCCCAAGACCGTCATTACCATGGACAGGTTTGAAGGAAATACTTTTGAAGGTATTCAGCAGATGGATTTGAGGAGTTTTTTGCGGACAAATGATTAATAAAAGAGCGTTTACTGGGTTAATAGGGGAACAGTATTTGAAAAAAGTTGCGCATAACCTCTGACATCTTTGTATGATTTTAGGATAATACCGAATTAAAGGATGTCTTAAAGTTTGAACCTAAGATTACATCATTCCTTCAAAAACTTCTTCAAGATCCAAAACAAATCCTTCAACTGCCAATGACACTACCTTATCTCCATGAGTAAAAATCCTTGATGCATGGTATTTTCCTTTTTTCAGCGAATTGACAATTAAAGTACATTCATTAGGGTGAATTACCCAATATTCCTTCACGCCTGATTCTTCATACACTTCATATTTGTTTTGAAGTTCCTTTTTGTTGTTTCCGGGAGAAAGGATTTCTACGATCAAATCCGGAGCACCCACACATCCAAGTTCATCCAATTTCCCGGGATCACAGATCACACAGATATCCGGTTGAACAACTGTGTCAATGTCTTCATGTTTTTTGGATCTGACCGGCAAGCGTACATCAAATGGAGCTACATAAACCTTACAAGGATGCTTTTCCAAAAAGTTATAAAGCTTATTGAAAATTCTCCCCGACACCTCTTGATGAATTCTTCTCGGTGCTACTGCTTGCTTGAAAATTTTACCTTTGATCAACTCCACCATTTCGTCTATCTGCCAGGTCAAATAGTCTGCATAGGTATACTTTCCATACTCTGCCGATTGTTCTTCAACTTTGCTTTTCACCTCTCCCTTTTCCATAAAGTAAAAATATTGATTTTAAGGGAGATTTTTACTTTTCGGTGCTGTCTGTTTTAGACCGAATGGTTCAATTCTTCAGACTTGGACCATGTAAACCCAATTGGTTCAAGTCTTCAGACTTGTGGTTCAAGTCTTCAGACTTGGACCATGTCAATAAAGTCTTCAGACGGCTTTTACCCAAAGACAATTATTAACATGGACAAATTTGAAGGAATTCAGCAGATGGACTTGGGGAGTTTTTTGAGGGGTTTCTAGCTATTCTATCCATATAGCTGTTTTTGTAAATTGATATGAATAAACTACTTTTAAAACATCAGTAGATATTATAGGTTCCAAAACTCTCTCACAGTGAACTTAACTTACTCAAAACAGATAACCCTGACCTATTTGATATTTTCATTGGGTACTGCCATTCTATTTAGCATAGGTAAAATTTCACTGATGCCTATAGCAATGGGGGTTACTTTATACATGTTGTTTTTTGGCTTTAAAACTGTCATGGGGTTTTTTGAAAAAAATGGGACGGATAAAATAGATCTTTTTATCTATTGGGGGATGACCATACAGTTGTCACTCCAAATTGCTTTGCTTTTCCTTAAAGTCAATAGGTATGAATTGCTTACTTTCTGTACCATTCTATTCATTGCTATCATCATTCTATGCAGTCGGTACAAAAAGAAAATGGAATTGATTCTACTCAATTTCCTGATCATGATGTTTAGCTGTACTATTTACATTAACTTCTAAAATTGATATTATTTTACTAGAAGTTCCAAAATCAAGAAGGCCTGAATCAATTAGGGCCTTCAGTGATTTTTGGACTACACTGGTTCAAGTCTTCAGACTTGGACCCTCAAGTTTGGCTAATTTCTGGCTTGAAACAATGCAGCTAGGATAGGATTATCTGTTTTTTTGAGGGTTTGCAGTTT
>NZ_JAKZAM010000015.1:2500-124129 GCF_022538055.1 Cognataquiflexum nitidum | reverse complement strand
TAATAGAAACTCTTTAGAAATTGAAACAATAACTAATTTCAAACAACAAAAGTGTCAACCATTTTCAGGACGAGACAAAGAGACCCTTCGCTTTGCTCAGGGTGACGACCAAGAGATTCACGTCATTGGTAACCTTAGCTTGCCAAGGTGACAAATCTCATTCTTGTAAATGTTAAGGAATTCTTCAAAATCAATTTCACCAAGTTTTTCATTAAATTAGAATTATGAAAACCGAAGAATCCGAAAACAAAGTCAGCGAACCCTATACAGAATATGGAAGGTATTCCTATGCGGATTACCTGACTTGGCAAATGGATGAAATGGTCGAAATCATCAAAGGAAAAGTTTTCAAACCTGCCGCAGCTGCTCCAAGAAGAATTCATCAGGAAGTAACTCTAAAAGTAGCTAGAAAATTTGCAGATTATTTGGATCAAAAGCCCTGCAAAATATTCATAGCTCCCTTTGATGTAAGGCTTCCAATTAAGTCAAAGAAAAACGAAGATATCTTTACCGTCGTGCAACCCGATATCTGTGTGGTCTGCGACCGCAGCAAATTGGATGAAGCAGGATGCATCGGTGCGCCGGACTTGATTATCGAGATCCTTTCTCCGGGTTCCAACCGCAAAGAACTCAAGTACAAATATGAAGTCTATGAAGAAAGCGGCGTAAAGGAATATTGGGTAATCCAACCCACAGAGCAGACGCTGTTGATCTATACACTGATTGCAGGGAAGTACGTTCCCTCCAGACTTTTTTCACCCGGAGATATTGTAAGTTCAGCTTGTATTAAAGGATTTAGTTTGGATTTGGAGGATGTCTTCAAAGATTTGGATTAAAAAAAATACTTGCAAACCGCATCAAGTTCTTTCCGTACTAATTCAAAAAACCAACCATATGACACGGATTTTCTTTCTAGCCATCTTCCTTTTGTCTTCATCTGTTTCCCATGCCCAATATTTTTCAACAGGATTTCAGGCCAATCTTGGTGTTCCTGTGAGTGATTTGAGGGAAAAAATGGACGGATCTGTTTTTCCTGAATATACCATGTCCGTTTATTACCGGTTCCCCCTAAAACCCATTGAGGTGGGATTTGGACTTGGATATGGAAAGTATGGGACAGAATTAGAAGAAAGAAATGACCTCTACCCTGGGTTTAACAACATAGTGAGACTGAGAAGAAACAATAACCTGATGACTTTCATGGGGATCTTCAGGCATAATTTCGAAAGTCAAAAGCGGATCATCCCGTTTTTGGAAGCTCAGGTGGGAGCCAATTATTTCTATACCCGGTACAAAATCAGGGAATCACAATTTGAAGAACCAATTGAAGAAGGGATGGATTTTGGAGATTGGGTGTTGGGTTACCGCTTTGGAGGTGGATTCAAAGTCCCTTTCAAAAACAGGGAAATGGGGCATTTTGAGTTTAAAGTCCTGTACCACGACAGCGGCCCGGTGGATTTTCTCAGAAAACAGGATACAGAATACCATCCCGATCAGGGCGAGGGGGAGTTTGTCTATACACCGCAGCGGGCAGCCATTACCATGATCCAACCCGGAATCGGATTTATTTTTACAATTGGCAATTGAAAATGCAATGGCACAGGATTTGTTTCGTTAAAATAGAATCTAAACCAACTGTATCTATATCCTAAAAACCGACAGGCAACTGCCGGTTTTTTTATTCCCTGATTTTCACTTTGTAGAAAATATTGTAATCCCGTTCTTCCTCCGGATTGGCATTGTCATTGACATAAAG
Organism: Cognataquiflexum nitidum; assembly: GCF_022538055.1. Classification (GTDB taxonomy): domain Bacteria; phylum Bacteroidota; class Bacteroidia; order Cytophagales; family Cyclobacteriaceae; genus Cognataquiflexum; species Cognataquiflexum nitidum. The sequence continues at coordinate 122,373 of NZ_JAKZAM010000015.1, read as the reverse complement.
GATTCCTTTTCCATCCAAAAATTCCAATCCCCCATGAACAGGTAACTCATCTATGATCCCGATCTGCTTGCCGTCTTTGACCACAATATGGTAGTATTTCATATACTTTTTCATCGCTTCTTTGAACTCCGGCAATTGGTAATATTCTTCCGACTTGGCACGGAGTTCGGTCATAACAGATAGTGGAACTTTGGTACTAAAGGAAGCAATCAGGTAATCTCCCGCAAAAAGGACATTGGTAAATTTGGGATACTCTGAGTCGGGATTTTCTGCATCAATGTCAAAGAGGGGTGCTGATTCAGGTCGGAGAGGGTGGGAAAGTTTGATATCCTGAGTCATTACCGGTTTGTCTTCCCGAAATTCATAAATGAACACCTGATTGCCAACCAAAGGTAGCAAGGCGAATTTCTTCTTGGAATCATGAAGTGCGACAAAAGGCAGATCAGGTCCTACAAAACGTTTGTTCAGCCTAGGTTCCCAAGATTCAGGAAAAGATTCCAGGATTTCATTTTCCTCAGTCCCAAGGTTGTAGCGGTAGATGCTGCTAATTTTAGAATAATAATCCGTCCCTAAGGTTTTGTAATCCGACTCCTCATTGGAAAAAAAATTCTGTTCCTCCCCAAGCATCATGTCCTGACCGTTTTCGACATAGGGATGGAAAGTCGTCCGGTTGCGGTAGATGCTAATCCGCCAAAGTTCCTTGGCATTGTTGGCGATTTTTCGGATCTGATTCCCTTGTAGGTCGTAAATAAAATAACCCGTAAATGCACCCTGGGCCACAAACCTGTCTTTGTCCAAGAATTTATAACCAAAAGCACCATTTCCTCCTGTGCCGTTTGGTCCTTCCCCTTTCAGGTCGAACTTATTGAGAATTTCGCCTTTTTCGTTGACCAAAAACGGATTTTGGGATTTGGAATCAAACAGGATATACAATCCTGCCTCCGGTGAATAATCCTGAAGACGGAGCGGAACAAGTTCATCTACCATCAGAGAATCCACCACTTCCAATTCCAGTTGCTTGAGTGGATTATCTGCCAAGATTTCATCCTTTGAGGAGCAATAAGAAAAGATAAGAAGTGAAAAAAGGAATAAAATAGAATTGGGTTTGAGATTCATAAAAAGGAAGGAATATGGGAGTTGAAAATTTGGATATCCGATTCTTTGCCAGTAAACCTATTTTTTTTCACACGGGACGGAAGACCGAAGTCGGAAGACCGATGTGTCGGGCATTTAAGCCCACAGTCCATAATTAGAATAGATATCTTATGGACTGGCATCATTGCGTACATACAAATTGGACAAAATGGGTTTTGATATTAGTTAGTGACGGGATGAGGGATATATATGACAAATATGCGTTGAATTAAAGGAAAAAAGCCAAAACAGCCCTGAAAGGGATAAAATTTATATGGATTCCGGGAAATATTCCGCCCTTTCAGGGCTTTACCGGCATTCACAATTCATTTGAAGGATGGGCTACACCCATTCCTATGATCTCACGCCCCGACGGGGCTGAAGCTTTTTAGGAAAATTTTGGCGATTAATCATACAGTTATTCACAGCCCTGAAAGGGCAAAATACCACAACGATGGGTCCCAATTTTGATCAATTATGATTATCCGGTTTTGCTAAAGTTTTGACCGGAGAACTAGTCGATAAATTGGCAATTAATGTTTTTTAAATTCAGGGGGCGTAGCCCTATAATCTTCGTAAAAACAAAAATAAAATCCAATTCAGAGGGGCGTAGCCCTGAGATCTAAAAGCTATCGCAAATCTATTAGCCATTAATTGTGTTGCATGAAAATTAAAAGAGATTTCAGGGCTACGCCCCTCATGTTTTTACAACATACTAAATTGCTACGAAGATAGCAGGGCTACGCCCTTTAGGACGATAAAGGTTTCTGCATCCCAAATTGACATTTGTTGATTATAGATTCAAATACCATTAAAATGAATTCAGACCGAACATGGAAGCACAGGCCTCTACGGTTCAACGAGTGTCCCCATTTTTATTCGCTGTGACTTTTCTTGATATCATTTTTCTTTGCGCCTCTGCGCCTTTGCGGGAAACCAAAATCATCCTAAAGAGATTTCAGGGCTACGCCCTTTAGGACGATAAAGGTGCCTTCATCCCAAATTGACATTTGTTGATTATAGATTCAAATACCATTAAAATGAATTCAGACCGAACATGGAAGCACAGGCCTCTACGGTTCAACGAGTGTCCCCATTTTTATTCGCTGTGACTTTTCTTGATATCATTTTTCTTTGCGCCTCTGCGCCTTTGCGGGAAACCAAAATCATCCTAAAGAGATTTCAGGGCTACGCCCTTTAGGACGATAAAGGTGCCTTCATCCCAAATTGACATTTGTTGATTATAGATTCAAATACCATTAAAATCATTTCAGACCGAACATGGAAGCATAGGCCTCTACGGTTCATCGAGTGTCCCTATTTTTATTCACTGTGACTTTTCTTGATATCATTTTTCTTTGCGCCTCTGCGCCTTTGCGGGAAACCAAAATCCATCCTAAAGAGATTTCAGGGCTACGCCCTTTAGGACGATAAAGGTGCCTTCATCCCAAATTGACATTTGTTGATTATAGATTCAAATACCATTAAAATCATTTCAGACCGAACATGGAAGCATAGGCCTCTACGGTTCATCGAGTGTCCCTATTTTTATTCACTGTGACTTTTCTTGATCTCCTTTTTCTTTGCGCCTCTGCGCCTTTGCGGGAAACCAAAATCCATCCTAAAGAGATTTCAGGGCTACGCCCCTTAGGACGATAAAGGTGCCTTCATCCCAAATTGACATTTGTTGATTATAGATTCAAATACCATTAAAATCAATTCAGTGACTATTCTTGATCTCCTTTTTCTTTGCGCCTTTGCGGGACATTCCATATTTAGGATTTTTAAACCGCAATGGACGCTAGGGTTCCGCGAAGAACGCCATTTTTATAATCTGCGACTCTATTTGATTTCTTTTTTCTTTGCGTCTTTGTGTCTTTGCGGGACATTTCCTCTACGGGAAATCAACCATTTTTCTTCCACAAAAACACCGGCAAAGCCACAAAAACCCCTATAATACTGAACACCAATCCGCCGATGGTACCGATGGCGAGGGAAAACCAAAAAATCTCATTTTGCCCCTCCATGATAAATGGAATCAAACCAAAACAGGTCGATAGAATCGTCAGCATGATGGGAACTGCTTTACCGGCAACAGCCTTAAGCACATTCCGGTTGTAAAGCCCTGTATTCCGGTTGTTGAGGTCATTAACAATAAAAATCGCCGCATTGACCGCCAAGCCTCCGAGCATCACAAAGGCAGCATACCCCCCCTGATCAAAGTAAAAATCAAAAAGCGAGAAAATCAGAAACAGTCCAATAAATGAAAACGGAATGATAATGATGATGAAAAAAGGCTGCTTGAGGTTCTCAAATAGAACCGCACAGATAAAGAAAATCCCCACCACCAACACCAAAATCAAGCTATATTGCCTTTTGGCCTTGTTCCAATCCCAACTCCAGGTTTCCTTTTCTGCAGTATAACCTATCGGCATATTAGCTTTCATTTCGGTCAATACTTCGTCCAGATATTCATTACCAAACTTATGCGAACCCATGTATTCAAATGCCACCAAACGGATATATTGTCGGTCTTCTTTGTGCAGGGCATTGGTGGTAGTTTCCTTAGTCAGCGTTCCGAAGTTGCTGACTTTAAAAACCTGATCTTCCCCTCCGATCAGGCTATTTTCTTCTAAGTCAAATTTCGAATAATCCGATGATTCCTTTTCCCTAACCACTACAGCGTAATTTTTATCCTCCAAAGCGAGGTAAGCTGAAGGACCGGATGGACGCGAGACATTGTTGAGTGCATTGATAACCTGGTATTGGTTTGCATTGCCAAGGGCCATTTTACTTTGGTCCAGACGGAGTACATATTCCTCTGTTTTCTGTTCATTCCAACCCAAGCGCTCATTGGTATTTACGGTTTGGATTCTTTTATGCCTAAGGAGTTTTTCTGCCAACAACTCCGATTGCCTTTCGAGTTCGTCGTAGTTGTATCCTTTCAAGGTCACCCTGTATTGCGGGATTCCTTCTCCCCCGGATCCGGTATAAAACCCCTGACCTACCCCATAGATTTGCCAACTCGCTCCCGACCAATCGGTCGACTTGACTGACAGCCGGCCTTTGAGTTGGTAAGGCAAAGCTGATTTTTCGTAAGCTTCTTTGAAAGTGATTTCGATTCGAGCGTATTGCCCCGATTGGATAATAGTCACAAATTGATCAATGCCCTCCACACCTTGGAGAAATTTCTCAAATTCCCGCATGATAAAATCCATCTGCTCCAAGGTATTGCCAAATGGCAACTGGGCAGAAATGTAAAGCCTTGTCTTTTCCGCTTGGCGATAGGATGATTTTTCAAAAACCCCTCGGACAAACATTCGCAGTGAACCACCAAGTGCCTTGTCCACATAAGGCCGGATTTCTTCCTGATATAAGGTTGAGCCTACCGTTTTGTTGTACCATTCCTGACCCTCCCATTTGGCAGGAAGGAAGAAAACAGGTAAACCAAAAAGTAGCAACAAGAATACGATAAAGGTCTTGCGGTAATTGGCCACAAAACCAATACTCCTGTTGAAAACACCGAAAGCCTTGACCCTTTTCCTGAGTTGGGCTACAGTGAGGACCCTTCCTTTTTGTGCCTGATGACCGAATAACAGCTCATACATCGCCGGGGTGAAAAGCAAAGCGACCAAAAGGGAAACTGCAAGCATCACAGTAACTACCACGGAGAATTCGGTCAGGTTTTTTCGGTCGTCTTCAGGAAGGAAAAACACAATCAACAATGCCACAATCGTCGTCAGCGAAGCAGCAAGCAGGGCAACAAATACTTTCCTGTTTTTATGCTTGTGCAAGTGATCGATCATGATGATCGCATTGTCCACTATCAATCCAAAGGAAATCGTCAAGCCTGCAAGGGAATATAAATGGATATCCACTTTCAACAGATACAAGATTATTCCTGTAATACTCAGGTTGACAATGATGCCCAAAAATAGAATGCTGAGGTACTTGAGGTTTCTATTGATCAGGAAAATAAATACAATCAATATTAAAATCGACAGTCCTGAGCGCTTGTAGATTTTGCTCAGTTCTTTTTCAAGAAACTCTGTGTCGTCATTTTCAAGCCTTACTTCAAATCCAGCAGGTAACAAAGGTTTCGTACTTTCAATGGCTGCTTTGATGTTTTTGGCAAGTAGGACTTTGTTGACACCGTCGCGGTTGATGATGGACAGCGTAACCGAATTGTTGCCATTGATTCTGTAAAAGGAATTGGGTTCGGCTTCCTCCAATGTCAAAACCGCCAGGTCTTTTAGGTAAATCTCCTTGCCTTCTTTTGTTGTTACAAGGAGGTTTTCGAGTTGGCTGAGGTCCTGCAGCGAGCGGTCCACCTGAATAAAGAGTGTCTCTCCCCTGTTATTGACAAGTGAACCCGGAAATGATCTTCCGAATGAACCGGCTATGACGGATTCGATATCTGATTTGGAAAGTTTGAATGCCTGCAATTTTTTGATGTCATAGGTGACAAAAAGCTGCAGGTCGTTTGCACCGCGGACGGTAATTTCCTCTATTTCAGCAAACCTGTTGAGGGAAGTTTTGATGACATCTTCAGCGATTTTTTTGATCTCAAAAGAAGCAAAAGGACCGTTGACAGAATAGGTCAAAATCGGGGTTTTGAGGTCGGACCTGCGCTCGGCAGTTTGGGTGACCAAGGGATAAGAGACCTTCTGATCCAAACCCGGATAAACCTGCCGGATGATGGAGGAGACTTCAAATTTTTTGAATTCCATATCCGTCTCCTTGTCAAAGCGCAGGGTGACTGATCCCCTGTCGTAATTGGACACGGAATTGATCTTTTTGAGATCTGCCAATTGGGAAAGTGCTCCTTCCAAAGGAGAAGTGGCCAGCTTTTCGACCAGGTCAGGAGAAGACCTCGGTACTCCAAAACTCACCGTCAATACCGGTTCACGCTCCCGTGGATTCAGATCCACAGAAAGCCTCGGCACCAGGGCAAAGCCGATGATGGCAAGAACGATGAACGATATGATGATGCGGAAGGGAGTCAATTTTTAGATTTTAGATTTGAGATATGAGATATTAGAAGCGAGAGACGAGAAGCGAGAGACGAGAAGCGAGAAGCGGTGTCCGTCACTCTGAGTGTAGCGAAGAGTCTCAATCCTTAATTTTAATGAGATTCTTCAGTCGTTCCTCCTTCAGAATGACGGTTGCTATCCGTCACTCTGAGTGAAGCGAAGAGTCTCAAACCCTCCAAGAAAGAGATTCTTCATCCTCGTACCTCGGATTCAGAATGACGGACCCAACCGTCACTCTGAGTGTAGCGAAGAGTCCCTATTTCACCAACTCATTATTTCTTCAGTTAAATCTTTCCAACTTTCATTAGTGCTGAAAATCAAAACCTCTTTTTTCTTCCTAGTCCAACCCTTTAATTGTTTTTCTCTCATAATTGCTTCTTCAATTGAATGAAAACCTTCATAATAAACCAACTGAAATAGGTTGTATTTAGCAACAAATGAGTTTGGATTAAGCCCGTTTTGATGTTCATAGATTCTTCTCTGTAAGTCATTAGTAACACCTATATACAAAGTGGTTTTATTTTTATTTGTTAAAATATAAACTGCTCCCCCTTTTTGCATAAAACCCTATTCATTCACTACTGATTGTATATTTATTGAGATACTTCGGTCGTTCCTCCCTCAGAATGACGGTCGCTATCCGTCACTCTGAACGCAGTGAAGAGTCTCTATACTTTTATAATAAGAGATTCTTCATCCTCGTACCTCGGATTCAGAATGACGGACCCAACCGTCACTCTGAGTGTAGCGAAGAGTCTCAATCCTTAATTTTAATGGGATTCTTCAGTCGTTCCTCCTTCAGAATGACGGTTGCTATCCGTCACTCTGAGTGAAGCGAAGAGTCTCAATCCTTAATTTTAATGAGATTCTTCAGTCGTTCCTCCTTCAGAATGACGGACCCAACCGTCACTCTGAACGCAGTGAAGAGTCTCTTTCCTTTTCAAACAAGAGATTCTTCATCCTCATACCTCGGATTCAGAATGACGGACCCAACCGTCACTCTGAGTGAAGCGAAGAGTCCCTATTTCACCAACTCATTATTTCTTCAGTTAAATCTTTCCAACTTTCATTAGTGCTGAAAATCAAAACCTCTTTTTTCTTCCTAGTCCAACCCTTTAATTGTTTTTCTCTCATAATTGCTTCTTCAATTGAATGAAAACCTTCATAATAAACCAACTGAAATAGGTTGTATTTAGCAACAAATGAGTTTGGATTAAGCCCGTTTTGATGTTCATAGATTCTTCTCTGTAAGTCATTAGTAACACCTATATACAAAGTGGTTTTATTTTTATTTGTTAAAATATAAACTGCTCCCCCTTTTTGCATAAAACCCTATTCATTCACTACTGATTGTATATTTATTGAGATACTTCGGTCGTTCCTCCCTCAGAATGACGGTCGCTATCCGTCACTCTGAACGCAGTGAAGAGTCTCTATACTTTTATAATAAGAGATTCTTCATCCTCGTACCTCGGATTCAGAATGACGGACCCAACCGTCACTCTGAGTGTAGCGAAGAGTCTCAATCCTTAATTTTAATGAGATTCTTCAGTCGTTCCTCCCTCAGAATGACGGTCGCTATCCGTCACTCTGAGTGAAGCGAAGAGTCTCAAACCCTCCAAGAAAGAGATTCTTCATCCTCGTACCTCGGATTCAGAATGACGGTTGCTATCCGTCACTCTGAACGCAGTGAAGAGTCTCTATCATTATTTTAACTGAGATTCTTCAGTCGTTCCTCCTTCAGAATGACGGTTGCTATCCGTCACTCTGAGTGAAGCGAAGAGTCTCAAACCCTCCAAGAAAGAGATTCTTCATCTTCGTACCTCGGATTCAGAATGACGGTTGCTATCCGTCACTCTGAACGCAGTGAAGAGTCTCTATCATTATTTGAACAGAGATTCTTCGGTCGTTCCTCCCTCAGAATGACGCACGCCCCCCGCTATAAACCAATAAGCCAAAGGCACGAAATACAGCGCCGTAAATGTCCCGATGGTCAGACCGCCGATGACGGAAAAAACCAGTGGCCGCTGCAGGTCCGCACCCAATCCGCTGGAGAAAACCACCGGCAATAAAGCCAAAATGGTCGTGATCGAAGTCATCAGAATAGGTTTCAACCTGATTTGTCCTGCTTCATACAAGGCTTTATCCAAAGCATCCCTCCCCGAAAGATGACTGTACTGAACCTTCAATCTATTGATTGTATCGATTTTCAGGATGGCATCATTGACCATGATTCCCAACATGACCACCAAGCCAATCGCCGACATGACATTGAGGGAAGTTCCGGTAAGAAAGAGGATGATAAACGCCCCCCCGATCCCCAAAGGCAAAGTAGCGATGATGATCAATGGCTGAATAAAACTCTCAAATTGCGCAGCAAGAATGAAATAAAGGAGCAAAACCGAAATCAAAAGGATACCAACCAATTCTCTGATCCGCTCCTGATCTTTGAAATACTGCCCAAAAAACGACACACCCAGATTCTTATCCGCCGCCCAATTGATGATTTCGGCATTGTAGGCCGTTGGGTTTTTTGAATCTAGTATCACCGATTGGAACAAACCACCTTTGTCCGCAGTGACAAATTTGTAATGGTTTTCATAATCAAAACTGATGAAATTGCTCAGTGCGTATTCATTCCCGTCTTTTCCCCGAAGGAAATTATTGTTGAGAATCTGCTCAAAATTGGTCTTGTCGGCCTTTAGCTTTATCGGCGTGATTTCCCCAAACCGCTTGATGTCGGTAATCGGGTACACCCCAAACAACTGCTTCACCTGCTCTTGCAAGGCACGGGGACTGATCCCATAGAGCGCGAGTTTGCCACCATCCAATCTGAATATCACCGAGGCTTCTTTCTGTAATCCCGGTCCACGGCTAAATTCCTTCACAGGAAATGCTGACAGCCATTCATCCATCCTGCCTTCCTCGATCGGCTTTTTGGTCGCCAGGTCTTTCCATCTCACTTCGTAAAAGGGGATGTTGGAAGCAAACAACTGATCGAAAGCATTGGGTGCATCCAACACAGCTATTTGGGCATTGGGATAATTGCCCAAAATCAATTCCTCCAACCTTTGCATCTGCACAGATTTGGATTCCTGAGACTCAAATAGGAAATAGAGGTTGGCTTCCTGCAGGGAACTTTCCCCATCAAATAGCAAAAACTGCCTTACCCCAAGGTCTGTCTCCGACTTCAGGTAAGCGCCTTTCATGGCCTCCAAAATCGACAATACCCTGTCTTTGTTTTGCTCCACGCCGATCGGTTCGTTCCAGTCGATCTCCACCACCGCATCAAACTTCTCTATCGGTGGCAGGCCCTCGACTTGGAGCAGATAGCCCAATGCCAAACCAGCAGGGATCAGCAAAATGAAAATTCCAAAGCTGAGTTTTTTATAACTGAAAACCTTTTTGAATAGGCTTTTATAGCCTTTTAAAATGATCTTAAAAAACCTGCTGTCGTCTCCATTTTCTTCCTGAACCGCCTTTTTTCTATAGAAAAAATGATACAGCATCGGAAGGAAAATAAACGCTACCAAAAGGGAAACCCCCAAAATCGCAGCCACAGAAACCGCCTGATCGAAAAACAGAGCGCCCGATATCCCACTCAAAAACACCAAAGGAATAAATACCGCCAAGGTCGTCAGCACCGAACTGACCAAAGCGGACATGACTTCATTGACTCCCTGTACACAGGCTTCAAATATCGGTAAGCCGTCAAGCCGCTTTCGGGTGATATTGTCCAATACGATGATGGCATTGTCTATCAACATCCCCAAACCCAAGGCGAGACCTGATAGGGATATGACATTGATCGAGATTTTGAAAAAGTAAAAAACCAGAAAACTGATCAGCAAAGAAGTCGGCAAGGAAATCCCGATAATGATCGGCATGCGGTAATTTCCCATAAAGAGGAACAATACCCCAAAAGCAAACAAACCACCAAAAAGCAAACTTGTCTGCAGGTTGCTGATGCCGGCATTGAGCAGGACAGATTGGTCTTGCGTCAGCTCAAAATCCACTTGGTTGTAATCCGCTTTGAACAAATCTATGGCTTCATATACCTTGGGAAGGAGTTCGTTCATCTTGGCGGAAGCCTGCTTGTGCACGGTGATGACCAATCCCTCTTTTTCGCCAAAAAGGTGGTGTCCCAAAACCTCATTCGTTTCGTATTGCACCGTGGCCACCCTTGCCAAATCTACAGTGACTCCCTTGTCGGAAGTGACGGGCAACTTCATGATGTCGTCGGGTGAATCCACCCTCGTCGCCAACCGCAGGTAATACCTGAACTGACCGTCCTCCACACTGATACCGGGAAGTTCTTCATTGCCAAATTGGATGGCATTGATCACATTGTCTTCCGTCATGCCTAGGGCACGGAGGGCAGCTTTGTCAGGGGTGACGGTGATGATGCGCTCCTTTTTGCCATTGATGTCGACAAGGGAAACACCTTCCAACTGTTCGATCCTTTTCTTCAGGACATTTTCGGTCAACTGACTGATTTCTGCAAAGTCAAATCCAGGTTTGGGAATGACCTGCACCCGCACGACAGGAATGTCATTGGTATTGATCCGGATGACTTGGGGACGGGTAAGGTCCGACGGGAGACTGTTGGTAAGCCGGTCGATCTTCTCATTGACATCGATATAGGCCAGTTCCATCTTGGTGCCATAGTCAAAAGTCAGGCGGATGGTACCTGTTTCGCTTCCGGCTTTGCTTTCGACATCTTCCAGACCATTGAGCGTCATCAGGCCTTCCCTGATCGGGGAAAGCACATTTTGCTCTATGGCCTCAGGAGAAGCGTTGGGATAATTGACCTTGATGACAATCTGCGGGACATCGATCGGAGGCAAAAGTGAAATCGGAAGCGTCCTGAACACGATGACCGAAAAGACCATCAAGGCCAAAAAAACCATCAACACAGCTATGGGTCTTGCCAGTAAAAACCTTACCATAGCGCTTAGTCTTTGAGGATTTGTACAGGAGCCTGATGTGCAAGCTGCAGGTTGTTGGAAGTAATTACGGTCATGCCGGATTCAATGCCGCTGAGGATTTCAACTTCCTGTCCGTTGTCCTTGCCGACCTCGACATAGTTCCATTTGGATTCTTCTTTCTCGATGGTGAAGACCACAGGCCTGCCGGAGCGGTAGACCAAAGCCTGTTTGGGTACGACGATGCTGTTGTTTTGTGGTGCGCGGATGATGGCACGGGCGTTCATCCCGGGAAGTAATCCTTTGCCTCCATTGATCAGGATATTGACTTGGACAAGTCCGTTTTCATCCACTTTGGGATTGATACTCCTGACCGAACCGCTGATTCCTTCCCCGCCACCGACGGGAAGGATTTCTGCTTTTTGGCCCAGGGAAATAAGGTTGATGTCGGATTCCAGCACTTTCACTTTGAGTTCGAGCGCAGCCGTATTGATGACTTCGAGCATTTCGTCGCCCGACTTGACGAGGCTTCCCCGCTTGGTCTTGAGGTCGGCAACTCTGCCTGATATCGGTGATTTGATGATTGTTTTGTCTAGGTCCATTTGCGCTTCCTTGACGGCGATTTCAGCCGAAAAAAGCCCGCTCTTGGCTTTAAGCTGCTCCTGCACCTGCGTGATTCTGTCGGTATCACCGCTGTTCATGATGCTTTCGAAGCTCAGGATCTCGGACTTATAATTCACTTCAGCATTCTTAAGTTCTATTTTGGCTTTTTCGAGGTTCAGCAGGCTTTCAGTCTGATCGAGGCGGGCGAGGATTTTGCCTTTTTCGACAAAGTCACCTTCCTTCACGGTAAGTTCAATGAGGTATCCCGGTCGCTCGGCGATGACTTTGACCTGCTCTGCAGCTTCGATTTTTCCGGAGGCATTGATCAGGTAATCAAAAGTCCGCTTCTCAGCTGTGGCTATCCGGACAGGAGTAGCAGCCACTTCGCCCCGGAAGGCCTCCAAGGGCTGATCCTGACTTTCGGCTTTTTCTTCCTTGCAGGAAGCGCTCACTATCAAGACAAGGGCAAATAAAAACAGATGGACAAAACGCATATTACTCGGGGTTATTGAATAGGCTTACAATAAACTAAGTTATTAAACAAATTCAAAAGGATAGATGTTAAAAAGTTTGAAAAAGTCAGTTCAAAATGAAATATTGAAGAAAAAACTTATCGTATAGCACGATGACTTTTAATTAAATAAACTCATTTTGAAGATAACAGGGAAAAACGTTTGCTCTTTTTCTAAAGCCAAAATCTTACTCCTTCTCTAATTCAACAGGCTTGAATCTCTCAATATTTTCTACCCCTCCTTTATTCAAATCCCAAAAATAAACCATTCCCTTCTTTACAAAATAAAGCCCATCCCCAATTCCTCCATGCCCAGGCGCACCAGAAAAAGAACCCTCCGCTACTATCTTGAAATCACTATCAAGCTTTAGGATTTGAAAGATGGAGGATGCAAAGGCTTCTTGGATGGATAAGAAATCTGAATTGTTTTTTTTCAATCCATCTGGAAAGGTCAAGGCGATTCTATAAAAATCCCTGCCATCGTAAAGCAATCCTGAATACTTCCCTCCCAATTCACTCAAGACCATATTTTCCATCGGGTCTGATTTTCTTCCGGGATTCTGCGTTTTGACACCCTTAGTCTTAGCAAGCTTTTGTAAAATCAAATCTCCTTCCAAGTCATAACCATATAAATAATCTGATTTGGCGAAATTGACAAGGATAGAATCTGCCTTTACATAAAATGTATGGTTCAGAAAATTGGTACTGAATGTATCCCCATGAAACTCTTCAGGAAAGGGGATGAAATGTCTAAATTCTTTATCTACAAGGGAATAAAGACCATAAATCATTGATTCCTTTGTATAATCGGGATTATCGGTGCCCTTGTATTCCGTGATGGGGAATCCAATGACTTCGCCATCAAAATAGACAGAATGGAAAATTACCTTGCCCGGATTTATCATTTTATCTATGAAATAATAATCCTTCACCTGCTTGGTTTTGAGATTTACAATTTGAAAACCAAAATTCCCACTTAACCCATGAAAAGCCAAAGTATCATTCAAAATGACAAAAGAATCATGCCTTTTCAATCCATTTGGACCTTCATATGGAAGATAAGTTGATTCCCAATCTGACTCAGCAAAGGAAAAAACATGTAATCCCAAAGAATCCAAATGGTCAGAAGTGTAATAAAAGGAATCCTCAAAATATCCCCAGGAATAACTTCCATTGAACATCGGGGTATCTTGAAAATCAATTTCAAGAGAATCCCCCAAAGCCAATTGGGGGAGATCGGGTGAAGTTGCCGTACACCCAAAAAATATTAAAAAAGCGAAGTGTTTTTTCATAATTTTGAAAATAGGGAAGCATAAATATGCCTCCCTATCTTTAAATGGAAACTTTATGTGATTGCTGCCAAGATTGCTGAAATATTACTTCTGTGAATAGACCCAGGCATATTACATGCATCTCCTGAGTTTGAATTGCAGGTAGTTACCAGATAAATCCCATTACTTGTTGTTGAAATAGAATATTCTACTTCGTAATTTATTCCTTGGCTTTTAGATTTTGTAACGACAAAAAACAAGACAACACTTGCAAACATAGTAATTAATAATTTATTCTTTTTCATAAGAAATTCGGTTTTAACGAAACATCTCCACTCACTCACAAGCAGTGCGGTACTTCTAGAAAAACATGATTTACCAGTAGATTTACTTTTCAACCAAAAAAAGCAGAAAATTATTTTCTGGTGAAGGATTAAACCTCATGATGATATCTTCACTCAAACTCCCCGAATTAGACAAGATTTCAGATGAAACCTCAAAAATGAAATGTTTCTCATTTGAAAAAATTGGAGAATGAAATGGCAATCCGGTGATATAATCGTCTTTGAAATTATCAAACAGAAATGCTTCATTTTTTTTGGTGTCTATCAAAATGTTTTGTCCCGAATTTCCTTTTTGTACTTGGGCTAGAATATCTCCTTTTCGTGTAAAATGTGGATTCCCGTAGAGAAAAGTATATTTTGCTTCCCTAAAATCCCGCATCAAATCCATGGCATCTCCAATTTTAGATAGATAATCAGGAGGGGTTTTTGAACTGCCAAAATCTAAATAGTACACAGGCGAGAAATTAAAATCCTGATCTATGGAATAAATGGTATCATTAAATGCCCTCGAAAAATACACTTTTCCATCTCTATTTAAACTAAAAGTAGATCGATCTTCATAGATATACACATAATCATCTTGCCGGATGGGAAGAAAATTATTTGTTATTTCCTCTTTGTCCGGGTTATATACCAGCACATCATATTTGTATTCCGGCTGTATATAATTCAAAAACACCAACCAACTGCTGTTAAATGGAAATATGGCATTTGCTTGAAAAGGTAATTTCTCAGTTTTCAACACTTCCAGATTTTCGTTTAAATGGAAGTTTGTTTTTCTCGATGCGTCATGAACAACCAAGTTTCCCTCAACCATGAACATTTCGGTAATGCCGTCAAATTGAAATTTGGTATCGACCTTCAGATCAAGCTTATTGATTAATTTTCCTGTTTCGTCAAAAGAGCATAGACATCCACATTGGTCAATATCTAATGCAAAAAATTTATTATCTGAATAGACCAATTTGTTGATTTGTCCCATCAAACAGTCATTGTCAAGCTGAATGATGTCAATATTCTTTCCTATTTCTGAAAACAGCATTTCTTTCCTTTCGTTGATATCCTCTATCACAATGAGCGGAGTGGATTGAAATTGTTGCGTTTCGGTTTTTGGAGTGCATTTAATAAATAGTGCAATTACTATCAAACAAATTAGAAAAGTTGGCTTTTTCATATAAGGATTCATTTTTATTAGAAAATACAGTAAGATTTTTTAATCATTCAACTAAATAAGCGTATAGGTTAATTTTGCTACTTTTTGAAAATTTCTTCAAGATTCAATAATCAAATTCAACCACATTTGGATTATCATCCTCTGATATCCCATAAAATTTCCTTGCAACTTCATCTACAGTAAAGCTTGAAAGGTTGAAGTTGCTTAGGATAAAATGGTTAATTGGTTTTCCTTCAAAATCGAATTCAAAAATTCTGTCAGGAATTGACAGGTCATCTAATTTTCCATCGAGTTTGCCGATATACAAAAGGAAAAAACTGTCTTTCCCTACATATACATCTCTGTAATATAGTTTCATGTCGTCAAAATTAAATCCAGGCATTTGATAACCCATGCTGTAAGTAATTGTAAATTCAGGAAATTGGTCTAAAGGCCCGAAAAAGATTTTCGAAGAACGGTTGTCCAGATCGATTATTTCAAAATAATCTACTTGCATACCTGCTTTCACAAACATTCTTTTTTCGAGGTTTCCTTTCAAAACACCTTGATGAATATTACTTACCAAATTGGCATCGAAGTTTTCAGCTTTGTGTCCGTTGGGTAATGGTCTGTCAACCAAAACATCCTTCCAATTCCCAAAAAATGCTAAGGTATCCCCACCAAACGACATTTCGATGTATTTTGTCCATCCATCTACCCCATTTCCAAATATTGAATTTGTTGATGCCAAAGTTGCTTCTGTCATAAAAATCGTACTTCTCCTAGGACTTACCTGTTCTGACGCTAATTTGGATGAATCTGATATATCAAATTTTGAGAATAGAATTTGCTCAAAATCATAGATCCAAAACTCGTCATTTTCTGAAATATTCTCGATTTGTTGTACTTGTGTGATCTCACCTGGTCCCAACCCATCTATTCCTTTGCTTGAAAGATATTTCTTATTGCTGGGGTCTAGGATATGAATTTTGTCATTCTCGACTTTTTTACTCTCTGCAACGATCAAATAATTCCCGGTGTAGTGAATTTTGTATGGAATTAAAAGTTCATCATATAAATGTTTAGTCCCGTTTAGCTTACTCGGTTCAGGAAGATCATCCAATGAAAAGACATGACGTTCAACATCCTTTTCTGCACAGCCAAAGAAAAGAGAACACGTGTAAATTAAAAGCGGTAAAAGCCTAAACAGCGAAATAATTTGGTTGTGCATAATATTTATTATTTCATCTCAAACATTAAGAAAATGGCAAGGAATATTGGTCAATATCTAATGCAAAATATCTATTATCTGAATAAACCAATTTGTTGATGTGTCCCATCAAACAGTCATTGTCAAGCTGAATGATGTCAATATTCTTTCCAATTTCTGAAAACAGCATTTCTTTCCTTTCACTTATATCGTCTATGACAATCAGAGGATAGGAATGGATTTGAACATTTTCAGTTTTGGGTGTACAATAGAAAAACTGGAAAGCTATTAGCATATAAAATACAAAATGGATCCTCTTCATATCTGATTTAATTTAAAGCAAATTTCTTAAATCTTAATCCTATTTTTCTACCAATATTTCTTCTAATTGCCCTACAAATTTCTTTTGCATTCCTATTTGAGCTGGCTTTTTATAAAAACCATTTTTGACATGAAAAGCATAGAGGACATCATAGGTGGTATTGATGGTATCCAAAAGATTTTCCTGATAAAAGCGAAATTCCGGGTCATGGAATACAGGGAATGGGAATTTTAATTCGGCAAGTTTTTGCGTTAGGGAATCTTTATCCTCTCCTGAAAAATAAAAAATAAATCCTATTT
Source organism: Cognataquiflexum nitidum (assembly GCF_022538055.1). Lineage (GTDB taxonomy): Bacteria > Bacteroidota > Bacteroidia > Cytophagales > Cyclobacteriaceae > Cognataquiflexum > Cognataquiflexum nitidum. Next base: position 105,568 of record NZ_JAKZAM010000015.1, on the reverse strand, counting down.
CGGGAAATTGTTCCCTTATTTCAGTCCAAAGAAATGCTTCAGAAAATGGGAAAAAAGAAGAATTGGAGAATACAATTACTTGATTAGCACATGAAAAACAAACAGAGTCCTTCCCAGTTTGAAGGTTGACAAGTTCCAAATCTTTAGGAAGAATCATCTTTTGATCTTCTGACTTGCAGGAAAGTAGTGTCACTAACAAAATCAGAAAAAGCGAACTTTCAACTCTTTTCATAAATCCTTATTTTACTTTCAAATAAATAATAACCGGATAGTCATATTCACTATCAGGCAGTGCTTTTTCTGGATAGATTTGCAAAGATCCCGCTTTTGCCTTTTCTAAAATAGACTTGTAGGTAACAAACGCAAATAAGCCATCCGAAGTGATGCCGACAGGGTAGTAATACAGAATGTCTTCCTCGAGGTCAGCCATTAACTTAAGCTTCTTTGTTCCCTGCTTAATCAAAATATATTTAAATACTTCGGATCCTTTTTGAACCATCACATTCAAGATAAAATCGTCTCCATTTTTGAAGAAGGATCGAAAATTGGCAAAACCATTTTCATTGATCAAGCCAAAGCTTTCCATCAGATCCATTTCCCAAAATGACGGAGGCAGAGAGTAACTCCCAAAATCCGCTCTTAACATAGCTGTCAAACTATCTCCTTTATACACATAGATTTGAGAATTGAAGGTTTCTTACATATAAACTCCAGAATCGCTGGCAAAAAAATTTCGTTCGCTCATCGGTAACATTGAATTCTGATATTCATTTTCAAGATACTGATTCAGGATTAGCCCATTGGTATCTGTTTTGATAACTCGATGAGTTACAAAAGGAAGGTTAAAGCCTCCGTAAAACAAAAAACCCTGATCGTCAAGGTCAGCAAATGAAGTCGCTATATAATTCAATTCAAATCGTTTGGTAAGGACTCCGTCCAAAGAGATTGTGTAAACATCCGATCGATCACCTATAGTGGATAATACAGAAATTAAACCGTTATTTTTTGCCTCAAAGTCGTCCAATGAAGGTAAACTACCTGGTCCTTCACCCACATTTGCAATAGATTTAATATATGCGCCAGAAATTCCAAATACATGAATCCCATCTTTGACGGACTCGTCCATTACATAAATAAGTGTATCTGCAAATTTGACTCGAAGATCCATTCCCATCAAATTAGTAGCCACAGTTTCCAAAGGAATCCAATGGTCAATAGACAAAGAACTATCCGGAATAGATGTAAAGTCATCCAAGTCAAAGAAGATAACCGGGAATAATTCATCCTTTTTTTGATCGGAACATGCCGTAAAAAAAACAAAAGAGAAGAGAAACCAGAAAAAGCAAGATGACCAACCTCTAAGTTGACTTTTAGGGTTGGTCATTCTTATCATAGTCAAATATCTACGTAGTTTCATTTTCCAATCCTATTTTGATTCATTTTTTAGCTCGCTCAATTTTTCTTTAAAATCAGGAAGGGATGGATTGCCCATTCCAACTATCTCATTGTCTTTAACCAAATAGGAAATAAAAGTCCACTCCTTTTCTTTTACGTTTAATTCCCTAAACTCATCACTTGGATCATGAATAATAGGGTGGGTAAAGTTAACTTTCTTTAGATTACTGATTAATTTCGCTGTATCCTTTTCTGACACGTAAAATAAAAATGCTATATCTTCAAATTCTGAAATAGCACTTTGCCAATCCAACTTGAATGGCGAATTTGTATCAGCATGTTTTGCAAAAACCACCACCTTGATTTTTCTGTCAAACCAGCTTTTATCAAACTTTTGTGATTTATCTATTTCAATAAATTCTAGGTTTTTGGGCAGTACAATTTCTCGAAATTCACTTTCTCTTTTCTTATTGTTACATCCTGTAATAGCCGCACTTAGTGCAAAGCTTAAAACAAGGACAAATTTGAAATTATCTCTTAGCATTTTTCTTATTTTTTGAGTTTCAAGTAAACCAGAACAGGATTGTCATCTATTTCAATACCTGAATTCAATTTTAAATTCAGTAATTCAGCATTCTGTAATAAAACTTGAGGAGGAATTGAAAATATAAGAAGGTTTGTATCTGTAATGCCGATTGGGTATTGCAACAGTTCTATCCAAGGTCCCTGTAGCTTATTTTTAAAAATTTCATTTGATTTTTTATCAAAAAATATTTGATATTGTTCATACGCATTCTCTTTTTGAAAAACCAAATTAGTAAAGGCATGGTCAGTGGTTTCAAAGTGATTCCTTATGCTGTAAAACCCATTATCGTTTAATTTTTCAAAGGCCATCATCATATCATTTTCAAAAAAATCCTGTTGAATATTATTTCTGCCAAAATCAATAATATATTTTGTTTTAAATGCGTGCTCTGTTAACTCATATATTTTATTGCTAAATGATTCAGTTAAAAATGTACTACCATTGTTGGTGAAAAAATTACGTTCCACAACAGGCATCATTTTCCCTGAATAATCATTCTTAAGGAGGCCTGAAATGATATTTCCCTGAAGATCTATTTTAGAAACACGATATTCAGCAAAGGGAAAGTTGTAACTGGAGTATAAATAATATGTCTCTCCAATTTTTTCAAATGAAAACCCGATAATTTCTAATTTAAGCTTATTCACTATTTTTTCATCTACTATGGAAAAATAGATAATTTCTGAATAGGCTCCTTTTCCACTTAAAATCTCAATATTGTCACCAGAAATAATAAAATCGGCTATGCTATTCACCCGCTCAGGACCTTCACCAACACTTATAATTTGGGAAACATACCTTCCTTTCTGATCAAATTTATGAATCCCATCCCTGATTTGTTCATCAAAAACGAAAATGAAATCTTCTGAAGTTTTGACCGTTAAATTATCTGAAAGAAAGTTGTTTGGGGTGGTTTCTAAAGGAATTAATGTATAAACCTCAAATGAATTTGAATTCATTTGAATTTTGTCAAAAACAAATGTTAAACTCCCTTCATCGCCTATGACTCCATTTGATTTGATTGGTTTTTCACAAGCATAAAAAGTAAATACAAAAGCAAATATTTTAAGTATTCTTAATTTCATACTTTCCATATTTAAAATAAATTATGCTGTAACCAAGACTAAATAGTGAATATCAATCTAACAAGATTTCCAATAATATTGAGATTTTTATTAATAACATAATTCAACTATATTATTTTCCAAAACCATGTTAAAAAACTCTCTGATTAATTTCTTTGTATGCATTAACGCCATATACATTTTTTCCTGTTCAGAAAAAAGGAATGAAGAATCAGTTGTTATTGAGAATTTGGCAGAAAACACATTTCCTCTTACGGTAAAGGACGAATTTGGCTTCAGTTGGCCGGAGGGTCTGGTTGTGGATGATATTATCTATCTGGATACCAAAGAAGAACTGTTGATCGTGTCAATATCCAAGCTGATGATCTCCTCGTCGGGCGACAAATATTATATCTTGGATAGCCAACAATCCAAAATGTTTGGGTTTGATGCGAAGGGAAAAAATATTTCCGTTTTCAATAAAATAGGTGCCGGTCCGGGCGAATACAGAGAAATAAAGGATGTCCAGATAGATTTTGGTAAAAATCAATTTGAAATTTTGGACTATGATGAAATAAAAAAATATAGCCTAACTGATTTTGAATACTTGGAAAGTGTTTCCCTTGCTGGAATTAAAGGAAATAATATTTTCGGTAATTTTTTAAATATTGACGGTGTCTATTACTTATACACGTCATTACCTCCTGCGCACAGGATGATCCCTTCTGCGAGAGCAAACTCCCAAGAATTTCATTTATTAAGAAAGGCCGGCGATCAACACGATTTTTTTATACCAAAAAAGTATGGAATACTCGGGATGGAAGGCGATCCCATTTTTCGTCAATCCCATATTCTAGGTGAATATAACCTTACTCCCATCTTGGGCAATAATGAAATAATCGGGATAAATAAAGAAGGGATTTTCACCAAATATAATTTTCCATTTGCCTCCAATGGTATCCCAAAAATAGAGCTTATGAATTTTTATGACCGCGAAAGGGAATTTTTGGCTACAGATTATTATAAATTTCTAAACAATATCATGGAAACTGAAAGGCATTTGTTTTTTCAGTTTCTTGGCAGTTCGGTATTATATTATGTCCTATTTGATAAAACCTTAAAAGAAATTATTTCTATAGGTAGATCAAAAAACTTAATGCCTGAAATGATTTCATCGGATTCGAAATATTTTTATTGTTATGTTTTGCCTGCTGCTTTAATAAAATATATCGAAGAGGGCAATACTTTTGAAAACAACCCGATTTTAAAAACTATCGATTTAAAAAAAATTAGCAGGGAGGATAATCCAATCCTAATCAAGTTTCATTTGGAAAAAATCTGAAAAAGAAAAAGTTGGAAATCTTGATCAACCACTCAAAAAAAATCAAATCGAAACTTCCACTTTCTCGCCGAGATCCATCTCAAATCCTATCATACACAGGTCCATTTTATCAAATAAAATGGGTTCTTCATAAATCCTCAGCCTGATATCGTCAGGCTTGTTGTTCTGATAATGTTGCAGTAAAAAAAATATTGCTCCCTGATCCGGCACCTCGATTTTTACTTTGGCAAGGCCATCTTTGACCATCCCGATTTCCGTGGCAGCAGCACGGGACAAATCTATGATTCTTTTGGAATTTTGTGGAAGTCGGTCATTGACACGCACCCACACCACTTTGTCGTTTTTGAGGTTGGTCACTTTCAGCATGGTACCGAAAGGAAGGTTTTTGTGGGCAGCAGTCATTCGCTCCATGTCAAAAATCTCTCCGCTAGCGGTCTTTCTTAAGTGGAATTTGTGGCCATAATAACTTGCGACACCTTCCTGAATCTTCAGGGAATCGCCTACATTGGCCTTAGGACCTCCCGCCAAAAGCGGCATCGGACCCATCAGCATCAGCAAAACGAATAGGATGTTTTTCATTTTCATTAGCTCGCATTTTACAATTAATGTGCCAATTGTCGTTCCGTTGAAAACAAAGGACACGATAGATTCAAAACCGGCACAAAAACAGCAACCCAAAATAGGAATTATTTGTGATAAAAAATAAATAGGCTAAAATTAACTCTATTGATATTCTTAGTGCCTCAGCAAATCGGTTATTTATTTTACAGCTACTTTTTTTCTTGACAAAAAAAGTAGCCAAAAAAGTCAAGACGGCGGAATCCTATCCGCGCACAAGGCCTGAGCCGGCCCGGTCCGCAGTCATTCCTCCCCACGTCGAATGTATAGAGATCAGTTTTTAAAAAGAAAATTTTGTGGTGTGTTTTGTAAGTACAACAATGCTTAAACACATTAATTACTTAACAGAAAACTGAATGATTTAAAAATTTACGTACATTTAAAAAAACCTTACGTACATGGCCAAAAAACTCACACTCAATGTAGACGAAAACATCATCGAAAAGGCAAAGGTCTATGCTTCAGAGACGGGCAGAAGTCTATCCGGTTTGGTCGAAAATTACCTGAAAAATCTTGTAGAAGAGCATCATCCTGAGAATACCCAAAAGGAGAAAATAAATAAGCTCGCAGGTAAAATCCAGATACAGGGTGATTTTGATGAGGAAAAAATCTTGAGAGAATACTTTGAAGAAAAACATCTCAAATGAAAATATTTTTAGACACCAATATCCTTGTTGATTTTTTGACCGATAGAGGCGCATTTACAAAGCATGCAACCGAAATTTTCCTTTTGGGGACAGATAAAATACTGCTCTACAGTTCCACCCATGCATTTGCTACCACCTACTACATACTCAAAAAATATTCAGAGGAAAAAGAATTGAGGGCAAAACTCTTGGAATTGACAGAGTTGGTAGAGGTGATTGATGTCACCAAGGCACAGTTAAAAAAAGCGCTTTTATCTGATTTTAGTGATTTTGAGGATGCGCTTCAGATTTTTAATGCTGAGTCCACAGGCGGCCTGGATTACATCGTCACCCGAAATCTCAGGGACTTCAAAAAATCCCCTATTCCCGCCATTGCTCCGGACGAAATGGTGGAAATGATCAAGAGACTAAAAAAATAAGCCCAATTAAAAAAGTCTTCTTATTTTTAAACTATGAAAATACTCCATACAGCGGATTGGCATTTGGGAAAAAGACTTCAGGAATTTTCCAGGTTGGAGGAGCAAAAACTCGTCTTGGAAGAAATCATCCAGATCGCCGATCGGGAAAAAGTCGATTTGGTCCTGCTTGCAGGAGATATTTTTGACACGTTCAATCCCAATCATGAGGCGGTTGAGCTCCTGTACAAAACCCTCAAAAAACTCTCCAAAGACGGCCAAAGACCGGTGATCGCCATCTCTGGCAACCATGACAGCACGCAGTTTGTCGAAGCACCGGATCCATTGGCGAGAGAAATGGGTATCTTTTTCTACAGCAGGTATGACAGCATCATTCCCACAGGAAAATTAGACAATGGCATCGAAGTTACCCGCAGCGAGCCGGGATTTGTAGAAATCTGTCTCCCAAAATACAATTTCCCCATCAGGATAATCCTTGCTCCCTATGCCAATGAAGTCCTTCTCAAAACCTACTTGGGAGAGGGAGACAGGGAAGCGGAGTTTAGGGAAGTTTTGGCCAATAAATGGGGGAAAATTGCTGACACTTACTGCGATGACAAAGGAGTGAATCTCTTTATGGGACATTTCTTTTTTATGAAAGAAGGTGGTCCTGTCGAACCGGAACCGGAATCCGAGCGGCCCATCCTCCATGTCGGTGGCACGCAGGCAGTCTTCACCCACAATATCCCAAATCAGGTTCAATATGCGGCTTTGGGACATCTCCACCGGTACCATGCCGTGGGAAAAGATCCCTTTCCGGTGGTCTATTCAAGTTCTCCCCTCGCCTACTCCTTCAGCGAAGCCGACCAACAAAAACAGGTCATTATCATTGAAGCTGAACCGGGAAAAGCTGTCGATTACCGGGCTGTGGGTTTGGAAAAAGGAAGGCCACTGTATAGAAAAACCTTTGATGATCTTGCTGCGACGCTGCAATGGTTAGAGCAAAACCCCTATTGCTTTGTTGAAATTACCTTTGTCACGGAGCATTCCATAGATGCCGCCACGCGCAAAGCCATCATGAAAGCCCACGATGGGATTGTCAGCCTAATTCCCCAAATCAAAAATCCCAAAGGACAGGAAAGCCTCAGCCTGAAAGTCGAAGACCTCGGAAAGGACATGGTCACGCTTTTCAACATGTATTACAAAAGTGAAAAAGGTCAGGAACCCAATGCGGAACTGATTGGGATTTTTAAAGAAGTCATCAGCCAAGAATAATCCAACCCTCCAAGGGTTCAAAACCCTTGGAGGGTTTTACCAAAAAACCAAAACTACCCATGATCCCGGTAAAACTCGAAATAGAAGGCCTTTATTCCTACAAAGAAAAACAGACAGTAGAGTTTGAACAGCTCACCGGAGCGGGTCTTTTTGGGATCTTTGGCGCAGTGGGAAGCGGCAAATCCTCCATTTTGGAAGCCATTCTCTTGGCGCTGTATGGCAGTACCGAGCGGCTTTCTGACCGGGGAGAAAAGAACAGCATGCTCAACCTACAGAGCGAAACACTGTTGATCAATTTTGAATTCCGATCAGGGAAAAACAATTCCAAATCCTACCTCGCCCGCTATGCTGCCAAAAGAAATCCCAAAAACTTTGAAGAGGTCCGGCCGGCCGAGCATACATTTTATGAGAAAGAAGGAGATCAGCTGATTCCGATTACCCAAAACGGTGAGGAAATCATCGGGATGAAAAAAGAGCATTTCAAGCAGACTGTCATCATTCCTCAAGGCAAATTCAGGGAATTTATCGACCTGACTCCCGGACCACGGGCGGAGATGATGAAAGAGCTATTTGGTTTGGAAAGATTTGACCTTTCCCAAAAAACCGGAAGCCTGCTAAAAGCTGTCAGGGAAGAGAAAATCAGATTGGAAACCCAGCTTTTGGCTTTGGCCGAATATTCTTCGGAGGCATTGAAGGACAAAGAAAATCTGCGCTCTGAAAAAACCATTTTACTCGAAATGGAAGAAAAAACCTTCCAAACCTTAGAAGCCGAATCTAAAAAACAGGAAGCAATCCAAGCTAAAAACCTGCAATTGATAGAACGACAGAAGGAATGGAATAATCTGGAAATCCAAAGACCTGAAATAGAAACCAAAAAAGCCATTTGGAAGGATTTTCTCAAAGCCAAAACCCACCTGAAGCCTGTTTGGGATCAAATCAAAGAGGCCAAGATCGAATTGGAAAAATACCAAGTCAGTGTGAAAAACTGCTCTGATTTCAAAATAACATATGAAGTGGAAGTTGCTGATCTGGTAAAACAGGAAGCAGAACTCAAAATAAAAGCAGACGACCGTCCTAATAGAGAAGCAAAAATCCGTGACCTCAATAAGGTGATTGATATCCAAGGCTTATTGGCGGGTTTGAAGGATGCGGAAAAACAGGTAGAAACGTTTAGCCCGCATATCGAAACCCTGAAAAAATCCCAAAAGGATATCGAAAATCTGATCAAAGAAAAAGAATCGAAAATCGAAGCTATCCAGCTTCTGGATACAGACGAAATCTCAAACCTGAAAAGCGCAGCAAAAGATTGGACCAACTTGGAAAGCCAATTGGCAAAGTTGACAGAAGACTTCAATTCCCTCAGGCAGACGTCAACAAGTTTGGATACAGCCATTTTAGAGATCAAAAAGCAGATTCCATCAGGATTTGACAGCTTTGGAAGTTGGATCGAAAACCAAAAAAAGCAAATCCAAAACCTTGAAAACGCCAAGGAAAAACTGCTCAGTAAAAAAGGGCTTGCCGCCCACGTCCATCTTTTGCAGGACGAAGAAGCGTGTCCGCTTTGTGGCGCAATTGAGCATCCCGACCCAATCACAGCTAGTCAGGAAGAAAGTGAATGGAATGACGTCTCCAAGCAAATAGAGGGGGCAAAGGCGCTTTTGGAAAAAACCGTAACCCTATCCCAACAGCTTTCCGGGCAACAAATCCGTCAGGAAAATCACCTTCAAAACCTTGCTGCAAAGGAAAAGGAACTTGCAGATTCCAAGCTTCAATTGACTTCCCTGATGGGGAATCTGAAGTCAAAAAATATCCTTTCCAAAGAGAGTCTGTCCAAGTTGATCGGAGATACCGATTTGGCTTTGAAGCAAAAAGACCAACTCGCACAGGAAGTCAGGGATTTGAGAAAAAGCCAGGAGGAAGGAAAAATCCTTTTGGAAAAAGAAGAACAGCAGCTCCGCGCCGCCGAACAAAAACAGGTAGCCTTGCACAGTACTGTTGCCGCCAAAAAGGATGAAATCAAAGACCCAATATTCACCAAACCGTTTTTTGAAAAATCAACTGATTACATCGAAAACGCCATTTCCACTGTGGAAAAGGACATCGAAAAAACCATTCAAGACTTGGATGGCAAGCGGAAAGTCCTCCAAGAAACCCGGGCGAAGCAATCCACCAACCTGGCAAATCTCAAAACTTTTGAAAACTTGGTTCAGGAGACCATTGTCAAAATTGTCGAGTTGGAAAGCCAATATGAAGCCCTGAAAAAGACATATGGATTTGAAAGTGAGTCCGATCTGCAGGCTTTGTACCATCATTCCTTGGATGCCGACAAAACCGATGCAGAGATCCGCCAATATGAAGACAGGAGGCTTTTGGTCCAAAGCAATCTGGACAAACTCAAAGCAGAAGACGGTGTTTTGGGCTTCAGCCAAGAAGCGTTTGAGCGCCTTTCGGGGGATTTGCAGGAGAAAAAGTCAGGCTTGGAAGGATTCAGAAAAGAACTGACTTTATTGATTCAGAATATCGAAGACAGCAAAACCAAGCTGAACAGAAAACAAGAATTGGCAAAAGAATTCAGCATATTGGAAAACAGGGAATCCAACCTCAAGGAATTGGACAACCTGTTCCGGGGCAGCGGATTTGTTAAATATGTGAGCACGATTTACCTCAAAGAACTCTGCAATACAGCCAACCTGCGGTTTATAAAGCTTACCAAAAACAGCCTCAGTTTGGAAATTGACGACAACAACACTTTTTGGGTAGTGGATTACCTCAACGGCGGTAAGAAGCGATTACTCAAGACCCTTTCCGGAGGACAGACTTTTCAGGCTTCATTATGTCTTGCTTTGGCTTTGGCAGAAAAAGTCAAATCCCTCAATCAGGCCGATCAGAGTTTCTTTTTCTTGGATGAAGGTTTTGGGGCTTTGGACAGAAACGCCCTTCGGGTGGTCTTCGAAACCCTCAAGTCACTCCGCCACGAAAACCGGATCGTCGGCATCATTTCCCATGTGGAAGAACTCCAACAGGAAATCGGTGTCTATGCCAAGATCGAGCTCGATCCTGAGAAGGGAAGTCAGGTGGGGTATTCTTTTTGATTGGAAGATTGGAAAATTGGAAAATTAAGTGGAAGGCCAAATGGTTCAAGTTTCCCATTGGTTCAAGTCTCCATTGGTTCAAGTCTCCTGACTTGGACCGTCAAAATGCAGTCTTCAGACTGCTTACTCTACATTACTGAGTGAGGTATATTTATTTACCGCAAAGGACTCAAAGGTTTCGCAAGGGGACGCAAAGGATTTTGAACCTTCCCTATTTTTGGCGGAGACCCTATTTCCCCATTTGCATTTCCTCGGCCAAAAACCGGAATCGCTGTTCTCGTTTTTTACCCCGAGTTGCGTTCCTTACTCGGGGCTACCCATATTTGATCCCGATGGGATCATTCGTCGCCAATGTTTGTCTCCCAACAAACATTTTCATTAATTTTTCCTCCGTTTCCTCCCCGTCTCTGCGACTCTGCGTGAGGTATATTTTTTTCCGCAAGGGAAAAGAAGGTTTTGCAAAGAGCTCCCATTGGTTCAAGTCTCCTGACTTGGACCGTCAAAATGCAGTCTTCAGACTGCTTACTCTACATTACTGAGTGAGGTATATTTATTTACCGCAAAGGACTCAAAGGTTTCGCAAGGGGACGCAAAGGATTTTGAACCTTCCCTATTTTTGGCGGAGACCCTATTTCCCCATTTGCATTTCCTCGGCCAAAAACCGGAATCGCTGTTCTCGTTTTTTACCCCGAGTTGCGTTCCTTACTCGGGGCTACCCATATTTGATCCCGATGGGATCACTAGACGCCAATGTTTGTGACACAACAAAAATTCCCCATTGATTCAAGTCTCCAGACTTGGACCGTACGGCTCCAATTGTTCAACCTAACTACCGGTAGGAGGCTTTGACCTCAACAATGAATTTTTAAAACTGCCAACCTCAACATATAAGAAAGGTAAATAGACCCTTTCATCTTCTTCAGAGTTGGATTCAAATTTTCAGCTTGAGTGTTTGTTTACATGATGAATATAGAAATTTGGAAATGGTTAAGAATGATCAAAAAAGTAACGGTAATTAAGCTGTTTTTACTATTTTTGATAAGCTATCAACTTTAACTTGATTTAATTAAAGTAATGTTTGAATTCGACCATTATAAGAGTGAATTAAATAGAATTAAACATGGCATTGATTTTAATCAAGCGCAGCTATTATGGGATGATCCAAACAGGATAGTTATACCGGCAAAAACAGTAGATGAAAAACGCTATTTATTAATAGCCAAATTCAATCAAAGTATTTGGTCGGCTATATTCACCATCAGGAAAGATATGACAAGAATAATTTCAGTAAGAAAATCCAGAGAAAATGAAAGAGCAATCTATTACAGCAGCTGAATTTGACAAAAAGTTTGAGGATAATGAGGATTTATCAGGTTTTTTGAATCTAGAAAAGGCAAGCAGACCAGGATTAAAGCCCAAACGAGTAAGTGTCGATTTTCCAGAATGGATGGTTCAGGAGTTGGATAAGTCAGCACAACGATTAGGGATTACCCGACAAAGTCTTATCAAGGTTTTTATATCTGAGAAATTGAAGGAGACATAGAATTTTCACAAGAATCAATTCCTTTTACTCCTTTGGTTCAAGTCTCCAGACTTGGACCACCAAAATGCAGTCTTCAGACTGCTTCCTCTACATTACTGAGTGAGGTATATTTATTTACCGCAAAGGACTCAAAGGTTTCGCAAGGGGACGCAAAGGATTTTGAACCTTCCCTATTTTTGGCGGAGACCCTATTTCCCCATTTGCATTTCCTCGGCCAAAAACCGGAATCGCTGTTCTCGTTTTTTACCCCGAGTTGCGTTCCTTACTCGGGGCTACCCATATTTGATCCCTATGGGATCATTCGTCGCCAATGTTTGTCTCCCAACAAACATTTTCATTAATTTTTCCTCCGTTTCCCCCCCGTCTCTGCGACTCTGCGTGAGGTATATTTTTTTCCGCAAGGGAAAAGAAGGTTTTGCAAAGGGCTCCCATTGGTTCAAGTCTCCAGACTTGGACCACCAAAATGCAGTCTTCAGACTGCTTCCTTTAAATAACTGCGTGAGCTATATTATTTTACCGCAAAGGACTCAAAGGTTTCGCAAGGGGACGCAAAGACGAGAAGTGAGATTTGAGACAAGATTCCCAGAGGGTTTAAATCTCTTCAGACCTATTGGTTCAAGTCCCAATTGGTTCAAGTCTCCAGACTTGAACCGTCAAAATGCAGTCTTCAGACTGCTTGGGAGAAGGTTTGTTTTGTCAAAAAAATCCGTTAAAAATAATTTACTCAACTCATTGAGTTATTTTACTCATTACATTGAGTAATTTCAAACTTTCTGCATATTTTATTTATTATCAGCACATTACAAAAATATAATAAGAAAATATGGATACGCTTCTCTGCCAGTAACTTAATATTCTCCTACAATCGGGTAGGGAGACCGAAGTCGGAAGACTGATGTAACGGACATGTCTGAATCCTGCCGTAAATTATTTTGAATTTACAATTCACCGGCATCATTGCGTGTATACAAATAAGAAAAAACCAGTTTAATAAGCTCAATCCGAAAACAGAAAAATCCTGATTAATACCTTTGATAATAAAACGATAACCTCCAAATAATATACTCCTCGCATGATTGGCTTAATTTCATAACTTGAAAAATAAACATCCAATACAACCATGAAAAAATACATACTACTCATCGGACTCTCTTTGTTGAGTTTGTCTGGATATGGCCAAAATACAGTCACAGGCTATGTATATGAGGACCTCAATGCAAACGGAAAAAAGGATAGACGTGAAAAAGGACTCTCAAATGTATCCGTATCCAATGGGTTAGAAGTAGTCAAAACAGATGACAAGGGCCAATATGTACTTCCGATCCAAGAGGATCAGACTATTTTTGTGATCAAGCCATCGGATTACGCCCTGCCAAAAAACGAAAACAACCTTCCCAAGTTCTTTTATAGCCACAAGCCAAAAGGTTCTCCCACCAACCTGAAATATGCAGGAGTCAGTCCGACTGGAGCATTGCCCAAATCAGTGGATTTTGGACTTTTGCCCTCCACGTCCGAAAGCAACTTTACTGCTTTGGTATTCGGAGACCCGCAGCCCTACAACATGACTGAGATGGGGTATTTTGAAAAAGGGGTAGTCAATGAAGTCGCCGGCATTCAAGGAATCCGCTTTGGGATTTCGGTGGGCGATATCGCCGGAGATGACCTGTCCTTGTACCCGGCCTATGCAAATGCGATCGGAAAAGTCGGTGTGCCTTGGTTTTCGGTTATGGGAAATCACGACATGAACCTTGACGCACCGACAGACGAGCTTACAGATGAGACTTTTGAATCCTTTTTTGGCCCGGCCACTTATGCTTTCAATGAAGGCGATGTTCACTTTGTGGTGTTGGAAAATATCCTTTATCCGGATCCAAGAGACGGTCAGGGATATTGGGGAGGACTGAGGGCCGATCAGTTACAGTTTGTTGAAAACAACCTCAAATTAGTCCCAAAAGACAAATTGGTCGTCGTATTCATGCATATCCCGTTGTTTGAAGAGGGAGAAAGCTACCGAGACGAAGACAGAGAAAAACTGTTGGAGCTGCTGTCGGATTTCCCAAATACCGTGTCGCTCTCCGCACATACGCATTATCAGAAGCAGACTTTCTTCGGAAAAGAGGAAGGGTATAACCAAAGCAAAGCCCATCACCATTATAACATCGGCACTCCTTCGGGTGATTGGTACAGCGGAAGGATGAGAGAAAGCGGCGTGCCCGAATCCACCATGCGTGACGGTTCGCCAAACGGTTATGTATTTATGGATTTTGAAGGCAACCAATACAAAGCGAGGTACAAAGCCGCCGGAAAACCCGCTACCTATCAGATGGAAATCTTTGCCCCGAAAGTATTGGAGAAGGGAAAAAGAACCTCCACGGGGATTATTGTCAACTTCTTTATGGGCACTGCCAATGATGAAGTCCGCTACAGGATCGACAATGGCGAATGGAGAAAAATGACCAACCTCACAGATTACGACCCTTCATATTTGCTCAAAATCTTCGAATGGGATACCACCGAAACACTCCTTGACGGAAGAAGGCCTTCCAATGCCGCACGCACGGACCACCTTTGGAGGGCTCCCATATCTTCAGGCTTAGAGTTGGGAGAGCACACCATCGAGGTCGAGGCCACTGACATGTTTGGTCAAAAACATACCGGAACCAAAACGTTTAGGATTGCAGAATAAGGTTTCTCGAATCCATAGATCAATTTGATATTAATAGATATTGGATATTGATGGATATTATGAGGTGAATTCTAAGGCTTATTTTGGAACATATCGCTGATAAATGATCTTTATCAAAACACCCCAACCATAACCATAGGCTTGGGGTGTTTTTTTATTCCTTTCTTCCAATGACTTGTTTGCGCCCGTCACAATGATCCGCCGCGGCGGAGAAATGTCTCAGTTAAGAGAGATTCTTCACCTACGCAGGCTGCGGTTCAGAATGACGGAGGAACAACCGTCATTCCATTTCTGAAACTTAGAAGGATGCTACAGGCAATTGTCACAGTATTTTTGAATTTCTGGGAAACCTTCATTTTTCTTCCTTTTTGGTATTGAAAATATGTTTAAATTATAAACATTAAAATGTTTATTAAATTGACATATTATGGAAAGGAAGAGGAGTATTGTCCACATGGACCTGGATTCGTTTTTTGTATCGGTGGAGCGGCTGTATGACAGTAGGCTGAATGGAAAACCCATTCTCATCGGCGGTTCGGGAGACCGGGGAGTCGTGGCTTCCTGCAGCTACGAGGCAAGGAAGTTTGGTGTGCACTCTGCCATGCCCATGCGTACGGCACGGCAACTTTGCCCCGAGGCGCTGATCATCCGTGGGGATTTTGAGAAGTACAGCCAAAAATCCCACGAGGTCACCGAGATCATCCGGGAGGATGTGCCGCTGTTTGAAAAGTCCTCCATCGATGAGTTTTACATCGATTACACCGGCATGGACAGGTTTTTTGGTTGCTTCAAGATGGCACATGAACTCCGCCAAAGGATCATCAAAGAAAGCGGGCTACCGATTTCCTTGGGGCTTTCGGAAAACAAAACCGTCTCCAAAGTAGCCACTGGAGAAGCCAAACCCAACAATGAAAAGGAAATTCCCTACGGGATGGAAAAACCCTTTCTCGCTCCCCTATCCGTCCGCAAGATTCCCATGATCGGGGAAAAAACTTCGCACACCTTATACAATATGGGCGTCAAAAAGGTACAGACCCTACAGGTCATGCCCGCAGAACTGCTTGAAGCTACTTTTGGGAAAAACGGCACCATGATCTGGGAAAAAGCAAACGGCATAGACCGCTCGCTCGTGACGCCTTATTCAGAAGCGAAGTCCATTTCGACCGAAAACACCTTCGAGCAAGACACCATCGATGTCAAGATGCTCGAAGCCAACCTCATCGCCATGACGGAGCAGATCTCCACCAAACTGCGCCAAAAGCAACAGCTTACAGCCTGCGTGAGCGTGAAGATCCGCTATTCGGATTTTGACACACATACCGTGCAGCAGCGTGTCCCTTACACTTCTGCGGACCATACGCTGATCCCGATCGTGAAGGAATTGTTCAAAAAACTGTACAACCGCCGTATGCTGATCCGCCTGATCGGGGTGCGCTTCAGCCACCTCGTTCATGGCAATTACCAGATCAACCTCTTCGAAGATACGCAGGAGCAGATCCGGCTTTACCAGGCCCTCGACCGGCTCAATACCAGATATGGCGACAAAACCGTCTGCCGTGCCATCGGCATGTCCATAGGCAGAAGAAGATTCAATCCATTTAATGGTGTGGCGATGTGAGGCTAAACTGATTTGGAGGCAATCTGATGTTGTTACAACGACAGATTGTACAAAAACATCGTTAGGATGTGGTTTTTTACTTCTACAGTCGTGTGAAAAAAGAGATGATTTGAAATAAATTATTATTTTCGTTAAATTGAATCCTATTATGAAAATTAACAAGAATAATCTTCTTCTCACATTATACTCATTATCCATGATGCTTGTATGGGGGATCTGCTTTCTGGATATTGAGTTTAGCTCTTCCATTTCAGTAATTATAGGAACAGCTTTTACAGTTTACACTCTTTATCTGGTAAAAAACTCGAACGCTTATGTGAATTCAGCAAAACCGTGGGTGTATCTGTTCATTGGACCGGTAATCTATTTAGTTTCTGCCGCTATACAATTTATACCTTTGCATCCGATTTTTTTCCTCAAAAGTCCGATTCTATTTGGGTTCATAGTGTTTTCATTTACGTATCTTATCCAAAATTTTTCACTCAAAACCCATGGGGCGGTAATTTTATTTGTAAGTTATATTTATGCATTTGGTCTTTTTCCGCAATTTGAAGCAGAAGCAAAAATGCCTCCTGAAAAATTTAACTTGACAGTTTCTGCAACAGAAAATGACTCATGAACGATGTGCTAAATCTAGAAAAAGCAAGTTTCAAAAATGGAACTTGCTTTTTTTTGATTATCGGTAACGTCAATAAATACCAGAACATTATGTCTATAGGCAAAAGGAGGTTTAACCCTTTTAATGGAGTAACGATGTGAGGGAGAAAAGGAAGAAACTGTTTCCACCCAAAAAACTATACTCTAAATGCAGCACTCATAAGACGCTGCTCATTTCGTGGAATACCTATTTCATTGGCTACTTTTTGGATTTACCCATCAATTCCAGATCCTGAAGCTTTCTCCCGAATTCATCATCGGCGGCAAGTTTTAAAAAATCCTCTTCCAAGTTTAAAACCCGGAGGACATTAAAGTATGACCCCAATGCCACACTGGGATTTCCCTTTTCTATCTGGTATAAAGTAGTCCTGTTGATTCCTGCCCTTTCCGATACCTGAATGGTGCTAAACTTCCTTCTCTTTCTTGCGAGTTTGATGTTTTCACCCATTTGTTCCAGCATTTTCTGAAACCTTGGCAGTAAAATCGCTTTCTTGGATTTCATTTTTGTTGTTTAATATCCACAATATAAATACTTATGCTGATATTAAACAACATAAGTATTTGATGATATCTATTCATCATTTCAACCTCCGAATATTTTCACACCAACACTGACATGTAATTCTCGGAATTGACGATTTGAAAAGTAGATTCAGGATACGCTTCCTCAAATCCCTGAGGCAGAAATGAGCTTCTTTTGGGATTCCATTTTGCTTCAAAGGCATATATTTTCCCATCTCTTTCTTCTATCCAATCTATCTCTTTGCCCGTAGTGGTTCTCCAAAAGAATACATTGCTCCTGATTTTGTTGTAATGGAGAAACTTCATCCGCTCGCTGATAATGAAATTTTCCCAGAGGCCACCGACATCATTTCTCAAGGATAGGGAATTAAAATTATTGACAATGGCATTCCTGATCCCGTTGTCCCAGAAATAGACTTTTTTTCCTTTTTTGATTTCCCTTCTCATATTCCTGTTGAAGGAATTGAGCCTGAAAACAACAAAACTTTTTTCTAACAAATCCAGGTATTTTTCAGCAGTTTCCTTGTCTATACCTATCGTGTTGCCCAACTCATTAAATGTAATTTCGGAACCTACCTGAAGGGCCAATGCCAATAATAATTTCTGAAGGATCACAGGTTTCCTCACCTGATCCAAAGTCAAGATATCCTTATATAAATAACTTGAAGTAATTTCCTCCAAAATATCCCTGGCATCATTGGGATTCTTGACAACCTCCGGATAAAAACCATATATCATCCTCGCCTCCAACAGCCTTTTCTCCTCCCTTTCAGAGCTGTATTCCGCCATTTCCTGTGTCGAGAATGGATAAAGGTGAAATTCTCTCTTTCTCCCAGTCAATGGTTCATTGATTTCATTTGCTAATTCCAAGGCCGAAGAACCGGACGCGATTACTTGTGTATTGGGAATGTTGTCCACTATCAATTTCAATGTCAACCCAATATTTTTTACTCTCTGTGCTTCATCGACGATTACCAGTGTATTTGAACCGATCAGATTGGTAAGAGAGGTGACCGTCGCTTCTGTCAAATCTGACCTATCGTCCGGATTGTCACAATTCAGCCACAATGTCTTTTCATTTCTTTGATCCACCAATTGCCTCAACAATGTTGTTTTACCAACCTGCCTCGGGCCAGATATCAAAAGAATCTTTCCATTATGCGTCATTTCCAAGATTTGACTCTCCAATTTTCTTCTTACCATCTCAGAAAATATTTTGAGTAAAAATAATGCATATTATCGACCTAACCGAAAATAAACATGTATTTCTTCGATCGTAACCGAAAATAAACATGTAATTCTTCGATCGTAACCGAAAAATTATATGTTTAAAAGTGGATTAGGTCCAAATTGGATGAATTGATCCTGCCCGTTTCCATTTAAAAAAGTGATGCTTTTTATAACCTCTATTTAACTTCCTCCGGCTTTTCTCGATAAACCCTCACGTAATCCACTTCCATCCTTTGGGGCCAAATATCAGCGGCAACACCTTTGCTACCTCCCCAATTTCCTCCAACAGCGATATTCATGATCAGGTGAAATGGCATATCAAAAGGCCATTCGGCGGTATTCTTTTCTGTATTCAAAAAAGTGTGGTAAAGCTCTCCGTCGATATAGAAATCTATTTTCTTTTCCTGCCAATCGATGGCATAGGTATGAAATTCCTCGGAACAGGTATGCACTGATTTGGTCGCTCCCATTTGGGTTCCGATCGTATGGTTGAATGCTTCGGTATGCACTGTCCCGTGGACAGTCCCCTGGTCATAGCCTACATGCTCCATGATGTCGATTTCGCCGCTTTTGGGCCATCCTCCATATTTGTTTTCTTCGGGAAGCATCCATATAGCAGGCCAGGTTCCCAAGCCGGATGGTAACTTTGCCCTAACTTCTATGTAGCCATATTGCCACGAGGCATTGCCTTTGGTGACCAACCGGGCCGAGGTATATGCCTTAGAAAATGTACTGTCCTGATGGGCTTCTATGATCAGGTTTCCATTTTCAACCCTTGCATTGGCAAGGGTTTCTTTGGTGTAGTATTGCAATTCATTGTTGCCCCAACCGTGATCACCGACATCATAGCTCCATTTACCGGGGTCGGGAAGACCTTCAACTTCAAATTCATCCGACCAAACGAGATTTGGTTCCTGATCATTTCCTCCACAAGCCAATAAGAGAATCAATGGGATTGTTTTTACAATATTTTTCATAATAAATATCTAATATTTTATGTTTGGAATAGTATTTGTTTAATTCAATGTATATTTTATGTTAAACCTAAACCAAAACTACCATGGCATTAGACTTAAAGATCAAAGGAAACTGGAACGAGTTGAAAGGTAAATTAAAGGAAAAATACGGGGAACTCACAGACGACGACCTTGTTTATGCAGAAGGTCAGGAAGACCAACTTCTCGGTAGGCTTCAAAAGAAAACTGGCGCTGCAAAAGATGAACTTACCAAATTCCTCTTTGGAAAAGATTGAAATTACTAAACCACAATTATGGAGCGGCACATGCCGCTCTTTTTTTTGCCTTACTTTAATTCCATTACCCAAAGAATGGTATTCCATTTTTTCTAAATTTGTTGGATACATAAACCCAAATACAAATGGCTTACTACCACAGATTGGGGAATATTCCCCCGAAAAGACATATCCAGTTTAGACAGCCTGACGGGAGCCTTTACAAAGAAGAACTCGTTACCTCTAAGGGATTCTCCGGCATCTATTCCATCCTCTACCATATTCACAATCCCAATGATGTCAAATCCATCGGCAAGCCTACCCCCTATTCATGGGAACCGGCCAAAGCCCATGGACTGCAACAGACGCATCTCAAAACTTCAGGTGTAGGCATTACCGGCAAGGATTATCTTTCCGCCCGCAAAATGCTCATGATGAACAATGATGTCATGATGGGCATTTGCACACCCGAACAGCGTAAAATGGACTTTTTCTTCAAGAATGCCGACGGGGATGAACTGATTTATGTGCATGACGGCGAAGGAGTGATGTATTCCCAATTTGGGAAATTAGAAGTGAGACAAGGGGATTATATTGTGATTCCGAGGACGACGATTTACAGGTTTGAATGGAAAGAAGAAGGACCACTGCGACTATTGGTGATCGAATCTCAAGGTCCGATCGAGACTGTCAAAAGGTATAGAAATGAAGTCGGGCAATTGCTTGAACATTCTCCCTACTGCGAAAGAGACATCCGCACGCCACGTGAATTGGTCATCGAATCAGAAAAGGGCGATTACCTTGTCCAGATCAAAAAAGGAGGAATGCTTTATCCTTATCATTATGGGCACAGTCCCTTGGACATTGTCGGATGGGACGGTTATTTGTATCCTTATGCACTTTCCATCCATGATTTTGAGCCGATTACGGGAAGAATCCACCAGCCGCCTCCGGTGCATCAGACTTTTCAGGCATGGGGATTTGTCATCTGTTCTTTTGTGCCAAGGCTGTTTGATTACCATCCCTTGGCCATTCCTGCCCCCTACAACCACAGCAATATCGATTCTGATGAAGTACTCTATTATGCCGAGGGGGAATTTATGAGCAGAAAAGGTATTGACCGGGGTTCCTTCACCATTCATATGGGCGGACTTCCGCATGGCCCGCATCCGGGAACTGTCGAGAAATCCATCGGGGCAAAATCCACCGAAGAGATCGCCGTGATGCTTGATACATTCAAACCTTTGCAGGTCACTACGCAAGGTCTTGAATTTGTTGACCCTAATTATCCTATGTCCTGGAAGGAGTAGGTGATCGGTTATTGGGTTATTGGTTATTGGTTAATTGATTATTGGTTAATTGAGCAGGTTTTGAAATCAAAACAGCTTCTCATTAAAAATGGGAAGCTGTTTTTTTTGAAAATGATTAACTCTAAATATCCTAGTTATGTATTTACACTTTCTTTCCTTAACCATTTAAAACTCGGAGTGAGGTTCAATTGAAGTGGCTATGGACTGTCGACTGTGGTCTATGGACAGATATTATCCAAATGTCCATTATCTGTTTGATCCGAATCATTTCTTATCCACAATTTCCAATATCGGCTGTCCCGTAGCACCGTTAGGGAGTCTGATATCAAGCATCATAGAAAGTGTCGGCGCAATATCAGTAACCGTCGCGTACCTTGAACTTTCACCTTGTGGAACATTCCATCCCATAAATACTATTGGAACATGGGTGTCGTAAGTATAGCCTGTCCCGTGGGTTGTTCCTTTGAAAGAACTGCTTAGCCAAGCCGGTTCTAATATCAACAATAAGTCTCCTGAGGCTTTGTGGTTATACCCCATTTGGAGAAGTGACTTTTTTCCTGTCAGATAATCCATTCTTCTCATATCTGTTCCGGTATATACTTCTTTGATCCCGGGAAATTTTAACAGAAATTCCGCTAGTTCCCTTTGCATCTGCTCGATATTGACCCCTTTTTCTTTAGCGAGATCATAGTTCAGAAAAACCTGCTCGTTGGTAAAGCTTGAAATCCAGTTACCCTCACCATATTTCAAAATTGAAAACCCCCGCATTTGGGTTAAGATATAGCGGGTATTAAAGTTGCCGGCAGGCACATTTTCGCTCAACATATAATCCACAATGTCAGCCACTGCATGGTCTGCAGTGAGGAAAACCAAATACTCATCTTTCCCATATTCCTTGTCGAGGAAATTGAAAAATTGCTCCAACTCCCTGTCCAGTCTCAGGTAGTTGTCTTCCAATTCTACGGACGTCGGCCCAAACCGGTGTCCGATATAATCGGGTGAAGAGAAGCTTACCGCCAACAAATCGGTCTCTCCTCTTTTGCCCAACTTCTCTCCTTCAATAGCTGCATAAGCCATGTCCAAGGTGAGGGTATTCCCAAAAGGCGTCCCGGCAATTATGCCAAGCCCTCGATTGTTTTCCATCAGACTTGGCAGGTCATAGGGGAAAACTGTCTTTTCCTGTCCGATAAATGGCCCCTCAAATGAGTTGTCATCCTCAATGCTTTGCTTGTAAGTATCTATCGGAAAAAGCGGCACCCATTTTTGAGAACTGTATTTCTCTGCTAATTTCTTTTCATTGAACTTTTGTACCCAAGTGGGCAAAGAGTCATAATAATAGGTTGAGGTCATGAAATTGCCTGTGATGTTGTCAAACCAATAGGCATCTCCCAAATGCCCTGCCGGAAGTGAAGCTCCTCTATCTTTGAGGGCAATAGCCACGACTTTGGACCTTTTGTTTGATGCAAATCTAATTTCATCAGAGATAGTGGTCGAATACATATTTCGCGGAGAGATTTTCCCGTTATCAGCATCCCCTCCTACCGCAGTGACCGTGCTGTCTTCCGCACAATACATCGTCCTGCCAAGGCTTCGCACATACCAATCATTGGCGATAATGCCATGGGTAGCCGGTGTCGTTCCGGTGTAGACAGAAGCATGACCGGGACCAGTATAGGTTGGGATATAGTTGTAATGGGCATTCTTCATCATGAAGCCGTCTTTCATTAACCTCTTGAATCCTCCTTCGGTATACCTGTCCTGAAACTTATAAAAATATTCCTGCCGCATCTGATCAACTACAATTCCTACCACAATCTTGGGTTTTGAAGTAGGTTCGTTCTTTTGGTTTTGGGCAAAAGCCATGAAGTTAAAAAGCACAAACATGAAAACGATCATCAATTTTTTCATTCTTAATAGGTGTTTAAATTTTGGCAAATATAGGGATTTCAATTTTGGCAGCATTTTACCCATTTGTCAATCGGTGGGTAATTGTCCAGAAGGGAATTCAATTTTTCATGGTCGGTTTACCTTATTTTTGTAAAAGGGGCACTATATTTCCCACTTAATCAAACTATAATTCAAAATGAAATTCAAATTCACCGGCATTTTCCTTTTTGCTTTTATTACTTTCATTTTATCTGAAAACAACCTTCTTGCCCAATCCTTTTTCGATGACGGTTTGAGTCCTGAATTCCATAAAGGCCGCAGGGAGGCTTTAAGAAATCTTTTGCCGGATAACTCAGCAGCAGTTTTTTTCAACAATCCGGTCAAAAACAGGTCCAACGACACTGATTTCACCTATAGACCAAATTCAGATTTTTATTATTTCACCGGTTTTAGGGAGCCAAATTCTGCCTTGATCGTCTTCAAAACACCAATGGCTATAGATGGCAAATCAGTCAGTGAAATCATTTATGTTCAACCCAAAGATCCTGCCAAAGAACAATGGGATGGCGAAAGACTCGGTGTGGAAGGTGTCAGGGAAAAGCTAGGATTTGAGCATGTATTTTTTTATTCTGATTTTCTAAAATCCCCAGCCATAGACCCTAAGCTTTTGAAAAGCGTGCTTTCCTTTGACCTTGGAGAAATTGAAAGAAATAGCTACAACAATCCTCTAAAGGCAATGATTGCGGCTTTGAAATCAGCCCATTCCACACCTTTGAAACCTGCTGACATGGCACTTAACAATATCCTGGAAAGGATGAGGGTAATCAAAACTGAAGAAGAGATTGAAATTATCAAGAAAGCAGTAGCGATCTCAGGTTACGGACATATGGAAGCTTTCCGATCCATTCAACCCGGCACTACTGAAAGGGCAATCCAGGGCGCACATGAATTTGTCCATAAGGCCATGGGGGCAGAATACGTCGGATATGGTTCGATTGTCGGTTCGGGCAACAACTCCACAATCCTTCACTATGTGGATAATGGTGTAGTGAATCTGCAAGAGGGCCTTGTCCTGATGGATGTGGGTGCAGAATACAGGGGCTATTCCGGTGACATTACACGAACAGCGCCGGTAAAGGGTGTTTTTTCTTCTGAAGAAAAAGCCATTTATGAAATTGTCCTGAAAGCCTTGGAAGCAGGCACCAAAGCTTGTACCGTAGGTGCTGATTTCAGGGACGTCGATGCTGCCGCCCGCGAAGTTATTGACGAAGGACTTATGAAGTTGGGATTGGTCAAAGCAGGTGAACGTCACCGGTATTTCCCCCACGGCGTAGGTCATCATCTTGGTTTGGATGTACATGACAGGGGTGCTTATGGCACTTTGGAAGCCGGAATGATCTTGACTGTAGAACCGGGAATATACATTCCTGAAGGCAGTCCGGTAGATCCCAAGTGGTGGAAAATAGGCATCCGGATTGAAGACAATATCCTAATCACCGAGGATGGTAATGAAAACCTAAGTGAATTTGTACCAAGAAAAATAGCAGACATTGAAAAACTGATGAAAGAGGAAGGTCTTCTCCAAAAAACAGGACTACCAAATTTGGATAAAAAATAACCCTGACATTCAAAACCTAATGCTTTAAAATAAAGTTGAAAGAGGACGGGATCATATCCAAGTTCCTGATCTTTTTCTCTTAATTTTGAACTATGAGCGCCACAACCAAAGCCAAAAGACTTTCTTTTTGGAGTCTTCTCAAAATCAGCAGACCACTCAATCTGGTGATTGTGGCTTTTGCACAGCTGATGACGGCGTATTTTTTGGTGGAGACCACCCGAAAGGGACTTCCTGTCCTACAAGACATCAACCTTTATCTGATCATTATTTCAACAGTCATCCTGACGGCCGCCGGCTACATGATCAATGACTATTATGATGTCAAAATAGACTATGTCAACAAACCTGATGAAGTCATTATCGGCAAAGGGATGAAAAGGCGAGTCGCTATTTTTCTCCATACTATCCTTAACATCAGTGGGGTTGGGATTGGGCTGATTGTCAGTCCAAGGATTGCAGTGATCAACTTTATTGCCTCTTTTTTACTTTGGCTTTACAGCAATTCCCTGAAACGGCTGCCTTTTATAGGGAATTTCACCGTAGCCTTACTGACAGGAACAGCTATTTGGATTATCGGTTATTATTATCAAAAATCAGAATTATTGGTACTCACTTACGCCATTTTCGCATTTTTTATCAACCTGATCCGAGAAATCATCAAAGACATCGAAGACCGGCAAGGCGATAGAAAACACGGTTGCCGCACGCTTCCGATTGTTTTTGGCTTCCGCAATACCAAAAGGATCATTTTTACGATCGCCTTTTGTTTTATCAGCGCTATTTTGATAGTTACTTTCAAGATCAATAATACCCAGCTTTATTTTTACTTTGGGGGCTTGAGCATCCTCTTTTTCATTTTTATGTACAAAATATACATGGCTGACCGCAAAGCTCATTTCACCCAACTGAGTATTCTTTCCAAAATGCTGATGTTCACAGGGATTTTGAGTATGGCTTTTTTGTGAAAGAGATGTGAGATGTGAGTTCCGATAGCTATCGGAATGAGACTTGAGTTCCGCTATCGGAATGAGATATCAGAAGCGAGAGACGAGAGACGAGACATTGAATATTGTTTTGATTTCAAAACAATTGTGGTATAAAATTGTATTGTATTCAAAACATTAATTTTATTAATTTGTTTTGAATTCAATACATTTATTCATTAATTTTGTTTTGAACCTGAAACAATAATGGAAGAGTTACTCAATTTTCAAGCAAATATCCTTAACCAAATATCTGATAATTGGTCAAGGTATCTATTGAAGGATCTTATGGTCAATGAAAGATTGTTAGGTCTGAAGGGATTGAGAGGCGTTGGAAAAACAACAATCCTGCTGCAATACATGGCATACCAGTATCCCGAAAAACCTAAGGCATTGTATGTTACTGCTGATCATCCCTATTTCTATACCAACAGTTTATTTAACTTGGCGGGTATTTGGTATGCGAATGAGGGAAAGCTATTGCTGATAGATGAAGTACACAAATACCCAAATTGGTCTAGGGAATTGAAGTTAATTTACGATGGGTTTCCGAGTCTTCAGGTTTTCTTCACCAGTTCGTCAGCATTAGATCTGTACCGTGGTGAATCGGACCTGAGCAGGAGATTAGCAGTTCAAGATCTTGAAGGGATGTCATTTAGGGAATACCTAAATTTTACCCAAAAATTTGGGTTTGAGAAGATTAGTCTGGAAGATGTTTTGATTAATCACCAAGAGATTGCGGCTGAGATTTCAAAAAAAATCCATCCTTTGCCTTATTTCAAGACCTACTTGAAAAATGGCTATTTCCCGTTTGCGGCTAATTTATCGCCAGAAAGCTTCCCATCACGCATTATCCAGATTCTCAATACCGTGTTGGAAACTGATCTTTCTTTTGCACAAGATTACAGTGCCGGCAATGTAGCAAAGATTAAAAGGCTATTGGGGGTAATTGCAGCATCTGCACCTTTCGAACCCAATATTTCTAAAATTGCTGAGAAATTGGGCTTGGGAAGAAATACGGTTTATCTATTTCTACACCATCTCCAAGATGCCAAAATCATCAGGATGATCAATATGACAGGCAAGAGTATGGGGAGTCTGCAAAAACCTGATAAGATCTATTTTGAGAATCCAAATTTCACTTATGCGTTACAGGCAGAAGTCAATGTTGGGGCAGTCAGGGAAACGTTTTTTATCAACCAAATCTCTAACTCGGGGAGCGATATCAGCCTGAGTAAGGACGGGGATTTCTTGGTTGAAGGAAAATACATTTTCGAAGTAGGTGGTAAAAACAAAGGCTTTGAGCAAATCAAGGACCTGGAAAACAGCCACCTTGCATTAGACGAAATTGAAATCGGCTTTGGTAAAAAAATCCCCTTGTGGCTATTTGGGTTTTTGTATTGATTTAAATTTAGAGATTTGGGATGGTTGATTCCTTCCCAAATACTCTTTTCCACCATAATCTTGAAAAAGAGCACCCTGCTCAGGGCTAAATCTATAAGGACCTTGTAAATTTCAAATGATAAGGTCAAGTTTTCTATTTCAATCCTATATTTTTACAGCTTCAAAAAAAACCAAGCAATCTTGAAAAAAATAGCCATCCTAGCTTCCGGTAGCGGTACCAATGCCGAAAAGATCATGGAGTATTTCCAAAGCTCCTCAAAAGGCCAAGTGGTCCTTGTGGCTTCTAACAAAAAAGATGCATTTGTATTGGAAAGGGCTAAGAAATTCCAAGTTCCTACACACAGTTTTTCAAAATCAGAACTTGAATCCGGAATACTAACAGACCAACTCCAGACCTTAGGAGTCGATTTGGTAGTATTGGCGGGCTTCCTTCTCAAAATTCCCGACAATCTCATTCAAACTTTCCCAAATCAAATCGTTAACATCCACCCTGCCCTATTGCCAAACTACGGAGGAAAAGGAATGTATGGTGCCCATGTCCACCAAGCTGTGAAAGATGCAGGGGATGCTGAAACAGGAATCACGATACACTTGGTCAATGAACATTATGACGAAGGAAAAATCATCTTTCAAGCCGCTGTATCGGTAAGTCCTACAGATAGCCCCGACGATATCGCTCACAAAGTCCACCAACTCGAGCACAAATACTTCCCAAATGTGATTGAAAGCCTGCTATAATCCCTTGGTTTTCCTACCTTTGCGACTTCAAAAAATTCTCCATATAACTCATCCTCTCTGCACACTATTTTCTTTGTGACTTAGTGCCTTTGTGGGATTCAATTAAACATGGCTACCAAAAAAATACAATCCGCCCTCATTTCGGTCTATTACAAAGACAATCTTGAACCTATCATTGCCCAACTGAAAGCACAAGGAGTAACCATATACTCCACCGGCGGCACCCAGGCTTTTATCGAACAACAAGGTGCTGAAGTCATCCCCGTGGAGGAACTGACGGGTTATCCTTCCATCTTTGGAGGCAGGGTAAAAACACTTCACCCAAAAATATTTGGAGGAATCCTCCACCGAAGAGACCATTCCGGGGATATTTCCCAAGCTGCTGAGTTTGATATTCCTGCCATTGACCTGGTGATTGTTGACTTGTATCCATTTGAAGAAACGGTCGCCTCAGGAGCATCCGAAACTGATATCATCGAAAAAATAGACATCGGAGGCATTTCCCTCATCCGTGCAGCAGCCAAAAACTTCAAGGATGTAGTCATCATTGCTTCCAAAGCACAATATGGCGAATTGGAAGAAAGGCTGTCGAAACAAGATGGCGCAACGACTTTGGATGACCGTCGCTATTTTGCGGCGCAGGCTTTTCAGGTTTCCTCCAATTATGACACCCATATTTTCAACTTTTTCAACCAATCTGAAAGTATCCCTGCCCTCAAAATCTCCGAAACAAAAGCCAAGGCTTTGCGCTACGGAGAAAACCCGCATCAAGGAGCCCATTTTTATGGAGATATGGAGGCATTGTTTGACCAATTGAATGGAAAAGAACTTTCCTACAACAACTTGGTGGACGTAGATGCTGCAGTGGCTTTGATTGCGGAATTTGAAGGAGAAACGGCATTTGCAATCCTAAAACATACCAATGCCTGCGGGGTGGCTACTGCCAAAACTGTTCAGGAAGCTTACAAAAAAGCATTTGAAGCGGATACCACTTCCGCCTTTGGGGGTGTTTTGATCACCAACCAAAATGTAGACCTCGCGGCAGCCGAGGAAATGCACAGTCTTTTCTTTGAAGTCTTGATCGCCCCATCTTTTGACGAAGAGGCTTTGACATTGCTCAAAGGGAAGAAAAACAGAATCCTTCTCAGGCAAAAAATACAGATCGAGGGCACCAAGCAAATCAAAACTTTGCTCAATGGCATCATCGAACAGGACAAAGATCTTAAGACCGAAACCAAAGCCGACTTCAAAGTGATGACCAAAATCACGCCAACTGACGAAGAACAGGACGCATTGGTATTTGCTGCCAAAGTCTGCAAGCATACCAAATCCAACACCATCATCCTGAGCAACAGCAACCAATTGTTTGCTTCGGGAGTTGGACAGACATCAAGGGTGGACGCACTGAGACAAGCGATCGAGAAGGCAAAATCTTTTGGCTTTGAGCTGAAAGGTGCCGTCATGGCTTCAGATGCATTTTTCCCTTTCCCTGATTGTGTGGAAATCGCACATGAAGCAGGCATCACAGCTGTCGTCCAACCTGGCGGATCCATCAAGGACCAAGACAGTATCGCCTTTTGCGATGCACATGGAATGAGTATGGTGATGACGGGTGTGAGGCATTTCAAGCATTAAGAAGCGAGAGATTAGAAGCGAGAGAGGAGACCGTTTGAAAATATTTCAGACGGTCTTTTCTTTTTACAACCTCGAAAAATTTAGAAACTCAAAGTAAAACCAACAAAACCCGATAAATAATTTGAGAGAATATCCATTCCTCAAAAAACCATTATTTTCATTTCCCGAGACACTAGTAAAAATGATGATTTAATCAATTTCATGACAAGAGACTAAAATATCCGGTACTTCCGTCTTCCGACCCGTTTGAAGTAGAATTTTGGATTACTGACATAGAATCAGAGTTCTATTAAATCCTTCATCTCAACCCATTTCTTTTCATTCCCGATTTCTATTTTCTATTTTGCGTCTTCATTTTAAATACCTTTATTCTTTGGTATTCCGTACCCTTATAATATGACTCATAATCTAAAAATCTACAACACTCTTTCCCGCAAGAAAGAAGATTTTGAACCGATCAACCCGCCTTTTGTTGGTATGTATGTATGCGGTCCTACCGTATACGGAGATGCGCACCTTGGCCATGCGAGACCGGCAATCACCTTTGATACTGTCAATAGATACCTTACACATCTTGGCTATCGTGTACGCTATGTCCGCAACATCACAGATGTAGGACATTTGCAGGGTGATGCAGATGAGGGCGAGGACAAGATTGCCAAAAAAGCCAAATTGGAGCAATTGGAACCGATGGAAGTGGCACAGCAATATACTGACACTTACCACAGGGATATGGAGGCGCTCAATACATGGAAACCGAGCATTGAACCTCGGGCGACCGGGCATATTCCTGAGCAGATCACTTTGGTCGAGAACATTTTGAAAGAAGGTTTGGCGTATGTGGTCAATGGTTCGGTATATTTTGATGTATTGAAATACAATGAAACGTACGAATATGGAAAGCTTTCAGGTCGGGTTTTGGATGAGCTGATCAGCGGAAGCCGTGACCTTGACGGACAGGGTGAGAAAAGAAATTCTGTTGATTTTGCTTTGTGGAAAAATGCTTCTCCCGAGCATCTGATGAAATGGGAATCTCCTTGGGGCATGGGCTTCCCGGGTTGGCACCTCGAGTGTACGGCCATGAGTTCGAAGTACCTTGGAAAGCTGTTTGACATCCACGGAGGCGGGATGGATTTGATGTTTCCGCACCATGAATGTGAAATAGCGCAAGGCAATGCCTGTAATCATCAGGATCCGGCCAAGTATTGGATGCATAACAATATGATCACCATCAACGGGCAGAAGATGGGCAAATCATTGGGTAATTTCATTACCCTTCAGGAGCTTTTCAAAGGAGACCACAAACTTTTGGAGCAGGCCTACAGCCCGATGACCATTCGTTATTTCATACTGACGGCACATTATCGGTCCACCTTGGATTTCTCCAATGATGCCCTGAAAGCCGCCCAAAAAGGATATAAAAAAATCATCAATGGTTTACGGATTGCGAAGAAACTCGAATTTGTAGCCGCGGATACCATGGCATTGGATACAGATCAGATCAAGCAGGTCCTAAGCAGCATCAGCAACGCTTACCGTGCGATGGATGATGACTTCAATACAGCTCAGGCCATTGGTCATATTTTCAATTTGCTGAAAAAAATCAATTCTATCTATACCGGTCAGTTGCATGTAGCTGTATTTGGTAAGGATATTTTTGACCAAATGATCCAGACCTATGTAATTTTTGTTGAAAAAATATTGGGTCTAAAAGAAGAGGTAGCCAATAACCAAGAAGGGTTTTTGGATGTTCTATTGAAGCTTTACTCCGAATCAAAAACAGCCCGCAACTATGATAAAGTGGATGAGATCCGGAATGGATTGAAAGATTTGGGAATAGTGGTTAAAGACATGAAAGACAAAATCGATTGGGCATATGAGGAGTAGTTGGGGAATATACATTCTTGCATTCATCTTACTTTGGTCTTGTAGCGGAGACAAAACAACAGACACTGTTCAAGTGCCTATTGTATACAAACCTGTACCTGATTTTGTGGCCGACTCTGCTTATGCCTACATTCAAAAACAAGTGGATTTTGGCCCAAGAGTTCCCAATACGGAACCGCATAAAAAAACAAAAGAGTGGTTTGTCCAAAAATTCGAAAGCTTTGGGTTGGACGTTCAGACACAAGATTTTCAGGCCAAAACTTACGATAACCAATTGTGGAATTTGACCAATGTCATCGCTTCATATAATCCCTCAGCAAAGAAACGGGTTTTATTGGCTGCCCATTGGGATACAAGAAGAATCGCCGACAAGGACACCGAAAGAATTGACGAACCAATAGATGGTGCCAATGATGGGGGGTCGGGTGTAGGTGTACTATTGGAGATAGCTAGGATTATCAGCATTTCGGAGCAAAAACCTCAAATAGGGATAGATTTTATACTTTTTGATGGGGAAGATGACGGAGAGCCTGAGCATACAAACAGGCCAAACAATTCCCAGATTTGGTGGTGTCTCGGTTCTCAGCATTGGTCTAAAAATCCTCATCAGGCAGGCTATTCAGCCTACTACGGCATACTGGTAGACCTTGTCGGTGCCAAGGGGGCAAGGTTCTATAAAGAGGGAAACTCCATGCGCTATGCCAAAAACATTGTCAATAAAGTATGGAATTTTGCCTCAGAATTGGGATATTCAGACTTCTTTATCATGGAAAATGCTCCCGAAATCATCGATGACCATGTTTTTGTCAATAGAGATGCGGGGATTCCAATGATAGATATTATTGAATTTTCCCCTAGGGCAGGATTTGGACATTACCATCATACCCATATGGACAATATGGAAATAATCGATAAAAGAACGCTTAAGGCAGTAGGCCAGACAGTTTTATTCACTGTATTCCAAGAATAAGAATCCTAAAAACCACCACCAAATCATGAAAAAAGGCCATCAGGTTACAATGAAAGAGATCGCCAAAAAACTTGGCGTGTCGGTCTCTACTGTTTCCCGGGCGATGAAAGACTCGCCAGAGCTCCATCCCGATACCAAAAAACGTATTGTGGAGATGGCCAAAAGTATGAATTACCAGTATAACCTTTTGGCACAAAGTCTCAGGATCAGCCGAAGCAAGGTTTTGGGTGTTATAGTTCCTGAATTGACTTCCCATTTTTTCTCAAGCAATATCAGCGGTATACAGGATACCGCTTATAAGCGTGGCTATAATATTATGATATGCCAGTCCAACGAATCCTTCGAACAGGAAAAGGCCAACATCCGGACTTTGGTGTCTTCGCAGGTTGACGGTCTATTGATTTCCCTTAGCCGCGAAACCAAAACGTACGAACACCTGCAGGACATTTATGACCGAGGAATTCCTTTCATCATGTTTGACAGGGTGACCGAAGAAATTCCTGTTTCCAAAATCACGGTGGACGATGCACATGGCGCCTACTTGGTAGTAAAGCATCTTTTGGATCAAGGATGTAGAAAAATAGCTTATTTCTCGGGACCCGAGGACTTATATATCAGCAAAAAGAGAAAAGAAGGTTACCTTGAAGCCTTGGCGGAATACGGTATTTCGGAAAAAGAAAGCATGGTTTATTTTACTGACCTGACCCCTGAGATGAACCGCAAAGTAACCTTGGAAATGATGGAAAGCGGAGATCTACCGGATGCAATATTTGCAATGATTGATCCTGTGGCAGTCGATGTCATGATAGTGTTAAAAGAAAAGGGCATCAAAATTCCTGAGCAAATCGCACTTGCCGGGTTTACAAATAACCCTACCTCGGCAGTGGTAGAACCTTCACTCACGACGGTTTCGCAGCCCGGATATGAAATGGGGCAACTCGCTGCCAATCATTTACTTGACCAGTTGGAAGAAATCGTACCTGACGATCCGCAGTCATTTGTGTTGTTGACCACCTTAGTTCCCCGCAATTCATCTAAGAAAAAAACTTAAAGCCTCAAAAGGCTTTTTTTATACCCAAACCAGCCTATGCAACCTGTCTTAACCTCCAAAACATTTGGATTTACTCCCAAAGGAGATGAAATCCATCTATTTACGCTCAGCATTCCCGATCAAATTGAGGTTTCCGTAATGAACTATGGCGCGACTTGGACGCATCTTTTGGTTCCTGATAGAAATGGGAAAATGGAGGACGTGGTGTTGGGGTTTGATACTTTGGAAGGCTACCTTCAAAAAGATTATCAAGATCATTATTGCTATATCGGGTCGACTGTTGGAAGGGTTGCAGGCCGCATTACAGACAACCGCTTTCATCTAGATGGAAAAATATATGAACTTCCGTCCAACTTAAACGACATTCACCTCCATGGCGGAATGGAAGGGTGGGATAAGAAAGTCTGGAAATCAGAACCATTTGAAACCCATAATTCGGTGGGAGTCACTTTTTATTACCAAAGCCAAGATGGTGAGGAAAATTATCCTGGTACCATTGATGTATGGGTGACTTATACTTTGGATGAAACAGGGCGGATGGAAATCAGCTATAAAGCAAGTTCTGATGAAAAAACCATCCTCAATCCCACCAATCACACCTATTTTAATTTATCGGGTGATTTCTCCAAAACAATCGAGGGTCACGGATTCTTTGTAGACGCTGAGAAATATCTTCCAATGAACCAAAACAGCTTGCCCACAGGCGAAATCGCAAACGTCGGAGGGACCCCTTTTGACTTTAGAAACCTAAAACCAATCAGCGAACCTATTCACCGGGAACACCCCCAAATAGAAATTGCCGGAGGAATCGACCATTGCTTTGTCCTCAACCAACCTGAGGATTGCGCCGTACTTTATGACCCAGAATCAGGGAGAAAATTGACCCTTTCCACCACCGAACTCGGACTTCAAGTGTATACCGGTAATTATCTTGGAAATGATTTCAAAGGGAAAAATGGCCTTACTTATGGCAAAAGAACAGCGATCTGTCTGGAGACGCAACATTTCCCGGACTCCTGCAACCATCCCGAGTTTCCATCCATACTCCTGATGCCGGAAGAAATATTCCAATCGAGAACACAGTTTGTATTTACGGCAGAGTGAATATTTTAAAAATGAAGAAACTAATCGAGTCCACCTTCAAGGATTTGTTCCAAAAAGAACCTTTGACCGTTTATTCTCCAGGAAGGATCAACCTGATCGGCGAGCATACAGATTACAATGAGGGTTTTGTGATGCCGGCAGCCATAGATAAAAAAATGATTGTCGCCATCGCTGCCAACCGTACCCGACAAGCGAAGGTTTATTCAGTCGATTTTGAGGAGGAATTCGCCTTTAATCTTGATTCTTTTGGTCCAAAGAAGGGTCATTGGGCGACTTACATCATGGGAGTCACTGCCCAATTGCAACAAGCCGGATATGCTGTTCAGGGTTATGATATGGTTTTTGGCGGGGATATTCCAGTGGGTGCAGGACTTTCTTCTTCTGCAGCATTGGAA
This sequence comes from Cognataquiflexum nitidum, assembly GCF_022538055.1. Classification (GTDB taxonomy): domain Bacteria; phylum Bacteroidota; class Bacteroidia; order Cytophagales; family Cyclobacteriaceae; genus Cognataquiflexum; species Cognataquiflexum nitidum. Next base: position 70,685 of record NZ_JAKZAM010000015.1, on the reverse strand, counting down.
GCCGCTGTCGGATTTGCTTTGAATACTTTGTTTGGCTTTCATATTCCAAACCGCTCATTGATCCATTATGCACAAAAGGCAGAACATGTTTTTGCAGGTGTTCAATGCGGCATTATGGACCAGTTTGCCTCAGTGATGGGCAAAAAAGGCCATGTCATCCGCTTGGATTGCAGGTCAATGGATTCCCAATATTTTCCTCTGAACTTGCCTGATCACAGCATTTTGCTGATTGATACACGTGTGAAGCATTCCTTGGCAGATTCTGCCTATAACAAAAGAAGACAGGAATGTCAGGAAGGTGTCCTAGCGGCCAAAAAAAATAATCCGGAAATAAAATCTTTACGGGACATGGATTTGGCACTCTTGGATACTGTCCAAGCTTACATCAGCCCAACAGTTTACGACAGGTGTAAATACATCATTGAAGAAAACGACAGGGTTGTGGCGGGTTCTGAATTATTAGACCAAAATGACCTGAATGGTTTTGGAAAAAAAATGTATGGCTCCCACGAAGGTCTTTCTAAGCTGTATGAAGTGTCATGTGAGGAACTTGATTTTCTGGTTGATTTCACCAAGGAACTTGATTATGTATTGGGCAGCCGCATGATGGGAGGCGGATTTGGTGGCTGCACCATCAATATTGTCGAAAAAGCAAAAGTCAAAACCCTCAAAGAAAATATCCAACCTGCTTTTGAAGCCCAATTTAATGTGACTCCAAAGTTTTATGAAGTGAGCTTGGAAGATGGGACTGGGTTGTTATGATCTTTCTTATTATCATTTCTTGTTAATGTTAATTTCATCTTTTTGTGATAAATTTAGGTATGAAATATCCTGTTTTAAAAAAATATCTGATTCAAATAGCCGAGCGATTGACGCCTGAATCAACACTAGAAGACGTTTATGACCAACTTTCTTTACTTGCGGACATCGATGAATCCGAATTGGAGGAGGAAAAGGGTAAAGTATTAAGTCATGAAGAGGTAATCAATAAATCACGGGAATTGCTAAAATAATCTGAACAAATAAAGCATTTGGTCAATTAGAAAGAGCCATTAATTATATCCGAAAAGAACAAGGCCTTTCTTATGCTGAAATAGTATAAAATAAAATTTTAGGAAAAATAACGCTTCTTGAATCTTCTCCTGAAATGGGAACATTAGAACAATTATTATCCCATAAAAAAACTGAATATAGATTTTTAATAGTCTGGAGCTTTAAGATCATTTATAGATTTTCAAAAGACCAAATAACTATATCCAGAATTTTCCATACCTCGAGGAATTCTAATAAATTGAAAGGAATTTGACAATTTATTAGTTTTTTTATTTAGGTTTTACTCACTCCACCACCAAGACCCAATCCTGCCCTTTTCCACTGGAAGGAGCTTTTACTGAATTTTTTCCTTTTGTCAATTCGGTTCCTGAAAAAGGGAAACTAACACCTGTTCTCGGGTCGTACCAATTGGCTTTCAGAGTTTTATTTTTCATTTTGGAGAAATCTACTTCCACGCTTTTTCCGGTAGGGAAATATATCATCGCATTAGATCCTTCTGTATCCCTTGTGGCAATGACAAAATGTTCATCATCCTCCTGTTTGCTCACCACCATGTCATCATCAGGAATTCGGTTAAAATAGGCCTTGGAGAGTATCAGGTTTTTGAGATGCTTGACCTGATTGGCCATTGGGAGATCCAGAGAAACTTTCCAGGGTCTTAAGGGTGCATTGACAGGCTGTCGGTCCAAAGTAAACATCTGCCATACAGCATGGCATCCATAAGTCTGTCCGGCACCGCCTGCAAAAACATTCCAATACATGATTCTTCGGATATCATCCGGGTTGCTGTAGCCAAGCTCTTTGGCATTGAAGCAGTTGGGATGTTCTTCGTAGAGCGGTTCGCCGTCAAGAGTCGGTTTGGTAGGATTCAGTCCATAATCGTGACTGATGATTCGGTAGGTGGGTTGATTGGGGCAATGTCCCGTTTGGTGCATGTTGAAATCCAGCCAATCTTCTTGATGGAACCATGTCGAAGAACCTGCCGGACGGTGTGGCTGTGAATGAAAAGTCATCAAAATCGGATTATCCGTATTGGCTGAAGCTTGGATTCCTTTTGCCATCTGATTCCAGACTGACACATCATCAGCGTCTTTTCGAGGATTGCGGTCACCTCCCAAAACCCAAATCAGGTTTTTCTTTCCTGCATACCTTGCTCCGATCCATTTTCCATAAGTGTAGGCATTCTCTTCATTGAATATTTCCGGGCCCATTCCCCAACTGTCTTTATACAGCTTGTCACCCCAAGTAGGTAGAAGGGCTATATGGATTCCCTTTTGCGCAGCTAAATCAATGATATAATCCACATGCTCCCAGTATTTTTCATTGAAGACCAAAGGTGTAATCGAGCTAAAAGGGATTTCCCCATAGGAATTTGGTGAATTTAACCCATCCAATTCTGCCAAGGCCACGGCCTGAACAATATTGAATCCCTGAGATACCCTTGTATCAAGATAGAATTCAGCTTCTGCCCTATCAGTTCTATGAAACAATTCCCAGGCAGTATCCGCCATCCAAAAAAAAGGAGAGCCGTCAGATTGGGCAAAGAACCTTTTGTTTTCTGATATTTTGATTGGGCCACTTACCTGAGCAAAACCGGGAACCAGATAACCCAAAAAGAGGAAAATAAATACCATCTTTTTCATGATGGAATTTACAAAACAAAAGACAAAAAAAAGCAGCCCTTTCGGACTGCTTTAAGGTATTTAGTGTGCTGCAGCACCTGCAGCGACTTTTGAGTTTTTCTGCCAAATAAAGAAAATCGCAAACAAAACTACCAGGATTGCCGGGAATGTTACCATTTTGAGCAAAGTTGCCTGGCCTGCAGCCAATTCAAGTGCATCACCTGCCAAGCCCAAAGCGGTTTGATCAGCCCTTGAGTCATCTATCCATCTACCGATGATAGGTTGGAAGATGGCAGTGGAGAACATACCCACACCACCGATAATTGACATCCCCAATGCACCACTGAGAGGTACTCTTTGGGCAACAGCACCTACCATGACAGGCCAGAAATAACAAACGCCTATGGCGAAAATTACCGCTGCAAAATAGGACATAGAACCTGTGACGGTGCTAAACATATAGATACCTAAAGTAGCAAAAATAGCACCGCCAAGTAGGACACCTGTCTGACCTAGAGATTTCACAACCGGTCCTGCAAAGAACCTGCCGACAGCCATAATTCCGGTAGTCAAAGCGAGTATTAGCATTCCACTTGCGCCACTTGCGCTCATGACAACGTTTACCCACTGCTGAGGTCCAAACTCCGAAATGGCTGTAAGTGCCATACAGAAAAATAAGAAAATGAATACAGGAGAAAACATTGCTTTGATGTTACTCGAGATGGAAGTAACTCCCTCCACTGTTGGCTTTGGAAATGCTTTTCCAAAAAACAGGAATGCATAGATCAAAGTAGGAATCATCAATACCCACATTTGCATTTGCCATCCCATTCCAAAATCTGTCATGAATTTGGATATCAAACTTCCCAAAACTATACCGCCGGGAAACCACATATGGAATCTGTTGAGCATTTTGTTCATTTTGACCCCGGAATACATATCCGCAATCATCGGGTTACAGGCAGCTTCGGTACAGCCATTACCAAAACCAATAAAAAGCGTAGAAATCAAAAGCCCTGTATAGCCTCCTGCATAAATCGTCAACACAATACCCAAGGTATGTGTGATAAATGCAATTTGCATGATGATTTTGGGACCAATAGTATGGTAAAATAGCCCCCCTAAGATCATGGAAATCGGAAATCCAAGAAACCACATGGAGTTAATAAATCCGAGCTGTTCGGCAGTCAGGCCAAACTGATCTCCGAGCTGAGGCAAAATACCCGCTCGGATTGCGAAAGTAAATGCAGTCGTAATGAGTGCAAAGCAACTTGCATTGAATAATGCTGTCTTGTTGATATTTTCGTTCATATTAATTGGGTTTAAAAGGTTGGAATTGACTTTTAAATTGGGTTGATTTTAATAAAGACGGAAAATATAAAAAATTTCAGGTATAGCGATGCCCTTTCATAAAAAATTATGGATCCAAGGATTTGATACTAGAAAAAATCTGAAATTATCAATCAAACACAACAAGATTTTGTGTGATTTTCTGTGCTAATCCAAACCTCGTGCTGATGATTCTCAAGGTTACTGTATATGAACCTACTGGTATTTCTTTACCTCTTACCAAACCATCCCACTGACAAAAAGCCACTCTTGATTGTATTTCGTTATTTTCACAGAAATGGATCAGTTCTCCATTTCGGTTGTGAATCCATATTTGTGCTTTCTCAACTGCATCATTTACATACACTTCAAAATGCTTATTGACATCATTCAGGTTCATCCCTGTGGTAAGGATGGCCTCGAAAGTACAATCTTCGAAAGTAGAAAAAGAGGACTCAAAAACACAACCATCTGCATTGGTTACGAATAAGGTATAATTGCCTTCGTTTCTGAGATTCAATTTTGGCTCATCCGAAACAAACTCACCATCGAGAAACCACTCATACGAGTCAAAAATCCCGGGGTTTACAATCTCACCATAGTTGGACTCCGTGCAAATCGAATAAAAAGGTTTTATGTCAGGTCTTGTTTCATCATAACTTTTCAACACGAGGATCAAATCTCGTCCTATCTCACAGCCAATACGATTGTAAACCACAGCCTCATATGTTCCTTCTTCAGCAACTTCTATTTCTCTTTCGTCTGCAAACTGTGTCAAAATAGCTTGCGTCCCATCAGCTGCAATGAATATCCACTCTATCCTATCGACTTCTTCAAAATCTGATTCTAATAAAACGGTGGCCAATTGTCCTTCGCCACAGATCAATCCCGCAGTCAATGTCATATCAACTTCAAAAACCGGGGGTCTCACTTCAAAAGGTTTTGGATTGAAACCACAAAGACTTGAAGCCCTAGGCTGTACATCCAAAGAAAAATTACCATAAGCTGTCGGATACCACATTTCTCCCCTTCCAACGATCTTTAGATTTTCATCATACCACCTTATCGACACTGTGGAAAGATCTGCACCAAACAATTCTGCCTTGTATAGTTTATTACCGAAGCAATCCTCACTCTCCAAAACAGGTTCAAAATTAGGAACAGCTACATTCACCACAGAGAAAGGAATCGTCCGGGGGCAAAATTCTGGATTTAGATCTAAGCTAGTCCCTGTCAAGGTATAATTTCCTGATTGGTTCAAAACAAACACTTCACCTGCGTTTTTGGTCTCTGTCTGACCCGATGGGCTGATCAAGGTAAATGCTAAATTCTGATCAGTAGAAGGAATAAAATCAAAATCTCCACAAATTGTAAGTTGTTCAGGAATAGTAAATGGCACGAATTCTTTCACCGGAATATCCAGAATTCTGTTTTCAGGAAATTTGCATCCCGAAGGAGAAATTATTTCTATAGCATAATTATTTCCCGGAACAGAAACATCAAAGGAACTGACATTGGATATTACCCCTGAAAAAAATATAGCCCCGGATGCTTCTACTACTCTATATTCTCCTGTATAGGGTCCATTCAGTAAATTTACCCTGATAATTCCATTTATTTTTCCTGTTTCTGAACATGACTCTCCGATTTCGACTACCTCAAACATCATGTCGGGAACAGGATTATTATTCGGAATAATTATAACTTCAGATCTGTTACAACCATCTAATTGGGTTTCTACGACATAAATTCCCGGGTAAAGGTTAGAAAAAGACCGAGTTTCTCCAGCAGAAAGATCCGCTTCCAACAATGAAAGCTCATTGATTCTCAGAAAATCCAAGTCCGATTGGGCTGTAAACAAAAAGCCTCCATCCTGCATATTGCAACCAGAAGCAGCCACTATATTGGAATATGTAAATTCAGCTTGGTTTTTTAAAGAAAAACTGATATCTCTTTCCGATACACAATCAGGGTATTGGCTATCAAGCGCTCTAAAAACAGCCCTGTAATTTCCCGGCCCAAAAAGATCCTCCTCTGAATCCAAACTCAGAGAGAATGCATTCCCAAGTTCAATCAAATCCGTTTCTCCGATTTTCTGAATCAACCATTGGCCCGAGATAGGAGTATCTAACGCAAGCTCAACGGTTTCGCCCATACAGACCTCCGGACTATTGATCAACAAACGAAAATCCCTTGGCTGCCCCACGTATGTCCCACCGTTTATTTGACAATCGGTACCTCCTAATGAATTTGTCAAAAACAGTGATATAAAATAAAACCCTTCATCCTCTACACTCAATTCATTTTGATTTCCAATAATATCTCCAGAGGAATTTGTCCACTCAAAAGTGTATTGATTGATATTCGGAGTGGCAGGATTGATGGCTGTGAGTAATCTTGGTGCGCTTCCGCATAATAAATAATCAGGCTGGAGGACAATTTGGGGGCCTTGGATTACAGAAAGAGTTTTTGATGCGCTGTAAATGATATCATTACCCCTTCTTACCCTTAAAGAGACTGTATAAACCCCAAGTTGGGAAAACTGAACACTGATATTTTGGAAAGTTGCGCCTCCATTTCTTGTGAAATGTTCTCCTCCTGAGGGATTTGTAATCACCCAATCATACACATCTGTGGTGGGTTCACCACCTCCTGAAAAATCAGCTATGGCACTGCCGAAAATGACACACAAATTATCGGGACCTGACAATACAGGGTCTACAAAAAAGCCTGCCATATTTACAGGAAGATCAGGCTCATTTCCAAAAATTTGTTCAATTCCTGAAAAGAAAAAGAGCAGACCCAAGATAAATCGCAGCCTTAAAAAGTAGGAGCATTTTTTCATAAAACAATCATTACATAGGTGGTATATCAGCGAGATAGTGTGATTCAAGACCAAAAATCCAAAAACCAACATCCCAATGTACAACACAAAAACAATACCATTAATATCCTTCTGCAAAAAATTACAACTCAAAATTATCGGTCTAACGTTCTTATTATCAATGGAAAATATGGTGCAACTACACTTTTAAAATTAAAATTGTTTGTATGACAAAAAAAACCATCCAACCTTCAAAATCAAATACCCAAAATCCTGAATGGGTCAATCAACAACTGTAACTGAGCTTATTATGGATTTAGAAATATTTTCAAAATTATTTTTATAAATGATCTTGACGGAATAATTCCCAGGCTGAATTGACTGTCCATTAAATTCTCCATTCCATTCGCAAGAGTCCATTCCAGAATCAAAATTTTGCTTGGTACAATGGAAAACCATCTGACCCCAATTGTTGAAGATATAAACCTCAATTTGATCAACCAAAGAATTGGAATACACCTTAAATGGTCTTGAAACATCCTTTGTGCTCATTCCGGTGGTATGTCTGACTTGAAAAACGCATTCTTCCTTTACTTCAAAGAAAGTCGTGAATAAACAGCCTTCAAAACTCGTCACGGTCAATCTGTAACTTCCTTTCTCTGATGGTGAAAATGTAGGTTTGTCATTCACCAAAACTCCGTTCAAAAACCATTCATACTTTAAGAAAGAACCCGGATCGATAGATACAGCATTTCCCAATGAATTACAGATGATATAACTTTCTTCGACCTGAGGCCTATTTTCATCCATACTTTTCATGAGGAGGATTAAGTCACTTCCTAAAAGACAACCCAGATGGTTTCTCATCTCCACCTCGTATGTACCTTCTTGAGAAACCACGATTTCTTTCTGATTTGAAAAATTTACTATTGAGACTCTATTCCCATTGAAATCTGTAAAAAACCAATTGATAATGATTGAAGGGGAAAGATTGGCCTCTAATATAATAGAAACGCTTTCTGTATCCGGACAGTATGGCGAGGATACAAGTTTACCTTCCAATTCAAGTACAGGCTTACTTATTTCAAACTTCTTTTTGTTTGGTCCAGGACATGGAAAACTTCCTTTTGGTCTTACTTCCAACTCAAAAATACCGAAACTCTGTGGGCTCATGAATTCTTCAGTTCCGACCAACTCCCCGACTTCATTGTACCAAAAAAAATCAACTTCTGCAACAGGTTTGCCAAACAAGTTTGCTGAATAAACAAGTTTTCCTTCACAGTTTTGTTCAAAAATTTCGGGTTCAAAATCCACTGAAATATTTTTTATTACCTGTAATTTTTTTGTAACAGTACACAAGGCAATATTGCTGTCGGCACTTTCACCTGTTATGGAATACTCCCCATTTTCTGATATTAAGAAACTTTCACCTTTCCCATAAGTATTTGAGGTTCCATCCGGATTGATAACTGTGAATTTCAAATCCAAATCCGTAGTAGGAATAAGTTCATAAGTTTCGCAGACAACCAACTGTTCAGGCACTTCAAAGAATGCCAAATCCTCACTTTCTTTTATGCTGACAAGTGCTCTGCCGATCTCACAGGATAAATCATTGAATACAACCGCCTCATAGCTACCCGGCCTGCTGACAGAAATCCGGGTTTCATTTTCGAATTGTTCCAAAAACGATATTTTCCCCAATAAATCTATGTACAACCAAGAAATGGTTTTAACTGACTCTTGATCTGTTGAAAGAGTAATCTCGGAAATCCCTCCCGGACAAAGTGCTGAAGATTGAAGAGATAACTCTACCTCTAGAACTTCACGATCGATTTTAAAGGATTTTGGAGGTGTTGGGCATGCCTCCGAGTTTTTAGGCTGCACTTCAAGTTTAAATTCTCCAAAAGTAGTTGGGAATAAAAACTCTTCTGTTCCGACTATTTCATTTTTTTCATTGAACCAAGTAATATTAAACCTGCTTGGATCGGCCCCAAAGAGATTAGCAACATACTGCTTATTACCAAAACAATCACTTGAAATCAATTCAGGTTGATAATCGATAGGATTGGAAACAGTCACAAATAGCGTTGTTTCTTTTGGACACAATCCTCCCTGAGAATCGCTTTCAAATCCCAATAAAATGTATTCCCCGGATTGGTCAATTCTAAAAGCATCGTCTTTGGATTTTGTCACCTTAGAATTGTTTGGGTAAGTCAAAGTAAATGACAGATTTTGATTTGTAGTTGGGGTTAAATCAAAATACCCGCAAACATTCAATCTATCAGTTATTGAATAGCTAACCTGAGGTTTGCTACCGATTACAATTCTCTCAGTTTTTGGATTGACGCAGCCTGTAGTTTCACTGATTTCGACAAAATAATTCCCTGCAGGAGCTAAAATCGAAAATTCTTCAACATCAATTAAATCTCCTTTTTTCACTACTCCACCTGTTGTTGTCAAAAGTCTGTAGGTCCCCGAGAAATTTGCTTCAAGCATTTTGATGTGGATTTGACCATCAATTTTTCCGGAAATATTACAGGATTCTCCGACCACTTCCTTTATGGTGTATTCAAGGTTGGATGGGGGGTTGGTTAGTGGCAAAATAGCTCCTTTTGATCGTGAACATCCATTCAAAGCACCTGAAGCAGCATATAATCCCGGTGACAATCCTGGGATTTTTATTACTTCACCTTCGGTAAGGTTTCGGAACGTGGCAAAAACAATCCCATCTCTTCTTACCCTCAAGATATCCAAGTCAGTCAAAGCAACGATTTCCAAAATCCCATCGTTGGAACCACAATTTTCTGAACCCTTTTCAAAGCTAATATTGAAATTGCTATGCTGGTTTACAGTGAAATTTACAAAATCTTCAGTTTTACAATATTCGGAAGCACTGTTATCTACTTCAAAAATTATCTTATACAAGCCGGGGCCCTGCAAATCCCTACCCCCAACAATCTGCCATTTATTGCCTTTTCCAAGAAATACTTTGTCATCAGTACCTTCTTTTTGAAAAAACCAAGATCCGAAAACCGAATTTCCTGCAGAAACAATTGTAGATTGAGATCCTTCACAGACCTGATCTGTACTAATTGTCAATTGGTACTCCTTAGGTTTATAAACGTAGGTAGTAATTGAAAATGGACAAACTTGCCCTCCTATTTCATTCAGGGTAAAAAATTCAACATTATACTTATCCTCTTTATTGACTTGGATACTGTTACCTGTTCCAATAAGTTGGCCGTTTCCATCATACCATTCTATTTGAAAAGAACTGAGGTTAGGTGTGTTTGGATCCAATAATGTCAGTGTGGCTGTACCATCGTTACATAACAGATATGAATTTTGTATGACTAAATCTGCCTCTTTGTTTATGATGATTTTTTTTGTTCCGGAATATACTTGTTCTACCCCTCTTCTTATGGTCAGTTGGATTTCAAATTCGCCTTGTTCTGAAAAGGTATGACTGAAAGATTGAAATCCACCTTCCCTTTCAATCAGAACACTTCCGTCAGTTTTGATAATTTTCCATCGAAATACATCTGAAACTAAACCTCCACCAAAAAATTCCCCTATTATACTTCCTTGATAAAGACACAATTTTTCAGGTCCTGTTATTCCAAAGTCGCTGAGTGTACCAGATAAAATAGCAGAAACTTCTCCCGGATTTTTATGATCCAAATCTGGTTCTATAGAGGCAATTCCCGATTGCAGGGACAAAAAAAGCAATAGAATTGCAATGAGGTGATTTTTTAAAGTTTTCATTTGCGAGATAGGATAAAGATTCAAAAGAAACCTTGACCCAAAACTACAGTATTTTAATTATATAAAAAAATATTTATGTATTTAAAATACATTATTTTAAATATAAAAAACATTTATATGTATAATATCTGCTCAAAAAAACCTTGAGGTATTTAATCAAAATTATCTTACAAACCTCCAAATCCCATCAGCATCCTCTCCCACCCATTCGTAATTTGACTCATTGAATGTTTTGAGTAATTCTGGGTCATTAATTCTATTTTTAATGATGTGATTGACCATCATTCCACGCGCTTTTTTGGCAAATAGACCGATAATTTCATATTTACCGTTTCTGTATTCCTGAAAAATAGGCGTGATGACTTTCGGTTCCAATATTTTTTGATCCACTGCTTTGAAGTATTCATGGGAAGCAAGATTCACTAAAGTTTCCCCTTTAGCAACTTCATTAATGGCTTTGGCGATCCTTGTACCCCAAAACTCGTAAAGATTTTTCCCATTTTTATTCTCCAAACGAATCCCCATTTCCAAACGATAAGGCTGAATCAAGTCCAGAGGCTTTAACATACCATACAATCCAGAAAGAATCCTGAGTCTTTCCTGGGCAAATTCAAAATCTTCTTTTGAGTAATTCTCGACATCAATTTGCATGTAGACATCTCCTTTGAAAGCCAAAAGTGATTGTTTTGAATTTTGGATTTCAAATTTTTTTTGGAAATCCACAAAGCGCTGCTTATTCAGGACTGCTAGGTTTTCACTGATACCCATTAAATTTTGTAGATCCTGTATGGATTTTTTCTGCATTATTCTGACAAGCTCAAAAGTTTCCTTTTGAAAGTCAGGCAATGAATATACCGGGAATTCTGAGGTACTTAAATCAAGTGTTTTGGCAGGGGAAATAAGGGTAATCATGCTGTATTTGAAGTTTACTCAATGACTAAAATAGATTTGGTGATTTTGTTGGTGACGTTTTGATTATTGCTCTTGTAATTAACTACTACTGGATACACACCGATGGGGACATAAGTTCCATTTACTGATCCATCCCAACTACAAACAAAAGTATCACTATTAATGTTTTTTTGCTCGCAATAGAAAATCAGCTCTCCCCATCGGTTGAAAATAAACACTTCCAATTCATCAACAAAGTCGTTGGCATAAACCAAGAAATGCCTATCAGGCCTGCTTGGAACGATGGCATCAGGGAAAATTACCCTTAATGCACAGTCTTCCACAACTTCAAAGCTTATAGTGTAATCACAACCAAGGAGATCCGATACGGTCAATAGGTAATTGCCGGGCAGTGTAGGCACAAATACAGAATCCGTAGAAACTTCATTGCCTTCAAGTTTCCATGAATAGAAGTCATATGTACCGGGACGAAGCTGTACAGTCACATTTTCAATTGCACAAATGGTGTAGCTAGGCGCCAATACTGGAGGAACGATAACCGACCTCGAGATCTGAACTTGCTCTCTTGCCAATTCACAGCCAAAAACACTGTTGAGCACAGCTTCAAATACTCCTGTGTCAAATACGGTAATGGTTTGTTGATCCGTAAACCCGGGTAAAGGTGTCCTTACTGAACCGAGGACACTAAACCATAGAATTTCATCAACATTGGTGAAATCAGCTTCTATATTGATGTTAGCGAATGTATCTCCCTCACAAAATTGTTGGGCCACCAAATTGACTTCTAGATTTTCCAAGAATTCCTCAACCTCAAATTCTATTGTTCTTTCCGGGCACAATCCACCACTTCTTGGCTGTACTTCAACAGAATAAACTCCCGGACTTGCCGGGAAAAAGACCTGATTTCTACCTACAATGTTTCCATTAGAATCTCTCCAATAAAAATTAGCATTGTTTGGATTGAAGCCAAAAAGAACTGCCTGATAGGAAATTCCCAAATCACAGTCTACAATTGGGTCACTCAAGGAGAAATCAATTGGACTGTTTATTACTGCTTGAATCAGGCTCAATTCGCTTGGACACAAAACCCCACTTGGATCGATGCCACGGACTGTGTAAACACCTGTAAACTCAAAAGTAAAACCACCGTCTTGGTCAGGACTGATCAACTGTCCATTTGGACCCCTTACCTCATAGTTTAGATTATTCTGAGAGATAGGTACCAATACATAAAGGGCGCAAGCTGTGACATTGGTAGGAACCGAAAACTCAACTTGGTCGGCATTATCAATAATATAAGAAACCGGATCAGGAAAAGCACAATCGACATCATCTATCAGAGTCAGATTATAGGTTCCATCCGGTAGTGGGACATTGATAGTAGTTACACCAGTGAAAGTTCCTGTAAACTGCTGACCATCCTCTTGTCGGATTAATTGGTAAGAACCTGATTGTGGACCCAGGTTAAAAACAATATCCATTGATCCAAAGTCCACTCCAGTTGCCGAACAAGTCTCAGGGTTGGCTGTGATTTCGTAATCAGAAATCCCCACAGGTGGATTTAGGTTCCTGACAACTACAGGGAGTAAAAACTCACAACCTGAATCACTTGTAGCTACCAGTGTATAAACTCCCGGCTCAAGTCCGGTAACCACCGGCAACACATCTCCCGAACTAACATTTGTAAAGGTTTGACCTGTTTCAACAATCCTGACTTCATCCGCATCAGCCAACATGGTTATTTCAAAACTTCCATTTGCCGCGACACAATCATCCGCATCAGTCAAAACGACAACTTCAAATACAGGGATCGGAAAAACAATCAATTCCAATTGCTTTTCGATAATACATCCTTCTAAGATTGGATCTTCTGTTATAAATATGATGTCATAAACCCCAGGAGAAGGCAGGGTATTTGGAATCAAGTTCAGCTCAAAAAATTCACCTAGAGGAATCCTGTTTACTGTCCCTTGAACTTGATAAAACCATTGTCCGGAGATGGGAGTGTTGGGTGCGAAAACAACTAGGTTTTCATCGTAACAAACCTGCTCTGCTGTTTGGGTCAGGTCAAATTCGAAGGCAGGCCCAACAAAAACCGAAGCTTCAGAAGGGCAGGGGTCAAAAAAGGCCGGATCTACGCCTGCACCCGGTCTATGAGAGACTGTTACAGTGAAAATACTTTCTTCATTGACTATGATGGTATTTGAGTTTTGGTCTCCAAATAACTGCCCTGCAGCGTTCCTCCATTCGAAATCATAAAGACCCTCAGCAGGATCATAACCATCTATGGCAGTAAGGCTTATCGGAGTTCCCAAACACAAAGTAACGGCTTCAGGCAAAGTGAGAGTAGGCGGAGCTATGACTAAAACATCAAGCCTTCCTTCATAAAAATCAGGATCGCCACAGCGGTCTACCCTAAGATCAACAGTATAAAAACCAGGTCTGGTAAATTGATGTTCATAAATTTGAAACTGCTCACCAGGTCCTCCAAAGTTATTTAACTCCACGGTACCGTCCTCATGGGTTATTGTCCAGAAGTAACTGTCAATATCGGATTCGCCGGCACCTTGAAACTGTCCTATTACCCCATTTTGTGGATCAAGACATAACTGAGGGGTTCCTGAAAGCAACGGATCCGGAATACTACTTCCTGACTGTTGTACAAAAGACGGTAATCCAAGGTTGCTTGTTCCGGTCAATGGAGGAGAACCCATTTCATTATAAATACTTACGTTACAATCTGAACCGGCATTGATTGATCCCAACATGTTTTGACCTGGACGTGCTACATAAATTTGTCCATCCGGACCTATCTGTAGCGCACCAAATGGACCCGATGTACTTAAAACTCCCCTTACCGGTGAATTCAAAATACATGCTTCTCTTTGTGGCCTTGTATTGGCATTATCAAAACAAGCCGCACATGCCAAAGGTGTGGTACCAGTTTGCTCTGGAGCCTGGATCAAAAACTCCTCCACTTTCCCCCCGCCACCTAGAAAGGAGACATAAGCCCGACTGCCATCAGGAGAAAATTCCATTCCGTAAATATCCTCTCCATTGCAACCCAAATCCAATAAAGCATACTCTGTCATTTCTCCATTCTCAGGATCGAAGTCAAATATTTCCAATCGGCTACAAGCCCCATCTTGAATAGTAACAGCGACCTTGGTCCCATCAGGGCTGAATTTCATAGTACCCACTCCTGTATTGAAACCATGATTGGATCCAACAGAACTAAATACCGGGCTACCTATACCAAATATGGAAACCGGATATGCCCTAAAGGTATTGTTACCGAGTTCGTGAAATAAAACCCATGTGGTATCTCCAGCTGCAAGGGCCGCTGAATGCTCCGTGCTTGGACTGAAAAGAAAATTATCTTTGCTTACTACATTACCTACCCCGTTGGGGTTTTCGACCTTGATATCAACAACTGAAAACTTTACCTGATTGCTGCCGTCTGCTGCAGTTTGAGTAGTAAAGAGGTAAAAGATGGTCTCGTCTTGAGGAACAGGTATAGCCAATACACTTTGGGAAGAAAGGTTACTTCCACCTATGCTATCTCCGTTTTCCATGACATTGCCATTAAGATCCCACACAGTCTCTCCGTCTGTAAAAAACAAAACCTGCCCAGTTTCATCTGAAATCGTGGTGGTACCGGCGGGAATGTTCTGATTATGGCTGACTGCTCTAGGTGTAGGTCCGTTGGGATCATTGGGATCAGGATTAAAATCCAATCCGGCACCATCACCAAAATACCAAATGTTATTGCTTTGGTCATTTAAATCCCAAATTCTAACCCTGACACTACCATAAGCATAGCATTCAGAACCAGGTTCTCTCACCAATACCCAATACAAACCCGGCAAATCAACACAATTATCTTTGGTTGGTCTCCATTCCCGGATATTGGACCAGAAATATTCATAAGTTCCACCTCCGCCTCCCCCGCCACCTTGGCCATCACCAGCTTGAACTTCAAGCATTGATCCAATGTCCACACATGCCCCTTCACAAACTGTGGTATCCTGCGCGCTGAATTGAACCTGTAATTCGTTGGGCAACAAAGTGATGGTTTTGTTTACTGTCTGTGTGGTTCCGTCTGCAAATGTTACGGTCAGGGTAACATCTATGCTCTCGTTGGAAGTAGCTTCCTCGGGGATCAACAAATGTTCCTGGGTAAAATCAATATCTACAGGTGCTCCATCTTCATCTGTCAACGGTGGATTAAAAGTCCACTCAAAACTTACAGGTCGGAAGTTCTCAGGAGTAATCAGACTTGTCAACTGTATTGGATTGTTAGAGCAAGGTTCATCCGGGTTCCATTCAAAATCCACTGTGGCATTGATATTTTGATTTGGGGCAAACTGAGGGAAAATCCTCCCGCAAAAATCAGTTCCGTCAAATAGATCTTCTTCCAATTCGATTTCAGCGAGGTCGACTACATCGGGATTTTCTACTCTGCCTATCAGCTGCGGGCCGCCTGCGACCTCCTCGTAGATATAGTAAAGCCTGCCATCAGGTCCAATTTTGACGTCATAAATCTGAAAAACATCGTTTTCAAGCGGGATTACCTCGGGAATTGCCGTCAAGTCACTCAAGGGTACACGCAACAACTCGTCTCCTCTGGAGAAATAAATATAATCTCCATCAGGGGAAAAGGAGGCTCCTCCAAAATCATTGGCATTGCTTGACTGGGTGATAGGCTCAAGGGCACCAAAAGATCCAGTGGCAACATCAAAATCCACAACCACGATATCTTCGTTAGGATCTTCGGGTATTAATATGATTTTTTGGGAAGCTTCATCAAAAACCATAAACTTTGGTGTAAATGGTACCGCCGCATTTGAATTGAGTATAAATTCACCGGGATTGGCTCCTATCCTTCTGGACACAATCGAACCTCCTTCGATACTAATCAGGTAAGATGGAGATTGAGGGGTCTTTACGACCATGATTGGTCCTGAGACAGCACCCACGATGACTTGGTCTTTCTCTATGATCTCACCCAAGGGAGGTTCATTCCCAACTGCCTGGCCCGGTGCATTCATGTCAATCAGGGCATATTGCAAATCTCCTACGGGGTTTACGTAAAAAATATAATACAACCTATCTCCCTGAGGATCATAACTCAATACACCAATGGCCAATTCTTGCTGTCCGTTGATGTTCCCGTCAATGCCCGGAGCTACACCTTCGAGCACCTGATTGTTAGCGTCATAGACCAAAACTCCATTGGAATAAAAAATAATGTTCCCAGAAATTGGATCAATGGCAACAGCGTTGTTATTTTGTCCAATAATCACCCCGCTTGGAAGATTCCTTACTATTGGTTCTTCACCTTTTCCAAATGAAAGAATGTTGTTTTGGCCTGTTCCACAATCGCCAAATATCCATTCATTATTGTTAAAACCTTGGGCGTATAGGGGTGCGGCATTGAATACAAAGTTCAAAATTATTAGCGCACTAAAAAAAAAGGAAATTTTTATGGAATTACTTAGGCTTTTCATAATTTACACGTTGCGTTTAAAACAACAAAACGTTTTGGACGTTGCAAAGGTGAATCTAATTGCTAACATAACGAATTACAACTTGCAAAGGTCTTTTATCCACCGTCTTTTTTTCGTTTCCTTTATTTTTATGGGAACAATGACATTGCAGGCACAGGACCCGCAATTCAGTCAGTACTATGCAGCGCCTCTATATCTTAATCCTGCCTTTACGGGATCCGAAATGTTGCCCCGCATCGGCGCGAACTACAGAAACCAATGGCCCGGGCTTCAGGCACAGTTTACTACTTTCTCAGCATACTATGATACCTATCTTGATGATTATAACAGCGGAATTGGTTTTATGGTTATGAATGATGTAGAAGGCGGTGCAAAATTAAGATCTACTACTGTTGCCGGATTGTATTCATATGAACTCAGAGTAGGCGAAAACGCCTACTTCCGTCCGGGTGTTCAGGCTGCTTACATCCGGAGGGACATCGGTTTTTTTGAAAACCTCATTTTTGCCAACCAGATTAATCCGGCTGACCCCTTGGGGCCTACTTTACCTAGTACGGATCTTCCCGGGTCAGGTGACCCTGTAAATTTATTATCCCTTTCTTTTGGTGGACTTTTTTTTACTGACAAATTCTGGTTTGGTCTCTCTGCACACCATATCAATGAACCAAACCAATCTTTCTTAGAAGGAGTAAGTCCATTACCTGCAAAATTTTCCATTCATACCGGATACAGAATCTCCTTGGGTTCCGGTAGTTACCGCTCTGATTTTACGCATCAAAGAAAGCAAAGATATCTCCTTCCTACCTTGAATTACAAACGTCAGGGCCCTTTTGAGCAACTCGATATAGGCGCTTACCTCCATATGGAGCCCTTGAATCTCGGAATATGGTACCGTGGGCTCCCTTACAAACCTGTAGAAAATCAAAATAACCGTGACGCCATCGTCATGATGATCGGTTTTAACCTTCCGACAGGAATGAGTATGGGATATAGTTTCGATTACACGGTATCTCAGCTTGGCATTCAATCAGGTGGTGCCCATGAGGTCAGTATTTCGTTCCTTTTGGCTGACAAAAACCAAGGAAGAACACGAAAAAGGGATACACTCTTACCTTGTCCAAAGTTTTAGGCTGATGGAGGCTGAAGAGATCAAGTACCTAATTTTGGGGGTTCTTATTTTAGGTTTTATAGCCGAAAAATCCCTTAGCTTCCTTAATATCAATAGACCAGTTCCTGCCATTCCAAAAACCCTTGACCAATACATCAGCCAACAAAAACTGCTAGAATCAAAATCTTATCAGTGGGCAAATTTTCGCTTTGGTTTGCTTACCAGTACAACGGTCTTCATTTTAACTATTGCCTTTATCTATTTTGGAGTATTTGGATGGCTGGACCTTTTCCTCAAAGAATACATCAGCCACCCCATTCTCTTGTCTTTGGGTTATTTTGCAGTGGTGTTTATCGGTTCTGACATTATTTCCATTCCATTCGATTACTACCAGACTTTTGTGATTGAAGAGAAATTTGGATTCAACAAATCCACCAAAAAAACTTATTTCTCAGACAAAATCAAAGGATATATTATATCTATTGTCGTCGGTGGACTATTGCTTGGAACGCTGCTTTGGCTCATCCATCAGATGGGTAAAGACTTTTGGTGGCAGTTTTGGTTAGTTTCAGGTGTTTTCATGGTCATTGTCAATATGTTCTATACTGCTTGGTTCTTGCCTCTCTTCAATAAACTTACTCCACTTGAAGAGGGTGAACTCAAAAACAGTATCGTCAGGTATGCGCGGTCTGTTGATTTTCCTTTGGACAATATTCTGGTGATGGACGGCAGTAAACGCTCCGCAAAAGCCAATGCTTTCTTTTCAGGTTTTGGTAAAAGGAAAAAAGTAGTCCTTTTTGATACGCTTATCGACCAACATACTCCCGACGAATTGGTGGCAGTTCTCGCCCATGAAATCGGACATTACAAGAAAAAGCACATCTTATGGAGCATGGTCACCTCTGTCCTACAGGTCGGAATCCTGCTTTTTATCCTTGCCCAGTTTATTCACAGCGAGCAGATGAGTCTTGCTCTTGGCGGCACAGAGATGGCTATCCATCTGAATATCATTGGGTTTACAATCCTTTTTTCTCCCATTTCCAGCATATTGGGCATTGGGATGAATTTGATGAGCCGCAAAAACGAATTTGAGGCAGATGCTTTTGCCAAGGAAACTTATGATGGCAAACCTCTTGCTGAAGCATTGAAAACCTTATCGGTCAATAGCCTAAGCAATATCAACCCACATCCTTGGTATGTTTATTTCAATTACAGCCATCCTCCCCTGCTTGAAAGATTGGAAAGGCTGGAGAAGTAGAGATGTTGATTGTCCGATGACCGATGATGCGTCATATTTTTAGAGCCACATTGTTTCTTTTCTGAAACCTCTCTACCGATAGATTTAATTTTCCAATCTTCCAATTTTTCAATTTTGTAATCTTCCAATTCTCCAATCTTTCTTTTAACTTCAAGGCTATTCCCAAAATACCAATCCCATGCAAGACTTATCCCTCATTCACAAACCTATCACAGGGCTATTCCCTTATCCAAAAACCCAAGAAGATTGGGAACCGTACAGATTAAGCCAAGAACAGGTTGATTTTTTTCATGAGCAAGGATACCTCAGCGGCATCAAACTCCTTGACGAAAATCAGATAGAAATCCTCAAAAAAGAATTGGATGAAGTTGCAGATCCAAAGCATCCTTTCCACCATCTTTTCCATGAGTTTCACAGCAATGAATCGGATGATCCGAATACTGTCTTGTTCCATTCCCTAGGTCATTGGAGGATTTCCAAAGCCTTTCATGATGTGATTTGGAATCCGGCTTTTGTTATGGCGGCAAGTCAGCTTCTTGGTGATCAAAAAGTCCGGTTTTGGCATGACCAATTATTCTGCAAGCCTGCCCATCATGGCGGTGTGGTGGCTTGGCATCAGGATTATTCCTATTGGACCCGCACGATCAAGATGCAACACCTCACCTGTTGGTGTGGACTCGATGATGCAACTACGGAAAACGGCTGCCTTTACTATATCCCCGGCAGCCACAAATGGGGACTATTAGAAAAACCATCCCTTGCAGGCAAAATGGACGGATTGATGGAGTTCATGACAGAAGAACAAAAAGCAGCATTCAAACCGGTGGCCATCGAACTCAAAGCCGGATATGGAACTTTCCACCATCCACTGATGGTGCATGGAAGTTACGAAAACCGCTCCCCAAGAAGCCGGAGGGCTTTTGTCCTAAATGTTTTTGCCGACGGAACCATCTCCAATACGGATGACGAATTGCTCAAAGGTGTGCCAATCATAGAAAAAGGACACAAAATGGAAGGGCAGTTTTTTCCCTTGCTGAATTGAGTATGTAAAAATTGATTTTTAAAAGAAATTAAATGGTCTAGGAATCCTTTCTAGACCATTATTTTTAAATCTCCCGTCAACTCTATTTTTTTATAGAGATTTTTCTTGCTGTGAATTTTGCATCTATTTTAAAAATTCATGTAAAACATTGATTTATTGGGTGATGTAACTTTGAGAGTCAATAATTTACCAACATAAACCCACGAAATCATGAACAAACAAAAAAATGAAAACCGCAATCCTCAGGATGGAAAAAATTCAAATCAAAGAACAAACCAAGAAAGAGGCAGAAATGACTTGAATCCTACTGACCAAGGTGAAAGAAAAACTGATCGTGAATTTGACCTTGATGAGGAAAAGGAAAGAAAATTAAAGGTGACTTCCAAAACTGTTGATCCCTCAAAAAATAAAGATTTGGATAAACAAAACAAGAACAAGTCCCTTCCAAGGAATGAAGATCCAAATGTAAATGCAGAGAATGAAAACCGCAGAGAAAAGACCGGAACGATGAGGAATCAACCCCAACCAAACCGGACACTTTCTGAAAAATAAAAATCGAACTCGAAATCAACCTCTTCTGAGTATTCAGGAGGGGTGTTTTTCCAAAATACCAAAACAGCATTGGTATTCCCTCTGCAACTACAGCAATTTGATTGGGAAGGTTAGAAACCAAGATTCAAAAATCACCTAAAAAGTTTGAACAACCTGTTCAGAACATTGATTGCAGACTACGGCGCAAAAAAATTAGATGGTGGCTGTGTCAGCACCTTCATAGTACTTACTATATTTTACTTTTTGTTAGGTTAGTGCAGCTAGTTCAATCGATAGAACGATAGACAAAAAGGACATATACTGATCGTCGATTCTTTCTAGCCCAAAAACCGTCAGCCTCATCACTGAGGTTTTTTTTGTTACTTTTACATCAACAAAATCAAGAGGCAATTCTCAACCACTTTTAGGCTTTTCTCTTTCCGAATGGTTTTATTCCACAATAGCTACAAATTTCCCTTGTTTAATTCCTCCACCGCGTGGTTTGCTGCACGGGCAGTAAAAGCCATAAACATCAGTGTAGGATTTTGGGTACTTGTACTCGTAAAGCTCGCCCCATCCGAGACGAAAACATTTTTGCAGGTATGCAACTGATTCCATTCATTCAGCAGGGAGGTTTTTGGATCTTTTCCCATTCGGACGCCTCCCATCTCGTGGATATCTGATCCCGGAGGTGCTTTGCTGTCTTCGACTTTGATATCTGTAAAACCCGCTTTTTCGAACATCTCCTGTTGCTGCTGCAGGAAATCTGCTGTCATCTTATCGTCATTCTCAGTCCATTCGACCGAAAGGATAATCTTTGGGATTCCGTATTTATCCTTTTCTTCTGTGCTGAGTCGGATATGATTGGTTTCGATGGGAATGGTTTCTCCCTGCATCCAAGCAGACATGCGCCAAGTACCATATTTTTGGTTGAGTAGGCTGTCACGAAGGTCATGCCCGATGCCACTTGTGTCCGAGCCAAGACCTCTTCCTCCTGCCATCCCGATCGAATAGCCGCGTAAAAAGTCTGTGTCCTGACGGAATACATTCCTGAACCTCGGCACATAGGCGTGTCCTGCATGCCTGCCGTCGGTGGCCTTGTCAGCAAATCCCTCATAGCTCGCGCTTCCTTTTCCACGGTAATTATGACAGGCAAGGAATTTGCCCATCAAACCGTTGTCATTGCCGATGCCATTGGGGAATCGGGATGATTTGGAATTGAGTAATATGGCATTTGTCGCAATGGTCGACGCATTCACAAAGATAATCTTCGCATAAAATTCCATTGCCTCCCCTGTATTCCTGTCAATTATCCTCACACCTGAAGCTTTTCCTTTTGATTCGTCATAGATGATAGATTCCACCACAGAATCGGGTCTGATAGTAAGATTTCCTGTCTTTTCTGCCCATGGCAAAGTAGAAGCATTGGCAGAAAAATAACCTCCGTACACGCAGCCTCGGTTACACATACCTTGGTTTTGGCACTTATTCCGTCCTTGTTCTCTATGTATTTGCTGAGGATCAGTTAGGTGTGCACACCTTCCTTGGATGAGGTGTCGATCGCCATAATTCTGCTTGAGCTGTTCTTTATAATATTGCTCGATGCAACTCAACTCAAATCCCGGCTGCACGATGGAATCCGGCAACTCAGGCAATCCGTCCCTTCCTCCGGCGATTCCTGCAAATGTCTCTACATAATCCAGCCAAGGCTCTAAGTCTTTATACCTCACCGGCCAATCCACCGCAAAGCCATCCCGCGCCGGACCTTCAAAATCATAATCAGACCAACGCTGCGTTGCCCTAGCCCAAAGCAATGACTTGCCTCCGACATGGTATCCCCTAAACCAACGAAATGGCTTTTCTTCAATGATCGGCTGCTCATCTTCGGCCAAAGCCCAATGCATGGTCTCTTCTCTCGCCCACCTGGCTGCACCGATACCTGATCGCTTATCTACAGGAACCGCACCACGGAACTCAAACTCCCAAGGTGCTTTGGAAGCGGTGGGGTAATCTTCTATGTGCCGGACCATCCTGCCCCTTTCGAGGACTAGGGTCTTCAATCCTTTTTCTGTGAGTTCCTTGGCAGCCCATCCTCCGCTGGCGCCTGAACCAATCACGATCGCATCATAGGTGCGCTTATCTTTTGAATCCTGTAACATGTCGTCTTGGGTTTAAGCTTGGGAAGGTACATCGATGCATCCATGGAAATAGCCCGGTGCCACTTTGTAGCCTCGATAATCTGCCATCACCTCCTTGACGGTGGTGAATCCCGTGATGGTCTGTGATTTTATAAGGTCAAAAAACTTCTTCTCCTCCTCATTTTCGGAAGCAGAAAATGAAAGTAAAAGCCCTTCACGTTCCTCTTGAGTACCTTTTTCAAAAGATTTACCTAGTGTTGTCTTTGACTTTGCTGCAAGTGATGACAATTGGGATTTGATCATATCCTGATCTTCCTTTTCGTAGCAATGCTCAAAAAGCCTGATCAGATATTTGTCCGTGCCGGTACTCAGTGCACCGATAGGTTGGGCATCCGGGGTAGGGACTTTGGTTGGCAATCCTGCAGGAATGATCGTGTCCGCGATGGCGGTGATCAATTGCTCTTCCTTGAAAGAGAAAAAACCTTTGTGTGTCAACTGGTCGACGAGCTGCCATTTCCAGTCCACAAGAACCAACCCTGCGATACCCACTGCGGTACCTCCAAGGATTTTAAGCGATTTTCTTCTGTCCATAAAGTGATTTCGGAATGCAATACTGCTGTAATATAGGGTATTGACCTTTAAAATAACAGTCCGAAAACTCCAAAATCTACCAATGGAAAATGAAAGTGATCGGTGGAGGATGGGGGAAAGGAAGTGATTTTATAGGAAAATAAAAGGAGAAGGGTTAGTTTTAAAAGGAATAAATAACCTTACACTCATCAATATTTATATCAGAAAAATATTATTGTATAATCACTATCTACATAAAATCAAATTAGATACCAATCTACTAGCACATATTTCGAAATGAAGAAAAGTGGAATTCCCAATGAAAGAAAATTTACATATCTGAAATTAGAATTTAGAAAACTTGACAATTCGGATTTATTAATCCTCTTAACCTTTTCGATTTGCATTTTGTCTCATTTTTTACTCGTCCAGTATTTGCCGAATTTCAAACATTTTAGCCTACTTTTTATAGGGATTGCCACTTTGGCAATTACTATTACAAGACCTATTGGATTACGATTCAGAAATATCTATTTTTTTATCACATGGCTGATTTTATGTTTCTCATTCCTATGGGCAGGCACATCGATATCATATTTACCATTAAGTAGTTTTGCCTTATATCAGGCCGTAAGAATCATTTTTTGGATAAAATATTCAAAAGAGTTTATTCCGTTAACATTAACTCAAGCACCTCTAGAATTTTCAAGGAGAGCATTTTCTTTGGCATTTGAAAGAACAATAAGCAAAAGGGAAGGGCGTGGCAGTTACGCAGAAGACAGGAAATTTATGTAGTGGTTAGTCAGAATTGGATATCTTTTATTTTTGCTTTGCTTGATTGGAATTGTCGGAACCCAGTTTTAGTTAAAAAAACATGGTGATAAATTCAAAAAAATAATGAATTCAATAAACCCAAACTCTTTAAAAAGTATCCTCATCAAGTGTAAAAATATAATTTATACCTCCAATATTTTATAATGATTTATGAATAAGGTAACTGTTAGATTCATTTTGTTTTTGGGAATTGTTTTGTTTTCCTGTCAAAAGAGGAATGAAAGTTCTGTAACTGTTTTGCCACCATTGCCTCAAGTTGAGGAACATTCGATAAAGGATTCAGTTCATTTTCTTCACGGTTATCCTGCGATGGTTGGAGATTCCCTAATCAACGTGGTGGTCGAAATTCCGACAGGAACTTTGGAAAAATGGGAAGTCAATAAGGAGAACGGTCACCTTGAATTGCCTGAAATAGATGGAATCAGACGGGTGGTGGACTACCTAGGGTATCCGGGAAACTATGGGATGATACCCCAATCCCTGCAGGATCCGGCAAAAGGCGGAGATGGAGATCCTCTTGATATTCTGATTTTGGGACCGCCCCTAACCCGAGGAAGCCTCGTAGAATGTCGTGTCATTGGGATTATCAGAATGCTTGATAATGGCGAATTGGATGACAAATTGATCGGATTGCCGGCAAAAGGATACCTTGAAAATATTCGCACTATGAAAAACCTAGAGGATGATTATCCGGGGATGATTGAAATATTGACTATCTGGTTTGAAAATTACAAAGGAAAAGGTCAAGTAAAAATCAAATCAATAAGTGAAAAAGAAGAGGCATTCCAAGTCCTACAGGAAGCCATTGCGGCGTATCAAAAGAATATGAATAATTGACAGCTATTTATTGGACAAAATTCTTTTTATCTTCATTGGGTACCACTAGCCCAATAACCAAATCAGATGAAAGAAGACAGTCAGGTCATCGCAAAGAATGACCGAAAAACGATTCGTGCTTGGGCCATGTATGATTGGTCCAATTCCGCTTATTCTTTGGTGATCGCCTCGGCGATTTTCCCGGCTTATTACAATTCGATTACTACCACCGATGCCGGCAGCAAAATCACGGTTTTTGGATTGGAGATCGAAAATACAGCAGCTTACTCCATCAACCTCGGTATTGCTTTTGGAATCATTGCCCTCGTCTCTCCACTCCTGTCTTCGATATCGGATTATTACAGCAATCAAAAAAGGTTTATGCAGTTCTTTTGCTACCTGGGAGCGATCGGCTGTTCTTCTCTATTCTTTTTTGATGGACCCGAAATGGTTCACTTCGGATTGGCCTTCATGATGTTGGCCACGATTGGCTATTCGGGCAGCATTGTTTTTTATAATTCATATCTCCCGGCTATCGCCACCGAAGACCAACAAGACAAAGTCAGCGCCCGGGGTTACGCATTTGGGTATATCGGTTCTACGACCCTACTACTCCTCAATCTTGCCGCCATCCTCAATCAGGAAGCCCTAGGCATAGAAGATGGTTCGCTACTCCCCAGAATTTCATTTCTCCTCACAGGGATATGGTGGTTTGGATTTGCTCAGGTTACTTTCCGAAAGCTTCCCAAAGGAATCTATTCCAAAACCAGGACAGAGAGGAAGTTTCTCCTCAATGGATACCGGGAATTGGCCAAGATCTGGGAGAGACTTAATACCGAACCAAAATTAAAGATGTACCTCATGAGTTTTTTCTTCTATATCATGGGTGTACAGACGGTAATGTTCATGGCTGCATCATTTGGAGAAAAGGAAGTGGGAATGGGTATGACAGAGTTGATCATAACCATCCTTTTATTGGAATATGTAGGTATTATCGGTGCTTTCCTGTTTGCTTGGATTTCCAAAAAGACGGGAAACCTTCAGGCTCTGACTATTGCGGTGACTATTTGGATTTTCGTGTGCATCGGCAGCTATTTTATACAGACTGCTTTTCACTTTTACATAGCAGGTTTCTTTATCGGGATGGTGATGGGAGGAATACAGTCTCTGTCCCGGTCGACTTATGCGAAGTTTATCCCCAAAACAGAAAACAACGCAGGTTACTTCAGCTTCTTTGATGTCTGCGAAAAGTTGGCCATGATGTGCGGACTCGTCATGTGGGGATTTATGGACAACCTCACCGGCAGCATGCGCAATTCGATCATTGCTTTGGCCATTTGGTTTTCCATAGGGCTGATTCTACTGATGGTAGTCAGAAAATTAGAAAAGCAGGAAAAGGCTGCTATAGCTTAAATCCTTCAATTCAATTTCTTCAGGTAGTTGCTCAAAACACCACCAATGGGATTTTTCCATAGGAGGAATTTCAAATCTGAAATTAAAAACCAAAGGCAGAAATCAGAAACTTTCCCGATGAGCATAAAAAGTGAAATAAAATAATTTCAGAATTTTCTTAAATTCGACTTTTACTTAAATCAATCGAAATGAAAAAATTAGCCTTTATTCTCATCTTATTCTTTGTGGTAAAAACCGATTTTCTATTGGCTCAAACCGCCACAAATGTAAATGGAACTTGGATTATGAATGTCGAAACCTCAGCGGGGAGCGGTTCACCTACTTTTGTCCTTGAGCATGTGGACTCCACCAACCTCAAGGGAACCTACACCGGTCAGTTGGGAGATTTCGAAGTAAAAGGAACCCTAAATGGCAATATCATTTACCTAGAGTTTAGCATTAGTGGAGAAATCATCGAATATAACGGTACAGTGACCGGAAATGAAATGAAGGGGAAAGTGAAATTGGGAACAATGGCTGAGGGAACCTTTACCGGAAAAAAGAAAGAGTAATGTGGTTTATTACACCATCTTTTAATCCTATATATTGTTGATCGATTCATATTTTAAAGAAAAAAATATTTGAGAATTATATCCTGATAATGATCATGGTTGCAAGAAACAATCATCATTACCCGTTCATTATAGAAAATTTACTTCTGCGAGTAAAATAATTCCATTAAGCAGATAAAGAAATTTGGACTGGAAACTATGTTTTCTGAATTTTTGATTGAAGAATAAAAACAACTTTATAAACCCTAATAAAATGAAAAAATCAATTATTGTAATCCTATTGATGGTATTGAGTGGCTTAGGATTTGCTCAGGAACTTCGAGTAAATACCTACGCGGGATATGTTTTTCCTGATAGATTTAACAATTTCTATTCGGCAAATTCTTATGCCGAAGGGCAAATCCAAGATGGGTTCAGATGGGGTTTGGGATTGGAATATGCCATTCCCGGCAACCGTGCCATTGAAATTCAATATAAAAGGCAGGACACATTTGCCCCGACGACCTTCAGGGATCCAAGCATAGGCGGGGGTGGGCTGAAAAGGTCAAATTTTGAGTTAGGAATTAACTGGGTCATGTTGAATTTCACCAATTATATTCCGCTCAATGAAACTGTCGAACCTTTTTTTGGAGGAGGTCTAGGTATGGGGATTTTTAATGTAAGAAATCCGGACAACGGAAACACCAACAACGGGACAAAATTTGCATGGAATATCAGGGGTGGATCCAACTTCTGGGTAGCTGACAATATAGCGATCAGAATTCAGGCATCTTTGTTCTCAGCTGTTCAATCACTGGGCGGGGGATTGTATTTTGGCACAGGTGGATTGGGTGCAGGAGTTTCGACTTTTTCCACCATGTATCAGTTTGGATTTGATGGAGGTTTGGTTTTTAGGCTTCCTGGAAAATAAATTACTTTCCCTTGTAAACGACAAAACCCGAGCCAAGGCTCGGGTTTCTTTTTTTCAATGAATTTTCAGAAATCTACAGCTTCTTGATTCTGATGTTTTTAAACCAAACTTCATCACCATGGTCTTGAAGTGCGATCTTGCCTTTCTTAAAAGTACCGAAGCCCGGCATGTCTTTGAATTTGCTTTTGGCGATCAAAGCTTCCCACTCAGGAGTCCAAAGTGTGGTAGACACGATCATGACACCGTTAAGGTGAAGTTCAAGGTTACCGTCTTTGGCGATGATCTCAGCAAGATTCCATTCTCCAACAGGCTTGACCGTCTCTTCACTGCTGACGATCAGGTCGTACAAATCACCAGCACGGTGGCTTACAATCTTGGCATCAGGATGTCCATCATTGTCTAGAACCTGCATTTCCATGCCGGTATTCCAAGGATAGGTGTATTCGGGTGCTTCATGCACAAAGAAGATAATACCACTGTTTCCGTTTGGAGCTATTTTCCACTCGACTTGTAGGTGGTAGTTGTCAAACTCCTCATTGGTCACGATGTCACCACCGTCACCAGTTTGCCAGCCGGCCTTGTTGGTAGCATCAAGGTAAATGGCACCATCCTGAACTTTCCAGGCTTTACCGACTTCACCTCCACCATATTTGGACCATCCGTTAAATGAAGTCCCATCAAATAGGCTGATCCATTCAGATTCAGGAGCAACAGTTTCAGCTACCTCTGCAACTTCAGTTTCCTCAGTTGCTTCTTGATTTCCTCCACAGGCAAATGCCAAGGATGCTGAAATCAGGAATATAAATGCTTGTTTTTTCATTATTATTTCTTCAAAAGGAGAACATATTTCACCATTTCTTCTACATCTGCAGGTGCAAGTTGTGGGTGAGAAGGCATCATGATTTCACCCCATGTTCCTACGTGTCCTTCTATCACGTGCTTGGTAAGCAAGGCGATGTTCTCAGGAGTGCTTTCATATTTGGCTGCTACATCCGCGTAAGATGGCCCTACGATTTTTCTCTCCACCATATGACAGGCTGTACAGCCCGCTTCTTTTGTTTTTGCTTGACCTGCGATAAAGAGCGGGTTGTCTTTGTATTTATCTTCCAAACTAACGGGAGCAGCAGGAGGGGGAGTGGTGACCTCGGTCTCCGTAGTGGCAGTTTCGGAAGTAGAACCTCCTCCACAGGAGTAAGTCAAGGCGGATACGGCTATCAAGCCAAGTGTCAAAGATTTAATCAGTTTCATAAAATATAGGTTAACGGTAATTTAAATTCCTAGGATTTTTTTGTTGAAAGCCTCGTCAGCTCCTGCCGAAGCAAAATCATCAAAGGCTTTTTCTGTGACTCTGATGATATGTTCTGCAATAAATGGAGCGCCTTCAAGTGCTCCTTGCTCAGGATGTTTGATGGCACATTCCCATTCGAGTACCGCCCATCCTGAGTAGTCGTACTGCGAAAGTTTGCTAAAGATACCACTAAAATCTACTTGGCCATCTCCCAAGGAGCGGAATCTTCCTGCACGCTGCACCCATCCTTGGTATCCTCCATAGACGCCCTGCTTGCCTGTTGGATTAAACTCCGCATCTTTGACATGGAACATCTTGATTCTTTCGTGATAGAAATCAATGAATTGGAGGTAGTCAAGGCACTGTAATACAAAGTGGCTTGGATCATACAGGATATTTGCTCGCTTATGGTGGTTTACTTTCTCCAAAAACATTTCGAAAGTAATACCATCATGCAAATCTTCTCCGGGATGGAGTTCATAGCATACATCGACGCCATATTCTTCAAAAGTATCCAAGATAGGCATCCATCTTTTTGCCAATTCGGTAAATCCGGTATCCACCAAACCTGCCGGACGCTGTGGCCAAGGATATACTGTCTGCCACATCAGTGCTCCGGAAAAGGTGGCGTGTGCATTTAGTCCAAGATTGGCAGAGGCTTTGGCCGCAAATTTTAGCTGTTGGGTTGCCCATTCAGATTTTGCTTTGAGATTTCCGGCAAGGTTTGCAGGAGCAAAACCATCGAAAAGCTCGTTGTAAGCAGGATGGGTCGCCACTAACTGACCCTGAAGGTGGGTCGAAAGTTCGGTGATTTGCATGCCTGTGGCATTGACGATGCCTTTGATTTCATCGGCGTAGGTTTTGCTTTCGGCGGCTTTTTGGAGGTCGATCAATCTTCCGTCCCAAGATGGAATCTGTACACCTTTGTATCCGGCAGCAGACATCCACTCGCAAATACTTTTAAGGCTATTGAACGGTGCTTTGTCATCGGCAAACTGTGCCAAAAAAACTGCGGGTCCTTTTATGGTTTTCATAGGTTTATTTTTTTGATTTTAAGATTGGAAAATTGCAAAATTGGAAAATTGAAATGGTTTAAATGTTAAAAGATTAGAAGGTTTTAAAGTTGGTTAAGGTTTGTCCGATATTTTAAAAGAATTCAGGACTTGGTACTTGATACTTAGTACATAGTACTTTTTTCTTGTCTCTCGGTTCTCGCCTCTCGCTTCTATTTTTAATATTCTACTGTAAACGGTGTCCATTTCTGATCGGAAGCCGAGCTTGCCAAGACATTTTCGATAAAGGCCATGCCGCGGATTCCATCTTCTGCACCTGGGAAGTCCCACCATTCAGCTTTGGGCTCCTCCCCTTTTCTCAAGGCACAAATGCACCTTGCGAAGTTTCGGTAAATATTGGCAAAAGCTTCAATATATCCTTCCGGATGACCAGCGGGAGTTCTGGTATTTTCATTGGCCATTGAGCCTAGATAGCCGTTTCCTGCCCGATATATTTCATCCGGTCTGTCAGACCATCTTAGTCTTAGGGAATTATTATCTTCCTGCATCCATTCCAACCCTCCTTTTTCTCCATAAACACGGATTTTGAGGTTATTTTCACATCCTGCGTCTATTTGGGATGCAGTCAGTATTCCGGAGGCATTATTTTCGAATCGCATCAAAACTGCTCCATCGTCATCGATAGGGCGACCTGCTACTTTGATATCAAGGTCTGCACAGATTTTAGCGACTTTGATTCCGGACACATATTCAGCGAGGTTGAAGGCATGTGTCCCAATATCGCCAAAGCAACCGGCTTTCCCATTTCTGGCAGGATCTGTTCTCCATTCCGCCTGTTTGTTTTCATACTCTAGCAGCTTATGCAACCATCCCTGAGGATATTCCACATAGACTTTTCTGACTTCTCCGATCACCCCTTCTGCAATCATTTGCTTCATCTGCTTGATCATCGGATATCCGGTATAGGTATGTGTCAGGCAAAAAAGCTTGTCACTCTTTTTGATAATCTTGTATAATTCTTTTGCTTCTGTATAGGTTAGGGTCATCGGCTTGTCGAGGACCACATGGAATCCTGCCTCTAAAGCTTTCTTTGTTGGATCAAAGTGTACATTGTTGGGTGTGACGATGCTGATGATGTCTATCCTTTCGGATTCAGGCAATGCCAGTTCCTTTTGGATCATTTCGTCATAGGATGAATAAACCCGGGATGGGTCAAGCATGAGTTCCTCACCGGCCTGCTTGGTTTTTTCAGGATTGCTGCTAAAAGAACCTGCTGTGATTTCTATCAAACCGTCCATCAACGCCGCACTCCGGTGGATTGCACCGATAAATGCACCTGGACCTCCGCCAACCATTCCCATTTTGAGTTTTTTCTGTGCTGCCATATTATATTGGATTATTGGTTTTCAGGGTTAAATATTTTGGATTAAATTTCTTGTAAGATAATTTATGATTTGTTTTCCCATAAACACGAAATGAAATAAATGACCAATTGCAGTAAGATGTTATGAGTGGTAAAGTTTTGAACCGCTTATTGACTTATTTCATTTGGTCTTTCGGAAAAACTAAAATTAAGGCAAAATACCTGAATTTTAAACATAAAATTAATACTTTACAGCTTCGTTATCTCCGATTTTAACCAATCAACCACGATAATTATGCATTCCGGAACCCGAGCCCAACTTTCTTTTATGATGTTCTTGGAATTTTTCGTTTGGGGTTCATGGTATGTGACCATGGGCACTTTTTTGGTTACCAATCTTGGTGCTAGCTATACCCAAATAGCCGCTGCCTTTTCCACGCAGTCATTTGGCGCCATTATCGCTCCGTTTATCATCGGATTGATTGCAGACAGGTATTTCAATGCAGAAAAAATCTTGGGCTTCCTTCATCTGATTGGTGCTGTATTATTGTATTTATGCTATCAGGCTACAAGTTTTGAATTGTTTTATCCGTTCATATTTGGGTACATGGTTCTCTACATGCCTACTTTGGCTTTGGTCAATTCTGTTTCTTTTAGACAGATGAAAGATCCCGAAAAAGAATTTTCGCCGATCCGGGTATGGGGAACAATCGGTTGGATCGCAGCAGGGCTTTCGATCAGTTATGTCTTCTTGTGGGATGAAGCCGCAAACATGTCGAATGGCTTTCTCAAAAACACTTTTCTGATGGCCTCCATATCCTCTTTGGTTCTTGGTTTGTTTTCATTTACCCTTCCAAAAACTCCTCCCCGAGCCAATAAAACCAAAAAAGTAAATATGGGCGATCTGATCGGACTGGACGCCTTGAAATTATTGAAAGACAAAAACTACGCTATCTTCTTTTTATCTTCAATTTTAATCTGCATTCCTTTGGCTTTTTATTATCAAAACGCAAATCCGTTCCTAGCTGAAATCGGCGTATCAGACCCTACCGGAAAAATGACTATCGGACAGGTTTCCGAAGCGTTATTCCTTCTATTGCTTCCATTTTTCTTCAAAAGATTTGGATTTAAAATGACCATGTTGGTAGGAATGCTAGCCTGGGTGATACGGTATGCCTTGTTTTCTATTGGAGATGCAGGTAACGGACTTTATTTATTGATCCTCGGAATAGCACTTCATGGCATTTGCTATGATTTCTTCTTTGTCTCCGGTCAAATCTATACCGATTCGAAGGCCGGAGAGAAATTTCAATCTTCAGCTCAAGGCCTTATTACCCTGGCAACCTATGGTCTGGGAATGCTGATAGGATTTGCTGTCGCCGGACAAGTCACTGATTTATATTTGAATGCAGATGGTACACATGATTGGAAATCCATCTGGATGATTCCCTCCGGTATTGCTATATTGGTGGTATTGATATTCCTAATCTTCTTTAAAAATGAAACAATGAACAAAAAACCCGAAATCAAACCTATTGAATCATGACCCAACTCAGCCGAAGAAACAGTCTAAAAAAAATGTTAGTGGGGACAGTGGCCGCCACAGGCCTTCCCCTCGTAAGCTCTCATGCTGAAAGCCTTCCGTATCAGCTCAAAGGCAATGTGAACCATGCTGTCTGTCATTGGCCCTTTAATCCGATGACAATCGAAGAGCTATGCATCGAAATCAAAAAAATCGGATTCAATGCCATTGACTTGATAGGCCCAAAAAACTGGCACATTCTCCAAAAACACGGAGTAGTTTGCTCCCTATGCAACGGTGCAGATATGGGTATAGTCAAAGGATGGAATGACCCCAAAAACCACGAACAATTGATCAAAGGCTATGAGGAAGTGATTCCGTTGGTAGAAAAGGCCGGTTATAAAAATTTGATAGCTTTCAGTGGTAACAGAAATGGCATGGATGATGAGACGGGGTTGAAGAATTCTGCCGAAGGTCTCAAAAAAATCATGGCTACTGCCGAAAAACACAATGTCATGATCATCATGGAACTACTCAACAGCAAAGTAGACCATGCTGATTATATGTGCGACAAAAGCGCTTGGGGCATAGAACTCTGCAAAATGGTTGGTTCTCCAAACCTCAAACTGCTCTACGACATCTACCACATGCAGATCATGGAGGGTGACATCATCAGGACGATCAAAAGAGACCATCAATACTTTGGGCATTACCATACGGCAGGCAATCCCGGAAGGAATGAAATAGACGAGTCCCAAGAAATCTATTATCCTCCGATTGTAAAAGCTATACTGGAGACAGGATACAAAGGATATTTCTGTCAGGAATTCGTTCCAAAGAAGGCAGACAAAATGGCTTCACTTGCCGAAGCAATCAAAATTTGTGATTTATAAGTAAACTCAATTATATAATTATTATGGCAGACAATACGTATGACGCTATCGTGGTCGGTTCGGGAATCAGCGGAGGCTGGGCCGCGAAAGAGTTGACAGAAAAAGGGCTTAAAGTCCTTATGCTCGAAAGAGGACCAAATGTAGTACACAAAACAGATTACAAAACAGCCACCCTTGCCCCTTGGGAGGTCCCACACAGGGGTAGGAGAACTACAGAGATGCTGGATGCGCATCCCAATTTAAAGAGAGATTATGTACTGAATGAGCTTAACCTTGACTGGTGGGCACACGAATCCGAGTCACCTTATATCGAAACCAAACCATTCACCTGGTTTCGGGGATATCAGGTCGGAGGAAGATCCTTACTTTGGGGAAGACAAAGCTATAGGTTAAGTGATCTTGATTTTGAAGCAAACCTCAAAGAAGGCATTGCCGTGGATTGGCCAATCAGATACAAAGACTTGGCCCCTTGGTACAGTTATGTGGAAAAATTTGCCGGGATATCAGGAAACAAAGATGGACTGGCACAGCTTCCTGACGGTGATTTTCAGCCGCCTATGCCACTCAACTGCGTGGAAAAAGATGTAGCAGAAAGGGTAAAGAAGGCCTTTGACGGAAGAAGACTCGTCACTATCGGAAGAGTTGCCAACCTGACCCAACCTTTGGAAGGAAGATCACAATGTCAGTTTAGAAACAAATGCTCTTTGGGATGTCCTTTTGGCGGTTATTTTTCAACGCAAGCGTCAACCTTACCAGCAGCTGTAAAGACAGGTAACCTGACTTTGAGACCTTGGTCAATTGTTACCAAATTGATATATGACAAAGACAGCAAAAAAGCCACTGGTGTTGAAATCATTGACGGCGAGACAAATCAGACATATGAATTCAATGCCAAGATCATTTTCCTGTGTGCATCTGCCTTCAATTCGACTTCTATCCTGATGAGATCAGCGACCGATATTTGGCCGGAAGGATTGGGTAGCAGTTCGGGAGAGTTGGGCCATAATGTGATGGACCATCATTTCAGATTGGGCGCCAATGGAGTAGCCGAAGGATATGAGGATAAGTATTATTTTGGAAGAAGGCCAAATGGGGTTTATATCCCGAGATTCAGAAATATCGATGGAGACAAGAGAGACTACTTAAGAGGCTTTGGCTATCAAGGCGCAGCTTCAAGGTCAGGATGGAATAGGAATGTAGCGGAGATGAACTTTGGCGCACCTATGAAGGAGGCCTTGAGCGAACCAGGGCCATGGAGTATGGGGATCACTGCCTTCGGGGAAATCCTTCCCTACCATGAAAACACCATCAAACTCAGTAAAGACAAGGTCGACAAATGGGGTATTTCAATTTTGGAAATGGATGCCGAAATCAAAGAGAACGAAAAGAAAATGAGGGTGGATATGATGAATGATGCAGCCGAAATGCTGGAAGCTGCAGGATTGAAAAATGTCAAGACCTTTGATGCCGGTTATACTTTTGGTCAAGGAATCCACGAAATGGGGACTGCCAGGATGGGCAGGGACCCTAAAACTTCGGTTCTAAACGAAAACAACCAAGTGTGGGATGCCAAAAATGTCTTTGTCACAGATGGAGCATGTATGACTTCTGCAGCAGCACAAAATCCATCCTTGACCTACATGGCTTTGACAGCTCGGGCGGTAGACTTTGCTGTAAGTGAATTTAAGAAAGGAAATTTATAATCTTAAAAGAATTGAATCATGGCAATGAATAGAAGAGATGCTTTGAAAAGTGTCGTTTTGATGATGGGAGGAACAATGGTCGGTGCCAATGTGATCCTGACCGGTTGTGCCCCGGAAGACCAAATAGTAGGCTTGGAGTTTTCGCCAAAAGACATTGCGTTTCTCGACGAGATCGGTGAAGCAATCATACCAACTACTGATACTCCGGGTGCCAAAGCTGTTGGTATTGGAGGATTTATGGTAATGATGGTAAAAGACACCTACAATGCAGAGCAGCAAACCTCCTTCGTGGAAGGTTTGAATTTCATTAGGAAGGATTTCAAAACAAGCATAGGAAGTGATTTCATGGCAGCTACTTTAGAAGAACGCACCGCCTACCTCAACGAACTCAAAGCAAAATCAAATGCAGATGCAGAAGACAAAAATGCAGGCGTGATAAAAATGCTTCAGGATTTGACGGTTTTGGGGTACTTTACTTCTGAGGTGGGGGCAACACAGCAACTAAGGTATTACGAAGTACCGGGTAAATATGACCCTTGCATTGAATATAAGCCGGGAGATAAAGCTTATGCCATTTAACTTAGTATAAAAATAAGAGGCTGTCTTTGGACAGTCTCTTCTCTATTAAAAAAAGCCCAACATGAAAAATAGAAGAAATTTTATCAAGCTAAGCACCGCAATGGGAATGGGAGCATTCCTGCCCTTGCAATTTTGCTCGCCAAAAAAAGAAGGTGACAGCCTCTCAGAAGCAGTTTTAAGCGCTTCTGTAGGAATTTTGGACAACTTTGGTATACAGCTATATTCGGTCAAAGAGAACATGGCAGAAGACCCCGTGGCAACAATAAAGGCCGTTGCAGGCTTTGGTTATACACAGATCGAAGGATTTGATGGAGGAAAAGGTATATTTTGGGGAATGAAAAATACTGAATTCAAAAGCCTGACAAGCGACTTGGGCCTTGACTTTATCGCCTCGCATGCCAATACCTATGAAAATCTTGAGAAACAAGCAGAGGAGGCTGCCGCCATCGGAATGAAATACCTGATCAATCCTTGGGTAGGTCCTCAAAAATCCATGGATGACTTCAAGAGAATCAATGATGATTTTAACAAGCAGGGGGAAATTTGCAAACAGCACGGGATCAAATTTGCCTATCATAATCATGGTTATACTTTTGTAGACCTCGACGGCCAAATCCCACACGACTATCTTTTGGCAAATACAGACCCTACTTTGGTGGAATTCGAAATGGATACCTATTGGGTGTATACCGCAGGAAAAGACCCGATAGAATATATCAAAAAGTACCCCAATAGGTTTACGCTAGGTCATGTGAAGGACAAATCTGCTGACTTGGAATTCTCAGAACCCAACGGGTCAACCCTAATCGGTTCAGGTATCATGGATTTCCCTTCTATTCTTAGAGCCGGTATGGATAACGGAATGAAATATTTTATTGTGGAGCAAGAAAGGTTTGACGGAACAAACCCTATGGAAGCAGCTGAAAAAAATGCCACATTTATGAAGTCCTTAGTATTCTAATACAATAAAGGCCTGCATATTTGATGCAGGCCTTTATAATTTATTATGGTTATCCGCTTCTTTGCCAGTAACACTTTGTTTTTCTTCTAGCTTGACGGAAGGCCGAAGTACCAGGCATTTCGGTCTGCGGACGAGATTTAATATATTTATCCAATCTTGTGGCATCTTTGCGTAAAAACATATAGTTTATTCTACAAAATCGGATTTGATGGATCTTGAGGTATAAATCAATAAATAGATAATTACAATTAATATCACTAAGGCTGCCACTTCAAATTGAGCCCAAATTTTTGATCTATTGACCACTTTTTCAGAATTAGTCGCCAATTTTTTTCCTTCCTCAATCTGGATCAAAGAAAGCTTCTCCAAGTCCAAAATCGCCCTTTCAATATAGGAATTGTATTCTTTAACCTTATCTGCATTTATTCCGGATTCTTCAGAATAAAGCGACTGGTAATCAGCTATTCTCAAATTTTCCTGAATAATCTTTTTGAAGTCTGTCAAAAATCCTGCTTCAGCAATCGTCAATTTGGTATCCTCAAATTCTTTGACGAGGTTTAAAATATCGGTTTCATAGCCACTGATGTCCTCTACCACATGACTGTAGTCACTTTCAAACTGACAATGGTTCACCAAAAGCTTTATTCTAAACAGTTTTTCTGATATTGAGAATATATAACTTTCGACCACCAACCTGTCCTCATAAAACGACACGAAGGAATTGCCAAGCTCATTGAAATTTTTTCTTTCAAGGATATTTTTTCCAAAAATCATGACAATTAAAACCGTCAGAATAATGGCAACTTTTAATTTCCGTTGTTGGGTAATGGTTCTAGACATAATTTGGGTAGGTTATGGAGTAGGTTCAAAGCTACACCAAAATGATTGTACTCAATATAGAAGGGTTTGTTACAGAAATCTAAACCGAATTAAATTTTTTAGATCCAAATAACCTAAAAATCCTGAGGTTTTTTGATTTTTAAAAAAAATGCCACAAGAAATAGCCAGGTCATTAAAACAAAAAACCTCCATTTTAGGGGAGGTTTTTGTGATCCCGCTGGGATTCGAACCCAGGACCCATACATTAAAAGTGTATTGCTCTACCAGCTGAGCTACGGAATCATTTATTTTGCTCTACCATCCCGATAGCTATCGGGTTACGGAATCATTTTCTTTGCTATACCTATATCATTCTGCTGGAAGAATGAACAGGAACTCATATTAATAAATTGAGCATCCCTCTGGAGAGATGCTCTTGAAGTCTTGATGTGATCCTGTCAGGAATCGAACCTGAAACCTACTGCTTAGAAGGCAGTTGCTCTATCCAATTGAGCTACAGGACCGGTAAAATAGTCGGGGTGGCAGGATTCGAACCTACGACCTCCACATCCCAAATGTGGCGCGATACCGGGCTACGCTACACCCCGAACTTATTCAAACTTTTTTGAAAAACCCTTTGATTTCTCAGTGATCCCGCTGGGATTCGAACCCAGGACCCATACATTAAAAGTGTATTGCTCTACCAGCTGAGCTACGGAATCATGTTGTTTTTTTATCTTTCTGATCGTTATCAGGAAGGATAATCAGTTACGAATTGATTTGTTTTTTTTTAAATCATTCCCGTAATTGGAGTGCAAATTTAAGCCTCTGAATTTAAAATGCCAAACCTAAACCGAATCTTTCTTACAAAATTTATAATATTTTTATTGGCTTTTTTACAAAGCTTTAATTGTCAGGCCAATATATCAAAGCTCCAAAAAGCAGATTCTTTGTTTTCTACCAAGAATTACCAAGAAGCAATGTTAGTTTATGAAAACTTGCTCAACAATGAAGAAACTTTCTCTCCTGCAATGCTTTTGAAGATGGCATTTATATCTGAAGGAAAGGGTGATTATTCAAGCGCAAGTTTCTTTTTGGCCAAATATTATGACCAAAATCCCAACCAGAGGGTAATCACGAAAATCAAATCATTGACCGAACAGGTCAATTTGATAGGTTATGACCTTGATGACAGTGACAGACTTTTCAAATTTGTATCTGATTTCCAAACAGAGCTTTCAAGTACATTTTCGCTCTTACTCTTTCTTTCTCTGATTCTATTGTTTGTGTTTAGGACCAAGGCCGATAAACCGAGGTATTACCTTCCCACAGCTGTATTGATTATTTTGGTTTTTATCATCAACAATTTTCTGTCAGAACCAAAAACAGGAATCGTAACAGGAAGTCCCACACTGATTATGGACCAACCAACAGCAGGTGGAAAATTAATTGAGCTGGTAGAACCGGGACATAGGGTCATCATCAAATCTACAAAAGATGTATGGTATGAGGTAATTTGGGGAGAAAAGGTAGCTTTTGTGAAGAAAGACAATATCACTAGGCTATAGTACCTAAAAATCCAAAGGTTCAAGGTTTTTGAAATGGCCATTCATCTGGATTTTCTTTTTTGCGATTTCAATTTCTCTCATTATTGGAATGACCTTCATCATATGATTGATAAGGAATTTGATCCTATCTGATTCTTTAGACATCAGTAGCAGTTCATATTCTTCTGACAACTTCAATCCCAACTTATGCGCATAAGTGAAGGAATTAAGCCGGAGTGGAATTATCTCTGCTTGGTATTCCATCAGTCTAAAAAGCTCCTTGAGGTAAAAAATAAATTCGGCATATTGATTTTCTCCTACCCTTGGGTCATTGTCATGAAAAAAAACTTTGCCTGCTGCATATAACTTGTCTTTCAAGGGATTTTGAAATGAAATAATCTCAAATGTCCTTTTCCCCCGAGTCTTGATATCCATCCTCCCATCTTCATATACTTTATATACCTCTTCCAACTCCACTTCTGTACCAAAAGACATCAGCGTATCCAAATAAACTGCGATTCCAAAAGTGCCTTTTGTAGACAGGGTATCCTCAATGAGCTGTTTATATCTCGGTTCGAAAATATGTAGGTTCAATTGCTCGCCCGGAAAAGCAACAAGCTTTAAAGGAAATAAAGGGATTTGATAGTCCATATGAATAGTAACAGCCCAGATAGGGTTTGGTTATTTTTTACTTAACATCTACCCTAAATTAAGGATAGGAATTAAAACTTAATGAGGATTACCAACAAAAAAGGCTGTCCCAAATCTGAGACAGCCCGTTTTTGCAAAACATTTCCCGATTAGGATTTGCTCGCAATATAGGTCAATAGGTCTACGACTTTGTTGGAATAACCCCACTCATTGTCATACCAAGAAATCACTTTGACAAATGTGTCACTCAGTTGGATACCTGCTTCAGCATCAAAAATAGAAGTTCTTGGATCTCCGTTGAAATCTGTAGAAACCACAGCGTCTTCAGTGTATCCAAGTATCCCTTTCATGGAAGTCTCTGATACCTCTTTCATTTTTGCACAGATTTCTTTGTAGGTAGCAGGATTTTTCAACCTTACAGTCAAATCCACCACTGATACGTTTGGAGTTGGAACCCTAAAAGCCATTCCTGTCAATTTGCCATTCAATTCCGGAATAACTTTCCCAACAGCCTTAGCTGCACCTGTGGAGGAAGGGATGATGTTTTGGGCTGCGCCCCTTCCACCTCTCCAATCTTTTGCTGAAGGACCATCTACGGTCTTCTGGGTAGCTGTAGTAGCATGTACAGTCGTCATCAATCCTTCTTCAATACCCCAATTGTCATTCAATACCTTTGCAATTGGCGCAAGGCAATTGGTAGTACAAGAAGCATTGGAAACAAATACCATATCTGAAGTATATGAACCTTCGTTTACTCCCATTACAAACATCGGAGTATCATCTTTGGAAGGCGCAGACATAATTACTTTTTTGGCACCGGCATCGATATGGCCCTGTGCTGTTTCTTTGGTAAGGAATATACCTGTAGATTCTACCACATAATCAGCCCCCACTTCTCCCCATTTCAAATTTGAAGGGCTTTTCTCAGCAGTAACCCTTATTTCATTTCCATTTACTACCAACTTTCCGTCTTTCACAGAAACGCTTCCGTCGAATCTTCCATGGGTAGAATCATATTTTAACATGTAAGCCATATAATCCACATCGATAAGGTCATTGATAGCCACGACCTGAACATCACTTCTATTCTGTGCTGCTCTAAAAACCAATCTACCGATCCTTCCGAATCCGTTGATTCCTACTTTAATTTTGCTCATAGTTATTTTATTTATTGTTGTACTGGTTAGTATGCAAAAAGGGATTTTTGAAGTTCGAAATCTCAATAACTGAAATAAATTACCACTTTTAATGGGATAAATTTACCAAATATATCTTGCTCCCCAAAATATTTAAAGGTTTGAAAATGAACATTTTAAAATAAGAAGGAAATACAATCGATTGCGGAAAAAGAGTCAAAAATCAAATCTCTGATAATCAGAACCATAATTTTCAGGTGTTTTTTTGATTAAGTTTAAAACACTTGGCTGTGAGGTAGGGAGTTACAAAAAAATAGCGACCGAAGCCGCTATTTTTTTTGAATATTGAAAAAACCAATTAGATTTTTTCAAGGATTTTGTTGAAGGTTTTACTTGGCCTCATTACTGCGGAAATTTTAGCTTCATCCAACTTATAATACCCTCCTATATCAACTTTTACTCCTTGGACATCATTGAGTTCGGATACAATTTTAACTTCATTTTCCTGCAGTTCTTTGGCAATAGGTTCAAATTTGGTTTTGAGATCCAGATCTTTATTCTGTGCTGCCAAAGCTTCCGCCCAATACAGCCCTAAGTAAAAATGACTTCCTCTATTATCTAATTCTTTGGCATCTCTTGATGGTGACTTGTCATTTTCCAGAAATTTCCCGGTAGCCTGATCCAAAGTCTCGGCCAATACCTTCGCCCTGTCATTGGAAAATGTATCACCCAAATGTTCGAGAGAAACAGCCAAGGCCAAGAATTCGCCCAAAGAATCCCATCTGAGGTGATTTTCTTCTATCAACTGCTCGACATGTTTTGGAGCTGAACCTCCGGCACCGGTTTCAAAAAGGCCTCCACCATTCATCAATGGGACGATTGATAGCATCTTTGCGCTGGTTCCCAATTCAAGAATCGGGAATAAGTCAGTCAAATAATCCCTCAGCACATTTCCTGTTACTGAAATGACATCTTTGCCGGCTTTGATTTGCTCCAAAGAGAATCGTATCGCGGCAGCAGGAGTCATGATCAGGATATCTAATCCTTTGGTATCATAAATTGGAAGGTATTGATTTACTTTTTTGATGATTTCAGCATCATGGGCTCTTTTTCCATCGAGCCAGAAAATAGTTGGGACACCGGTGGCTTTTGCACGATTGACTGCCAACTTTACCCAATCCTGCACTGGGGCGTCTTTGGTTTGGCACATTCTCCATATATCACCTTTCTCTACTTTGTGTTCGATCAAAGTCTCTCCTGACTCGGAGACCACTTTTACTACACCTTCAGCTTCAATTTCAAAAGTCTTATTGTGAGATCCGTATTCTTCAGCCGCCTGCGCCATCAAACCTACATTGGGGACACTCCCCATTGTTGATGGGTCAAAAGCCCCGTGTTCTTTACAGAAATCAATTGTCTCTTGATAAATACCTGCATAGCAACGGTCAGGTATCACAGCTTTGGTATCTTTTAATTTGCCGTGCTTGTCCCACATTTTACCTGATGTCCTGATCATAGCAGGCATAGAAGCATCGATGATGACATCACTTGGCACATGCAGGTTAGTGATTCCCTTATCTGAGTTGACCATGGCCAACTCCGGGCCAGTCAGAAAACAAGCTTCTATATCAGCTTCAATTTCTTTTTTCTTATCAGCAGATACAGTTGATAGCTTGGCTACCAAATCTCCAAAACCATTATTGACATCTACCCCCATTTCTTTCAGAGTAGCTGCATGCTTTTCAAAAACCGGAGCAAAGAACACTTTTACAGCATGACCGAAAATAATTGGGTCAGAAACCTTCATCATGGTGGCTTTCATATGAAGTGAAAACAAAACCCCTGCAGCTTTGGCATCCTCAATTTGTTCTTTGAGAAATAGCTTCAACGCCTTTACACTCAACAGAGAGGCATCAATAATTTCTCCTTTTTGTAAAGTGAGATTTTCTTTCAATTGGACCACATCACCTGCTGATGTGTGTAATTCGATGTTGACAGACCCGGCATTTTCCAATGTGACTGATTTTTCACTTCCGTAAAAATCCCCATGGTTCATACTTGCAACATGCGTTTTGGAATCTGCAGACCACCTACCCATACTGTGTGGATTGTTTTTGGCATATTGCTTCACTGCCAATGGGGCTCTCCTATCAGAATTACCTTCCCGCAAAACCGGATTGACAGCACTCCCTTTCACTTTATCATATTTGGCTTTGATACCTTTTTCCTCTTCACTGTTGGGATGGTCGGGATAATCAGGTAATCCATATCCCAAACCTTGCAATTCTTTGATGGCTGCTTTCAATTGGGGCATAGAAGCCGATATATTCGGCAACTTGACAATATTGGCCTCGGGCAAAGTGGCGATATTACCCAATTCCAACAAATCATCATTGATCCGCAACTCAGGGCTCAAATACTCAGGAAATAAAGCTATAATCCTTCCTGACAATGAAATATCTCTTGTCTCTACCGTAATCCCGGCAG
Source organism: Cognataquiflexum nitidum (assembly GCF_022538055.1). Taxonomy (GTDB): domain Bacteria; phylum Bacteroidota; class Bacteroidia; order Cytophagales; family Cyclobacteriaceae; genus Cognataquiflexum; species Cognataquiflexum nitidum. The sequence continues at coordinate 26,537 of NZ_JAKZAM010000015.1, read as the reverse complement.
AGTCAGTGAAGGCTTTGACAATAGGTAGTAAAGAATAAGTGGCCAAAGCAGGTGCTTCGTCGGTCAGCGTATACAGAATTTTAGCTGTTTTTGTAGTCATTTTCAATAGATTCAGATAGGTATAACAATTAATAATCGAAAAGGCGCAAAGAAACAAAATGGCATCCGCAACTCACGAATTATTCACAAAACATCTCGGCCCATTTTCAAAATTTCGGCTAAATTAAGCAAATTATTACGGTTTCAAAGAGGGATTATGCCAAGGGAAAATCGACAAGTAAAAAAGGGAAATTAAGTGAACTGCCACCAAAATTCTATGCTGTAGCATTAAAAAATCACCGCAAATCAAATCTATCTGCATCGAGCCAAGCCGGAAACTTCTGCCTATATTCCTGCAAAGAATCAAGATCAAGATCAATAAAAAGAATATCTTCTTTACTTTCAATGAAACCCAAAGTCTCCCCTTTGAAGTTGTAAGCCGCAGAATGTCCGGAATACGGGATGCCATTTCCGTCCTGACCGATCCTATTTACCCCAATGGAATAAGAAAGATTTTCTACAGCCCTTGCTTTCAACAAAATATCCCAAGCACTGATTCTTGGACTCGGCCAGCTTGCTACATAAAAAACAAGGTCATATTCCAGTTTACTATCCTGAAGCCTGTTTCTTGTCCAAACAGGAAACCGTAGATCGTAGCAAATCTGCGGCATGATTTTCCAACCCTTCCATTCAAAAACTTTTCTTTCCTTACCCATGTCATAATGTCCATCTTCACCGGCCATTCTGAAAAGATGTCTTTTATCATAAAAGTCAATTTTCCCATCCGGACTGACCCAGAGTAAGCGATTGTAAAAATCCCCCTTTTCCTCCACAACAAAGCTCCCTGTCACAATGGCCTGTGTTTGAGCGGCCATTTGCTTCATCCATTTGGTGGTGGTGAAGTTCATGGGTTCAGCTACCTCTTTAGCATCCATTGTAAAACCCGTCGTGAACATTTCGGGCAGAATGACCATATCCACCTTTGCCTCCAAATTCATAAGCCTCTCTTCCAACATCGCCATGTTTGCGGTTTTGTCTTTCCAATAAAGGTCAGTCTGAACCAATGCTATTTTTAGAGAGGCTGAATTCATGTGAGGTTTTGATAATTATATTTTTATTTCAGAGGGTAAACCATTCTATAATCTGTGGAAACTTTTCCCTTGCTTATATCTATAAGTTTGCTTTGGACCATTCTTTTTTTGAGACCCTTGAGGTAATCGATAAAAAGAATACCTTCCAAATGGTCATATTCATGTTGAATTACCCTTGCCGTCATGCCCGAAAATTCTTCTTCCTTCAGGTTCCAGTTCTCATCAAAATATTCCAGAGTGAGTTTTTCCGGACGGATAATCTCTGCCCTGATATCAGGTATACTTAGACAACCTTCTTCAAAACCGTAATTATCCCCATATTCATCCAAAATAATGGGATTAATAAAAACCCTTCTGATCCCTTTTTCCTCGTCTTTTTCATCGAGCATCAAGGTACTGTCAATTACAAAGAGCCTTATCCCTTTGTTAATTTGAGGAGCGGCTAGGCCTACTCCACTGGCATTGTCCATGGTAAAGAACATGTCCTGTATCAATTCATTGATATTTTCACCTTCATGGATTTCTTCTGCCTCTTTTTTGAGTATGGGATTTCCATAAGCGACAATTGGGTAAATCATATTTGTTCTAAGTAAGATTGTAGGATGATGGCAGCGCTTACTTTATCAAGGTTACCTGCCTTTTCTTTTCTGTCTTTTTTCTTGCTCCCCATGGTAATCATGGTTTGCATGGCCATTTTGGAGGTGAAACGTTCGTCAACTAGAACGAGTTTCTTATCAGGATACAATTTTGAAAGTCTATCTTTAAAACTAAGGACTCTAGGTGTCATTTCATTTGGATTACCGTCAAGGTGTCGCGGATAACCCAAGACAATGGTTTCAACTTCTTCTTTTTTGAAATAGGATGTAAGAAAATCGAGGAGCCTGTGTGTTTCGACCATCTCAAGAGGATTGGCGAGCATCTTGAGCGGATCTGTAACTGCAACACCTGTTCTTTTGGTTCCCAAATCAATGGCTATAATTCTGCCCATCAGTTGTTACGGATTTTCTTTTTTACTTTTCTAAGCACTTCCTTCTCCAGCTCTATGGCCTTGGGAAAAAGCAAGCAATCTTCAATTTGGGCATGGATACTCAATTCCTTTTCAAAAACCTGCAATTCATTATAGAGAACTTTCATACTGATAGGTGCATCCTCAGGTAAAAAATAATCCTTTGTCAGTTTTCTGATTCCTTCCATCTCATCATCATGGGCATCGTGTGCTTCCGAGAGTAATGTTACAGGGCTTTTTTCTAAGATTTGTAAGGCATCATTGAGCCGGTATTCATCAGCTTCGATTTGATGCAACAATTTAATCCTTTTAAACAACCGACTTTCTTCCTCATGAATGTGATGGATAAAATCATCTACAAAAAGAGGAAACATGATCTTTAAGTCAGCCAATATCCCTGCATAAATATCCTCTTTGACTTTTATACCCGAAATCATATTGGATAAAAAAGGCAACTCCTGTCTGACAAAAAAATAATGCTTTCTTTTTAGGTAAGAAACGAGAACTTCTATCGGATGCAGGTATAATTCCTCGGAGGTAGGTTCTTTTACCTTTGCCCAAGATTCGAGTTCATCGATCAGTTGTTGGGAATTGATTTTATATTTTTTACAGACCTCAAAAAGCGAATTATGTTCGTATTGAAAAAAACTGATGCCAAAATAATGAAGAACCGCAGCAAAGACATAATTCTCAGAAACGAGTTCTTTGATGGGGCTTTTTTCGATATCTTTGGAATCAAACATATTTGTAAAATTAAGGTAATTTAACCAATTACACTTAGACTATTCATCAAAATTCAATTTATTGCATTTATATAAACGAAATGACTCAAATTTCAGTTAAATGTTATATTTGATTTAATTTCATTATTTAATAAAACAAAAATTTATTAACCGGAGGATATCGTGAGCGAAATCAAAAATACAAAACAGCAAATCAGGTTGCCAATTATTTTGGCTTTGGCTATATCTGCCGGCATCTGGATCGGGGCCACATTTGCAGAGCCAAAAAGTGACACCAACGACCTCAAAGCAGCAATTTACAAGCTTCAAGAAATAATCACCTACATCAATAGGGATTACGTAGATAGTGTCAACACCAATGAACTTGTTGAATTTGGAATTGAAAAGATGCTTGAAAAACTTGATCCTCACTCTACCTACATTCCTGCTAGAGACGCAACCCTTGCGAAATCAGAATTGGACGGAGAATTTGACGGTATCGGAGTTGAGTTTGGTATAATTAGGGACACCATTTATGTCGTTGCACCACTGACGGGTGGACCTTCAGAAAAACTTGGAATCCAATCTGGAGATCAAATCATCATCGTGGATGGCAAAACCGTGGCAGGCACAGGCATCACCAACAGGGATGTTTTCGATCTTTTGAGAGGGCCTCGAGGAAGTAAAGTAGAAGTGGATATAAAAAGAAAAAACCAAAAAGATCTGATCAGGTATGATATAATCCGGGACAAAATCCCCCAATACAGTATCAATGCTTCCTACATGGTAAATGAAGAGGTCGGCTATATCAAAGTGACGAGATTCGGTGCCACTACACATGAAGAATTCAAAAAATCCGTAACGGAACTGAAAGAAAAAGGAATGAAAAAGCTCATCCTTGACCTTCAAAACAACCCAGGTGGATATATGGGTGCTGCCATCAACATTGCTGATGAAATCCTGAATTCCAATTCTCTCATCGTATCCCAAAAAGGAAAATTGAACAGGTATAACCAAAAAGCCTATGCTGTCAAACCTGGCTTGTTTGAAGATGGATCCGTGATTGTATTGATCAATGAAGGAAGTGCCTCTGCATCAGAAATCGTCGCGGGTGCTTTGCAGGATAATGACCGTGGTTTGATTGTGGGAAGAAGGTCATTTGGAAAAGGATTAGTACAGATGCCGATTGACCTTTCAGATGGTGCAGAGTTGAGACTTACGATAGCAAGATATTATACTCCCTCCGGCAGGTCTATCCAAAAACCATATGGATCAGATGAAGATTACAGTAGGGATTTTTCAAATAGATTTGAGCATGGAGAGTTCTTCTCAGCAGATAGTATCAAATTCAATGACAGCTTAAAATATGAAACTGTATCCGGCAGGTCTGTATTTGGAGGTGGGGGTATCATGCCGGATTTCTTTGTACCACTTGACACCACGATGGCGAGTGCCTATGTAAACAGGCTTTTCAATTCGGACTCCTCGAGAGAATTTATCCTGGATTACCTAGATAAAAACAAGAAGAAATTCGATGGAATGAGCTTCGAAGAATATTATAAAAAATATCAAATCTCTGAAGAAATGTTGCAGGCATTGGTCAAAGTAGGAGAAAGAAATAAGGTGAAGTTTGATGAAAAAGATTTCAATAAATCAAAAGATTATCTTAAAGTTCTTTTGAAAGCACATATGGGAAGACAGATATACGATGACAATGCCTTTTACATGGTAATCAATGACATCAACGAGGTTTACCTGCAGGCTTTGGGGCTTTTTGATGAAGCAGAAAAACTTGCCTTCTCTTCTAAAGTTAAACAGGAAGAATTAGAGTAGCAGAAAGAAATAAAAAAGGGGGATAAACATCCCCCTTTTTTTTCTTCAAAAAATCAAGACTACCTGTTATTTCGGAAAATTCTGATAAAAACTGTAACTTCAAAAATACAAAACCCCAAGTAACATGAAAAAGCAGGTTCTAATTGCATTGATTATTTTTATCTTGCCTCTGATCCCCACTAACCTTATGGCACAACAATCTAAAATTACCCATATTGCTGTATATGTTAAGGAATTGAAGAGAAGCAGTGATTTTTATAAAAATATCTTCGAGTTTCCTGAAATTGATGAACCTTTTAAAGATGGCCTACACGCTTGGCTGAATATTGGAAATAACCTATCGCTCCATCTCATCGAAGCACCTTGGCAACCTATAACTGTCAACAAAATTAACCATATCTGCTTCAGCGTCTCCAATATGGATTTGATCATTGCTAACCTGAAAGAAAACGGTGTGGAATACGAAGACTGGCCGGGAAATAAAAATAAAATCAATATCCGTCCTGATGGCATAAAGCAGATCTATGTTCAGGATCCAGATGGCTATTGGATTGAAATCAATGATGAGTACTAATCCAATATAAGTATGGATTATTTTTTAACTAAAAAAATCAAAAAGCACTATTACGGAGTATTCATAAAAATTGTATGATAGCCAATCCTTTATTTTTAATTGATAATCACCTTATCGACATAACTAGAATTCATTATCCCCAGGGCTCCCATATATTTTAGGTTGAATTTGACTAAATCACCAACCTTATATTCATGGGGATTACGGCCGAGATTCAGAATCAACATGTCTGAACTAGCCCCCAATATCTCAAATTTATCATCTTTAGGAATGAGGTATCTTGGGTCAATATCCAATAGCCCAATATCCAAAATTGCCCTGAAAGAAGTCCTGCCGTATAGACTACTATCGATTTCCATGACCTCTCCCTGTGGATTAGCAGCAAGCGTCCCTGAAGACAACAGGGATTTTTCCTGCATTTCAATGATTTCGGCATTAAGCTCAAAGACATCACCATGCATTCCCGGTATAATATTATTCTCAAATAGATCTACCCCGAAGTAAAGTGTCTCACCTACTCTAAAATGGTTAATGCCTTTAGGAAGCTGATGAGTCTTGAGTAAGGGAATGGTCACCGAAGTGCCTGCCGATACCCAAGGGATTTTTTTATTGAATTTGAGTTCGATAATCTGCTTATAAAGCGAAAGCTGAATCAATTTATCGGAGGAAGGCATCACCCCATTGAGACAGTTAAGATTGGTACCTAATCCAATAATTTCGATATTAGGGAGTTCAAATATCTGTTCATAAAAATCTACAATTAGGTCACCGACAACACCTTCTCTGAGATCTCCTGTTTCGACCATGATGATGATCTTATGGTTCTTTGATTGTTTTTTTGCCTCTTCCGAAATCCATCTGATCGTATTCAATTCGCTGTTTAGGCTGACATCTGCGTATTTGACCATTTTTGGAATATTCCTTTTCGAGACTGGCTTTATATAAACTGTCTGAATAGAGGAAGCTATTTCTTTTACTTTGGCAAGATTGCTGATCCGTGAATCATGGATTTCGGTTACTCCAAGATCTATTAATTCCTTTAGAAAACTCCTGTTTCCGCAGAGCATTTTGGATACAACCCCCCAAGAGATATCATTCTCTTCAAAGTTTTTTTTAAGGTAGTAGAAATTCTCTTGGAGTTTGATTCTGTTTAAAGTCAAAAATGCCATCTTATTTATTTAACCTCATTTCTAAGTACTTATTGGAAAACCCCAGTTTCTCGTAGAGCTTTTTGGCCGGATTATCCGGTTCTACATGCAATGCTATATCTCCATGTGCCAAATCAATGGCTGTTTTCATCAAAGTTTTTCCTAAACCTTTGCCGCGCTGGGAGGCATCAACAGCGATATATACAAGTATATTTTCAGGGATATATCCAGACATTCCAGTTTTGTTTACCACTACTGCACCGACTATCTCATCAATTTGTCTAGCCATGACTACAAATCCGCCCTTGTCTTCAGCTTGATTTAAAGCATAATCCAAACATTTCAATATATGGCCTATTGGATCTCCATATTGTTCTAGCTGGACAAATAGAAACTCAGCTATTTCTTTTTTCTGCAGGATAGTAGCTTGATTCTTGGGGGCTAAGGTTTCTATTTTAAGCATAGGTCCTAAGTGGATTTGATTCTTGGTTTTCATAAATCAGAAAATAAGCAAATAAGCCGCCAAAGACATGGCTAGACTTTAATAATCCGGAGTAAGGCTATTCATCTGTTGAATATGTGCCTTTCACAAAATCAATGAATTCCTTTTACAGAAACTTATGGGATTTACAAGCAAAAAAAGAGAAAGTACATGTGCACTTTCCTTTACCTAATAAAAAATCTATTTAAAATGATTTTTCAAAGATATGAATAATTACTTTAGGCCAAAAGAAAGAATTAATATAATTTCACCGATGTAAGGTGTGGTTTGGTCAAAAAAAAGCCGGACAAGCCGGCTTTTTCTATTCTATTATATTTGGAATCAGACGTTTTGACTGCTGACAACAGCTGAAAAATATTCCCTGTTCATACGGGCAATATTCGTGATGCTGATTCCTTTTGGACATTCCGCTTCACAGGCACCGGTATTGGTACAGGCACCAAAACCCTCGGCGTCCATTTGGGCTACCATTTTCTCTGCTCGTGTTTTTCTTTCTACCTGACCTTGGGGCAGCAATGCCAACTGAGAAACTTTGGCAGAAGTAAACAACATGGCTGAGGCATTTTTGCAGGCGGCTACACAGGCACCGCATCCGATACACTGTGCTGCATCCATAGCCATATCGGCGATAGTTTTTGGAATAGGGATTTCGTTGGCATCAGGGACGCCTCCTGTATTGACAGAAACATAACCTCCTGCTTGGATTATCCTATCGAAAGCAGACCTGTCAGTCACCAAATCCTTTAATACAGGAAATGCTTTTGCTCTCCAAGGTTCAATGGTAATGGTCTCCCCATCATTGAACGAACGCATGTGCAACTGGCAGGTGGTAGTTTGCTGAGGGCCATGAGGCTTTCCATTAATATAAAGAGAGCACATTCCGCAGATTCCTTCTCTACAGTCATGGTCGAAATGTACCGGATCTTCGCCTTTGGCTGCAAGTTCTTCATTGAGTACATCAAGCATTTCCAGAAAGGACATATCCTTGGATACTCCCCCCAATTTATAATCTTTAAATCCCCCCTTGTCGGAGTTGTTTTTCTGTCTCCAGATTTTCAAAGTTAAATTCATATCTCTAACGAGTTAAATGCGTCTGGTTTACTTGTAACTTCTTTGGGTCAGTTTGACGTTTTCAAATATCAACGGTTCTTTGACCAATTCCTCTTCCTGACCTTCTCCAAGGTATTTCCAAGCTGCCACGTAGGCGAAATTTTCATCGTCTCTTAGGGCTTCTCCTTCAGGAGTCTGGTATTCTTCCCTGAAATGACCCCCACAGGATTCATTTCTGTTCAAAGCATCATCGACCATCAGCTCTCCCAACTCAATAAAGTCTGCAACTCTATGCGCTTTTTCGAGAGATTGGTTGAGTTCTTCGTTGTCTCCAAGTACATTAACGCTTGACCAAAACTCCGATTTCAGTTCTTTGATCATAGCTTTTGCTTTTTTTAGACCTTCTTCTGTTCTAGCCATTCCGCAATAATCCCACATGATCTTTCCCAATCTCTTATGGAAATGGTCAATGGTCTTTTCTCCTTTGATGCCGAGAAGTTTTTGAATCCTCTCTTTTACCTCTTTTTCGGCCTTTTGGAATTCCGGATGGTCGGTCCCGATTTTTCCGGCAGGATTTTGCGCCAAATAATCCCCTATGGTATAAGGAATCACGAAATATCCATCTGCAAGTCCCTGCATCAACGCAGAGGCACCCAACCTATTGGCACCATGGTCAGAAAAGTTGGCTTCACCCAATGCATACAAGCCGGGGACATTGGTCATCAGGTTGTAATCCACCCAAAGCCCGCCCATTGTGTAGTGGACTGCAGGGTATATCATCATTGGCATTTCATAAGGATTTTCACCTGTAATCTGCTGATACATGTCAAACAAGTTGCCATACTTGGCACTGATGATATCTTTTCCGTCTCTTTTGATAGCATCTCTAAAATCCAAGAAAACAGCTTCTCCTGTTTCATTTACTCCCCTGCCTTCATCACAAACATATTTTGCATTTCTTGATGCAACATCTCTTGGCACAAGGTTACCGAAGGAAGGATATTTTCTTTCTAAGAAATAATCCCTGTCTTCCTCTTTGATATCGTTGGCTTTGATTTGGCCTTTTCTAAGTTTTTCTGCAGTAGCAACAGTGGCAGGTACCCATACCCTACCGTCGTTTCTCAAAGATTCGGACATAAGCGTCAATTTGGACTGATGGTCTCCTGACACCGGAATACATGTAGGGTGAATCTGTGTAAAGCACGGATTTGCCATCAAGGCGCCTTTTTTATGCGCCCTCCATGCTGCCGTCACATTAGATCCCATGGCATTGGTAGACAGAAAGAATACATTACCATAACCGCCTGTGCAAAGCAAAACTGCATGTGCAGCGTGAGATTCTATAGCACCTGTAATCAGATTCCTTGTTATGATTCCCTTTGCTTTCCCATCAATAGTCACCACATCCATCATCTCAGTACGTGGGTACAATTTCACTTTACCATTGGCAACCTGACGGCTCAATGCTGAATAAGCGCCTAGAAGTAATTGCTGGCCTGTCTGGCCTCTCGCGTAAAAAGTACGTGAAACTTGCGCCCCTCCAAAAGACCGGTTGGCCAACAAGCCTCCATACTCACGGGCAAAAGGAACGCCTTGGGCCACACATTGGTCAATGATCTTTACAGACACCTCTGCTAAGCGGTAGACATTGGACTCTCTTGCCCTGTAGTCACCTCCCTTTATGGTGTCATAAAACAACCTGTACACTGAATCCCCGTCGTTTTGGTAGTTTTTAGCTGCATTAATTCCTCCCTGAGCTGCAATAGAATGCGCCCTTCGTGGGCTGTCTTGGAAACAAAACGCTTTTACATTGTACCCCAACTCTGCCAGAGAAGCTGCTGCTGAAGCACCTGCAAGTCCTGTCCCAACGACAATGACATCATATTTCCTTTTATTGGCCGGGTTGACCAACTTCACGTTAAATTTATGTTTGGTCCATTTTTCTGCCAATGGGCCTTCAGGTATTTTAGAATCTAGTATCATCTAGGTCAGATTTAATTTTCTACATTCATTTTTAATCAATCCATTCAAAGCGACTGGATGTACATCACAATAGGAATCAGGGCAAAAAGAGCCGGAACTATGATAGAAAAGCCAAAACCGACTTTCTGGATCAAAGGAGAATATTTCACGTGATTTAGACCAAGGGTCTGAAAGGCACTTGCAAATCCATGGGAAAGGTGAAAACCCAAGAACCCCATAGCGACAACATAAAATGCGACATATAGCACATTGGAATACGCTGCCGCAACAATTGCAAATACGTTTTTGTAAGTCACTCCCGCGTAATCCACCGTAGGCATTTCGCCAAATTTGATTTCGTAATAAAACCCCTTTAAATGTACCAAGAGAAATATTAAGATAATTGTACCAAGAATCCCCATATTTCGTGAAGACCAAGAACTGTTTGTGGAAGCTTTGTTTACCGCATAATCTATCGGCCTAGAAATATTATTATGTCTTGATAACATAATAGAATAGAGAACATGAAGAAGGATAAAAGCAAAGTTACCGATAGAGACTATCCTGATGAGTGGATTGTTGGCCATGCTGTCTGCATAAAGGTTAAAAGACTCACCGTTATCGGGAAATAAAAGCTGAAGGTTACCAATCAAATGGATGACCAAGAATAATATTAAAAACAATCCTGTAAGGGCCATTAGTAGTTTTTTGCCCAAGGTGCTGCTTAAGGTTTTTGATACCCAACTCATATGTTTTTTCTTAAGTGTTCGATTGAAAATAGGTTTTTAAACTTAGAGGCCAAATTTACATTTGGAAAGGTTAGTAAACAATCCAAGAGCAATCGAATGAACTTATTTTAAATTATTCTAAATAGCCTTTATTAAGAGGTTATTTTCACTTCTTTTTAATTTACTGCTAACCATCTGTTTATTTTTATTGTTTGATTTAAGTACAAAATTTCATCCTGATTTATTTATTTTCGTATATCTTGATGATCAAATTCTACCTGCATGAGATTACGATATTCATTTTTAATTTCCTTTTGTATTTTGATCCTTTCTGTTTCCCAGGCATTTGCCACGCACATCCGTGCTGGGGAGATCACAGCAGAGCGGGTTTCGATACAGACATTGACTTATAAGATAACAGTAGTTGGTTATACTGATACCAGATCAAGTGTTGAGTTTGGTCCTGGATTTATCAATTTTGGTGATGGCAGAGAAGTCAGCCTTAATACCGAAAGCGACTTTCAACTTGTAGAAGCTTTAGGCAACCAAATCGAAAAAAATACATTTGTCATTGAACACACATTTCAGGGGCCAGGAAGATATACTATCTGGTTTAGGGAATTCAACAGGAATGACCTTACCCTAAATATGGATAATTCTGTTGAAACTCCGTTTTATGTGGAGACTCAGATCATCATCGATCCATTTATTGGAGTCAACAATTCTCCTGTTTTGACGATTCCTCCGGTAGACAATGGTGCTGTAAACAGGAGATTTATTCACAATCCCGGAGCCTTTGATCCTGACGGGGACAGTTTATCCTACAGTTTAGACATTCCAAAGCAGAATTTTCAAAGACCCGTAAATAATTACCGTAGCCCCGCTAGTCCTGAGTTTAGTTTCAATAGAGAAGACGGATCTCCCAATCCTTTTTTGACCGTGGACCCTTTGACAGGTGACCTTGTCTGGGATGCACCTGGTCTGGCCGGACAATATAATGTGGCATTCAGGATAAATGAATACAGAAGAATCGCGGGAGAATGGCAACTAATCGGCTATGTGGTGAGGGATATGCAGATTATTATCGAAAACTCCAACAACAATAGACCTGTACTAATCCTTCCTGATGACCTCTGTGTGGTTGCAGGAACAAAAATAGAGGAAATAATCCAGGGTTCTGACCCAGACGGAGACCCCATCAAAATTGAAGTTTTTGGAGACCCTATTGAAATTCTTAGCTCTCCTGCTACCTACACTCCCGAGTCAGTATTCCAAATAACACCTGGAGTGATTAATTTTTCATGGCAGACCATTTGTAGCCACGTCCGTGAAAGAGAATATCAAGTAAGAATTAGGATCACCGACCAACCAAGATCAGGCCCTGCACTTGTAGACATAAAGACTTGGAATATTAAAGTAATCGGTCCACCTCCCGTTCTTGAGAATGTAGAACAGGGGCAAGGTAGGTCTGTCAATGTCCAATGGGCCCCTTATTCCTGCGGGAGTTCAGCGCAAACCATGCAGGTATGGAGAAAGATTAATTCCGATCCTTATGAGCCTGATTCCTGTGAAACCGGGATAAGGGCAGGCTACGAGCTAGTAGGAACCACAGATATGGCCACTTTTGATTTCTTGGACACCAATATGGGCGAAGGTTTAGCCCCCGGAAATACCTACTGCTATAGGTTGGTGGCAGGATTCCCAAGTCCGAGATCAGGTGAAAGTATTGTCTCGGAAGAAATCTGCATTACTATAGATGTGGATGTACCATTGATAACCAATGTCAGCATAGAAGCAACAGATACTGAATCAGGTCAGATTTTTGTGAAATGGACCCCTCCTTATGATATAGATAGAACCCAATTCCCGGGTCCTTTTACATATGAACTTTTAAGAAATAATGGTTTTACGGGAAGCCAAAACAGAGTGTCTGTTGTCAGTACTTCCGATACATCATTTACTGATACAGGATTGAACACTGAAAATCTGGTGTATAATTATAAGGTAATTTTAAAGCAAAATACAACTACTATTGACAGTTCAAGTTCCGCCTCCTCTGTAAGGTTGGATTTGGTCATCATCAATGAGGCTATTGAGTTGAAATGGCAATTCACCACTCCTTGGAACAACACGATTTCCCAATACAAGCACGAAGTATATCGAAATAGAAATGATACTGATGCTTTGGATGAAAACAATTTTGAGCTTATTGCTGAAGTTGACCCCACTGTTACAGGATTTACTTATTTCGATGATGGCAGACACAATGGTGTCACACTAAAAAAGGACATTGAATATTGCTATTTTGTGATCACAAAGGGTGCATATAATATAGATCAAATTGAATATCCTTTGGAAAACAAATCTCAAATCATCTGTGCCAGACCCGATGATGACAGATTGCCTTGTCCACCTGTATTGGTTTTTGAAGGACCTGAGTGTACCGAATACTTGTCTGAAAAAGGCTGTGGCAACAACACCTTTGAGCATGAACTTAGCTGGGAACCCAATTTCAGTGGTGTTTGTGATGATGAATTGAGTGCTTTCAGGCTGTATTTCACTTCAGAAGGCGAAGAAGGTCAATTTGTATTGGTCGAAACTTACTCTGCATTTGAAAGGGATGCCCTTATCAAAGACCTTCCTAATTACAGGGGATGTTATTATATCACAGCAGTAGACAGATCGGGGAATGAAAGCGAACCAAGCAACACTGTCTGTGTAGACAATTGCCCAAGCTATTTCTTGCCTAACGCATTCACCCCAAACGGGGACGGCATCAATGAGACTTTTATGGCTTTTGACAATCCATTCGCCAAATGTCCACGTTTTGTGTTGGGAGTAGAAATATTTATTGTCAATAGATGGGGTGTGGAAGTTTTCAATTACAACAGTCTATCTTCTACAGAAAATGACGTCTACATTAGATGGGATGGTACTGATAAAAAAGGTAATGAATTGCCTTCGGGCACTTATTTCTATACTGCAACAGTAAAATTTGATGTCTTGGATCCTACAAAGCAAGAACAAAAACTCAAAGGGACTGTTCAGATCATCCGATGAGAATCCAAGACAAGTATGATATTATCCTTTTCGACGGCGTCTGCAATTTGTGCAACAACGCCGTCGATTTTATTATCCGAAGGGATAAAAACGACTGCTTCAAATTTGGAGCTCTTCAGGACAATGCCACTAAAATTATTCTAAAGGAGTATAAAATTAACCAAGATTATATTGATTCTATCATTTTGATCAGAGGTGACTTGGTGTTTTACAAAAGTAAAGCGGCCCTTGAAATCGCAAGAAATTTGGAAAGCCCTTGGCCCGCCATGTATATTTTTAATGTCGTGCCTGCCTTTATTAGAGATCCGATTTATGACTGGATTGCGAGAAACAGGTATAAGTGGTTTGGGAAAAAAGAAACTTGCAGGATTCCCTCTACAAAAGAAAAACAAAAATTTTTATAAAGAATGAATGGATAATTTAGCTATTGGTATAAAAACCCCTTCTGATTTTGGCTTTTCTTTTTATCTTCAAAAGCTCAACAATTGTAATTATTTAATGATATGGATATAAACAGAGTTTTTGAAAACAACCAAAACTGGATAACCTCTAAACTTGAGATTGATCCAAATTATTTTGAAAATTTGTCCAAGGGCCAAAAACCTGATATTTTATATATTGGCTGTTCTGACAGTAGAGTCACCGCAGAAGAATTAATGGGAGTACAACCCGGAGAAGTTTTTGTACATAGAAATATTGCAAATATGGTTATCAGCATTGACCTCAATGTGATGTCGGTATTGAACTATGCAGTACAAAATCTAGGTGTGAACCATGTGGTGGTGTGTGGACACTATTTTTGTGGCGGAGTAAAGGCAGCAATGAACGCGGCAGATCTTGGATTACTCAACCCTTGGCTGAGAAATATCAGGGATGTTTACAGGATACATAGAAAAGAATTGAATGCCATTATTGATGAAAACGAAAAATACAACAGGCTTGTGGAACTGAATGTACAGGAACAGTGTGTCAACCTTATAAAAACTGCAGCGGTCCAAAAAGCCATTAAAGAAAGGGATATGAAAGTTCATGGATGGGTTTTTGACATCCAAACCGGGAAATTAATTGACCTAAACATTGATTTTCAGGGAATTTTAAAAGATATCATGGAAATTTATAATCTTGGTGATTTCCATCACTCCGAAGTTAATACCTGAAAAGATGATAAATCATGACGGTGAAAAAGTGACCTAAACATAGGCCACTTTTTTTTTTGGTATATTTGCAGGTCATAAATAAAAATTAAATCACAAATTATGAAAGCATACGTTTTTCCGGGACAGGGTGCACAGTTTTCAGGTATGGGAAAAGACCTTTATGAAAGCAATAAAGATGCAAAAAAGCTTTTCGAAAAAGCCAATGAAATCTTGGGGTTCCGAATTTCTGATATCATGTTTGAAGGTTCGGATGAGGAATTGAAACAAACTAAAGTAACCCAGCCGGCCATCTTTTTGCATTCGGTAATACTCGCCAAAACATCTCCAGATTTCAACCCAGATATGGTAGCAGGTCACTCTTTAGGTGAATTTTCTGCTTTGGTAGCCAATGAAACTCTAGCCTTTGAGGATGGTCTAAAATTAGTCTACCAGCGGGCACTTGCCATGCAGGAAGCCTGTGAAATCAACCCATCCGGAATGGCTGCCATCTTGGGCCTTGAAGATGAAAAAGTAGAGGAAATCTGCGCTTCGGTCAAAGAGGAAATTGTCGTTCCTGCCAACTACAATTGTCCCGGACAATTGGTCATCTCAGGCACAAATAAAGGAATTGAAATCACCTGTGAAAAAATGAAGGAAGCCGGAGCAAAAAGAGCTTTGCCTTTGCCTGTTGGAGGTGCTTTCCACTCCCCACTTATGGGACCTGCCGGAGTGAAACTGCAAAAAGCCATTGAGTCAACCACATTTCACCAACCAAGCTGTCCTATTTACCAAAACGTAAGCACAAAAGGAGTGAGTGACATAGAAGAAATCAAAAAAAACCTGATTGCCCAACTGACCGCACCAGTCAAATGGACACAGTCTGTTCAAAATATGGTGGCCGATGGTGCTACCCATTTTGTGGAATGTGGTCCGGGAAAAGTACTTCAGGGTTTGGTAAAAAAAATCCACAAAGAAGCGGAAGTCAGTAGCATTTAGAGTCGGGGAATGGTTAATTGGTTAATTGGTTAATTGGTTAATTGAATTCTCAAGAAACTGAATTGAACTAATTGAAATAGAAAGAAAAAATGGGAAGCCATTCCAACGTTTGGGATGGCTTCTTCAATTTTTAAAGCGCATCACACTTGATTTATCCAAACAATTCTCTAAAAGTTCTTGGTGAGTTTTATATAAAACGGGATGCACGAAATCAGGGAGAATCTCTGCCAAAGGTTTCAAAACAAATCTTCTTTCCTGTAGAAATGGATGTGGAATAGTAAGTCTTTCTGATTGGAACTTTTCATTTCCGAAGTAAAGGATATCAATATCCATCGTCCGGTCACCCCACTTCTCTCCTCTTGTTCTACCCATTTTTAACTCTATTTCCAAAATAACATCTAAAATCTCTTCAGGGAAAAATGAAGTGTTGAACACAAGAACCTGATTGAGGTAATTCCCGTTAGATTTTCCACCCCAGGCTGCGGTTTCAAAAATGGAAGATTTGCGGATTATGGAGCCAAAATGCGAGACCATCAAATCAACACTCCCCTCTATTAATCTTAACCTGTCACCAAGATTCCCCCCTAATATAAAAACCACTTGATTCATTCCGCTGTTAAGGTTTGTATTGGGATAAACTTAAATAAAAAAGAAGTAATTTAGCCATCAAAATTAAATATTATGAGATTTCTTGGTAACGTTTTGGCAGTCATTGTGGGATTGCTAATATTTTCGGTAATGAGCTTTTTTATCTTCGCAGGTATCATTGCGGTCATTTCCTCTTCCGCGGACAGTGATGTAAATGTAAAAGAAAACACTGTTCTCTTGTTAAATCTTGAAGGAAGACAACTTGTCGAAAGAAGCAGCGAGGATGATCCTGATTTTTCATCTTTCAACGTTTTTGGAGGTGTTTCGACGGTTGGTTTGACTTCCTTAAAAAGAGCAATTGAAACAGCAAAAGAAAATGAAAATGTAAAAGGGATTTTTATCAAAGCCGGAACATTTTCAGCCGGACAGGCAGGAATCAAGGAACTGAGAGATGCACTTAAGGATTTCAAATCTTCTGGAAAATTCATTGTGAGCTATGGAGAGTATTACACCGAAGGAGGATATTTTCTGAGTTCTATTTCGGATGAAATTTACATCAACCCTTCCGGTCTGATGGAATTCAACGGCTTTGCTTCAGAGGTGGTATTCTTCAAAGGAATGTTTGAAAAGCTTGAAATAGAGCCGCAGGTTTTCCGTGTAGGAGATTTCAAAAGTGCCGTAGAACCTTTTATTTTGGATAAAATGAGTGATTCGAGCAGAATGCAGACGGCCTCTTTTCTGAATGACCTCAATAATTTTGCTTTGAATGAAATCAGCGAAAGCAGGGGCATTTCCTTGGATTCGATCACCGAAATCAATAATAAAATGTTGGTGAGAAAACTTAGCGATGCTTTGGAATACAAACTCATTGACGGACTCTGGTACGAAGATCAGGTGATTGACCTGATGAAAGAAAAACTTGGATTGGGTGAGGAGGATAATATCAATACCATCACCATGACCGGTATCAACAGGTCTTCTAAAACCAAAAACCTTACCTCTAAAAACAGGATTGCGGTCATTGTCGCCGAAGGAGACATTGTCAGTGGTAAATCCGAAGGCTCTATTGCTTCAGACACTTTCAAAGAAGAAATCAAAAAGGCCAGAAAAAACAAAGACGTAAAAGCTATAGTATTGAGAGTAAATTCTCCCGGCGGATCCGCATTGGCATCTGAGGTAATCTGGAGAGAACTTGATCTTGCCAGCAAAGAAAAGCCCGTCATCGCTTCCATGGGAGAAGTTGCCGCATCCGGGGGATATTACATTGCTGCTGCTGCAGATACCATAGTGGCACAACCCAATACCATAACTGGTTCTATCGGGATTTTCGCCCTGTGGTTTAATGCCCAAGGCCTTCTTAACAACAAAATGGGAATTACCACCGATGTGGTCAAGACCGGCGAACTTTCTGATTTCCTTACGCCAACCCGAAAAATCTCTGAAATGGAAAAGAGTATTTTCCAGGCCCAGGTAGAAGAAGGTTATGATGTCTTTTTGACAAGAGTTGCGGACGGTAGAAACCGCAGCAAAGAGGAAATTATGAAAGTAGCATCAGGAAGAGTTTGGTCAGGAAATCAGGCTTTGGCAAATGGTTTGGTGGATGTTTTGGGGGGATTGGACGATGCTGTGAAAATCGCTGCTGAAAAAGCCGGAGTTGCAGACGATTACCGCGTGATATATTACCCACAGGCCAAGCCTTGGTTTGAAAGATTTTTGAGCGAATTTAGCAATGATGTGCAGGTATTCTATCAAAGGCAACAGCTAGGTACATTTTACCCGATTTACAAACAGGTAGAAAGTGTCAAAAAATACGAAGGTATGATGGTCAGGATGCCGTATGACATAGTGATCAGATAACAAAAAAAGGAGCTAAACGCTCCTTTTTTTATCCTTGTTCTTGAAGCAAAATCTTCCAAGCAGTTTGCACATCCCCTGATTCCAACACTTCTTTGGCATATTCGTGCAAGTGAAAATCAAAACTCTCCCTGTCATTTTTAAATCTTAACTTCATTTCTTGAATCGTTTCATCCTGAGAATATTGGTGTATTTCTATGGGTTCGGGAAGTTTTTCGCAATTGCCTAACCTCCCAAGGTTATTTCCGGTCAATACAGAACTGTTCCTGATGTTCGGAGGAATGTTATCAACGCCAATGCCTTTATTCCTGATTGGTTTGGCGATTTCAAATAAGGCTTCCCCATTTGCCCTACAATACCAATCCCCTCCCATTCTGGCCACAGCGTCCAATTTTTGTGGGGAAATCTGCCCGTTTTCATCCAAAACCTCTTCGGAAATATGCGCGAGCAAAACCTCACAGATCACCAGATTGGCGGACCCTCCTCCTTCACCTATTGGTAATATTTGCAGCACTTTACATTCGAAAGCCACAGAAGCTTCTTTCACTCTTGGGGGTTTTACTAAAATGGATGATGCTTCCGAAAACCCGGATTTCACAAATTCATTGACTCCTTTTTCATATTCAGTACTTGCCAAAGACATTTGTTCGACCATAGAGAAGCTGACCATATTGATGACTACCTCAGGCACTTCCAAGACATTATCCAAGCTATGCTTAGTCGTATTGTCCCTGACTCTTCGGGAAGGTGAAAAAACCAACACAGGAGGATTGGTGCCAAAGACATTGAAGAAACTGAATGGACTTAAATTGACACTGCCTTCCTTGTCCACCGTACTGGCAAATGCAATCGGACGCGGGGCTATAGCACCTAGCAGGTAACTGTGGAATTGGGCAATCGAAACATCCTTGGGATTGATGGTCTTCATTTTTTAATTTTAAGATAATAACAATGGTTTCTATTAACGGTTCGGTAAGGCCTTTATTTAATTGCTAAATTTAGAAATCAAAAATTACAAAGACCATGATACCTTCCTCAATTCGCGTTTATTCTCTTGTTGTATTGTTTTTCATTGCATTTTCTTTTCCGGTTTCATTCTCCTTAGCCCAAAACATGAACATTGCTACCTACAATATCCGATTTGATAATGCCAATGACGTAGGAAATCTCTGGAAAGACCGTGCGCCTCATTTGATTAATCAAATCAAATTTCACAAAATGGACATCATCGGAACCCAAGAAGGGATGTACCATCAACTTGAAGAAATCAAAAATGGGTTGGGCTATCCATATGTAGGTGTCGGCAGGGACAAAGGCGGGAAAGAAGGAGAATTCAGTGCGGTTTTCTACAATCCAGAAAAGCTAAAAGTTTTGGATCAAAGCACATTTTGGCTGTCCGAAACCCCGGACAAGCCCTCAAAAGGATGGGACGCCGCTTTGAATAGGGTGTGTACCTGGGTGAAATTTGAAAGTAAGGAAGGTAAAAAGTTCTATGTATTCAATATCCATTATGACCATATCGGTCAAAAGGCAAGAGAAGAGAGCAGTAAATTGGTAATTAGAAAAATAAAAGAAATCAATACAGAAAACCTTCCTGTTTTGTTTATGGGAGATTTCAATGTCATGCCCGACAATCCGGCATATCAGACTGTTCTTAATAATTCTGATATGAAAGACAGCAGGCTGATTTCAAAAATTCCTTCAATCGGAAATCAGGGAACATTCAATGGTTTCAATTGGGATAAGCTTCCCGAAGGTATCATTGACCATATTTTTGTCAGTCCAACTATCACCGTAATCAGACATGGAATCCTGACAGACAATTATGGAATGAAGTACCCTTCAGACCATTTTCCGGTGATGGTGGAAGTGAGTTGGTGAAAACATTAGTGGAGGGAGCTTCTTCCCAAAATAAAAATAACAAAAGGCTTACAGTTTGAAATTTCATCTTAATCTATTTTTTAGGCGCTGTCCAAACGGACGAAAATTGTTAATAATGTAAATTGCTTCCCGACAGCTATACAAGAACTAATTTAAATTTAGGTATAGTTTCAAATTGCCCCTAAAATTGAGGCCTTTTTACACCAATTTGGGGCTTACACTTTGTTGATTTAGAATAATTTATCCGAAAAATCAATCTTCCAAGATTCGTTTTTCCCGTACTTGTATTTGTCTTGGAAAACCACGGCTGATTCACTTATCCAATTCCATTTCACATAGTAAACGATCTCACCTTCATAAGGAGACTTAGATACAAACCTTTCACGCTTCAACTCCATGTTTTGCTTGTCAAACAAAATCCAATAGAATTCAAAAACATCCAAATCCCAATTGCACCAGAGACCGATTTTGTGCTTCCTATTAGGTGATGATTTCGGCTTGCCAACCTGAAATTGGTATTCCAGGTTCCTTTCCAAGCATTGGTTATAGGCATCCAGAAGTGAGTCTATTGACCACCCTTCCTTTTCTGCTATTTGCATCATACCCTTATGGACAGCTTCCAGCTGCATCTTTTTCTTTTCTTGCTTGTTTAAAATTGAATAGACAGAAAAGTCAAAATGGTTCCTAACAGTAATTACATCACCATAGTTTTCATAGTAATCTAACAAATCACCCCATTCATCTCTAATATTGATATTTGCTTTTACTACTTTGCCAGATTCTAATTCTTTTAGAAAAGAACAATATAACTCAGGAACCGACCATGCTTCTGAATTAATTGATTGATTTTTATGTCCTTGCGTATAACATGCTAAAGTGATCTGATTAAGCATTTCAATTAGTTTTATTTGTATTGATGGTTTTTGATTATTATTTGTTTGTTCCAAATTCTTGCATTTTCGCCATTTCTCACTCTATTCTTATGGGCATAGTAGAACTTTTTGATGCTAGGACTGTGTGGAAATTGTGATTCATCTTTACTATAAAATCCGTCAACGATAGCAATCGGGATGAAATTGGACTATTTATCCAAACGCTCAAACGAAAGGTAATTCTTGGCTATTTGAATTACAAATTCTACTAAACAAAAAGGTGTAGAATGTATCTACACCTAGTGCCAGCTCCATTTTAAACATAGATAGCGATCGTAGGTGGAGGCGACTATAATGCCGTCTTTGAAGTCTTTGGTTCTTTGTTTCTTTGTTGTTCAGAAAAATTTTGTGGTCTGTTGGGTGATCATAAACGCAAAAAGCCTTTGGATTTCTCCAAAGGCTCTCAATAATGTGGCGGCGGCCTACTCTCCCGTGCGCCGTGGCGTACCGGTACCACCTGCGCTGCGGGCCTGCCCGGCTTTGGCGGGGCTTATCCGCCCCTGCGGATCGGGGCAGCAAGAGGCGGACTGATATCATTACAGTAATGGAATCCTCCAAAAACGCCAAAAGCCAGCTTTATGGGCTGGCTTTTTGAATAATGTGGCGGCGGCCTACTCTCCCGGGTGTAACCCCAGTACCATCGGCGCTGCAGGGCTTAACTTCTCTGTTCGGGATGGGAAGAGGTGGGACCCCTGCGCAAGGCCGCCTAGACTGTGAAGGATGAAGGCGGAGGGAGGAAGGATGAAGTATTGTTTTTCATCCTGCACGTCTCTTTTGCCTTTTACCCTTGATTTCTTATGTTCTTTCCTTCGTACTTCAGCCTATGGCCTTCGTACTTGTCCCGATAGCTATCGGGATGATATGTCTTGCAGAGAATGCAACAGGGCTGACCTGAAGCAAGTTTTCGGGCTATTAGTACTGCTCGGCTTTGTCATTACTGACTTTGCACCTGCAGCCTATCGACGTCATCGTCTCTGACGGCCCTGTTTGGAAGTCTCATCTTGGAGGGAGTTTCGCACTTAGATGCTTTCAGCGCTTATCTCTTCCCGACGTAGCTACCCGGCAGTGCAGTTGGCACCACAACCGGTACACCAGCGGTCAGTCCAACCCGGTCCTCTCGTACTAAGGTCAGCGCTCCTCAAACTT
Organism: Cognataquiflexum nitidum; assembly: GCF_022538055.1. Taxonomy (GTDB): domain Bacteria; phylum Bacteroidota; class Bacteroidia; order Cytophagales; family Cyclobacteriaceae; genus Cognataquiflexum; species Cognataquiflexum nitidum. The sequence goes on along the minus strand of NZ_JAKZAM010000015.1, from coordinate 4,289 downwards.
CCCACGCCCGCAACAGATAGGGACCGAACTGTCTCACGACGTTCTGAACCCAGCTCGCGTGCCACTTTAATCGGCGAACAGCCGAACCCTTGGGACCTTCTCCAGCCCCAGGATGTGACGAGCCGACATCGAGGTGCCAAACCTCCCCGTCGATATGAGCTCTTGGGGGAGATCAGCCTGTTATCCCCAGAGTACCTTTTATCCTTTGAGCGACGGCCATTCCATGCTGTACCGCCGGATCACTATACCCGTGTTTCCACCCTGCTCGGCTTGTCGGCCTTACAGTCAAGCTCCCTTATGCTATTGCACTCCGCGCACGGTTACCAAGCGTGCTGAGGGAACCTTTGGAAGCCTCCGTTATCCTTTTGGAGGCGACCACCCCAGTCAAACTACCCACCAAGCAATGTCTCCCGCTTATGCGGGGTTAGATACCAAGCAAACAAAGGGCGGTATTTCAACAACGGCTCCACAACGCCTGGCGACGCCACTTCACAGCCTCCCGCCTATCCTACACATCGTTTACCCGGTACCAATGCTAAGCTGCAGTAAAGGTTCATGGGGTCTTTCCGTCCCGTTGCGGGTACACGGCATCTTCACCGTGACTACAATTTCACCGAGCTCATGGCTGAGACAGCGCCCAGATCGTTACACCATTCGTGCAGGTCGGAACTTACCCGACAAGGAATTTCGCTACCTTAGGACCGTTATAGTTACGGCCGCCGTTTACCGGGGCTTCGATTCAAACCTTCGCTTGCGCTGAGCTCCCCTCTTAACCTTCCGGCACCGGGCAGGTGTCAGGCCTTATACTTCCTCTTTCGAGTTCGCAAAGCCATGTGTTTTTGCTAAACAGTCGCCTGGGCCTTTTCACTGCGGCCTCCCCCACCGAAGTGAGGGTAGGCGCCCCTTCTCCCGAAGTTACAGGGCCATTTTGCCGAGTTCCTTAGCCATGATTCACTCGAGCACCTCAGGATCCTCTCCTTGACCACCTGTGTCGGTTTGCGGTACGGGCACGCATATTCGCTTTTCTTGGAAGTGGATTCCCCGGATTATCACTTCGGCCGGAGCCTCCGTGTACTATCCCGCGCTTCCGCGCGGTTCAACGCACTATTCCGTCAGTGCGCACCGGGTACACCCCTACGTCGCTTTTATCATATGCGCGGTACAGGAATATTGACCTGTTGTCCATCGGCTGCCCCTTTCGGGTTCGCCTTAGGTCCCGACTGACCCTGATCTGATTAGCATTGATCAGGAAACCTTGGTCTATCGGTGTGCGGGTTTCCCACCCGCATTATCGTTACTTATGCCTACATTTGCTTTTCCAGAAGCTCCAGCGCACATCGCCATGCACATTCACCGCCGCTGGAATGCTCCCCTACCATTATACGTTGCCGTAAATCCTACGCTTCGGTATTACACTTGATGCCCGTTTATTATCGACGCCCTGCCGCTCGACCAGTGAGCTGTTACGCACTCTTTAAAGGAATAGCTGCTTCCAAGCTAACCTCCTGGCTGTCTAAGCAGCTGGACCACCTTTGTTCAACTTAGTGTAAATTTCGGGACCTTAGCGGTAGGTCTGGGTTCTTTCCCTCTCGGACTCGGACCTTAGCACCCAAGCCCTCACTGCCGTTACTGTATGGCGGCATTCGGAGTTCGTCAGGATTTGGTAGGATATGACTCCCCCTAGTCCTATCGGTAGCTCTACCTCCGCCATACATTCCACGACGCTGTTCCTAAAAACATTTCGGGGAGTACGAGCTATTTCTCAGTTTGATTGGCCTTTCACCCCTAC
>NZ_JAKZAM010000014.1 GCF_022538055.1 Cognataquiflexum nitidum | reverse complement strand
TTGCCAAGGTGGTCTTTTAGGAAATACTCATACTTCGGAACCCCGCTTTCCAACACCACTCTTCCCTCAGGATGGATGATATGCTCAAGTTGGCCATTTGCAAACACAAAGTTTCCGACATAGTCCCTCGTGGCAATTACAGTACCTGTTTTGGTTTCTGATTTGCGTTTTACACCTGCTGCATCATAGGTAAACCTGACATAGTCACCGTTTTCTTTCAATACTTGATCAGGAAGGTTGAGATGGTTGTAAGTGACGGTAACCTTCTTGTTCTTATCCGAAATCATGTTTCCTACAGGATCATAGGTGTATTCGGTAGTAAGGTTGGCTCCGTCGGCAAAGCCCATTACATTGGCAGCGGCATCAGTCACTCTAGTGAGCTGATTTCCCTGATAGGTATAGGTGAGGTTATCGATAAGCGTATTACTGTTTCTTCGTTGCAAGGCCAGGATATTACCGTTTTTATCATAGGATATTCCTTTCTCATTAAAATGATTGTTACGGGCAGTGGATAAATAATCAGCATCCTTCAATCTATTGAGTTTGTCATAGGTAAATCTATACTCCTGGACATTTTGATTGACGCCTACACCACCTGTGTTTTTCCATAGAATCTGACCGATATTACCGTTGAACTGTTGGAATCCTGAAGTGGCATTCTGGTATTTTAAGTCCATACCAAAAACATCGTGGGTATCATTAAAGGTGGTAGCACCCCCATTGATCGAAGATAGCCAACCTCGGATATTATATTTGTAATCCATCTTCTGAGTACCGTTACCTAGGGAGTTGACTGACATTCTCCCATATTTATCATATGTGACCGCACTAATGTATTTTACCTCATTGGAATTTAATTTATGGCTGGCAGATACCATCTGTCCCAAATGGTTGTACTGAAACTCTTCCACTATCGTGTTGACCACACCATTGGAAAGATTGATATGGGTTTGTTTTTTTACTTCTCCCCTTACTTTATTAAAATATTCAAGGGTTATTTGGTCATTTCCGTTAAGATGGTTTTCAGAATGGGACTTCAATACCCGATACCGGTCATCGTACCAGGTAACAGCCGTCAGAAAATTGCTTGTTCCCAGTATTTTTGTTTTAGTTCCCGTCAATTGACCTTTTGCTTTGGTCACCTGGGCACCTACAGGGGCAGCCAAAGCAGTAAAGCCATAATTGTCATAGTAATTGACAGAAAACAGGTCTTGCGAGGAAATAATTGCCCCAGATTGATGTTGCTTTGGAAAAGAATTGTTAGTATATTTTTCAACAGGCCCTGAAGAATTATAGGAGTCAAATCTGGGATTGGATAAGATGGCATAAAAGGAATTTACAAGAGTCTGAACTGTTTCCCTTGTTCCGGTATGTAAATAGGTTCCGGTTAATATTGGTCTATTGAGAAAATCGTATTTTGTAAATGTCCATTTTAAGCCTGTTTGGTTTCCATCCCTGATCAAAACCACTCTGTCAAAGGGATCATATACCATTTCTACCCAGGTGGTACCCGGTACTCTCTTGGCTATCATCCGATTTCGGGAATCATATTTGTATTCAAATGCCTGCTGTCCTAAATCTAAAGCTGTGGGCACATTGGTAGTGTTTAATGATAAATTATGAGAAAGAGCCGGTTGAAATACAAACCTCAGGTTCCCAAGTGCATCATAGACATAATAAGTCTGATTCCAGTTGATATGGCTGTTAAGGGCTTGGATGTTTCCTGCTTCATATATCTTTTTTAGAATCAATCTACCGGATTTGTCGGTATATTCTCTGGAAATATTTCCATTTTCATCTGTTGTTGATTTGACTGACAGTTGTCCCGAGGTATAATATCCCCCAGTTAAAATATAACCTGCCACAGCTGCCATCCTCACAGGATTGCCACTGCCATTTATTGTCCAAGCTATAACTTGTTCCTGCCCTGTGCCAGTTCCATTTATATTGGTTAAGTACTCCTGTTTCACAGGCTTAACGTTTGTTACCTGCCAATCTTTTCCGGGTCCAAATTCTTGTACTACTAAATTTCTGGGTGAAGCCTCATAAGTTAATTTTGTAAAAGCTGAAGCACTTTCATTTAAGCCTAACAGTTCGGCATCATTATAAAATGCCGCTTGATTGCTAATGGCTGTAGAAATTGAAACAAATGCCCCATTAGTGGAATTTTGGGTATAGGGTAGATATTTTGTCGCTTCTCTACCAAAGGCATCATAAACTACCGGCACTACAAGATCTTTTCCATGCGAAGAACCCTGTTTTGCGACTGTTTCAATTGGCCTTCCTAATCCATCGACATATTGGATTGTGGTAAGGACATTTTCTTTATTTTGAAGCCAGGGGTTTACGCTTGTGGTTTCTACCCGGAATTTATGGGTAGCTACATAGTTTTGAGTGTTTGTTTGGGATATTCCAACCAAGGAAGAGGCAAATACCAGAGTAAAGATCAATATCAGGTTCTTCATTTGTTTAATTTTTAATGTTGTAGTTATATTGATCTATTAAAAAATTGTTATGGTCTTTGGACTGGTAAAGCCTTCCGTAAACATCATATACAAAGTCAACCTTAAACCCATTTTGATCTATAACTTTAGACACTCCATAGGGTGAATTGTATACATAATGGTTGATCATTGAGGTAGGAAGACTTGTTCTTAGGTTTGTAATCTGGGTTTCAGTAAAGTTTCTCCCAGAGTCACTAAAAGTAAGTGACCCTCCCAAGGAGGATAAAACCTGGGAATATGTTGCTCCTTCTACTTTCAAAATCATTTTTTTACCTCCATGCCCCCAAATCAAGGTAATAGGAACTCCATTTATGGAAACGATTTCCCGTATGTTGCCATGTGGATCATAAGAATTGATTTTTACAATTTCTGAAAACGCTGCTGATCCAAATTTCTCTTCAATTTTATTTGGTAGGACCTGATTGCTATTGAATGTTTGGAAACTTATTTTTTTCTCAGCTTGTAATACTCCTGCTACTTCTTTTTGAGAGCCCGTAATTTGCTTAACCCTATTTTGATTGAATAGAGCAACATTATTCGTTGCATCAGGGAAGATAAATTTATCTTTTACTAAATTTCCGTAACTGTTTAGATAGGAAATCTCCTTTATTTGAAAATTGGAAATTTGGTCATATTGGTAGGATTTGATTATCTTAATTTGGTTGGAACCAGAATATTCAGTTGTGGAACTAGAATCCAACTTTAAAAATTTCTTGCCATACCCGGTCATATCATACTGGTAAGTCATAGGCATGGACCCATTTCTAATACAGAAAACAAACCATTGAACATTACTAAATAGGCTGCATCCTTGAGGTTGTCCAAAAGCAATTTGCATTGGAGAGTAGCCCCATCCAACTTCAAGGGTAGTCGGATTCTGAAGTAAAATCTGATTGATATAGAAATTACCTTGTTGTAAAAAATAGATGCCTTTAATTTCACTATGAGTCGAAGCTAGGTCAGCCACGGAATATGAGTTTTTGGTTTCCTGCACCAATTGAAATGACTGGGTAGGTCCATTAAATCTGTATATCTTTTCTCTTTCAAGATTTCCTGACAATAAATCTTTCGATACCAATGGTCTAGTATTATACTCTATCGAATTGTAAAATTCAGAAACCTTCAATTGAAACTCGACCAAACTGTTAAATTCTAGCTCAGAAACAGTTGAGTATGAATAATTCTCTCCTTTACCCTTAATTATGGATGCATCAAACCTTTCCAATATCTGGCAATTCAAAATCCCATATGCACTTACAAAATGTTCAACTGTCCCCGTTTTTTCAAATAATACAGGCGCTTGATTTTTCCCATCAGAAATATAATTCCCTGATTCAATCATGGAAACCAAGTTGGATAGAGGAATTGCTGTTGCATCATTGTAATAGAAATACCTGGTTTTTGCGACCTCGGTTTCACTTGATTTATCGACGATTTTATACACCCGTAGCCCACCATCTGCTTTGAATGTCAGGCTACCTGTTTGAAGTGTTGCCAAAGACAAATTAATACTGGCATTGGAATTTAGGTTATTTGCTAATGCAACTCTATATATTTTTCCCGCAGTGAGTGTTAGGTAGGTTTCCTGATTTATTGCTGAGGAATATTGTTTGTATAAAACATCAGAATCGGAAGCCCATACAAGTTCGCATAATGATTTAACACCTTGGTAAAGGGCTACAAGCTGTACCTGAGATGGCCATGAAGTGGTGGCTCCTACATTTAATTTATATGTACCGGTTGTAGGAGCTGTAAATTGAAAATATTGAACAAACAATGAATTTCCGACAATATCATCACAATATGCTTCTTGGACAGGATTACTCCAGTTGAAATAAGCCACATTTTGCCAAGTGGCAGTACTTGGTCCAGGAGAATTATTTGGTTGATAAAAAAATTCAGTAGTTCCTTTTGTAGGGTATTTAATAGTTTTTAATATCCCCGCCTGGGTGAATGAAGTGTTTACCTCTCTATTTCCGCCATTTCCAAATTGGGAATTATAAGGGACAAGTGTTGTATTTCCATTTGCACCGTTATAATAACCATAATAATCTCTTCCAAATGAGTCCCTACATGGCAAAGCTGTTTGATCATATGTAAACTCATGTTTAAAGGGATTTGGATTTGTAAGACTGTTTCCTGAAATAACTACTGAGTTCAGCTTAAGTCTTTTACCAAGATAACCTGTTCCTGTTCCACAATTGGAGGTCGAAAAATAATCTGTTTCAAACTTTATAAAATTTTTGGCATTTCCATATTCGTCATTAACTCGTATATAATCAATGGCTTGATGGCCGGGTAAATCCAATCTACTTTTCCTGACAATTACTAGTCTTTGGGTTGTTTCATCTCCAAATTTAATATTATTTAAAACAGGAGAAGTTATATTGTATTTCGCATTATAATTTATTGTCAATTGTGGACTTGGACAATCCAATCCTGACACATTTTCTCTTGCATAGAATGATGTTATTGGCTGATCGTTCCAATAAGAATTTAAAGAATAAGAAAATATAATGTTCTCTTTAATTGTTCCTGATTTTAAGGTATTCAATTTCCAACTTGAGACATAACGCCTTGAATTTTCGGTAGCATTGTTATCATAATTGGTTGTAATTTCTTTTGTGGATGAACTTCCTCCAAATAAATATTCATTACCGTTTCCATCAATAATTACCCAAGAGTCAATCAACTTGACGCCAAAAGAATTTGAGGTAAACCCAAATCCTACTTTCATTTCAGGGTGTTCCCTACAAAATGCTGTTGAAGTAGTGTAATCAATTACTAAAGTTCCTGAGAGGCCATTTACTGATAATGAGTAGGTGTCAGGCTGGGTATCAATTTTCCCTGCGTTAACTTCCTCCATAAACTTAGCATAAATAAAAGCCCATTGGTTAGTCCAAGATTGTCCAGTTCTGAATGGGTAAAACCCACCAGCAGCTACATCATTTGAAACGAAATACCTAAATTGATCATTTACACTCATGCCCGTAAATGATGGATAAATCGATGTTGAATAAAATGGGTAATATGCGGGCATTGAAGTAATATAATCATCAGGAAGCCCATTAACTTGCCTGACTATCATACCTCCAAGATTTAGATTCCAACCCAATCCCACTTCTGTGGCATTTTGATCGACTTTAATTCCTGAGGCATCATATGTTATGGAAAACGGGATGTTTAATTCACTTCCTTGAATTTGATCCAATGGTATACTAATATTTGGCCTTCCATTGAATAAGGAAATTGGCGTATTCCCATATTTAGAAAATGCAAATGCTTCAGGAGATTTGGGAATTGATACCAATTGGTCGAAAGAGGGAATCGGAACCGGATCCAATGAAGAATTTAAAGGAGTTAAAATTTTTGGAAGTTTTCCTTCTGGAATCGTATCAGTATTTAGTTCTTGTGCTGAAATTTCAACACTAAACAAAAAAATAATTATCGAAAATTTTAATAATTTTACCATATATAATTGGTTTTTGTGACCATATTTCAAAATAAAAGATTATGTTTGCTAATATTATTTTAGAATAATTCCTTTTTCCTTTGATGTTTCAATTGTTCTTAAGTTTGTAGATGGACTTAGCCTTCCCTTTAATTTATTGGAATAAAAGTCTTTCATTGCTATTAATTGAATTCCAACAATTCAAAGTGTAACCTCCCTGTTAATTTTTAATATCTAGAATTTATCAGAGTTGGTATTTGCAAAGATTTCGATCTTATAGATAAATCCAGACCCCAGAACTACATCCTGAAATAGTATTCAATTGTGAAAATCCCATAGCAGGAGTGAATAAACGTGTAATAAATAGTGGTATTCTAGTTTTTATTATAGTAGTAGAATTTTTTCATTTTAATTCAATCCCAATCTTCAGCCCAAACATATGGCTGTGCAGCCTAGCGGTTTTGTTTTTGTTATATAATGGATCTACATACCCAAGAAATACTGTTTTGAGAGTTTTCGAGAGCGTTACTTGCCGACCACCAGATAGAATGGGATACAAAGTCCATCCTTCAAACTCTTCAGTACCGGTGATTGCCTTAAAGCTGTTATGTGAGTTAGTCCCCTCAATTCCGGCCTGAAAAACCCAATTTCCTGAATTTATCCTTACACCTCCCTGATACCCATAGCCTTCCCGGCTATTATCCTCATCTGCTTTCCAAGGCTTTTTGAATATCAGGCCTGCGTATGGCATAACATATTGGCTGATCCTCCATCCAATATGTCCCTGCAAATGAAGTCCCTGTGATATACTTTGGATTGCATCATAATAGACCCCATAATTCATCCTGGAAAAAAACGGTTTGCCCTTGAAGCGATTGGGCTCTCCAAATATTTTAAACCCTTTACCATCCTCCTTAACCTTGTTTAAAGTAACTACTCCCCCATTTGGAATCTTTCCTTCCAATTCGTTTGTCAGTTTTTCTTTTCCTGATTCAATTATTTTCCATTGGACTTCTTCTTTGTTTAGGTCTTTTACCCCTGCTGCACCGGATTTGAATGTTGACAAATATTCTTCGATCCCTAGATTATAAAAACTTTGTACACTTTTTACCTTTTCTTTGATATCCACAGAAGACAGATATTCCTCCAAAGGATCTGAGGACAATTTGACCAAGTGTTCATCTACCAAAGCCTTCATATTTTCTTCATTTTGATTTATAAAACTTTCAATCTGCTCCATACTGACATTTCCGCTGAGGGATTTCGTGGAAGTCTCAAGATTAGATTGCACGTAGGATATAGAATTTTTTAAGCCTTCATCATCTACCATAGATGACACTTCAGTAAGCATTTCTGATTGGGCACTTGATTTCTCCAATACCTTGGATTTCAATATCTGTACAAGGGAATCATATTGGATGGAATCAGCTTTGAATTCTTTGATTCGCTCTTTCTCCTTCTTCAATTCCTCCAAATCCTCTTTATAAGACTGGATTTTGGAAAAAACTTCCTTTACTTCTTTCCCAGAAGACATGGCCCCTTCAGTTTGCTCCAAGGAAGGAATTATACCGACATTGGCCTTTGCTAAAGAGGGCATTTGTTTGATTTGGGAATACAGATTATGAACCTGGAAAAAAAATGAAACAAAAAACAATAAAAACAACCCGTTCAAGGTTAATATTCTTCCTGGCCTTATGACAAAAAATACCCTCATATATTGGGGGGAAGTTTGAGATATAAAACCAAAAAAAAACATTTTCATAAAAAAGGAGTTTAAATAAATTAAAATCATATTGATATCGAAAATTCTATTTTTTCAAAATATCATTTTACAATATCAGGTATATGACAAATATTTGTAAAAATTCGGAACTAAAAAATACCCAGTATTGGGTATTTTTAGTACAAAATGAGATGCTTATATTGATAGGTTTTTCCTATAAAATTCCCCCTCATCATACCCTAAATTTGAAACAACGTTTTTTGCAGTTCAAATCGGAAATCAAACACTTTATTTATTCTTTAAAAAAACGGTTCAATAAACCCGAAAATGTTCCAAATTTAATTTCGCAAACCCCTTGAAAATAAATTGATAATTCTTTAAAATATTTTCAGAAAAAAAATTCTTTAGTCAATTTAGAGATTGCACGATCACCTTTTTAACTTTTACAAAAAAAATGAAAGCCCACTGAGTCTGAAATTCTACATCGAATATGCTTAAAAATATTGCCTCTAATGTTGAATAATGTATGGCATCTATAGGCTTTCTAAACAACATGATAGGGAATGTTACCAACTTTAGTCTGAAGCATTTTCACCTCCCCCCCTGGGCGTAGTCAAACGCTTGATGCTACGACTGGGTGGGATTTGTAATCCCACCCTTTTATCATATTCAATTTGCAATTGAATACAAATGAAAAACCTCAAATCGAAAGGTAATTGTAGTTTATTGAATTACAAATTCAAAATCATAAGAAGGCGTAATTTCAAATTACGCCTAGCGCCATCGCCTTTCTACGCCCAGAAGAGGGGAATTAACCAACCAAACGAAAGGTAATTCTTGGTAAAGTGAATTGCAAATTCAATGTAATAGAAAAGCGTAGTTACAAACTACGCTTAGCGGATACGCCATTCTACGCCCAGAAGGGGTTGAGATGGTTGTAAGTGACGGTAACCTTCTTGTTCTTATCCGATATCATGTTTCCTACAGGATCATAGGTGTATTCGGTAGTAAGGTTGGCTCCGTCGGCAAAGCCCATTACATTGGCAGCGGCATCAGTCACTCTAGTGAGCTGATTTCCCTGATAGGTATAGGTGAGGTTATCGATAAGCGTATTACTGTTTCTTCGTTGCAAGGCCAGGATATTACCGTTTTTATCATAGGATATTCCTTTCTCATTGAAATGATTGTTACTGGCAGTGGAGTTTTTTTTATTTTTCAATTCCTATCCATTTCAAAATCTGATTTTCATCAAGAGCAATTACCTTAAGTGGGTAATCAAATTACAATCTCTTTTAGCATTATTTAGCCAATTTCCCCAAATTCGGGCATGAAAAAATCGCTCTTCCTGTTTTTGGCATTTTGCCTTGGTTTTTCGGCATTTGCCCAAAAGAAATACTTGACCCAATTCGAATCCAGCGGCGGAAAGGAAACACCGATTTACCATGAGGTAATTGCATATTTTCAGATTCTGGCTGATGATTTTAAAGAGGTAAGAATTGTGGAGATGGGCATGACAGATGCCGGACTTCCACTTCATGTGGTCCTATTTGACCGAAAAGGAGCCTTCGATTCCAAAGAATGGCATGATACTAACCGACTCGTGCTCTTCATCAACAATGCCATCCACCCCGGGGAACCCGATGGCATAGACGCCTCGATGATGTTTTTGAGGGATGTTTTGCTCCGTAAAATCGAGGTTCCAGAAAACCTCGCCATAGCCATCATCCCGGTATACAATATCGGCGGCCACCTGAACAGAGGTTCCTTTAGCCGCGTCAACCAAAACGGACCGGAAGAATTCGGTTTCCGTGGAAATGCAAGAAACTTTGACCTCAACAGGGATTTTATAAAAGCAGATACAAAAAACGCCAAGTCATTCCAGCAGATTTTCAATTGGCTGAGGCCGCAGGTATTTATCGATACGCACGTCAGCAACGGTGCCGATTACCAGCATGTGATGACTTTGATCTCCACCCAACATAACAGACTTGGCGGCAAATTGGGTAGCTATCTGGATCAGGAAATGAATCCAATGCTGTATGAAAAGATGAAAGTCAGGGAGTTCCCGATGGTGCCTTATGTCAATGCTTATGGTTCAAAACCCGAAGACGGTTGGAACCAATTCAAGGACAGCGGCAGGTATAGCAGCGGCTATGCGGCGCTTTTCAGTACGCTAAGTTTCATGCCGGAGACCCACATGCTGAAGCCCTATGACCAAAGGGTGAAATCCACCTATGCGCTGTTTGAAACCTTTATTGAAGTCTTCCAAAAAGACGGTGATAAAATCGTTGAAATGGCCAAGGCAGACCGTTTGGCAAGAAAAACCCAAAAAGAATTTGCCTTAAACCACGTGGTGGACAAAAATCAACATTCACTTATCGAGTTTAACGGCTATGAATCAGGTCAAAAACCTTCGGAAATCTCAGGGCTTCCCAGGCTATATTATGACCGGAGGAAGCCCTTTTCCAAAGAAGTAAAATTCTTTGATACCTATTCTGATGGCTTGGTCATCGAAAAACCCAAAGCCTATATCATTCCCCAAGCTTGGTATCCGGTGATTGAAAACCTCCAAAGAAACGGAATCAGAACCGAACAACTGAAAGCCGATACAACGATACAAGTCTCCGTTTACCATATCAAGGATTTTCAGACCGGACAGCGTCCTTTTGAAGGACATTACCTGCATACCGGGATACAGGTCGAAAAATCACTGTCTGCATTGACTTTCAGAAAAGGGGATTACATGATTGAAATGAATCAGGAAACCAACCGCTATATCATGGAAGTGTTGGAACCGCAGGGAGAGGACAGCTTTTTTGCATGGAATTTCTTTGATACCATTCTTCAGGCCAAAGAAGGTTTTTCAGCCTATGTCTTTGAGGATTTGGCAGCAGAATACCTGAAGCAAAACCCCGAACTCAGAAAACAACTGGAAGAAGAAAAAGCGAAAAACGAGGAATTGGCCAATAGTGCCGGTGCACAGTTGAGATGGGTTCATGAACGCTCTCCATGGAAAGAGAAAGAACATAACCGCTATCCGGTCTTTAGGGTCGAAAATTGAATCTACTCTCCCTTAAAATTTACCCAAAATCATTTCTGAAAATCCCTGAGATTCCCTTTACTTTAAAAAATCAAAAATGTCTCAAGAACCCAAACCGAACTTCCTGACAAGGCTTCAGACCAAATGGAATTTGAAAAGCCTTACCCAGGTAATCTTGATTTTGATTGTATTTGCCCTGACAGGCTTCACCATTTTATTTATCAAAAAACCGATTTTTGACTTATTGGGAGTCAGTATGGAAAGGGGCGGGTTTTGGAAAACCGTTCTCTACCTGCTCTTGGTATTGCCGCTTTATCAGATTATTCTCCTGATGTGGGGATTTGTATTTGGTCAGTTTTCCTTCTTTTGGGAAAAGGAAAAACAGTTTTTTAGGAGGATATTTGGGAGGAAATAGCTTCTTAAGTTAATTGGGCTGATTTCGAGAAATTGATATTAATGGATATTGGATATTCATGGATATTATCCTAAATCCACCATATTTTTTTCATAGTGGAGCATTTTCAAAATTAACCATCTAAGCCTCGGATTGGAGTACGATTGCCGTGGCTATGGACTATGGTCTGTCGACTGTGGACTATTGACCATTCAAACAGTCATTTTTTTAGATTTTTCAGGTACTCCATACTTTGCGGAACTTGAATATAGTACACAGGACTTTCATCCTCAATGTAGTAATGCTTCACTTTGGCTTTTTTGGCAGCAACCAATATCGCCGGAAGATCCAATTGCCCGGTACCAAGGGCAACATCATTTTCTACAGGTGTTCCACCCGACATGTTTCCTTCCACTCCTTTTCGCAGGTCTTTCAAATGCATCAAAGCAAACCTTTCCCCATACTTTTCGAGATAAGCCACAGGATCTGCTCCGGGGAAAAATGTCCATAAAATATCCATTTCATAACTCACATATTTTGGGTCAGTCTGCTGAATCATCAGGTCAAAAAGGGTTGCGTCTCCATGGGGTTGAAACTCAAAGCCATGGTTATGGTAGCAAAAAATCAGGTTATATTTCTCTTTCAATACTTTCCCAACTGCATTGAAATCTGCAATAGCTTTTTCTGCAGCCACCAAATCAAATGGAGCGCTGTGGGGAATCCAAGCTACCCGCACATACTTTGCTCCAAGGGTTTTGGCATTTTCTGCTACCTGATCGGTTTTTTCCATCAGATCGGCATAACTCACCCCAAAAGACGAACATAACATGTCGCGCTCATCCAACATTGCCCGTAAGTCCGCTGCCGTCTTTCCAAAGAGATTGGAAAACTCCATGTCCTTGATGCCCATGGCCTGCAAAGTGTCCAAAGTGGCTGCTACATCCTTTTTGAAACTGTCGCGGTAAGTATAAGAAACCATCCCGGGTGTGTCAGGAAACAATGCTTTTTTGGATTGGGCTTCAATATTTCCTACCAAAAGCAGGCTTATTATCAATGTGGCAAATAAGGACTTGTTCATTTTTTGGTCTTTTTTGGTTAGTGGAATTTATGTGATTAATCATGAGATAATCTTCTCCCGCAGATATCGCAGACAGCCGCAGAATTTCCTACTTATAGAGATTACTTTAGGAATTTATCTGCGAAAATCTGCGCAGTCTGCGGGATTTAAACATTAGTCTAAATATACCTTTTTTTGAAAGTTTCCATCATCCATGCATTTACTTCCCATTGATTGACGAGGGGTTTACCGGTCTGGGGATGCAGGACCATATAGGGCGGTGCCCCAAATTCCGGTGTCACCGTGAAGGTTTTTTTACCTTCTTTAGCAGCTTTTTCAATTACCTGATCCCACCACATGAAGTGCCTTTCCAAAGCGGAATTCCATTCAGGAACTCTTGGATCCGGCACCTGCGGCCCTTCTGTATATCCAACTCTCGCATGAAGGTGCGCTGTCGACCTTATGGCCGTCTGAACAGCCTCCTCTTGGTCTTCCAAAAAGGACTCCGCAGTCACACACCAATGGGAAATGTCCAAGGCGATTTTCAGGTCAGGAAGGCGGTCAAGGTAACCTTTGGTAACATGGGCAGCAAAACTCCATTTGCCACGATGGGTTTCATGAAGGACAGGGATTCCTGTTTCATGCGAAATTTGGGATGCCAATTCAAATAAGGCTTTATTTTGATCAAAGGAATAGTAGTCCTTGCCTGTTTGGGAATTGATAAAAAGTGGATTGGTCGCAGCCAGATTTCTCAGCCTTCTTTCAAAATTTTTGCTATGCACCAAAAAATCAGCATCGACAGTTTCCCAATGTTGAGCTATTAATTTTAATCCATAAGAATTAATCAGATTTGCCCTTTGATCTCTTTCCTTTTCATCCAAATGAAAACTCATTTCCACACCGTCATACCCTGCCTCTAAAACACGGTTTAAGAAATCTTCAAAAGGGATGGCTTCGGAGCCCCAAAGCGGGCAAAAGTATGCTATTTTCATATTGATGAAATTGGAATCAAGAGGACTTTACATCTTTTTCCCAACCTGTCTCTTTGAGCGCGGGATCATTTTCCTTTTTGAGAAAATCGGCAGAGGAAAGTGAGTCTGCCTCCCATTCCAAAATAGCTTCATCCGGAACCATGTCTACAGGAGTTTTCCAAGAAGTGGATGTTTCATTGTAGGCTAGGTTGGATTGAGAATTGTAACAGGCAATGATTGACCAACGGGGTTTGTCAGAAAGATTGGCTTCTGACCTGTGCAGCAAATTGCTGTGAAAAAACAAGGCATCTCCCGGATCGATTTCACAATACACCAATTCCATTGTTTGGAGGGCATTTTCGACCATGACCATGTCCGCACCGACCTGTTCTCCGGAAAACCCGTGATTAACCCTGCCCAATTTGTGGGAACCTTTGATCACCTGAAGGCAGCCATTTTCCTTGTTGGCTTCCGTCAATGCCACCATGACGCTGAGGAGTTGGTCCGGAAACATAAACTGGTTCTTATACCAATACCCATAGTCTTGATGCCATTCCCAAGCTCCGCCGACACGTGGTTCTTTTTGCATGAGTTTGGAATGAAAGTGACAGACAGGTGCATCACTGTCCAACAATTTAGCCACTGACTTTACCATTTTTTCACTCCTTGTCAGGTATCCAAAAACATCATTTCCGGGCTTAAACCAAAGTGAAAGTCTTGTTTTCTTCCCTGAAAAGTCATTGAGGTCCAATGCGTTTTTTCTCATGGCATCGTCTTCGATGGCTGTCCTGTACATTTTTTCTGTCTCTTTTTTAGAACAGAATCCTTTGACCAGGACGTAACCGTCCCGGTGAAAATCAGCTACTTGGGCGGGAGTCAAGGTAGAGAGGCTCATGGGTTTTGAATTTGGTTTTTATAAAAATACACAACTTGTAATTGGACTGCCAGCCTATTTTCAAAATAAATATTCCAACAGTCAGGTTCTCTCCCTGAAAATCTGATCTTTTATCTTCGGTCTACGGGCATATTGTTTAGATTTGCAGGTTAGGAATTCAGAATTAAAAGTATCCATGGCAAAAAAGAGAGGCAATGCCCTTGAAGAGCACGAAAAGCGCAAGCTAAACAAACAGAATCTGAGTAAGCTTGGGGGGATTTTTAGGTTCATCTTACCTTACAAATTGAATTTTTTTCTGGGGATGCTTTTCCTCATATTTTCAAGTCTTACACTTTTGACTTTTCCCTATGTGGCGGGAAAACTCATCGATACAGCTTCAGGGAAAAGGTGGTTGGTAGATGATATCAATGGGATTGCCTTTATCCTTCTTGGAATATTATTGGTTCAGAGTATTTTTTCTTTTTTCAGGGTATGGCTTTTTGCCAAAGTATCCGAGCGCAGTATGCGGGACATCAGGATTTCATTGTACAGCCAATTGGTACAGTTGCCGATGACCTTTTTTGACAAAAGAAGAACCGGAGAATTGATCAGTAGGATCACGGCAGATGTCAGCATGTTGCAGGATACTTTCTCGACAACTTTGGCTGAACTCCTGAGACAAATCATCACTTTGGTAGCTGGTGTGATTTTCCTGATGATGACCACGCCCAAACTGACGCTATTTATGTTGGCGACATTCCCGGTTTTGGTGATCATTGCGATGGTCTTTGGGAAGTTTATCCGCAAACTCTCCAAAGAAACCCAAGATGAACTTGCTGCTGCCAATGTGATTGTGGAAGAGACATTACAGTCCATCATGACTGTCAAATCCTTTGCTGGTGAGGAATACGAATCCAACAGGTATAGAAAAGGATTGAATAAAGTCGTGGCTGTGGCCCTGAAAGCCGCGGGATTCCGA
Organism: Cognataquiflexum nitidum; assembly: GCF_022538055.1. Taxonomy (GTDB): domain Bacteria; phylum Bacteroidota; class Bacteroidia; order Cytophagales; family Cyclobacteriaceae; genus Cognataquiflexum; species Cognataquiflexum nitidum. The sequence goes on along the minus strand of NZ_JAKZAM010000014.1, from coordinate 125,788 downwards.
GGCGCTTTTATCTCCTTTATCATCTTTGCCTTGTTTGGCGGCATCGTAGCGGTGATGTGGTACGGCGCGACATTAGTGGCTTCAGGAGACATGAGCGTGGGAGATTTGGTTTCATTTGTACTCTATACCACATTTATCGGTGGGTCGATTGCAGGCTTGGGAGACATTTATGGCCAACTACAAAAAGCCATAGGATCGTCTGAGCGGGTTTTGGAGATCCTGGGCGAAACACCCGAAGTCTCCACGGCAGATTTCCAAAAAGTCCCGATGGAGGGAAAAGTAAGCTTCCGGGGTGTACGGTTTTCTTATCCTACACGTCCCGAAATGGAAGTACTCAAAAGCATAGACTTTGAAATCCCTGCCGGAGAAAAAGTCGCTTTGGCAGGTCAAAGCGGAGCCGGCAAGTCTACCATTATCCAGCTTTTGTTGAAGTTTTACCCGATAGACAAAGGTCAGATTTTGATTGATGGCAAATCAATCGACACCTGGAATCTGAAGCAACTCCGATCCAACATCGGAATCGTCCCACAGGAAGTGCTGTTATTTGGCGGAAGCATCAAAGAAAATATTGCTTACGCCAAGCCCGATGCTTCAGAGGAAGAAATCATCGAAGCCGCCAAAAAAGCAAATGCCTGGCAGTTTATCAGCAAATTTCCGGAAGGAATGGAAACCAAAGTCGGTGAGCGGGGAATCAAACTTTCCGGTGGACAGCGTCAGCGTGTGGCCATTGCCCGGGCCATCCTGAAGGATCCTGCAATTTTGATTTTGGATGAAGCGACCTCCTCTTTGGATGCTGAATCTGAGGCATTGGTACAGGAGGCATTGGATGAACTGATGAAAAACAGGACGACCATTATCATCGCCCACCGCTTATCGACGATCCGCAAGGTGGACAGGATTTATGTACTCAAGGAAGGGGAAATTGTCGAAGAAGGAACCCACGAACAACTGGCTTTGCAGGAAGATGGGTTTTATGCCAATCTGGTGAGGTTGCAATTTGCAGAGTAGAACCTTTTCCAAAGTTTGGAACTTTGGAAAAGGTTTCTATTTCAATTTTCCAAAACCTTAATCCTTATACAACACCAATACGTCAATTTCCCTTGACTCTTTTTTGATTGCCAAGCCTAAACTTTTCAAGGCATCGATAAGGCTTTGGGGATTTTCCGGTTCAAAATTCAGGTCAAAGAAATAGGTGCCATTGAGATTGGTTACGTTCACTACAGGTAAGCCTAAAACATTAAAACTTTCAAGATATTCGGCCAAATCATTCAAGGAAGCTCCCTCACTTTGAAAGGTACCGCTTCGCCCGCTGTAGGAGCTATATTCTTTCGATTCTATCAGGTTTGCCTGACCTTTTGAATACAAAGCGATTACCTCGGTGGTTCGTTTTTCAAGTTTCCCTTTTATCTCAAACCATTCAGTAAGCCCTTTTGCAAAATACTCATGAAGGTAAGGTTCACTTCCTTTCGACACAATCACGTCCACGCTATATAGGTTTCCAGGTTTATAGGCTACCAATTCCTGATCAATTAAATACTCTAACCTCATGGAGCTTTTTTGAAATGCCATCCTATAAAGTCCTTCTATTGAGAAATTATGGGCTGTTATTCTTCTATTAGCAAATGTTCCTTGATTTGGAAATTTGGAAAAAGTGGGAACACCTTCGAATTCCTTTTGGATCACAAAATATTGATCTATATCCTCGGCCACTTCAAAAAAATCATGGCTGGGATCAAAACCTACCTGCTCCTGTTTTAATGGCAAAATAGGTTTTTCTCCATCCAATAAGTCCCTGATTGTTTTTTCTGTGATTTGATCTGGGGAAGTGATTGCGATTACTTCACCGTACTTATCAATCAAAACTGTGTGCGGGATAATCCTGTGGGGGAAATATTTCTGCAGATTCTTCTCTTTATCTGATACAAAGGAAAAACCGAAGGGCCTGTTCACCATAAATTTTTTAATTCTTTCCGGACTTTCATCACTGACGGCGAGCACCAGAATTTCAGAAGGAAAAGTCTTTTGGAGACTTTCCAAATGCGGCATTCCCGCAATACAAGGTCCGCACCATGTCGCCCAAAAGTCGATCAGAATGATTTTTCCGGTTTGATTTTCAAATTTCTTTACTTCATCAGTCTTAAGATCAATTACTTCGAAAGAAGGGATCTTATCTCCCAAACCTATCTTTTGGGAGATGGAAAAGTGACTAAAAAGTGTAAAAGCAAGAGTCAGGCAAACAAATTTCACTCTCGTGTATGGGTTCATAAATGGGTCTTTGGTAAACAATAGCGGGTAGGTATTTAAAAAAGATATGAGCGATTCTTGAATTTCACAAGCAATCAATTTTCTAAAACTTTTATCCTTATAAAACCCAATTCATCATTGAGATTTTCGTGGATCCATATTGCTCCGTCTTTGAAAAAAGTAGTAACCGGCGATTTGGTAAATCCATCCAACTTCCTCTCCCACAGCATATTCAGTTCCTCATCAAAAACAGTCAAAAATACATCGGCTTTATAGGTTTCTACACCTTCAGGTCTTGGTAATGAAATGCTTGAAAGCCTGTAAAATCTTTTCGTAATAGGATCCCAATTCAACTTTCCGAATTCGATTTGTTCATTCAACTTGATTGCTCCTGCCATAAATTCTTGTATCGTACCCACTTCAACCTTTTCATTTGGAGTTTTTTGATTGGGAGTAAGTTTACTTTCAAAGGTCTTAACAGAAATAGATTCTGATTTTGGATCATAAACGATTACCTCATTTATGGTGTTATTGGCAATAAGAATTTTTTTATCCCAAATACCCATAGTTACCAAAGGTGCTTTTAGGGATCTTGCATTTCCATTTTTCCAAAGCACTCTGAAATTCTTTAACTTTTCCAATTGGGGGATTTCAATTCTCTTCAATGTTTTGGTACTGGTATTGACCAATCCAATGGTGGTAATGTTTTGGCCAAAAGTTTCAATCATGGTATATAACTCCTTGTGCCCGTCAATGAACAAAAAATCCGGATACAAACTTTCATTACTCTTTAAACTGTCACTTTCTAATCTATCCTTCACTAAATTGAATTCAAAAGTTTTCTCGCCATTTAGATTTACAGCTACACAGGTCATATAATTAGAAAAGGCCAATTCCGAGTTGCCCAAGGCAAATAAGTAATTTGGGTAATCTCCAATTCTATTTGGTCCTTCTATTTCCAACTGAATTTTCCTATGAATTTCCAGTTTATCCAAATCAATCACCTCAACTTGGTAAGTATTTGGATCAAAATTATATAGGTACTTTTTGTCCTCAGATAAATCAAAAACAGACAAATATGTCCCTGCCATCAGCACTTCTCCTTTAGAATCAACTAGGACAGTGTCTATCTCCAAATTAATTTCACCAATTGCGCCTGTGGAGTTTTCATTATTATTTTTTGAACAGGATATAAGAATCAGTATTGCGACCAAAAGAAAGAGCTTATTCATTTATAAGAAGTTTGAGGAAAAATAAGGATCCATTTCAAATTATGGAAAATATAGTTAAAAAATAAAAGCCATGATTTGTTCATGGCTTTCTAAAATTATTGAAGAAGATAAGGTGAAGTCAGTGTCCCAAACCTTTCAACCTTAAAACTTTACAACCTTAAAACCCTTTTAAACCGTCACCCCATAGAGTTCTTTCAACTTCTCTACCGTGTAATCGATCTCTTCTTTGGTAGTGAATCTGCTGAAGGAAAACCTCACGGATTCTCTTTCGGGATCGTGGTTGATTGTACGGAGTACATGTGAACCGACAGTAGCACCGCTGCTGCAGGCCGAACCGCCCGAAGCCGATATCCCATGAAGGTCAAGGTTGAAAAGCAACATGCCCCTGTTTTCTTCAGAAGGAGGCAGACTCACATTCAAAACTGTATAAAGACTTTTCTCAAAATCCGTTGAAAGCCCATTAAATCCGACTTCAGGAAGATGGTATTGGAGGGATTCCATAAAATGTTTTTTCAATCCTTCGATATGGGTGCGGTGTCCTGCCATGTCTTCATAGGCAAGTTCCAGGGCTTTGGCGATACCTACGATGCCGATGACATTTTCGGTACCTCCACGCATATTCCTTTCTTGCGCACCGCCGTGGATAAAAGGATGGATTTTCTTGTCTTTTCTTACATATAAAAAACCTGAGCCTTTTGGTCCGTGGAATTTGTGCCCACCGGCCACGATGGCATCTACGGGAAGGTTTTTGAGGTCATGGACAAAATGTCCCATGGTCTGCACGGTGTCCGAATGGAAGAAAGCCCCATATTCTTTTGTCATACCACCGATGGCAGCCAAGTCATTGATGTTTCCGATTTCATTGTTGGCATGCATCAGAGAGACTAAAGAATTTGGATTCGCCTGAAGCAATTCCCTGAGTTGGTCATGGTTGATTTCTCCTTTATTATTGACATCCAAAAGGCTGAGCTTTACCTTTCCTTTTTTGGCACAATCCTCCAAAGTATGCAAGACGGCATGGTGCTCTATCGGGGAAGTGATGGCATGCTTGATCCCGTGAGTTTCTATGCCGCAGACGAGTGCAGTATTGTCAGCTTCTGTCCCGCCTGAGGTAAAAAATATTTCAGCAGGAGAGGCATTGAGCAATTCCGCTACTTTCTTTCTCGCCTTTTCGATGGCAGACCGGACTTCCCTTCCATGGCTGTGGACGGATGAAGGATTGCCATAATGCTGTTTCAGAAAAGGAAGCATGGCCTCGATCACGCGGTCGTCCATGGCAGTGGTGGCGGCATTGTCTAAATAAACTCTCATTTTCTTCTATTTGGGCTGGGTATTGGGTATTAATTTAAAATCGTCGCCAATGGGACGGATTTGCAGTTCTGTGGACTGTGGACTGTCGTCAGTGGATGAGTTTCCGCATTCAATCAATCCTTTCCAATCCCACATTTAACTTTGCGGAAACTTCAATTTCATTTTGAACTAGTCACCACTTCTTTGATATCAAGAATGATTTTATTGGCCAAGTGGTCAGCAGTAGCTTGACTTTCGGACTCAGAATAAATCCTGATGATGGGTTCTGTATTTGATTTTCTCAAATGCACCCATTCTTTGTCAAACTCTATCTTGACACCATCAATGTCATTGATCGGCTGCTTTTTATATTTCTTTTTGACTTCTTCGAGGATCTTGTCCACGTTGATTTCGGGAGTCAGTTCAATTTTGTTTTTAGAAATATGGTAGTTGGGATAGCTCGCTCTCAGTCTGGAGATTGTCTTGCCAAACTTGGCCAAATGCGTCAAAAACAAACCAATTCCCACCAATGCATCACGTCCATAATGGGATTCCGGATAGATGACTCCGCCATTGCCTTCCCCACCGATGATGGCATTTGTCTCTTTCATTTTATTGACGACGTTGACTTCGCCAACAGCCGCGGCGTGGTAATGTCCGCCTCTTTTTTCGGTGACGTCTCTCAATGCCCTGGTAGAACTCAGGTTGGAAACGGTATTGCCGGGAGTTTGCGAAAGCACGTAATCTGCCACAGCCACCAAGGTGTATTCCTCCCCAAAAGGACTTCCGTCTTCATTCATAAAGCAAAGTCTGTCCACATCAGGATCTACGACGATGCCTAGGTCATATTTGCCTTTTTGAAGCTTATCGGCAATGTCCCTGAGATTTTCAGGAAGAGGTTCGGGATTATGGGGAAAATGTCCGTCAGGAGTACAATACATTTCCTCGATATCTTCCACACCAAGTGCCCTCAGTAGTTTTGGTAGAGCAATGCCTCCTGTGGAATTGACACAATCAATGACCACTTTGAACTTCTTGGCGGCTATGGCTTCTTTATCAACAAGCTTCAGACCAAGAACATGCTGTACATGTCGGTCAATGTAATCGTCGATCTGAATGTATTTGCCAAGTTTTTTGACTTCCGCAAAAGAGAAGTTTTCTTTTTCTGCGCTATCCAAAATGGATTTTCCTTCCAGGTCTGAAATGAATTCGCCTTTGTCATTGAGCAGTTTCAGGGCATTCCATTGGATAGGATTATGACTTGCCGTAAGGATGATACCGCCTCCGGCTTTTTCCAAAGGAACAGCCAATTCTACAGTCGGGGTAGTGCTGAGGCCAAGGTCGATCACATCAATTCCCAAACCTTGAAGCGTCGCGGCTACAAGTTTGGAAACCATTTCACCTGAGATCCTTGCATCCCTGCCGATGACAACTTTCGGATTTTTTGTTTGGGTGATTACCCAACTGCCATAGGCCGAAGTAAATTTGACAACATCCAAAGGAGTCAGTCCCTCACCGGGTTTGCCTCCGATAGTACCTCTGATACCGGAAATAGATTTGATTAAAGCCACATTGAAGAGTTTTAAATGCTAATTGAAAAATCCCGAAAATTCCGGGAAGTGAAAAATTTTTATTTGAATTTGGCCAAAACTTTGTCCACTTCATTGTCTGGATTGCCACAGGAACTGTTTGCATCTACTGTTTTGCCACAATAGCCACAAGTTCCTCCGTCTTTGTTCAAGAATGGATTTTGTGAAGCGCAAGTTCCTTTGAACTCACCTTTTTTGAGGAAAATGAGCCTTACAGACATCAATACAAAGAACAATGCCAAGAATCCCAAAGTCAAATACAAGGTTGCCATATCAATATAATTTGCGCAAATTTACGTAATACTTTGAAAACGTCCTCACTTTCCGGTTAGTTTCCCGCATATGTCTGATTTATCTTTAAGAAAAACCCAACTACAATCTTTTGATAGGCTGTTGACCATCATGGACGAGCTCCGAGAGCAATGTCCATGGGACAGAAAGCAGACCCTTGAGAGCCTCAGACACCTCACTATTGAAGAAACTTTTGAATTGTCAGACGCTATCCTTGAAAATAACCTAGAAGAAATCAAAAAGGAGTTGGGGGACATTCTCCTCCATATTGTTTTCTATGCCAAAATCGGCTCCGAAAAAGAAGCCTTCGATATCGGAACAGTCATTGACAGCCTTTGTGAAAAGTTGATCCGCCGACATCCCCACATCTATGGAGACACCGTGGCCAAAGATGAGGAAACCGTCAAACAAAACTGGGAGAAAATCAAACTCAGTGAAAAAGGAAATACGTCTGTTCTCGGCGGTGTACCGAAGTCCCTTCCGGCTTTGATTAAGGCCATGAGGATCCAGGAAAAGGCACGTGGAGTTGGGTTTGATTGGGAAGAAAAGCATCAGGTATGGGAAAAAGTGGAAGAGGAAATGCAGGAATTCAAGGCAGAATTCAACACCTTGGAGGGACAGGAAATTGACAAAACAAAGGCAACAGGGGAGTTTGGAGATTTACTTTTTTCACTGATCAACTACGCAAGGTTTATCGATATCAATCCTGAAGAAGCATTGGAACGGACCAACCTCAAGTTTATCAAACGCTTCCAATACCTCGAAAATGCTGCGAAATCAGCAGGAAGGAAAATAGAAGACATGAGCCTGGCCGAAATGGATATTTATTGGGAAGAAGCGAAAAAGCTGTGATTGGAATTCCCTGCGTTGCCCAAATTTCGATTTTGGGAGAATTGGTTTGTCTAATAGAAGAAAATAATGTCTTGGAAATAAGTATAAAAGTCAAACTCGAAGTCAAATTTTAAAAGATTTAAGAGCCAACGTGTTTTTCAATTTATTGCCAATTCAAACTAAATCACCTATGTCAACCTGGCTATAACCACATTTTTTTGGAGGTAAAACACAAGTACTTATATTCAAAATAATATTTGGTTTTTTTGATTTTTTTAAGTTATTTCATCTGATTTTAAGATGCGATCACCCCTCCATGTTAATCTAAAACTCTTCAATTCAAAGTTCAATTTTCATTCTCATGAAATGTTTTAGACTCATTGTTCTATTGGCTATTTTGCCATTTGCCTTTACCATCACTGTAAAAGCCCAAAACCGAACTTTCCGCGATTTGGATCTTCAGATTCAGTCTGCGGTCAGTAACGGGGAGTGGTTAAGAGTGCTTGAACTCGCAAAGTCACAAATCAAATCCGACGTCGACCGTGCAGAGGGCTATTACTATTCAGCCCTTGCCTTCTACCAGCTTGGGAAAAATAAGATGGCAAAGCCTTATATGACTCACTTGAGAAAAATGGACCAAACGGAATTGGATATCAAAGTGAGGGAATTGAACGACAAACTGAATTCAGGTGAAAACAATGGAATAAAAGAGACTTTCTTTTTGAACTATGATCCTAGAAAAGGGATAAGGCTTTATGACAGGTCATTTATTTCTTTTTCATACGATTCCAGGGTCCCATTTGGTATAGCCCTTGGAAGCATCAACCACCACGGGATAGCCACTTATCTTCAAATCAGAGGCAATACAGAAATATTTACCAAAACCGGAGAAATTACTGTAAGAAGCAATGGGAATATTTATGGTACGCAAAACAAAGTCTCTGAGTCAACCGGAAAGATAAGAGAAGGAACAGCAGAATTGACCATGGGGGTTACATGGAAGATACACCAACCCTTATGGATGTACGCAGGAACGGGACTCAATCACACTAGAGAATTTTGGGAAATAATTGTTTTTGAAGAAAATGGAAGCAGTATGGGTCAATTTTGGGGAAGAAATACTGAAATCAACCTCAATCAATCTGTAGTAGAAAGCGGCATCATTTTGGATTTTAATGGTTTGAACCTCCGTGGGGGAATGAGTATGGTGGGATTTGACGTATCGAGGCTTCGCTACAATATTGGAGTAGGAATTTCTTTCAAAAGGAAATAGGATGTCCTATTTCCCAAAAAAAATTAAATAGCTGTATATTCAAATCAGAATCAAAAAATGAACAATTGAAAAAAGGTATCCAAAAAAAATATTTGAAAGAAAGGATAAATGGAGTGGCTGATAATTTATCCCTCTTTATCAAAGACCAAAATCCCCAAAACCTGCATCAAATGAGGGTAGAGGTCAAAAAAGCCCATTCCCTTTTGAAACTTCAGGAATTCACAAATCCCGATACCAAAACCGTTTATTTTTTTCGCCCGGTAAGGAAATTTTTTAAAGCAGGAGGGCTGATCAGAGAAGCCCAATTAACCCTTGAAAATCTGGATTCAATTTCTATTCAGGATGAAAAAATGCGGCATCTTCTTCAAATCACTTTAGAGAAAGAAACCAAAACTTTCCTTTTCGAAGCAAGGGATTTTGGAAATCATCTAAAAAAAAGCGTGGAAAAAACCTTGAAAAAGGTGGAAGCAGTGTCGGACAAAAAGGTGATGGCTTTTTTCCGGGCCCATTTGAAGCTGACCGGTAAAGGTTTGAAAAGAAAACTTTTTATAAAACACCTCCATGAAAGTCGAAAATCTCTAAAGGTTTTGATTCACATCCATGAATTATCGGCAAATTACCAAATCGGAGAGTTGCAACTCAACTGGCCCTATCTTGACCTTCTTCAAGAGAAAATCGGAAAATGGCACGACATGCACCGGACAGAATTTTGGATGAAAAAGAACAAGGCAAATAAAAGTAGCCTCAAAATTATCCACGCCATACTACAGGAACAATTGGCCGAAATCAGGGAACTTAAAAAGGATTTTGAAATAAAAGTTTTGAATTTAAATGGGAACGGTAACTAGTCAAGAATGAAATTCCTCCCGTTCCAGGTTAATTCTTACTTTTGTTAAAAAACAACAATGTCTCAAATCAACCTTCCCAAAGCATTCGAGTCCCAAATGAAATCCTATCTGGGCGGAAATGAATTCAGGGAATTTGCCAAGGCATTGGAAAATGAACCAAGGGTATCCATTCGGGTCAACAGACATAAAACTCAAACCCACCCTGAAAACAGCATTCAAGTTCCATGGAATGAGGATGGGTATTTTTTGGATGAAAGGCCTTCATTTACTTTAGATCCGCTTTTTCATGCAGGATGTTATTATGTCCAAGAAGCCTCCTCGATGTTTATCCAGCATGTACTAAGGAATATTGAGGCTCCCCAAGACGGCATTTATCTGGATCTCGCTGCCGCACCCGGCGGCAAATCTACTTTACTGAGTAGCTATTTGGGAAACAACGGTTTTTTGGTAGCCAATGAAGTCATCAAATCCCGGGCAAGTATTCTCAAAGAAAACATCATCAAATGGGGAATCGGAAATACCCTCGTCACCCAAAATGACCCTGAGCATTTTGGGGATTTGGCCGGTTTTTTTGATTTGGTATTGGTAGATGCTCCCTGTTCGGGCGAAGGGATGTTTCGCAAAGATCCGGATGCCTTGTCGGAATGGTCAGCAGATCACGTGACACTTTGTGCGGCAAGACAGGAAAGAATCATGGACCATGCCGGCTCATTTGTCAAAGGTGGCGGCTACCTGATTTACAGCACCTGTACTTTCAACGAAAAGGAAAATGAAGAAATGATCAGGTTTATCATATCTGAATACGATTATGAACCTGTCAGAATTCCTTTGGATAGTGCTTGGGGAATTGTGGAGTCGGAAGTTGGTATCGATGGAAGCAGTTTTTTTGGGTACCGATTTTTCCCACACCGTGTCGAAGGAGAGGGTTTTTTTATCACTGTCCTCAAAAGACCCGAAAGCTCTTTGGTACACCAACCAAAAAGGACCAAAGATTTCAAGCATCCTTATATCAAGCCAGTTGGAAAACAAGAAGCAGAAAAGCTGATGGTTCAATTGGGGTTACCCGATTACAGTTGCTTTTACAATCTTCAGGATAGCTATTTTTGGGTTAACAAAGATTTTCAGCAGCATTTTGAATACCTGTGCAGGTTTTTGAATATCCGGTATTTTGGAGTAGAACTTGGCAAAATCAACAAGCAGCAATTTATCCCCAACCATGAATTGGCTGTAAGTATTTTGCCGAAATCAGGGTTTTTGACTTATGACCTTGACTTGAAGGAGGCCTTGGATTATTTGAGAAAAGAGGATATTCCAGTTAAGGATTTTCCGGAGGGTTGGGTTTTGGTGACTTTTAAAAACATGCCTTTGGGTTGGCTTAAAAACCTTGGCAACCGGACCAACAATTACTATCCAAAAGATTGGCGGATCAGGATGAAGTAAATTATTAGGGCTTCATTTTTAAATTATGCGTCAATGAAACGTTGCCAATTGAATATATGGTGTAAAGGAAAAAGTCCCGCTACTTCCAACTTCGGTCTTCCGTCACTTAGCAATGGGGGAATGCGTTTCAGGCATGAATTCAGGAATCTACATTTAAGTTAACCTTCCCCCTCAAACTTTGACATGTCCACCACCTCATCTTCAAGGTAATGAGGGTAGATTTTGAGATGTTGTTTTCTGACTTCTTTTGTCAAAGAATCTCTGAATCCCTCCACGTTGGTCCCTTCAAAGGCTGCCATAAACACAGGAGCAATTCCGTATTTCTTTTGATAAGCAACAGCCAATTTTTGAAAATCCAGGTACTTACTTTCTGCAACTTCCAACTCTGTCATGTGCATCATTTCTTCCTCTGAAGGCATCTTGGGCACCAAGTCAACTTTGTTGAATACCAACAAAACCGGCTTATCACCTGCCCCGATCTCATTCAATGTGTTGTTGACGACATTGATATGGTCCTCAAAGTTGGGATGGGAGAGGTCCACTACATGCACAAGCAAATCTGCTTCCCGGATTTCATCCAAAGTTGACTTAAATGACTCTATCAGATGGGTTGGTAACTTTCGGATGAAACCTACGGTGTCTGAAAGTAGGAATGGAATATTTTCGTACACCACTTTCCTGACTGTGGAGTCTACGGTAGCAAAGAGCTTGTTTTCGGCCAAAATATCAGATTTTGTAATGAGGTTCATCAAAGTACTTTTACCTACATTGGTGTACCCTACCAAGGCAACCCTTACGATTCCCTTTCTCCCTTTTCTCTGTGTTGCACTCTGCTTTTCAATTTCCTTCAATTTTTCTTTGAGCAGGGTGATTTTATTCCTGATATCCCTTTTATCTGTTTCTATTTCTTTTTCACCGGCGCCACCTCTGGTTCCTGTTCCTCCCCGCTGTCTTTCCAAGTGGGTCCACATTCGTGTAAGCCTAGGTAAAAGGTATTGGAATCGTGCCAATTCAACTTGAGTTTTGGCTTGTGCAGTCTGCGCCCTATTTAGAAAAATATCCAAAATCAATAGAGAACGGTCGTAGACTTTAACCTTCAGTTCATTTTCAAGATTTCTCATTTGAGAGGGAGAGAGGTCATCATCAAAAATCACCATATCCACCTCAAAATGTGTCACATAGGCCCTTATTTCCTCCAACTTCCCTGTTCCTACAAATGTCCGCACATCGGGTCTCTCCAGCCTTTGGGTAAACTTATATACTGTTTTTGCACCGAGTGTCTCAGTCAAAAAAGCAAGCTCTTCGAGATATTCTTGTACCTGTTGTTCCGTTTGACCCTGACGAATCAGGGCAACCATCACGGCTGTTTCCTGTATCGGGGCAGTTTCAAATAATTTTTGGAATTTTCTTGAAATTTTACTCATACATTTTGGCAGTATAATAGAAAAAGGGAAGCAAACCGGAAATAGTTCCAATCAGGAATGTAGTACAAATTTAACATCCTAAGGACAATAAGCCTTATATTTGGAACATTAAAACCATGTGTTTGCCTATTATCCTGAATTTTATTCTCCTAATTTGATTCCGTTTTTGGAACTTTCCCTAATCTGTCATCGGATTCTTATTATCTTATTTATCTGTACCAACAAACAATGAAAGTAACAACCACCCCTATTGAGGGTCTATTTGAAATTTATCCTGTCATATTTAAAGACGAACGCGGTTATTTTTTCGAATCCTTCAAAAAAGAAGCTCTCCATACTCAGGGCATTGACAAAGATTGGGTGCAGGAAAACCAGTCATTCTCAAAGGCTGGCACAATTCGTGGGCTTCATTACCAGAATGAACCATATGCCCAAGCCAAACTGGTCAAAGTTATCAGCGGAAAGGTTCTTGACGTGGCAGTAGACCTCAGAAAAGGATCAAAAACCTATGGAAAGGTATTTAGCAAGGTTTTGGATGACCAAAACCACAACATGCTATATGTACCCGAAGGATTTGCCCATGGATTTTCGGTCTTGGAAGATGCAGTGTTTTCTTATAAATGTTCCAATTATTACAACAAATCAAGCGAAGGCGGAGTAATATGGAATGACCCGGTATTGAATATTGATTGGCAGGTGGATTCACCCATAATTTCTGCCAAAGACCAAATTCTTCCAACTTTCGAAGAATTTACAGAAATGACCAAAGGAGGACTATAATGGGATTATTTGATTTTTTGAAAGGTAAGACAAAAGAAAAACCACCAGAAAAGCTTGAATTGAGCTGGATGCAAGCTGACATGCATTCCCACTTGATACCGGGTATTGATGATGGCTCCAAATCCATCGAAGAATCTTTGGAGATGATCTCACGCTTGAAGGATTTTGGCATCAAGAAAATCGTGACCACGCCACACATCATGTCGGAGTTTTACAAAAATACCCCTGAAATTATTCTTGGGGGATTGGAAAAAGTAAAATCTGCACTTCATAGAGGGGCCATAGATATAGAAATCACTGCTGCGGCCGAATACTACCTGGATGAATTTTTTCTCGAAAAAGTCAGAAACGGAGAAAAACTGCTTACCGTCTACAAAAATCATGTGTTGGTAGAAACAGGATTTGTGTCAAAGCCACTCATGTTGGTTGAGATTTTTTTTGAAATGGAAATGAACGGATACAAACCTGTATTGGCGCATCCTGAGCGTTATCAATACCTGGCTCAGGACAAAAAATTACTCCATGAACTGATTGATCGTGATATTTATTTACAGCTGAATCTATTGTCTCTGACAGGTTTTTATTCGAGGCATGTGCAGGCATTTGCAGAATTGCTAGTAAAAGAAGGCAGGATCAAATACTTGGGTACTGATACACACAATCACCGTTACCTTGATGCCTTGGAAAACTTGCCACAGAGTAAGTATTACGATAAAATCCGGGAAATTCCCCTATTCAATACCCATTTATGAAAATTCTGATTACAGGAGCTACCGGACTTTTTGGAAGTTATCTTTCAAAAAAATTTGTAGAAGAAGGTGAGATTTTTGCCCTCAAAAGAGAGCACAGATCTAAAGGCCTATTGGAAAGAACAGATGCCCGGATCAATTGGGTGGACGGAGACATTTTGGATCCACTTTCTTTGGAAGAAGCAATGGAAGATATTGATCTTGTGATCCATTCGGCCGGGATGGTTTCCTTTAATCCCGGAGATGAAGATGAATTGATGAAAATCAATGTGACAGGTACAGCCAATGTCGTCAATGCGATGCTTGCAAAAGGTGTCAAAAAATTGATTCATATCAGTTCAGTTTCGGCATTGGGTAGAAGCGCGGAAGCCAAGGTATCTGACGAAAATACTCCTTGGGTTGAATCCAAACTCAATACGCCTTACGCCATCTCCAAATATCAGGCTGAATTAGAAGTATGGCGGGGTATGCAGGAGGGATTGGAAGCTTTGGTGGTTTTGCCTACCATTATTTTGGGAAAAGTCAGTGATGACAGAAGCAGCACACAGATCTATCACTATGTCTTGGAGCAAAGCAAATTTTATCCGGCCGGCACAGTCAATTTTATCGATATCCGGGATGCAGTCGAAATCACCTACCGGCTTTACAAAAAAAATCTTTGGGGAGAAAAATACATCCTTAACCAAGGCGCTGTAACCTATAAAGAGTTCTTTGAAACCATGGCCAAAGTCTTTGGAAAAAAAGCCCCATCTAAAAAAGTGAGCCCTTTTCAAATCAAACTTGCCATATTTTTTATTTGGATTGGAAGACTGATGGGATTGACCAAAAATCCACTCAACAGGCAGACAGCCATGCTGTCGCAACTGTCGATCACCATGGATAACAAAAAAGTACAGCAAGAAATCAACTTCAGATACCGTAGCTTGGAGGAAAGCTTCAAGTGGGCAAGGTCGAACGAAAAATAGGACAGGGGCGTTTATAGATTTGAAAATTCAAAATCCGCTCTTGGGTATTTTGGCTTGGATAGCATAGTTCCATAAAAAAATAATCAAAGAGTGATTTTGTACCAAGAAATAATTTGGTATCTTAAGTAAACTATTAAAAGAAACAGATGACCGGAGATTTTGATAACGATTGGGAAGAAGACAAAGAACTTGTAGAACGGTTTGAAAATTCACTTAAGTCCAATTTGGATCTTTATTTTGAAGAAGAAGAATTAGAAAACATTGTCCGGTTTTATTTTGACCAACAGAAATATGTAAAGGCTCTCAAGGCTTCTGCCCATGCTTTGGAGAAATTTCCATTTAGTGTGGAAATCAAGTTGCTCAAGGCACAATGTCTGATATTCAATGATGAGCTGGAAGAAGGATTGGAAATCCTTGAAAATCTCAATAACCTTTCTCCCAACAATGAGGATGTCGTTTTGGCTCTAAGTCAGGCCTTGATGATCAACAGCAATATCAAGGAAGCCATTGAATTGTTAGAGAGTTTTCTACCCTTGGCTGAAGACAAAGCTGAAGTATATTATACCCTCGGTAACCTCTATAAGGCCAACGAAAACAATGAAAAAGCCACTTTCTATTACAAAGAATGTGTCAAAATCCGGATCAACCATGAGGATGCTTTGTTTCAATTGGCGATGATCACCGAGGAGGAAGGTTCCTTTGATGAGATACTGGATTTTTATCAGGAATTTATAGATCAGGACCCTTACAGTCCGGGCGCATGGTATAACCTCGGGGTGGTGTATAATAGACTTGGAAGGTTTGAGGAAGCGATTCAGGCTTACGACTATGCACTGATAATAGATGATGCCTTTGCTTCTGCCTATTTCAATTTGGGTAATGCCTACATGAATACCAACCAATTTGAACTTGCGCTTGAAGCTTACCAAAATACCATCAACTGTGAGGGTGCAAATGCTGAAAACTGCTGCTATCTCGGTGCCGCATATGAAAAACTGGATCAGATTGACTTGGCTTTCAAAAATTTCAAAAAATCAGCCAAACTTGATCCCGAATATGACGATGCATGGTTTGGATTGGGCATGTGCATGCTCAAAAAAGAAAAATTCTTTGAGGCGATTCATTATTTCAAAAAAGCCATCAAACTCACCAAGGAAAATGCCACTTATTGGGTAGGCCTTGCAGATGCTGAATACAACCTAGGAAACCTCCAGGCAAGTTCGGAAGCTTATGAAGAGGCCATCACCCTAGAACCGGGCATTATCGAAACTTACGTCAATCTTTCGATTATTTATTTTGACCAAAATAGGTTTGAAGAGGCAGAAGACGTGATCAAAGAAGGGATTGAAGAATTGCCGGAAGAGTCAGAGCTTTATTACAGACTTGTAGTCTATCTGTTAAAATCAGCTAAATACAAGGAAGCCTTTTCATATTTAGAAAATGCATTAACTTTGGACTTTGGGAGACACACATTGTTGTATGATTTGATGCCGGAAATAAAACACCAAAAGGCTATTTTCAAAATTATCTCTCAATATAAGGATGCCGATACATCATCTAATCTAAACAATTAATTACCTGAAATTCGAACTTAATGAATTACGTTCTGAAGAATCTGCCTGTACGAACTGAAAAACCACGTACTACGGGGTTTACTATGGTTATGGACAAAGGCATGGGCATCAGGGAAGTCGAAAACTTCGTTGAGGCAAACAGTGATTTTGTTGATATCGTCAAGTTAGGATGGGCAACATCCTACCTGACAAAAAATCTTGCACAAAAAATCCAGATTTATAAAGATGCCGGAATTCCTGTTTACCTAGGAGGCACCTTGTTTGAGGCATTTGTTATCAGAGGACAATTTGAGGACTATAGAAGGGTATTGGATAAGTTTGACCTGTCTTTCGCAGAGGTTTCGGACGGTTCAATAAGTCTCAACCACGGCAAAAAGTGTGAATATATCCAGATATTATCCAAAGATGTTACGGTCTTGTCCGAAGTAGGATCTAAGGATGCTGCCAAAATCATCCCACCTTACAAATGGATTGAGCAGATGCAAAGTGAACTTGATGCAGGCTCTTGGAAAGTAATCGGCGAAGCAAGAGAAGGAGGAAATGTGGGTTTGTTTAGAGATTCCGGAGAGGTCAGACAAGGTCTGGTGGAAGAAATCCTTACCAAAATACCTGAAGACAGAATAATCTGGGAAGCACCGCAAAAAGAGCAGCAAGTTTGGTTTGTAAAACTTCTTGGAGCCAACGTAAATCTGGGAAATATTGCTCCAAACGAACTGATTCCACTCGAAACCATCCGTTTGGGACTTAGAGGGGATACTTTTGACCATTTCCTTGGCGCACACCTCATGTAATACCATTTATTGGCTGCCTGATTAAGTTGGGCAGCCCTTTTTTTGATCCACCATGAACTATCTCAAAGAATACATTTTAATTTTCCTCAAAGGAATGTCTATGGGAGCGGCAGATGTCGTCCCGGGCGTATCAGGAGGTTCTATCGCACTGATTGCAGGCATTTACCAAAAACTTCTGGAGAGCATCAAATCCATTGATAAAACTGCCCTGGGTTTTTTATTCAAATTTGAAATAAAAAGTTTTTGGGGACATATAAATGGTAGTTTTCTATTCACCTTGCTTGCGGGAATCTTGACAAGTATTTTTTCCCTTTCAAAGGTAATCACCTACCTGATGGACCACCATCCCATTCCACTATGGTCGTTTTTTTGCGGACTGATCATCATTTCTGCTGTGATCATCCTCAGAGACATCAAAAGATGGAATTTTGGCGTGATCCTTTCTCTACTTTTGGGAACAGTGGTCGCTTATTGGATTACAGGATTACCGCCTACAACCACTCCTGATGCACTTTGGTTTACTTTTGTAGCCGGAGCCATAGCGATCTGCGCAATGATTTTGCCGGGTATTTCAGGAAGTTTTTTATTGCTAGTCATGGGCCAGTATGAAAGGATCCTAGGTGCCGTTACTGACAAAAATTTTCTAATTATTGTTGTTTTTGGTTCAGGATGTGTCGTTGGATTACTGTCTTTTAGCAGGTTGATTTCTTGGCTTTTGAAGCATTATCATTCAGTTACCATTGGAGTTCTTTCCGGGTTCATGCTGGGCTCATTGAACAAAATATGGCCATGGAAGGAAGTTTTATCTTATCGGATGTCTTCAAGCGGCGTACAGAAACCTTTTATTACTGAGAATTTGATGCCTCAAAAATACATGGAAGTGACGGGGCAGGAACCGCTGATGTTGTATGCAATTCTCGCCTTTTCCTTCGGTATATTATTGGTTTTGGGGATTGAAAGAACAGCGTATTACTTAAAAAGACAATGAGAAAGTTTGGATTGATAGGCCACCCTTTGACCCACTCCTTTTCGAAGAAGTACTTTACTTCCAAATTCGAAAGGGAAGGCATCTTTGACTGTCAATATGATTTGTATGAAATCCCGGACATTACCCTTTTACCCAAAATCCTAAATGAAAATCCTGAATTGGAAGGAATAAATGTCACTATTCCCTACAAGGAAAAAGTGATACCTTACCTTGATGAAATGGATCCTGCCTGCCAAAAAATAGGTGCTGTCAATTGTATCCAAATCAAAGGTGGAACTCTTAAAGGCTATAATACCGACTACATAGGATTTAGGCAATCATTAGAGAGTTTTCTTGGCATAAATAGGCCAAAGGCACTTGTTTTGGGAACAGGAGGTGCCTCAAAAGCCGTAGTACAGGCACTTATGGATATGGGAATTCCTTACTTGATGGTATCCAGAAATACATCTGAAAACCCGGATTGGATCACCTACCAAGATTTGGAGACAAACCCTTCCATACTGGAATTTCACCACTTGATCATCAATACCACGCCGGTTGGCACCTTTCCAAAAACGGAAGAAATGCCGGAAATCAACCCTAAAAACATTACCGGGATGCACAAAGTCTACGACTTGGTCTACAATCCCGAAAAAACATTTTTGATGCGCTCCCTCGAGGCGCGCGGTGCATTGGTAAAAAATGGATTGGAAATGCTCCAACTTCAGGCCGAGGCTGCCTGGAAAATCTGGAATTGATTTCTTTTCACATTTTAATCTTATTGCCATGTACTGGAAAAAAAAATCTCACGAACAAATCAAAGAAACCATATTCAACGCCCTGACGCAAAACCTCGATTACAGGGGTGATCATCCCATTCTCGGTATTCCGGGGACCTATTTAGATACAGCAGAATTTTATCCTGATGCACCATTTCTGAAAGATGCCCCATATATGTCTGCTATGGTCCGCAATCCAAACCACATAGGCGTACATACACTCAGTGACAAATCTGTCTTGGAGATATTTGAAGGAACCCAAAAAATCGAAAGAGACCTGATCCGATTGGTGGCAGAAGAAATCCTCAACGGTGATCCAAACCAACAGGACGGCTATGTCGCCACAGGAGGAACAGAAGCCAATATCCAAGCCATGTGGATTTACAGGAATTTTTTCAAAAAAGAGTATGATGCCCGATTGGGCGAAATAGGCTTGGTTTATTCCCAAGACTCTCATTACTCCATGCCTAAAGGCGCCAACCTGCTCAACCTCACCAGCATCATCCTGGAAGTGGATCAGGAAAACAGGCAAATCACCAAGGAATCCTTAGAATCCAAAGTAAACGCTGCCATGGAAGAAGGGATCAAATATTTCATCGTTATCGCCAATCTCTCTACCACTATGTTCGGTTCAGTCGATGATATTGACATGTTGGGCGATTACTTTACAAATATTAATGCCCCTTTCAAAATCCATGTGGATGCGGCTTATGGCGGGTTTATCTACCCTTTTACAAATCCAATGAGCAGGTTTACTTTTCAAAACCCATACATGAATTCTATCACTGCAGATGGGCACAAAATGCTTCAGACTCCCTACGGTACAGGGCTTTTTCTGATTCGAAAAGGGTTTTTCGACTATGTCAAAACGGAGGAAGCACAGTATATTCCAGGAAAAGATTACACCGTCAGTGGCAGCCGCTCCGGAGCAAATGCCATATCCATGTGGATGATCCTACAGATTCACGGCTCGGAAGGATGGAAATATAAAATGGAAACACTCTGCGATCACACGGAGAGGATTTGCAAGCGATTGGAGGGAATGGGAGTAGAATATTTCAGAAACCAATACCTGAACATCATCGCTATCAAGGCAAAATACATCTCCAAAGAGCTTGCTGAAAAATACTATCTAGTAGCCAATACATACGAATTTCAGCCTGAATGGTATAAAATCGTCCTCATGCCACATGTGAAACCCGGCACGATCGATAGCTTTTTGATGGAACTTGAAGGAGAACTCCAGTCTAACCTTAGAAAATAAAATCAGATGAAGACCCAAAGGCGAAAGCTTTTGGGTTACTCTGGCTTAAATTTTCAAAGTTCAGTTTTGTAGGGGAGACCTTACCGATATGTCCCCTTACCATTAGAGTATAAAGATAGAACCAAAACCAAGCCATTCCCTTTTTTTGCCAAGATTGGATACTGGAAATAGAATGGTTATATATTTTTAATAAAAACAAGTTTATTTATAAATTTTTGATGGTTATATCATAAAATACTTAAGAATATTTCATCTACATTTTTTATTTTTATAGAATTTAAATGTTATACACACTTAATTTTAAATATATTCTATGGAGGAGGTAACCACTTACACAACAAGATTTATGGATTGGGTTTATGTTTTTGGCCCAAAATTAATAGGCGCTCTAGCCGTTTTTATCATCGGTCTCTATGTAGTCAATTTCATTTCGAAGTTCGTTTCAAAAGCGCTCAACAAAAGAGGAATTGACGTTTCCCTGCAATCCTTTTTAGGAAGTCTTGTCAGTGGAGGCCTAAAAGTCCTTTTATTGATCTCTGTAGCCGGGATGCTCGGAATTCAGACCACTTCTTTTGTAGCAGTCGTGGGTGCCTTGGGTTTGGCTGTAGGGCTGGCCTTACAGGGTTCTCTTGCCAATTTTGCAGGAGGAGTTTTGATTTTGGTTTTCAAACCATTTAAAATCGGTGATCTCATCGAATCCAATGGGCAGACTGGGTTAGTCACCGAAATCCAGATTTTCAATACCATCCTACTTACCGCGGAAAACAAAACCGTCATCCTTGCTAATGGCGCCGTGTCTAACAGTACCATAGTCAATTATTCACGGCACGGCAATCTCCGTGTGGACATCTCTGTGGCCGTAGCTGCTGACAGTGATGTGGCCAAAGCCAAAAGAGTGGCCATGGAAGTTTTAAAATCAAGTGAGTTTGTCTTAGAAGAACCCGCTCCTTCTGTCAATGTACTAAATGTCGGAGACGGAATGGTCACTCTAGCGATAAGACCTTATGCCTCTACTGCGCATTATTGGGACGTGTTCTTTTCTGTACAGGAACAAATCCGAACCGCTTTTGGTCAAAATGAAATTGAAGGGCCAACACCGACAAGGGTCATCATAAATAAATAGTCTGCAATCCCGGCAGTTCTTCTTTAAGGATTCTTTTTGATTTCCAGAGATTTTGGCAGGACTTCAAATCATTTACAAAAAATTACCCGGCCTTAATAAATGGCAAAAAAAATCTTTGAATAAGCAAATAATTGTAACTTTGTTTTGACTTTTAATTAAAAAGTCTAATAAATCACCATCAACCAAAAAAATAAGACTATGACCTTATTAAGAAAATTTAAATCAAGTACGCTTTTGGTTTTAGCCTTTGGCTTCCTTTTCGTAGCATCTGTTAGTTCATGCGGAGGCAAAAAAGAAGGTGAAGAGTCAACCGAACAAATAGAAAGCGCTGAGCATCCTGCTGAAGAAGCTGAGCATCCAACAGAAGGTGCTGAGCATCCAACCGACTCTACTTCTGAGCATCCTGCAGATACCACTGCAACGAATTAATTTCCCTTAGAACAATTTTTCTTAAAAGTGTCTGAAAACCGGGTTTAGATATTCGGATTTTCAGACACTTCTGCTTTTTAGATACCCTTTAATCTAGGTAGCCACTGGATATTTCTATGCGTTTTCCCATTGATTTTGAGACATTTCGCGGAAATTATTCTCTGATTAGGGGCACAATGAATTAGAAAAAAAATCAGTGCCAATCCGCATGACCAGCGGAAAACCATCATTCTTCATCCTGCTGATTTCGCAGAACTATTCCGTTTTCCTGTTGAAAGAAAAAATGGTCTCAGGAAAAGCCGGTTCACCATTAATCTCCATGATCGGATAGGCCATAAAATTGATCGGACCTCCAGATGGACCCGGACTTATCTTGAGGTCACGGCCCTGACTGAATTCAATCCTGTTGGCAGGATGTCTTCCAAAGTAATACGTCGCTAGGGCTGTATACTTGTTACCTTCGCTGATATCGACAGGCCACCACTTTCCTTCAGCATGGAATTCAGCCCAACAATGATATCCGTCGATTCCTCCCTCATTTCTGTCTGAGGGAATCGAAGCCCCGATGGAAAACCTCGCAGGAATATCAATAGACCTTGCCAGGGAAATGAAAAAGGAATGGAACTCGGTACAATTTCCAGTCTTGGAATCACAGGCATAATTGGAATCCCCACGCCCATATTTCCCGAATTTCATATACCGCATGTTGTCTATAATATAGTCATACAAAGCCCTTGCTTGGACGAGTTTGTTATCCTTTTCCTTGCCTTTGATGGCTTCTTTGGCGATTTCTTCAAATCTTCCACCTATTGGCATGAGAAGATTTGGAAGCAGGTATTTCTCGTCTATTGTTCCCACCGCCTCATACGGGCCTTTTTCTTTTCGTTCTACTTGATACGTAATGTCTATTTCTTTGCCGCTATCTTCAGGGCCGAGTTCGAGGTAAAGGACTGAATTGTCAAAATCCTGTTCTTTCAACATCTGATGCTTACCCGGAAGGGACATATTGGTGACCTTCACAGTTTGGTAATTGTCACTTTTAGCGATTGGAATCCACATCTTAGCAGATCCGGTGATCTTGGGAAGTTTGGAATAATAATGGAAATCAAATTCATCTTGCCCTTCCACCACGCCAAGCAAGTCCGTGGAGGCGGTTTCAACGGGGACGCGGCGCCAGGTTTTGTCCACGACTTGCTTCCAGGTGTAGAAAGGTTTACCGTTCAGTTTGTGAAGTGAAGTTTCGGTTACCTTCATGCTCCCGGGTTCTCCCTCCATAAAAAAATCCACATCATACACATCACCTTTTTCATCAGCCAAGTCCACACATGCAAAATGCTTCTTTGGCCCAAGGTTGGAAAGGTATTCTGTATGGACACGGACCAATTTCAAGCGAAAATTTCCCCTTTCATCATTGACTTGAAAATACCCGTCACTTGTCGCTGTTTCGGCGGCTATGTAAGCTTTGATGCCAGCTTCAATTTCGGCGATGGATACTTTTTTAGGCTTTTCCTCTTCCGTATTTTCTTCTTTTGCTTCCCTTCCTGATTGGCAAGATGCCGCCAAAAGTAGCATTCCTAATAAAATGTTGATTCGGTATCTCATCTTTGGGTAAATAATGGATTGATTTCTAAATCTAAGGTTTTTGGGGAAAAATCGGATTTTCCTTTGTCCCCAAATATACAATTTATCTACAGAAGGGTATTCTGAAAAAATCACGCTAATAAATCTGGAAAATAACAGATTTGATTTGATCCATGATTTTTAACCTGTTTTAGTTTTGTTTCCCCCGGATCCCTTCTGCGGCAGTCTGCGGAATCCGCGGGATATATATTTTTATTTATTGCCCCTTTTTTACTCCCTCAGATAGCGTAGATTTTTGCAGACTTTTTCTTTGGGATATTTATTGATCTAAGATTTGACTGTCTGCAAACCCATTTTGGTATTGACAAGAACCTTCTGCGGCAGTCTGCGAGATCCGCGGGATATATATTTTTATTTATTGCCCCTTTTTTACTCCCTCAGATAGCGTAGATTTTTGCAGACTTTTTCTTTGGGATATTTATTGATCTAAGATTTGACTGTCTGCAAACCCATTTTGGTATTGACAAGAACCTTCTGCGGCAGTCTGCGAGATCCGCGGGATATATATTTTTATTTATTGCCCCTTTTTTACTCCCTCAGATAGCGTAGATTTTTGCAGACTTTTTCTTTGGGATATTTATTGATCTAAGATTTGACTGTCTGCAAACCCATTTTGGTATTGACAAGAACCTTCTGCGGCAGTCTGCGAGATCCGCGGGATATATATTTTTTACACAAAAAAAAAGCGGCAGGAAAAACCCACCGCTCCGAATGCTTATTATTACTTCATTACATTTTGGCTGAATAATTTGGTGCTTCCCGGGTGATGCTCACATCATGCGGATGCGATTCTTTGACACCGGCAGCGGTGATTTTGACAAACTTGCCGTTTTTTTGCAAATCTTCAACTGTTGCTGTTCCGCAATAGCCCATCCCCGCCTGAAGACCACCTACCAATTGGTACAGCACTTCTGACACCAAGCCTTTGTAGGCTACCCTACCCACGATTCCTTCCGGCACAAGTTTCTTGATATTGTCCTCTGCATCCTGGAAATAACGGTCTTTGGATCCTGATTCCATTGCTTCGAGTGAACCCATTCCTCTGTATGTTTTGAATTTTCTTCCTTCGAAAATCAGCATTTCTCCGGGAGCTTCTTCAGTTCCGGCAAGCAGAGAACCGATCATGATGGATCCTGCACCTGCTGCGATGGCTTTGACCAAGTCACCGGAATAGCGGATACCTCCATCGGCAATAACTGGAACATTTCTTCCCTTCAAAGCTTCAGCACATTCGAAGACCGCAGAAAGTTGGGGAACGCCAACACCCGCAATCACCCTGGTGGTACAGATACTTCCCGGTCCAACCCCTACTTTCACTGCGTCTGCACCGGCATCTGCCAAGGCGATCGCTGCTTCAGGAGTTGCAATATTTCCCACGATGACTTCCAAATCAGGAAATGCGTCTTTGATTTTTCTGCAAGCATCCATTACTCCTTTGGAATGTCCGTGGGCAGTATCAATGGAAACTACGTCTACACCGGCATTCTTTAAGGCCTCAACCCTCTCAACGATATCGGCTGTCACACCGACAGCTGCGCCGACTCGAAGTCTGCCAAATTCATCTTTGCAAGCATGGGGTTTGTCCCTTCTTTTGAGGATATCCTTGTACGTGATTAGACCTGTCAATTTCCCCTCTTCGTCTACGATGGGAAGTTTTTCGATTTTGTATTCCTGAAGAACTTCCTCCGCTTGTTCCAAGGAAATCCCCGCTTTGGCTGTGATGAGGTTTTCACGGGTCATGATATCCTTGATCTTCACATTGGGATCTTTGATAAATCTCAAATCCCTGTTGGTAATGATCCCCATCAAAACCCTGTTTTCATCCACAACAGGAATCCCACCGATGTGGTATTCACGCATGATGGCATCCGCATCTCTCACTTTGGATTCGATATCCAAGGTAATCGGGTCGAGGATCATCCCTGCCTGAGATCGCTTTACCTTTCTCACCTGAGCTGCCTGCTGATCGATAGACATGTTTTTGTGGATAAATCCAAGACCACCTTCAAGTGCGATGGCAATAGCCAATTCAGATTCTGTCACCGTATCCATCGCAGCGGAAACAAGTGGAATATTGAGTCTGATTTTTTTGGTGAGTTGGGAAGAGGTGTCGGTATTTCTGGGGAGGACTTCAGAATATCCGGGTACTAAAAGCACGTCGTCGTAGGTAAGTGCTTCAAAAAGAAATTTATTGGAATTGAGGTTCATAGCAAATTCGGTTAGGTAACCCTATTTGCCCGTCAAAGATAAGAACATTTTCAGTTGTGGATCAAATCGGTTTGAAAATAAATTAATTGAGAGATGTGAGACGGGAGATATGAGGCAGGAGATATGAGGCAGGAGATATGAGAAACGTGAGACAAGATTCAAGAGACAAAGATTCAAGAATTGGATCACCCCTTCTGAGTAAGGCCTTCCCTTGTCTTTTCATAGGAGGTACAGCCTGTTCTGTTTTCTTCAGAAACTTACATTGGTTTACTCCTCTCCCTCCAAACGCCTAATCTCCGGTCCCTGAGCTTGTCGAAGGGGAAAATTCCATTTCTATCCTTGGTAAGGGGAACGACTGAAGGATCTCATTTGCCTTAGGTGAGACCCTTCGTGCCTCAGGGTGACGGTAGACAACCTGACAACTTGACAACCCGACAACAATGACAACGCGTAGCTGACAACAATTACAACAACTATAACCATTACAACCAAAATATTCCCCTCCCCGCCAAGGCATTCCACAAGGTTCCCAAAGAAAGGATAAAATAAATTGCAGCAAAAATATTTACCTTTTTGACGTTGTCACGGGCAAAATTCCAAGCAAAAAGAGGAACTGCCTGCAGTGCATGTAGTCCCAAAAAGTGGAATATCCGGAGATCACCATAAGTCTTTGCCCAATTGAAAAAGAAAATCCCTTCCTGTCCATCAGGGGCACCGATCGTATGACCCAAATTCCCAACCATCAAGAAACCTTCCAAACTCGCCACTACAAAAACCAACATCCCCAGTTGAATGCCTCTTTTATAACCGGGAAAAAGGGATTCTACAACCGAGAATAATCGGTAAGTCCAGAAAACCATGATGGTATTGATCAGGATTGCGATCCCCATAAGCTGAAAAAGAACCGCATTATTTATTGAGCTGATGTTGTAATGCGAGAGTTCGCCCATCGATGCCTGATAAATGATGATCACCTGCTCGATCAGCATGGCAGTGATGATGGTCAGTTTGATCTTTTGGACTTTCCTGATTTGAGGAAGATAAAATAGATACCAAGCCATCGTCCAAGAAAAGATCCCGATCGAAATCGCGAATTTCATCGGCTTCATCCAGACATTGACACCATTCAAAGTCCTGTCATCAAAAAAAGAAAGGGCCAACAAGACAAAAAATACAATGAAATTTAGAAGGCCAAACTGTCCCAGCGATTTGCTTCTCTTGAATATTTTTTTGATAAAAATCATGGATGATAAGGACTCTGATTGAGCTGTTTGATTTTCACTGCCCTGACCAGAAAGTAAAGCAATAAACCTACAGGTCCCATCATAAAGGTCAAAATCAAACAAGGTAATACCACCCATCGGCTGATGTCTTTTTCCCAAGAATCCTTGGCAATCCACATCCCCACAAACAAATCAAAAGCCAGGTAATGGATCCATCCGGCCAAAAGTGCTTCATCGGATCCAAACAATAACCTGACTTCTGATAAAGTACTGAATCCCCCTTCCCCTCCACTGAACAAGGCGGGAATGATGTAGAAAGCATAAGTCAGTGCCATCAAAATAAAAACCCCCGAAAAGAGGGTCTGATAGATCCATTTGTGGGGGTAGAAGATAAACAGTGCAATCCATGAGAAAAAGGCCAAGGTGCTGGCCATGCCAAAAACAGCTTCTAGAGTCATGGGAATAGGATGTTTGGTTTATTTAAATTTAGGGAAAATTATCCCGCAAAGGCGCAAAGGCACAAAGAAAAATTGGATACTAATCTTTTAAAACCTGTAATTCAGAAATATCCCTGTGTATGGCCTGAACTCAAAGGCAAATTCCCTTACTGTCAACCCAGGCTCTAGGGGCGTACTAGGCCCAAAATCATTTGAAAAATCAAAATCTCCAGATCCATCCCTAATAAGCTTAAATGCAACTTCGCTTGAGGTATTAGACCTTTGGTAGGATGTAATCAACCGAAATTCAGTAGTTGCAAAAAACCTTTCGGATATTTTGAAAGCCAAACCTATGAATGGCAAAACTGAAAATTTTATTGAATTACTAATTTCTGAATTCCTTTCTAAATAGGTGTTATTATCCGGAGGATTTGGAGTGATAAATTCTTGGGTCTTATTTGTGCTTGAAATAACACCCTCAGACTCTATCCCATAATATCCATACCATTTCTTACTAAAGCTTACCTGTCTTTCTATTCCTAAACCTATTCCAAAAAGAGTTAAATTATCCAAATTTTTATTTTCAAATTCTACCCTACTTATTCTACTTAAATCGAAAATTGGTCTTATTCTGATAGCTTGATTGGATTTTGTTTGTTTTCTAAGCAAAAATTCAAACGGAGCGTTATTTTCTCCGCTAAATACTTTCTCCAAGGCAAATTGGCTGTTGAAGCCAAATTGGATCCTTTTAACTGGGTGAATTGAAATAGAATCCTTTTCTGTAACTTCCTTTTCTTGTGCAAAGGAAAACAAAGGAAAAAGACAAACCAAAAACTGTATAAAGATAATTTTCATAGGATAAAAGTAAATCCGGTGTCTGCCATGATATGAACAGACACCGGTATTGAATAGCTTATTTTTCTAATTTTATTTTCTCTCTGATCATGCCATCTTTATTGTAAATATGGATGAAGTAAAAGCCACTTTTCAGATTTCTGAGTGATATTTGGATTTTATCACCTTTTGAAGTTGCTTTTTCCATTTCTTTACCATTTTCATCCAATACAGTGACTGTATATGGTTCTGTTTCTACAGAATCTTCCATGGATTTAAACAATTCTTTTATTTCAGGTTCTACGGTCAAAACATCAGAAGTGGGATTTGGATAAATACTGTAGCCATAATAACCTCCACCACAGCTGTATCCAGGTGCCACTTTCAATCCTGAATACTCCGACCATCCACAGCCATTGTTGACCCTGAACCGTACCGCCGGGAAAAAGTCAGGATTGTATTGAGGAACATATAACGTTATGGTATTGGCACTTTGGTTGATTATTGTCCAATTGGTAGGTTTTGTCCATTGGTATGAATAGGTACTTTGATGACCCAAAGGTGGATTTGCAGTAAATACATATGTGTTTCCCGGACATACATAACATAGTGTCCCAATATTGCAGGATGCAGAAATCGTGGCCTCTGAACCATTCACATACCCAATCTGGATCTGTTTGGTAATCGTAGGCAAAGCACCACAGGGGCCTGTGATATTAAATGTTAGTGTGGCCACACCAGAAGATGTGCCATTTGCCCTGGTTAAGTTCGCAGTTGTTCCAGTTCCTGATGCTACTGATACAAGACTTGCAGGTGATACTGACCAACTTCCGGTAGTTCCTGTGGGAAGGTTTTGTATAGAGTAGCCTGTATTCGGACTACATACTACCAAAGGACCCGCAATTGAAGGAGGACTTGATGGGTCAAATAATTGAAGTGTAACCGTTCTTTGTAATGGGGCTGTTTGTGTGGAACAGATATTTGCCCTGACTTCTATGATTCCACCATTTGTCCCGCTGGGTGTCAAAGTAATAGAATTTGTGTTACTTGTACCAGCCCAACCGCTTGGTTTGGTCCAGGTATAGCTTGTTGCACCTGGTACAGGATTTACAGAAGCCGTAATCGGGGAAACGTTGCTGCATAGAATAGTGGCAGGTGGTGCTTGCAAAATGGTAAGGGGTGGAGGATTTCTTGAAATTGTAATTTCCTGTGGATTACTTAAAAAACCTGTCCCACATGCACTGTAACCCCATACTTTGATTTTTTCATTATTCCCGCCACAAGAATTTGGTTTTACTGATACAGAAAATCCTGTAGTGGTAATG
Organism: Cognataquiflexum nitidum; assembly: GCF_022538055.1. Lineage (GTDB taxonomy): Bacteria > Bacteroidota > Bacteroidia > Cytophagales > Cyclobacteriaceae > Cognataquiflexum > Cognataquiflexum nitidum. The sequence continues at coordinate 96,237 of NZ_JAKZAM010000014.1, read as the reverse complement.
GGGGTAGTTCCATTACTAGTTGTTGTGCCAATCTGCCAACCTGCAGGAATTAACCATTGATAACTGTCCGCATAAAGTGTACTTGGGTGTCCGCCTGGAACTCCGGTGTTTGGAAATGCTAATCTAGTGATTGAATAAGTTATGTTATTTATTGATCCAAGATTGACATTTGGAGAGCCTGAAATGGGTGAAGGGTTAACATTATTTAGTGTTTTAATTATAATATTTGGAACAGTACTTGAAATAATTTCACCCACGGGTAAGGCGCATCCAGATGCTGTGACAGAAATCGTACCTTTAGGAGCTACGCTTCCACTCGTAGCTACAACATTGTTCCAAAAAACTGTAACAGTACTGACAAATGCATAAGATCCTGAAATTTGTGTTAATCCATTACTAAAAACCCCATTGGTTACATTCCAAGTATATACACAATTACTTCCATTTGTAGAGGTTGGTTCTGTGAAATATTGAGTTGGCTCATTTGGGCAGACCAATTTCTGGGCATTTGTAATCCAAACTTGGCCAAAAGTGGAATTAGAAATAAATAAAATTTGAATAAAGAATAGCAGTTTTTTCAGGGTTTTAAAAGTTTATGTGGATTCCGGTATAAGGTTGAATACTAAATTTAAATTCTTCAATCGAGAACTTACTAATCGTTGGAGTTAAGAGATAATCCTCTTCTTCAATAGCTTTATCATAAGTGTTAACTAGAGTTTGGAAATTTGAATAATATAAACCTTGTTTAATTTCTGTGGTAAGAATAATATATGAATTCAGGCGGAATGAAAATCCTATAATTCCTAACCCATTTAAAAATAATTTGCTCCTATCATAATATTGCTTGTTCGTACGAAGGATTCCGTCAAGATTATATATCGGTTTTGTTTCTATCGAATTGTCCCAATTCTTATTGAATTCTGCCTCTAAGCCGAAATACCAACCAAATTTTTTTCCGATCGGACGATGCCATTCCTTTCCGATTGCCATTCCTAAAGTTGCAGACTTTGTAGTTTTACTTGTATCTCCTTGGTTTAGGGATCTATTCGAGGAAATTCCCATAAGCCGTAACCTAATCGCTTGATTGTTCTTAATTAATTTTCTTACCGTCACTTCCAATGGTGTAGTAAGCTGTTGGTCAAAAAGTCCCTCTACAGCAAATTGGGTATTGATCCCAAATACAAGTTTCTTGTATCCAAAAGTAGGAGGAGGGATATTTGAAGCAGTTGGAGGAATACTATCTGACTGTGCTTCTACGTAGGACAGTGTCAAAAAAAATAAGGAAAAAAAAAGGATTGACCTGATTCCCATAAAATGCCTGAGTTAAAATGAATACAGGAACAAAAGCTAAACTTAAAAAACAATAAAAGCAAGCGTTTTTCGTTAATCAATTATGCTTTTCTTTTGAAATTTCAAAAAAGGCTCTTCCTGACTAGGATTGGGCATTTTTAACTCGATGAAAAAATACAGACCTTTTCTTTTCAAGTAGGCATTGTAAATGGTTTAAATTTTTCTCTTGATCTTGGCGATATAAAACCCATCATATCCGCTTTCCTGCGCCAACACTTTTTGGTCTTCTACCAATTCAAAATCCTTCCCGTTTGGAGAAGCAAGGAATTTCTCGACCTGCATCTGGTTTTCGGTAGGGAGAATACTACAGGTCGCATAGACCAACAATCCGCCTGGCTTGACCATGCCTGCATAGTTCTGAAGGATTTCCTGTTGGATAGCTTGTACCTTTTCTATAGACTCTGGAGTCAATTTCCACTTGGTATCCGGATTGCGTTTCAATACGCCCAATCCCGAGCAGGGCACATCCAACAGCACCCGGTCAGCAGACTCTTTCAGCCTTTTGATGGTCTTATTGCCTTCGATCACCTTAGGTTCGATGATGCTGATGCCGTTTCTTCTCGCCCTCAGTTTGGTATTCTTAAGCTTCCATTCCTCCACGTCCATAGACAGGATCCGACCTTTATTCTGCATCAGTGCGGCAAGGTGAAGGGATTTACCTCCCGAACCGGCACAGGCATCGATCACCCGCATACCGGGTTCCACTTCCAAAGCTGCCGCCACAAGTTGTGACGAAGCGTCCTGAATCTCAAACAATCCTTCTTTGAAAGCGGGATTTTTAAAGATATTCTGCCTCTTTGCAAGGACCAAAGCATCTTTGTAGCCTTTTGGGGCAAAGGATTCTATGCCATCTTCCGCAAGTCTATTCATGAGTTGCTCACGGGTCACTTTGAGCGTATTAACCCTGAGGACGACATCCGCTTCTTGGTTTAGGGTTTCGATTTCTTTCTCCCATTTGTCACCCAAAAGCTCAGCTCCCATGTCATCCAGCCAATCCGGAATTGACTGAAGCACTGCCCTTTCTCTGATCCTATCATAATTTGCTTTGATGAATTTTGGATCCATGCCTTTGAATTCTCTCCAATCAGGAAGTTCATTTCCCTGAAGCACCCAATAGGTCCCAAACAAGTGGTACAGGTCATCCGAAGGACTGACCTCGTTGAGCAATCTCCACCAGCGGACCATTTCATAAGCAGACTCAGCGATAAACCCCCTGTCTCTTGCACCCCATTTTGGATTGGATTTCAGGATTCTTTCAATCACCTTGTCAGCATACCTGTTTCGGTTAAAAATCTCATCGATGGCTTCAATGACTGCACTGACGGTATTGGTGAAGAGTTTCATGGTAATTTTTTGTTTGAGCTCACAAAGATAACAGGATTCCGATGCCCGATAGCCAAAGGTTTAAAATCCCAAAACCGATATTTTTGTTAATTTTGCACCCGCTCAACAATTACTGATTTATGCTTGACAAACTCCAAGCGCTGAAAGAAAGATTTATAGAAGTAGGTCAGCTCATCATACAGCCGGACTCCATGTCCGACATGTCCAAATACACCAAACTCAATAAAGAGTACAGAGACCTCGAAAAAGTGGTAAATCTGTATGATGAATATAAGTTGGTCAAGGAAAATATAACCAGCACCAAGGAAATCCTGGAAAAAGAAAAAGATCCGGACTTTCGCGAAATGGCCAAAGCTGAACTTGACGAATTGAAGCAAAGGGAGGAAGAATTGGAAGAAGCTTTGCGTCAGCAATTGATCCCCAAAGACCCCAACGATTCCAAGGATTGTATCCTCGAGATCCGAGGTGGAACCGGAGGGGATGAGGCAGCGATTTTTGCAGGTGATTTGTTTAGGATGTACCAGCGTTTTTGCGAAAAAAAGGGTTGGAAACTGACTGTACTCGATTTGACTTTTGGCTCCTCGGGAGGATATAAAGAAATCATCAGTACCATCACCGGAGAGGATGTGTATGGGATGATGAAATATGAATCCGGCGTGCACCGCGTGCAGCGGGTACCTGCCACAGAAACTCAAGGCCGTGTCCACACTTCAGCCGCCACTGTTGCAGTTCTTCCCGAGATGGATGAAGTCGAAGTCAACATCAACATGAATGAAATCCGAAAGGACACTTATTGTTCTTCCGGTCCGGGTGGACAATCGGTCAACACGACTTATTCTGCGGTCCGGTTGACGCATATTCCCTCGGGACTTGTCGTGACCTGTCAGGATGAAAAATCCCAGATCAAAAACTTCGAAAAAGCATTGAAAGTATTGCGGTCGAGGTTATATGAAATTGAACTTGCCAAGCACAACGATGCCGTCGGTGCCCAAAGAAGGACGATGGTAGGAAGCGGGGATCGTTCCGACAAAATTCGGACTTACAATTATCCCCAAAGCCGTGTCACTGACCACCGGATCAACAAAACTGTCTACAACCTCCCTGATGTGATGGAAGGCAATATTGAGGATTTCATTTCTGCGCTGCGTCTTGCCGAAAACCTTGATAGGATGAACCCTTCAGAATTGGAAGATTGAGAAAATAGTCGACAGTTTACAGTCCGCAGCCGGCAGTTTGTGAAATTGAACTTTCAACCAAATTATTAATAGTTTTGGTTTTGATCAGCTAATGAAAACAACCTGAACTAACAGCAAAAACTTTAAGAGAATCTGAAGAGAAGGTAAAAAGTGGATGTGTATGTACGCTTTCTTGCCACTAACTAAATAGAACTTGGTGTGATTACAATTTCAGGGGCAATGGACGTAAAATGTTGACTATGTTCAGATTATCCGCAGATTTAATCATTAATTTTCAGCATTGGCAAAGTAGCGGATAATCAAAAAAGGGAATGATGATTGCGTAAAAGCAAAAAGAAAACATTAAAAATCAAAGTCACATTCCCAGTGATAAAAAAAATACAAATTCTTTTCAAAAAAACTCAAAAAACTCCGTTATCTTAAGAATAAATAGCCAGCCAAAAAATGAAGATTCAAGGAAAGAGAAATGTAAGCTTGGTGACATGGCAGGATGGCCATTACCACAGCTTATATCCTATCGCCAACAACCCAAATATTGCAAAAAACCTGAGGGATAGTTTCCCTTCTCCCTATACCATCCACGATGCGCGGCATTGGATAGAGCATAACCAAAAATTCAATCCCCCCCAAAATTTTGCAATCGAATATGATGGCAAATTGGTGGGTTCTGTTGGCTGTGAAATTGGTAAAGATGAACTCCGAACCAATATGGAAATCGGATTTTGGGTCGCCGAGCAATTTTGGGGAAAAGGAATCGCCACACAAGCCGTGCAGTTGTTCACAGAATATGTGCTCGAAAAATTCCCCTCAATTAAAAGGATATATGCGCAGGTTTATGATTTCAATGTCCCTTCGATGAAAATCCTAGAAAATGCAGGATATGAACCGGAAGCCATTCTGAGACATGCCTATATCAAAAACGGTATAGTCGGTGACCTCTTCCAGTATGTTATTATTCGGGAAGAAGTAGAAAAATTTATGGATTAAGGTTTTAAAAAACATTCCTTACTTTTGGGGCTGATGAAAACAGCCCTTTTTTTATTTTTTTTATTTTCATTGACCAATTCATTGGCTCAGGAAGCAAACGACTCGGTTCCGAAGTCTGGAGGGATTGACAGGTTTTTTGATTTTGGTGATCAGGTCATCGATCTCATTTCCGGTGAAAAATGGGCATTCATTCCGGCAGTGACTTATTCCCCCGAAACAAGACTTGGTCTAGGGGTTAAGGCTATTCGTGTTTTCAAATATAAAGGAGAATCCAGTCCAAACCTCCGTCCCTCATCCCTTCCGATCACTATTCTGTATACAGTTAATAATCAGACAATATTTTCCACAGAGCTCGACCTTTGGGCAAATGAAAACAAGGAATACCTCAGCGCCCGACTCGAGCTTTCAAATTTTCCTTTCAAATTTTATGGTATCGGCAATGACCCAATTACAAACGAAGGCGAATCCTACACCACCCGATTTGCTTATTTTCATTTGAATTACCTTCGTCAGCTCACTCCAGGATTATTGATAGGACCGAGGTATGAGTTTAGGGTGGATGATATTTACAGGCGTATTCCCGGTGGAATATTGGAAAACAGCCAAGTGGCGGGATATGATGGGCAAAGACTTTCCGGTTTGGGATTAAATCTTACTCAAGATACGAGAGACAATATCTTTCAGCCCACCAAAGGCTGGAACAACAGATTCAGTTGGATGGGATTTTCTTCTTTCTTGGGGAGCAACTTCAGTTTCCACCAATACAATGCGGATTTACGAAAATATATTAAAATTACCGATACCCACGTCCTTGCCTTTCAATCGTGGTGGAGTTTCACCACCGGTAATCCTCCTTTCCAGCATATATCACTGATCGGGGGAAGCGACCGGATGCGGGGATATTTTGAAGGACGATACCGGGACAACCATGCCATGGTCCATCAGGCCGAGTATAGATTGCCTGTCTACAGAAATCTGGGAATGGTACTTTTTGGGCATGCAGGACAAGTAGCACCTAAGGTGGGCGATTTTGGATTGAAAAGATTTCGATATGGGGCAGGCTTTGGATTTCGGTACAAGCTCAATGATGAAGGCCTCAATATCCGTTTGGACATTGCATTTGGAGATCAGAGCGCATTCTACTTCGGTTTGAATGAGGTGATTTAGGATTAATAAATTATCAAACTATTTTTTTATCCTATCGTTATTTTATTAAGTTTATAATGACTGTTAAACAACCTATGAAAAAATCCCTTCCTATATTTCTGCTTAGTGGTTTCTTAGTTTTTTATGCCAGCAGTCTTTTTGCCCAAACACCCATAGAAAAATTAACCACATCCTTCAAGGATTACAACAGTACTTTTCCATGGGAAAAAGTATACCTACATACCGATAAGGCTCATTATGTCCTTAATGACACCATTTGGATCAAAGCCTACGGCATGATTGAAAATGGCGGTGAGGCACCGTTAGCGACTAAATCAGTCCCGCTATATGTAGACCTATACGATGCAAAATTCGAAAGGTACATTGACCGCATCATCATAAGGCTGGAGGAGGGGCAAGGTCAGGGAGACATCATCTTACCACGAGACCTGGAGCATGGTGCTTATTCGCTACGGGCATACACCCAATGGATGAAAAATTTCGGTGATCAAGCTTATTTCTATAAAGACATTTGGGTGGGGGAATTGGGTGAAGGCTGGAAATATGCAGGGTCAGATTCCAAATTAAATCTCGGCTTTTTCCCCGAAGGGGGGGATCTCGTAGAGGGTATCAAAAGTAAAATCGGCTTCAAAGCCACTGATGCTTACGGGCGGAGTACGGATGTAATCGGGTATATTTTAAACAGCAGCTCAGATACCTTATTACGTTTCCAATCTGAGCATTTAGGTATGGGAAGCTTCACATTCACCTCAAAAGAAAACGAATCCTATGAGGTCTATGCCAAATCTTCTGAGCAGGACTGGAAGAAATTTGCCTTCAGCAACATTCAAAAACAAGGCTATGTACTTGATTTTGATCCACTCTATTCAGATGAAGAAGTAAAAGTAGAGATCAGGCATAACCTGGGAAATGCCAATGATGGCAAGAAACTCTTTCTCATCGGACTTTCCAAAGGACAAAAAGTCTATGAAAAAGAATTTGATGCAAAACATACTACAAACTCAATAATCATATCCAAAGAGGATTTTTATCCAGGCTTAGTCACTTTTACACTGATGGATGAGCAGACTACACTTTTGGCAGAGAGACTGGTCTATTTTTTCCCATTTTCTAGGGCAACCGCAGCCTTCAAAACCGCAAAAGCTGAATACGTTCCCAAAGAACGTGTTCTGTTGGAGATCAGTGTGATAGATGAATTCCAAAGGGCTATAGAAGGTAATTTTTCTGTTTCCGTAACGGATGCTTTTCAGGTTTTGCAGCCTGATAATGCAGAGAATATCCATTCCTACTTTCTGCTGAGTTCGGAGGTCAAAGGAGAAATAGAGCAACCGGACTATTACTTCAATTCTGAAAACCCAAATGCTGAAAAATACCTCGACATCCTTTTATTGACCCAAGGATGGAGAAGATTCTCTTGGGAACATTTGGCAAAATTAAGCAGTCCGCCTAATTACGGATTTGAGGAAGGTCTGACTTTGACCGGAAAAGTGTATAAGGTGAACGAAAAACCAATAGAAGAACCGCATGAATTACGTATTTTGGTCAACCATAGGTTTGGAATGCCAATTGTTTATGAAGGGGTTTCCAATGAATTTGGGGAGTTCTCTTTCATCGGGATGGATTACCAGGATTCTGTGGGGATTTACCTGCAGGCATACACCGAAAGGGAAAAAAGCAACGGTAAAACCACAGAAGTCAAAAGAAATGAAGTAAGCATGACAATTCCAGAAACTCCCAAATTCCAAGAAAGAAACAAAGCTTTGCTTCCATCGGGAGATAAATTTGAGGATTTTGACAATTATCTCGTTTCTGTCAAAGAAGCCCGAAACCTCATGGAGCAATTCAGACTCAGCCAGGAAATAGAGCTGGGAGAAGTTACAGTAAAGGGGAGAAGGAGTCAGCCTATCCCTGACAAACGTGCCATCCAATACAATGATGCGCCCGATAGGTCTCTGCCTGTGACCAAAGAATTTTACTACTTCCAAAATATTTTTCAGGTTCTCAGAGGAAGGTTTCCGGGTGTGAATGTGGTTGGAGATGTATTTAGCATAAACCCTGTTCCAAGTGTCATCATCAGAGGTGGTGGGGCTACATTTGAGAATGCCGGAGGAGCAACGTTTTTTATCGATGGCATGAGAGCAATGCCGGGAATGGTAGCAATATTACCTGTTTCGGAAATTGAAAGAATCGATATACTTACAGGTCTAAGCAAAGGTTCCCTTTTCGGCAATGACGGTGCCGGGGGAGTAATCAATGTTTTAACCAAAGCAGGAAATCCAAACCGGAACCCCGCTGACGATCCCATCACCGGCAATGCCGCAATCAAAGCCAAAGGATATGTCCCCGTCCGCGAGTTTTACTCTCCATCGGGTGTTTATGACATCAATGCTCCCTTTGCGATAGACTTCAGATCTACCATTTATTGGAATCCAAATGTGGTCACAGACAATACAGGAAAAGCCCACATAGAATTTCTTCTGACAGAAAGTAAGCCTGAGGTATTTGTCAATCTCCAAGGCATATCCACATCTGGAGAACCAATCTATGCTACCTATCGCTTTCAGGTAAAATAAAAAAAATGCCCGGCATAAAGACTTTCTATTCCTTGAAATTTATTTACCTCTTTTTCACAGTATTTTTGTTGACTATTTTGTCCACTTTTGGTCAATATAGCCTCAAGGGAAGGGTTTTGGATGCAGAGACTTTAGAGCCTCTGCTTTTTGCTACGGTTTTTATCAGCAATTCCAGCATCGGTACTTCTACCAATAAGCAAGGGGAATTTGAACTTACCATCCCTGAGGGAAACCATGAACTGGTAATCAGCTACATTGGATTTCAGCCCTTTAGCTATACCATTTCAACCCAGGTTCTGAGGAATTTTTACGAATTCAGGATTTTGCCGGAAACTATAGAATTGGAAGGAAGTGAAGTGAAAGAAAAAAGAGACAAAACCTGGTATGAAAATCTTGAAGTTTTCAAGAAATATTTTTTGGGTAGCAGTGCCAATGCCAAAAGCTGCATCATCCTCAATCCCGAAGTCCTTATCTTAGATGGAGAAACCAATCCAAACTTACTGTTAGCGCGGGCCAAAGATATTCTCCAAATAGAAAACCCAAACTTAGGCTACCAAATCAAGTATGTTCTTACCGGGTTTGAATTCGACAAAGTCCGAAATGAGGTGGTCTATGCCGGATATCCATACTTTGTGGAAGAAAAACTTCCAAAAAGAAGGGTTAAAAAAGTAACCGAAAGCCGCGAGGAAGCCTATTTGGGTAGTATGATGCATTTTATGAGGAGTTTATTTGAAGGAAATACAGACAAATCCGGATATAGGATTTTTGCTACTCAAAAAGTCCCAAAGCCAAATAATGTGATCAATTTGAACTTAAATCCTGATCAGGAGAAACCCATCTCTCCGGAAAAATCCACAGCAGCGGAAGATCCAAATCCAGATGTAACAGTAGCTGATTCCATTTATATTCCATTCATAGATCCTATGGATGCTGCATTACTTACCAAAGCAACTCCAGACGGGAAGGTATTTATCACCTATAACAAACCTGTATATATCCTTTATTTGAATGAAGAGGAGGAGTCTGCATTTTTCCCATATAGCCTTCGCAATATTAATTTTACAATCAAAAATATCGGCTCGGGTGAAATCCGGGAATCAGGAGCAAAACTACCCCAACTCAGCAAAATTGAAATGCGGTCAAAGGCTGTTCAGGTGTTTGAAAACGGAAGTTATTTTCATCCTTTTGACATTTTTGTTCAGGGATACATGGGCTGGGAACGTATCGGTGACCTGATGCCTTTGGATTACGGAATGGTGGTAAAATAAAGTTTACCCTTCCAATTGTGAATCAAAGCGATTTAGTATTTCAATCTTTACTACTTTTGTTAAAGGGGATAAGTCGTTGGACTTTTGAATTTTACCCTAAATGCTTTGAACTAAAACAAACCCAAAATGAGCTCTGAGAAAATGACGGATAGTCTTGTTTGTAGAATTTGTAACAATACCGAAGGAAACAAGACCTATCAGGTAAAAGAAATGATGTTTGGGATGAGGGAAAAATTCCAATATTTTCAATGCAACAAGTGCCATTGCCTTCAGATTTGTGACTTTCCGCAAGACATGTCAAAATTTTATCCCGAAAATTATTACAGTTTTGGGAAATACGATGGGAAAAAATTTAAGGGAATTTCTGGCAAAATCAACCGCCAAAAATATACACAGCTTGTTAGTGGGAAAAGCCCATTTCTTCGAAAAATGGCAGGTACTATTTCGGGGACCGATCTTTTTTTTATCTTAAAGGGACTACCCATGAGCAAGGACACCAAAATCTTAGATGTGGGTTGTGGTAACGGCAAGAATTTTTTATACCCTTTGGCTGAGATCGGATTTGAAAATGTGCATGGTTGTGATCCATTTCTAGCTGAATCTATTGACTATGAAAATGGTCTGCAAATCAGTAAATCAAATGTATTTGATGTCAAAGGTCTCTGGGACATCATCACTTACCACCATTCATTTGAGCATATTCCGGATCCATTAGATCACCTTCAAAAAGTTTTTGAACTACTCGCTCCGGGAGGAATCTGCATTATCAGAATACCCACGGTGTCGTCTTTTGCTTGGGAGCATTATAAAACCAACTGGGTTCAACTTGATGCGCCTAGGCATTTTTTCCTGCATTCAAAAGAAAGTATGGAGATACTGGGTGAAAAGTCACATTTGGAATTGTTTAAAACTATATATGATTCGACCCATTTTCAGTTTACCGGAAGTGAAAGGTATATCCAAGATATTCCACTGATAACACCAAACCCAAAGGGACCTGTAGCGGTGTTTCAAAGAAAAATGAAGAAGAGGGAATATTCCCATACAGCCGCAAAACTCAACAAAGAGGGTAGGGGCGATCAGGCTGCATTTTTCTTTAGAAAGCCTTTTGAAATCAAAAAGTAATTCAAATTGAATTTGTCTTATTGTTAAATACATAACAAACACAAAATCCCTGTTCGAATGGACAGGGATTTTGGTTTTATCATCAATATGAGATACTCAATACAAACAGCTACTTTTTCAAGGCCCACTTCATCAGCGGCCCGCTTGACATGCTGGTGACGATGGCCATGACTACCAAGGCCACAAAAACCTTTTCATCGATCAGCCCATTTTCCAAGGCTATCAAACCCAAGATGATCTCCATCGCACCGCGGGCATTCATCCCAAATCCAACCGCCAAAGATTCTTTAAAATTGAATCCTCCTCTTGAAGCTCCATATCCACTACCAATTATCTTTCCTGCAAAGGAAATGACAATTATTGCTAGGGTAAGGAGAAATTCAAAATTGGTAACAAAGTTGATTTTCAAGCCAATAGATACAAAGAAAAGCGGGGCAAAGATATTGTTTATAAACTGATGTACGATTTCCTTTGCCCTTTCGGACATATGTTCCGAATCTCCCAAAGCTACTCCGAGAAGAAAAGCCCCAAAAATAGCATGGATCCCAAGCCACTCTGTAAATGCTGCTGAAAGAAAACAGAAAGCCATAGACAATGACAATACTCCTCCCGGCCAAGCCAGTTTTTTATTGACCCAAGGCAAAACCCTGTTGATAATAAACTTACCCAAAGTCAGCATAAAAAAGGTAAACAACAGGGTAATCCCGACGGTCTGAATAAGCGAGAGGTTACCGCTTTTTCCCATAAAGGAAAGAATCACAGAGAAAATCAACCACCCGATGATGTCATTGACCATCGCCGAAGCCACGATCAGCATCCCCATCTTGGTCTTGAAGAGATTGAGATCCATCAATATCCGGACCACTACAGGCAAAGCCGTAATCGACATGGCCGTACCCATAAAAAGCGAAAACAGAAGCCTGTCCCCATCTGCCAACCCAAAAAATGAAGAAAAGAAATAAGGGAATACAAATCCCAAAATAAAAGGAACCACCAAGCCAAGTAAGCTGATGCTTATTGCTGCTTTTCCCTGCGACCATACAAGGTGGAGCTCCACTTCCAGTCCTGCAATAAACAAAAGAAGTACAACGGCTATCTGCACAAAACCATCTAAAGCGAGATTTGCATTGGGATTGCTCATAAAGAGGTACTCGTGGAATTCGGGAATAAAAGTCCCCAAAATGGTAGGACCCAAAAGTATCCCTGCCAATAACTCACCTACCACAGCCGGCTGCTTGAACTTTTGCGCCACCTCCGCAAATATCCTAGCCAGCAACAGCATTGCTGCCAATTGCAGAAAAAGGTTGACTACATCTTGATGCGATAAACTCTCCATGTAATCTTCCTATTTTTTAAGTATCAGTAAATTGCAAGGCAGATTATTGAGGATTTCTTCAAGATCGTGTGGAAAAAGCCGGTCCAAAAATCCAAGTTTTCCTTCGTCGCCCACTATCAATAGGTCTGCTTTCACATCCTCAGCGAATTTTGCAAGTTCTATTGCCCATTTGCCACAAGTGACTTTGACATTGACTTTGAGGTCACCTTTGTCAAGATCTTTCAAAATATCATTGACATAAGCGACTTCATCAGCAACAAGTTTTCTCCGTGCGATAGCTATTTCTTCTTCGTTTCCTTCCCCGGCGGTTGCCATTTTCAGGCCATACATCTTTATCTCATTGACGACAAAAACCTGCTTGGCTCCATCCAATTTACACCATTCAAGCCCTTTTTGGATGACCAGTGGCGTTTGGTCTTGCTCCGTACCATTGATCACTACCTTGTCAAAAGCAGTAGGTTTAACGAGCGGTTCTATCAAAGTCAGCACCGAACATTTGGAATTCCGTATGATCTTTCTTGCAATAGAGCCAATGTAATAGTTTAAAATACTTTCGCTTTTTAGCGCGCCGGCCACCAATAGATCGACATTTTCGGCCTCACAGGTCTGAAGGATCCTTTTTGCCGGTTTGCCTTCTGCCCAGATGATTTTGACATCATTTTGGGAAAGACCGTGTTTGTCAAGCATCTCGTTGAGTTTTTCTTCAAGCACCACGGTTTTTTCACCCACATGGATAAGCAACAATTCTGCTTGAAAGAGGTCTTTCAGTCTTTTTGATTCAGCAATCAGGGCCTCCATTCTTGGAGAGAAAGCAATGGCAAGAGCAATTTTACGAAACATACCTTGGGAATAGTGTTTGTGGAAAAATACCAAATTTTTTGGCCAGGAAATAACTTTTCACGCTTTGTTTTTTAATTGGCTTAAAATTAGATCCCGCTTATCCATGCTGAAAACCTTTCAAAACCATGCTAATCAATACGGCGAATCGGCTTTTATTTAACGGTTTAAATTTTGTAACATAGCACAGCAAAAGACACTTTGAGTGTCTTTTTTCATTAAAGAACTAAACCTGATATACTTTATGAAGAAAATTTATCTATCGTTGGTCTTGGGGGCGGGATTGCTATTCTCCGTTCACTCTACCGCGCTGGCACAGGGCGATTATCCTACTCTAAGCCAGGTAAGCCAAAGGCTGCAAGCCATCTCCGGGAGCGGAAGTGCGGCCAAACTCAGTTCTCTTACCAAAACCGAAGGCGGGAAAGACATCTGGGTATTGAAAATCGGAACCGGAGATCTGGACAACAAGCCCGCTATAGCCATTGTGGGCGGGGCAGAAGGCTTTCATGTCCTCAGTGTTGAATTGGCCTTACAGTTTGCCGAAAGATTGGTCAAAAACCATGCGTCAGCACTGGACAGAAACACTTTCTACATTTTTCCAAACATGTCTCCCGATGCTTATGAGCAGTACCATGCTTCCTTGAAGTATGAAAGAAGAGGCAATGCCGCCAAAATCGATCATGACCGTGACGGACAAGTATCTGAGGATGGCTATGAAGACCTCAACAAAGATGGTCTTATCACCATGATGCGCGTCGAAAGCCCCATGGGCGACTATATGTCCAATGAAAAGGACAACAGGTTGATGGCCAAGGCAGACAGGTCCAAAGGCCAAAAAGGTACTTACCTGATGATGCCTGAGAGTATGGACAAAGATAAAGACGGAAGTTTTGGAGAGGATCTGGTAGAAGGTATTGCCTTCAACAAAAACCAGACTTACAAGTTTCCGATCTTCCAGCCACTAGCAGGTGATTTTGCGGTATCGCAGGTCGAAAGCCGCGCTTTGTTAGATTACCTTTTCGATCAGTGGAACATCTTTGCTTTTGTGACTTTTAGTCCGGCAAATAACCTCTCCGCTCCCCTGAAATACAATGCCGGGGATGCCAAGAAAAGGATCATTACCTCCATGTTGGAAAAAGATGTAGCCATCAATGGCATGGTTTCAGGAATTTACAATGAAACGATCTCCCAAAAAGCATTCAACCAAACCAATCAAGGAACGGATGGTGATTTTTTCCAATGGGCATATTTCCACTTTGGAAGACTCAGCTTCAGCACACCGGGATGGTGGGTGCCTGAGGTAAAAGGCGAAGATGGCAAATCCAACAGCAATGCCGAGGCAAACTTCATGGCTTGGGCAGCAAAAGAAAATCTCAGCGATGTACATGTTCCTTGGACAGCGGTGACGCATCCGGATTTCCCCGGTCAGAAAGTAGAAGTGGGCGGCATCAGGCCTTTTGTGATGCATAACCCTCCTTTTGCCAAAGTAGATTCTATAGCCTTGGAGCATACAGCTTTCATCTTGAAATTAGCTGCTATGAGTCCCAAGCTGGAGTTTCACAATGTGAAATCAGAAAAACTTGGCAATGGCCTTACAAGGATCACAGCAGACCTTTTTAACAATTCTGCACTTCCGACACATTCAGAAATGGGTGAAAAATCCCGTTGGCTGAGGAATATCAGAGTAGACATCAGCAAAGATGCAACTGACCTAGTTTCCGGTGAAAAAATCAAGCTGATTGAAAAAATTGATGCTTATGGCAAAATTACGCTGTCATGGGTCGTCAAAGGAAGCGGCTCCGTGGATATCAAAGCCGGTGCAGCACATACTGGTATCGCCACACTCAATGTGAAACTCTAAACCGACAAAAAAATGAAATTCAAAAACTGGATATATACAACTGCCTTAGGACTGGCAATCGGTTTTGCAGGCATTCAGGAGACTAGCGCACAGGAAAAGTATTTCCGCGCCATCGGTACTCCGCACAATCCCAAAGTTTCCGTTTCCTGGAACAGGTACCATACCAACCTTGCTTTGGAAGAAATCATGAAGGACATGGCCAAAAAGCATCCCGATCTGGTGAAGCTCGAAAGCATTGGTAAATCCTACCAAGGAAATGACATTTGGGTACTGATCGTCACCGACTTCAAAGCCGGTAAAGCAGAAGACAAGCCGGGCATGTGGATTGACGGCAACATCCACTCCAATGAGATTCAGGGAACTGAATTTTCCCTTTACACAGCTTGGTACCTTTCTGAAATGTACGGGGAACTGGAATTCATCACCCAATTGCTCAAGGACAAAACCTTCTATATCGCGCCTACCATCAATCCGGACGCGCACGACAACTTCATCAAGGAACCAAACACACTGAATTCTCCACGATCAGGAATGATCAATATGGACGATGATGGCGATGGAGTGATCGGTGAAGATCCTTTTGACGACATCAACAAGGACGGCCATATCACCATGATGATCCGCAAGTCACCGACAGGCCGCTATGTCAAAGACCAAATGGACCCGAGGAAACTCATTATGGTCGCTCCTGATCAAAAAGGAGAATATGAAATGTTGGGTTTTGAAGGAATAGACAATGACGGAGATGGTGTAATCAATGAAGATGCCATCGGTTATTATGACCCTAACCGTGATTGGGGATGGAACTGGCAGCCTGATTATGTACAGCGCGGTGCTTGGAAGTATCCCTTCAGTGTCCCTGAAAACAAGGCTGTGATGGAATATGTGATGAAGCATCCAAACATTGCCGCAGCGCAAAGCTACCACAACTATGGTGGCATGATCCTGAGAGGCCCGGGTGCGGAAGAAGACTTGGGGACCTACAACCAAACTGACATCCGCATTTATGATGCTATTGCCAAAAAAGGAGAAGAATTCATGCCGGGTTACAAATACCTTGTGGTGTACAAAGACCTTTACTCCGTATTTGGCGGTCAACTGGACTGGTTCTATGGTGGAAGGGGAATTTTCACTTACTCCAATGAATTGATGACATCTTACCTCTATGTGCACAAAAATGCAGGAAGAGGCAATCAGGATGAGCAAATGATGGTAGACACTTACCTGACTTTTGGCGATGCATTTGTCAACTGGGCAGAATACGACCACCCTCAATATGGCAAAATCGAAGTTGGTGGATTCAAGAAAAACTTTGGCCGTCTGCATCCGGGATTCCTGTTGGAGCAGGACGCCCATAGAAATGCCGCCTTCACCATCCTCCACGGCTACCACACTCCAAAACTCAGCGTGATGGATGTCAAAGAAGAAGATCTTGGAGGAGGATTAAAAGCAGTTACAGCTACGATCTACAACGAAAGGTTGATACCGACCCATTCCAGCCAAGATCTGAAATACAAAATCGAAAGACCTGATTATGTCAGCATTACCGGTGCCAAAGTGGTGGCAGGTTTTGTGGTGGACAATGAGGACTTCAACAGACTTTCCGAGCAAAAGACAAATCCCGAAAAAATCTCCGTCGCCAATATCCCGGGAATGGGTGCGGTAAAAGTGAGATGGATCGTCTCCGGCAACAGCAGCTACAGCATCAACGTGGATTCTGCCAAAGGCGGAAAAGCAAGCTGGAAGAAGTGATTTCAATAGCTGAGAGTCCATAGGCAATAGTCCATAGCGGATAGTCATCAAATAGAAATAGCTAACTTAGAGATCGGGAATGGCCAAATAGACCACAGTCCATAGTCGATGGTCTACGGCGGATAGTCACCAAATAGAAATAGCTACCTGAGAAATCGGGTAGCTATTTTGTTTTTGTGGATCTCTATTTTTACTGCAAACCATATATAACTCGGATTGAAGTTCCATTGTCGTGGCTATGGACTGTCGACCATGGACTATGGACTTTTTATTTTGGAAGATTCAGGAAATATCTTGTTCCTTTTAATTCTCCGGTTTTTGTCAATACCTCAAGATCCACGAGATATTGTAAATCTCTGGTGGCGGTAGCCCGCGAGGCTCCCGTGATCGATAAATAATTTTTGACGCTCAATCCTCCTTTAAAGCCTTCCGGTCCTTCTCTGAATATCCTGGAAAGCAGTTTTTCCTGTCTTTCATTCAGTTGGGTCCTAACCTTATCGTAGAGTTTTGTTTTTTTAATTATAAAGTCAACCAGTTCAAGTGTTCGGACTTGGGCTTTGATAATTGTTTCTGAAAAATACATCAGCCAATCTGTGATTTCAATTTGGGTATTGTTTCGCTCCAATGCGGCATAGTAGTCCTTCTTATGCTTTTCAATCACAAAAGACAATGCTATCAATGAAGGTTGACCAAGACTTTGTGCCAGAGACTTTTCGGCAATGGCGCGTCCTATCCTTCCATTTCCATCTTCCATGGGATGGATACATACAAAATATAGATGTGCAATCCCTGCCTTGATAAGCGGTCCCAACTTCCTATTCCCTTTTGGCCCTGAGCTTTCAAACCAGTCCAAAAAGGCATTCATTTCCCCTTTCAACGTATCAGAGGGCGGAGCCTCAAAATGGACAATCGGTCTGTTTATTGGACCTGAAACCACCTGCATAGCATCACTACCTGTTCTGTACCTGCCAATATCTGTCAGGTCTCTTCTCCCTTTGGTAAGCATCTCATGCCATCGGAAAAGGGCTTCATGGGTTAGTGGTTCGGAGAAGGTCTGATACACATCGACCATCATTTCCGCTATTCCTTGTTCGGCTGCCGGCACTTTCCCAATGTTGGTTTCAAGGCCAAATTGTTTGCGAATGGAGGATTGTACGCTTGCCCGGTTCAAATATTCACCTTCAATTTCTGAGGTCTTCAGGGCTTCATCAGCTATGATTTCCACTATCAGGTTGCTCTTCTCATCTTGCTCAATATGTTTGAAAGCACCTACCAAAAGACCGGAATTTTTAAAAAATTCTTGTTCAAAAACCGATAACTCTTCCAGGTCAAACCTGAATGACGGCCAGTCTTTTGATTGCCAATTCCACTTCATGAGTTATAAATCTGAATTTTATAACTCAAATATAAACAAATTGTGAGTTATAAATTTGATTTTTATAACTCATGGGAAATCATTGATTCAAAACAAGTACCTAAAAATACATTTTGGAAGATTGAAATCAGATCCTAAGCATCCCGCGGAATGCCCGTACTCCATAATAGGATTGGGCTCCATTATGATAGGTAAAGACATGATTGTAGCGACGGTCGCAAAAAAGTGCTCCCCCAAGTTTCCTGATGGCATCGGGTGTTTGGATCCAACTTGAGGTTTTGGTATCGAATTCTCCCAACTGCTGCAATTCCCGGTATTGGGATTCTGTCAGGATGTCAATGCCCATTTCGGTAGCCATGTCGACGGCGTTGTTTGAAGGCGGGAAATCTTTCCTCGACTCAAGGCCTTCCCGATCAAAGCAAATACTCCTACGGCCTTTGGGGCTTTCTGCCGAACAGTCATAAAAAATGAATTCCCCGGTATTGTCATCAAAGCCGACCACATCCGGTTCTCCGCCTGTGATTTCCATTTGATGCAGTGACCAAAGCTTTTCTGAGTTTCTCTTTCCTTTGAGATGGAATTCCAATTTGGCTTGGACAGATACCCATTCCAAACCTTGGTGACGGTTTTTGTTTTTCTCAAACCTGGATTTCAACGTTCTGAAAAGCACTTCACACTGATCGCTTGTCAATTCCTTTTTAGTATCCATGGTTCTCCCTACTAAACTATTGGAGTAAAAATATCAATCCTTTTTCCCAGATCTCTAGCTGAATGGTGAATTGTCAGGATATCTATCCTTGATTCATCAACAATTCTATAAATTATTAAATAATTTCCTTCAATAAGCTGTCTAATTTCTTTCTTGCCGAAGAATTCTAAAATCTGACCAGAATATGAGTTTGTCTTAAGGATTTGCGTTCTATTCTTAATTCTTTGGATTTGAAGCGAGGCATACTTTTTTGAGTCTTTGCTTATATATTCCGCAATTTCCTTCAAATCAATAACCGCTTGTGCGGTCCAATTTATTCGAACCATTTGTCGATTTCCTTTTCGAGTTCTTCTTCAGAAATAAATCTTCCCTCATTGGAGTCCAACAAGCCTTTTTCTACTTTTTGGATCAAAATCAATTGTCCTACCAATTCATCCAAAGAAAACTCTTCAGGCAGTTTTTCCAATTGCTTTTTAACTATAGTTTTTGTCAACATACCTCTTCGATTTAATCAAATATAAAAAAAATCTGTTTTCAATAACAGAATACCTCGAATCGAACTCCTTATTTTTCACATTTCACAAAATCAATTTTAACAAGTCATTAAGACGATCCGCATCTTTCCATATTAATTATCTCCAAAACTTCGATCCTCCTACCTTTCACCTCAAACCTTCAACTTCTTACCCAATTCCCAACTTTGAAACTTTTTCAACATTGAAACCTTCAAACCAAATCAATCCTCCTTCCCTGCTCCTTTGAAGTAATCCTCCTTGTCGGCAAAGAGTACATTGAAAGTGGTCAGTGAACCGTAGGCACGCGTAATGTATTGCTGCAGGGCAATTCTGTCCTGATCGTCGAGTTTCTCGTGGTTGTTGATATTCTGCTCAAGGACGCGGAGCCGCTCCCTGACCATGACGATCTTGTGAAAAAATGTCGCGATCGGCACTTCCTTGTTGCTCAGTTCGGGATTGTAGGGATTGAGAATCATAGTGCCTTTGAGCCACTTTTGGGCCATGCTGACTTTTGGCAAAGCTTCCGCAGGCGGGATTTTTTTGATGGCATTTTCTACTGCCCTTTCGATATCCGCAAGGCTAAACGCGATCGGTTCTGCTTCTTTCTTTTCTATCAGTTCAAAATGCTGAAAGTCCCTTGCGATGGTTTTGACCTCCGCGATAAAGTTGAAATAAATCTTGTAATAGGAGGCGTCTGCCTCCACGACCACGCCTTTTCCAAATTTTGGATGTCTGACTTGACTGCCGATTCCCAATTCCATTGCTGACATAAAATAATTGGTTTTGTTACCTAATGTTTCGGTCAATATAAAAGCTATTTTTATATTTTCACAAAAACTTTCCACCAAGCCTATGAATTCTTTGGACCGCCTCCGATTGCTTTTTGAAGAACAGATCAATGTCATGCCCATTGCAGAAAACCTGCTGGTTTTTGACCAAAACAGTTACAGAGAAGAAATGGAAAAACGGAATTTCCAATCGGCCGTCGTGGATGTCGATGGGATATTGATGAAATTCGATATCGGGGATGCATCTCCGGTTCCCATCCCTGAGGAAGACATCATGCCATCTGAAACTCCGCTGTTGATCGCCTTCAGAATGCTGATCGACAAGAGGAGGTTTTTCATTGAAGAAGATGGAAAAATCGCGCACATCGTCACCCGGACTGACCTTGACAAGATTCCGCTCAGGATCGGATTTTTTGGATTGATCAGCCTGTTGGAAACCCACCTGAAGGAACTGATCCGCAAATACCTGCCACATTGGGAACAAAGCATTTCCGAAAACCGGCTCAACAGCGCCCGATCACTTTATGAGTGGAAAAAGGGACGGAAGGAGGAGATTGATTTGGTGCAATGCCTGCAATTTGGTGACTTGGGTTCTATCTTTTCCAAAAATCAGCGCTTCAAAAAATTTGATCCGGAGTATAGCAGAGACCGCTTTGTCAAAATGATGAATGATATCGGTCAGCTGCGCGATGCACTTGCCCACTCCCAGGGAAATCTTGGCTTTTCATGGGAGGAAATAGACAGTATCATCCGATTTATCAGGATTATTATCGATGCCGAAGATCAGGTTTTTGAGGAATAGAATTTTTTTCTTGGAGATAAGGCAACCATCTTAGTAGGTATGGCATTTATTTTTATAAACCTTGAATCTCTTGATCCAGAAAAACATCATTGAGGAAGCCCTTAAGGGTAGTGAAAGGGCGCAATCCTTGATTTATGACCAATTGGCCAAACCTATGTTTATGCTTTGTCTTAGGTATTTGAAGAATCAAGAAGACGCTGAAGATGCGTTTTGCGTAGGGTTTTCAAAAATTTTTCAAAATCTGAACCGATTCGAATATAGAAACGAAGGTGCTTTTGAGGCCTGGGCAAAAAAAATAATGGTAAATAATTGCCTCATGTCATTACGGCAAAAAGCACGTGCTCCTATGATGGTTGAACCCAAAGATGACCAAGCAACCACTGAATGTTCCGCATTGGAAAAATTATCTGCTGATGAATTGTTCAACCTCATCCTTTTACTTCCCGAAGGATATAGAACAGTTTTCAACATGTATGAAATTGAGGGCTATACTCATGTTGAAATTGCAGAGAAATTAAATATCAGCATAGGAACTTCAAAGTCACAACTGAATAAGGCTAAATCCTATCTAAAAAAAATCATCAATAGAACAGATCAAAACGATGCTAAAAAAATCATTTGAAAATATAGACAACAGAGCTTCAATCCCCAAGGAAATAGCCTTTAACAAAGCGCTTTATTGGGATCGAATACAAAAAATTCCTGTCAAAAATCCACCCACTTATTGGGTATGGGTAGCTGCAAGTTTTATCCTTCTTGCTGCTTCTGGCGTTTGGTTATTCTTGGGATCTTATGGGCATCAGCCTCAATACCTCACAACACAAATTTCACATGACAGTCAAATGAATATGGAAATCGTGAAAATTTCTAAACCCTCTTCAATTAAAATCTACTTTGAAGATTCCAATGAAATAAAAATCGCTCAGTCCCATACTCGACATAAAACGGATACCCTGATAGAAAATGATACAGCAAAGCATAGTATCACAAATATGCAACGAAGACCTTCGATTGCTTCTTTTATTCTTAATGAAAAGGATGAAGTAATCCAAGAACAAAAGCCCCTAAGTCCTTCAGCAGATGCCCTCAAAAAGGCACTGGCCAATACTAAAAAGGAAGTGCCGAAAGAGGAGAAACCGGTGTTTGAAAAACTGACTTTTGAGAAGGCAATCCAAGCCAGAAAGAACTATTTTATGGAAAAGGGAAATCAAGGAAAATCCAAGAAGGACAATGAATAGATTTAAAATCATCACTTTAATATTGTTCATCCAAGTCTATTGGATTTTGACATCTTTTGTCCTTGGACAAAATTTATATGATTTGTTACAATTTCACCCAAAAACATGGCAGCCTTATCAAAAACCATTGGAGTATTTCTATGACGCGACCGAGTTAAGATTGAACACCGCACATGATACCTTGGACATCTTTATTTTGGGTCATAAAAAAATGTCTTACCGCTGGCATGACGTCCAAAGGCAAAGGGAGTTTAATGGCTGGTTTGGTTTTGAGAAAGACATTGAAGCCTTGCTGGAAAAAATTCAATTCCTTGGATTGGATTTCGAAAGACAAAACTACCATATTATTTACAGTCCTGAATCAGACGGCATAAAAACGATCCTCCGTCCTGAAGCGAGATTTGATAAAATAGGGGAACAAATATTACCAACTTTTAGACATCAAATTACCCTGACTTATTATTCCTATTTGATGGAGGTTGATTTTTTCTTAGGGGAAATTGATGAGCTTGAGGTGTTGAAAAGTGCAGGCATCAATGACCTTGTACTTGCTGCAGCCATAAAAAACAATTGGTACACTACATATAAGAAAAAGAACCTTAACAAGATAATGACTATCAATGAAGACGGAAGCATCAGTGTCGACACCTTTGTTTCAAGAGAAAATCCATACTATCCCAGAACAAATTTAGATTTGGGTTCCGGTTATGTGTTTGGAAATAGCATCAGTTTTATGGCTCAGCCTCGATTTAACATTCGAATTAGAACTAAGAAAACCAATATAACCAATGAAATGCTGTTTTTCACTTTCACAGGATATTTATCTCATTTATCCCAAAATGACTTATCCTTTCAAGTTGCTCAGGATTATTATTTGGGAGTTGGCTGGGAATCAGATCAATTGGGAAATAACGTGTCGGGGGTTTTTGGGTATAGGTTATTCGGTAATAACGGTTTGTTCGAAAATAACCCTGCTATGTTTAAGGTGGATTATTCCATTTTACCAAAACTTAAAGTTTTTCACTCCATATTTTTCAATTTTTCTGGAGATTCCCGATCAGCAAACCTTATTGGTATTTCTTTTTTAATTTATTGAAAATCTAAAAGCAGGATAATTATCGATGCAGAAGATCAGGTTTTTGAGGAATAGATCAAGTGGTTATCTGCTTCGTTGCCAATAAGCTTATATTATACTTCAAGCAGGACGGAAGACCGAAGTCGGAAGTATCGGGCTTCTCAGTGTTTAGCCAAGAATTATATCGAACTATCATTTTTCTGGCTTCATTGCGTAAGTACATAGGCGGGGCATAGGCCCCAAATCTTCGTAGCTAATTGATACGATATGTGAACGAAGGGGGCGTAGCCCTGAGATCTAGCATTCAAGCGTATTTACACATTGAGTTTTAAGATTTCAGGGTTTCGCCCCCTTTGTTTATCAGAAATATGCGTGATTTAATACCCAATAATCCTCATTGACAGGCATAAGTATTATTTTTTGATATGAATATTAGAATGTTGGATGACTTTTTGCTTTGAATTCTATCAAAGTCGCCAACTATTGGGACTACTTTTCCATTTAGACAGAATTGATATAGGGTTAGCTTGTCAGAATTCCTCCCAATAAACACATTTCAAAAATTTTAAAAAGCCATGACTTTACTCTTAACATACCTTTTTCTTGCCCTCATTATATCATTCCTATGTTCTATTATGGAGGCTGTTTTGCTATCTGTTCCAATCTCCTATTTAAAATCAAGGTCCGCAAATGGCGACAAAAGTGTGGACACGATGATAGGACTTAAAGAAGATATTGATAAGCCTTTGTCGGCTATCTTGTCTTTAAATACGGTAGCCCATACGGTAGGCGCTGCCGGGGTTGGTGCGCAAGCCGCTGTGGTATTTGGGGATGCCTATTTTGGGGTAGTATCGGCGGTCTTGACCATATTGATTTTAATTTTGACAGAAATAATTCCAAAAACTTTAGGAGCTAATTATACCAAGGAACTGGTGGGTATTGCATCAAAACTCATCAAAGGAACAATTTTTATTGCTTATCCCCTGGTTTATATTTCTTCAATCCTGACCAAAATGCTCTCAAGAGAAAAATCAGAACTTACTACAAGCAGAGAAGAAATCTCGGCTTTGGCTAGTATTGGAACATTAGAGGGGATATTTGTAGACAAAGAGAATAAAATTATCCAAAACCTGATCAAGCTAAAAACTATTAAAATCAGTGAAGTGATGACTCCTAGGGTGGTGGTAGTCACCGCAAATGAAGAAATGACATTACAGGAATTTTTGAAAAATAAAGAGTTTTTGCACTTTTCCCGAATCCCCATATTCCATGAAAACAAGGATTCGGTCACCGGATATGTTTTTAGACAACGTGTCTTCGAAAAGCTAGCCGAGGACCAATTCGACCTGAAACTGAAAGACATAAAACGTCCGATAATTACTTATCCTCAGCCCATAACATTGTTTGACGCTTGGGAGGAAATGATCCAAAGAAGAGAACATATTGCATTGGTGTTGGGGAAATATGGTGGGATGGATGGCATTATTACCCTTGAGGATATAATCGAGACTTTCTTGGGTTTTGAAATAGTAGACGAAAAAGACACAGTGGAGGACATGCAACAATATGCCGCAAAAAGGTGGCAGGAAAAGCAAAAGAAGTATGAACTTCTTAAAAACGGAATTTAAGTCGGTAAATCTCAAAATATTACACAAAAAAACCTGAAAGCTTTTCGCCTTCAGGTTACCTTTTTTCTTTTCGATAGGTTTAGACTTTTTCGAGACCGGTAGAATTGGCTTTCCGAAGAATGCTCTTTACTACTTTTTCCGAAGGTGTAAGAATGAGTTGATTCAATTGGTCAAGCGTGCTCAGCATGTCTAAATAGTCCTGCATCAAGTGATCATCACTGCGCAGGGCCTGCACAACCAACTCATTTTCACCCTCACTCATTTCCTGATAGATATATCTTAACAGGTCATTTGGGGTAAAAGATTTTGTCATAGGCAACGTTTAATTGTTTTAGTTTTTTCCTCATGTTTATCAATGCATACCGCATCCTTCCAAGTGCCGTATTGATACTGACACCTGTCTGTTCTGCGATTTCCTGAAAACTCAAATCCATATAGTGCCTCATAATGAGCACCTGTTTTTGTGATTCGGGAAGTTCATCGATCAGTCTTCTTACCAACTCCACGGTATCCTCTTTGACTTTGACATCTTCGATGGTTTCCTCAGCAAATCTCAGCGTATTGAAGACGTCCATCCCATCTTCCATCACGATGGTGGGATAGCGCTTCCGTTTTCTGAAGAAATCAATGGCTAAATTGTGCGCGATGCGCATCAACCATGGCTGAAATTTTCCTTCTTCGTTATAACCGTCAGCACTTAGGGTGTGAACCACTTTTACAAATACATCCTGTAGTAAATCTTCGGCGACGCCTTGGTCTTTGACTATCAGGTAGATGGTGGTGTAAACCCTCGATTTGTATTTATTTACTAACTTTTCAAATGCTGCCTCGCTTCCACTTCTGTACTGCGCGATCAACTCGGCATCTTTAGGACTTATCCTTTCATTCATACAAATTGACTTTAAAATAACGTAGAGGTTTATGCCATAGTATATATTAGAGGGTGAAACAATTAAAATATTATAATCAAATGTAAAGAATCACTTTGTTTGATGCAATAGATACAGGATTTTTTTATTTCAAAATTTCACAAAATTCAGTCAATATGAAATAATTTGTATTTTACTGTCAAAAAACTGAAATTTAATTTTGGAATAGAGCCGGTGATCTTTAAAAAATTTTTTTACTTGAATATTTCTTAAACGCATATACTCTTTGCTTTAGTATATTGTTGCAAATCCCGCGCCTGATTTTGCCAGGAAATATAAAAAAGAGAAAATTAAGGTTACAGGTCTGGGTGAAAGCTGTATTTACCTATTGAAATTTATTAACTTCGGTTTTTCAATACTAACAAAAAATTATGGAAATAATCGGAAAAGTAGTTCAAATCATGCCAGAGGCAAGCGGGTCCTCCGCCAAAGGGACTTGGAGAAAAAGAGAATATATCGTAGAACAACCGGGACAATACCCAAAGAAAGTATGCATGGTCATCTGGGGTGACAATATTGATCAGTTTGCCCTCAAAGTTGGTGACGAGGTCACGGCTTCCGTTGACCTGGAAAGCAGGGAGTATAACGGCAGGTGGTATACCGATGTGAAAGTATGGAAGGTAGAAAAAGGAGGTACCCAAAAACCAAAAGAAGCAGCCAAATCCATTCCTGACGTTACTACTTTTTCTGATGAAAGCGGGGATGATGTATTGCCATTTTAATGGTATTTTACTTACTTGAATTGTATATAATTTGTCTCAAAGCAGCATTTTGAGACAAATTTTTTTTATCTATAAATGTAGACAATAACCAAAATGCCATGTGGGAAGACGATGACGAAAATGATTCCTGGGATGGAAGTGATGAAGAGGAATTCAGAAAAGAACATGACCGGATCAATAACCATCCACTCAAAGCCAAGGGAATGGAGATATATAAGCTTACAAGGGCTTTGGTAGGTTCACTTGACGAAGCGAGAGCCGAACTCTATGGCAGTCTGATGATGGAAAGTGCTTTGATCCTTCCTTCCAAATTTTCCGGTGCTGAAGGTGTCAATGATTATATCCTCAAAATGGAAAATGCCACCATTATGAAAATCCATGCCCGCAGTCTGTATTCGATGACCTATCAGTTGGCTTTGGAGGGAACGCATGCCGAGGAACACCTGCAACTTTTGCGGGATGCGATCCAAGAGTACAAGGAAATGTTTGTCGTGTGGGTGAAGGGATTTGCGTCCGCTGAAAAATACGATGATGGATGGGGACTTTTTATTGATTAATGAAGGCTTTGACCAAATCTGAATCCAAGGTACGCCCCGCCAATCATCAGGACCAAGGTGATTCCACCCACCAACAAAACCACGCCTAGTGGCATTTCCCAATTTTCGGAGCCAATTTTGAAGCGGATAATTTTTTGGAGATTCATGATATAAATAAAATGTAAAAAAACTTTAACTCAATGCAGGGACAATAAAAAAGCGGGCTTACATAAACCCGCTCTTTCAATCAAACTAGTAAACTTTAATTTATAAGCCACTAGTTTTTACGCATGTTTCCAGCCTTTGGTTTCAATTTCTTCGGCAGACTTTTCTACTTTTTCTTTTAGTGATTCCTTAAAGGCCAATAAGTTTTTGGATATTTCTTCAGAAAACGCCCCAATCATGGAAGCGGCCAAAATCCCGGCATTCCTACCACCGTTTAGTGCGACCGTGGCCACGGGAATCCCCGAAGGCATCTGCAGGATAGAAAGGATGCTGTCCCATCCATCAATGGAATTGGAGGACTTCACAGGAACTCCGATCACCGGCAGTGTAGTCAAAGAAGCGACCATTCCCGGCAGATGTGCTGCGCCACCGGCTCCAGCAATGATGACTTTGAGGCCTCTATCTTTTGCACTTTTGGCATAATCCACCATCCTGTCGGGGGTGCGGTGGGCCGACACGACGGTCAGTTCATAACCTACCCCAAGTTCTTCCAATACCAAAGCTGCTTCCGACATGATGGGCAAATCGGACTTGCTTCCCATAATTATTCCTACCTGTATATCCATAATTTAGGCTTTTACCTTGATCAGTTCTTTTATTTCCAAAGCTCTCTTTTTCAATACTTCAATCTCATTGTCCAGGATGGTGATATGGCCCATTTTTCTAAAAGGCTTGGTCGTTTTTTTGCCATATAGATGCACATATACTCCTTTTTGGGACATGGCCTCATCCAATCCTTCGACATAGGCATCGCCTGTAAATCCTTCTTCGCCGAGCAGGTTGACCATTGCGGCGGGGCATCGGGTGTCCGTATTGCCCAATGGCATGTCCATCACGGCCCTGAAATGCTGCTCAAATTGGGAGGTAAAATTGGCCTCAATCGTATGGTGACCGCTGTTGTGTGGGCGAGGCGCTACTTCATTGACAAGGATTTCTCCCGATTTGGTGACAAACATCTCCACGGCCAAGAGGCCGATCATTCCCAGTTCTTCGATGACTTGTAGGGCTATCTTTTTGGCTTTTTGTTCAATTTCATTGCTGACCTGTGCTGGGGAAAATAGAAACTCCACCAAATTAGCGGTAGGGTGAAAAGCGCACTCGACCGCAGGAAATGCCACAGTCTCCCCATTTTTATTTTTTGCTACGATGACGGCGATTTCTTTGTCAAAATCAATCAACTTTTCCAGTAATCCCGGGGCTTCAAAGGCTTTTTCCAAATCACTTTCATACCTCAGAATCTGCACGCCTCGACCATCGTAGCCTTCTCTCCCAAGTTTGTTGACGGCAGGAAGAAAAGAAGCATTTCTAATCACATCCGTCCTGTCTTCAGTCAATATAAAATCAGCAGTGGGAATCCCTTTTTCCTCGTAAAACTGCTTCTGCAGCCTTTTGTCCTGAATCATTTTGATGATATGAGGCTGCGGAAATACTTCCTTGCCCTCGTCGGCCAATTTTTGAAGGGCCTCGGTATTGACATTTTCGATCTCTATCGTGATGATATCACAATCCTGACCAAAGGCATACACTGTCTCAAAATCATTCAGACTGCCTTTTACAAATTTCTGACAAATGGATTTGCAGGGAGCGTTGGGATCAGGATCCAAGATATGGATGTCGATATTATAGCTGATGGCGGATTGGATGACCATGCGGCCAAGTTGACCTCCACCTAATATTCCTAAGGTTTTTTGCTGATAATTCTGTTGCACGGATGGACTGTTGAAGGATCAAAAATAAGTTAAAAATGCGGGTATCCGAAATCCGACAAGACCTAAATAGAAAAAGCCCTCACGTGAGGGCTAAACTTATTATGAATGAATAAAGTGATTAAACTGACCTTCCTCCGATCAACCTAAGTAGTACTGCAACGACTGCCAATACGAGAAGCACATGGATCAAACCCCCCGCGCTGTACACAAAGAATCCAAAGATCCATCCGATGATCAAAATCACAGCAATCAAATACAACAGTGAGCTCATGGTTTTTTTGGTCTAGGTAAATAATTGATTTATAACCAAATAAACCAACTATCATGCCATAAGCTTAATTACTAGAATTTGATACCCATCAGCTCCATGAGTTTGTGGGCATTAAAACTTGGGCATGGACCTTCTTTGAGCTTGTAGTCAAAATGGATTTTGTCGTCCATAATTTCACTGTGAAAACTCTTATTCACCAAGTAATCCAAGCTGTTTTGCAATTGGCTGAGTTCAATGTCATGGGTAGAAATGATCCCTTTACAGTTGCTCGCGGCGAGTTGTCTGATCAATGCTTCACTTCCCATAATCCTATCGGCGGTGTTGGTTCCTTTGAGGATTTCATCCAACAAGAAAAATACCATATCCCCTTCATCGGCTTTGGATAAAAGTTGTTTGATACGCGCGAGTTCGGCATAGAAAGAACTCACACTCTCTCCGAGGTTGTCAGAATTTCGCATGCTGGTAAACAACTGAAAAGGCCCGAGTATAAATGATTCAGCCATCGGTCCCAAGCCGATATTGGCCATGACCATATTTATCCCTAAGGTCCGCATGAAGGTCGTCTTGCCCGACATGTTGGAACCCGTAAGCAGGATGGTCTTGGTATTTTCAAGAAGCGAAAAATCATTGCCAACCGCTTTTTCTTTGGCGATCAAGGGGTGTTTGAGGTTTTGGACTTCAATGGTTTTTTCTCTAGACCATGTTGGAAAGGAAGTATTTTGTTCTTCATATGTAAATGCCCCCAAGGAAACCAAAGCCTGCCAGGTATCAAAAACTTCTTCCCAACCTGCAATGTAGCTGCCGAATTTTTTGCGCCAGATTTCTGCCCGCCAAAGGAGAAAAAAGTCAATCCAAAAAATCAGGTTGAATATTACAAACATCAGGTTGATCCTGTTTTGGATCATAAAGGTCTTTTGCTCCAAAGATTTCAACACTTCGGAAGCGACAAAATTTTCGTTTTTGATAGGTTCTTTCAGTGAGTGAAGATAAGGATCAGCAAAGTCTGATTTTTCTATCAGAGAAGCCCACTTTCCATAGGTCTTGATGTCTCCCTGATTTGGAAAAACTTTGGATGCTTCCTGAAGTGGTTTGAAAACCAATGTCAGGGAAAAGATACCCAAAACAATCCATGCCCCAATCCACACAGGAGTAATCATTCCCACCGCTGCCAAAAAAAGCAGGATACTGCCACCTATCGGCCCAAGTACCAAGGGTAAAAAGTAAAAAGGCCGCCAAGATTCAGGTTGTTTGAGCCAAGTATAAAAACCTGCCTTTGACTTTTCTTCTTTGATAAAAGCCCTGCCGGTCGCTTCAAAATCAGCAACAAACTTAGGATGCCGGTTCAGTTCCCGGACTGCACCGGACCTTTGGGTGGCGAGTTCAGGATTCATTTGTGACTGAAGCCAAGAGGCCAACTTTACTTTTCCTCCCTTGTTGACGGTGTGGTTGAGCAATTGGAACAAAGAATGGCTTCCAAAAATATCGAGGTCACTGGAAAATGGATGGGCTTTGTCTATGAATTCGGTTCCGGCGTCAAATCCCTGAAGGCTTCGAGAGGATCTTTTCACTTTCTCCTCTTCCATTTTGACCAATTCAGTCAAAAACGCAGTCTCATCCCGGTTTTGATTGAACAATAAAATCAGGTAGATAAACCCTGACAGAGACAGTAAAAACAGCAATAGAAATAAAGGCCTTTCCGTAACGCCCACAATAAAAGCCGCAGCCATCACAAAAAAAACTGACAGCCTGACCAAAGAAAGCATGATCCCTTTTCTTTTTGCTTTGGCAAGCAAACCGAAAATATCCTGCGAAACGTATGCAATATCCATGGCCTAAAGATACCAAAAGAATCTCCTTGGGCTAAAGATTTATATTTGCAATATTGTTGCATTTAAGATGAAAATCTCTACCTTTGAACCATATTATTCTTGTAGTGTTCTCTTCATTAGAATAATGGTGGTTGACAGACGACTCCGGTAACCCCGGAGTCTTCTTACATTTAGAGCACAAAAACAGGATGATGAAAAAATTGATGATTGTGGCTTTGGTCATTTTGGTGGTCGGGGCAAGTGCGCAGCAGAAGCCTTTGGATATGTGGGGTATGTTTACCAAAACAAGGTTTGTGGAAAAGCTGAACAGGGAATTTGGGATGTATTTCCTCTATCCCATTTTTCCCGATGAGCTGAAGGCCATGGAAGGAAAAGAGGTTTCAGTCACCGGTTTCTATATTCCGCTTGATATGGTCACTTCCAATTATGCAGTCTTGTCCAAGTTTCCCAATGCAGAATGTTTTTTTTGCGGAGGGGCCGGTCCGGAAAGCATTGTGGTAGCATACCTTAAGAAAAAGCCCGCCAAAAGAATCAATGTGGACGAAATCATTACCATCAAAGGAAAACTTAAACTCAACGATTCGGATATTGACGAATTGAATTTCATCCTTTTGGATGCAGAAATTACCAACTGATATGAAGAAAAAATTGCCTGTCACAGTGCTTAGCGGATTTTTAGGCGCTGGAAAAACAACCTTGCTCAACCATATCCTCCACAACAAAGAAGGACTGAAAGTAGCCGTCATCGTCAATGACATGAGTGAAATAAACGTGGATGCACAGCTTGTGAGGCAAGAAAATACCCTTTCCAGGACCGAAGAGAAGCTTGTCGAAATGAGCAACGGCTGCATTTGCTGTACACTCAGAGAAGATCTCATGATCGAAGTCGAGCGTCTTGCCAAGGAAAATAGGTTTGATTATCTGTTGATAGAAAGTACCGGGATATCAGAACCGCTGCCAGTTGCCCAGACTTTCAGCTTTGTAGATGAAGAGAAAGGAATTGACCTGTCACGCTTTAGTCAGCTTGACACCATGGTGACTGTGGTGGATGCTTTTAATTTTTTCAGGGATTTTGGGAGCTCTGAAACCGTATTTTCCAAAAACCTCAATGACGATGAGGAGGATCAGCGCTCCATTGTCAATTTATTGACCGATCAGATTGAGTTTGCAAATGTCATCCTTATCAACAAGGCTGACTTGGTAGCAAAAGCCCAAGTGGAAGAATTGAAGGCGATCATCCAAAAACTTAACCCTTCTGCGAAAATCCTCATTACCGACCATAGTAAAATTGATCCAAAAGAAATCCTCAATACCGGTTTGTTTGATTTTGAGGAAGCATCACAATCTGCGGGATGGCAGGCAGAGCTTGAAAAAAGCCATCATACTCCCGAAACAGAAGAATACGGGATTTCCTCCTTTGTATTCAGAGACAAAAGACCTTTTCATCCTCAGCGGTTTTGGACTTACATCACCGAAACATGGCCTTCGGGAATCATCCGCAGCAAAGGACTTTTTTATATCGCTTCAAGAAAAGACCAAGCCATCTCTTGGTCGCAGGCAGGCGGATCGGTCAAAGCAGATCCTGTCGGTGTCTGGTGGGCAAGCATGCCATATAAAGAAAGAATGATGTACCCTTCCTATGTGGAAAACAGGGATTACATTGACTCTAAATGGGACAAAAACTTCGGAGACCGGATGAATGAACTCGTAATCATTGGTCAGGATCTTGACAAAGAGAAAATTGGTATGGAACTTGAATCATGTTTGTTGGACAATTACGAATTAGCGGATTTTTTGAATGGTGAAAGATACAAAGACAATTGGCCCATTTAGACAAAATCATGGTGAAGAAAAAGTCGAATCGAGAAAAAAAAATCCAAAAAGAGACTTTGGCTGATGCATGGGATTTTTCAGAGGGTTTTGGTGGCATACCAGAAAATGCATCTCTTACCAAGAATATTGGATGTGCCTCAAATTCAGGAGATAAGGATAAAAAAAGTGAAAAAAAATCCTCTTCAACTGATTAACCAATTGATTTTTTTTACGTTACTTTCAGACATAAAACTTAATCCACATGAAAGTAAATCACCCACAAATCCCTACTTTCCTGTTTGCCCTAGGAATAATCTTTTTGATGTTTTCTTGTGAAAAAACAGAAGAACTATTGCCTCAACAGGACACTGCAGTCCTGCAAGAAGGGGCACAGGTTAATGCCGCTTTTGATGAAGCAGACTTTTTTACCCTCTCTGCCATGCAAAGCAACGGTCTTGGTCTTAGGACCAATATGAATATCCAAAGCGATTTTTGCGCAGATACAAAAGTTGATTTTTTTCCAAACAACAAAGCAATCGTAATCAATTTTGGAGCGGGCTGCAAAAGCCCCAAAGGAATCACCAGAAAAGGCAAAATCATGATTTATTATTCTGCACTTTCGTTTGATTCGGGGTCTGAAATTACCATTGCATTTGACGGATACGAAGTCAATGGGCTCAAAATTGAAGGTCGAAGAAAAATCATCCAGAAAGGATTCAATGCAGAAGGGAAATATTTCATGTTTCAAACTGTCATTGTAGCCGGTAAAGTCACTTGGCCGGATGGAACATATGCGACCATAGAAGGCGAACACGACAAAAAACTCTTCTTGCCTACAGATAGCAATGGCATTAAGCTAGAGGTTACAGGCGGATCAGGTGGTATCACCAGGCTTGGCATTCCATTTATGTCCCTGATTGAAGAAAAATTGGTGTTTATCCAATCCTGCACAGATAAAGGAAATTGGGTACCGTCTTCAGGGAAGTTAGAACTGACCGTCAATACAGATTCCAAATTCCTAATCGACTATGGTAATGGAGAATGTGACAAAATCGCTTCTGTTACCCACAACGGTAAAACAGTTTCTGTAAAATTTGATTGATAAATTGAAAATGGGAAATTTATTGAAACTAGACCATAGTTCATAGATGTAAAAAAGGCCGGGAAACCGGCCTTTTTTTATTTTTGTCCTTCGGGATAAAAGTGATGGACATCTCTTTGAGGAAAAGGAATACTTATTTTGTTTGCCTCCAATGCCTCCTTGATCGCCTCCATATTGTCCCAAAAGACCGGCCAAAGGTTTTCGGTATCAGTCCAACATCTGATGGTAAGGTCCAAAGAGCTATCTCCAAAATTCCCGAAATAAACTACCGATTCGGGTTCTTTGTGGATCCTTTCATCTTTATTCAATACGTCAAGAATTATCATTCTCGCTTTCTTGATGTCCGTCCCATAGGCAATTCCTACTTTCATGTCCACTCTTCTAGTTGATTTTTGGGAATAATTGATGATCAGGTTATTCGCCAAAATCCCATTTGGGACTGTCACCAATTTATTATCAAAGTTTCTGATTTTGGTATAGAGTATGTCAATACTCTCCACTTCACCGGTAGTCCCCTGTGCCTCTACGGTATCCCCCACTTTGAATGGCTTAAACATCAGGATCAATACCCCTCCTGCAAAATTTGCCAAAGATCCTTGTAATGCCAAGCCAACTGCCAAACCCGCAGCACCCAATATGGCAACAAAAGAGGTCATCTCGACTCCCATGGTCGTAGCAATGCTGATCAGCAACAAAACCCAAAGAATGGCCTTTGCAAAACTATTCAGAAAAGTCGCAAGTGAAGGGTCCACATCTGATTTTTCAAATGCTTTGCTCATTATTTTCTGAACCAAATTGATCAGGTATTTACCTATTAGGTAGATAATAATTCCAAGAATCAGCTTTGGTCCAATAGAGAAAGCAAGGTCTACCGCCTGCTGTTTGATTAGGTCTAAAGTTTTTAAGTCAATTCCGTACCCTTCCATGCGTATTAAATTAGTGTTTGAAAATTAATTTAAGACCAAATTTAAATGAATCTGCAAATTACCCGCCATCTGAATGCCCAATTCCACTGAACCTGAACGGGTCCGATGCCGGCTTTTTGTAAAATATGCTTGATGTCTTTTCGTGAAAAACCCCTGAGAACAGACAATGGTCCATCGTTTTGGACCATTGGGGATTTTGAAAACCAAGCCGTAAGTACCCTGATGCTGTAATAAGCTAAAGGATGGCGATGGAGGTCATTGATGACCAAGCCCAAGGATGCGCCTTTTTTTAAAACCTTCAGGAGCATAATTAGTTCATTATCGGTAAAATGATGCGTAAAAAGAGTGCAGGTGAAGACATCTATTTTTATGTTTTCAAACTCTCTATCAAATACATTTTGGGTCAAAAAACTCACATTGGGATAATTCTTTAAATTCTCTTTTGCCATTCCTATTGTGTAGTCATTGGCATCAATTCCTACAAATTGGCAATCATATCCATTCTTTGAAGCCCAATCAGCCATGACACGCAGCATGTCGCCGCCGCCACAACCGATATCGGCGATGGTGTATTTCCGGCTTTTGTCTCCTTTCAGGAGAATTTTAAGCCCTGAGGTGGTGACATGATTGCCTCCCAAAAAACGGTTGATCGTGCGGAGCTCGCGCAAGGTCTGCTTCAGGACTTCTCCACCGACTTCTAAGTCATCCATGATCTCTTTGTCGTAGCAGCGCTGATCGAACTTTCCCATTATTTCTCCAACAAAAGTGTCTCCAAAGTCAATCCGGGGCCAAATCCCATTGCCAAAATATCTCCCTTGGATTTCGGATCTAGGAGCCATTTTTTCAAAACAAATAAAATGGTTGCCGAGGACATATTTCCAAAAGCTTTCAAAATCTCATGGGAGTGTAAATTCTGTTCAGGTGTGATTTGGAAGGCATTTTCCACTTTCTGTAAAATCTGTTTTCCTCCCGGATGGATTGCAAAATTTTTGATTTTTGACAGTTGAAAAACTTCCTCTAAGTAGCCAAGGATCTCATTCAATCCTTTGTGCAACAGGTCAGGGACGTATTTGCTCAGTCTCATTTCAAAGCCAAAATCCCCGATAGACCAAGCCATGTCGTTTTCGCCTTCTTTGAAAACACGGCTGTGGTATTTTTTGATCTTCAATCCAACCGGAAGGCGTCTCACCAATGCCGCCGCAGCGCCATCTCCAAAAATGGCATTTGCCAAAAGATTATCCTCTGTGTAGTCCTTTTGAAAATGGATGGTACAAAGCTCGATCGCGAGTACCAGTACCTTGGCACCGGGATCGCTGTCACAGATACGGTCTGCCAACTTGATGGCATTGAAAGCCGCATAGCAACCCATAAAATGGATGGCATAGCGCTCCACGTCATTTCGGAAACCAAGGGCGTGGATAATCTCCAAGTCCAGACCCGGGGCAAACATGCCGGTGCAGGAGACCAAAATCAAATGGGTGATTTCCTTGGCTTGGATATGGGTTTTGGAAAGACAATCATCAACGGCCCTTTTTGCCAGAGTCAAAGCTGATTTTTCAAAAAGTCCCATCCTCATTTTTGTAGAGGGGAAGGGTTCCAGTTCCTTGTTTTTAGGAAAAAAGCTGAATTTTTCGGGATTGACAAAATTAAAGTCTTCAATCACGCTGAATCTATTTTCTATTCCAGTTTGCCGGTATACAAAATTTAACTTCCTTGATTCCTGAGTATCCAAGCCATGGGCCATTTTCATAAATTCCCCGATCTGAAATTGGGGGACAGGATTCCCGGGATTTGCTGTTCCAATACTTACGATGTGGTTGTTCATTAATTTAAGTTACACTTATTTTTTCTAACTTGGGATGCCTGAAAGATAACCATCCCTTACCTTTAAAGTTAAAAATCTAAATTTATTTATGTTTAAACTATCAAGTTGGAAACACCTCAGAATTCCATTTTCCTTCTATCTCCTCCCGATATTTATTTTTGCCCTGGCTTTTACCCCAAACCACAATCCCGAAAGGATGCTGATTGTGCTGGTAGCTTTGCACTTGTTTCTTTACCCTTCGAGCAATGGTTACAATTCTTATTTTGACAAGGACGAAAAAAGCATCGGCGGTCTGCGCAACCCGCCCAAAGTCACCAAAGGCCTTTATTTTCTTTCTTTGGTGTTTTTTTTTGTTTCCCTGGCGCTTGGTTTGATGATCAATTGGCAATTCAGCAGCATGCTGCTCGTGTATAGCCTCGTGTCCATGGCTTACAGCCATCCCTCCATCAGACTCAAAAAGTATGCCTATGTAAGTTGGGTGGTCGCAGGGTTCTTTCAGGGCTGCTTCACTTTCTGCATGGCTTATGCGGGATTGAGTGATTTTGGTTGGGAGGTATTTACCAAAAGCCACGTCTTGATTCCGGGCTTGCTGTCCAGTCTGATGCTGTGGGGTTCTTATCCCCTGACCCAAGTTTATCAACACGAAGAAGATTCCAAAAGAGGGGATATCACGCTGAGTCTGAAACTGGGCAAAAAAGGAACGTTTGTTTTTTCAAGCGTCTGGTTTTTGGTGACGGGAATCTGCTTCAGCTGGTTTTTCCTAAGCAGGAATCAGGAAAGCGCCTTTTATGGATTCCTGGGCGCCATGCTTCCGGTGATTTTGTTTTTTCTCATCTGGTTTTCTTTTGTGCAGAAGGATGAACAAAAATACACCAACTATACCTGGACCATGTGGATGAACAGGATATCTGCCATTGCGTTGAATATCTTCTTTGCTTGGTATTTCTTGGAGAATACGCAGATTTTGCAGGCTATAAGTTGATTCTCAAGTTTGAAATCAAAACGTGCATTGTTTTTAAGATCAATATCTTCAATATCCAAATATCAATCAATATCGATTTGAATCAAGAAAGACAGTCAGTTAACCAGTCTCATTTCCGACATCTAAAGCTTTGATTTAGAATCTTTCCCCATGCGTCATTTTCATAATCTCCTTTGCCAAAAAAGTAGAGTTTTTGATCAGTCCCACTGAAAATTCTGAAACTGCTTTTGACCCAAAAAGCCACTGCACTTTTCTGCCGATCCACAATCTGGTTTTGAAAATACCATCCCATTGGCTGCGGTATTGGCTTTCAATCGGAATTCTTTCCTTATTGAGAAGAATGGCTTCAGCAGCCAATTTGCCTGTATGGATCGCGATCGCCATGCCATTGCCGCAGAGCGGGGTAATCAAACCCGCCGCATCGCCGACCATCAGGATATGGTCTTCGACAGGCTGCTTGGGTGAAAAATTGATTTCGTTGATGACTTCCGGTTTGTCAAAAAGGAACTCACTGTTTTGAAAAATTTGCCTGAGATGGGGATTTTTGTGGAGTACTTCCTTTTCCATTTCAGGTATGCTTCCATAATGTCGGAGCTGCTCTTTGGAACCCAAGTAACAAAGATTAAAAATCCCACTTTCCACTTGGTTGAGGCCACAATATCCCCCCTCAAAATTATGCAAGGCGACAGTATTTGGGTCAAAGTCCGTTTTGACGTGGTATTTGACCCCAATAAATGGACTGCGCTGATGCATAAAATGCCTGTCCATGGCTTTGTCCACTTTGGATCTTTTGCCAAAAGCCCCTATAACATGGTTGGCTGATAGGGAACTGCCTCTACTGAGTTTGAGAAAAAACCTGTTTTCTTTTTGCTCAAATCCAACTTCCTCCACCTGCGTCTGAAGCATAAAGGTTACACCTTCAGCTGATGCTTTTTGGTACAAAAATAAATCAAACGCATACCTGCTGATACCAAATCCACCAAGGTCCAGTGGCATATTGGCCATATTTCCTTTGATGGAACTCAGCTGAAATTTATTGATATCAGAAGGACCTATTTCCTGGGGGAATAGATTTTCTTTGAGTAAAAAATCTTTGACCTCATTGGAGATATATTCCCCACAAACACGGTGAAAAGGATATTTTTTTTTTTCAATGAGCAAAACCTCCCTTCCGTTTTTAGCCAATTGATGCGCAGCAATCAATCCTCCCAACCCTCCGCCGATGATGATAATGTCTAAATGCTGCATAAAACTGTCGCGCCTTTTAAATGGAATGAATTGCCGTTTATCAAATTTCGGCCTTTGAATTTAAGAAAAGCCCTGAATTACGGGTTAATTTCAAAAGTTAATTATCAAGTCAACTACATAACACATGAAGAAGTTTACCCAAATGTATTTACGAAAGGGATTGACTTTTCTTCTTTTGGTGGGAATGGTTTTCGTCAATGACGAGGCATTTGCCCAAAAGAAAAAGAAAAAAGATTCCAAAAACGCCCCTGCGGTGGCAGCTCCTGCACCTGCAAGACCTGCGCCGCCGAAGACAGGGCCAAAATCCTATGCTGAAGTCATTACCGACAAGGCAAAGTCAAAGGACGGATTGTTTAAAGTTCATGAGTTGGACGGGAAGTATTTTTATGAAATCCCCGATACCCTGATTGGGCGAGAAATGCTCATTGTCACGACCATTGCCAAGACCGCAGATGGGATCGGGTATGGTGGCGAAAGGACAAACACTTTGCTCGTCAGATGGGATCAAAACGGAGATAATATACTTCTGAAAGTAGTTTCCTACAGCAACACGGCGGCTGACTCTTTGCCAATATTCACAGCGGTAAAAAGCTCCAACCTAGAACCGATCCTCCAAAAATTTGATGTGAAGGTAAAAGCTACGGATAAAAATGGTGTAGTTATCGAGGTAACGGACTTGTTTACTAAGGATGTTCAGGCCATTGGGTTACCAAGAAATAGAAGGACACAGTATAAAGTAACTAGACTGGACAATGAGCGCTCCTATATTGAGCGGGTGAGCCCTTATCCGATCAACATAGAAGCAAGGTATGTCATGACCTATGCTGCTACCGAGCCACCTTCAAATGCAAGCACAGGATTGATTACGGTAGAGATGAATTCTTCCATGGTACTGCTTCCAAAAGTACCAATGATGCAACGTCTTTCCGACCGACGCGTAGGGTGGTTTAGCCGCTCAGTAGTGGACTACGGTCTCGACCAACAAAAAGCTGCGACAAGAACTTTCCTTGACAGATGGAGATTGGAAGTGAAGGAAGAAGATTATGAGAAATTCAAAAGAGGTGAATTGGTAGAGCCAAAAAAACCGATTGTGTTTTATATTGATCCTGCCACGCCTGAAAGATGGAGATCTTACCTGAAGCAGGGAATTGAGGATTGGCAAAAAGCTTTTGAGGAAGCGGGATTCAAAAATGCCATTCTTGCCAAAGACGCGCCTACCAAAGAAGAAGATCCTGATTGGAGTCCTGAAGATGCGAGGTATTCTGTCATCAGGTATTTTGCCTCGGACATCCAAAATGCATATGGACCACACGTCTCAGATCCGCGCTCGGGAGAGATCATTGAATCGGATATCGGCTGGTACCACAATGTGATGAACCTGCTCAGAAACTGGTTCTTTATCCAAACCGCAGCAGTCAATCCAGAAGCCCGGGGTGTCAACTTCAGGGAAGAAGTCATGGGCAGGTTGATCCGATTTGTATCCTCTCATGAGGTGGGACATACTTTGGGTCTTCCACATAATTTTGCTTCATCACATGCTTATCCGGTGGATTCTTTGCGGTCAGCTACTTTCACCAAGGAATTTGGCACGGCGCCTTCCATCATGGATTATGCGAGATTCAACTACATCGCGCAGCCCGGAGATGATAATGTCAGCCTGATGCCTGACGTAGGACCTTATGACAAGTACTCCATAGCATGGGGTTACAGACCTATCTTGGAAGCCAAAACTCCCGAAGAAGAGCAACCTACCTTGGACAAATGGATTTTGGCCAAACAGGGAGATCCTGTTTACCGTTTTGGCCGTCAGGGCAATAGCTATGATCCAAGTAGCCAAAGTGAAGACTTGGGGGATGACGCCATGAAAGCTTCCGATTACGGGATTAAGAATTTGAAAGTGATCCTTCCAAACCTGATGAAATGGACTGCAGAAGAAGACAAACCATTCAAAGACTACAGCGACCTTAATGAAATGTATGGTCAGGTGATCGGTCAGTACAATAGATACATGGGACATGTTCGAACCAATGTCGGCGGGGTATATGAATTCTACAAATCATCGGGTCAAGGTGATGCTGTCTATGTCCATGCCGACAAGACAAAGCAGAAACGTGCCGTTCAGTTTATCAACAAAGAATTGTTT
Organism: Cognataquiflexum nitidum; assembly: GCF_022538055.1. Taxonomy (GTDB): domain Bacteria; phylum Bacteroidota; class Bacteroidia; order Cytophagales; family Cyclobacteriaceae; genus Cognataquiflexum; species Cognataquiflexum nitidum. The sequence goes on along the minus strand of NZ_JAKZAM010000014.1, from coordinate 55,052 downwards.
GCCACGCCTTCATGGCTGATGGATGAAAAAATCATCGAAAGAACAGGTGATTTCGGAGCATTGGAAAGAATCCGTGGGGTGCAGGTCACTACTTTGAATGGAATCCTGGAATGGGGTAGACTTGGAAGGATGATTGAAAACGAAGCCCTAAACGGAAAAAATGCCTATACCATGGTGGAGCTGTTTGATGACCTGCGTGGAGGAATATGGAGCGAGTTGCCTTCCGGCAAAACAATCGATGTCCACAGGCGAAGTCTTCAGAGAGCACATATTGAGCGCTTGGAGTTGTTGCTAACCGGAAACGAGCCAAATCTTCCTTTGCAGTTCAGGGCTTTTCTTGGGCCGCAGATCAATGCTTCCCAATCTGATATCAGACCAATGGCAAGAGGTGAATTGAAAACCTTGCAAAGACAGATCACTGCTGCCATTCCAAGAACTTCTGACAAAGTATCCAAACTCCATTTGGAGGATGCTTTGGAACGAATCAATAAAATCCTGGATCCAAAATAGGAGGCATGAACTAATTTGAAATGATGCAGGGTAATTGATTTAAGTTTCTTACTAAAATGGATTTGATATTCATTGATATTGGATATTGATGGATATGGGTTCAAAAACCATCATTTCTTTAATATTGAAGTGATAAGAATAAAAATGGATAATAAATAATATGTGTATCCGCTTTCTTGCACGAGGCCAAACAATAATTTGTTGGAGGAGCCATTAAACACCCTGTGGACAGTGGACTGTCGTCTATGGACGAGTATCCGCATTCGATACAACCTCCTATAGCCCAACGTGCAACATTGCGGATACTCATAATAAATAATCTTGAGAAAAGGCCAAGCTGAACAAGTTTGGCCTTTTTTTGTGTTATGGTCCTAAGTCCCTATTTTTACCCAAACATATTTTAAAACGATGTCCAACAGCCCTCTTCAACTCCTTCAGGAACACAGTTTGCGGATTACCAATTGCAGACAGGAAGTATTAAAGACTTTTTTGGAAAGGCAGGTGGCGCTTTCCCATTCCGATCTCGAAGAGGTTTTGCAGAAAGATTTTGATCGGGTGACGATTTATAGGACTTTGAAGACCTTTTTGGACAATGACCTCGTCCATAAAGTCCTTGATGACAGTGGAGCTACCAAGTACGCCTTGTGTTCCCATTCCCATGCCGGGGAGCACCGTCATGACCACGAGCATGTGCATTTCAAATGCGAAAAGTGCGGCAGGACTATTTGTATGGAAGAAGTAGGCTTGCCAAAAATCTCCTTGCCCGAAGGATATACCAAAAAAGAGGTAAGCTTACTGATTCAAGGAGTTTGCGACAAATGCAACTGAGTCAAACCTCCATGGGTTCTCTCGGCGCTTTCTTTGTAGGAGAATCTGTAGGCCAAATTACCCCCGGAGGCAAATCGATTTTAGGTGGAGTAAAGTCCTCTATGCCCCCATCTCCGTCGTCGCTGCTGCCTGTATTTCGCCCAAGATTGGATTTGGTCATGGTAGCCACAAAGTAAATCAGCACCACATAGGCAACTCCGCACAAGACCAAATCAACTATCAAGCTACTCATATGCAATGAAATTTGAATCAATTTACTACAAAACCATGTAGAAGTCAATCAATTAACTCATCAAAGACAATATTGATTTAAGAATTTTTAAAAAAATCAATTGGTTTCCTGTTTAGCTTGTGAAATAAGCGATATCATTAGATATTTGCGCACGAAAAAAATGAAGTAATGATAGTCAAAACAAAAAAATATCAATTAGAAACAGGAACCTACATCAAGTTGGGGCTGACCAATATCCTCAAAGAACAATGGTGGGTGGTATTGATCGCCATCGCCATAGGTTGCGGTTATTTTTGGATTGCATCTTGGTGGTGGATCAGCATGGCAATACTTGCCTATGCATTATATTGGCTTTTTTGGGTTATCCAATTTGCAGGCGTCACCCAAATGGAACAGAACAAGGTCATTTTTGAAAAAATGTCATATGAAATTGACAGCAGACAGATATTGATGAAACTCAACGTCCAACAGGGGATGCCCATCAAATGGGACCTGATCAAAAAAGTGGACCTGACCAAAGATGCTTATATCTTGACCATGTCCAAAGCCCAATTCATATACCTTCCTTTCAAAATTTTCAACACGGAGAATGAAAGGAAATTTATGGAAGCCATCCTTAGAAGAAAAGGATTCCTTCCTGAACAGCCCGCGGGCAAAATAGCCACGGCGGAGGTGAAGAAGTGATCAGACCATGGTCGACAGTCGATAGTCCATAGCTGCTACAATGGCTCTTCAATCCAAGATTTTATTTGGTAAGTGGCAAGTAAGCGTACATACAAATAAAACAAAAGGCCTGATTCGGTTTGAATCAGGCCTTTTTGTTAAGTCAACGATTGATCATCCATGGTCTATGGTCTAATGACCATTAACCTTTTCTGAAGTATTTAAATAAATCAAAACGTCCAATCACACTATTACATTTTTGGAAGGATTACCGTATCGATTACGTGAACCACACCATTTGAAGCTTCAATATCAGCAACGGTAACAGTAGCATTATCTACCATAGCTTTTCCGTCTTTCAAAGTGATGGTTACTTCAGAACCTTGGGCAGTTTTAGCCTTCATTCCATTTTGGAGGTCTTTGGAATAGACTTTCCCTGGAACCACGTGGTAAGTCAATACCGCTACCAATTGGGCTTTGTTTTCAGGCTTCAAAAGATTCTCCACCGTTCCGGCAGGAAGTTTGGCGAAAGCATCATTGGTAGGAGCGAAAACAGTAAAAGGGCCATCACCCTTCAATACACCGACCAAGTCACCTGCTTTGACAGCGACTACCAAGGTGGAAAGGAATTCGGTCTGAACCGCAAGATCAACGATATCTGCTTCCGGGTTCAAAGTTGCATTTTTGTTCAAAGTGAAGGATGATGTCAAAAAGAATGTGAACAACATCGCAATGGCAAATAATTTTTTCATGGTAATAATAGTTTTGGTTAGGTCATATAAAGCCCAAAGCCTATCCTATTGTTTTTCAAATACTTGTGAAATTTTGTCAATGGATTTTGACTTACGGCATACGACCGTTTGTCTACAAAAATTGGCTGTTTAAAGAAATGATTTATTTGTACGGTATCAAATCGCAGCTCACGCAGATTGTGCTGACTGGCGCAGAAAAAGATGGATTGGGTTTGGGAAAGTTTTGTTTTAATGGAAAAGCAGAAGATGAGAATCTAATTTTTCTTTAATTTAACCAATTATCCAACTTGCCCATTGAGCTTAACACGAATCCTTCATCACAATTATTTTCAAAATCCGGATTATTCGGTTAAGCTTTAATTATTTTGCAGGATGCAGATCAGACTTATCGCCGTCGGCAAAACAGACCATGCCGCCATTCAGACGCTATTGGAGGAATACAGCAAGCGCTTGGGGTTTTATATCAAGTTCGAGTTGGAAATCATCCACGATCTCAAAAACTCCAAAAACCTCAGCGAAGCTTCCCAAAAGGAAAAAGAAGGCGAACTGATTCTGAAAAGAGTCCTGACTTCCGATGAGTTGGTATTGCTCGATGAACAGGGAAAGCAATTTTCATCCGTGGATTTTTCGGACTATCTCCAAAAGAAAATGAATGCAGGTTTGAAGCAATTGATCTTTGTCATTGGCGGTCCATATGGATTTTCAGCCGAAGTGTACCAAAGGGCAAACGGCAAAATCTCCCTTTCCAAAATGACCTTTTCCCACCAAATGGTCAGGGTATTTTTTGTGGAGCAACTGTATCGGGCTTTTACGATCCTGAAGAATGAACCTTATCATCATCAATGAGATGGGAGACAAGAGATTTGAGACTGGAGATGTGAGATTGGGGCAGGGCAATAAGAAGCAAGAGACGAGATTTGAGACGGGAGATATGAGACGTGAGATTCGGGCAGGGCAATAAGAAGCGAGATTTAAGACTTGAGGAGGAAAGTGTTGAGTTAAGAATTCAGAATTAAGTCCATCATAATTCGTGCTTCAATTGATTGAGAGTAAGGCCTGAATGTTTTTAGGCCTTCTTTTCCAATTTTTTGCACTGCTACATTTCATTACACTTCCATAATTCTTTTTTGAAAAAGCATTTTTTACAATACTAAATCAATGTCGTTTAGTTTGGTGGATTCAATTTACTTTTCCAAAGTTTGGAATGTATGTTTTAAGATTTTTAAGATCTGATCCCAACTTTGGAAAAGCTTTGTTTTACACAAAAGCCCATCTAAATGACATTGATTACTAAATTCTCAATGTTAAATTAATGTTAAGTTTTTTAACATTTATTTCCTTAATATTAATTTAATGTTAATTTTGGATTAACCTAATGTTACCATATGTTCCTCGAAGTAAATGAAAAAATTGTCAACGATACTGTTATCTCTGCTATTGGTTAGCTTCTCTGCTAGCTCCCAAGATAAAATTGACCATTTGATTCTTCCTGTTTTTGACAATACTTCTGAAAGAGAACTACTTTTTAACCATCAGGACAATCCATTTTTATTGCTCCAATCACTTTATCCAAATGAAAAACTTTCCCTGACAAATTGGAACCAAGTCGTATCGGATTTGGATAGGATACCCAAAAGGAAGAGGAAAAGTATCAAGATCCCGCCCGGTATCTTTTTTCTTGTACAACAAAAGCTTTTGAAAGAATACCAAAAAAACGCCAACTTCTCTAAGACGATCGATCAGGGAATTTATGATTGCGTCACGGGTACTGCTGTCTATGCTTTGCTCCTAAATCGGTTTGATATTTCCTATCAGATCATCGAAACTAAAGAGCACGTATTCATCCAAGGAATATTTAAGAAAACCCCATTTATCATAGAAAGTACCTTTGCAGATGAAGGAATGGTATTGGGAGAGCAGGAGACTAGGGGATTTCTGAACAGTTTTATCATTCAATCATCTAAATCTGCCAACCTGAAGCCAGTTGAGGTGGGATCTTTTTTTTCCAAAAATGAATCCAATACGCTATTCGAAAAAATCGGACTCCGTGAATTGGCGGGTTTGCAATATTATAATGATGCGGTCAAAAAATTTGATGAGCAAAAATACAAAGCTGCCTATGTGCAATTGCTAAAAGCAGAATATTTGTATCCTTCAGAACGGATTATTGACTTTAAGGGAAAAATGGAAATGCTATTAGGTGTTGTCTCTAGAACTGATATCAACTATTAAATAGACATTTTTGCGACTTTGACTTTTTTCAGACTCCCAGAGTCATCCGTCCAAGCAAACCATAGGGTATTTCCGTTTTTAGTCATTTGGGGAAAACCACTGCTTCTTTTGTCAGATGAGGTAGCCACTTGAATCGGATTGCCCAATTTACCGGAGGAACTCACAGATCGGACTAGAATTTTTCCTTCCTCCATCCAGCATACCATCGCTTTGTCTTGGCCTATCATTTCGATGTCCACGCGGCCAAGGGTTTGCCCAAGGTCGATTTTGGTTGGCGTTTCAAAAGACTTTCCATTGTCATCGGAAAAGGATACTTTCACTTCAGGATTGTCCTTTGCACCTGTGTACCAAGCCACAGCAACCTGATTTCCTATGGCAGAGACTCTAGGGCCATTGACAGGACAGGCGGCTATTTCCCACAGGTCCATATAAATCGGTGCCGTTTCTTTCCAATTTCCGTTTTCAAATTTTGCAATCCCCAAATCCCTGATTTCAGTTTCGGACCTGTCTCTGAAGATCACCAACGGGCCTTCCTCAGTCATGGCCGAGGTCGTCTGACAGCAGTCACAGACCCTGTCGTCCAGTTCCCATTCCTCTATTTTCTTCCCCTCAATATCCAGTACCGCTGCCCTGACTGTCATCTGACCATGGTGACCGTGGTCATGGCTATGGTCGTGGCTTCCACCTCCGGTATTTCTTCCATCCAACCAACTGACGAGCATATTTTCTCCCCAAGGAATTATGGAAACAAAGCCATGTTCTGTTTGGGTCTTGTCATCATGCAGGACAAAGGGCTCAGACCAATGTTTCCCATCTTTGGAAATGCTGATCCGAACATCGTAGGCAAAGGTTCCTTCACCGCTTTTTTGCAAAAACGCGGCAATCAAGGTCCCGTCTGCAAAAGCTGACATTTGGGGATAATCCGCCCAATTGACAAACCAATCTGATCCTTGGGCAATGGTGCTTTCGGAGGAAAAAGTTTCCCCTTCCAGCTTGGAGAATTTAAAAATATTGATGGAATCAGATTTTTCTATCCAAGAAAGGTAAGTTTCGCCTTGGGGTGAGGTGAAAAGATACGGTTCTTCGATATTGGCGTTTTCAGAAGAGATATCTTTAAAGTTGACCACCGGATGGGCTATGGTTTCCTGCTTTTTTTGCCCACAAGAAAAAAGGGCTGTCCCTACGAGGAAGCCCAATGCAATTATTTGATTGTTGCTTTTGTTGATCATTTTTAGTCAGTTACCACCATTTTGAAACCTTCCCCGTGGATCGTGATGATCTGTACTTTGGGATCGTCTTTGAGGATTTTTCTGATTTTGCTGAGGTACACATCCATGCTTCGCGCATTGAAATAAGAATCATCTCCCCAAATCTGCTTCAGGGCGTGGCTTCTGTTTACCAGTTTGTTGATTTCTGAAGCCAATAACCTGATCAGTTCATTTTCCTTGGAAGTGAGCTTGTGGACTCCTGATGGGCCATTGATATATTGTTCATCATAATGGAGTTCAAATTCTCCGAATTTATAAAGCTTCAAAGTATGTACTTCTTCTGATTTTTGGGTGCGACGGAGAATCGCCCCGATCCGTAGCAGCAGTTCCTCCATACTGAAGGGCTTGGTGATGTAATCATCCGCTCCGATTTTCAATCCTTCGATGATATCTTCTTTGAGGTTTTTGGCAGTCAGGTAGATTATCGGAAGGTCTTCCTGCACTTTCTTGATCTCTTTGCCTAGGGTAAAGCCATCTTTCTTTGGCATCATAATATCCAAGATAGCCATGCTGAATTTGTCCTTCTTGAACTTAGTCCAGCCTTCTTCCCCATCTCTGCAAAGGGTGGTTTCATATCCTTTCATGGTCAGGTATTCCTGCAGGATATCCCCTAGATTCGGATCATCTTCTACTACTAATAGTTTTGGTTTGCTCATGGTGTCTTGGGGAGTTTGATGGTAAATATACTTCCTTTTCCTGGTTCACTGTTTACGGATATTTCACCCTTATGGGCTTCGATAATGGTTTTGACATAGGATAATCCAAGCCCAAAGCCTTTTACATCGTGGACATTGCCTGTGGGAACCCTGTAAAATTTATCGAAAATTTTCCTAGTAGCTTCTTTCGACATGCCTATGCCATTGTCCTGAATGGATACGAAGGCAAAACCGCTTTGATCCCAAGCCTTGATATGGATAGTAGGACTGTCTTTGCTGTACTTGTTGGCGTTATCGAGCAGGTTATTGAGAATATGTGATAGGTGGAAGGGGTCTGACATCAGATTTGGATCTGACATTTCATTTTCCAGTGTGATCTTTCCTCCTCTATTTTCTACCTGAAGTTCAAACTGTGATTTGGCATTTTCCAATATTTCTATCAGGTCAACGTATTCCATCTTTAGCCTGAACTCCTTTTTTTCCAAAGTTGCCGCCTGTAATACTTTCTCCACCTGACCACCCAATCTTTTGTTTTCGTCCTTGATGATGCTTAGGTATCTCTTTCGGAAAGATTCCTGATTCAACAATTCCGGGTCTTGCAAAGCTTCGACTGCGAGACTGACAGTTGCGATGGGAGTTTTGAACTCATGGGTCATGTTGTTGATAAAATCATTCTTGACTTCGGAGAGGTTTTTTTGTCTGATGATCACCCTGATGGCATAGACAAAGCAAAAAATCACCACGCCGATAAATAGGATAGAACTCAGAACCGGCAGCCAAATTTGCCTAAAAACATAGGCTCTTTTATTTGGGAAGTTGACTAGCAGGTAATTTTCCTGGGAGATGATATCACTAGGGAATAACCTTGCCTGCATCCGTGAACTCATCAAGGAGAATGAATCGGCTGAGTTTGTAAGAGGTAAAAATTTTCCGTTGTTGTCAAGAATTCCAAGCTCAAATGATTGTTCTATTCCCTTTTCTTTTAGGTTATTTTTAACCAACAGTCTCACCTGACCTGTATCCATTCTGGACAGAATGTCTTTTTCCCCGATCAATTCCTCCCAAGCACGGTTCATAAAATCAATTTTCAGGTTTGCACTGCGGATTTTTTCCAAGGCATCTAATGGAATATTGTATTCCTCTTCGAATTCACCGTCACGGACTATTCCGTACCGGCTTCTGAAAACTTTCTCATTTTGGTTGAGGTACTGAAATTGCCTTTCCCTTTCCTGTAGTAGGATTTCCATTTCATCAGGTGTAAACATCGAGGAGGCAATCTCCGGGGTAAGGTTAGTAAAAAAATTATCCAAATCTGTCAAAATAGAAATATCCAAACCCCTTGCTTCTATTAATCTTTTAAAGCTCTGGCTGATCTGAGGAATAGGTTGTTGCAGCAATGTATCCATCACAGAGGGTCTTCTGCGAGAATTGGGTCGCTGTCTCACCTGTACCACGATAGGTTCGATTTTTTGTGTCAGGGATTGTTGCAGGAGAGTGTCTTTGGCTAGGTAGCTCAAAAATATGTCGCTTGTCTCCCCTTTTTCAATTTGGGTAATTGTCGCTGCCAGAGATTGGTAAACAGCTTGTTCAAATCTCTCCTCATTGATACGGAGGGCATTTCTGATCCAATAGTATTGGAATCCCACCAGACCTAGGCTGGAGATGGACATCAATATTATGATCAGTTTCATTTGAGAACTCGACATGTTGCAAATTTATGCCTTATTGGATGGCATGGGTTGGGCTTAACATAATTTAACTGCTTAAATTACTGATAGGTTTCCGTTCCGAGAAGATTTACTCTTCAGGTTTTCAATCTTTTTTATTGTGGTTCTATCCTTATCTTTGGGGCTTAATATTAGTTTCATGGAAGTTAAAGACCAGCAATACCAGATTCAGGGAGTTTCTATGATCGGTTTGTCGAAAGACTACGGCACGCCTTTATATGTATATGATGGGGAAAAAATCCTCGAAAAAGTCAGGCTTTTACAAAAGTCTTTTGCGGGAGTCAACCTCAGAATCAAATATGCCACCAAGGCACTTTCAAATATCAATATTCTGAAATTGATGAAAAAAGCCGGAACGGGTGTAGATGCTGTTTCCATAGAAGAAGTGAAACTTTGCCAACATGCAGGATTTGAACCTCATGAAATCATGTATACACCTAATAGTGTTTCTTTTGAAGAAATACAGGAAGCTGTAGCCCTAGGGGTAATGATTAACATTGACAACATTCCGATGTTGGAGCATTTTGGCACTTTCTATGGCAATAAAGTTCCGCTTTGTATTCGTCTAAATCCGCATATCCTTGCAGGAGGCAATGCTAAGATTTCCGTTGGTCATATTGACAGCAAATTTGGTATTTCTATTCTCCAGTTGAAGCATGTGCTCAAAGTCGTCGAAGCACATGACCTGAACATTGTAGGATTGCATATTCATACAGGATCAGACATTTTGGATGCAGAGGTTTTCCTTAGGGGGGCCAATATTGTCTTCGATGCTGCCAAAGAGTTCAGGGACTTAAATTTCCTTGATTTTGGGGGAGGATTTAAGGTAGCATACAAGCCGGATGATATCTCTACAGATATCGGGGAAGTCGGAGGCAAAGTATCCCAAGCTTTCAAGGCTTTTTGTATTGAGTATGGCAAAGAACTCGAGATTTGGTTTGAACCAGGTAAGTTTTTGGTATCAGAATCAGGCTATTTATTGGCTAAAGTAAACGTGGTGAAGCCGACCCCTGCCTCTACCTTTGTCGGAGTGGATACGGGTCTCAATCACCTCATCCGTCCTATGATGTATGACGCCTACCATGGGGTGTTGAATATATCAAAACTAGAAGGCCCCGAAAGGATCTATACCATCGTCGGTTACATCTGTGAAACAGATACTATCGCCGCTGACAGAAAATTGACAGAGGTACAAGAAGGTGATATTCTTGCCATAAAGAATGCCGGAGCTTACGGCTATAGCATGTCTTCCAATTACAATTCAAGGCTTCGCCCTGCCGAGGTTTTGATTCTCAATGGCAAAGCTTACCTTATCCGGGAAAGAGAAACTTTCGAAGATATATTAAGACATCAGATTGACATCGGACTGTAACAGAAGTTAAGTCAAAATCTAAACCCGGCTCAAAAAAGTCGGGTTTTATTGTTTTTGGTGGATAGTAATCCAAATTTTTTTGATTTTTTCAGAATTTTTTTATTTCACTTCATACATCAAAAAAAGCAGGTCTTCTTAAGGTTTTTGAAACTGATGCTACAAGCATTGATTTCTGCACTTTTAACTCTGCATATTCGGGTGTTGGCTTGTTGGTTTTTTAGCATATTATTTCATTAATTAAAAAAAATCACCCGAACTCAGAAATATCATTTTGTTTTATACAAATAACATAAAATAATATTTCTATTTACCAAAAACAGATTTTTGCTTTTCAACCACATAATCCCATGGTCAAAGAGCACTGTAAAGGTCAGATATAATACGTCATGAATTGGCAAAAAAGACTCCTCAAAACCCTGATTTTCCTGATTTTTCTTCAGGGATTGAGTCCCTTTGCCTTATCGCAAGGGATCTATCTCGAGCAGTTATACAGCAAAATCCGGCGACCTGTCGTTTTGGATACAACCGTATTCAGGACTATGGGCACGAATGGGACACCTGATCCGGGTGATATGGTTGTGGCTGTCAGTGGTCAGTTGGCACTTTGCACCCATGCAGATAGAGGGCATATTTTATTAGATGTAACCGGAGGCATTCCCCCTTACACTTTTCTTTGGAACAATTTACAAACTGTCCAAAACAGGTACAGTTTACTTTCTGGTACCTATACTGTTTGGATAAAAGACAGTGCTGGCCATGAGGTCAAAAAGAAGATAGTGGTTCAACCCCCGTTCCCATTGATTATCGAAATGGCAGAAAAAAAAGATGTCTCCTGTGGTAACGCTGATGGAGAAGCTAAGATTAATATCAAAAGGGGGAGGGGTGGTCCTTATAAAATTGAATGGAGCCATGGCTTGACAGACGAGTTGTCCGCAAAAGACTTGTCTCCCGGAACTTACTCCGTGAAAGTTTCTGACAAATTTAATTGTAGTCAGACCCTGTATTTTGAAATCAAATCGAGCAGTGAGGCGATTCAGCTAAAAGAAGAGGTAACGCACATATCCTGCTCCAATGAGAACAAAGGATCAATTGCAATCACAGCAAGTGGAGGAAAAGCACCATTTCAATTTAATTGGTCCAATGGAAAAACTTCAGATAAAATCACTGACCTGAAAGCCGGTGAGTATGGCTTGACTGTCACAGATGCAAATGGTTGCAGTATTTCCAAAACTTATACCATCCAAGCTGCAGAGCCTATGGCAGTCACGGCAGAAATTTCAGATATTATGCTTTGTGGCGAGGCAGAGACAGGCAAAATATTGCTTGATATACAAGGTGGAATTGCACCATTCACTTTTTCTTGGAACAATGGCTCCGAAGAAAAAGACCTTGAAAATTTGGCATCAGGGGATTACAGCGTCAAAATCACAGATTCGATGGGCTGCGAGATCATAAAAACCTTTACTATCAAAGGATCTGAAAAAATTACCGCCAAAATAGAGACTACTGTAGATATTAATTGTGAGACCAATGAGGTCAAAGGTGTGGCTTGGGTAAGTATTAAAGGTGGTAAGGCTCCTTACCAAATAAATTGGCTAAATTTTAATAAAAACACACAAGAGATTGAATTTTGGACAGAAAAAGAACTTGCTGTAGAGGTGACTGATGCAAATGGTTGCAAAATTATAGAGAAGATTTTTGTCGACTACAGCAATATTGTCGCCAAGGACAGGCTTGCGTTTGATGTCAAAAAACTTCAACTGCATGCTGACGGGGAAATTTTGGTTGATGACCAATTGATATTTGAAAGTAAAATCTCAGAAGACTTTATAGCATGGGAATGGAATTTTGGAGACGGGACCGTTTCAACAGATAAGGATCCTATTCATGTTTTCAGAATGGCAGGAGAATTTGAGGTAGTATTAAAAGCATACGATATATATGGCTGCTCCTCTGTCCAGAAAGAGGAAATTAAAGTTAGTGAAGTCAGTGAATACCTGATGATGCCAAATGCATTTACCCCCAACAGTGACGGATTGAATGACGTCTTCAAACCTGAAACCAAAGGTATCAGTGGGTATAGAATGTATATTTTCAACAAATGGGGAGAAATGATTTTTTCGAATGCTTCCCAAAGCAGTGAAGGATGGAATGGGACTTTGAATGGTCAATTGTTACCTGCCGGAAATTATGTATACAAAGTCAGCTTCCAGACTCCAAAAGGGGAAGAGATTGAAAAGGCAGGTACTGTCTCCCTTATCAGAGAAAACAAAACGGCATCAAATGGTGTATGGTAATCAGTCCGTACACCGTTTATGTCAAAAACACTGCGCCTGATTCTTGGCGACCAACTCAACATTCATCATTCTTGGTTTGACAAAATACATCCTGACATCACCTATGTCATGATGGAAATGAAGCAGGAAACGGGCTATGTCCGTCACCATATCCAAAAAGTTGTCGGATTCTTTTTGGCCATGAGAAATTTTGCCGAGACCCTTCAATCTCAAGGCCATCATGTAATCTATTGGAATCTCGACCATCCTGACAATAGCCAAAACCTCACGGAAAATCTACTTTTCCTGATTGAAAAAGGGGATATCGGCAGATTTGAATACATTTTACCGGATGAATATAGGCTTGACCTGCAGCTGACGGATTTTTGCATATCCCTTTCGATTCCCTATCGGCATTTTGATTCAGAACATTTTTTAACCTCAAGAGAATTTTTGGCAGAATTCTTCAAGGGGAAAAAGACATTTCTGATGGAGACTTTTTACCGGGAAATGAGGAAGAAGTATCAAGTCCTTATGGATGGAAAAGAGCCTTTGACAGGAAAATGGAACTACGACCAAGACAACCGCAACAAATTCCGTGATCCCTTGCTCCTCAAGGCGCCCGAGGTTTTTCCAAAAAATGTAAGTGAAATTGTCGGGTTAGTTCAATCCATGGGTGTGGACACGATCGGGTCTATAAATGAAAGAAACTTCGAATGGCCTGTTACCAGGGAGGAAAGCCTGCGGGTTCTCGATTACTTCTGTGAAAAACTCTTGGACAGCTTTGGCGAATACCAAGACGCGATGTACACAGGAGATGCATTCTTGTTTCATAGCCGCCTCAGTTTCAGTTTGAATACCAAAATGCTTTCACCCCTTGAAGTGGTGGAAAAAGTGGAGCAGTATTGGTTTGCAAATCAGGACAGGATCAATATCGCCCAAGTCGAAGGATTTATCCGGCAAATTATCGGGTGGAGGGAATATATGCGCGGAGTCTATTGGGCCAAAATGCCCGAGTATGCGACTTTGAATTACTTTGGACATGATAGGAAATTGCCTGAATTCTATTGGACCGGTAAGACCAAAATGAATTGCCTGAAACACAGCATCGCACAGTCTTTGGACAAGTCTTATGCACACCATATCCAAAGATTGATGGTAACCGGAAACTTTGCACTTTTGGCCGGAATAGATCCTGATGAGGTGGATGCCTGGTATTTGGGGATCTACATTGATGCTATCGAATGGGTTGAAATCACCAATACGCGAGGCATGAGTCAGTTTGCAGATGGAGGTATAGTGGGTACCAAGCCTTATGTTTCCTCTGCCAATTACATAGACAAAATGAGTGACTACTGTAAGGGATGCCATTATGACAAAAATCTCAAAACAGGAGAAAACGCATGTCCATTCAACAGCCTTTATTGGCATTTCTACGATAGAAATGAAGACAAATTAGCCAAGAATCCAAGAATAGGAATGGCCTACAAGACCTGGGAAAAGATGAAAGACAAATCCAAAATCCTGGAGCAGGCAGAAAAATATCTTGGAAACCTTGATGAATTGTGATTGGGGAAATGAGAATATTAAATTACCCTATGTTGCCAATGAATTCATTAATTCAATTGATTGCCAGGGATTGAAATGTCGGCACATCGGTCTTGCTCCCCGACTGAAGTTGAATATTGGCTTACTGACAAAGAAGGGTATGTTGATTATATTGAATTATTTGATTCTATTAAACCTCCTCATAATCTCCAAAACCTCCTCTTTTGGCAGTGCCCTTACTTCTCTTTCATCTTTTCCTGCCAAGTCTTCCGCTGCAAAAAGTGAATTGATGATGGCTTCTTCAGTTGCTTCGATGGTGGCAAGAAAAAGTGCACTCATGTCATCATTTTGTAAATAACTGGGTTTTTGGAGTTCAAGGGATGGGGAATTATGAGAAATCAAGTTGCCGGGAAAATTGGAAAAAGCGATCACATAATCTCCCGAACCATTGGAAGCGATTCCTCCTGTTTTGGCTAATCCCATCATGGCCCTTTGTGCGATTCTTTTGAGGTTTCTTTCATTGACAGGTGCATCGGTTGCCACGACGATCATGCAGGATCCGTCAACGGAAGACATATGGTCCATAAAACTGTAATTGCCTAATTCCACCCCTATCGGAACACCGTCAATCTGCAATACCCCACCGAAATTGGTTTGCACCAAAACCCCAACCGTATATCCGCCCAATGATTCGGGCAATTTCCGAGAGGAAGTTCCGATCCCGCCTTTGAATCCAAAACATACCGTACCTGTTCCTGCTCCGACATTTCCCTCCAAAACTTTATCTTCTTTGGCATTTGTAATGGCAGCAAGCACATCTTCCGTTTTCACATGTCTTCCCCGGATGTCATTGAGGTATCCATCATTGGTCTCCCCGACGACTGCATTGACTGATTGTACATTTTCATTTCCGGGTTGGGACAAAGTATATGCTACCACTCTTTCGATCCCTGCTGCTACGCCCAAGGTATTGGTGAGGATGATAGGGGATTCAATATTTCCCAATTCTTCGATTTGGGTAGTTCCTGCAAGTTTGCCAAATCCATTTCCCACAAAAACAGCCGCCGGGACTTTTGATTGGAACAGGTTGCCCTGATGGGGAATGATGGACGTTACACCGGTTCTGACATTTTCTCCTTCGATAAGGGTGACATGACCAACTTTCACCCCCGCCACGTCGGTGATGGCATTGAGTGGACCGGTTGGCATCACTCCAATACGTATCCCTAAGTCACGGGGTCTTGATTGTCCAAATGCGAGTGATTGTGACACCATATATATAAGGAGAAGTGAGGTCGAAATTCTATTTTTCAAAATACAGGATTTTTGGGAGTATTGTTTTCAATCAAAGCCATTTTAGGATTCCTTTGACCAGTTTCTTTTTGACCAAAGTAAAAGGTGGAAACAAGGGATTGACAGCGGCTGAACCGACCCGCTGTTTTAGGACGGCTTTTTCATTACTGAATGCCAAGAACCCAAAATGTCCGTGAGATTTGCCAATGCCGCTGTTATTGACACCGCCAAAGGGAAGTTCCCGGTGAAGAAAATGTACGGCACAGTCATTGGCTAATGCAGCCCCTGAGGAAGTCTCATTGAAAATGGTGTTGATTTTTTCATCATTCTTGGAGAACACATAAAAAGCCAATGGCTTGGGTTGTTGGTTGACCATCAAGATCGCAGCGTCTAGATTGTCATAAGTCACCACGGGAAGAATCGGTCCAAAGATTTCCTCTTGGAGGACTTTCATTTCCCAAGTGACATTGGACAGAATTGTGGGTTCGATGTAGTTTTCTTGACCGTTTGAGTTACCGCCAAATTCGATTTTTGCTCCTTTCAAATTGGCATCGGAAAGAATATGCTGTATCCTTTTAAAATGGCTTTCATTCACAATTCTGGAATAGTCTTTTGAACCCTCGATGCCATTTTTATTGGAGTCATACATTTTTTCAATGCTTTTTTTCATTTCACCGACAAAGGCATCTTTCAACCTTTCCGGGATCAATATATAATCCGGGGCTATACAGGTCTGCCCACAATTCAGGAATTTGGTAGCCGTGATTTTATCCGCCGTATCTTTAAGGTCGGCATCATCCAAAATCAACACAGGTGATTTTCCCCCCAATTCCAGGGTAACAGAGGCAAGATGCTCAGCAGCGGCCTTCATGACGATTTTGCCGACTCCGGGGCTTCCTGTAAAGAAAATATGGTCGAAGGGTTTGGATAAAAGTATCTGCGAGACTTCCACCCCTCCTTCTATGACAGCCACGGTATGGCTGTCAAAGATTTCAGCTATCATCCTTCTGAGTAAAGCGGAGGTATGGGGTGTCATTTCAGAGGGTTTGACGAAGGTCGGACAACCTGCCGCAATCGCAGAAACCAAGGGGCCTACAGCCAGGTTGAAGGCGTAATTCCAGGGAGCTAGGATGAGGCTTACTCCTTTTGGTTCATATTGTATATAGGCTTTGGTTCCCAAAAAAATCAGCGGAGTTCCTACTTTTTTTGGTTTCATCCAATGTTCAAGATGCTTGATGGCATGGTTGATTTCTATCAAAACAGGGAAAATCTCCGTCACATCAATTTCCGGATAAGGCTTTTGATAATCGGCATGTACGGCTTTTCGAATATCTTCTTGGTTTATATTGATCCAATCCAGCATTCTTTTTAAAAGTGAGATGCGGAGGGAGGCTGATCCTTTTCGAAGCTTTAAGGCCTCTTGTTTTTGAAGGAGGAAAATACCTTCAATTTGGGATTCTAGAAATTCAAGTTCTTGGGTCTTTTGCATTTTTAAAGGTTCTTAACTTTCATCAAGTTCAGTCAAGCAAACCGAAAAAACAAATCTTTTTTAGCTGCGTAGAATATGCTTAAAGTAAAAATGAGTATGCAATGGAGCTTGGAAAGGATAATTCCTCAATTCATTTTGGGAGATAATCACAGGCTGGAGCTAATTAAAAAATATCTCCAGGATTTGAAAGATGAAAAACTTACAAAAGTCAAAAGGGGTTGAAAAACCCCTTTTTTTATTCCCCTGGTTTTCTAGATTGAATGGAATTTAAGTAGTTTATAAACATATAAATGCAAAAAAATGCATTTTGTAAAATATTTTTTGAAAATCATTTGGAAATGAAAGTCAAATAATTGTATTTTTACGACAGTTAAATGGTCATAACACCACCCTTGTTACCCATTTCTCTAAAAAAGGCTTAATCTATCTCAATCGCCTACCCATTTTGTTTATCTAATATCTCGCTATGATGACATCATTGATTTCCCCAAAGAATGAAAGCCGCAACAGTGTACTGTTTTTGGTTTTAATCCTTTTCTTCTCTTCTTTTTCTCAAATTAAGGCTCAAAAATCCCTTTCACTTGAGGAATTCATAAACCAAGAGGGAGAAAATAACACAGTATTTATTAAAAATCTTGTGTTTGAGAATATTCCAACTGTCCTTTTAAAGGATTCAAAAATTCAAACTTTAGGAGAGGGCTTTCCTCAGAAAGTTTCCTCGGACATCAGTTCCCTTGAATTATTAAAATCAGAAAATAACATTTTTCGGACTGTCAAGATTTTACAAATCAATTTGGGCAGTGAGGCGGAAAAATCTGCTTTGAAAATCAATTTGTCTGAACTGAAAGGTTTTTCAAACCTTGTCTACATTTTTATTAACTCTGAGACATCACTGAGTCCTGATGAAGTCGATAGGATGGTATCAGGTTATGAAGATGGCGATGTCATTGTTCTATTTCAGGTCAACACTAATTTTTAATCCTAAATCAGAAAAACCATGAAAGCATTTTTCTCCTTTTCATTTCAAAAAGCGCTATTGGCAAACCTGATTTTGGTTTTGTTGATATCATCATTCGCTGTAAAAGTTTCAGCCCAGGTTGATAACAGAATTCCTTTCACGCACAGAGTTGGAAATCCTAGTCCTGAGAATAATATATTTAAATTAAGAGGTGATTTTACAATCATTGGCAACACAAATCTTACTCTTGCTGACCCTAACAGGATCGACAATTCATTTAGCCAAATGGTCTATGTAGACATTGACAACAACCCAAATACGGTCAATTCTTCATCCTCCACTTTGGTCTTTTCAGGTGAAAATAATGCCGATCCCAATTGTTCTGAGGTTATCTACGCCGGCTTATATTGGTCAGGAAGGGCCAATCCCGAATTAGGTATGAGTTTTGACGTTGTTGTTGGGACAGAAGACGGGACTCCTGAGACTGTCACCAATCAGGTTCAAATTGCAAATCATTCTAATCCGATAGCATTTTCTTTTTACACTTTGACGATTGGAAGAAGTGGAAGTGAAACCAACAGGTTTCCTCGCTACACATTTACGTCTAGAAAAGGTGGGAATACCTATCAGTTCGAATTTTCAAATAACAACAACAATCCTGCAAGATTTAGAATAGGCACCAGTGGTGCCATGACAACCTTGACCAATCAGACTGTGACCACCCAAGGGAATGTCAGGACAGTAACCTTTGACCCGATTACAATCACTGATGGCGGTGTTACTTTAAAAGTCGACAGGTTGCAAAGAATCATTTCAAGAACTGAAGAAATTGCGGCCTATCAGACTTCTGATAATTTTGCAAGGATCACTGCTGATGGCATTTTTGTTCCTGAAATTATCAATACTACCAACCTTGATAAAAGAAAAGTAAAAATCAAAGGTCCAAACTCTTCCGGATATACTGAGGTAACTGCTACTGCCAACAACATTTTATATCCGTCCGGTGAATTGGATGATATGTATGTGGGCTATGCGGATGTCACCCAATTTGTGAGAAGTCAAGGTCTTGGAGAATATACAATTGCGGACGTAGCACTTACCGAAGGAAACGGCGGTAGAGTAGGTTATTTTGGACATTGGGGAATAGTGGTTGTCTATGAAAACTCCAAAATGAAATGGAGGGACGTGACTTTATTTGACGGATATTCTTATGTAATGGGCATAGGTGATTCCATTGCTGTAGATGGAGAACTTGTTATCAATGGATTCAATGCCGTCCAAAACGGGCAGGTGAATTTGAAACTTGGTGTGATGGCAGGTGAAGGTGAAAGGGGTATAAGCGATGATTATCTTGAAATTCGAAATGCCGCAAATACCGGTTGGGTGAGGTTAAGTCATGAACTTAATGGGCCAAATAACTTCTTCAATTCATCAATTTATACTCCTGTAAGCGATAACAGCGGTAATTTGGTTGCAAACCCAAGAAACCCTCAGTTTGACCACAACACCGGAATTGACATTGCTATGTGGAATGTTCCTAATCCTAATAATTCTATCATTGCAAATGGGCAGACTTCAACGGTTTTTAGATTTGGTTCAAGACGAGATACCTATAATATCTATTCAATCGGATTTTCTGTTGATGCTTATGTTCCTGATATTCAAGGTCTAAATCAAATTGTATCAATTAATGGATCTCCTGTATCCGAAAATCCTACTGTACAGCCGGGTCAGGAAATTGCTTACACATTGGATATTAGAAATCTAGGAACTGAGGAGATTGAAAACGGAAAAGTAATCATTCCTATTCCATACACATCTACTTTTGTAAGCGCAGAGTTTGAAGTTTTCTTTGATCCAAACACTGTAAAAGTGCCTTATTTTGATCCTAACTTAGGCCTTACAGGTTCTATAGTCTGGGAATTGGGGGATTTGCCACTCTTGGAAGATATCAATACGATATTGGCAAGAATGAGCTATAAGTTAAAAGCTACTGAAGATTGTCTGATTCTTTCAAATTCCAATTGTGATGCATTCATCTCTGTGGAAGGCTCAATATCAGGGAAGGGGAAAATATCCGAAAGTGAATTTAGCGGCATACAACTTACCCAAGGGTTTTTGGATGGAGATTGTCAGGGTGAACCTATCCAAACTCCTCTCGTAATCCGTATCGTAGGAGCTGCAGAATGGATCCAGGAAAAATGTGGAGATGTTAATTTGTTTGACAATTTCTTCTTTTGCAATATCAATCCTGAAGAAGGTATTGCTTTCAACACCATCGCTATTTCTTTCCCTGCCGGAATCAGATTCTATGATGGCATAGACCCTAACAAGGCCACTGAATTTACCGCTACCAATCCTTTCCCAGCAAAAAGTGGTACCTACTTCGGTATTCCTGTGAATTCAAGTAACTGTATCTTTGAGTTCAACATTGAAGTTTCGATCGTTACTACCAGCCCATCAATTTCCGAAGGTGCAGCTTATGATTTTTGCCTAGGTCAAGAAATCCCTGATCTAAACACTTTGATTACTCCAAGTAATCTTGGTGAAGAAGGTCAATATGAAGTTTTCTTCTTTACACAGGCTGAAGGGGGTGAAGCAATGACGGGATATCAGCTAGATGGCAATGTGGCAGGAACAATTCAGATTTGGGTGGCAGAAGGAGCGTCTTCTGATTGCACAGGTCCAAGAGTACAGGTTACCTTAAATGTCAATACCTGTTCAATAGAATTCGAAAAATCAGGTCAGTTGGTTGATGCAGACGGTAACAATATCGTAAATGCAGGTGATAAGATTGTTTATACTTTCACAGTCACCAATACCGGAAATGTAGCCTACACCAATATTACTTTGATAGATCCAAAGGTAACTGTCATCGGAGGTCCATTGGAGACTTTGGCTCCCGGAGCTTCAGACAGTACTACATTCTCAGCAGAATATATCCTAACACAAGAAGACATTGACTTTGGCTCTTTTACGAATGTTGCAACTGTTAAAGGTAACTTTGGAGGAAATGAAATAGAAGTTTCGGATGAAGATGTACAAATATTCGATAAAGTAGAATCCATATCAGTAACCAAATCAACAGTTACTCAAACATACACTGAATTCGGTCAGGTAATTCCTTACACCATTACAGTTACCAATACTGGAAATACAACTTTATCTAACATTACGGTAGTGGATCCTTTGACAGGTATGAATGAGACCATTGTAAGCCTTTCTCCTGGACAGACTGTTTCTTTTGAGACGACCTATACAGTAAAAGTCGAAGATCTTGTGGCGGGCACTATACTCAATACGGTCTTGGTAACCGCTATAGGTTCTGATGGAGAAGAAATAGAATCAACAGACTCGGTGACGGTAATCGGATCCAAAAATGAGATCATAGCCAATAACGACGAATTTGGCACCCATGCTTTGGATTTTGGAGGTATTATAGGAAACATCTTGTCAAATGATTTACTAAACGGTCAGCCCGTAACTTCAGATAATGTCAACTTTGAATTTATAGAACTTGACGGCATCATTGGTTTATTGACCACCGGAGAGGGTGAACTTAGTCTAATACCTGGCCTAAACGAAGCAAGGGAATATACATTAAAGTATGTCTTGACAGAATCTCTCAATCCTACTAACAGTGATGAGGCTATTGTAACCTTTAGATTGGTCAATTCCGAAGTGGATATGAGTATCACCAAGACCTCAAATAATGCAGAAATTTTTGAGGGAGATGAATTCGAATACCAAATTGATGTAACCAATTCTAGCAGCTTCGATGCAACCAACGTAGTGGTAGTGGATGATCTGCCAAATGGAATCACTTATGTAAGCTCTAGATTTACATCTACCTCCGCAGACATCAATGTCACCACAGATATCTCAGGCAAAAGGCTTACTTATACCATTCCACTTTTCCCTGCCAACTCCAAATTGACCATCAATGTCAGGGTAAAAGCAGATGCACTTGTAAATGGTAATCCACTAAATATTGTCAATAGAGTAACAGTCACTTCAGATGAAGATGACACAAACCCTGATGACAATACAGCAGAAGATACCAATAGAGTCAATGCACTTTTCATCCCGAATGTGATTACACCAAATAATGATGGAAAAAATGACAGATTTATCATCAAAGGTTCACAGAAGTTTGCCAAAAGAGAAATCGTTATCCTAAACCGATTTGGTGACCATCTTTACGAAAACAGTAATTATGACAATGACTGGAGTGCAGAGGGACTAGTTGGAGGGACTTACTTCTTTGTATTCCGAGGAACAGATTCAGAAGGTAAAGTGCATGAATTCAAAGGTTGGATCCAGGTCATCAAAAAGTAAATCTCGCAGACCATGAAAAGAAACCATCAAATATTTGGACTTTCCCTACTGATAGCCATCTTGGCTATTCAGACAGGAAATGGGCAGCAACTGCCTCAGTTCAGCCAATATATTTTCAATGGATTACATATCAATCCAGGATACGCGGGATATAAAAACCAAGGATACATACAAAGTACTTATAGAAATCAATGGGTAAATCTTGAAGGTGCGCCCCGTACATTTACGATTACAGCAGATTTGAGTGCAAATGAAGGAATGATGGGATTTGGTGTATCAGTGCTTTCTGATCAGATCGGACCTACGAGGACTACAACTGGATTACTTACCTATTCTTATAGGATACAAACTGGCAAAGAATCCTTTCTTGCATTAGGAGCAAGTGCGGGGGTTTCAGAGTACCAACTTGATGGAGACATTCTTAATCCAATCGATCAGGATGATATCGAGATACCTGCCGGAATCAATAACCTTTATAGTCCAAACATGAATGTGGGCTTATTCTATCACAATAGGAGATTTTACGCAGGATTGAGTGCCTTTAATATGATTGGTAGGAATTCATTGGAAAGACAGGATATATCACTTTCATTACATGACCTCCATTTCTTTCTAACTGCAGGTGCTATGGTTCCTATTTCTGATGCCATTGAATTTAAACCTTCATTTCTGATTAAAGAGGTGAAGGGTTCTCCTACAAACCTAGACCTGAACGGTATGTTTTTGTTCATGGATAGGCTTTGGCTAGGGGCATCTTATCGGACCAACATGCACATCTGGAATGACAACCTTGAAAGTGAAATTAGCAGAAGAAACGCTGTAGCCTTTATAGTTGAGATTTTCGCGTCAGATAAAGTTAGATTCGGATATGCTTACGATCAAACATTAAATGCACTACAAAATTCCAGAAATAATTCTCATGAGTTTTCTGTTGGATTTTATTTAGCCCCAAGAAAAGCCACAATGAAAAATCCAAGATGGTTCTGATCATGAGAAAATCATTTCACCTTATTTCACTCTTGTTTTTGTTGGGAATTTTGCCAATCCATTCGATTGCTCAGAATAGACTTTTGCGCTATGCTGACAAACAGAAAAGCTTAGAAAACTTTCAGCATGCGGCAGAAATTTACGAACAGGCATACAACAGAAATCCAAAAATAACGACAGCAAGGTATGCTGCTGAAGCTTATAGCCAAGTCCAAGAATATGAAAAATCCTTTGCTTGGTGGGAAAAAGTAATCACCAATGAAGAAGCCGAAAGGACGGATTATTCCAACTACCTGATGGCAGCCATGAAAGTAGGAAAAGCAGAACAGATTGATGAAATGTTGGAGAGTTCTTCTTTTGATGAAAATGATTTTCCTGAACTTGATTTTGAATTGATCAGAAATATGTCCTCCAAAACTACCCGGGTCAAGCTGGTGCCTGTACAAGGAATCAATACTGACGGTTCTGATTTTGGGATGAATGTCGATAAAGATGGCAACAACTTTTTCTCAAGTGATAGGGGAAATATCATTCCCACGGACAAAAAAGGTATCAGGTTGGACGCAAAAAGCAATCTATACAGCACCGAAAAAAGCAGCTTCAATGACAGGGCTTTCTTTGGAATCTACAAATTCGATAAAGACAGTATACTTTCCAAAATAGTGTCAGACCTTCCCGATGCGCTCCACATCAGTGATCCAAGTTTGATGCATAGCCGAAATATTATTTTCTATTCCGTATTTAGAGATGTAAAAAAAATTAAAGGAAGTAGAGAGTTTTCTCTTCATTCCGAAATTTTCTACAGCCAGATAAGTACCGACGGAACATTATCACAAACCAAGCCTTTTCCTCTCAATAAAATTACAGAATATGGTGTTTTGAATCCTTTTGTGGATGAAGAAAACCAAAGAATCTATTTTGCTTCGGATAAAACGGGCGGAATGGGTGGATTTGACCTCTATTATGTAACCTATGATGGGGATTTGAATTTCGGCGAACCAGTCAATCTAGGAAGCCAAATCAATACTGCTAAAAACGAAAGGTATCCTTCTATCAACGGTTCGACACTTTATTTCTCTTCAAATGGACTTCCCGGCTTAGGTGGCATGGATATCTTCAAAGCGGATATAGCTTCTTCGGGATTTGCCAATGTCCAAAATATGGGTTTGCCATACAATTCTCCAAGGGATGATTTTGGATACATTGTAACCAAAGGGGGTAAAAGGTACCTGAGTTCTGACAGGACTGGAGGTATGGGTTTGGATGACATTTACCTGGTTGAGGACCTTTTCAAAAAGTTGATTGCACGGGTGATCGATTGTGACAGCAATATCATCAGTGAAGGATTTAATACCGCTTTAGCGAAAAAGGAAGGTGGAAATATGATAGCCACACTTAGAAATGAAAGAGGAGAAATTTTGGCAGACCTCGAGCCAGAAAGTAATTTTAATCTTAAAATCAGTAAAAAAGGATATTTTAGCATACAGGATAGCACAATTTCTACCATAGGTCTTCAGGATGATATTTTGGAAAGAGAATATAAACTTGTCCGAATCCCATATAATTTACCTGTCTTGGTGGACATTGTTTACTACGATTTGGACAAGGCAAAAATTAGAAATGACGCCGAACCGGTCTTAAATAAAATTGCAGAGTTGATGGTAAAATATGATTTCCTTGACTTGGCGGTTGCCTCTCACACAGATGTCAGGGCATCAGTGGAATACAATAGGATTTTGAGTGAAAAACGTGCAAATGCTGTCCAAAACTATCTTTCCAAATTTGGCATACCTGAAAACAGGGTTCGAATAGAATGGTTTGGTAAGGAAAAATTGGCCAATGACTGTGGTGATGGCGTGGCTTGTCCTGAGACAAAGCATCAGTTGAACAGAAGAAGTGAACTGGTATTGGAATCTTTTACAGATACCAATAGAGAATATGAATTGCCTACTGCTTTGTTTGGGAAAGATTTATGTGACGCTTCTTCTCTTTTTGAAGAAATCCAAAATGAAGTGAATTCGATACCTGCCGTGTATTTTGATTTTGACAAATCTACAATCAGGGCTGTCCATCAAAAAGATTTGGATAAGGTATCACTGATGATGATAAAATTAAAAAATCTTCAACTCTATATCTCAGGTCACACTGACCAAAGAGGAAATGAAGACTATAACATAAAGTTAGCAGAAAGAAGGGCAAAAGCGGTACTGGAATACCTCGTACAGAAGGGAGTGGAAGCCAATAGAATAGAGTATAAATGGTTTGGTAAATCACAGCCCATCAATGACTGCGGAACAATTCCATGTACAGAAAATATGCACCAACTGAATAGAAGAACTGAACTTCGGCTGAAGTGAAAAAATGATTGACGACTTTATTTTTTAAACTTGCGAGATAGATAAGTAAAAATGGCCTCCTTCTGGGAGGTCTTTTTTTTCTTTTAATTGAAATAAGATTAATAGACGAAGAAAATCTTTCCATGGTTTTTTTTCTTCAAATCAACATAAGAAAGCGTGGAGGCCTTTGTTTGTGAATGGCTTGGGACGTTCTTACTTGGTAGGATGGTTTTTTTCTAACCTTCCATTTTGAAGACATAAGGAACTTGACTTTTGCAAAAAGTCAGCCAGAAGTGATTTTGCTTGATCCATAAAAAAACCAAGAAGTAAAAACTCCTTGGTCATTGTTTATTGAAATAGCGAAACTCGATTTAGGGATTCACTTTTGCAACCATTTTTTGGTTTGCGTCTACATAAGGAATTGCAGCAATCTGTCTCATACTTTCAGCTTTCACTTGCTCAAAAGCCATTCTGTTTTCCTGAGATATCGGTTCAGATGGCGGGATTTTCTCTTTCAACCAATCTTCCTGCTTCCCATTCTTCCAAAATCTGAAACAAAGATGTGGGCCGGTTGCCAATCCTGTACTTCCTACATATCCGATCACCTGACCTTGCTTTACCCTCGTTCCTGCTGTCATTCCTTTGGCGATTTTGGACATGTGAAGGTATTGCGTGGTGTAAGTCCCGTTATGTTTGATTTTTACAAAATTGCCGTTGGCACTTGTATATCTTGCCTCAACGACCGTTCCATCTCCTACAGACCTGATTTCTGTACCGGTCGGGGCTGCATAATCTGTTCCAAGATGGGCTTTGTATCTTTTTTGCACAGGATGAAAACGGTTTAGGTTATACCTTGAACTAATTCTGGTATACTTCAAAGGATCCCTCAAAAATGCCTTTTTGAAACTATTTCCTTCCTGATCGAAAAATGTTCTTTCCCCATTTTGCTCAAATGGAATTGCATGGTAAGGAACTCCCATATGTTCAAAATAAGCAACTTCTATATCGCCTATACCAATCACATTACCCTCTACCACTTTCTCAGAATATGATACTTTGAACTTGTCTCCTTTTTGAAGCCTTTGAAAATCCACTGCCCAACCATACAAATCCGCAAATTGGTCAATCAGGTCAGGGCCGATGCCAATCTCAGTCATATTGACGTAAAGGTTGCTGCTGATGGTCCCGCCGATTTCTACTTTTCGGATTTCAACAGGTTTTTCTTCTTTGTACACTTCGCCCTCGTCCAATTTGAAAACGACAAACTCAGCAGGGTTAGGTTCATATATAAAAAACTGAGCCAGGGAAGTGTCTTTGGAGGTGAGTACAGTAAATTTTTTGTTAAAAGAAATTTTCCTTACATCAAAAATATCTTTTGACTTTCGGGCGATTTCGTCTATGATTTGATAAGGAACATTGAAGGGTGCAAGGATGGTCGATAGCGTTTGGTTCTTTCCAACTATGCCCTCGACTACATCTAATTCATTCACATTGATACCATAAAGAATCTGATCTTCCTTCTTTTCTTCTACCAATTCAATTTTTTCTTCGGTAATCTCAGGTGCATCTTGTTCTTTTTGATTGAAATAAAACACCGTGCCAAAAACCAGCAACGCCGAAAGTGTAAAAGTTAATTTTTTGTTCATGTTTAGAGGGGGTGAAATAATGTATTATTCCAAAGAAATTTAAATTTGGTTCAAATTCCAAATTATTTACAACTTTTCAAGTCATAATTAATATTTTGACGATACTATTCAACGTGAAGTACAATTTGGTATTTCATTTAATTGACATTTATTTGTTTTTCATTTGCTCGATATTGTTGAAAACCCAATCAATCGGTAGTTTTTTTGCCAAATAAAAAGTTTTTTCAAACTTCTTGATCATTTTAGAATTGTCCCCAAGCTTTGTTTATCTTTGTCCACTTCAAAAAATACCATTTATTATCATGCTCAGAACACATACTTGCGGAGAATTGAGGATACAAGATGTACATCAAAAAGTAAGCCTTTCGGGTTGGGTGCAGCGGGTCAGGAACAAAGGGGGCTTGATATGGGTAGACTTAAGAGACCGATATGGGGTTACTCAATTGATTTTTGAAGAGGGTTCTTCTGACAAATCGCTTTTGGAAAAAGCCGCTTCCTTGGGAAGGGAATTTGTGGTGCTCGCAAAAGGAACTGTCCTGGAAAGGACTTCCAAAAATGACAAAATGAGCACAGGGGATATCGAAATCAAGGTGGAATCCCTCGAGATTTTGAATCCATCCAAAGTACCTCCCTTTATCATCGAGGATGAAACAGACGGAGGTGATGAATTGAGAATGAAATACCGATACCTTGACTTACGCAGAAATGTAGTGAGGGAAAAACTCCAACTCCGACACCGCATGATGCAGGAGACGAGGAAATATATGGATGCACAGGATTTCATCGAAGTGGAAACTCCAGTTTTGATTAAATCCACTCCCGAAGGTGCAAGGGATTTTGTTGTTCCAAGCCGTGTCAACCCCGGAGAATTTTATGCTTTGCCACAATCTCCACAGACTTTCAAGCAGCTCTTGATGGTCAGCGGTTTTGACAGGTATTTTCAGATCGTCAAATGTTTCCGAGACGAGGATTTGAGGGCGGACAGGCAGCCTGAGTTTACACAGATTGACTGCGAGATGTCATTTGTAAGTCAGGAAGATATCCTGAATACTTTTGAAGGATTGACCAAGCATCTTTTCGCAAATGTGAAAGGGGTAAAATTGGAAGAAGTCAAAAGAATGACCTATGCCGAAGCAATGAGCGGTTATGGCAATGACAAACCGGATTTGAGGTTTGATATGAAATTTGTAGAACTCAATGAGGTCGCTCAGGGAAAAGGGTTTTCCATTTTTGATCAGGCAGAGCTTGTCGTAGGAATCTGTGCCAAAGGCGCAGGTGAATACACTAGAAAGCAACTTGATGAATTGACCAATTGGGTCAAAAGACCACAGATAGGAGCCAAAGGATTGGTTTATGTCAAATGCAACGAAGACGGGACTTTCAAGTCAACTGTAGATAAATTCTATTCCAATGAGGATTTGAAATCATGGGCCGAAAAGATGGGTGCTGAGTCTGGAGACCTGATTTTGGTTTTGAGTGGCGATGCCAAATCCACCAGAAAGCAGATGTCAGAACTCCGATTGAAAATGGGTGAAGAACTTGGGCTGAGGGATAGAAATGTGTACAAGCCGCTTTGGGTGGTTGACTTTCCATTGCTCGAGTGGGATGAGGAGACCAATAGATACCATGCCATGCACCATCCATTTACTTCTCCAAAAAAAGAAGATATTCCGCTTCTCGAAACTGATCCGGGTTCCGTCAGAGCAAATGCCTATGACCTCGTCATCAATGGTGTCGAAATCGGAGGCGGATCAATCCGAATCCATGACAGGTCTACTCAGCAACTGATGTTCAAGCATCTTGGGTTTTCGGATGCAGAAGCGCAGAAGCAATTTGGATTTTTGATGGAAGCGTTTGAGTTTGGAGCACCTCCGCACGGGGGGATTGCCTTTGGATTTGACAGGCTTTGCGCCATTTTTGGTGGATCAGATTCCATCAGAGATTATATTGCCTTCCCAAAAAACAACTCCGGCAGGGATGTCATGATCGACACCCCAAGCACCATATCTGATGAACAGCTGACAGAACTTTCGATCAAAGTCGCTTTGGCCGAGAAAAAATAAAACTCAAAAAATCCCGGTTGAAAGATCGGGATTTTTTATTTATTTTGATTTTTACAGAAATCAAACAAACACTTCCAAAAAGTTTATATGATATGAAACCACAATTTGTAACAGACGACCACGGAAAAAAACTTGCCGTCATTTTTCCCATCAATGATTATAATAGGATGATGAATGAGCTTGATGAGCTTGAAGATATTAAACTCTATGATGCTGCCAAAAAAAGAGACCAAAAATTCATAGATGCAGAACAGGCGTTTAAGGAAATCGAGAAAAAACGCGAAGAAAAACAAAAGTGATGTATTAAGTCCGAATTGAGCGCAATGCCATGAAAAAGCTTTCCAAAATTCCAGATCCTTATTATTCCAATATCAAAACAGCCATCTTAGAACTCGGGAACGATCCTCGTCCAAAGGGATACAAAAAACTAAAAGGAAGGGTTGCTTACCGTATCAGGGTGTCCGATTACCGCATTATATACGAAATCCATGACAGCATTCTTCTAGTAGATGTGATTGACCTTGGCCATAGAAAAGAAATTTATGAGTAAAGCCTAAGATTGGTTCCGGTAGGTTTGGACCAGAAAGATGAAATTTTTTTTCACCCGTCTACCAAAATCCCATTTTAAAGGAATCCAATACCCATTTAACATTAATTTTTTCCACTTACAATTTAACCTACTGACCGCTTAAACTTTTTGACTTACTCCAATGTCTAAGCTTAGATAATAATTTTATTCCCATGAAGATTTCTACTTTCAAAATATTTTTCATTTGCTTGTTTTTTGTTTATTCCTATGATTCCCAAGCCCAAAGACCGGAAGGAAGAACGCAAAATCTCATTCTAAAGGGCCGTGTCATCGAAGGTGCGACAAAACAACCGATGATCGGAGCCAATGTCGTGATCAAGACGGTAACAGACTCGGTTTTGGTGAATACAGTCACCGGTGTAGACGGGACTTTTGAAATCAGCCGTCCAAGAATCCCTTCAGTGCTGATTGAGGTTACATTTTTAGGGTTTGTCAAAATCAGCAAAACCCACAACAGAGGTGATGGTCTAGACCTCGGGACTTTGGTTTTATTGGAAGACAGCAAGCTCCTCGGTGAAGTACTGATAGAAGGTCAGATTGTCGTGGGTGAAGTAAAAGGAGATACAACTTCCTTCAATGCAAGTGCATTCAAAACTAGGGAAAACGGTGATGCAGAAGATCTTGTCAGAAAGCTTCCCGGAGTCACCATCCAAAACGGGGAAATCCAGGCAAAAGGGGAGCAGGTCCAAAAGGTTTTGGTGGATGGTCGGGAATTTTTTGGAAGTGATCCATTCCTAGCCTTGCGAAATCTACCTGCAGACGTCATTGACCGGGTGGAGATTTTGGACCAAAGGTCAGATCAATCGAGACTTACTGGATTTGATGATGGTAATTATTCGCGGACTATTAATATCGTCACCAGACCGGATAAAAACACAGGACAGTTTGGGAGATTGTATGCAGGTGCCGGAACACAGGACAGATATGCCGCAGGAGGTAATTTCAATTATTTCAAAGGCACCAAAAGAATCTCTATCATTGGATTATTCAATAACATCAACCAACAAAATTTCTCCTCTCAGGATCTAGTCGGAGTCAATGCCTCAAGTCAAGGTGGCGGAAACAGGGGAGGCGGTGGCGGACGTCCCGGAGGCCAAGGATGGGGAGGCGGAAACAACAACTTCCTCGTAGGACAGGATCAGGGGATCATCACCACAAACAGTGTTGGCTTGAATTACAGTGATAAATTCGGTAAAAAAATCAATTTCACAGGGAGCTATTTTTTCAATTCCACAAAGAATAATCTATTTAAACTTACCAATAGGGAAACAATTTTGTCGGAGACTACCAGGCAATTTTACGAGGAAAGCTTACTCAATACCATCACAAACAACAACCACCGCATCAATGGCAGGATAGAATATGACATCAATCCAAAAAATGCGATCATTATTACACCTTCCCTAAATTTCCAGAGCAACAACACCTACAATGACCGCGACGGTCTCAACCTTTCAGGAAACTTTGATCCTTTGAGTAGTGCAAAGACAATATCTGATGCCGCCACAGACGGATATAATCTTGCCAATAATTTTGTATATAGATACAGGTTTGACAAGAAAGGCAGGACAGTTTCTACCACCGTATTTACCGCCTGGACTAAAAGAGACCAGCTTTCTGACCTCATTGCTGCCAACAGGGATTTTATCCGGGATATCCGCGATACCATCAATCAAGAGACATTCGGACTTTCGGATGGCTTTAACTACCGGGCTACTTTACAATACACAGAACCAGTTACCGAAAAATCGCTTTTGACCATGTCCTACCAAGTGGGTAACAACAAAACCACTTCTGACCAAAAGACCTTCAGCTTGGTGCCAGAAGCAGGCATCATGGTCTTAGATACAGCCTTGAGTAACCAGTTCAACAACAAATTTATTGTCCAAAGACCAAGCGTCGGATACAGTTATAACCTCAAGTCATGGAATATCAATGCCAATTTGGATTACCAATATGCCGTGCAGGACAATGAAAGCTTCTTTCCGAGGGAACAGCTTTTCAACCGCTCCTTCAGCAATTTTCTTCCTGGCCTGAATGCCAATTATAGAAACCAGGAAAAAGGAACTTCCTTTAGGTTGAGGTATAGGACCAACACCCAAGAACCAAGCGTCAACCAGCTCCAAAATGTCATCAACAACCAAAACCCCTTGCAGCTTTCTGTCGGTAATCCAAACCTTGGTCAATCTTTCAGCCATAATGCCTTCATCAATTATTCCAAAATCAACCTTGCCAAGTCCAAAACCTTCTTCACTTTCCTTTCTTTGAACCTTACGGAAGACTTTATCGGTACCAATACTTTTGTAGCACAGACCGATACCTTGATCAACAACCAAATCCTCTTAAAACCGGGCGGGCAGATCAGCCGTCCGGAGAATTTCTCAGGCAACTTCAGGTCACGATTATTTGTCACCTATGGCACGCCGATCAAAAGCTGGAAGTCACAGTTCAATCTGAACTCCTCTGTTTCCTACAACAGGACGCCCGGTATGATCAATGGCCAGAAAAACGCGAATGACAACATTGATTTGAGCCAAGGTTTGACCCTGACGAGCAACATCAGCAAAGACCTGGATTTTTCCGTGTCTACGACGGGGATTTATACCATCGTCAATAGCAGTTTGCAATCAAACTTGGATCAGAATTACTACATCCAATCTTCTAATTTCAGGTTCTACTATTCTCCAAACAAAGGAAAATTATTCATCTCCAACGTGGTCAATAATTCCCTTTATAGAGGACTTTCCCCCACTTTGGATCAGTCAGTTTGGCTTTGGAATATTGAAGCCGGATACAGGTTTATGAAAGACAACAAAGCAGAATTGAAATTGACGGTGTTTGATTTACTCAATCAAAACAATGCCATTGGAAGAAATGTATCGGACGTAGCCATTGAAGATACCTTCACACGGGTTTTGACAAGATATGCCTTATTTACCTTTTCATATAATATCGGAAACTTCAAACCCCAAGCTGCAAATCCTAACCAAGGTATGCCGGGAATGCCCGGTGGAGGAAGGACTTGGTGAGATATGGCAGGTAAAATCAATGAAAATTGTGGGTGAAACAATGGGTTTTACCTCCTGAAATTTTACCGGAAAATTTTTTTCAAAAGTTATAATGGTTTATTTAGTGAAACCTAATTTTTGAATGGATATAGTAATTAAAAATGAGAAGGATTATTCAAAACTCTTTCAAATGATTTCAAATGGTCCACAAACTGAATCTGTTACCATTCATTTGTATAATCATTTTCTCAATCCTTCGGATATTCTCATATTAAGTCAGTTTATAATCATGCAACTTCAGCAAATAGCCAAAAGTAAACCTAAATGTTGAAGAACCTAAAGTTAAAGACTATCTAATTGCGATTGGCCTCTTTGAGTTTTGTTCAAGCAATTTTTTAGAACCTACAGAAATAAAGGAGATTCCAAGCTATACAGCCATGCCGATTCGAAGGGTCAATAGGGAAAACATGAATTATTACATATCAAAGACTCAGGAATTTTTTCAATCCTACTGTGTCAAAAAGGATTTAGGAATTTTGAATATAACTTTATCAGAATTGATCAACGATGTTTATGACCATTCAAAATCTCCTATTGATTCATTGGTTTTCAGTCAATTTTACCCTCATTCAAACGAGATCAAAATAGCCGTATCTGATTTAGGTAATGGAATACCAAGAACTGCAAACTCATATTTTAATAACAAAGGTTGGAATCAAGTATCTCAGGAAAAAGCATTGAAATGGGCACTGAAATTGAATAATACTACAGAATCTCTACCTCATAATGCCGGGCGAGGACTTGATACTATTTGTTCTTTTGTATCAGCAAATAATGGAATATGGATACTCATGTCTAATCAAATTAGAATGGAAGGACTGCAAACTCAAAACAATTTCTCTCAAAATCCGATTGAATATTTTATTGGAACAGTTATTGAAATTACAATAAAAGTTATCAATTTAGAAGACCAAGAAATTATTGATACAATTGATTGGGATTTTTAACCTAGTTTTGTGTGACATGAAAATCAGATTAGCAGATATTGTAGCCGATACTTATACAAATTCCTCGGGACTCGTATTATATACTTTTTTGAAAAGTGTTTTAAACAAAAATGAAATCATTGAACTTTCATTCCGTGATATC
Source organism: Cognataquiflexum nitidum (assembly GCF_022538055.1). Classification (GTDB taxonomy): domain Bacteria; phylum Bacteroidota; class Bacteroidia; order Cytophagales; family Cyclobacteriaceae; genus Cognataquiflexum; species Cognataquiflexum nitidum. The sequence goes on along the minus strand of NZ_JAKZAM010000014.1, from coordinate 21,132 downwards.
TCCGCGCCCTCATCCTCTTTTCTAAACTCTTCTTTTGGAAGTCTTATTGAGGAAATAGGTTTGGAAAATTTTCTTGTGAGGATAAAGCCAAAAGAAGTGACAGCAACCCAAGCGAAGATGTTGAAGCACTACATTCATGGCTTTAAAAATGGTAGGGCAAGTGTTTAGAATAATTTTATCTTCAGCCAAGTACTTCCCTTGACATAATCCTCTATATCATTCCTTTATTCAAAAAAAGAAAGAGACCCATAATAGGTCTCTTTTCTTTTTTTGAAATTTTGTAGGTGGACAGATAATTCCCAACGCTTTTCAACTTTTTTTAAGAAACATTTTTTTGTTGGAAAGTAGACAAATAAAGAGAGGATGATCCATGAGGATTTTGACTTCCAAAAAAGGTGCATTTCCCATCATTTGTTTTAGATTTGTGGCTCTGAAAAATTGAACAAAACATGCATCAGGAAAAAATAGAAGCCATCAAATCCGCCATCTCAGCAGCCGAAGCCGGTAACGAGGATGAGTTGGAGGCTTACAGGATGAAATTCATCAGCAAAAAAAGTGTGGTTGGGGAGCTTTTTGCCGAAATGAGAAATATTCCGAATGAACAAAAAAAGGAATATGGGCAATTGGTCAATGAAGTCAAGCAAATGGCTGATGAGAAATTTCAGGAGCTGATCGATCAGGTTAACCAAGCCAAAAAACAAACCAAATCCTTTGACCAGGACTTGACTTTACCTGCTACCAATGTAGCGGCAGGCGGGATTCATCCTTTGACGTCCACCAGACAGCGGATCATCGAAATATTCGAAAGAATCGGGTTTAACCTTTCTGAAGGGCCTGAGATAGAAGATGATTGGCATAACTTCACGGCCTTGAATTTTCCTGAAAACCATCCGGCAAGGGAAATGCAGGACACATTTTTTTTGGAAAAAAATCCTGACGTGGCCTTAAGAACACACACTTCCTCCGTGCAGGTTCGTGTCATGGAAAACCAAAAGCCGCCTATCAGGACGCTTTCACCGGGAAGGGTATACAGGAATGAGGCGATTTCTGCACGCGCTCACTGTATTTTCCATCAAGTGGAAGGATTATATGTGGATGAAAATGTGGGTTTCGCTGACTTGAAAAACACACTATACCATTTTGCCAAAGAGATGTTTGGCAGGGAAACCAAAGTACGGTTCAGGCCATCTTTTTTCCCCTTTACAGAGCCAAGCGCGGAGATTGATATCAGTTGTCTGATCTGTGGTGGCAAAGGTTGCAATGTATGCAAAGGTTCGGGATGGGTCGAAATCGGCGGCTCGGGAATGGTAGATCCAAATGTTCTCGAAAATTGTGGAATTGATTCCAAAAAATATACGGGTTTTGCCTTTGGGATGGGAATAGAGCGCATTGCGATGCTCAAGTTCCAGATCAAAGACCTCAGGTTATTTACTGAAAATGATGTGCGTTTTCTCCGGCAATTCCGGCCAATGCTTTAAATCAAAGTGCTTTTCGGGAAACCGGGAAGCGCTTTTTAATTGGATAGAATCCTGACTGATTCCAGATATTCAGACACTTCTTTGATCAGGTTTGGATTTTTTCCGGCACCATTGCCGATGACGACAATGTCAGCCCCAGCTTCAAAAGCCATCTGAACTTTTTCCTTTGAATTGAGACCTCCGCCAACGAAAAGAGGGGATTTGATTTTTTTCTTGATGGCTTTGATGATTTCGGGAGCCACAGGATTGGGCGCACCACTTCCTGCATCCAGATAAAAATACTGCAATCCTAAATAATGGCCAGCCAGCGCAGTCGCGACAGCGAGTTCTGGATGATGGTTTGGCAAAGGAATGGTCTGACTGATGTAATGGACGCTTGTGGTCTGCCCGCCATCCACCAACATATAGCCTGTGGGAAGCACTTCTACTTTGGATTTGTCCAAAATCGGAGCGACACTCACGTGCTGTCCGATAAGCAAATCAGGGTTTCTCCCCGAAATCAGAGAAAGAAAAAGGATAGCATCGGCCAAAGGTGAAAACTGAAGGGAGTTCCCCGGAAAAATCACTACTGGAATTTGCTCGGTAATACTTTTGATAAATCTGATGATTTCGCCGACTGTATTTTGTTGGATAAGACTGCCTCCCAAAAAGAAAAAATCTATTTTCAGCTCAATTGCCTCCCTCATCTGTTTTTCAAAAAGTAAAGGAGAATGGATATCATCAGGATCAATGAGCCAGGCAATTCCCTTTCGACCTGAATCAGTCAATTCCCTGAGCTTGAGGCTTACCTTATTTTGCATCCTCTTCAGGTTTGATTTTCGGTTCGTTTAGCCTATTCATCAATTGGTCCCTGCCATAACTGACCACAATGGGAAGCAAAACAGCACTCAGCCTGCCTAGGAATCCCGGCTGATTTTTTTGGGTAAGTTTTGTTTTGATTTCTTCGTCTAAAAGTCCCTCTTTTTCAAGTGTTTCCAACACCTTTTGGGTTTTTTTGTTTTTTTTTCTTCCCAAAAGTTTGATCGTGGCAAATGTGATTAAAGCGCCTGCCAACACCACCCCGCCGACTTTTATCCATTCTTCGGATTCCTTTTTGGCAAGATCAAGTTGCATCTGAAGGGTCTGCTCAAGCTCCTCAGCCTTTTTATTCAGGTCATTCTTCATTGTCTATTCTTTTTTTTGCCTTGAAAACAAAAGCTTTGATCACTTCCTGAAAACCCTTAATGAGGGTCCTTGAGTCTTTAAGGAAGTATAGTAAAACGAGTAAAAGCACATAAATCAAGGCCACATACATAAAGCCTTTGAAGGGCGATCGCATCAAATCGCTCAGGTAAAATGCAAATGAAAAACTGGCAAAAAACAAGACCATTACAGAAACTGTCCCCATGACAATAAGCAAAAATACCCGTGCCATGACTGTAGAAATCTGCTCATTGACTTCATCCTTAACAAGCTGCACCCTCACTTCGATGAGCTGCTTGATCGTTTGTATGATTTCAGATACATTCAGCATATTTGGTAATTTAGGAAGCTCCGATAGATTTTTTATTTCTTTACAATATACGTTAAAAAGTACATTTCAGAAACTTTCTGCTGATTCTGATGTCTCACTTCCTTCATAATATTTGAATCTCAAAACTGCCTCCAAAGCCTTTTGAATAGCGACATTGATTGGCATTTGCTCCGAAGTCAATTGAAAATCAATATTGTACAGCTGAGAGTAAGCATCACTGCTCAAGGGGACAGGCATTCCTTCATTTATGGATATAGAAGCGGCTTGGTATTGTTCTTTTTTTGCTTCCTTTATTTTTTTGCAGGTGATGATTTCTTTTTGTCCGGTTCTGTTTTTCCTAGCGGAGGATCCAAACAGCCTACAAATCATGCCTCTGTTTTGATAATCAGAACAAAATCCCATAGAGGCGTCTGTAGTTGTGGCTTTGTAAATGATGCAAAAATCTTCCTCAGTTTTGGTTTCTAAAATGTCCAAGGCTTTTTCGGCTTTTCCTTTTTGATATAAATCAAAAGCCAAAGGCAAGAACTCAAGTATGGAAGCACTCACTTTTGGATTGGAACAACAGAACCCGCAACCCGAAATACATCCTATCTGACTGGAATCCATAAATAGCCTGATTTCGGCATCCAATTCTTCAAATACCCTTCTTACTTCCTGCGACTTCTGTTGAAGATTCATGTTCCCGATTTTTAAAAGCCTGCGAAAGTAAAAAGAGTTCTGTATCAAAACAATAGCCCTTAACGAATCATTTTTGTGTTTTTGAGTTTTTGTATTTATTAGAGCTTATTTTCCATTCCAATCCATTAAATCTTATATTTAATTGCCATGTTTGGTAACTGGGGTAGAGACAACTTTAATCGAATATAATGAGCAGTAGATTTGACAATTTTGAAGAAAAGAGAGAAGAAAAAATCCGCAGAGCCTTTAAAGAGCGGGATTGGAATGAAATCAAAAGTGCGGATTTATGGGCTATATTTAAGGTAATCGCAGAGTTTGTAGAGGGTTTTGAAAAACTGTCCAAAACAGGACCTTGCGTGTCTGTGTTTGGTTCCGCAAGAACGCCATCGGATAATCCCCACTATATCATGGCAGAAGAAATATCAGCCAAACTCGTACGCCATGGATATGGAGTCATTACTGGTGGCGGACCCTGAATCATGGAAGCGGCCAATAAAGGGGCGAGTTCTGAAAACGGCAAGTCAGTCGGGCTCTGCATCAAACTTCCTTTTGAGGCCAAAGGAAACATCTACATTGATCCTGATAAAATGATCATGTTTGACTATTTCTTTGTCAGAAAGGTCATGTTTACAAAATATTCTCAGGGATTTATCGTACTTCCGGGAGGGTTTGGCACATTGGATGAGCTTTTCGAGGCATTTACCTTAATCCAAACCATCAAGATTGGCAAATTTCCTATCGTCTTGGTAGGGAAGTCGTTTTGGGAAGGACTCATAGATTGGATTAAAAATACCCTTCTTGCAAAATACAAGTATATCAGCGAGGAAGATCTTGGCCTATTTTACCTGGTTGATGATGCTTCAGAAGCAGTGAAAGTCATCGATGATTTTTACAGTAAATATTTACTTACCCCTAATTATTGATTTTGAGACGCTACCATCTTTTTATTATTTATATCCTGATTGCAGGACTTGTGGCCTGGAATCTTTTCCTACAGTTTGGGGAAAAACCCGATAATCCCACCGGTGAAGACGTCCTTGTCCAATCTGCGGAAGGAGAGCAGTTTAGGATCAGCATTCCTGAAGCAAAAGTCAGAATCTTTGAAGTTCCTAAAAAACTTACTTTTGCGGAAGAGCCCGTACCCTTGGATCAGCCCGATATTTTGGAGAGGTTTGAAAGAGAAATTTATGTCAATGTCTATTGGCAGTCCAATATGATTTTGCTTATGAAAAGGGCAAATAAATACTTGCCGACAATTGAGAAAATCCTTCGGGAACAAGGAGTTCCGGACGATTTCAAATACCTGGCAATGACCGAATCAGGCTTGATGAATGTTGTTTCTCCTGCCGGTGCGCGTGGATTTTGGCAGATTATGCCCGGGACTGCCAAGGATTACAAACTAGAGGTAAGCGATGATGTGGATGAAAGGTACCACCTCGAAAAATCAACATTGGCAGCATGCAAGTACCTGAGATCTTCCTTCAGTAAATTCGGCAATTGGACTTCTGTCGCTGCGAGCTACAATATCGGAATCACCGGTATCAGAAAACGAAAGGAAGAACAAAACCAAAGCGATTATTACAACCTCCACCTGGTCGAAGAGACTAGCAGGTATCTATTCCGAATTTTGGCTTTCAAGGAAATATTTGAAAACCCGGGAAAATACGGATTTGAACTTTCAGAGAAAGATAAGTACACGCAGCCACTTTTCAGGGAATTGAAAGTAACCCAATCGATAAATAGCTTGGCTGGCTGGGCAATAAAACACAATAGCAACTACAAAGAATTGAAGATACATAATCCTTGGCTTAGGTCTCAGCAACTCAAAATCAAAAAAGATCAGGATTATATCATTAAGTTGCCTGTAAACTGACTATTTTTTAATCAATATTCGATTTGCATGTTATTTTTTCAATAACTTAACTCAGTGAACCCTCCTGACATGAAAAAATTTTTGATTACGGTTTTTGTCCTGATTCTTATTGGTTTTTTTGCTTTCAAAAGCATTCCAACACTTGTCAACAAGTATTTGAACAGCAATGCTGATAGGTTGATTTCCAATATGATCACCCGGACGAGCAGCTTTGGAGAGCATGAAGTCACGTTTGGCGAGATTGTATTGAATTACGATTATTCAGGGACTTTTCTCAAAATCAGAAATATCCGTGTGACTCCATCTGAAAGCCTGGGAAAAGACATGATTGCGGTCAATCTTACAGTGGACCATGTAGACCTGACAGGTTTTCAGTGGTTTCCTTTTCTTTTCAGGAATACCATCACGGTGGATTCGGCATTATTGGATAATATCAAAATCATTTCCTCCTCCCCACCTTGGGATTCACTTTTTCATGAACCCAAAAAACCAAAGAAAAAAACAGGCAAGGACTATGACCTGATCGAAGTCAAAAACTTCAGATTGAATGACTTTTCGGTTGAAATAAAGAATAACCTGTACGATTCTGTGAGAATTTCATTGGTAAATATGAATGTGAATGCAAAGGAATTTAAACTGACCAAAGAGGACATAGAGAACCCCAAGTCACTTTTTGATGTAGAGATGATTCATGGAAGTATCGAAAAGGCACAATTTCACTTTGACAAATTTCGTCAGTCTACATTGGTAGAGGATATCGACTTTGATACCAAAACAAAAAAAATGTCTATCGGATATATAGGACTGCATAATAAAATGGACCGCTATGCCTACACTTCGCTGTTTGCAGATCGCCAAACTTGGATTGACATCAGTAAGTCAAAAATGGAATTGAGCGGGGTTAATTTTGGTAGTTATTTCAAAAAAGGCATTATAGAAGTGGATACACTCAGTTCTGATGGGCTTCATTTGGAACTTTTTGTGGACAAAAGGAAGAAAAAAGACCTCAAAAAACGACCTCAAATGATCCACAAAACGATAGAAAATCTCAAGCAGATCATCCATATTGAACATTTATTTCTAAAAAATTCCTATATCAAAATCGAAGAAAGGCCCGATAATGCATCACCCCGATCTGCCTTTCTGTATTTTTCAGATATCAATGCCCATATTACCAATGTGTCCAATTATATTGAAAGGAGGGGTAAAAATAGGACATTGGAATTGGACCTTACCGCAAAGCTGATGGGTGAGGGGCCACTTGCTGCCAATGTCAAATTCGATTTGGAAAAACCTGATGGTAGATTCACTCTGAAAGGAACTCTGGGAAAAATAAAGCTCAGTTCCTTGAATACCATGATAGAACCTGAGGCAAAAATCGGATTGAAATCAGGAACCATCAATCGACTGGATTTTAACATCCTTGCCAATGATTACGATGGTTCAGGAGAGCTTATCATCAGGTATGAAAACCTTGAAGTGGAATTGTTGAACAAAAATTATGAGGCAGATGAGAAGGTGTTGAGAAAGATTGGTGCTTATTTGGCCAACAAGATCATCATCAAATCCAATAATCCCAACAAAAAAGGAGAAGTCCAAAAAGGCAATGTATACTTTATAAGAGAAACTCATAAATCCATGTTTGCTTACTGGTGGAAGTTGATTTTTTCAGGGATGAAGTCCACCCTGACCCGTGAAAGCATGGAGGAAATGAAGAAAAAGGCCTTGGATCAAAAATCATCACAAAGCAACTCCGAATCCGCTCAATCCGATAATTCGAATGAAAAATCAGGTGACCCAAAAACATCAAAGAAACTTGAAAGACAAGAAAAAAAGGAGGAAAGAAAAAACCATAGGGAAGAGAGAAAAGCAGCAAAAATTGACAGTGCGCTTACGAATTGACCTGTGAAAAAATTGATCTGTAGCTCCTTTGTGAAAAAAAGGCTGTCACAGATACTTTTTAGTAAACCTTAATCATTTATTCAGGTTTTATGATGGGATTCATCTGGGAAACCCCCTCATTAATTTGTACTTTTGCAAGCTTGAAGAAAATGCAAAATTCCTCCATGTCAGAGCCCTCAGTAGAGAAAAAAGAAGAATTCATCGAAATTTTTGGAGCACGGGAACACAACCTGAAAAACATCGACATCAATATTCCGAGGAATAAATTGGTCGTGATCACTGGGTTGAGTGGAAGTGGAAAAAGTTCACTTGCCTTTGATACTATCTATGCGGAGGGGCAAAGGCGGTACATGGAAAGTTTCTCGGCATATGCCCGCTCTTTCCTGGGAGGAATGGAGAGGCCAGATGTGGACAAGATAAACGGGCTTTCTCCGGTCATCTCCATCGAACAGAAAACGACTTCCAAAAACCCAAGGTCCACAGTAGGTACGGTCACTGAGATTTATGATTTTATGAGATTGCTCTTTGCAAGAGCCGGAGAAGCATATTCCTACCTGACTGGACAGAAAATGATCCGTCAGACCGAAGACCAGATCATCGAGCAGTTATTTGACAAATTTAAAAACCAAAAACTGTATATCCTCGCTCCGATAGTAAAAGGCCGAAAGGGACACTACCGGGAGCTTTTTGAACAGATCCGCAAAATGGGTTTTTCGAAAGTCAGGATAGATGGAGTCGTCATGGATGTGGTGCCAAAGATGCAGGTCGACCGGTACAAGATCCATGATATTGAAATCGTCATTGACAGGATTGTCGCTGAAGAAGAAGACAGATTCCGAATCAGCCAGTCGCTCAAAACCGGACTTCAACATGGCAAAGGCGTCATCATGCTCCGGGATGAAAAAGGAGACATCCACCATTTTTCCAAGTTCTTGATGGATCCTGTCACGGGACTTTCCTACGATGAACCTGCCCCGAACAGCTTTTCCTTCAACAGTCCTTATGGGGCATGCCCTACTTGTAATGGACTCGGGATCATCGAAGAAATTACCATTGAGAATATCATTCCTGACCGGAGCTTGAGTATCAGCAGGGGAGGAATTGCCCCACTGGGTGAATACCGGGATGTTTGGATTTTCAAAAAAGTAGAAGCCATCCTGAAGCATTACAAATGCAGCATTACCACTCCAATAGAAAATCTACCCCAAGAAGTCATAGATATCTTACTCTATGGGGACAAAATAGAAGTGGCTGTAGAATCGGTCAAATACCCCGGTACGGAGTGGAATACCACCTTTGAAGGAATTGTAAATTTCCTTCAAAAACAACAGGAGGGTGGATCAGAGAAAATCCTGGATTGGGTCAATGAGTTCACCACCTCAAAAACCTGCCCTGACTGTAACGGATACAGGCTAAAGAAAGAAGCACTTCATTTCAAGATAGATGAAAAGCACATAGGTGAGCTATCCTTGATGGATATCACAGCATTGGGGAGTTGGTTTGAGGGACTGGAAAGCAGGATGTCTGAAAGGCAGCAGATTATCGGCAAGGAAGTATTGAAAGAAATCAGGAAGCGTATCGGATTTCTTCTCGACATTGGATTGGATTATTTGTCATTAAACAGACCCTTGAGAACACTGTCAGGAGGTGAGGCGCAACGTATCAGGCTTGCCACCCAGATAGGTACCCAGTTGGTAGGAGTGCTGTATATATTGGATGAACCGAGCATTGGACTTCACCAAAGGGACAATGTCAAATTGATCAAGGCCCTTCAGGATCTCCGTGATTTGGGCAACTCCGTCCTTGTAGTGGAGCATGACAAAGACATGATGCTGCTTGCAGATTATGTAGTGGATATTGGCCCCGGTGCAGGAAGACATGGTGGACAAATCGTCGCGGCAGGTACACCAAATGAATTTTTGAAGCAAAACAGCGTTACAGGCAAGTATTTGACGGGTCAGCTAGGCATTGACGTTCCTAAATCGAGACGAAGCGGAAGCGGTTTTTTCCTTGACCTCAAAGGTGCCAAAGGCAACAACCTGAAAAATGTTAACCTCAAACTTCCTTTGGGTACGATGGTCTGTGTCACAGGGGTTTCAGGAAGTGGAAAAAGTTCGCTCATCCATGAGACCTTGTTCCCGATATTGAACCAACATTTTTATAATTCAAAAAAGGAACCTTTGGCATTCGATTCTGTCGATGGCTTGAAGCACCTTGATAAGGTTATAGAAGTAGACCAATCTCCAATAGGAAGGACCCCTAGATCCAATCCGGCCACTTATACGGGCGTTTTTTCGGATATCAGGACATTATTTACCGAACTGCCAGAATCCAAAATCAGAGGATATAAACCCGGCAGGTTCAGTTTCAATGTCAAGGGCGGGAGGTGTGAAGACTGTGAGGGTGCCGGAATGAAACTGATTGAAATGGACTTCCTGCCTGATGTACATATCCCCTGTGAAACATGTAAAGGTAAGCGCTACAACAGAGAAACTTTGGAAGTAAGGTTCAAAGGAAAATCCATCTCCGATGTTCTTGATATGACAGTAGAGCAGGCAGTGGAGTTTTTTGAAAACCAGCCCAAAATCCTCAGAAGAATTCAGACCCTAAATGATGTAGGATTGGGATACATCACCCTTGGTCAGCATGCAACAACTCTCTCAGGAGGGGAGGCACAGCGGGTCAAACTAGCCACCGAACTTTCTAAAAAAGATACTGGGAAGACATTTTATATCTTGGATGAGCCTACAACAGGACTTCATTTTCAAGATATTCAGCATCTTTTGGGAGTATTGAATAGACTTGTGGAAAAAGGGAATTCCGTTTTGATCATCGAGCATAATATGGATATCATCAAAGTCGCTGATTATGTGGTGGATCTTGGGCCTGAGGGCGGGGAAAAAGGAGGGCAGATTCTCGTAGAAGGAACTCCAGAAATAATTGCCAAAGACAAAAGGAGTTACACAGCAAAATTTCTTAGGGAAGAATTGAACTGATAAAAGCATATGACCTCATAAGGCCTTGATTTTACCTATCAATAAAAAAGAATGAGTGAATAAGGTCGGCATGTCTATATTTGAGCTAAGGCCATGAATAGGACGAGATTATATTGGGTATTACAGATTTTGGGTTGGTCAGGATATGCTTTGATCAACCTTTTCTTTGTTTCTTTGGATAGGAGGATCACACCTGTGCAGGTAGGGGCATATTCTTCTTTGGCGGCATTTTATTTTTTGTCCACCCATGCATTTCGATATGCGATCAAAAAATATGGCTGGTTGAATTTTAACTTCCCCAAGCTACTCTCCAACACCCTCCTTATATTAAGTATTCTGAGTATTTTGAATACCATAGCCCAGATAATCATCAGCTGGGTTTTTGGCACACTCAATCCCGAAACTGAATTCAGGCTAATTGTAATTTCGGGAAATATCTTTGTCAGTTTCCTGTTTTACTCACTTTGGAGCATGGTTTATTTTCTATTCCACTTTTTGGATAGCTATAACCAATCGCTGAGGTACCAGGCCAAGATCAACGAAATCCAGCTAAATCACCTTAAAAGCCAGCTGAACCCCCATTTTATTTTCAATGCCCTAAACAGCGTCCGGGCATTGGTAGATGAAGATCCGGGCAAAGCCAAGCTTGCAATTACCCAGTTGTCTAATATTTTGAGGTTTTCACTCATGATGGATAAAAAGCGGACGATTGACTTTGAAAATGAAATCAATACCGTAAAAGATTACCTTAACTTGGAGACCATCCGGTTTGAAGAAAGACTTCAGGTCAAATATGATATAGAGCCGTCGGCATTTGATTATAAAATCCCCCCTATGATGCTGCAGACGATCGTCGAAAACGCCATCAAACATGGAATATCCAATAGAGTAAAAGGGGGGATAGTTGAAATCAATTGCAAAGAAGGAATCACTGATGACCTGATCATTCAGGTTAAAAATAGCGGCCAACTGAAAAGTAACAGCATTGGCAGAAAAAAAGAAAGAGAGGGTCACGGTATCAACAATACTGTGCAGCGTTTGAAGCTAATCTATGGTGACCGTGCTTCCTTCAAGATTTACAATTCAGAAAGTGATTTTGTAATTACCGAAATAAAAATTCCAAAACAAAACCCTACATTAGGTTAAAAATTCAATAAGATGAGAGCACTTGTAATAGACGATGAAAGACTGGCTAGGAAAGAACTGATCAACCTGCTATCCCAATATGACCAAGTTGAGATTGTTGGCGAAGCCAACAATGTGGATGATGCCAAAGAGAAAATCGAAGCACTTGCCCCGGATGTGGTCTTTCTCGATATTCAGATGCCTGAAAAAACAGGGTTTGATTTATTGGAAGAACTGGACAATGTCCCCCATGTCGTATTTACCACGGCTTATGATGAGTATGCCATCAAGGCATTCCAGGTCAATGCATTGGATTACTTATTGAAACCCATAGAACCAAAGCGATTGGGAGAGGCGATAGAACGCCTTTTGAAAAAGTTGAATGAAAACCAAGACAAATCTGAAGACTTGGGAGCTTTTGCAGGAAGAAAGCTGACACTTGAGGACCAGGTATTTGTCAAGGATGGAGACCGCTGCTGGTTTGTAAAATTATCCAACGTAAGGCTTTTTGAATCTGACGGCAATTATATCAAAGTTTATTTTGACAATTTCAAGCCAATGATCCACAAATCCCTTAATGCCTTGGATGAAAGACTGAGTGAAAAATCATTTTTCAGAGCAAGCAGAAAACACATCATCAACCTGAGCTGGGTGGAGGCCATCGAGCCCTGGTTTAACGGTGGATTGGTAGTAACACTTAAAGGCGGAGACCGAATCGAAGTAAGCAGAAGACAAGCTGCCCGATTCAAGGACATGATGAGTTTGTAAAACGAAATAATCGATTATTTGAGAAATTTCAAATAAATATTGATTGTGAAAACTAAATTTTGTAAATAGTCACTTCTATAATTTTCACCACCAATAAATATTATTTAATAGTAATTATAACGTATTATTTCCCGAAAAAAATATATGAAAGAGGAAAGAATTCTGATCGTCGAAGATGATGTAAACATAGCCGAAAACATTGAAGAGATTTTAGAACTTTTAGGTTACGTCAACATTGACATCGCAAACTCCGCCAACCAAGCCATCAAAGTCGTCAAAAAATATAGACCTGACTTGGTATTTATGGATATCAAGCTTAAAGGTGATAAAGATGGTATCGAACTTGGAGAGATCATCAAACAAATGGTGGATGCTCCCTTGGTCTATGTGACCTCCTACAGTGACCCAACAATCATTGAAAGAGCAAAGAGAATCAATCCTGCAGGCTTTATTGTAAAACCATTCAATACGAATGACATCCACGCTATCGTGGAGATCGTGCTTTACAACAAAAGAACCAAGCCAGCAGCAGAGACAGTAGCGGTAAGGACAAAAGACGAAAGTCCCTACCTTGTCGTAGACGCTGTTTTCATCAAAGCAGACAATGCCTATGAAAGGGTTCCTTATGAGGAGATCTATTATGTGGAAGCCAACGGAAATATGGTTACCATTTACACCAAGGCACGGAATTTTACCATCAGAAAATCAATGAAAGACATGGAGGAAAAACTTCCGCCACATCTTTTCCTGAGGGTGCAAAAGTCATTTATCGTACAGCTTGCACAGATTGAGAGCTTCAACACCAAAGATATCAACCTTAAAATGGGTGCTGTAGTCCAAGTCGGAAGGCAATACTACAATAGCTTCCTTGCGAAGTTGAATACAATCACTGAAAGTTAATTTTTCAGAAAAAAAGAAAAAAGGTGAGCATGACTCACCTTTTTTTTTTCAAAAAACCAAACAATCAACTAAACTATCGTAAAAGGTAAAACTCGTGGCCTCCTGAAGCCGTGACGAACAATCCTTTATCAAAAGAGTCTTTAAATTTTTTCTTTATCTCTTCTCTATCTCCATAGAATTCTGCGACCACCTCTCCGAATTTATTGATAATGGTGATAGTAGGAAGCTCTTTCATATCAGAAAGATCCAATTCAAATTCTTGGATTACATTATCCTTAACTTCTCCGAATCCTTTATTGTATTCCATTGGGATTACCTCGTTGATTTGATCAACTTTCGCCTCAGCCTTTGCGGCCCACAAGATTGTCAATGCCATCATTAATCCTAAAAAGGCACAAACTGTTTTTTGAGTTAAAATAGTTGGTTTCATTTTCTTTAATTTTTATTACACTGTGTAAGGTTTGATTTTTTTTCCTGTGTTCGTTGTTACAGTTATTGTTCATATGCCAAATTCTGATCCTAAATTTATAACATATTGTAAATCAACGTTTAATATATATTTTGTACCATAATAAGTGTACGTATTTGAACACCGCATTTACAGATACGATACAGGTGGATAACACGAAAATATTGGATATTGGTTGCCCAAAAAAAAGTTAAAAAATAAAAAAACCGATAGAATTCGAAATATTCTATCGGTTAATTAAAAATTTATTAATTCTTACAGAAGATCATTTGCCAAATTGGCCAATTCCGATCTTTCCCCCTTTTCTAACTTGATATGGGCATATAATGGATGGTCTTTTACCCGATCTATCAAATAAGATAAACCATTACTCTGACTGTCAAGATATGGTGTATCGATCTGAAAGATATCTCCGGTAAAAATGATTTTTGTATTTTCCCCGGCACGGCTGATGATTGTCTTTATTTCGTGTGGCGTGAGGTTTTGTGCTTCATCCACAATAAAGAAAATATTGGAAAGTGACCTTCCCCGGATATAAGCCAAAGGTTGTATGACCAATTTCTCCTGATTTACCAATTCTGTGATTTTTTGAAACTCCTTGTCCGACTCCTTGAACTGGTTTTGGATAAACTTCAGGTTGTCCCAAAGGGGCTCCATATAGGGATTGAGCTTGGATTTGATGTCACCCGGAAGGTAGCCGATGTCCTTATTGCTCAGGGGAACGATAGGCCTTGCGAGGAAAATCTGCTTGTAATCCCTTCTTTGCTCCAATGCCCCGGCTAGTGCCAAAAGCGTTTTTCCTGTTCCCGCCACACCTTGGATGGAGACGAGTTTGATCCTTGGATTTAGGATGGCATGCAAAGCAAAAGCCTGCTCGGCATTTTTTGGTTTGATGTTATAAGCGAGCTTCTTATCGACCCTTTCGAGCATATTATCTTCCGAGTTGTAGTATGCCAACACAGAATTTTTGTCACTTTTGAGGATATAGAAAGCATTGGCCTTCCGTTTTTTATTTCCCAAAACCAGCTTGGCCTCTACAGAATGGTTTTCATATAGCCTGTTGATAATATCCGGTTCTATGCCGTCAAGGATATATTTTCCTGTATTTTCAAGTTCTGAGAGGTTTTTGATTTTTCCCGTCTCGTAATCCTCTGCATGGATATCAAGGGACTTTGCTTTGAGTCGGAGGTTGATGTCTTTGCTGACCAGGATTACTTTCCTGCCCTTTTCCATTTGTTGGCAATGAAGTGCGGCATTGAGGATTTTGTGGTCGTTTTTTTCTTCACCAAAGATCAGGTTGGCATTGATATTATTGTCAGGGTTCATCAATACCCGAAAATATCCTTTGGTCTTCCCATTCAGTGGGGTCCAATTGTGGATCATGTTATCTTTGGCTAACCCGTCGAGCAGCCTGATAAATTCACGGGCCTCAAAGTTTTTGGTGTCGTTTCCCTTTTTGAACTGATCGAGCTCCTCCAATACAGTAATCGGGATGACCACATCATGCTCCGCAAAGTTCATGATGGAGTTGTGCGCGTATAGGATTACCGAAGTATCCAACACAAAGATTTTCCGGTCTTTATCAGATTTAGCTCTAGGCATAGATTAATAATTTACTAGGTTTTTGTTAGTAAAAAGATAGAGAAATAAAAAATAGATTACCATTGTATCAATAGAAAATAAGATTGTTAACGAAATGGAAAATCTTAGACTGTTGATTTTCAGGGGGAAAAGTTTGTAGAACAGGGCAAAAGATAACATGAACATCCATGCTGTCCTCCCACCCAAAAAAACGAATTGTTTTTTTCAAATAGCAAGGCAAATTCCTCAATAAGGAAAATGGACAAACCCTTTATTTCCGCACCAGTATCAATCAATATCCATTAATATCCAATATCAATTCAATATCCTATAAATCTTCCCGTCCGCCTTGGTCAAAACGTAAACCTGACCTGATTTATCCTGACCAAATTTCAAATCTACCCTTGGTTTGCCACATAATTCCTGTAAAGTAGTCTCCCTTCCTTCATACTTGATTCCGACTTTTTGCATCTTGGGAGCAGCCGATTCATTCAGATCGGAAACAAAAACCTTTCCCGATGGCACATCTCCGAAAAGGAATTTCCCCTTGAAGATCCCTGAATTTGGGAAATACCCCGCAATGATCGCCAAGCCCTCATCATGGTCAAACTGCAAAAAAGGGTAAGTTGCTCCTAATTTTTCATCGTCTGAGGGCAATGCATAGACCTTGTCCATATCACCTTTTGGATTGATGACAAAAGATCCTTCCCTACGCGGCCAACCATAAAACTTCCCCGGCTCAATTAAATTGATTTCTTCGATATGTTTGTGCCCTATCTCTGAAGCCATCATCCTTCCCCTTGGATCCCAAAAAATCCGGTTTGGATTCCTGAATCCATAAGCAAAAACTTCAGGTGCTTTATTCAATTGACCGGCAAATGGATTGTCTTTTGGGATGCCGTATTTTCCGTTTTTGCTATTATTTCCTTGTGGATCTATCCTCAATATGCTGCTCCAAACAGCACTCCCTTTGTGGTCTGAAATAAAGTCGAAACCATTTTCGGCACTGCCGCCGTCACCGATCCCTATATAGAGCAAACCATAATCCTGATCTCCCTTTTTGGCATGGGGATTAAAGGCAATTTCCTGCATGCCGTGAATCTGGGTAATGACATTTACGCGGAGGAGCTCGCGGCTTTCTCCAACAAAGGGTTTTGAGGAGGGGTTGGATGTTTTCCATTCGGTAAGTACCCACTGCATCGTCACTTTGATGCTGTCGGCATAGGCAAAATCCACAGTCTTGGAACCAGGCTTCTCGGTATGGGAAGTATAGAGTAATCCATTGTAGACATATTCGGGATGAAATGCATAGCTGCCAAATCCTGTAGCCAAACCCGGTTTGGATACAAAATCCGGCCGAAGGGCTCTCAGGTCAAAGAATACCTTTGGCTTTCCATTGACCAGCTCATACATTTTCCCATGCTGATCCTGCACAAACAGCCTCCCTGAAACAGGTTCACTTTCCATTTTGGTGATTTTGGCCAAAGGTGAAATGGAATCGGAGGCGGGGATTTGGGTAAAAAATTCAAGTTCTAAAGACAACCCCGAATCCATTGTTTTTTCCGGAATCGGGTCTTCCAAGGCTTCTCCAGCTGCACTTTCTAATTCAGCCACCGGCCCAAAAGAATGCATGTAACTTAATAATGCATCTATTTCGTCCTCTGAGAGTAGATTGAATGCCGGCATCAGGACTTTATATTCCTCCGTTAACATTTTGGTCCGCTGATCTCCGTTTTCCAAGAGCTGTTGTGGATTTTTGATAAAGGATTTGATCCATTCAGCCTCGATTTGGGAAGTCAGGCCGGTGAGATTGGGACCGATAGTCTTTTGGGTGAAGTTGTGGCAGGAAGAGCAATTTTGTTCAAACAAGGACTTGCCAAAGGCTATTTGTTCTGAGTCAGTAGGGATATCCTGACCAAAGGGATGGTTACTTTTTGTGTTGCATCCAATGATCAGTAGGTAACCTAAAGCAATGGACAGGGCTTGTTTTTTCATTAAAGCATTTCTTGGGATTACCTTAAACCTAAAAATTTTTAGTCAGGATTGAAATAAAAATATTCAGGCGGTGAGATCAAAACAATCGAACAAACGAAAGATAGGTTCAGACCAATTGAATAGCAAATTCAGAAATATGTATGTACGCTTTCTTTCCACAAACCATGTAAAACTCGGATTGAAAATCCATTGCAGTTGCTATTGACTGTCGACAGTGGGCTACGGAATGACTATCTGAAGTTTAAATCTTTATGATAGTGGCAAAGTAACGGGCTCATATTCAGGAAAATATGAAGGCGTAATTGCAAATCCATGTCCTCAAACTGAACCAAAAATACAGATTAATGATGCAGCCTAGTTTCAAATTATTTTTGTCTATGGAGGGATCGGATATTTGATAAAATAATCAGATATTTCAAGGAAAAGCAGCGGCTGAGTCGTCGTCATTTAATGTAAAAATACCCTTTGCTTAATTAGAAATAGGATAACAAATATGATAATCTTTGGCATTAAAGCAACTCAAGTTGCAAGTGAAACCATCAATGAAAATTGTTCAAGCTGTGGTACCCCAAACAGTATCCAAATGACAGTTTTTCAAAAGTATGCCCACATTTTTTGGATACCCTCTTTTCCTATGGGTAAAACAAGTTTAACCCAATGTTCACATTGTAAACAAGTCCTTGAAAAAAAGGAATTTTCAAGAAACTTGAATACCAATTATGAAATTCTAAAATCAAAAAGCAAAACTCCAATCTGGACATTTTCCGGGATAGCCATTTTTACTGCGTTTATAATTTGGGGAGGCATTATTTCAAAACAAAAAGAAGAGTTAAATGCAAATCTGATTTTGACACCTCAAAAAGGGGATATCTATGAAGTAAAATTAGACCGCAGACAATACACTTTATATAAGGTAGAAAAAGTTTCGGGAGATACAGTTTTCATTTTATTCCATCAGTATGAGACAAATAAAAAATCAGGTCTTCGTGGTTTGAAAAACAAGGGTGACGGAGGATTTATTGAGGAGGAGCCCCTACCAATCTTGAAAACGGATCTAAAAAGCATGTTGGAAACAAGGGAAATCATGGATATTGAAAGATAAGTATGGTAAGTGAAAACCAATTTGACTGTAGTTTGAAGTTTAATTGCGAGTATGGGTAAGGTTTGTCTACCCCTTTTTTCATCCATGTATCAGTAGCATGCAATAGGAATCTTTGACCATTTGGCATGATTTTACCATGATAATGTAGAAAATCCATGTCGGCCAAAATGTCAACAGCACTTTGATTATCTGTTTCTTCCCCTTTTTCCTAACCAGCCTTGATGGAAGTGATGCAATTGGACTAGTCAACCACACGCTCAAACGAAAGATAGGTCTCAGTAGGTTTAATTACAAATTCAGAAAAATATAAAGGCGTAGTTATAAAGCATGCCAAACAGAAACGCAATTCTACACCTGTCCGGAGGCCATAGTTACGGTGGAGTAGGATGAGTAAGAATAAGAATTACTATCTTCTGAAAAAAATAATACCACCTGATCGGTGGATTTATCTATGCTATTTTAAGCTTGAGTTCGCCTTTGCGTTTGATGATTTTGAGCTCGAAGTACTGATTTATAAAAAACTTGCAGTGGTTTTCAGACCATTCTGCCCTGGATTCAGTATCAAAAAGTAGGGTCATGCGAAGCATTGTTTTCACATATTGCTCGTGATATCCGAGTTCGTGAACCCACTGAATCAACTGCAAAGACCAATCTTCCTGAAACTTTTCCAAATGTGTCCTTCCATCAAAAAGCAGTTCCAATTGGTTGTCTTTGTTCTTGAACCTATATATCCCGCACAGCTGTCTGTAAATCATCCTCAGCCTATCCGTGGGATACTCATATGAGTCAATGATTTTGCCAAAGGTTTCATCCATCAGCATCAAAGGATTGTAAAGTTGGGTGTAGGATTTTTTGAGTTCAAAAACCATCACTTCAAGCATTTGCTCTTCCAAAATGGACTGGGCCTGCCTTAAAATGTAATTTTTGTCAAGTGGAAATAACTTTTGAATCATTTGGCTATCAAATCTTTTGCAAATTAGCCTTTTGCTTTCAGAAATTAAAGATTTTGTCCTGAAAAAACAGTTTCTACGGCACTTTGCACCACATCACTTTCAAATCCCCTACTGATCAGGTACTGTTGGATTTTGTATTTCTTCCTAAAAAGGTCAGGTTCTTTGATGAAACCGGATTTTTTCTCCACTAATTCCAGGAGCTTTTGCCAATACTCTTCCGGATCGATTTCCTTCATACCTGACTTGATGCAGTTGGGGCTGACTTTACGGAGTTTGAGTTCTTGGGTGATCTTGTTTTTCCCCCATTTCTTGAGATTGAATTTACCCCTGACAAAAGCCTGCGCAAAGCGCTCTTCATTCAAAAAACCCTCTTCGATCAAATGGGAGATCAATTCCTCGGCCTGATCTCCAAAGAGTCCCTTTTCGGCCAATTTGGTCCTGACCTCCTCCTGACAGCGCTCTTGGTATGCGCAGTAAGCCGCGATTTTCACCTTGGCTTCTGCCACTGACCAATACTTTCTGGGCTGATCGGGATTATATTCTTTTCTTGGGTAGGACATTTTATGTAATTTTAGCCCAAAGTAACTTTTGAAGTTATTTTTTTCAAATCTAACCATCAAACCGAAGAAACCATGCGCAAAAAAATTGTAGCCGGAAACTGGAAAATGAACCTCAACCTGGAAGAAGGCCAAAAACTGACTTCTGAAATCGTCAATATGCTGAAGGATGAAAACATCAAAGATGTCACCGCCGTCCTCAACCCTCCTTTTGTACACCTTTATCCCGTCAAAAAACTGATCGGGGACACGCCAAATCTTTTTCTTGGTTCGCAGAATTGCTCCGACAAAGCCTCCGGTGCTTTTACAGGCGAAACTTCCGCCGGCATGTTGGCTTCCTTCGGTGCGACCTATGTGATCATCGGACACAGCGAGAGAAGGGAATACTTCAAAGAATCAAACCAATTACTGACCGAAAAAACCAAGCAGGCACTTACCAATGGACTGACGCCGATCTTCTGCTGCGGCGAACCATTGGAAATCCGTGAAGCAGGTACGCATGAAGCGTATGTGAAACAGCAATTGACTGAAAGTTTGTTTGACTTTTCTCCTGAAGAAATGTCCAAAATCGTCATTGCTTACGAACCAATCTGGGCCATCGGAACAGGAAGGACTGCTTCTTCTGATCAGGCACAGGAAATGCATGCGGCTTTGAGAAGTCACTTGGCGAGCAAATTCGGCAAAGAATTGGCAGACAATATTTCTATCCTCTATGGCGGTTCGGCAAATCCCGGCAATGCGAAAGACCTTTTCTCCAAGCCTGATGTGGATGGAGGATTGATCGGTGGTGCTTCGCTGAAGTCTAGGGATTTTGTGGAGATTGTGAAGTCGTTTTGAGGTAGGAAGGTAGGAAGTATGGAAGTAAGGATGATGGGAAGTAAGGAAGGATGAAGGATAGCGTCCCTACCAATTTAAGCTTTGTCGTGGCCAGCACTCGGAGCCTTTAACATTTGGGAAATGTTCAGAAATGGAATAACGGTTGGTGTTACGTCATGCTGAACCGGAGCTTGCGGAGGTGAAGCATCTCTTAAAAGAGACACTTCACTACGTTCAGTGCGACGACCCGGATATTCACGTCATTGGTAGTGAGCGAAGAGTCTCACCGGAAGAAAATGAGATCCTTCAGTTCCCGTAGAAAACGGGACAGGCTGTGCCTCCTTCAGGAGGTCATGTACTGAAATAGGTTGACACAATTTAATTCAAAATTGTAAACCTATACACGGACAAAATGCGTGAATCAGA
>NZ_JAKZAM010000013.1 GCF_022538055.1 Cognataquiflexum nitidum | reverse complement strand
ATACACTATTTCTATACCGCAATGGACGGTAAATTTTCGCAAAGGGCGCAATTCCTTTAATCCTTTGTTTTCTTTGTCTCTTTTGTGGTTTAATATTCTCTCCCAGATATCGCAGGTTGACGTGGAAGACTCCTTATCGTCCGCAGGCGAACAAAAATGTTCGATACTTATAACCGAATCCCCTCAAAAAACGCCCTTATTCGAACAATATTGGGCTTTTTTTATGGCATAGGATTGGGATGGTTAAAATGACCGATGTCAGATGTCGGATGTGCGATGCTTAATTCATTGGTCATCGGTCAAAAACCACAAAATCTAAGTCTTACCCCGGTTGCTTTGGGGAATTATGTCTTAAGTCTCAAGTCTCAAATCTCAAATCTCACGTCTATAAAATGATTCAGCTTAACCAAATTGACAAATTCATCGAATCGCGATTTCAGCGGGTTTTTATATTGAAAGGAATTGACCTGACCATCGAGCAGGGGGAATTTCTCACCCTCATGGGACCCTCAGGTGTGGGCAAATCAACTTTGCTCAACATCATCGGATTGTTGGATGAGGATTATGAAGGAAAATATTCTTTTGATGGGAAGTCTATCAATAACATGAAATCCAAGGAAAGGTCTGCTTTGCACAAGTCTGAGTTTGGATACATATTTCAGGCCTACCACCTGATCGATGAACTGACGGTGTATGAAAATATCGAAACCCCTTTGCTTTACAGAAATGTGTCAGGCGGGGAGCGGAAGAGCATCATCGCTGATCTTTTGGATAGGTTCAATATGGTTGCCAAGAAGGACCTGTTCCCTGAACAGCTTTCAGGTGGTCAGCAGCAGTTGGTCGGTATTGCAAGGGCGATCGCAGGGCGGCCAAGGGTTTTGTTGGCCGATGAACCTACGGGAAACCTTCATTCCGCACAGGCAAAAGAGATCATGGAAGTTTTCAAGGAACTAAGCAAAGAAGGAACTACCATCATCCAAGCCACTCATGCGCGCGAAAATGCAGATTACGGAACACGCCTGATCGAAATGTTGGACGGAAAAATTGACAAAGACATTGCCATATAATATGAATAAGATACTCATTACCGCTTTGATTTTGATGGCTTTCATTTCCAAATTGAAAGCGCAAGATACCCTGAAACTCAATTTCCGGGAAGCGGTCAACATCGGTTTGCAGCAAAATCTCGCGTACAAACAGCGTACAAACGAACAGGACGTGTTGAAAAGGGAAAAACAGGCCGCACAGCTCGCCCATCTTCCCAACCTTAATATTGGCAACAGTGGATTCAGACAAACCGGCCAACAATACCAACAAGTCGAGGACCAATTGATCGTGACCAATGTGTCCAACAACATCATAACCTCTAACCTCAATACCGCCATGCCGATTTACAATGGCGGCAGGAGAATCAACAATACCCAAGCAACGAGATTCTTCGAGGAAGCTGGTGAAAACAGCCTCGAAAGGTCTGCACAGGAAGTCATGTTTAACATCGGCAGGCAATACCTGCAGGTATTGTTGGATCAGGAGTTATACAGAATCGCCTTGGAAAATCTTGAAAATCAAAAGAAGCAGCTCGAGCAGATAGAAGGCTTTGTCGAGGCTGGATTGAGGACATTGTCTGACCAATATAACCAGCAATCAGAAGTGGCAAGGTTGGAAACCGTGGCCCTGAACGCCAAGATCCAGTGGGAAACTGATGCCTGGACTTTGGCAGAGACACTCCAACTAGGACCAAATGTCATCCCTGAACTTGAGGCCGTCAGCCTTAGCCCCGGACAGAGTGAATACCTGAACATGTCTGTAGAAGAAATATATACCATTGCTTTGGCAAACAGAAAAGACTTTAAACAGCAGCAACTGCTTGAATCCGGCAATAAAAAACTCCTAGCCGTTTCCAGGTCATTCATGTATCCGCAGGTCAATGCTTTTTTCAATTACAGTACCTTCTTTACTTCATTGGATGATAGGAGTATTTCTGAACAGCTTTGGCAGGTCTATCCACAGCAGACAATCGGCTTGTCGCTGAATATTCCGATTTTCAATAATTTCAACAACAAGCTCACTGTCACCCGTAGCAAGGTGCAGTACCACAACCAACAGCTTGAAAAAACGGCTTTGGAGAGAAGGATTTCTCAGGAAATCAAATTGGCTTACGAAAATTACAAAGCCAGTATCAAAAGGGAAGAAGCCACCAAGCTACAACTTACTGCGGCGGAAGAAGCGCAGAAAGCCATTTCTGAGCGTTTCAGGCTTGGGGTAAGCAACTTTGTCGACCTTGCCACTGCTAACCAACAGCTTGTTGCCGGGCAATCGGATTATGTCCAAGCTTTGTACACGCTATTCTTCCAGGAGGTGATTTTGAATTATCAGTTGGGAGTATTGTCAGTAAATTAAAAAAAGCAGAATCCTGTGTCAAAGTTTTTAGAAGTCGGCCATCAAATTTATTCAAAAATCCATGCAACTTTTTACAAGTAAAAAGTATCTACTTAAATGGAGCTTTTTTCTGTTTTTTAATTCATGGAACCAATCAAGAGGATTTTATTATTAGGTGCTACAGGGCGTACAGGCAATGAAGTGCTGCAACGGGCATTGGAAAAAGGGTATCATGTCAATGCCTTGGTCAGGGTGGGTAAGAAAATTCAGTTGGAGGATCCGAGACTTCAGGTATTTGAAGGAGATACCAGAATACCGAGGGATTTGAATTTAGCGATGGAAAACTGTCAGGCGGTGATCAGTTGTCTGAACATTTCACGCAAATCGGATTTTCCTTGGTCACCTTTACGGACACCTGAGGATTTTTTGTCCATGACGATGAAAACCCTCATCAAAGTATGTTATGAGCAGGACATCAAAAGACTCATTTTTACCTCTGCATGGGGAGTGGGGGACAGCAGGCCATATATTCCGGGATGGTTTGCATGGCTGATTGATAACAGCAACCTGTCTGTTGCTTACCTCGAGCATGAGAGACAGGAGGCTTTGGTCCGTAATTCGGGTTTGGATTGGACCATTGTCCGGCCGGTCGGACTCACCAACGGCCAAAAACCAAAAGAAGCCAAGGTGATTTTGGATCATGGCCGGAGGCCCTCCCTGACCATCTCCCGCAAAGCTACCGCAAGCTTCTTGGTTGATATTTTAGAGCATACCGATTATGTCCATAAGGTTCCTGTCGTATATTCCTGATTGATAAAAAAGAAAAATATCCTACTTACTGTTTTTTTAGTCAGAATTTTTTTTACCTGTTTTGAAGGATTTGCTATGGAAGACAGGGAAAGGTTTGTCCGGGTGATCGGTTGGAAAGATTTTCTTTGGTTTGTGATAGGTTGGGATGGAGGTAAATTTGTAAATTTTGGTGAATCTTCCTACATATACCTGTTCTGCCCCAAACTCTAATATCCGGGAAAGAGATCAAATATAATATCCTAATAGAGTCTATGTTGACTTATTGGACTATTTTAAGTCTCCCCTTTTTGGAAAAATATAAGGCGTCAACCATGTTGTGGGCTTCAAAACTGACAGTAACAGTATTGTCTAAAGGAGATTTTGAGAAAATTCTCCAAATGGATTTAGGTAAATGAGGGCCGATAAAAAAGCCCAACATACTTCCCCAAATTATTCCTACTATTATTCCTGAGGAAAAAGAAAATAGAATACTGGAGTTTTCATTTTTTTCGGATGTGAGCAATACCAAACCCACTATAACAATAGAGGAGATAAGTCCGAAAATAGCGCCAAATTTTAGCCCTTTCAATGTTTCATTCATAAATTCATTCCCGGAAGGATGATGATTTTTGCTTGGGTTGGGAATTAGAGTTCCCATATCTGGGGGATTGATTTCGATTTCGTCAATTTTATATCCACGATCTAGGATCAGGGAAATAGTTTCCTTTGAATCAACATGGTTCTTGAATGTACCAAATACCGATCCTGAAGGGATCGTATTTTGTTCTAAATTTTCTAAATCAATTTCCTTTTTCATATGCTTTCGCCTTTTTCAATGTACAGAATAGGTAAAGCTCGCAATTCTATGAAAGAATAATTTATACCCTGATTACTTTTAATTATGGATTTTACTGTTTGAGCTTGAAATAAATGCTTAAATTTTTTAAAAAGACAAATCAAAAATTATGTGTATCCACCTTGTTCCATGTAGCCAGGAAAATAATGGCAGTAGAACTATTAGCATAGGTTTTGTTAACAAGTATCCGTATCCGAAAAAGTGTCGTCAAGTTCAGCATGTAACCTTACGGATACTCATATCAGAAATTTACCTAAAGTTATTTCAATGAAGATATGATATTTCTTTTAAGCCTTTACTCCGATTAGAAATCAATCAACTGTTAACCATTGGCTTCACCTTTGTTCCGATAATCTCGATGGCTTTGAGCAATTGTGCATGGGTAAGGTTGGCGTTGTCCATTTGGAAAGAAAGCCTGGACAAGCCACCCAGGGATTCACTGTGGCGAAGGATTTTTTCGGCCACTTCCTCAGGATTGCCTACTAAGTATGCGCCTCTTTCTCCCCTTTGGGCTTCAAACCTGCTAAAAGTCACTGGCGGCCAACCACGTTCTTTTCCTATTCTCGTGAAGGTCACTGCATAGCCGGGGTAATATTCTGCAACAGCTTTTTCTGTGCTATCTGAGACATAACCCAAGGAATGGAGACCGACTTTAAGTTTTTCGGGGCCATATCCGGCTCTTCGTCCGGCTTCGCGATATAAATCAACCAGTGGACTGAACCGGTGCGTCTCCCCACCAATCACTGCGACCATCAATGGCAAGCCCAAAGTTCCGGCCCTGACAAATGATTCTGGTGTACCGCCAACACCCAACCAAACAGGAAATGGGTCTTGTAATGGTCTTGGATAGATAGCTTGTTGATGCAAAGCAGGTCTGAATTTTCCTGACCAAGTCACAAATTCATTGTCTCTGATTTTGAGAAGGAGGTCAAGTTTTTCTGAAAAGAGCGCATCATAATCTTTAAGATTTAGTCCAAAAAGAGGAAAAGCCTCTGTGAAAGAACCCCTGCCTACGACCATTTCAGCCCGACCCTTTGAAATCAGGTCTAGTGTGGCAAAATTTTGAAATACCAGGACCGGATCTGCCGCACTGAGTACCGTGACAGCACTGGTAAGTTTGATGTTTTTTGTTTGTGCAGCCGCTGCAGCCAGAATCATGGCAGGGGCAGAGTCCAGAAACTCCTTTCTATGGTGTTCGCCGATTCCAAAAACATCCAATCCCACTTGATCGGCAAGTTGGATCCTTTCGAGCAATTCAGCCAAAGCCTGCATACTGTTCTTAGTCTGATCCGCACCTTCACCGATCGCTGCCGCTGCAAAACTGTCAATTCCTATTTCCATCAACAAACCCTTTTTACCGGAAATCAATTTACCATTCCATAATCAATGCTGTCAAGTACACAACGTATAATCCCAACATGACGCCACCTTCCCATCTTTCGAGTTTTCTTCCTTTGCCTGTAAATAGAAAGAGAAACAACAGCAAGCCTGCCAGGATATTCATATAGATGTCAATGAAGTTTGGTTCGGAGATGGCCACTGGATTCACTATAGAGGATATACCCAACACAAAAAATATGTTGAAAATATTCGATCCCACAACATTTCCGATGGCTATGTCCACTTTCTTTTTTCTTACTGCGGCTATAGAAGTAGCGAGTTCAGGTAGAGAAGTTCCGATGGATACAATGGTCAGACCGATCAATCTTTGTGACAAACCAAATTCCACTGCAAGAGATACAGCATTGTCTACGATCAGTTTTCCACCCAAAACAAGACCTGCAAGACCGATGATAATCCAAAGTATAGCGCTTCCCGTGGTGAATTTGCTTATTTCCAGAGATTCCGTCAGGCCTCCCGGCTGCTTGGAAACCATGATATTATAGACAAGAAAAATACTGAAAAACAAGAGCAGGATTATTCCATCTCCAAATGAAATCAGATTTTTAGCTCCATCATTGAATAAGAAATCATTGGCAACAATCAATACTACCAATGCAGCCAAGAAGCTGAGCGGAATTTCGATCCAAGTGGTATTGGATTTGACGGTCAAAGGGTAGACGATGGCAGAAATTCCCAGAATCCCTAAAACATTGAAAATGTTACTTCCCAACACATTACCCATGACCATTTCTGAGGAACCGCTTGCCGCGGCAAAAACGTTGACCACGAGTTCAGGGGCTGAGGTACCAAATGCCACCACTGTCAATCCGATAACAATATTGGGAATCCCAAAATTAGCGGCAAGCCCAGAGGCTGCGTCGACAAGTTTGTCCGCACCGAAGATCAAGACCACAAATCCAATCAATAATAAGACAATGGATAATATCATAAGATTTGAATTTTGTCGAAAGATATGGGGTATTTAGGGGAAGTTTCTTTTCCGAAATGATTTATTTTTTTATGCGAAAAATTTGCAGGTTATTTGTGTTGTCAAAATAGAAATCACTCATTTTGATTCAATTCATAGGATTTTATGAAAATCCGGCTTACAAAATTTCTTTCCTTCTTTTTGATTGGCCTTATCGGGTTTACCGGTATAGGTGGAACTTATTTTTTTGAATCTGGCCAAGAAATTGGAACAGAAAAAAACAAGATAATTTCGTATTCGGATTTGATTCCTGAATTTGACCAGGGCCTTCAATTTTCTTCTTGCAATATCCATGTTCCTGGATTTAAAATTTTGGACACGGTGTTTGACCTTACCAATGTGCCTTTTGATTTTTGGCTTGCACATGTTGAAAACGATTCCTTAAAAGTCAATTGGCTGGAAAGGGGTAACCTGTTTTTTAGCATCCATATTTTTCTTTATCCTTTCCATTATTTCTGGTAATCATTTTTTTAAACAAGCATTTCATTCTCTTGGAGTATTGAAATCTCTTCAAACGGACTTTCTGATTTGTAATTGATTCAAATCATATCTGTCTGTATTATACTTTATCATAAACTATAAAAAATCAACAACATGTTTGACATAGAACCTGTGTCCTTGGTTATTTCCATGGTCCTTATCATCTTATTTTCAATTCCTTTTATAATTTTTAAAAGGAAACAATCCAAAAAAATCAAATCTCAAAAGCTGTTTTTGGAGCAGCTTGAAACCAATTATTACCTTAAGTTTGACCAAACCGATGATTGGAGAGACATGTACTTTATAGGGATGGATTCGGCTAGAAAAATTTTGGTTTATGTGAAATTTGGAACCGAAAATACCATTCACAAAATCGACCTCGATAAAGTTACTGATGTGAAGCTACTCAAAATGGAAAGGCCTCTCAACGTGGAGGGGAAGGCTTTGCATGTCCTTGACAGCCTGATATTAAAAATTGAAATTTATGGAGAAAAGACAGCAACAAGAATGTTGGAGTTTTATGACTCAGAATTATTTTCTGACAATTTGGGTGAATTGCCATTGATTCAGAAATGGGAAAAAATAATTAAGCCTTATATAAAATATAGGGAAAGTCAGATTAAAAAGAATGTTAATCTCTAAAATCCGACAGGAACTGTGTAATGCCAACGGTTTGATTCATTCCGTTGGCATTTTTTCTAGGATTTTTGCTTTGTTCCCAATGTCAGTAAAAATATGGTGATCAGGATAAAGAGTGTTCCCAACCAATCCATTGCACCAAAAGAGACGTTAAGCCATATCACTGCAACTGCGGCGGCCGACAGCGGTTCTACCGAACAGAGTAAACTTGCTGTTTGAGCACCTACAATGGTCACTGAAGTAAGGAAAAAGTAAAAGGCGATAACACTTCCAAACAATACGATGTAGGCAAAGGCAGTCCAAGTGCCGGCATCCCAAGTTCCATGAAAATCCCAAGGCTTACTGATAAAAGAGAATGCGATTCCCCCGATCAGCATTCCCCAACCGGTCACCGTGGCTGCGGAATATTTTCTAAGTAAACGAACAGGTTGGATGGTGTAGAAGGCCAATGAAAATGCAGAGAGGATTCCCCAAAAAAGGGCTTTTTCGGAGATTACAAGCTGTTGGAAACTTCCATGGGTGACAAGCAGGAAAGTACCTGTCAGCGCAAATGCTAAAGAAGCATACTCTACCAAAATAGGCCATCTCCTGTGGTGTATAGCATAGAACGCCACTACAATCAAAGGACCAATATATTGCAAAACTGTTGCTGTGGCGGCATTGGAAAGGTTGATGCTGTAGAAATAAGTGTATTGGACGGCGACCATACCAAAAATGCTGAAGAACAATAATTTTAAGGCATCTTTGGGATTTTTCCAAATCTTGAAAGCATCGGAGTTTTTGCGGGTGATGGTAAATGTCATCAGAATTATCCCCGCCAACAGCAATCTCCAACAGACGAGCCAAGCAGGATTGATTCCTTTTTGTTCAAATAGGTATTGCGCACAGGTACCCGATACTCCCCAAAATACCGCGGCAGCCAAGGCCATGGCAAAACCTTTTATTGATTTTTTGGAAGCAATACCTGATGGTAAAGAGGCTGAGATCATATGGACGGATGAATTTCAAATTTACTGAATGAAAAAGTGATTTTTTATCCTCTCAAAAAAGAAATCAAGTAATTTTTTGAATTTCAACTGATCTGAAATGGCTGCGGGGTAAAGCAAAGCAAAAAGATGATGATGCTGATCCAGCCGAGGATTTTTCTGGTTCTATCCAATTGCTTTAAGCCTGAAACCTCCGGATGCTCTAGTCCCATCACCCTTCCCAAAAGGAAAGCAAAAAGCAACCATCCGCTATATCCCTGTAATGTTGGGAAGACATAAACAAGTGCATACTGAACGGAAGCAATTACCAAAATCACCATCCACTTTGTCTGCGTATCCATTATTCTTGACCTGCTAAAGCAGAAATAAAGAAATCCTATATATAGGGGAATATTGATTAAAAGCCTGTCAATACTTTGATAGGGATTGATAGAACCGAGCCCCGCATAGAAAACAAATGCAATATAAAAAACCAATGATATCTGTTTGTGATGCTTTGGGAAAAGACCGAAAACCACATGGCCTCCATCCAATTGTCCGATAGGAAGAAGGTTCAAAGCTGTAAAAAACAAAGCTAAGTACCCGGCAAATATGTAAGGAAAATGGATGATTTCTGACATGTTGGGCATTTTCTCCGGTTCTGCAAGAAACTTTTCCATTCCAAAAAATAAAAGGTTATATCCCATCTCAATATTAAGATATCCTTCTTCGGCACTGTGTCCCTTGAAGTCTGGATCAAGGTATTCGGGATGGATCTTATAAATATAATCTGCATCCGGAAGATGGGTAAATCCATACCAAAGTACACCAAAAGCGATTATAAATCCTGCAAGCGGACCTGCCACGCCAATGTCAAAATACTTTTTACGGCTGTTGATATAGCTTTTCAATTTGATAATGGCCCCGAAAGTACCGATCGAAGGCGAACCCAGAAAACCCAACCAACCTGGAATAAAAAACGGCATGGAGGTTTTTACTTTGTAGTGTAATGAGGTGAACAAATGCCCCAATTCGTGAACAAGTAAAATTCCAATAAACGGCACCGAGAAATGAAGTGATTTGAAGAAATACTCCCAGGTCAAAGCATATTCCCCATCCGCTAATATTGATTTGCCAAATAACCATTCTGCGCCGGCCAAAGTGGTGGTGACAAGTGTCAGGACAAAAAGTGAAATATGGATCAGGTATTCTTTTTTAGTATACATTCTCAAAGAATTGGATTAATGCTCTTTCGTGGGTGATGTGGTACGTTTGTAGCCCAACTCTTTTTGCACCTTCTAAGTTTGTGTATAAATCATCAAAAAACAGAACCCTCTCCGGGTCAATTTGGATTTCGTTCAATACTGCTTTATAAATAGCCTCATCAGGTTTGGCCAAACCCATTTGATGGCTCAAAAATATCCTGTCACAAAGATCATAAATTGATTTTTCACCTGTTTGGTTTACAAGAAGTTCATCAAACTTCTCGATGTGTATTTCATTGGTGTTACTTAGAACAGCCGTCCCAAAATCCATCCTTAGTTTTTTCAACAGCTCAATTCTCTCTAATGGTATATTTTGTAGAAGACTGTTCCAGGCATGGTCAATTTGTGCATCGGTCCACTCTTCCTGATAAAGATTTCTGACTTCGTTTCTGAATTGGGATGAACTGATCAAACCTTTCTCATAATCTTTGTGAAAAGTGGAGGGAAAAAATCTATCTGTCAATGGATGTTTGGCTTCAGGAAGGATTTTTTTCAACTCATTGATACTGAAACTATAATCAATATCAATGATTACATTGCCTAAATCGAAGATCAAAAAATCGATACTCTCAAGTTTTTTCATTTGCACTCAGGTTGTAAAATTAAAACCAAATATGTAACATTGCACTCCCATTTGCAAGGTAGTTTTCAAAAAACGCATGCAGATTTTGGGCCTATAGCTCATTCGGTTAGAGCAACTGACTCATAATCAGTAGGTGCTTGGTTCGATTCCAAGTGGGCCCACAAAACCGCTTAGATTTCTAAGCGGTTTTTTAGTTTTTTAAAATAGATAGTTTTTTTGTTTACATTCTTTATTTGAAAAGTCTTGGTAAGTTCTACACTGGTGTAACCACTCTATCCATAGAGGAAAGAAATGAAAAACATATCCAAAAAAAATATGGAAATCTAAATTTCATTCAAAAGGCAGAGGATTGGGAAATGTTTCACTTTATCCAATGAAATGATTTCTCACAGGCAAGGAAAATCGAAATCCATATCAAAAAAATGAAGTCCAAAATTTATATCCAAAACCTTAAATCATATCCCGAACTGGTGAGTAAATTACGAACAAAATTTACGAGCAACTGACTCCTCTGGAAGCTTTCGGGGCAGTAGGTGATTGCCCAGCGATAGCTATCGGGGCGATTCCAAGTGGGCCCACAAAAAAGCCACTCCGTGATAATTGAGTGGCATTTTCGTGACTATTTGATTCAGAGGGTTTTTGATTTTTTTTTCAATTGGAATTCAAAATATCACCCCCGAACCAATACTTTCATTACCATCATACCAAGCTACAAACTGTCCGGAGGCAACTCCACGTTGTGCCTCGTCAAATAGGATGTACAACCCATTTTCCTTCATCAAATAGGTCGCCCATGAAAGCGGCTGTCTGTATCTAATCCTTGAAAAGTATCTCCTAGTTTCGCCAACTTCCATTTTTAAGTCTTCCCGGATCCAATGGATGTCTTTTTTTGGTACAAAAAGTCCAAATCTGTTTAATCCCGGATGGTCTTCGCCAAGTCCTGTGTAGATTACATTTGACTTGGTATCCGTTGCGATCACAAAAAGAGGCTTTCCTGTTCCTCCCACCTGGAGTCCTTTTCTTTGTCCCACGGTAAAATAATGTGCACCGTTATGGTCGCCGATTTTCTTTCCCTGTTCAGGGTGGTATTTGATGGGGAGACAAATAGACTCCAAGGTCTCCAAATCAAATTCTTCCTGCGCAATTCCTGCAGGGATTCTTTTATAACTGTAAATGGGAAGATCTTCCGGAATCACTACAATAGCTCCTTTTTTAGGTTGGAGCTGTTGCTGCAAAAAGTCGGGGAGACGTACTTTTCCTATAAAGCAGAGACCCTGACTGTCTTTTTTGTCAGCAGTGATCAAGTTTTGTTCCTTGGCAATTTTCCTGACTTCTGATTTTTGAAGATGTCCGATTGGAAACAAAGCTTTTGAAAGCTGTTCCTGATTGAGTTGGCAGAGGAAGTAACTTTGGTCTTTGCCATTGTCAGCACCTGCAAGCAAGCGGTAAACCGGCTTCTTATCTACGATGATATCATCTTTTTGACAATAATGTCCTGTTGCCACAAAATCTGCTTTGAGCTTTTGGGCGGCTTTTAGAAAAATGTCGAATTTGATTTCTCTGTTGCAAAGGATGTCGGGATTCGGAGTTCTGCCCGCTTCATATTCGGCAAACATATAATCTACAATCCGGTCTTTGTATTCTTCGCTGAGGTCGATTGCTTGAAAAGGAATGCCCAACTTTTGGGCCACAAGCATGGCGTCTGTGCTGTCTTCCATCCAAGGGCATTCGTTGGAAATGGTGACAGATTCATCATGCCAGTTTTTCATAAACATGCCTATGACTTCGTAGCCTTGTTCTTTGAGGAGGTATGCAGCGACGGATGAATCCACCCCGCCTGATAGTCCGACGACTACCCTTTGTTTGTTTTCCATTGTTTTGAAATTATTCATGGGTTCAAGGTCCATGAGGTTTCACATAAAGCCCCAACATCTTTCTGTTGGATTTTGGTTCGCAAATTTAATCTATCAGGACTTATTTCTTA
Source organism: Cognataquiflexum nitidum (assembly GCF_022538055.1). Taxonomy (GTDB): domain Bacteria; phylum Bacteroidota; class Bacteroidia; order Cytophagales; family Cyclobacteriaceae; genus Cognataquiflexum; species Cognataquiflexum nitidum. The sequence goes on along the minus strand of NZ_JAKZAM010000013.1, from coordinate 132,314 downwards.
CATAAATCAGCTTTGTCTTTCCTTTGATGTTTTCACGGTGGTCGATTTCAAATGCAGGAATGGATTTGATCAGAGGAGTGAGTTTTTGGAATCCGTAGTTTCTTGCATCGAAGTTGGGCTGTTTTTTCTGTAGCAAATTTCCCACATCGCCCAAAAACGCCCATCCTTCATCATCCGCCAAATCCGAGATGGTGGCAGCTATCAGTCTGATGATTTTTGCATTGATCTTGTCTACCTGAGGTGCGGGGGTTGTTTTGTCTTTTTGGTCAATGGGTTCTTCTGTTTGTTTTTGAAGGATTTCCAAATAAATAAATTTGTCACAGGCAACAATGAAAGGATCGGGGGTTTTCTTTTCTCCCATCCCGATGACCATCATTCCGGCTTCTCTCAGTCTTGTGGCCAATTTGGTAAAGTCGCTGTCACTCGATACAATGCAAAAGCCATTGACTTTTTCCGAATAAAGTATATCCATCGCATCGATGATCATGGCAGAATCTGTGGCGTTTTTTCCTGAGGTATAGCCATACTGTTGCATCGGATTGATGGCATTTTCGAGCAGGACATTTTTCCATTTTCCCAATTGAGGTTTGGTCCAGTCTCCATAGATCCGCTTTATGGTAGGATTGCCATATTTGGCTATTTCTTCCATCATTTCCTTGACTTGTCCCGCCGGAACATTGTCAGCATCGATGAGTACGGCAATTTTGATATCGGTTTGCATATTGCTAGGTTAGAATAAATACAAAATAATTACCGTATTAAATGTATAAAAAAACTATCGGGTTTGGCGGCTTTCTTTTTTCTGTGGAAAGAATTACTTAATGTGTATTCCTGAATTAAGAATGTAATTTCGTAAGTTGCATCTGACTTGTTAAGCATTTTAATGTAATATGAAAAAACTTTTGATAGCTACCGGAGGGGGAGATTGCCCCGGGTTGAATGCAGTGATCAGAGGGATCTGCAAAAGAGCCAAGAAAGAAAAAGATTGGGAAGTATATGGAAGTAGGGAGGCTTTTAACGGCGTGTATTCTGATCCTCCCGAAATAATCAAACTCACAAAAAGGAAAGTTGCAGGAATCCATGTGAAGGGTGGCACCATCCTGAAAACCACCAATAAAGCTGATCCTTTGCATTTTCCGGTCAAAGATGAACACGGCAATGTCAAATTTGTGGACAGGACCAATGTTTTGGCTGAACGAATCCAAGAGCTTGGTTTTGATGCTGTTATCAATATCGGGGGTGATGGTTCACAGAAGATTTCCCAGGCACTTTTCAATCATGGGCTCAACATAGTGGGGGTTCCTAAAACCATCGACAATGACCTTTCTGCCACTGATATGACCTTTGGTTTTCAGACGGCTGTGCAGATTGCTTCCGATAGTTTGGATAAGTTGGTGACAACAGCGGAAAGCCATCATCGGGTGATGATCATGGAGGTCATGGGAAGGGATGCCGGTTGGATTGCTTTGCATACGGCTATTTCGGGTGGGGCAGAGATTTGTCTGATTCCGGAGATTCCGTATGATATCAAGAAATTGGTGGAAAAAATCCAATCCCGATATGATAAAGGAAGAGGATTTGTCATTATAGTTATTGCCGAAGGGGCAAAAGCAAAAGAAGGAACTATAGTATCACATGCCGGAGATGAAGGTTCGCGACATGTGAGATTGGGAGGGGTGGCCTATCAGTTGACCCAACAGCTCAAAGATGCCGGTATCACTGCCGAAATCAGGGAAACGGTATTAGGACACGTCCAAAGGGGAGGAACACCTTCAGCATTTGACAGGGTTTTGGCCTCCCTTTTTGGTGTAAAAGCTTTTGAAATGGTTGCCAATGGTGAATTTGGCAAAATGGTTGCTTTTCAAAACAACGATTTCATAGCTGTACCCTTAGAAGAAGCAACTAGAGATTATAATTTTGTAAGAAAAGACAGTTTTATTGTCAAAGGAGCAAAAGATCTCGGAATTACATTTGGAGATTAGGGTATGAAAGACGTGTTGATTCTACTGTTTGAAAGGGATTTGAATAAACTCATTTCCGAATTGGAGGCTTATAGACTGGAGGAGAATATCTGGAAAGTTTCTGGCGATATCAGCAATTCTGCCGGAACCTTGGTTCTTCACCTAGTCGGTAATCTTAAGCATTTTATAGGTGCTGTAATAGGAAATACCGGATATATCAGAAACAGAGAGGCGGAATTTTCATTGAAGAATTTACCAAAAGCCAATTTAGTAAAACAGATTTTGGAGACTATTCAGGTTATCAATGTTACCGTTTCTGAATTTGAGGAAGATAATTTTTCTTCCAACTATCCACTAGAGGTTTTCGGCAAAACAATGACTTACGAATATTTCATGATTCACTTGCAGAGTCATTTGAATTACCATTTGGGACAGGTCAATTACCACAGAAGGTTATTGGACAATTGATTGATAGGAGTGTTTTTAAATTATTTATTTTCAATGTTTTAAACTGTTTTTGATGAAGAAAATTGTCATTATTTCGGGGAGCCCCAGGAATGGTTCTATTTCCTATCGAATTGCCGTGAACTTATCAAAGAGGTTGGAAAAGGTGGGAAATCTCCATATCGACTTGATTGACATGAAAGCATCATTTATGCCACCAATCCAAAAAGTGTGGCAATCAAAGGATGATGTTCCTGCTGAATACCTGAATCTGTTTACAAAAATGGATGAGGCAGATGGGTTTATCATCGTCTCTCCTGAATATAATGGGGGCTATTCTTCTGTCATGAAGAATTTTCTGGATTATTTTTCCAAATCCATCTACAAGCAAAAAGCCTTTGGAATCGTTACAGGATCAACAGGAATGATGGGAGGGATGCGCGCTGCCCAGCAATTGGTCCAATTATCGGTCGCACTATTTGGGATTGTTTCTCCCACTTTGTTGGTGACACCGCAGATGGACAAGAAGTTTGATGAGAAGGGTGATCTTTTGGATCCTTCCTTTGAGAAGCCAATTGAGAAGTTCTTGGAAGATTATATTTGGTTGGTGGAAAGATTAGATAAATAGTTTGCAGTCTCAGTTTCCAGTGATCAGTGCATTACAACTTAGTTTTAAGCAGAAATCAAATGAATGAGTTTGGCCTTTTGGAAAGAGACTTAGAAGAAATACTTTCTGTTTTGGAGAAATTTCCCAAAATAGAAAAAGCTATTGTTTTTGGGAGTAGAGCAAAAGGAAATTACAAGAATGGAAGTGATGTGGATATCGCGCTAAAAGGTCGGCATTTGGATTTTGAAACCATTAGCCACGTTAGCTATCTGCTCAATGAAGAAACCCGGATGCCATATAAATTTGATGTGCTGAACTACCACAGCATTCAGGAACAGGAGTTGAAAAATCATATTGACAGGATTGGGGTTGAGATATATAATGGAAAAAATTTGAAATCTGTTAGGTTATAGAACTCGATGAATTAAACTTTATGGATTTCAATTTTTTCTTAAACCTTCCCGATTTTAATTCATTCCTACTGGAACAAAATCAAATCTCTATTTATCATTCTCCCCGAAACACCTCTTAACCCATGCGGATTTCAGCCAATAAAATCACTTTAACACTTGTATTGATTTGTTTTACAAGATTTGCCAGCCAAGCAAACTCTAACATTCCATTTACGGAGTCCGATAAACCCAATGTTGTTCTGATTTTTGTAGATGATATGGGTTATGGAGATTTGGGGACCTATGGTTCAGATATTCCTACTCCTAATCTTGACCAAATGGCAAAAGAAGGTGTCAAATTTACCAATTTCTACGTGGCCCAAGCTGTGTGTTCTGCTTCCAGAGCGGCTTTGTTGACCGGGACATATGCCAACAGGCTTGGGATACACGGTGCGCTTGACCACACTGCAAAGCATGGCTTGAATCCTGAGGAAACTACCATCGCCGAGATATTGAAACCTTTGGGATATCACACAGGGATGTTTGGGAAATGGCATTTGGGACATCATCCTGAGTTTTTGCCTACCAATCAGGGCTTTGATGAATATTATGGAATTCCCTATTCCAATGACATGTGGCCCCATCATCCACAGTCAAAAAATTACTATCCTCCGCTTCCTTTATACCAAAATGACAAAGTTGTGGACACGCTTTTTTCAGACCAAAGTATGTTGACAACTACGTTTACTGAGAAAGCTGTTGACTTTATCGGCCGAAATAAAGAGAATCCTTTTTTCCTTTATCTGGCGCATCCGATGCCCCATGTACCGCTTTTTGTTTCTGATAAATTCAAAGGGAAATCCCCAAAAGGGCTTTATGGAGATGTGGTGATGGAGATTGACTGGTCAGTAGGGGAAGTGATGAAAGCCCTGAGAGAGAATGGATTGGAGGAAAATACACTGGTCATCTTTTTGTCAGACAATGGTCCTTGGCTTTCCTATTCAGGACATTCCGGTTCGGCAGGTCCGCTCAAAGAAGGCAAGGGGACATCTTGGGATGGGGGCGTCAAAGTACCTGCCATCATGAAGTGGAAAGGGCAGATTTCGGCCGATTTGGTACAGGAAAATCCCGCTATGAGTATTGATATCTTACCGACCATAGCCCAGATTACAGGAGCAGAATTGCCAAAGTTGCCTATCGACGGAAAAAGCATTTTCCCCATGCTGAGCGATGCAAAAGCAACTTCACAGCAGGATGCTTACTTTATTTATTACAACAGAAATGAACTTCAGGCCGTAGTCATGGGAGACTGGAAACTCTATTTCCCCCACAAATACAGAAGCATTGCACCTGGGCAAGCTTTTCGAAATGATGGAAATCCGATTGATTATTACATGATTGAGATGAAAGAAATGGAACTTTACCATATTCCCACAGATCCATCCGAATCCGAAAATGTAATTTCCCAAAATCCGACTATCGTTTCCAAAATCAATGAATTGGCTGAAATCGCAAGAAATGATATGGGGGATGCCCTACAAAACAGTGAAGGAAAAAATAACAGAGAACCCGGGAAGGTCAATTAGTAGCAATCAATTCAGAAATATTTATACTTTTGATTGACAATAACAAAAGGTATCAAGCTTATTCACCCGAAAAAGTAATTTTGGCAATTAATGGGGAATTTATTTTATGAATACCCGCAATGTTGCGCATTGGGCTACAGGAGGTTGTATCGAAGAGGATACTCGTCCACAGCCGACAGTCCACTGTTCACTGGGTGTTTAATGGGTCCAACAAATTATTGTTTGGCTACCTGCAAGAAAGCGGATAGACATAATTTATTTTGACCATCAAATCAAAAAAGGAGATTTTGGCGTTTATATTATCGTTGGTTTTAATTTCTGAAAATGAATAAAAGGATTGTTTTAGGCATAATTTTGATAGTTTTTTTGATTTTTGCTATCGTTCCCACTTTGTCGGTTTTTTTGCTTTATCAAAATCAAAAGCAATTAACCCAGACTGCAATAGGTTCACTCAATGATGGATTTAATGGCAAATTGGAGGTAAAGGATTCGCGGATTTCACCTTTTGCTAATTTCCCATATGTATCGATCGATCTTCAAAATGTAGTTTTCTATGAGGAGAAAAAGCAAAACGCTGAAGTGATTTTCAGTGTCAATGACTTATATATAGGGTTTAGTATTTGGGATATTTTGGTTGGGAAGTATAATATCAAATCTCTCAAGTTAGAAAAGGGTTTTTTGGATTTGAAAAAAGACTTAGAGGGAAACCTCAATCTCCTTCAAGCGATTGGGTTGGATTCGGCAAATGCAAAAAATGAAAATGAGGAATTGGAAATCAACCTTTCCCGAATTTCCTTGAGTTTATTTAAGGTAAACTACAATGACCTGTCCGATCTGAGTGCTGTTCAATTGGACCTTTCCAAAGGTCTTGCTTCTATAAATATTATCGAGGACCACATCATAGTTGATTTTAACTCAAAAATGATTTTTGATTATTTGGTTGGGGAGAAACCATCCTTTTTTACCAATAAGCATTTGGGAATAGAAATCGAAATTGATTATGACAAAACAAAAAGTGAAGTGTCAATCACCAGGTCTAAATTAGCTTTGGAAGATGCTTACCTGACACTTTCAGGAAAAGCCATTTTGGGTGAGGAAACATTTTTGGATTTGGAAGTAGGAGGAGAAAAGCCGGATTTCTCCCTGTTGGCAGCATTTTTACCCAATGAGACGGGGGCCGCTTTGAAAAAGTACCAAAATGAAGGTGATGTTTATTTCCAAGGCAGTATCAATGGGACAGTTGGAAATGGCAACGTACCTAAGATCGCATTTGAGTTTGGATGTGACAACGCCTATTTTGTAAACCCTGACAGGAACAGAAAGGTCAATGATTTGAGGTTTTCCGGATTTTTTACCAATGGTTCAGAAAGGAGCCTCAAGACCTCAGAGTTTCAGCTTTTGAATTTCCATGCAAAACCTGATCAGGGAAAATTTGAAGGGAAATTGGTCATCCGCAATTTTGAGGATCCTTATGTGAAAGTCAACCTCAATGCCGACTTGGATTTGGAGTTTTTGGGGCAGTTTTTTGAAGTAGATGGTTTGGAAGGTTTTAGCGGTCAGGTGATCGTAAATATGGATTTTGATGAGTTGATAAGCTTAGACAGTGGCACTACAGGATTGACTGCAATCAAAAACAGTCTTGAAAGTGAGTTGATCGTCAAAAATCTAAATTTCAAATTGCAGGATTATCCCCTTTCTGTAAAAAGTGCCAATGTGTATGCATACATGAAAAATGGGAATCTTAAACTTGAAAATCTTTCTTTCAAAATTGAGGATTCAGACTTCAAGCTTTCAGGGTCGATTGATGATTTTCCGGCTTTGATACATGGACAAAATAAAGCTGTCAGGTCGGAACTGAAAGCGATGTCACGAACAATTGACGTGGGTCAGTTGACTCCGGAGGATACAAGCCTTCAAGAAGTCATTACTGATTTTAGTATGTCACTTTCATTTGAATCTACAGGTGCTGATTTGAAAAATTTTACACATTTGCCAAAAGGTGAGTTTTTCATTGAGGATTTTCATGCCAAATTCAAAAATTACCCCCATGCTTTTCATGATTTTCACGCAGATATTCTCATTGATGAAGAGATGATGGAAGTAAAGGATTTCTCCGGAGAAATTGATAAAAGCGATTTCCATTTTTCAGGAAAAGTGTTGAATTACAACAAATGGTTTCAGGAATTCACAACAGGAGATAGTAGGTTTGAATTTGACCTGGTCTCCAATCATCTTAATATCAGCGATCTTCTAAGCTATAACGGAGTTAATTATTTGCCCAAGGATTACCAAAAAGAGGAAATTGACAAATTGAATCTGAAAGGTAGCCTTGACCTCCATTACGATGGTAAATTCAAATCAGCAGATTTTTATCTTTCGAGTTTGGATGGCAAGTTTAAAATCCACCCTTTGCAGCTGTATGATTTCAAAGGAAGGCTTCATTATGAAAATGACTACCTGACGATGGAGGATTTTGGTGGTAGAATGGGTGAATCCGATTTTAACTTCAAATTAGGTTACTTCCTCGGAGAACCTGATTCATTACATGTCAGGACCAATTATTTTTCTCTGAAATCCAATGCGCTTAACCTAGATGAATTAATGGCTTTTCAAGGGATCGATGTAGATACCAACCATCAGGAAGCCTTTAATGTGTTTGAATTGCCGTTTTCAGATATGTCGTTTGAGGCTGCAATAAGTAAATTGAATTACCATAATTTTTGGTTGGAGGATTTTCATGCTGTAGCACGAACCACCAAAAACCACTATATCCATTTGGATACACTTTCGCTCCGTGCGGCAGACGGAAGCTTGGCAATCAAAGGCTACTTTAACGGAAGTGATCCTAAACATATCTATTTCCACAGTACCATGGAAGCCAAGAAACTTGATTTGGATAAACTGTTGTTCAAATTTGAAAACTTTGGTCAAGATTATTTGATCAATGAAAACTTACATGGCAGAGTCAGTGGCACCATCAAAAGTAAATTCCTTGTGTATCCGGACCTGACGCCCATCATTGACAAATCTGAGGCTGATATGGACCTGACCGTCTATCAAGGGAGCTTGGTAAATTTCGCACCTCTCAGTGCCATGTCATCCTTCTTTTCTGACAAAAACCTCAATAATGTCAGGTTTGATACCTTGAAAAATACTTTTGAATTGAAAGAAGGAATCTTATTCATTCCCAGAATGAATATCAATTCAAGTCTTGGATTCATTGAGTTGTCGGGTAAACAAAGCCTGGACATGAATATGGATTATTTTATCAGAATCCCGTTGGGATTGGTCACTTCCGTTGGATTCAAGTCACTTTTTGCAGGCAAAAACAAAGATGAAATTGATCCCGACCAAGAAGATTCCATTGTCTACCGGGATGGCAATAGGCGGGTGAGATTCGTTAATGTCAATATGAAAGGTACTCCTGACGACTACAAAGTCAGCTTGGCAAAGGATAAGAAGTTGAAATAGCCAATCTCCAGCAGAAAATAGCCAATATCAAAGTCAAAGGAGTGGCAAAGAATTTTTCGAAGTCATTGTTTGCGAAAATATTTCCCAATGTATTGAGGGCAAATACAACCATCAGGATGTAGAAGAAAACCTTGAGGAAAATAGGTTTGACTTTCCAATTCAAATAGCCTGAGGAAATTCCTACAGCTCCCATTACCAAAAGTGTCACCAAAATGGAGATCGATTCAAACACAAACATTTGTTCTCTGTTTTCCAACCTTCCTCCCCAGGTATTTTCAAATGGGATTATTCCGAATAGAATTAAAAAATGGAATACCAAGGTAGCTGAGGTAATCAGCAGGATTCCGTTTGCTGCGAATTTGGGGGTGAGGAATTTATTCAATTGCTATACTTTCTAAAACTTACCATACACAATTAAAGGAAATATATTAGAGTTTTACAACCTGAATTTTAAAATCTCAGCAACAGTGGCATGGTATTCAAATTCTGTTTGAAGGTAATTATAGTAAGCCATGTAATACTAATTGCTTTCCAGAAAATATTCGATGGTAGATATTTGTCCTGCGGCCAAGGCTTTTTTTGAAAAATGGCAGTATTTTGTTAAATAGAATCGTTGTAACATTTATAAAGCTTAAAAATGAAGTCGGTAAAAAAATTCAAATCATTTAAAGAATTAAAATCGAGTGAAGACAAGAAAATTGCTGAACCATCTTCAATAAAACACCTAATTGATTTTGAAAAGTTAATAGCAGAAATAAGAAAGGTTAAAAAACAATAAAGCCGTTCATTTTATATGGAGGATACCCTAAAGGAAAGTTTATTGGCTATTTGCTCCTCGCTTTCAAAACACAAAGTTGATTATTTAATTGTAGGCGGTATAGCTGTTGCACTTCATGGATTTTTCAGATTATCAAGAAACCAATCAGGATAAAATATAAAGATCCATTTTCACCCAAAGGATGATAAAAGGTCTCAACTGAACCCAATTTGTTTACAACCTGAATTTTAAAATCTCAGCAACAGTGGCATGGTATTCAAATTCTGTTTGAAGGTAATTGTTGTAAGCCATGTAATAGTAATTGCTTTCCAGAAAATATTCTGTCGTAGATATATGTCCTACTGCCAAGGCTTTATCGAGATAGTCTTTGCTGTTGAGCGCTGCCAACACCGATTGGTATTCTCTTAATGTTGTCGAAAGTTTCAGGTATTTTTCATAAAGCTGGCGAGAGGAGGAGTATTTGTCATTTTGGTATTGAAGGACTTTGAGGCCTGAAGTGGAGAGTTCGGCTTCACTTTGCCTGACTTTGTATTTGTTTTCCCAAAGTGGAATGGTTGTCCCCAAATGGAAGCCATTGAACCTCTGTCCCAAAATTGCCTGGTGGCGGTAACCTGCTTCCAGTTTTGGAAGGGCAAGGGCTTTGGAAAGTTCCAGCTGTTTTTGTGCCGAGGCGATATCCATTTCTATAAATTTTAAAGTAGGGTCTTTAGCCTGAATTTCCGTGAAAAGCACCTCAAAATCTTCCATTTCCGCCACTAGGGGATAATCGGTAGATGGGAAGGCGATTTCAGCCCCACCGTTGAGTCCTGTCAATCGCTGAGTCAGTTGGTTTACTTGTGACAGGTTAAGCTGGTAATCTTTGTTGATCTCAATCAATTGAAGCCTAGCCTTATTGACATCGAGGATATTGCCATCTCCGGTATCGAGCCTTTTTTCAAAATTAGCTAAAAGGCTTTCGGTAAATGCTTTCCTTTCTTGGAGTTGAATATGCAGCTTGTTTCTATAAATCAATTCTATGCAGGTGTTTTGCGCCTCAAAGAGGATTTCTTGCCTGCCGGCATTGTATTGAAAATCGGATTGGGAAACCCTTCCTTCAGAAAGTTGCTTTCTTTTGCTGTAAGAAGTAGGAAAATCAAAAGCCTGATTGACCAAAAAGTCCGTCTGATTTCCGGCATTCAATGGAAAGCCATACATGAAATCGTATTCCACATTGGGATTGTAGAGTGGATTGTTGGATTTGAAACCCAGTTTTTGGGCCTCCGTATTTTGGGCGTTGGCCTGCAGGGTTTTGTTGTTTTTCTCAATTTCTGCCAAGATATCTTCCATACTGACTTGTGCCAAAACAGGAAAGGCAACGAGTGAAGTCAGCAGTAATGAATAGATTATTTTTTTCATTTTATCTCAGATTTTGTTTTGGATAGATAGTACACCATCGGCACGATGATGAGATTTAAAAGAGTGGAAGTAGTCAATCCCCCCAAAATGACTTTTGCCATTGGACTTTGGATTTCATTTCCCGGAAGGTCACTTGCCAAAGCCAAGGGGATCAAGGCAAGTCCGGCTGTAATGGCAGTCATCAAAATAGGACTCAATCTATCTTTGGAGCCTTGAATGACCGTTTGGTAAAGGTCCAAGCCTTCTTCGCTCAAAGTTTCATAGTGGGAGACCAATAAAATGCCGTTTCGGGTAGCAATGCCAAATAAGGTGATGAACCCGATGATGGCAGGAATGCTCAGTATTCCATTGGTAAAATAGATACTCAAAATCCCGCCTATCAAAGCAAGAGGCAGATTGATTAGAATGATTGAGGCTGTTTTTGCATTTTTGAATTCCTGAAAAAGAATCAGAAAAATCACCAATAAAGAGAACATCGAAGCTATCAATAGGGTAGAAGAGGCTTCTTCTTCAGCTTCAAATTGACCACCGAGTTCGACATGGTATCCTTCGGGCAAATTGATGTTGTCGTTTATCCTCTGTCGCACTTCGTCGACCACCGATTTTTGATCACGGCCCGATACGTTTGCAGACACGACTGTTTTTCTTTGGACATTTTCCCTGTTGATCGTATTGGGTCCACTGGCGGATACAATGTCAGCCACGTAATGAAGCGGAATTTTTTCACCCGTATGGGTATCAATCTGGGTGTTGATGATATCCTCCATTTTTCCCCTGCTTTGTGGATCAAACCTCACAATCAGGTCAAAGGAGCGGTTTTCCTCGTAGATATCAGAAACTTTTTCACCCGATAATCCTACATCTACAAATTCATTGAACTGCCCGATGGTAATCCCATAGTGGCTCAACATTTCTCTTTTGGCCTTGATCTGGATTTGGGGGATTTCGATCTGTGGTTCCACACTCAGGTCTACCAATCCTTCGATATCCTGGATTTCATTTTTGATCTGATTGCCCAGCGAATTCATCCTGTTGAGGTCCGAGCCAAATATTTTGATGGCAATGTTTGCCCGTGTACCCGAAAGCATGTGGTCGATTCTGTGTGAAATCGGTTGACCTATTGAAATATTGGCTTCCTTCACAACAGAAAGTTTATCCCTTAAGTCTGCCAAAAATTCCGACCTAGTTCTTTCCCCAAGTTCAAAAGGAACCTCAATTTCAGAAGAATTGACGCCTTGGGCATGTTCATCCAATTCCGCCCTGCCGGTCCTTCTTGTAGTGGATATTATTTCAGGAATAGTCAGAAGGATATCCTCAACCCTTTTTCCGATTTTATTGCTTTCTTCCAATGAAAGTCCCGGTAATGATACAACAGCCAAAGTCAAAGCCCCCTCATTAAATTCCGGTAAAAAGCTTCTGCCCAATTGGGTAAATGCCAAAATAGCCAAAACCAACATTCCCAGCGCCGAACCGATAAAAGACTTCTTCCACTTCATAGCAAACTCCAAAAAAGTAACATAGGACACTTGAAGTTTGGTCACGAGCCAACTTTCCTTCTCCTGTTTTTCGAGCCTTTCTTCATTTGTCAGCATATAGCTGCACAGCACCGGTGTCAATGTGATGGCAATGATCAGGGAAGCAAAAAGCGCCACGATAAAGGCGATGCCCAATGGTGCTAAAAGCTTTCCTTCCATTCCTGAGAGAAAGAAGAGGGGAATAAATGCCACAATGATGATAAATGTAGCATTGATGATGGATTGACGGATTTCAAAGGAGGCATTAAAAATAACCTCAATCTGATTGGTTCTTTCTGCTTTTGGTTTCTTGGCATTTTCCTTCAGCCTTTTCAAAACATTCTCCACATCAATGATAGCATCGTCTACCAAATCACCGATTGCGATCGCCATGCCTCCGAGACTCATGGTGTTGATCGTAAAACCAAGCCACTTTAAGGTCAAAATTGCCACAAGCAGAGAGATAGGAATCGCCAATAGGGAAATGACCGTTGCCCGCCAATTCATCAAAAACAAAAAGAGAACGATCACCACAAAGGCACTTCCTTCCATCAGGGTTCTTTGGATATTGCTGATGGAGGCGTTGATAAAATCTGCCTGCCTGAAAACTTTGGTATTGATGACAATGTCTGCAGGCAAGGTTTTTTGAAGGTCAAAGACGGCTTCATCGATTTTTGAGGTCAATTCCAAAGTATTGACACTTGGTTGTTTGGAAACAGCGAGCACCACAGATGGCTTACCGTTATTGGAAGCATCGCCGATTTTTGGTGCTGCTCCGATTTTGATTTCTGCGACATCTTCGATCCTGATGACCTGTCCATTTGATTTTTTGATAATGGACCTTCCGATTTCGCTTACGTTATTCGTTCTTCCAATCCCCTTGATGATGTATTCATTTCCATACTCATTCAAAAATCCTCCTGAAGAGTTACCGTTGGATTCTCCGGAAGCAGCAATAAGTTCCGAAAGGGAGACCCCGTGAAAGTTCATCCTTTGCGGATTGGCCTGTATTTGGTATTGCCTGAAATCTCCACCATAAACGATTACCTGGGCCACACCACCTGTGGCCAAAAGCCTTGGCCGGATAATCCAATCAGCGATTGTTCGCAAGTCCATCATGGAGGTGCTGTCAGCAGAAAGAGCGACAAACATAATTTCTCCCATAATGGAAGATTGCGGTGCCATAGTGGGAGTTCCTACCCCGTTAGGAAGCCTATCAGATATGGTGGCTAATTTTTCGTTGACCACTTGTCTTGCCCGGTAGATATCTGTATCCCATTCGAATTCAACCCAAACAATAGAGAAGCCTCCCGATGAAGCACTCCGCACACGTCGGACGTTACTTGCACCGTTGACAGAAGTTTCTATAGGAAAGGTTACAAGACGCTCCACCTCTTCCGGGGCCATGCCGTGGGCTTCAGTCAAGACCACCACAGTAGGCGCCGTCAGGTCAGGGAAAACATCCACCTCCATATTGAAGGCAATGTATGTCCCAAAAAGTGATAACAAACCAAACCCGACAATGACCAAAAGCCTGTTGTTAAGTGAAAATTTTAAAATTCTGTTGAGCATGTTTTTCTCGATATATAAAATTGAAAATCAGTAGTATAGGGTAGTATCCCTACAAAACAACTCAAGGTCAATGGGAGTGACCATGTTCCGGAATCGCTCCTGAGGCACTTGCCAATTTGATGGCATATGCTCCTTTGGTGACGACTCTTTCTCCTTCTTTCACTCCTGAGAGTACCTGTACATGTTTTCCGTCATTGCCCCCCAATTTGATTTCTCTTTTTTCAAAAGTTTCTCCACCTGTCTGTACAAAAACAAAGAAATTTCCAAGCTCTTCCATCAAGGCAGCCGAAGGAATCACCAAGGCATCCGGGATGGGGGAAGATTTCAGGTAAACCTCAGCCACTGATCCCGGGATGATATTTCCAATGTTGTCTATTTCGAAAGAGATCGGTATGTAGGACGTGTTTTCAGAAGTGCTTTTTCCGAAGGAAATAACCTTGCCGTTCATGTCTTCCGTATCGAAAACCGTCTCTTCGCTGATGATTTTAAAATTGGCAGCGCTGATGGAAGGTAATTTTTGGAAGTACTTTTGAGAGACATTTGCCTGAAGGACTATTTTTTTGTTTTTGCTGACCAAGGCCAAAGGCATCCCCGGTTCCACGTATTGACCTTCCGAAACAAGGAGATTTTTGAGAAAACCATTTGAATTTGTGGTTACTTTTTGGCCGGAAGCGGAATAGTTTTTGGAAACTGCCTGAAAGCTAGACTGCATATTGTCATACTCAAGTTTGGTCTTGAGAAAATCCCGTTCCGAAATAATTTTGTCCTTGACCAAAATTTCAGCCCGTTCAAATTCAGCTTTGGCCAATTCGTATTTGGCTTTGGTTTCTTTGTAGTAGACATCGGGATTTCCCTGTGCAAGGCTTCCGCCTGTGATGGTAAAAAGATGGTCGCCGACGTTCAGCTTTGATCCAATGATCGTTTTGTTACTTGCAAAAAGGACCGCACCCCCTGAATTGGCTGTGATCACCGTTTCATCTCCTGGTGCAGGAAGAACCTGACCGCTTGTTTTGAGGATTTCCCTGAAGGTAACCCTGCGTACCGGTTCATTTGCAAACTCAATGTTCCAAGCCTGAGGCTTCAAATAAGAGATTTCATTTGCGGATGTTGCTTCTTTCTGGTTTCTAACCACAGCTACCAAGTCAGTGAAAACTTCGATGTTTTCAAAAACAAATTGGTCTGAACTTTGACCGGTTTGGACATCAAAGGTGAGTTTCCCTTCACCAGTTGATTCCGGGCTGATCTCCACTTCATAGATACCGGTACTTGCCTGACTATTTGCTTCAGCCAAAATGTTTTTCCCGTCCACAGTAAGGGTGACTTTGATTTTTCCGTCTTGAATAGGTTGGAATCTTTCACCGAGACTGGTCAGGTGCACCATCATGGTTGTGGGTTTTCCGGCTATCAGGTAAGGAAAGTCTACAAAAAGCTCGGTTTTGTCTGAATAGGAGGTCAATGCCACCGGCGGGATCGATTCTTCCTCATCGTGGCTATGGTCATGGGCTTGGTCGCAACTGAAAGCGAAAACCAACAGCCAAGCCAAAAGGGTATTTGCCTTTTTCATGGAAATGTTAAATTTAGATTTTGAATAGGAGATGGTGTGCCAAAGAGAATCCAAACAGGATTGTTGGTCACAATGAAATCAGCTAAAAAACGGCGGTGCTCTTAATCCACCGGGTGGAAAATAGCCAACTATTAGTGAAGCTTCAATAGGTTCAAAAAACTGTTTTTTTACAACAAATGCAGATAAACTGATTTTGAGATATGAACAATCGCTAGCATGAAAATCAAAATACTGTTTGTTAAATGTCTCGTCCATATTGGGACAGGAGATGCATTCCACTCCTCTTTGTCCGTGAGGAACAAATGAAAAGACATTATCCAATAGGCCATGATGATCAGCTGAATTAAAACCTATGACATCGCCTTGGTGTGAGTGGTGATTGTGGAAAAAGTCTTCAGCATGTCCGTGGTGGTGGTGAGGCAAAATGCTGTGGCCCAACATCATCAATGTAGAGAGTGATAAAAAAAACAGGGACAGATAGTTTTTCAGCATTTAATTCAAATATAAAGAACACATCAAATGATTCATCATTGAATGCAAGTTATCTGTTTTAAATATAAATGATCCAAATAAACTGCCCAATGACAAAGTCACTTAGAGGGGTGTTTTTCCTGAATGAACCTGATGGATTCTTTGGCCAAAGCTTTGATGACATCTTCCTTCACATCTGAAAGCTTGTTGATATACACACAGGATTTGCCGTTTTTGAATTTGCCTAATTGGGCTAGCAGCCCACCGTGCTGACCTTTTACATCACAGGAAAAATAAAGGGAAATAGCAGCCTTTCTCGGTGAGAATCCCAAAAGCGGTGCATCTCCTTCGTGTCCGCTATCATATTTATAATGGTATGACCCAAATCCAATGATACTTGGACCCCACATTTTGGGTTCAAAACCTGACACTTCCCCGAAAATCCGGATCAGTTCAAAGCTGTCTTTTCTTTTTTGTTCATTCTCAAAGGAATTAATAAAATCCGTTACAGAACTGTCCGTTTCCTGGGTTTTGTTCTTGGTCATGGTTCCTATTTGTATTTGTCGTTCAATCCAATTCCTTGCATGATCATAGGTTTTATTTTTTCCAGCCGAGACAATTGGGTTGCTTCCCGTTTGGCTTCCTTTATGTAGGTCGAATATTCTTTTTTCTTGTAATCGCTTAGTTTTTCAAAACAGAAATTGAATTCTTCGTCCGAAGACAAGGCCTCACTGAGTATGGTGGGAATTTCTGTTTCCCTAGATTTCTGGATGTCAGGTTTAAGCCCATTTTTAGCATTATTAATGGCCTCTTGGATGTAAGAAATGATTAAATCGGGATTGATTTCATCGATGGATTGAAACCGCCATTGCCGTTGTGATTTGGTTTTGCCCTCTTGGGCGTTGACCAAAACCTGTGCAGGATCAGATAAAAAGACGCCATTGTAAAACCAAATCCCCACATAGGATTTGAAGGCTGCAATACCCAAAATATTTTGGCCCTGATAAGTATATACGTCTATTCCCCATTTGACTGTCCTTTCCAGTTCAGTTTGCGAAATAATGGATTTCAGTTTATCCATGATATCCATTGGGTTTTTGATCATTTTGGGAAAGATTAGATTGGGAATCTAATTTAATTCTGATTCCGATAAAATACCAGCCTCAGGCTTTGACAAAAAATAATGAAATAGCACAAAAGGCACAAAAGTCGACCTTTTATGCCTTTTGTTCATGACTGACATAACTTCAAAGTTTTGAAGGATCACCCAGTTTCCCCATAAATAGAATTGCACCGCTGTGTTTTTCCTGAATAAAAAAGATGAACGGTTTATCTAAGACCACGGTTCTGGGGCCGGTAGGCATCGAAGTTCTTTCAACCACTTCCACTATCGTAGCAGCAGCAGCTTCGGTACCTTTTTCATCCACCTCAATTACGGCATCATGAATGACTCTGGATATTTTCAGATCATCTGTGGGATTAGAAAACAATTTGGTGAAGTTATCGGGATGGAAAGAGAAAGGCTTGACCAATCCCATTTCCATAAGGTCATCTTTCATGTTTGCCATTTTGTACTTCATCTTGAATTTGGGCATTTTAAGAATGAAGTTTTGCTCTGATGAGTTTTTTCTCCACATTTCAAGGTTACCCAAATTCAAGTATTGGCTTATCTGATCAAGATTTCCTTGCGGATTGTACAGAATACCCATGGAATATTGGCCTGTGGAATAGGGTATTTCAAAGTAGTGGTATCCATCTCCAAAATAACTTCTAAATGCGGAAGGTTTATCCGAGTCCATCATGTCTACCAAAGCAGGATTCCCAGGATTTGGATAGAAGTTTTCCTTTTTTGTCTTTGATGCATCAAATTGATACTTCCAATCAGCTTTGTAATAAATGGCATTGACCAGATACATGACTGCATTGGAGGGGATTTGGTCCAACATGTCTTTGATCAGGTTGTTGGTTTTCTGCGCTATCCAGTTGTTGATGATGTTGACTGAATTGGGATTGCGCATGTCAAGTGCGGCGATTTCAGCATTGTAGTATTCCCTAGCGGTGTTTTTGAAAGGTACCTGCACCTGATACCCCTGCTTGTACCAAATGGCATTGGCAATGGCCATTTTCACTTTCGGATCGACTTGGAGCAAAAATTCAGTCATTTCTTTGGAGCCACGGTTGGCATCATCCATACTCATCCCCTCATACCTAAGAAGATCAACAAATTCTTGGAGAACTTCCCCCTTATTCCCATTCATAGTCATGGAGAGCGCCTGATGGATGCTGTAAGGACTATAAAACTGATTGGGTTCTTCAGGGTCATTCAACTGCGCAAAAAGATCAAGCGCGAATTTGGTGCTTGAATTGGCCAGTTCTTTTTCATAAGCCGCCAATGTTCTCAAATTAGCTTCTGCAGGTTTTATTTCTTCGGAAGGCACACAGGCAAAGAATAGTGCGCCAAATGAAAAGAGGGATAGGAGAAGTTTTTTCATAGTTTAAGCATTTGATTGACTAGACGGAAAATAGTGGCAAAACGCTACAATGAAAATTACTTAGATTTCTCCAATGCCCTTTCTACATCCTGAATAATATCTTCATAATGTTCCAAACCCACTGAAAGTCTTACCAAACCATCTGAAATCCCCACTTTAGCCCTTTCGTCTACCGAAAGTTTACTATGCGTAGTAGATGCCGGATGGGTGACGATGCTGCGGCTGTCTCCGAGGTTTGGAGTGATAGATACCATCTGAAGGGAATCAATGAATTTTTGTGCCCTAGACAATCCTCCTTTCAAGGTAAGGGTAATGATTCCTCCACCTTGTTTCATTTGTTTTTTGGCAAGTTCATATTGAGGATGGGAGGGAAGGAACGGATATTTGACAAAGTCAATTTCAGTATTTTCTTCAAAATAGGAGGCGACTTTCAAGGCATTTTCACAATGCCTGTCCATTCTGACAGCCAAGGTTTCCATGCTTTTTGACAAAATCCAGGCATTGAAGGGAGAGATGGATGGTCCGGTATGTCTGGTGAAAAATTCTACTTCTTTGATCAATTCTTTTTTGCCCAAAATCAAACCTCCCAAAACCCGACCTTGACCGTCGATGTACTTGGTGGCAGAATGTGTCACGATATGTGCGCCCCATTTTGCAGGTTGCTGCAGGTAAGGTGTGGCAAAGCAATTGTCCACTACGAGGATCAATTTATGTGCTTCAGCAAATTTTCCTGCCCATTCTAAGTCAATGATTTCTAATCCCGGATTGGATGGAGTTTCGATAAACAGCATTTTGGTGTTAGGCTGCACGAGTTTGTCCCAATGTTGAAAATCCGAAATATCTCCGTAAGTGGAAGTGATTCCCCATTTTGGGAAAATGCGCGTGAGTAGCTGATGTGTGGAACCAAAAAGGGAGCGGGAAGCCAAAATATGGTCTCCTTGCTGCAAAAGGGATGCAATACTTCCAAACATGGCTGCCATTCCCGATGCAGTAGCAATTCCGTACTCTGTCCCTTCTGCTGCACATACCTTTTGGATCAGGTCCGAAGAATTGGGATTGGAATACCTGGAATAGATATTTCCTTCAATTTCCTCCGCAAACATTTGCCTTGCTTCTTCGGCTGAATCGAAAGTAAAACTTGAAGTCAGGTAAATCGGCGAGGAATGCTCTCTTTGGCTTGATTTGCTTGCACTGATACGGATGGCGTCGGTTTCAAAATGGGACATAGGATTGGTATTTAGCTATTGGTTAATAGGTTAGATGTGCTTAGAAATAAGGAATTGGCAGGAACTGGAATCTGATGAAATTAAAAAACTTGGCGCTAATACTTGGTACATAGTACATTGTACTTCGTACTTCCCAATTTTAAATAATCCCAGAATATGAAAATAGAGATGAAATCGCATAATGTCTAATTTATAGGTCCCGTTTGTCCGGGCAGGTATTGGCACCTTTCTCGATGTGTCGGGATGGTTGCCAGAGGGTCAGCGAGCCTGTTCTCTCACCTCTTCTTTATAAATCAGTTGCCTGAAGTGTGCACAAAGAAAGTTTCCAAAAAGTTGATTTCAAAAGATTATTTCATAATACTTTTTTATTGAGGGGATATTAGATTGAAATATGATGGAAATAGGGTTGAAATACGATGGAAATAGGGTTGAAATAAGGTTGAAATATGATTGAAATAAGGTTGAAATAGATATTTATTGATACTGGATATTTATGGATATTGAATTCGGGTAAGATTTGTTGTCTCATGTCTCACGTCTCAAATCTCATGTCTTGTTAATCATTAAATTGAGTCATCGTCATATTGATCCCGACGGTGCAGAAACTTAGGACCATGTCTATGGCTTTGTCCATAAAAATCGGAAGTTCATCGATTTCTTTTTGGGTCCATCTTCCTAGGACGTATTCTACCTGTCTTCCTTTGGGGAAATCATCACCAATCCCGAATCTCAATCTGGGATAGTCCTGACCTCCGGTAAGTTCTTCGATGTTTTTCAATCCATTATGACCGGCTGAAGATCCTTTTCCCCGCATCCTCAGTTTGCCAAAAGGCAAGGCAACATCATCCACGATGACCATGATGTTTTCTTTGGGTATATCCAATTCCTTCATCCAATAATTCACCGCCTTACCGCTGAGATTCATGTAAGTCGTGGGTTTAATCATATAAATCTGTCTGCTTTTGTACTTGAAATTAGTACTAAATGCGAGGCGATCGCTTTTCCAAGTTACTCCTTGTTTATCGGCAAGCCTGTCCAGAGTCAAAAATCCCACATTGTGCCTTGTCAGTGCATATTCAGGACCGATATTTCCAAGTCCAACAATCAAATATTTCATCAATTCAATTTTGTAAAGTGAAGCAAAAATAAAAAATCCTGCTTAAGGACTAAGCAGGATTTGATTTATTGGTTTAATAAGTGAAATTATTCACCTTTTTTACCTCTCAACGCTCTTGGGATACCGATTGAAATGATGGATACATTCGGACTTGTAAGGATATCAAATCCTTCAGCCTTAAGTTCTCCAACTCTGAATGATTTTCCAAGTTCCAAGTTTGAGACGTCAACTCTTATTTTGTCAGGAAGACTGCCTGCCAACCCTTTTACAGCAATTTTTCTGGTTTTGAATTCCAGCTTACCACCTTTTTGAACACCTGGAGCTGTACCTACAATTTCTACAGGAATTTCAAATTTGATTGGTTTGTCAGGACTGAATGCCAAGAAATCCGCATGCAACAAAACGTCACTTACAGGGTGAAACTGGCAATCTTTCAATACAGCTTTCATTTTGTTGCCTTCGATATTTAAGTCAACCATGTGTACATCAGGTGTGTAAACAAGGTCTCTGAATAGTATGGCAGGAGAATAAAAGTGGATTTGTTCTTTGATAGCAGGACCATAAACTACGCAAGGTACACTACCTTCTTCACGGATCTGCTTCAACTCTCCACTCTCGAGATTTGCTCTTTTAAACCCTATAATCTCTAATGATTTCATAAATTTTTTAATTTGTTTGTATATAATTGATTAAGTAATCCTAAATAAATAATGCACTGATAGAGGTATTTCCTGTAACGGCATGTATTGCTTTTGCAAACAAGTCTGAAACTGAAAGGACTCTGATTTTTGAAGAAACCTGCTTCATAGGAATTGTATCTGTGATGACCAATTCCTTCAAAACAGAGTTTTCTATGTTTTGGTAAGCATTTCCGGACAATACACCATGTGTTGCAATCGCCCTTACTGAAGTTGCACCTTTCTCCATCAAGATCTGTGCTGCTTTGCAAAGTGTACCTGCTGTATCAACAAGGTCATCCACTAAAATCACATCCTTACCCTCCACATCTCCTATCACCTGCATAGAAGCAATCTCGTTGGCTCTTTTTCTGTGCTTGTCACAGACGACCATTTCTACTTCGAAGTGCTTTGCGTAAGACCTTGCCCTTGCGACACCTCCTACATCAGGAGCTGCAAAAATCATATTGTCTAAGGCAAGCCTTTCCAAATAGGGCACAAAAATAGCTGATCCATTTAAATGATCCAAGGGGATATCAAAAAAACCCTGAATTTGTCCCGCATGAAGGTCACATGTCATGATTCTGTCTGCTCCTGCTGAGGTCAGCATATTGGCAATGAGTTTTGCAGCAATAGAAACCCTAGGTCTGTCTTTCCTGTCCTGCCTGGCATAACCATAATAAGGAATTACTGCACAGACTTTGTAGGCACTCGCTCTTTTTGCTGCATCAATCATAAGACAGAGTTCCAGTAGGTTATCTGCAGTAGGATTGGTAGTCTGTATCAAAAAAACAGTACAGCCTCTCACTGATTCATTGTAGCTTGGAGATAGTTCTCCATCACTGAATTTGGAGATGGTAAGATCTCCAAGACGTTTTCCGTAATGTTTGGCAATTTTTTCTGAAAGTTGGATACTATTTGTTCCGGAGAAGAGTTTGACCTCAGACATGATGGTATACGGGATAATCTGTGAATAGAAAGGCTTCTTTGTAGGTGTAAAGGTATTGAAAATTGATTGCTTTCAGAATTTAAGAAACAAATATTGGGATAATATTTGGCTCTATTCGGTTTTTGGAAGAACCCCTTTCAAGAGATCTCCCGTGAGTACTCCAACTATTTGGTACATATCCAAAGTCAAGCAAAAATCTATGTCAGCTTCAATATTTTGATTTTGCAATCTTTTGGCATGGGAGGCTTGGCCTAGGAATATCTGAAGTCTATGGGCATTACTTTCATAAAGACTCTTCAATGCTATTGCAGTGTCACAGTCTGTCCGAAAGTGAGGATGTAAACAATTGACCAAAGCTCCGGCATATAAGGAATCCTCCAAATTGAATTTTCCTTTCCAACCTGCGCAAAGAATTAAAACGTCTTGAGACTGTCGGATAAGGTATTGGGCTGTTGCCTTAAGGTTGACAAATGCTCCAAGTAAAACCTGATGTGCATCCTCTTTCGTTTTTTCAATCGCCAAAGTACCGTTTGTAGTGGTCATGGCGATTTTTTTACCTGAATAAGCTTGGTTTAGATAAGCTAATGGGGAATTTCCCAATTCAAACCCTTCTGCTGCCAGCCCGTTCCTTTCTCCTGCAATAATGTATCCCTTAGAAGCAAAATCCCTGCATGCTTCCAAGTCCATGATAGGAGTGATGGATTCAACGCCATTTGCCAAGGCAGCCATCATAGTAGAGGTAGCCCTGAAAATATCCACTATGACCACATTCTTTTCTTTGGTATCATACAGGTGAATCAATTCTGGACTCACACATACTTCAATATTTCTCATGATTGACGGTATATAAAAAAACCGCAAAATGATCCTCTTGCGGGCTAGTATGATTTTTTTTAGCTTACTTTTTGTACAAAGGAAATTTCTCAACCTTTGCCAAAAGATTTTTATTTCGGACTGTTATGGCGATTTCAGTTCCAGGGGCAGCGTATTCAGATTTGACATATCCCATCCCAATACCTACTCCCATAGAAGGTGTCATTGTACCTGAGGTTACCTCACCGATGGTTTCGCCTTCAAGGTTGACAATAGGGTAATGGCCTCTTGGGATGCCCTTTTCCTGTAAGATAAATCCTACCAATTTTTTGCTTACCCCGTTTTCTTTTTGCTTTTTAAGATTTTCACTATTGATAAAATCCTTGGTGAATTTGGTGATCCATCCAAGTCCGGCTTCAATCGGAGATGTTTCATCGTTGATGTCATTTCCATATAGACAATAACCCATTTCCAGTCTCAGAGTATCTCTTGCCCCAAGGCCAATCGGCTTGATATCGTAGGCCTTTCCTGCTTCAAAAACCGCATTCCAAACCTTTTCTGCATCCTCATTTTTGACATATACCTCAAATCCTCCGGCACCTGTATATCCCGTCCCGGATATGATGACATCCTCTACTCCTGCAAAATCCCCAACTGCAAAATGATAAAATTTGATATCAGAAAGGTTGATACTTGTCAGGGATTGGACTGCTTCGATGGCCTTGGGTCCTTGGATGGCAAAAAGGGAAATGCTGTCAGATATATTTTCCAACGCTGCACCCATGTCATTATGTTTGTTGATCCAATTCCAATCCTTTTCGATATTGGAGGCATTGACGACCAACATATATTCCTGCTCTCCGAATTTGTATACGATTAGATCATCCACAATTCCTTCAGTTTCATTTGGAAAGCAGGAGTATTGAGCTTGGCCAATGACAAGTTTGGAAGCATCGTTTGAGGTGACTTTTTGGATGAGGTCAAGGGCTTTTGGGCCTCTCACCATAAATTCCCCCATGTGTGAAACGTCAAATACACCGACTCCCTGTCTGACTGTATGGTGTTCTTCCGTGTCTGAAGAATACCTTACCGGCATATTGAATCCTGCAAAAGGAACCATTTTACCTCCCAAAGCAATATGGAGGTCATTGAGTTGTATTTTTTTGATGTTTTCTGACATGATTAGGGTCTATTTTCTTGTCGGCAAAGGTAACAATTGGAATAAAAGTTTCCCTGCCTGAAACAAAAAATGCTGATAAAACTTATCAGCATCTCTTTTTAAATTTTGAAGGTGTGGTTTATACCGAGAAACTTTCTCCGCATCCGCAGGTTCTTGAAGCGTTTGGATTGACAAATTGAAAGCCTTTGCCATTCAAACCATCTGTAAATTCAAGAACAGTTCCCGCAAGATAGAGCAGGCTTTTTCTGTCTACTAGAATTTTGATGCCCTTGTCTTCAAATACATGGTCAGTCTCTACCAAACTGGCATCGAATCCAAGATCATACATCAAACCTGAACATCCGCCTCCCTTGACAGAAACCCTGATGTTTTCATTTTCGGATCTTCCTTCTTCTTTTCTCAATGAAAGGATTCTTTCCTTTGCCTTTTCCGAAACAGTTATCATATCTTTAAGTATTAAATTCAGTTGTACAAAGCATGAGTATAACATGCGTAGGGTTGAATAAATTCAATAGCAAAGATAAAAAAATATTGAAATGAGAAAAATTGAGCATTTAGGTATTGCTGTCAAAGATTTGGAAAAATCCAATGAACTGTTTTCGAAATTATTAGGGAAGGATAATTATAAGCAAGAAGCGGTAGAAGGGGAAGGGGTAAAAACCTCTTTTTTTATGATTGGGGAGACAAAAATTGAATTGTTGGAAGCGACTAGACCCGATAGTCCTATTGCAAAGTTTATTGATAAAAAATCCGAGGGAGTCCACCACATCGCATTTGATGTCGAAGATATTTATGCGGAAATGGAAAGGTTGAAAAGTGAAGGTTTTGAGATTCTCAATGAAACACCCAAAGCAGGTGCCGACAACAAAATAGTTGTATTTTTGCATCCTCGATCCACCAACGGGGTTTTGGTGGAATTGTGTCAGGAGAAGAACGGTTGATGATTGGAAGATTGGAAGATTGAAAAATTTGAAGATTGATAGGAGGTAGCTTCGAGAATTTAAAAATATAAGCAGGATTTAAATCCTTTTGAAAAAAAAGATGTCAGAAAAAAGAACAGAAATAGGTGAAATAGGGGAGTTTGGTCTAATTGACCACCTTAAAGAAAGTATTATAATCAAAAACAGTTCTACTTCATTCGGTATCGGAGATGATGCGGCGGTCCTAGATGCGGGAGATCATGTAAAGGTAGTCACTACAGATTTACTCTTGGAAGGGGTACATTTTGATCTTTCTTATGCACCGTTGCCACATTTGGGATTCAAGGCTGTAGCTGTGAATGTCTCCGATGTGGCGGCCATGAATGCCATTCCCAAACAGATTACAGTCAGCATCGCTTTGTCAAATAGGTTTTCGGTAGAAGCTGTAGATGCATTGTATTCGGGAATCAACGCCGCAGCGGAACATTACGGAGTAGATGTAATAGGCGGGGATACCACGGCTTCACGGTCAGGTTTGGTCATATCTATTACAGCCATCGGAGAAGCAAAAAAAGAACAACTCAGCTTCAGGTCAGGTGCCAAAGTCAATGACATTGTCTGCGTGACAGGCGATTTGGGTGGCGCTTTGGTAGGATTGCAGATATTGGAAAGGGAAAAGCAAGTCTATCTTGCCAATCCCGAAATGACACCTGAATTGGATGGATTCCAATATGTCACAGGCCGTCAGCTTCGTCCCGAAGCTAGGATGGACATCATCCATGAATTGCGGGAAATGGAGATTGTCCCGACAAGTATGATAGATGTGTCTGATGGATTGGCTTCGGAGCTTTTTCATATCTGCAAAGCTTCAGGGGTAGGAGTGACGATTTATGAAGACAAACTGCCGATTGACAAACAGACTTTTGATACTGCGGTAGAACTGAATCTCGATCCGATAACCTGTGTGTTGAATGGGGGAGAGGATTATGAATTGCTCTTTACGATCGACCAAAAAGATTTCTCCAAATTAGAAAAACACCCCGATATCCATTTCATCGGCCATGTGACCAAAGCGGAAGATGGCAAACTTATGGTAACCAAAAGTGGAACAGTGGTTTCTTTGAAAGCACAGGGCTGGAAGCATTTTTAGTCGCTACGTTTTAATTGTTTATAATTATGCCCTTTAGGAGTTTGAATATATGAAGGTTTCTTTGTTCAAAAGAATCCTTAATTTAATCACTGTTTTTTTACATTTTTTAATTATAAAAATTCCTATAGGTTACCATAATTAAATTTAATACCATTTAATTAAACAAAAGTTAGGAAATAAACTGTTTTTTTTTTTTTATTTAAAATCGATATAACAAAAGCCGGCAAATAGTATATCAAACCTTCACAAAAGGCTTGTGGACAGCGTATAAATAATTTAATAAAAAAAAATGTTTTGAAAAACCTATTTTATTTACCAATTATAATAGTAATGGTCGTTTTTGCAACGACAATTACAACGTCAAATACTGAAGCGCAAACTACCACTATTGCTTGTCCTTCAGGTGATAAATATCTATGTTACACAACACGAGAAGGAATACCTGTTAGAAAAGGAAGAGGTCAAACAATTATAACAATTCAATAATGAAAAATTACATTATAAAATTTTCGTTAGTTATCTTGGTGATAATTCTGTTTCAGGGATTTTTAACTGCCCAAGAAGAAGTTTCCAATGGTAAGCAAGGTATTATTTGCCCAAATGGCGATTCGCAAATTTGTATGCATTCACATACAATGGGTACTATATATAAAGGTAAAGGAACTATAATAATCTTTTGATTTAATGAACAACTCAAAATTTGGAAAGGCATGGCTTTATGTAAGCTATGCCTTACTTTTTGTTTCTGGATGTAAAATTGGTGGAAATAATAAGGAAGAAAGAAATTTTAAAAACCTACAAGAAGTTGAAATAATTACTTTGGATCTTCCCTTAATTAGGTTTCAGGCTTATAGGGATTTTGTTTTTGCTTATGAATACTCGAATAAAAGCTTATTTAAACTTGATCCCTCATTTCAAGTAATAGATACTTTGGGAGGCTGGGGAGATGGACCAAAAGAGAATTTATTGGTAAGAAACTATCATGTTTTTGCAGATTATAAGGCAGCCATATTCGATACTGAAAAAAGCACTTTTAAAATCCAGGATTTTTCTGATTCCGTCTTTTACTACCATAAGTTTACCAAAAATGTGGAAAGAGGGGTTTTTTTAAATGAAGACCTCTTGATAACCTTAAGTTCAGGTTCGAAAATGAAATTGGAATTTGATTTTTTTGACATTAAAAAATCCGAATTCATTCCTATAAAAAATATCAATAAACTCTACGACTTAGATTATTCTTTCTTAATTCATGAAGGAAAATTACTTCAAAACAAAAACATGGTAGTGTTTACCCCCTATTTTTCTGATCAATGGTTCACCTTCGATACTAAAACCAAAGAACTGAATGTGGGAAAATACTTAAAAGAATTTCCAATTCCTCAAGTAAAACAAATTGGAGACGGATTCATGTTAGATGAAGCTCCCGATCTGATAATTGACAGCTTTATTTTAGGAAATTACCTTGCCATTATTTCTAATGTTGGGGAAAGAAAATTAGGAGAAAACCGAATTCTTGATCTTTATAACATATCTGATTTATCTTATAGCCATTCCTATGTTTTACCTGAAATTAATGATGCAATACCTGATGATGGTTTTGTTCTAAGTGATTCTAAAATTGGAATAGTATACGAAGATGAATTAGTAATTTTTAAGTTAGAATTAGATTAAGTCTCGTATGTTTTTCGGCAAAAATTGCCACCAAATAGTTTTTTCTTAAATAACACTTAATCCTTCGGTGGCTTTCTATGCCAATACGAAGCCAATATTGATCCGGTGATATTCATAAATGGTCCGAAAACGGCAGAAGCAAGACCGACGGTAGCAATTTTTCCCATTTCCTTGGCAATTCCCGAAGCCAATCCTGCATTTTGCATTCCCACCTCCAATGCCAAAGTTCGGCAGTCTCGTTCATTCATTCTGAATAGTTTTGCTGCCCAATAGCCTAAAGTGTAACCGGCCATGTTGTGGAACACTACCAACAAAATCAAAATTGGACCGATATTCAATAAGCTATCCCGCCCTGCAGCCGTGATGATGGTGATGATCAAAGCTATCCCTATCATCGAAACCAAAGGCATGGCAGCGTCAAGCCATTTGACTTTTCCACTTAGAAATTTATTGAAAATCAATCCTGCGCCAATTGGAATTATTACAATTTTGATGATATCCCAAACCATTTTCCATACATCCACTTCCACAAATTCTCCCGCTAACCATCCCATCAAGACAGGAGTTACAAATGGGGCAAGCATTGTCGTAAATGCAGTAATTGTAATCGATAAAGCAAGGTTAGCTTTGGCCAAAAAGCTCATCACATTGGATGCCATACCGCTCGGAGAGCAACCGATTAAGATAATTCCAGCTGCGATTTCCGGTGGGAAACCGCTTAGTTTTGCCAAAGTATAGCCTATAAATGGCATGATGGTAAACTGAAGCATAATCCCGATAATTACTCCCTTGGGCATTTTGACAACCCCTGCAAAATCTCCCAAACTCATGGAGGTCCCCATGCCAAACATGATGATCTGCAGAAGGGGAACAATCAGTCCACTTAATTTATATTCTCCGACTTGTACGAAAGTCATTGGGTAAAACATCGCTGCCGTCACGCAGGCAAAAATCATGACTGTGTAAGTAAACCCTTTAAGCTTGTCATATCCTCTAAACATGATACCTAGGGAAATCAAAAATAGAATCCAAAATGGTCCTGAATTGCTTAAACCTTGGAATATGGAAATGCCAAGGGAAAGAAAGAAGAAGATGACAGATAAAATTTTGGCTATTTTTATGATGGCGTTTTTCAAAGGATTATGGGTTAATTGAGTTTACAACATTAGCAAAAATATCCGAAAACCGGGATTGCTCCCAGCTTTCGGATGGCACTATTACTACAATCAATCTACTTAGCTCCAAGTCCTGTCATGGGATCTTTTTTCATCCCATTCGGTAGTCGGGGCAAAGTAGGAGGAATCTGATTTGTGAAGGTGTTGCTTCACTACTTCATCATTTAATTCTATTCCCAACCCAGGTGCAGTCAAAGAAACAGGGGCATAACCTTTGACAATCATTTTGCTGCCATCAGTGGTTCTCACCATATCTTCCCACCAAGGGAGATCTACAGAATGGTGTTCCAAAGAAAGGAAATTCTGAGTTGCTGCTGCACAATGAACGTTTGCCATGAAGGAAACCGGCGTGCCTGCTTGGTGCATCGCCATAGCGATTCCAAACTCTTCTGCATAATCGCCAACCCTTTTTGTTTCTAACAAACCGCCCGATGAAGCAAGGTCCGGATGGACGATATCTACTGCATGGTTATGGATGAGGTCTTTGAAGTTTTCTAATAAGAAAATATCCTCTCCTGTAGTTGTTGGAGTTTCCAAGGCATCTGTGATCGTTTTATGCTGCTCGGTCCATTGCCAAGGCACCATGTCTTCCAACCAAGCCAAATTATATTTTTCCAATACTTTACCAAGTTTGATGCAGTTGTTGACATCAATGTGTCCATAGTGATCGGTAGAAATCGGAATTTCATAGCCAACCATTTCCCGTACACTGTGAACAATTTTTGCTAATTCATCCAGACCTTTTTCCGTGATCTGAACCCCTGTAAAGGCGTGTTTTGTATTTGCATAAGACATATAACCGCCTTGCCACTGACTTGAATTTTGGTTCAATATAGAAGTGTTGTTCAGCGTGCCGGGAATGTTTTTGACCTGATTGATGGATACGTCCATTTTGAGCCAAGAATATCCCTGTACCTCAGTACGGTATTTGATTTTCTCTTTTTGGTCTTCAGGAGTATCACCTGTAGGTGTATCTGCATAGAGCCTGACGCTATCTCTATATCTTCCTCCTAATAATTGCCATGCCGGTACATTGTAGGCTTTTCCACAAAGATCCCATAATGCCATTTCCACAGCACAGACACCACCAGCCTGACGGGCTTGTCCGCCAAACTGCTTGATGATTTTGAAAATCTTCTCCACATTACATGGGTTTTCTCCCAAAATTCTGCTTTTAAGCATCAGGGCATAGCGTGGGTCTGCTCCATCCCGGACTTCACCAAGGCCATATATACCTTGGTTGGTGTCTATTCTGATAATGGCTGTTCTGCCTAAGACAGTGGTGACACAATACCTGAGATCTGTGATTTTTAAATCAGAAGGGGCAGAGGCCTTTTGTACTTTTGAAGTGGTCTGCGCCATTGTGTCCTCAAAACTCAATCCCATGAGGGCGGTGAGGGACATTCCTCCCAAGGCAGTTTTTTTCAAAAAATCTCTTCTATTCGCTTTGGTGTCAATATGGTCGATTTCGGCCTGTCGCTGTACCGCATACTGCCGTTCCTGTTCCTTTTGATTTGAAATGATACTTTTTAAAGTGGTTTTCATGTTATTTATGGTTTATTGGTTAATTGTGCATGTATTAGTTTAGAATTTGGTGTTTAGTAGTTTCTCTCCTTGAGGTAATTATCCAATTCTTGCTTGGTCATAGGCAGCTTACCGGGGTAATTATTCAACCAAGCGAGAAAATCTTTTTTAATGGCTTCAGTCCATTCACTGTCTATTTCACCTGCTAGGTATTTTCCTTCGCGAAGCCTTAGATGTCCAAATTCATCTCTCAATCCTGTCACTTCCGATGTAAGTACCAAATCCTCTACCAAATGCGCAGGAATGAAAATCACACCATATTTTTTTGCAAGAACGACATCTCCGGGAAGTACGGTAGCCCTTCCTACCCTGATTGGGGCGTTGATGGAGGTTAGCATCATCTGATTGATGAAAGAAGGATCTTGGCCTTTGTGCCAAGCATTGAATCCTTTGATTTCAGATAGGCCTTCTTGGTCCCTGACAGATCCGTAAAAAATCACACCCCGTTTGGATTTGGCATAGATTGAATTCCCAAGATTATCTCCAATCAAAGTACCGTCAGCGATTTTTCCGTATCCGTCGGCCACGTATACATCGCCGTTTGTCAGGATATCAATCGGCCATGAATTGGTACCCCCTTTTGGAGAACGTCCTTCTTTGTTGACACCTTGTTCTTTTACCTGATTTTGAAGGTCAGGTCGCAAAGGCATATATTGGGCAGTCACAACCCGGCCTGTCATGGCTTCATCCTCTAGGATAATCTGCCAATTGCCCTCATATTGGTTTTGGTAGCCTTTGTTTCGCAACACTCCCCAAGCCTCTTCGATGGATATGTTTTTTAATCTTTCTAAAATCTGGTCAGAAACTTTTGGTCTTCCATCGGGAAACCTTTCTCCCTTCCATTCTGAAGTAAGGGCTTTGATATAATCGGGTGAAGAACCCACATTTTGTGCCTCCGCAAGCCCTGAAGTTAAAATCAAGGCTGTCAACAAAAGCATTATTGGAAATCTGTTTTTACGATTCATGGTTATTTGGTTTTTTTACATTATTCAAAAAACGGTAGGTCTTTAACCGCATATTTTTTCATTCCTTCTTCATTGATTTCCACCCCAATACCAGGTTTTTCTGAAAGTGTGATGAAACTATTTTCTGTTCTAGGACCATCATAGGTGACGATATCTTTCCAAAGTTGATCGGTATCCATATAAATCTGCCATTCCATTATCTGAAAATTAGGAACTGAAGCACAGACATGGCAACTTGCCATGGCCCCTAAGAAAGAGGCAACCATGTGTGGTGAGAATGGCACATAATAGAGATTTGCAAGGTTTGCGATCCTTTGTGCTTCACCTAGGCCTCCGGCTTTTTGGATATCAGGCATAATGATATCTACGGCAGATTCTGAAAGCAATCGTGTAAATCCATAAGCAAGATAAATATTCTCCCCCGTGCAGATAGGGGTAGAAGTCTGAGAGGTTATGGATTTGTAAACCTCAGGATTATCTGCAGGAATAGGTTCTTCCAGCCACATGAGGTTAAGGTCTTCGTACATTTGGGCCATTTTTAAGCCGGTAATGGCATCGTATCTCCCGTGCATGTCTACACAGATATCAATGTTTGGACCTACTTCCTGTCTGACAGCAGCGATGGCATTATACATTCTGTCAATTTCCATGGGATTTGCAGTCCAATTAAATCTATCATATTTGTTGGGATCTCTAGCGTCGTCTACATCGAATTTTACTGCATTATAGCCTCGGTCCACCGCACCTCTCGCTGCATTGGCGTAATCTTGAGGAGATGGGTTGGTAGAGGTATACAATGCTGTATCGCAATACACCCTTATTTTATCCCGGAATTTCCCACCTAATAATTGGTAAACAGGTACACCGAAAACCTTCCCTGTCAGATCCCAAAGTGCAGTTTCGATAGCGGTCATGACAGCTACAAAAACTCCCGACTGGGCACCACCAAAAAATGCCCCTTTTCTTAACTGTTCAGCTATTCTGTTGGGATTAAGAGGGCTTTGGCCTTTGATCATGTTTCCCATTCTTTTGACAAGGTGGTAAGTACCATGAATGGCATCTACTGCTTCACCACAACCCCAAACATCCTGGTTGGTATAAATTTTTACATAAAGAGCTCCCCTGACATAACCACATTTCACGTCTGTGATTTTGAGATCTGATGGATTGGAATAGGGGGATTGTCTGTCAACTGCAGCATTTAAGCCTTGTCCAAATGTCGAAAATAAGGCTCCACCTGTCAATCCTGCCACCAATCCTTTTTGAATGAATGACCTTCTGCTGTCTTTACTGTTTTTCATAATATGGGTTGTAATGTGATTTTTCTTCTGTTTTTTTGATGGATGATTTTTTGTCTAAAAGAATGGAGCGTCTGCTACAGCATACTTTCTTATGGCATCTTCATTTGGTGTGACTCCTACTCCCGGTCGGTCAGTAAGATGGATATAACCTTCTTTGATCAATGGTGCCTCTAGAATTAGCTCATCCCATTGTTTCCATTTGGAAAACCAATGCCATTCTAAACAAAGGAAATTGGAAATCGAAGCACAACAGTGACAAGCGGCCATAGCACCAAAAGGTGAGGCTACCATATGAGGTGCCACGGGAACATAATACAAATTTGCCAAGTTGGCAATCCGCTGACCTTCACCAATTCCCCCGCACTTATGTAGATCAGGCATGATGATATCAGCAGCTTTTTTCTCAAGAATTTTCCTAAAATCATGAGCCAGATACTGGTTTTCTCCGGTACAAATAGGGGTAGTGGTCTGGCTTGTGATTTCTCTTAGGCTATCGAGGTTTTCTGCAGGAATAGGTTCTTCCAAAAACATCAACTTGAATTGCTCCATTTCTTTGGCTATCTGAATTCCCGATGGCAAATCATACCTGCCGTGGGCATCAAGACAGAGGTCCATGTTCATGCCGATAGCTTCCCTTACAGCAGTGATCTGCTTGACCATCCTATCTATCTCTCCATTGGAAGCTGTCCTGTTAAACTCATCTTGTTTTGCTGGGTCAGCAGCCCAATCCAAATCAAACTTTATAGCTGAAAAACCTGCATTCTTTACCTCCATTGCACCTGCCGCCATGTCTTCAGGGCTTTCGGAACTGCTTGCACTGTCACAGTACAATCGGATTTTATCCCTAAAC
Source organism: Cognataquiflexum nitidum (assembly GCF_022538055.1). GTDB lineage: Bacteria > Bacteroidota > Bacteroidia > Cytophagales > Cyclobacteriaceae > Cognataquiflexum > Cognataquiflexum nitidum. Next base: position 98,489 of record NZ_JAKZAM010000013.1, on the reverse strand, counting down.
TTTCCCCCCATCAGCCTATATACAGGCTGGTTCATGGCTTTTCCGGCCAGGTCCCACAGTGCAATTTCAATTCCTGTAAGAACGGCTACAAACATTCCTCCTTGAGCACCGCTAAAGTGGCCTCTTCTCAAAATCTGTTCTACGATTTTATTGATTTCCAATGGGTTTTGACCAATCAAAAACTGAGTCATGTTATCCCAACCTTCAGTGCCTGAGGCTACCCCATAAGTTCCCCTGACTGCATCCATCGCTTCGCCATATCCTGTAATTCCCTGATTGGTGGTGAGCTTTACAAACATATGGGTACCATGACCTTTCATAAAGGCTGTTTTGACTCCTGTTATTTTGAGGTCGGATGGATTAGAATACTTAGGGCCTCGATCTACAGCTGCTACCAACTCCGAACCAAATCCCGGAATCAGGGCTGAAGTCGCAACCCCTGCCAAGAGGCTTTTTTGGATAAAAGATCTTCTGTTTTTGTCAGTTTTCATGCAGAGAGATTTTGGGTTGAAGGTTTACCAAGTCCTTTTCTTTAGGATTTCCTGAATCTGTTCTCTAGCAATGGGGAGCTCGTCGATGTGCTCATTGAGCCACTTTGAAAAATCCCTTTCTATATCATCAGACCACCTGGTATCTATCTGACCAGCGGTGTAGACGCCTGCTCTCAATCTTTCGTGGCCAAACATATCCCTAAGTCTGACTACTTCGGAAGTAATGACCACCTGCTCCACAAGATGCGGAGGAATGAAAGACACACCTCCATCTCTTCCCAACACCACATCACCTGCCATTACTGTGACTTGTCTTATCTTAGTAGGTTGGTTGATCCCTGTAAGCATCGTATTTAAATTTCCCTGCTGATTATGATGGGAGGGGTGGTAGCTTGTGAAATAAGAGGTAAACCCTCCGATTTCTTTTAATCCGGTAATATCTCTTATGGGGCCGTCATAGACAATTCCGTTTCCGGTTTTGGCATATATGGCATTTCCTACATTATCTCCAATAGTAGGGCCATCGACATGGATCCCAAACTGATCCGCCACATACACATCACCTTTTACAAGGATGTCTACAGGCCAGGAATTTTGCCCCCGTTTCCCTTCTTTTTTGCCCCTATCATCTATCGCATTATGGATATCAGGTCTTCCCGGTAAGAAAGTGGCTGTGACTGCTCTTCCTATAAGGATACTGTCGGGGTTAATGGTTTGCCAACCGTCTGCGTATTGGTATTTGTAGCCGGCATTTTTCATCACGGCCCAAGCCTCATCATGGGTGACAAGGCGCATACGCTTCAAAAGATCATCCGAAACCTTTGGACGTCCATCTTCAAATCGTTCTCCTTTCCATTCACGAGTGAGATATGTCAGCTCCTCTTTTGATATTTGTTGTGCTTGAATATTGCCAAGCATAATAAAACAGCAAAGCAGAACAGGGATTATTTTCCTAGTCATTTTGATTTGATAATTAGTGAAATTGATGATTGAGTAGAAAAATGAAGGCCCGGTCTATGCCGGACCTTCATTCTTAATTATTTATCCCACCAAACCTTTGTTTCAAGGTCATCTGTTCCTTGGGCAGCAATAGCTGCATTTACGTTTTCTGAATTCACAGAAATCTCGGAGTTAGGGTAGGTCAACCTGTTGATAAACAATACCTCTCTACCAGGGAATGGATTTGCGGTAAGTGCCGGGAAGCCGCTTCTTCGGAAGTTTGCAAATGCCTCTGGCCCGTTCATCAAAGAAGAAACCCAATACTGAGAATTGATTTGCTGAAGTGCAGTTGCCTCAGTCAAAGGGTTTGCTGTGATATATGCATCAATGTCTGCATCAGGAATTGTTGAGGCAGCGTCATGCAAGGCCATTTGTGCCATATGTGCCCTAACGCCAGCTTCAAAATATTCGGCTGCAGTCCCTGTTGTAACCCAACCTCTCTGTCTTGCTTCAGCAAGTAGAAGATTTGTCTGTGATGCAGTGACCATGAATCCCGGTGCAGTAATTTTTGCAACCCTTCTTCTGTCTACCTGACTGAAATCATAAAAACTTGCGAGTCCTAAATTTGCCGCTACTTGAACCGCACCTGCATTGTCGTTACCCATAGGCATCCCAATCTGAAGGGATGGATCAAAAGTTTGTCGGGCAGGCTGCTGCTCTGAACCTGATTTTGCACCCACGTACCTTACAGCAATCGCCCTTAACCTTGGGTCATTGGTGCTTTTTAGGAAATTTACAAATGGTTCAGTCATATAGAAGTTCGCTGCCTCAGTTGCATTCAAAGTATTTCCCGCTGGATTGACATAATTGGCATCGTGTACGATTACGGCATTGTCACTGTTAGAGATAATTACTCCTCCTGCAAACGCTTTTGCTACTGTCTGTTGTGCAAGGGTTGGATTTGCATTGCTCAATCTCATACCTGCTCTCAAAAGAAGTGAATAGCCAAACTTTTTCCACTTGGCAATATTTCCTGCGTAAAGGATATCAGCTGTTTCGACCCTGCCACTAGTATTAAGTGCAGCCGAGGCTTCTTCCAATTCCTTGATGAGGTCAGTATAAATTGATTCTTGTGTGTCATACTTTGGATAAAAGACCTGATCGCTAAATCCTGCACCTGCCTCTGCGTAAGGTATAGAACCATAAGAGTCAGTAAGAACCATAAATCCATAAGCCTGAATAATCCTTGTCATCTGCAAAAGGTTGCTTCTAGTAGGATCATCTTCAATTCTGGAAATGATATCCTTGGTATTTTTGATCACATTTCTATAATACTTCTGCCAGTTGTCTTGGGTGGATGCCCTGTTGTCCTGGTTGAAATTTGCACCTGTCAAAACACCTGAGTTTGGGGAAATGATTTGCTGAACGATACCCATTTCGTAAACCAACATTCCAAAAGAATTTGGTGATGAATTGATGGTAGCATTATTCAGCTGGAAAGCAGGATCGATTGAAGTAGCAGCAACTCTGTTGGTGTTTAGCTCATCAAAGTTTTGGTCACATGATGTACTGTAGCCTAGCATCAGCACAAGGAGGATAAAATTAAATATCTTTTTCATGGTAGCTCTGATTAAAATTTGACATTAAGATTGAAGCCTAGACCTCTTGTGGTTGGAAGTCCGGTGGATTCCATTCCGACAAGGTTATCTGAGGTATAACCAAATGATTCCGGATCAATGTTATCAACCCATTTCTTGATCATGAAAACATTGTTGGCCACAAGGTTTAGTCTGACAGCGCTCACTGGGAAATTTTTAGGGATGAATTTTGTGAAATCGTATCCCATGGTGATTTGTCTCAATTTCCAGAAACCGGAATTGTAAATAACCGGTTCTACCAAAGCTTGGGACCTTACTATTTCCCAATAAGACTGAACAGGTGCAACTGCAGTGTTTGTTTCGCCGGCTAGATTGACACCATTACCAACGACACCACCTTCACGGCCTTCGAGGGTCATTTTGTGCAATCCATGCCTTACAGCATTGAAGTTGGTCCCGGAAAGCATTTTTCCACCTAATCTGAAGTCAATCAAGAACGAAAGAGAAACTCCTTTATAATTGAATGCATTGTTTATACCACCTATCCATCTTGGAAGTGCACTTCCAAAATTAATCAGGTCTAAAGTTCTCAAAGGCAGTCCATTTGCACCGAAAATCTGTCTTCCCTGATCATCTCTTCTGTATCCAAATCCCGCAATTTGGCCCATTTCCTGACCTACGATCTGTCTTAATTCACCATTGAAGACGTGATTTCCTACTGTGATTCTCTCACCTGGGGTGTCAGTCAATAAGCTTAAAACCTCTGTGATATTGTAGGCCCCATTGAACGAAGCTTCCCAAGTGAAGTTTTCATTTTCTACAGGAACCACAGACAAGAGCATTTCTAGGCCTTTGTTTCTACTTTGTCCACTGTTGATAGAAGTATTCACAAAACCGGAGGCATCAGAAATCTGTGCACTTACGATCTGGTCACTGGTGAGCTTGTTGTAAGCTGCAAGGTCTAATGAAACTCTGCCTTGGAACATCTTCATCTCTAATCCGATTTCAGTCTCTGCCACTCGCATAGGTTTCAGATTAGGGTTGGGAAGTGTTCCGCCAAGAGGTCCACCGACAGGTTGGTTGTTGAATAAGTTGGCATTGACACCGTAGAAGAGCACATTAGAATATGGCCCCACATCAGAGTCACTTCCCACCTCAGCATAAGCCAATCTCAATTTTCCAAAATTCATCCAACCTGTTGTTCCGGTATTCTCTGTAAATACCCAGCTTGTAGATATTGAAGGGTACAGGATGCTTCTGTTTTCTGGAGAAAGAGTTGAAAACCAGTCGTTTCTTATGGTTCCGTTTACAAATAAGAATTTTTTATAAGAAAATTCAGCAAAACCGAAGAGTGAATTTACAGCCCTTTCAGACCTGTCAAAGATGGGGTCTTTTACCCTTCCATTTTGAACAGTGTAGAGGTCTCTCACAATAAAATCCCTTGCCTGTACATTGTTGACATCAAAGCTTCGCTGCATGTGGTTACCTCCGATATTGGCATTGATACTATAATCACCAAATTCTTTGTTTGCAGAAAGAATGAAATCAGCGTTTACTTCTCTAAACCTCCTTGACTCCTGGGTGTAAAGACCGTTTACAAATCCTGCAGGGGCAGCAGCCAAGGAGGCCTGACCTGTAGGGAAGTTGTTGTAATCCTGGTCTCTTGACCAATAATCCTGTCCAACACGCCCTTGGATATATAGCCATGGAGTTATGTCATATTTTACAGCCACATTTCCAAAAATCCTGTCCCTTTTAATATTATTAAACTGTTGGGCAAGGGTAAAATATGGATTGGTTCTGTTTCTGAATCTTGAATAAACTGCTTCGTTGCCGTTGGCATCAAATTTATTTTCATCCAATACGTTCAGAGGCATCGAATTGGCCATATTGTAAAGCGCCGTAGGAATAGAGTTATCTTGGTTTGCTACGTTTGGAGGGTTTTTATTATCCTCGATCGAGTAATTGATGTTTCCCTTGAAGTTTAACCTTTTGCTCAGTTGGTATCCAAAACCCAGATAAATAGTCTTTCTATTAAAGGAGTTATTGGGAACAATTCCCTTACTGTTTAGATCCGAGAAAGAGAAGCTAAGACCACCTTTGTCACTTGAGGAAGATAACATGATGGAGTTGGTAACATTCTGTCCATTTCTGAAGAAATCATTGATTATTCCTTTTACAGGTGCGTAGGGGACAGTGACACCATTAAAAAGAACCTGTGTCATACCCGGCGCAAATTTTTCTCCAAAGGACCATTGTCCTGAAGTAGGATTCGGGGTAGTCGGTCTTACACCTTGCTCGCCTTGTCCATACTCATATTGGTAATCTGTAAAATCCAAGGGGGTTTCATTGGTATAGTTCAGGTTATAAGTAACTCCTATTCCTTTTGATTCGCCTCTGGACTTGGTGTTGATCATGATAACCCCATCCTTGGCTCTTGATCCATAAAGTGCAGATGCTGCAGCACCTTTTAGAACAGTCATGCTTTCAATATCATCCGGGTTAATACTGCTGAGACCATCACCGCCATCAGAAGTTACACCACCACCTCTTACACCGATAGAATTGTCTGCACCACTGTTACCTGGATTTGTACCAAAGTTGGTGTTATCGATTGGGATACCATTGATTACTATCAAGGGATTGTTTTGACCCGAAATAGAAGATTGACCTCTGATCCTGATTTTGGTAGTTCCTCCTGGACCTGTTCCCATTGGGGAAATTGCCACGCCGGCGATTTTTCCCTGCAATGCATTCATGAAATTAGGTGTCCTGTTGATCGTCATTTCATCTGAACCAACGTTTGTCGCAGAATAACCAATACTTCTCGAAGTCTTTTGGATACCCAAAGCAGCTATAACCACTTCTTCAAGTGCTCTAGCTTCCTGTGCCATGACTACATTGATCACAGATTGGTTTCCGATTTCGATCCTTTGGGTTGCAAATCCAATGTAAGAAAATACAAGGGTTGAACCCTCAGGTACCGAGATCCTGTATTTTCCATCAATGTCCGAAACCGTTCCTAAAGTGGTGCCTTCAATTGAAATAGCGACACCCGGTATTGTTTCACCTGATTCACTCGTGATAGTTCCCGAGATTTCTACATCCACATCAGAAATTTCAATGTCAATTTTCTTTGTCGAAATATCTGGCGAAAGTGATTTTACGCTGATGACATTATTGACCTGCCTGAAGTGAAGGTTTTTTTTGCTGGCAATCTCTGTAAGAACCTCAGCTACTGTTCCATCTGAGGTCGAAAGCTCGATGTTAGAGTTGTTTTTTAAATTCTTTTCAGTATAAAAAAAGCTGTAATCTGTTTTGCTTTCAATTGCATTTAGGATGTTTTCCAAACTTCCTTTCCTGATTTCAAGTTTGATGTAAACTTCATCAATACTTTTTATCTGGTCCAAATTGCTGTTTGCAAAGACGTAATTTAAGCCTATGGTCATAAGAAACGCACTGAACATTGCACGTTTGAAGACCATAATCGTTGTTTGTCGTAGTGATTGTGACATATTTTGGGTTTTGTTAGTATCAATTATTGAATTATGGTACTTATTTCCCCTACATTTCTGATTAGATATGATCGGGAACAATCACCTCTATTTATAGAGGAAGATAGGATTGTCGGTGTTTTTTATGTTTCATAGGCATAGGTTAATTGAATTCAAGGATAACTTCATCTCCGTCTATTGTATAATCAAAATCAACAGAATAGCTAAGTACATTTAAGACATTGGATAAATACTCATGCGGTTTGAACGTCCCGGAACATTTGTATTCCGGTATTTTTTTACTTCCTATTACTTTAAATTCTACTCCGTACCACCTTTCAAGATCTTCTATAATCAGGTTGAAAGGTGTTTTTTCAAAATGAAGGATTCCGTCTTTCCAACTCAAAACATTGGAAACATCTACATTTTGTTTTTCTAGGGAGTTATCTTCCTCTGAAAAGTAGACAGCTTCTCCAGGTTGGATTTCAAGTAAATTTTTATCAAGGCTGTTTTCGACGCGAACTTTTCCTGTTGCTAAGGTTACCTGAATACTTGGATTCCCATCGTAGGCCTTGATATTGAAACTAGTCCCCAATGCAGTGGTAGTGATGTTATTTGTGATTACTTTAAATGGATATTCTTCGTCTCTGACGACATCAAAAAATCCCTCACCTTCTAAATTGATGGTCCTGTTTTGGGTAAAATCACTATCATATGTCAATTTGCTGTCAGCGTTCAACACCACTGTCGAACCGTCGGGAAGGGAAATAATTTTCTTATTTCCTCTTGGGGTCAACCTTTCAATAGTTTTGACTTCTATGGCCGCAATGGTATCGACACTATCATTGGAGAGACTATCAAAATAAAAAACATAGCTTGCGGAAAGGAGAAGAACCAAAGTGGCAGCTATTCCTGTCAATGTCCAAATAGTTTTTGACCTGTCTTTTGGATTTTTTGTCGGAGAAAATGAAATTTGTTTGGTTTGATGCTCATTTTTTGCAATTACAAAAATGTGTGGGTCTGCTTTCTCCGGAGCTTCATCTGTGTTTTTCAATTCATCTGACCATACATCCTCAATGATGGCATTGTATGTCGCTTCACCGGCAGGGGAATCCAACCAGTTCAAAAAATCTTTTGCTTCTTTTTTTGAAAGTTTTCCCTCAAAAAATCTATCAATATCCTGTTTGCTGTAACTCATTAAATTTCTCTTTGCTATATATAGCTTGGTCAGAGAGGATTTACTTAGTCCGCAATCAAAAATATTTTAATTTTTTTTCAAAAGAAGAAATTTTAGGAAGGATATATAGCTAGAGATGATTATAAAAAGTAGTATATCACCCCAATTACCAAAGATTTGATGGCTATTAAGTACTTCTTTTGTAGCTTATTCTTAATGGCCTTTGTTGCCACATAAATATGACTTTCTACTGTTCTTTTTGAAATACCTAATTTTTCAGCGATTTCTCCTGCATGGAGGTTTTCATAATTTTTCATTTTGAAAATCTCCTTTTGTGTTTTGGGTAATTTTTCGATTTCAGAAATTGAAATTCTCTCAAATTCTGAATACTCAATATCTAACTCAGTTTCATTGCTTTCTAATTCCTGAGTAGACAGCGTGTAGACTTCAAATGCAATCCTCTTCGCCTCCTTCTTAGACTTTTTGATGATTAAGGATTTGAGGATGCTAAGGAGATAGGCATTGAAAGAAAACTCAGAGTTGAGGTTTTGCCTGTTTTTCCATATGATCAAAAATACTTCCTGTACAATTTCTTCCGCATCTTCTGTAGAAAGGTTCATTTTTTTTGAAGTAAAAAAAACCTTGGACCTAAAAAAATCATAGAGCAACGAAAAAGCTTTTTCATCACCTTCCCTGAGTCTTGAGACTGCTGAAGGAATATCAAATGCTTTTTCTTTATTCATATTTAAGAAAATAAGTAATTGAATTAAAGGAACGGATAAATAGTGAGTCTAACAACGATATTTTTACATAATATTAATCGGTGAAATAATATTCCGTATTCGATTAACAACTCAATATAATTACGCTTTCTAAAAAAATCAATAGTCTCGTGTAATTCCGGGTGGATTTGATCAACCTGAGGTAGAATAGTATGGTTAAAAGGAAAAAAAAATCAAAAAACCTCGTCAAATTTCGATGAGTTTATAAAAATAATAAGTCCTGAATTTTTCAGGACTTTATAAAACTTAATCTTCAGGATAAGGTATATACACGAAACTTGTAAAGACCCCATCCATTACAAAGAGGCAACAGAACTCATCGGGGTCTTTGTAAGCAGCCTTAAATTCATCCAATAATTCCTCAGCTATAAGTTTCCTTTGTAAAAATTCATCTACGTAGGTGATGAAATAATTCCAATCCAAGTCTTTTTCCACTTTGCCCAAAAGCAATTTTCCAATAGGCTGTACATCTTTTGAAATAGGAAAGATCGGAAAGTCAGAGAATTTTCTACTTCTGACCTGATAGGAAGCTTCTTTAAGGATATCCGAAACTTTGACAAAGTCTTTGGTAATGGTTCCAAGATATTTGCCGCTTAGTTCGGGATCATTGAAATCTGAAATCATGGTTTTAAAGTTAAGCGTACTACATTTTCTACATGATAGGTATGGGGAAACATATCCACCGGCTGGATTTTATCTACCGAATATTTCTCTGATAGCCAAGCCACATCCCTCGCTTGGGTGGCTGGGTTGCAGCTTACATACACGATTTTTGGAGCTTCCAGTTTCAATAACATTTTGACCACATCCTCGTGCATCCCTGCCCTCGGAGGATCGGTGATGACGACATCAGGTTTTGGATGGTTTTTTGCAAAATCTTCAGTCAGAATATCCTTCAGGTCACCTGCATAAAACTGGGTATTTTCTATTCCATTCACTGTGGCGTTTAGCTTTGCATCTTCGATGGCAGCCTCGACATATTCTATCCCTATGACCTGTTTTGCGTTTTTGGCCACAAAATTTGCAATTGTGCCTGTACCGGTATAAAGGTCAAAAACCACTTCATTGCCCTGAAGGCCGGCAAAATCTCTTGCAACCTTATAAAGTTCGTAAGCCTGTTCGGAATTGGTCTGGTAAAAAGATTTGGGACCGATCCGGAATTTGAGGCCTTCCATTTCTTCCTCTATGTAGTCCTTGCCTGAAAAGGTGATGACATCAAGGTCGTTGAAGGTTTCGTTCTTTTTCAGGTTGATGATATAAAGTAAGGAAGTGATCTGGGGGAATTTTTGCTGAAGAAATTTCATGACTTTATTGACAGACTCCATGTCATCCTCGCCAAATTGGACAATGACCATTGATTCACCTGTACTCGTGGTTCTGATAATCAGGTTTCTCAGAAGTCCGACCTGATTTCGGATGTCATAGAAGGAGAGTTTTTCTTCCAAGGCAAAGTCTCTCACCGCTATACGGACTTCATTGGAAATATTTCCCTGAAGATAGCAATGATCGATATCTATTATTTTGTCAAACATCTTGGGAATATGAAACCCCAAGGCATTTCTTTCAAATTGGGCCCCGGAATTGATTTCTTCTCTCGTCAGCCAACGGTTGTTGGAAAATGTAAAGTCAAGTTTGTTGCGGTAGTATTGTGTTTTTGCCGAGCCAAGAATTGGCAATACTTCAGGAATTTCTACTTTGGCTATCCTTTCAAACTGATCGACAACTTGCTGTCTTTTGTAATTTTTCTGTAAATCGTAATTGATATGTTGCCATTTGCAACCTCCGCAAGTTCCAAAGTGAGAACAAAAAGGTTCGATTCTGTCTTTAGAATATTCATGAAATCTAATGGCTTCCCCCTCCATGAAGGAGCTTTTTCCTCTGCTGATGCGGACATCCACCAAATCACCGGGAGCTGTATTCTGTACAAAAACCACTTTTCCCTCATGATGTGCTACACATTTACCTTCCGCCGCTATCCTTTCAATCCTCAGGTTAGGGATTACTTTATTTTTCATCTTTCTTGACATGGGCGCAAAAATAAGGTTTTGGCTCGGAAGATTGGAGAAATGAAAAATTAAAATCTCAAGCTAAACCAATCCTGATTCCTGAAAGCCACGATATGATCTATCTTCCTAAAAACATCTGATCTGATTGCAAGCCTTCAAGTCGAATTTTTATCTTTAAGCTTTCAAACCCACATCCATGAAATTAAAAGATAAAGTTGTCATTGTGACCGGAGCTACTTCAGGAATAGGAGAGGCTTGCGCATTGGTTTTTGGAAAAGCAGGCTGCAAGGTCGTAATCACCGGAAGGTCTCAGGCCAAATTGGACAATGCCTTAGATTTGCTCAGAAAGTCAGGAATAGACGCTTATGGGATTTTGGCGGATGCAGGTTCGGAATCAGACAATAAAAAAATAGCTGAGGAGACAATCGGGCATTTCGGTAGAATCGACATCCTGATCAACAATGCCGGGATCTCGATGCGGGCATTATTTGAAGATTTAGATATGGAGGTTTTCAGAAAAGTGATGGATACAAATTTTTGGGGTACAGTCTACGCGTCCAAATATTGCCTTCCTCATATTCTTAAATATAAAGGATCGATAGTAGGGGTCTCTTCTATCAACGGCTATCGAGGTACTCCTGCCCGAACAGCCTATACAGCAAGCAAATATGCGATGAATGGTTTTTTTGAATCCCTAAGGACGGAGGTGATGAAAAGGGGAGTTCATGTCTTGGTGGCTTGCCCGGGTTTTACTGCATCAAATATCCGCAATAATGCACTGACCGCCGACGGAACTGTTCAGGGAGAATCGCCCAGAGAGGAAGAAAAAATGATGACATCAGAGGAAGTTGCCCAAGAAATTTTCCAAGCGACCATCAAAAGAAAAAGGGATATTGTACTTACAAGGCAGGGGAAATTGGCTGTGTTTCTGAATAAATGGATGCCGGGAATCATGGATGGGATTGTGTATAATCACATGGCCAAAGAAAAAGATTCCCCTTTCAAATAAACCCATGCTCAAGGATATCCTTCAGATTTATCTCAATAGGTTATTGGACCTTTCCAGCAGGAACCGGTCGATATACCTGCCCCGATTGATTCCCAATCAGATGATAGATTTGAATGACCTGGATTTTTTAAACCACCAACCGGCTTTTGGGCTCATTGAAGCAATTTTGGGCAAAGACAAAAATATTTCATTGATTCCTTTGGCTGATCCACGTGATTCAAAAGTCAATCTGCTATCCCAAAGGCTCAACAGGCTTGAGCACCTCGTCAAAACTGCTGAAACCGAAACGGGCGAAAAGAGCCTTTTTGTGGGTTGGCCATTTGTAGAAGGGAAATTACTCAATGACCAAGTAATCAGATGCCCTTTGATTTTCTTTCCGGTAGAATTGGAGAAAATGGAAAATCGGTGGATTTTGACCCGAAATGCCGGTGATGTCCCCTTATTCAACAAAGCTTTTTTGTTGGCATATGCCCATATTTATGGCAAAGCCCACAATTATTTCGGAGAGGAAAACCCTTTGGAAAATTTCTCAACCGATCCAATAGGTTTCCGGAATGATTTGTATGCTTTGCTCAAAGAAGAGTTTTTTTTGAACTTCAGTTCTGAATTATACGAAAACAAGATTTCCACTATTCCCGAATCTTCTAAGTCCCTGGACGAGGAGAAACTCAAAACCGGAAAACTTCAATTAAGGCCCTACGGCGTTTTGGGCCAGTTTTCTCAGAAAGCAAGTTTTTTGATTCAGGATTATGAAGACCTGATAGCAGGAGAGGAGTTCCCTGATTTGGAATCTTTATTTCATAAATGGTTTGCACCGGAAGAGGAGCAACCAATATCTGTCCGTGAAGACCAGCTTTACACTGTTTTTCCGGTGGATGCGAGTCAGGAGGAAGTCATCAAATCAGTAAGAGAAGGAAGATCCTGCGTAGTGGAAGGCCCTCCGGGTACCGGAAAATCCCAACTCATCAGTAACCTTGCCATTGATTTTATATCGAGGGGAAAAAAAGTGCTCATCGTTTCACAAAAACGAGCTGCCTTGGATGTGGTGTTTAAAAGGTTGTCAAATGAAGGATTTGGTTCTTTTTTGTCTTTGGTACATGATTTTCGGGCCGACAGAAAGGCTTTATATAAAAAGATACAGGATCAAATCCTGTCTTTGGATAGGTATCAGGAGTTGAATAGGGGTATTGATGCTATTCAGTTGGAAAGGCAGTTTTCTCAATATTCAAGACTGATAGATTACCAAAGTGACTATTTCTCGAGTTTGAAAAAAGCCCTCTACAATACGGAAGAATGTGGTGTACCGGTAAAAGAACTTTATCTAGGTTCCAAATTGTCCGATGAGGCATTTGACATGACCCAATATTACAGAAGGTTTCACGCGGGAATGGTAAATGATTTTTTAAGGGATTTCAAATCTTATTCCGGTTTTTATAGAAGCTATCAAAACCCTGAGTCCTTTTGGCTCCACAGGGTTGATTTTAGTAGTTTTGAACCGGCTGTGTCCAAAAGGATTGAGGAAGTCATGTCTGAGATTCATCTACTAAAGCAAAGTTTTGAAGGTGATTTTACAGGCCTTGATTCATTTGAGTCATCATTTTTATTTTCCTTTTATGAGCAAAAACAAAAGATCCAAGATTTATTGAAGCTCCTGAAGCAAGAGCAAAACTTGCACCTATTTTGGGCCTTAAAAAATTTACCTGAAAGTGAAGTGGATCTTCTTTGGCTCGAGCATAAGCTTGATGCTATCAAGTTCCTTTTATCCGAAGAAGGGGTGGAATGGCAAAGTGAGGACGGAAAGACTGAAAACCTCCTCCGGCTTTCTTTAGAGTTTTTGGAAAGAAAAAAAGGCTGGAGAAGGAATATTCCCTTGTTCTGGAAAAAGAAAAGATTCCAAAGTATTTACCATTTATTGGCTAAAAATAAGTTACAATCCAATGCTGTGGGGGTGAATACTTTGATCAAAAAGCTTGAAAACCGATTGAATCTAAACCATCAATATTCTCTTTTGATAGAAAAAGACTGGATTGAGTTACCTGAAAAACCTTTTGACTTTATTTCCTTTAACCATGTATCAGATTTATATAAAGAGACGGTTAAGGCCAAAAACATATATCATGAATTTGGCGCTTTGACAGAGGTTTTGACAGAAAAGCTGGATTCTGGAATTGGTTTTTTAGGAAGGCTCAATTTGATTTTAAAAAATATTGAAGAGTTAGAGGCGAAAATTCCCTATTGGTCCCTTTACCTGAGTAAAATTCAGATTCAACATCTTTTTACAGAGAGAACGGGAGAAGGGATTTTATCTCTCAAATCCCAGGTAAATGAGGTCTTTCCTGATATCGTGACATTCGATAGGTTGCGAAACCGACTGAAGGATCAGGATATCCAAGTCATGGAAAAAATCCTTGTAACGAATCCGAAAAGGGAATTTGATAGTCTTAAAAATCTGTTTTTATCAGGCCTAAAACTTAGCTGGATAGGCCATATTGAGACCAAATATCCTTTGCTTCAGGATGTGGTCACACCAAAAACCAATCAGACCCAAGAAGAATTGATGGAGGCAGTTTTGGAAAAATGGAAACTGTCCAGATACATTGCCGAAATCAGGTTAAGGGAAAACACTTACAAAAACCTTGAATACAACAGACTTGGGAATCTTTTGACATACCGTGAACTTTCCCATCAGGTAGGTAAGCAGAAGAGAATCTGGAGCATTAAAAAATTGGTGGAAAATTTCGAAAGGGAAATATTCCAATTGGTACCCTGTTGGCTTGCTTCACCGGAGACTGTATCCGCGCTTTTTCCATTGAAGCAATCTTTTGATCTTGTAATTTTTGATGAATCCTCACAATGTTATGTTGAGCGTGGACTTCCGGCAATGCTGAGGGGGAAACAGACAGTCATAGCCGGAGATTCCAATCAACTGAGGCCGTTTGACCTGTATCAGGTGAGGCTGGAAACTGACGAGGAGGGTATCGAAACAGAGACCGAATCATTGCTTGAACTTGCGTCTGCCTATTTTAAGAAATTTTGGTTACAGGGACATTATAGAAGTGAGCAACTGCCCCTTATTCATTTTTCTAATCAGATTTTTTATGAAAATAGGCTGAAAATGTTGGCCAGAATGGAATTAGTCAATGAAGCGAAAAATCCATTCAAATGGAAGTATGTAGATGGTATTTGGGAGAAACAAGTTAATGTGAGGGAAGCAGAAGCGGTATTGGAGGAAATAAAGTTGATTCAGGAAATCGATCCACAGCAAAGTATCGGGGTGATCACTTTCAATTTTTTTCAAATGGAATATATCCGTGAACTCGTATTCAAAGAAAATGTGATCCAACAAGAAAACATCTCCATCAAGAATATTGAAAATGTGCAGGGGGACGAATTTGACAGGGTGATATTTTGTATAGGATATGCCAAGAATAAAAAAGGAAAACTCATTGCCAACTTTGGGATGCTTTCCAAAAAAGGCGGGATCAATAGGTTGAATGTGGCAATCTCAAGGGCCAAAAAAGAAATCACTGTCATCAGTAGCATCAAACCTACTGATTTTAATGCCGATCAATTGAAAAATGAGGGAATCAAATTACTCAGGGATTATCTCAATTTTGTTATTGATATTTCTAAAGGAAAGGCCTTCGAAATACCTGTTCAGGTTCCCCACAGATTTGAAACCGGCTGGTCTTTGAAAGACAAGATTGAGGGGGATAACCAAGGATTTTCATTAGAAAAATTCCCCTCCTCTACATGGATGGATCTTGCAGTCAAAATCAATGATCAATATCGGGAAGCATTGGTCACTGATGACCAAAGGTTGTATGACGCCTCTAGCGCTAAAGAAGCATTTGTATATCATCCACTTCAGTTGAAGGAAAAAGGATGGCCATACAGGTTTTATTACAGCAGGCAATATTGGATGGATAGACCAATATTGGGAGATTGAGGCTATTTTTTTATCACTTTCACTCCGACTGTTTCAACTCCAGAAAGTTTTTCCACTCTCATGTATTGCAAAATGTGAATACTGCTGAAAGTATTTTCCAGAGGAAGTGTATCATATTTCGTAAAAGAACTACCATATCCTTCACCGAGTGGTTTTCCGGTTTTACTATCAAATAAGGGTATGTCCAATAACTTGGTCTCCACTATTTGATCAAGGCTATCCTTCAAGATATATCTCAAATAAAGATTTCTAAACTCATAATCTTTGGTATACTTTATTCCCAATATAGTACTGTGGGAAGATGGAAGCTCGGAAATCTCAAAAGAAACAGTATCCGAAACATCCCAAGATCCTGATTTAAATCCCTTATATTCTTCAAAAACCCTTTCACCATTACATCCTGCCATCAGGATGGCAACCGTGAAGATCAATGCTATAAATCTTGCATTCATATTATTGTCCTTGGTTTTGATCACCTTTGTTTTGCTCGCCCTTGTTCCTTGAATTAAACCGTCTTTTGTTGTTTTTCTTCTTTTTTGAAACTTGCTCAGGATTCACTTCTCTAGGAATTTGAGGCCCTTTCTCTTGGTTTTCAATCGGTTTGGGACGGTTCTCTACATTTTTTCGAGGAGGGGGTTGCCTGTTTTGATTTGGCTTTTCAGAAGATTGCCTATTCGGTTTTCCTTCGGGTTTTGTTGTGATTTGTCTGGCCTCAGGTCCGGAACTGTCTTTGGCCCCCAACAGGTTTTCTCCGGGATTTCTAGGTTTCTTTTTCTTCTTGGTTTTCTTGTTTTTGCTAAACTTTTTGTCTAGAGCCTCAAGTTCCATATTGGATTTTGAAATCAGGTCTTCTTGTTCCTTTCCATGGTTGGTTTTGAGATCATAAGGAATAACCCCTTTTGAATTCAGTTCAAGAATTTCAGAAACCCTTTCGCAAGTGATGGAATGCCAGTTATTGTCATTGTTGTAGCTGAACCACATCAGTTTCCTGAAGATATCAGTTTTCTGGAGTTTTGCGTATCCTGCTTCTGTCTGAAGAGGTTTGTCTACTTCAGGAATATCACTCAAAGCAGTCATGTAAGTATCTAACTCATAGTTCAGGCAACATTTTAGTCTGCCGCATTGCCCTGAAAGTTTGGTTGGGTTGAGGGAAAGGTTCTGGTACCTTGCAGCGGAGGTATTCACACTCTTGAAGTCATAGATCCAGGTAGAGCAGCACAATTCCCTGCCACAGACTCCGATTCCTCCAAGCCTTCCTGCTTCCTGCCTCAGACTTATCTGACGCATTTCAACACGGATTTTAAATTCCGATGCAAGTGATTTGATCAATTCCCTGAAGTCCACACGGTCATCTGCGGAATAGTAAAAGGTGGCTTTAGAATTGTCGGATTGAAACTCGACATCGGACAGTTTCATCTCCATTTTCATTTCGTCGATGATCTGTTTTGCCCGGTATAAAGTCGGGATTTCCCTGTTTTTGGCTTCTTCCCACTTTTCAAGGTCTTTTTGGGTGGCTACCCTATAGATCCTAAGGATATTATCATCATCCTTGATTTTCCTTTTTTGCATCTGAAGTCGAACAAGTTCGCCTTGCAAGGACACATATCCGATATGGTGGCCATTGGGGACATCTACCACTACAGGGTCACCTGTGGTGAGGAAAATGCGGTCAATGTTTCTGTAATACTCTTTTCTTCCACCTTTGAATTTGATTTCGACAATATCAAATTTATCAATTGTCGGAATCTCCATATGGGTAAGCCAATCAAAGGAATTCATTTTATTGCAATCGCTTGTACCACATGTGCCGTTATTTTGGCAACCTCCGCTAGATCCGGAGGTGGTTGAGCAGCTAGTACATCCTGACATATTTTTATATATAATGGGAGAAATGTTCTCCTCTTTGTTTTGTATTTATTTTTTCAATTTCAAAACATCCTGACCAATGTCTTTACGAAAATATATACCTTCCCAACAAACTTCAGAAGCCCTGGAATATGCGTTTTCAAGTGCTGTGGTGATGTCTTTGCCTATGCCGGTGATGGCAAGTACCCTTCCGCCGTTTGTAAGGATTTCTCCCGAATCAGAAATTTTCGTGCCCGCATGAAAGATTAAGGATTTTGACGATGATTCGTGAGCGTCAAGACCTACTATCTTTTTGCCTTTTTCGTAATCTCCCGGATAGCCGCCTGCTACCAAAACTACAGTAGTGCAGGTATATGAAGCGGTCTCCAATTGGTAGGAATCCAAATTACCCGTTCCCATAGAATAAAGTAAATCTACAAAATCACTGCTGATCCGCGGCAATACTGCTTCAGTTTCTGGATCCCCCATTCTTACATTGTATTCGATGACATAGGGATTTCCGGCATCATTCATCAGTCCTATAAATAGAAATCCAACATAGGGGATATTCTCTTTTTTTAATCCCTGAATTGTAGGCTTGACGATTCTTTCTTCTACTTTTTTGATAAAATCTTCATCTGCAAAAGGAACAGGGCTGACAGCTCCCATGCCTCCGGTGTTCAGACCTGTATCGCCCTCGCCGATTCTTTTATAATCCTTCGCTTCAGGGAGAATTTTATAATGGCTCCCGTCTGTAGCCACAAAAACAGAAAGTTCAATTCCTTTCAGAAACTGCTCAATGACAACTTTATCGGAAGCATTTCCAAATTTACTTTCAAGCAACATTTCTTTTAGAGATTCTTCGGCTTCTGCATGGCTCAGGCAAATCAAAACCCCTTTGCCTGCCGCAAGACCGTCGGCCTTAAGCACTATCGGTAAGGATTGTTTTCGGATAAAGGCAATCCCGTCCTCGAAGGTTTCTTTTGTGAATGTTTCATATGCAGCTGTAGGAACACCATATTTCTGCATAAACTGCTTTGAAAAATCCTTCGATCCTTCAAGCTGCGCGCCTGCCTGTGATGGCCCTATCACCGGCAAGCCATGTAAGGTTGAATGATTGCTAAAAAAATCGGAGACACCTTTGACCAATGGTTCTTCAGGTCCCACTACAATCATGTCTATTTGATTTTCTATAATGAAATCAGCCAATGCCGCAAAATCAGTGGGGGAGATGGCTATATTTTTTGCAATGGATGCAGTCCCGGCATTTCCCGGTGCCACAAAAAGCTGTTTACAGTTTGGGCTGTTTACAATTTTCCAGGCAAAAGCATGCTCTCTTCCGCCACTTCCTAATAATAATATATTCATTAATCGATTTCGTTTTAGTTGGCATGCTCAGAAATGAACTTGATTCTGTAAACCCGGATTTCTTCTTCAGCGAAATCCTCTTCTTCAAGTTCTTCCAAAGCAGCTTTTATATTGTCAGATTCAGCGGTCATGAAGTACTCATGGAGAATATCTTCTCTTTCTTCGTCCATGATGTTTTCAATGTAATAGTTGATGTTCAGCTTGGTTCCGCTATAGATAATCTGTTCTATCTCACCTATCAACTCTGACATGGAGAGGTTAAGATTATCTGCAATTTCATCGAGATCTACTTTTCTGTCAACCTGTTGGATGATGGAAATCTTGACCTTGGAGCGGTTTCCTGCTGTTTTGACTACGACATCAGACGCTGTGATAATTTCATTTTCTTCCACATAAGCTTCGATAAGCTTAAGGAAAGGAGCTCCAAATTTAGTGACTTTCCCCATTCCGACCCCATTGATTTGGGCCAATTCCTCTTTGGTAGTAGGATAGACTGTCGCCATCTCTTCCAAAGAAGGGTCTTGGAAAATCACATAAGGAGGAAGTCCTTTTGATTTTGCTACTTTTTTACGTTCAGCCTTAAGAAGTTCAAAAAGCTTTTCATCATAGGCTTTTCCTCCTGCGGCGATTTCCTCTGCAGTGCTGTCAGCAGGAACTTCATCAAAATTGAAGTCTTTGCTCAGGGTTACGGAGTAAGGATCTTGAAGATAATTTTCTCCCTTTTCGGTGATCTTAATGATGCCATAATTTTCAATATCCTTATCCAAGTATCCAAGGATGAGTGCCTGTCTGACAACGGTCCTCCAAAGCTTCTCGTCTTCGTCCTTTCCTTTTCCAAATACTGAAATCTGATCATGTCCATAACTTGCAATATAATCATCCTTCTCTCCCCTGATTACTTTGACAATATGGGCAAGATTAAATCTGTTGTTGGTCTCTTTAACTGCCGCAATAGCAGAAAGAAGGTAGTCCATACCTTCAAATTTTTCCTTCTGTTTTTTGCAGTTGTCACAGTTGCCACAGTCATGATCCATGGATTCTCCGAAATAATGCAGAAGAACGCGTCTTCTACACATGGTACTTTCTGCATAGGCAGCCATTTCCTCCAAAAGGATTTTGGCGTTTTCTCTTTCGGTGACAGGCTTGTCCTTATTGAACTTTTCTAGCTTGATGATGTCATCATACCTGTAAAACATCAGGCAATGACCCTCTAAGCCATCCCGTCCGGCTCTTCCTGTTTCCTGATAATATCCCTCTAGTGATTTTGGTACATCATAATGAATTACATACCTGACATCAGGCTTGTCTATACCCATCCCAAATGCTATGGTGGCGACAATGACATCAGTTTCTTCATTGAGGAAATCGTCTTGGTTTTTGATTCGCACATGCTGGTCAAGGCCGGCATGGTATGGCGCTGCATTGATACCGTTGACTTTTAGTAATTCGGCTACTTCCTCGACCTTTTTCCGGCTAAGGCAATAGATGATACCGGATTTTCCTTTTTGGGATTTGATGTATTTGATGATCTGCTTTTTGGTTTCATTTTTAACCTTTGGGCGGACTTCATAATACAGATTGGGTCTATTGAAGGAAGATTTGAAAATATCTGCCTCTTCCATCTGAAGGTTTCTCTGGATATCCACCTGAACCTTTGGGGTAGCGGTGGCAGTAAGGGCGACAATCGGAAGGTGTGAGCCGATCTGGGCAATGATAGATTTGATTTTTCGGTATTCAGGCCTGAAATCATGTCCCCATTCAGAGATACAGTGTGCTTCATCTATGGCCACAAAACTGAGTTTTGCCTCCTTGAGGAAAAGCATGTTTTCTTCCTTAGTCAGTGACTCAGGGGCCACATAAAGGAGTTTGGTTTTTCCTGAAAGGACTTCCTTTTTTACCTTGTTTGTCTCAGATTTATTGAGGGTTGAATTGAGAAAATAGGCATTGACACCAAATGCATTCAATTGGTCTACCTGATTTTTCATCAATGCAATGAGGGGAGATATTACGATGGCAGTACCTTCACTGACTACGGCCGGAAACTGATAACACAATGATTTTCCGGCACCGGTGGGCATGATGACGAAGGTGTTTTTACCTTTCAATACGTTCTCCACAATAGCTTCTTGGGTTCCTCTGAACTGGTTGAAACCGAAAATAACTTTAAGTTTTTCTTTTGCGCTTTGATCCACAATTAATTGATATTACTATGATACCCTAAATGGCACACATTAAAATTTTGAAGGATTTCTTTTATACCTTTGTTACAAATCTAATGAATAACAACAGCAGTTTTGAAGTTAACAAAAAATATTAAAAGTAGTGCCATCAAAGTGCTTCAAACAGAAGCAAATGCCATTCAAAATCTTGTAAATTACATAGACGATGAATTTGAGGCCTGTGTTGAGGCTATTTTGGAGTCAAAAGGAAGGGTTGTCATCACAGGAATAGGCAAGAGCGCAATTATTGCCAACAAAATCGTGGCCACTATGAATTCTACTGGCACGCCGGCACTTTTTATGCACGCTGCTGATGCTATTCATGGAGACTTGGGCATGGTTCAAAGCGAGGACTTTGTGATCTGCATTTCCAAAAGCGGTAACACTCCCGAAATCAAGGTTCTTGTGCCTTTGTTAAAAAGACTTGGATCCAAGTTAATTGCATTGGTGAGCAATACCGAAAGCTATCTTGCCCAAAATGCAGATTTTGTATTGAAAGCAACTATAGCCGAGGAAGCCTGTCCAAATAATCTTGCCCCCACTTCTAGTACTACTGCCCAATTGGCCTTGGGCGACGCTTTGGCAGTTTGCCTCTTGGAGGCAAGGGGTTTTACAAGTGAGGATTTTGCCAAATACCATCCCGGAGGGGCTTTGGGCAAGCAGCTATACCTTACCGTAGGAGATGTGGTTCCAAAAAACCAAATACCGGCAGTGGGGGCAGATGCCCCTTTGGCTGAAGTGATCATGGAGATCAGCGGAAAAAGGCTTGGAGCAACTTCAGTTTTGGATAAAGATTCCAAGCTGATGGGGATCATCACTGATGGAGATTTGAGAAGGATGCTTCAGAGAATGAGTGACATATCAGGCGTCCTCGCTAAGGATATCATGACTGTCCATCCTAAGAGCATTCAGGTTGAAGAATATGCCATTATTGCACTCAACAAAATGAAGGAATTCAATATTACACAATTGGTTGCAATGGATGGCGATAAAGTGGCAGGATTTATCCATATTCATGATTTAATGAAAGAAGGAATAGTTTAATCTACTTTGATGCAAGAAAGACCCTATATTGTGATTATGGCCGGTGGAATCGGTTCTAGGTTTTGGCCATACAGCAGAAATAACAGACCTAAACAGTTTTTGGATATCCTCGGAACGGGCCGCACTCTGCTACAGATGACCTATGATAGGTTTGTGAGGATTTCTGACAAGTCAAGGTTTTTTGTGGTCACCAATTCCAAATATGAAGACCTAGTCAAAGAACAACTCCCTGAGGTACCTGAAAATCAGATTTTAACCGAGCCACTAAGAAGGAATACTGCGACCTGTATTGCTTATGCGAGTTACAGGATTTTGAATAAAAATCCTGATGCCAAAGTAATCGTGACTCCGGCTGATCACCTTATTGTACAGGAGGAAAATTTTTTCAAAACCATGGAAATTGCGATTGAAGCAGCAGAGATGGAAGACAGGTTGATAACCCTTGGAATCCGACCAAATAGGCCCGAAACCGGATATGGCTACATACAGTATATCAGCAACCAAGGCAATCCGGTAAAAAAAGTAAAAACATTTACCGAAAAACCCAACGCAAAACTTGCCAAGGCTTTTATTGAAAGTGGGGATTTTGTCTGGAACTCGGGGATGTTTGTCTGGAAGGTAAGTAGCATTGTCAAAGCATTTGAAAAGTACATGCCCGACGTCTCAGAAGTTTTTGAGGAAGGAGAGGATCATTTTTCCCTTGAGAGTGAGGATGCATTTATCAAAAAAGCCTATTCTTTGGTCAAAAATATTTCCATTGACTATGGTATCATGGAAAAGGCTGACGAGGTGTATGTAGTACTAGGGGACTTCGGTTGGTCGGATTTAGGTTCTTGGTCAAGTCTTCATGAAGTGCATGAAAAGGACAGCGAAAACAATGTCATCGAAGCAAATGCGCTTCTTTATGACACCAAAAACTGCTATATCAAAGTAAGTCCTCAAAAATTAGTGGTGGTGGAAGGGTTGGATAATTACTTGATCAACGAAACAGAAAATGTCCTGATCGTCTGTAAGTTAGACGGGGATAAGAAATTCAGGGACTTTGTCAATGCTGCCAAAACAAAAGGGGAGGATTTTGTCTGATGAAAAAGGAAGTAACCATTTCGGAAGCCCAAGAGTTGGTTGATAATTGGATCAAAACAGTTGGAGTCCGCTATTTTACCGAACTCACCAATACTGCCATTTTGATGGAGGAAGTGGGCGAACTTGCCCGGATTATGGCCCGAAAATATGGGGAGCAGTCCTTTAAAGAATCGGATAAAGAGGTAAACATGGCCGATGAAATGGCCGATATTCTGTGGGTATTAATATGCCTAGCAAATCAAACCGGTGTGGACCTGACCGATGCACTCCAAAAGAATTTTGAAAAAAAGAATATCAGGGACATGGACAGGCATAAGAATAACAATAAACTGCAGTGACTTTAACTTCCATTGTTTTTTAAGAGTCTGTTGGAAAAATTCATTTCAGCAAATAGATTTTCTGCTTCATTTTTTGACATCACCTCCCATCACCCGGTATTGGAGGCCAAGCCTCTATCATAAAAGTCTGTAATTAAGTTGATTTTATAAAACCGACTTATCTGAATAAAAGGATTGAAAGCAATACATGAATTATTTGGACACTTTCTGTCGGTTTGTCGATTCCTTCAGGATTTTAAGGGGTATTTTAATTAACTTGTTTGACCAAAATGTCCCATGAAATACGTAATCGTAGATATTGAAACCACCGGTGGAAACCCTACTCAGGGCGGCATTACCGAAATTGCCGCAATACTTCACGATGGCAATCAGGTTGTGGATAGATTTCATTCCCTGATTGACCCTGAAAGAATGGTTCCCGCTTTTATTACAGGATTGACAGGAATCGACAACGGCATGTTGGAAGGTGCACCGACATTTTCGGAGATTGCAGATGAACTGCATGATTTTTTAAAGGGGAATGTATTTGTGGCTCACAATGTCAATTTTGATTATTCATTTATCAGGGAAGCGTTAAAATTTTCAGGTATTGAGTACAATGCCCCAAAGCTATGTACAGTAAGGCTGAGTCGAAAGGCATTTCCTGGTTTTGGGTCCTATAGTCTTGGTAGAATATGCGGGCAGCTTTCCATCTCTATCAAAGAAAGACACAGGGCCATGGGAGATGCAGAGGCTACTGTGGAATTATTTGACAGGATTATTAAAAGCAACCCGGATGTCATTTTCCAGACTTTGAAAAAGACAAACGGAGAAAGCTTTCTGCCCCCCCATATTTCAAGAGAGCGCTTTTTGGAGATTCCCGAAAGCACGGGTATTTACTATTTCCATGATAAGAACGGTCAAGTGATCTACGTCGGCAAAGCCAATGATATCCGAAGTAGGTTTAAAGGGCATTTTTCTTCGAGTTCCAAAGACAAGATGCAGCTGTACAACGAAATCCATGATATCAGTTGGGAACTTACAGGAAATGAGTTTTTGGCATTTCTGCTTGAATCATTGGAAATCAAGCGCTTGTGGCCAAAATTTAACAAAGCTCTTAAATACAATTCTTGGAATTGGGGCTTGTACCAATACGAGGATGGGCAAGGATATGTAAGGTTTCAGATTGGAAAGAATTCGGGAAATTTGAAACCTATTCTGGAATTTGAAAGCCATTCGGAAGGGTGGAAGTACTTGATGGATCAGGTAGCGATTTTTCACCTTTGTCCAAAACTGGCAGGTATCCAAAAGACTGCGGGTGCATGTTATGACTATCAAATCCAAAAATGTCAGGGGGCATGTTGCCATCAAGAATCGCCCGAAGAATACAACCAAAAGGCAAATGATTTTATGTCCTCAATGACAGGGCAAGAGGGGGCGGTCCTTATCAAAGAAAAAGGTATCCATCCCAATGAAACGGCCTTTCTTTATTTTGAAAAAGGTGTTTTTTCTGCCTATGGATTTTTGAATAAAGAAGACAGGTATGCTGATGAATATGAAATTCTTGGAAGCCTAAAAAAAGTGAAGCATTTGCCCGAAACCAAATACATATTACGCTCATTTTTTCCAAAATTTTCAATTAACCAGATTTTGGTGGTGAAATAAATTTTAATCACAACAGCAGGGTAGCCACAGCACCTACTTCCAAAGTCATTGTCCCTGACCATTCATTGTTTTTTATCGAAAATGTCCTGACATCTTTTGATTCATTCAATAGGAGAAGGACGATTTTGCCGTCAGGTCTTTTGAAGGCGACATTTGGTAAGCCGTCAGGTTCGTTGCTGTCTATTCGTATGGATCCCGGCAAGACATATTTGGAGACATGGGCGATAACATAGTAGGCGGGGTTCCTAAATACGCTGTCGGTTTTTATTGTAACGGCGCCAAGACATTGATCGCATCCACCCCGGTCGGTATGTGGTTTGAGGTCAGGTGCAGAACTCAAGTTCCATTCCAAGACAGTTTTGGCCCAGTTTCTTGGCGCACCGATAGTCAGGTTTTTGGTATGCCAAGCTAGGTCTCCTGGTAAGTTTCCCGGTGCACCGACCCATTGTTCGGTGAAATACAGGTTTTTGTCAGGATGGGCTTTATGGACTTCCGATAGCGCTTCTATGTTTCCCCCATATAAGTGAAATGCGGAGCCGTCGATGAATTTCTTAGTCTCAGGATCGTCCAAAATACTGATCGGATAATCAGGGCGGTCTGCATTATGATCGTAAATGATGATTTTGGTTTTTATTCCATTTGCTTCAAATTTTGGCCCAAGGTGGAATTTGATAAAGTCCCGCTGTTCATCGGCAAGCATCAGCAGACTTGGATTGTTGCCAGGGTGAAGGGGCTCATTCTGAATGGTAAGGGCATCGATTGTAAATCCTTCTTCAGCCATCTGTTGGATGTATTTGACCAGGTAAAGCGCATACCTGTCATAGAATTCGGGGAGTAACTTTCCACCCCTGGTATCCTTGTTGTCCTTCATCCAAGAAGGCGGAGACCAAGGAGATGCCATCAGCTTGATAGCCGGATTGATCGTCATGATTTCTTTTAAAACAGGAATTACATCATTTCTATCCGGACCCAAATCAAAATTTAAAAGCAGGGTGTCTTTTTCAGCATCCTCTACATCATGGTAGGAAAATGCATATTCATTTAAGTCGGAAGCAGCAACCGACAACCTAAGGTAGCTGACATTGATGCTGTTTTCTTCATTTCCAAAAAGCTCATTCAAAATCTCGGCTCTGGAATTAGGATTCATTCCCAGAAGATGAATTGCACTTCCTTGAGAAAGCGTAAAGCCAAAGCCATCCATTTCCTGATAAGTGACAGATCCGTCAATCACAATGTCAGCAGCTTCCAAATTTGCTTTTGAAAATACAATTGGAGGTTGATTTTCAAACAGGATTCCGTTTTTGGGATCTGTAAGCCTAAACTCAGCTTCTGTTTTTGGTTGGTTGCATCCTATGATAATCAGCAGGATGAAATAAAATAAATACTTCATAGGTGGATTTAAATGAGAAAGCCGCGGAATTTACAGGAAATTCCACGGCTTTGAAAATGTGAATACCTACTTTAAATAAAAAGAAGGTAATTATGTGAATTAGAATAACATAGAAGCCAATCCCAATTTGCTTTTAAATGGCCTTACCAATCCGTTGATTTTACTGGTGTACTTGCCCAAAAGGCTATTCCCTAACAGTCCTGTCAAAAACTTTTGTCTTTCGCCACCCAATTTGCTTAAAAGTCCTTTTTTAGCATCATCCGTTCCGGTGCCGCCGAGGATTTTGAATATCTCTCCTGCAAAAGTCTTATTGTTTGCCTTCAATTTAGATGTTTGATCCGCACTAAGACCCAAGCCTTCCACATTGTCCAATGCAGACAATAGCTGCTTTTGAAGGTCCGCAGTGGGAACTTCTACTTTCGGAACTTTTAATGCCTGCGCTTCTGCATTATAAGTGTATAATGCCATAAATAAAATAGCGAATAGAAAGATTGATTTTTTCATAATGGTTTTTTCTTTAAAGTTAAAAATATTGAATTTAATTGTTTTGTTTTTGAATAAAATTTTAACTTTTCGAGCTGTTTCTATCAATATTCTGCAATTAATTCTAACATTTAGGATAAATACTTCTATTTTTTACTTTTTGAGGTTTTAATTATTCAAAATGTCAACAGCAAGCTTCCAACTGTATTTCAACCAAATGCGCTTCATATTTTCCTTGCTTTAAGGGTTAATTTTTCTTTTGTGGCCTTGCGTACCTGATAGGTGCTTTGGGTTCGGGTTTCAATTCTACTCCTTCTGTTTCTAAGAGTTTTAAAGCTTCTTTTACAGCACTTTCAAGTTGGGGATCTTTCCCTTGT
The DNA here is from genome assembly GCF_022538055.1 of Cognataquiflexum nitidum. Lineage (GTDB taxonomy): Bacteria > Bacteroidota > Bacteroidia > Cytophagales > Cyclobacteriaceae > Cognataquiflexum > Cognataquiflexum nitidum. The sequence goes on along the minus strand of NZ_JAKZAM010000013.1, from coordinate 71,253 downwards.
ATGACTTCTTTAGGTGACTGTTCGACCGTAATGTCAGGAGCAATCCCCACGCCTTCCACCGCCCATTCACCATTGACATCATAGAAACCGCCCCGTGGCGCAACCATCCGGCCACCATCTATAAAGGGAGGAGTGTCCCATGTGCCCACCAATCCACCCCAGGTTTTGGTCCCGATGAGTGGTCCAATTTTCATTTTGTGGAAAAGATAGGGGAGAAGGTCTCCGCCCGAACCTGCCCTTTCATTGATAAGCATTACTTTGGGACCCCAAATACCAGCCATAGGAGTAGTAAATGGTCTTCTGTCTCCTGCACGGCTGTTGAAATAGCCGTGAAGCTCGCGGGCCATGATGTCCACCATGTAGTCCGCAGCAGAACCTCCGCCATTGTTTCTTTCATCAATTATGGCTCCTTTTTTATCCTGTTGTGAAAAATAATAGCGATTGAAATAGGTGTAGCCGGGGTTTGCGGTATTGGGTACGTACACGTAGGCCAATTTTCCACCTGACATTTCATCCACTTTTCTCCTGTTGCTTTCCACCCAATTCATCATCCTCAACTGATTTTCATTTTCTATGGGAACAACGGTGATCAATCTTGATCCTTCTGTATTGGGAGTATTGTTTAGCCTTATTTTTATCTGTCTATTGGCAGTTCCTTCGAAATACATAAAAAAGTTATCTTTAGCATTTATCTCGGTGCCATTTACTTCAAGGATATAATCCCCCTCTTTGACATCTATTCCGGGAATGGCTAGCGGTGCTTTCAGGTTAGGATTCCAACTTTCGGCATTGTAGATTTTTGATATTCGGTATTTTCCTTGAGAGACTTCATAGTCAGCACCAAGCAATCCTATATTCACAGATTTGATATCAGGAAAGTCTCCGCCCGAGGTATAGCTATGTCCGACGGCAACTTCGCCTCCCAGAATATCCACTATATAATTCAGGTCGCTCCTGTGCTTGACATGGGAAATCCACGTTTTGTACCAATTATAAATGTCATTCCAAGGTGCCCCGTGAACATTGTCTACATAAAGGAAATCACGCTGGTATCTCCAGCCTTCCCTGAAAATCTGCTCCCATTCTTGTTTTGGGTTGATTTTTATCTTGAAATTGGCAAGTGCTTTAAGATTACCGTCTCCGACTTTCTTTGGCCCTCCGTTGGTTTCTACGATTCCCCAGTTTCCGTTTGCCTGATACAGCAATGATTTTCTGTCACTTGAGACGGTAGCAAAGCTGATTCCCGGAAGGTATAATTCTGTCTTCTTTTCTTTGAAATTGTAGCGATGTAAGGTCTGACCTTGTTGATTTGGAATAGATTCGGTATAAAACAAAAACCCATCAGGCCCTTTGACCAAATCGGTATAGTCCTTTGCAGGTATGTCGAAAGCAATGATTCTGTTCCATAATCCTTCCTCATCAATGATTACGGGCTTGGATTCAGCTTTCTTTTCCGGTTCTTTTTTCTCTGTCTCTTTTGGATTTTCTTCGTCACTTTCAGGTAGGAATGGGGATTTCCCGGATTTGTTTAAAACTGCCAGATACAGACTTCTGCTGATTGGCCTCTCGTAAGAACTCATGTCCAACCAACCCGAATTCAATCCAAAATTGGTACTGGCAAGGAAATACAGGTATTCTCCATTGGCATCCCAAACAGGGCTGATTGCATCTGCCAAACCATCTGTAACCTGGATTTTTTTGCCTGATTCCACTTGGTAGGCGAATATGGCTTTAAACTGATTGTCTAGGAGTCGCGCATATGCCACCCATTTGGAATCCGGAGACCATACAGGATTCAAGCTTCTGTTGGGATGGGCAAATCGCTCCGTGTCGGCGATTTTGGCTTGTCCTGTGGTTATGTTGACAATCCATAGATTGTAATCGGTATCGGTGAAGGCAATTTTTTTGCCATCCGGAGCCCATTCCGGTTTGAAATAGAATGATTTGTTGGGAAGGGCAATGGCTTTTGGTTTAGTAAGACCTTCCTGATCTCCGATCATGAGTTGGTATTCGCCCGAAGCATCAGAAAACCATGCTATCTGCTGACCATCAGGAGACCAAACCGGTGAGCGGTCTGCTATGCCCGAAGTATTGGTCAGGTTGCGGGCATCACCCTTCTCTTTTGGAACGGTGATGATTTCTCCTCTGAATTCAAATAGAGCCCTCTGCCCGGTGGGTGAAAGGGAAGCATTGGTCAAGCTTCTGCCATTGACTTCCTGCCATCTTTCTCTTGCCCAATGAAAATCCCCGTTGACATTGATTGCCAATTGATTTGAAACACCTGTCGTCGGATTGAGGATATGGAGATAGCCTCCCTGTTCATAGACCACTTCGCTTCCGTTGGAATCATGGTTTTTGATATCAAAATCCGTATGAAAGGTTTCTTGTTTTAAAGTTTCTGACTTAGGGTCAAAAGACCATATGTTATTTGCAAAATCCCTTTCGGATAGGAAAAACACCTTGTCCCCGTGCCATATGGGTTGGGTATGCCGCTCGTTGTCAGTCTGCGGGGTCAGTTTGAGTTCATGGCTTTTCATGTCCAGGATCCAGATCGGTTTGGCCTGACCTCCTCGGTAATTTCTCCATTCGGGATCCCAAAATGCGATTTGTTGGTAGGCAATTGATTTGCCATCGGAAGAAATCCTGCCATTGACAGCCCTCGGGATATCCAAAGGTTCTTCCATGCCGCCGTCTTTGGATACTTTAAAGAATTTAGATTCTTGGGTAGGCACACCCACTCTCGTAGAGGTAAAAAGTACTTCTTTGCCGTCAGGTGTCCAACCTGTGACCAAATCTGCCCCGGGATGCCAGGTCAGCCGCTTAGGTTCACCCCCTTCAATAGGAATGACATACACATCTGTATTGCCGTCATACTGACCTGTAAAGGCAATGGTTTTACCATCGGGAGAGAATCTCGGTAAGGTTTCCGCCCCTTCATTGCTCGTCAGTCTGATGGCATCGCCGCCGGATTTATTGACTTTCCATAGGTCGTTGGCATGGACAAAAACAATGTGTTCTTGGCTGATAGTGGGCTCACGGAGCAGTCTTGTGCCTTGGGCATTTGCAAATTGAAAGGCAAATAACAAGACAAAAAGAAAAGGTGTATTTTTCATAACATATTAGGGCAAGAATGATAGCTAAATTTAAATAAATGCATGGGTATTCGGAAACCGTTCAAAAAAGGAATAGACCTACTCTTTTGTCATTGTGATGCCGGTTTCTTCGGTTTGTGTTCCCGATTTATCTTCTGTTTCCTCCAATTCATCTCCTTCTGTGATTTTGCCTACTTCGATGATTGGGTTTTCGGAATTGCCGGTGATTTTGATCGGTATTCCAAAAATGCCCAAAGGTGGCAAACCCAACCTGAAAGCCATGCTCATATCCCCATCCAAACTGACCTGACCTTCAAACCGTGGTCTGAATCCCGCGATCCGCATCCTTGTCCTCTCGATGGTAATGAGGTTGTTGGCAATGCTGCTTTTGATCTGCACACCTGCCAACTCAGGATCAGCCAATTCCTTGTTTTCGGTGTCTTTGGCGATGCTGTTCATCAACTTGAAGCCTTTCAGTTTTACCTTGTCCAAAGCAAATACTCCTTCGCCTTTGATGGAAGGAAGGACAGGATCCATGTTGGCGTCCAATCTGCCCGAAAGCCTGTAGTCGAGGGAAGCTACCCCTTGGGCATATTCAGCTGCTGTGACCATTTCTCTAAACAGGGGGATCTCGTCATAAGCCCGCTTGATATCGAAGCCTTTGGCCTTGATACTGTAATCAAAAACTGCCTTAAGAGGATCTGTAGGAAGGTATTTTCCTGACATCAGGACTTCAGCACCTACCAAGTTAAATCCTGTATTTTCCATTTCTAAGGCACCTTCCCTCAGCTTTAATTTACCTTTGAATTTTTCCAGTCTGATTTCGTCAAAAAGAATCGTATCGACAAAGGCCACCAAACTAAAATCCACGCTTAAGGGAACCATGACCACTCCCTGAACATCCCCAAGGGTATCCACCGACACCGATTCTTCCTCGGTATAAAACATGAAGTCATTGAGATTCAGCTTTGGGCTGCTGAGTGTCAGGTTGCCCTGAACAGGAGCATTATCATCCAAATAGTAGGCGATCAGATTGTACAGGTATCCATCGGCTACAAGGTTGTTGCCGGCGTATTGGGCGTGCATTTTCTCCAAGTAGAGTTTGTCTTTGTCCACCCGGATTTTTCCCGAATGGATGTCAAAGGGAAGTGGGAAAAATTCAGACCTAAGTCGGATATTTTCCATTTCTACTGTTCCCCTGTTGTCAAGCTGTTGAAGCCTGCCTTTGATTGCATCGCTTTGAAGTCCTTTGAGATTGATGTCGGTGTGGAGGTAACCATCCACATCATATCCGTCTATGCCAAATGTCTGATAAAGTCTGCCAAGATCAATCCTCCCCTGAGATTGGACTTCATACCGGATGTCGTCGAGGTTTTCGAGGTTGGCTTTAAGAGAAAATGGATGACCTGCAAAGGTGAAAGCAATAGGCTGCAAGTCAAATTTCAAGTCAGTGTAGGAACCCCTTTCACTCAGGATATTCAAGATAAATGAAATGTTTTCAACTGCGAGATCTGAAAAAGGAGTCTGTATAAATCCCTCGAGCACTGATATTTGAGAATTAATTACCGGAAAAAGCTTCCTTTCCTCATCGTAGTTTCCCAGGGCATTGATGGTCAGGGCTAGGTTTCCCTTGAGGGTCATCCCTGAATCTAGGGGATAGAATTTTTCAATTTCCGAAAGGTTGAAATCTGCCTTCATGGCAGCATCCACTTCCATGCCTCTGAGGTCTTTGACTTTGAAATGTCCCTTGGCTTGGTTTTCAAGTACCCGGAACTTGAAGCCCTGAAGGTCTATAGCGATATTCTCCAAGATGCTGTCAGGGGAATTGATGGTAAGGTTCCAAGAGATGTCTTGAATGGCTTCCGGAAGGGCTGTCCAGCCGAAATAGCCATCTTGGATAGCCGAACTGAACTTGAATTTTGGTATGCTGATGATCTCTGTTTCATTGCCCCTGTATCTATTTGGCACCGGCCGGGTGATATAACTTCCATTTGCCTGCAAGGTCATTTCCATGATTCCTCGGAGGTCATAAGGGATGATTCCCAATGCTTTGTCCAACAGGTTCAAGTCAATATTGATGGCCAGATCGCTATTTACCAAAGCCGGGTCAAGCCCGTCTATGTTCAGGTGACCTTGGACAAAACCCTCGCCAAGGGTCATCGAAACACTGTCCAGCGCAATGATGGTCTTACCGACATTAAGTTCGGGGACGGTGAGGTCTAGATCGAGGTAAAGTTTTTCGATGGGGGTCGATGAACCTGAGTGGCTGATATAGCCATTGTAGACAAATAGATTCATCAAGAGGTTGGGCATCTGATTCTCTTCGGGTAGATAAAGTCCCTGCAGGGAACCCCTGAGTTCTCCTTTTCCTCGGACTTGGGTATTGTCCAGCCAAGTTCCCAATTCCTCCGGAATCAAGGTTAGCATGTCTTTGAAATCCGTATCGACCGATTCCAAGATGAAATTCATGTCATAGCCACCGCTTAGGAATTCAAGTTTTCCTATAAAATCTACCGGCAATTCATTGATCATCAAATGGTTTCTTTCGAATGTCAGGGCTGTGGATTCGGTGTTTATTTTGGTTTGGAGGCTTGCACTTACCCGTTTTCTTGAGAGATAAGGTATTCCTTCATACACCAGTTCAAATGTCTGTATATCAAGATCGCTGCTGAGATCAACGATTTCATTTTTAAGATTTCCCTTTCCTGAATAGTTAAAATTTTTGGCCAAGCAGGAAAAATCCAAGTCCGTATCTCTGTAAAAAAAACTGCTGTTGGTGAATTTGATTTTACTAATTTCCAGATTCAGGTCCGAGGAAGCTTCCGCTTGTTCGACGCTGTCTTCTTCTGATATGAAAATATCAAAATTGGCGTGTCCCTGTGTATCTCTAAGTACGTTGATTTGTGCACGGTCAAAGTATATTCCGGATATTTGAGTTTTTTCCTGAAATAGAGAAAATACTTTTATTCCAAATGATAAGTCTTTGGCATACAGCAACGTATCGGGATAAAAACCATCAGCCCCATTGACAAAAATCTCGTCAATAGACACTGTCAAGGTGGGAAAATGTCTAAAAAAAGTCAGGTTGATATCGTTAAAGGAAATCTCAGTGGTCAGCTGACTATTGATAAATACCTTGATTTTTTGATTGACTTGGTCTTTGAAAAATACCGGAAAAATTACCATCAGCGCAAGTAATAAACCTATGCCGATACCTGAATACTTTAGTATTTTAATGACCGCATTTTTATTCCATTTCATGGATTTTGGGAAAGATTAGAGGTTTACTAAATTATGGAATTCTGCATCTGAGAGGTAAAGAATGCTTATTTTGAGGGTTACGGGAATCACGGGCTCGTCTTTGCTGTCCCTTTTCTGGTAAACGATCTGATCTACGACATCCATTCCTTTGACCACTTGACCAAAAACTGTGTAGTCATTGTCCAATCTGTGCAATCCATCTTTGTTTTGGACAATGTAAAACTGGCACCTTGCAGATAATTTTCCGGGATTGCCGTCCCTTCCCGCTCCTACGGCGCCATAAATGTGGGTGATGCCCTTGACAAACTCCGGTTCCAAAAGATATTCAGGGTCATTAAATCCTTCCTCTGTATCCGGGCAGCCACCCTGTGCGACAAAATTGGGGATGACCCGATTGAAAGTCAGTGAATCCCAATAGCCTGCTTCTGCAAGTTCGATAAAACTCTGCTTATGGTTAGGGGTTTCATCAAAAAGCCGGATATAAACATTTCCTTTTGGTGTTTCTATCATCCCTATTGGATTTTTTTCTTGGGCAAAAGACAAGGAGGACAGGATACAGGCTATGGCTACTAATACTGATTTTTTCATTTTGATTCTTTTGGTTTAATGAAAATGAGAAAGTACGCTTGGGTCTATAAATGTAGTAACAAATGGAATATGGAGCGCAGAATGTGACAAGAAGATATGATTTTTAGAGTGCCGAGATACCCCATATTCAATTGAGTCGCATGCCTGGACAATACTTGAAAAATGGGGTAGATAAGACCCAGGGTAAGGAAATCTAGAAAAAAGAGTAGTAGTGTATGAAGGGGGGATGGAACTGGACTTAGGTAAAAACGTATCAGAAGTTCAGGGAGTTATCCCCAAAAAAATAAAGGCGTCAATAAACCAAAATTTTCTGACAATCTCCGTCAATCAAGAAAATACCCTAAATACGGTATTTTTTTTTAAGCATCAATGATTTAGTTTAGGGGATCGTCTGGTTAAAAAAAAAAACGACCCCAAAAGAAAAATCTTTCAGGGCCCCTTTAGATGTTTTCACAACGGAATAATCCTTATTGTGAATTGCTTCAAAATGATGATGCTAATATAGGTTTTAACTTCAAAAATAAAAAAATATGAAAAAGATTTTAGGATTGGATTTGGGGACTAATTCGGTTGGATGGGCGTTGATTTCACAAAATTTTGACGAAAAAAAAGGTGAAATACTTGGGATTGGAAGCCGTATAATACCTATGAGTCAGGATATTATGAGTGAGTTTGGTAGGGGGAATTCTATATCCCAAACCGCAAGTAGAACAAATTTTAGGTCAATAAGGAGGTTAAGGGAAAGGCATTTATTAAGAAGAGAAAGATTACACAGGGTTCTAAATATTTTAGGTTTTCTTCCTGATCATTATTCCAATCAAGTTGATTTTGAAAATCGATTAGGAAAGTTTGAAATTGATTCAGAGCCCAAATTAGCATACAATGAAAGCGGTTTTCTTTTCATTGATTCCTTTAATGAAATGGTTAAGGAATTTAAGAATTATAATCCTATACTGTTTGAAAACGATAAAAAAATACCATACGATTGGACCATTTATTATTTGAGAAAAAAAGCTTTAACGCAAAAGATCCAAAAAGAAGAGTTGGCATGGATCATTCTTAATTTCAATCAAAAACGAGGTTATTATCAGCTTAGAGGTGAGGAAGAGGAAGAGAATCCAAATAAGTTGGTTGAATTTCATTCATTGAAAATCGAAAATGTAGTTGCTGATGAAAAACCAAATGTAAAGGGAGAAACATGGTATTCTTTAATTCTTGAGAATGGATGGGTTTATAGAAGATCAAGTAAAACGCCATTGTATGATTGGAAAGATAAAATTAGGGACTTTATTGTCACCACTGACCTTAATGAAGATGGAACTATAAAAACTGATAAGGATGGAATTGAAAAAAGGAGTTTTCGAGCACCAAAGGAAGATGATTGGAATTTGGTAAAAAAGAAAACTGAGCAGGAAATTGACAACTCAGAGATGACAGTTGGTTCATACATTTATCAAACTTTATTAAAGGATCCATCACAAAAAATAAAAGGGAAACTTGTAAGAACCATTGAAAGAAAGTTCTATAAAACAGAATTGGAAACCATTTTAAAAAAACAAAAAGGTTTTCATTCTGAATTGGAAGACATAAATTTTTATAATGATAGTGTAAGAGAATTATATAAAAACAATGATTCTCGAAGAATTCTTCTTAGCAAAAAGGACTTCGTCCATTTATTTTTAGAAGATATTATTTTTTATCAGAGACCTTTAAAAAGCAAGAAATCTACAATTGGAAATTGCCCGTTGGAATTTAGAACGTATGAACATGGTGGAATTGAAGTGAAAAAGCACTTAAAATCTATTCCAAAATCCAATCCATACTATCAGGAGTTTAGATTATGGCAATGGATAAAAAATTTGGTCATTCTAAAAAAGGATGATGAATCTGAATTTAATAGCAAGATTCTTAAGAATATTGAGGATTATGAACGTCTTTTTGAATTTCTGAACAACAAAAAGGAAATAGATCAAAAGTCCCTTTTAAAATTTTTCAAGCTTAATGATAAAGAATTCAGATGGAATTATGTTGAGGACAAAAAGTATCCCTGTAATGAAACATTCGCATTAATTCAGTCTAGGCTCTCTAAGGTTGAGGACCTTCAAAAAGACTTTCTAACTGATAATATCCTACACCAAATATGGCATATTATTTATTCTGTCAAGGATAAAAATGAGTACGAAAAAGCATTAAAGACGTTTGCAGGAAAAAATAGAATAGATAAAAATTCATTTTTTGAGGCTTTTAAAAAATTTCCCCCATTTAAGAACGATTATGGGTCTTATTCGGAAAAAGCTATAAAAAAACTACTTCCAATAATGAGAGTGGGGAAATATTGGAATTGGGATTTTATCGATGAATTATCTAAAAAAAGAATTGAAAAAATCATCACAGGGGAATTTGATGAGGAGATTAAAATTAAAGTCCGGGAAAAGGCTTTCCATTTAACAGAGGAGATCCATTTTCAAGGATTACCCCTTTGGCTTTCCTCATATATAGTTTATGGTCGTCATTCCGAGCCATCCAATGCGGGAAAATGGAATTCAATTGAAGATTTGGAAAATTATTTAGAGGATTTTAAACAGCACTCATTAAGAAACCCTATTGTAGAACAAGTAATAACCGAAACTCTTCGGGTAGTAAAGGATATTTGGCAGAAATATGGGAAAGGCCAAAAAGATTTTTTTAATGAAATTCATATCGAATTGGGAAGAGATTTGAAAAACACCTCAGAAGAGAGGAAGAGGTTAACAAACATTGTTGTTGAAAACGAGAATACTAATTTAAGAATAAAGTCATTATTGATTGAGTTACTTAATGATTCTGAATTTGAAAACATTCGTCCATTTTCACCATCCCAGCAAGAAATTTTAAAAATATATGAAGATGGGATTTTGAATTCAGGTCTTGAGGTTCCTGAAGAGATTGCAAAAATCAGTAAAAAGGCTGAACCATCGAGAGCAGAACTCCAAAAATATAAGCTCTGGTTAGAACAAAAATATAGGTCTCCTTATACAGGCCAGGTTATTCCTATGAGCAAACTTTTTACCAGCGAATATGAAATAGAACATATCATTCCCCAAAGTAGATATTTTGACGACAGTTTCAGTAATAAAGTGATTTGTGAGTCCGCCGTAAACAAATTAAAGGATAACCAAACTGCACTTGAATTTATCAAAAATCATCATGGGGAAGTTATTCCGGTAGGTTTTGGGAAAAGCGTCAAAGTTTTTGATGAATTGGAATTTACTGAGTTTGTAAAAGAGAACTATTCAAAAAATCGGTCAAAAAGGAATAAGTTAATGCTTGAGGAAATTCCTGATAAAATGATTGAAAGGCAATTAAACGATACAAGATATATAAGTAAATATCTGACCTCATTGCTTTCAAACATTGTCCGATCCGATAAAGATGATGATGGATTCAATTCCAAAAATGTCATTCCCTGTAATGGAAAAATAACAGCAGAATTGAGGCAGGATTGGGGGTTAAATGATATTTGGAATGAATTGATATTCCCCCGCTTCGAAAGAATGAATGAATTGACAAAAAGTGATTTATTTACTTCTTACAGTGAAAAGCATCAAAAACACTTGCCAAGTGTTCCATTAGAGTACAGTGTTGGATTTCAAAAGAAAAGAATAGATCACCGCCATCATGCTCTAGATGCTTTAGTAATAGCTTGTGCCACAAGAAATCATGTCAATTTATTAAATAATAAACATGCAAAATCTGATATCAGGTTTGACCTAAATAGGAAACTAAAAATATATGAAAAAGTAAAGTACAAACATCCAAAAACAGGAATTTTGATTGAAAGAGAGGTGCCTAAAATCTTCCAAAAACCTTGGGCTTCCTTTACTCATAATGCAAAAACAGAACTTGAAAAAATTGTGGTCAGTTTTAAACAAAACCTCCGTGTCATAAATAAAGCTACAAACAAGTTTGAAAAATGGGTTGATAAAAATGGAATAAACACCAAGGAAACTATTAAGCAATCAGTAGTCAACTGGGCGATTAGAAAGCCTCTTCATAAAGATACAGTTTCAGGCATTGTTAAATTAAAAAAAATAAAAACAGTATCTCTAAATACTGCCCTAGAAAACTATCAAGATTTAGTTGATAAAGACCTAAAGAAAAAAATCATATCCTTAGTCAAATTAAGATATGACAAAAAGCTTCTTTTAAAATTTTTTAAAGACAGGAATTACAAATGGGAAAATAAAGAAGTGTCAAAAGTTGGAATTTATTACATGGAGGAGGATAATGTTGCTTCTAGAGTTAGTTTAGATTCTTCTTTTAATGTGAAAAAAATCGAAAGTATTACAGACCATGGGATACAGAAAATCCTTTTGAATCATCTAGAAAAGTATAAGGGCGTTCTCGACGAAAAAGGAAATGAGATTTCCCCAGAAACCTTGGCTTTCTCTCCTGAAGGAATTGAAGAAATGAATAATTCTATATCAGAACTAAATGGTGGAAAATTTCATCATCCTATTCTTAAAGTCCGAACTTATGAACCTAAAGGCAATAAATTTCAGGTGGGGCAATCAGGGAATAAGTCCAAAAAGTATGTCGAAGCGGCGAAAGGAACAAACCTATTCTTTGCTATATATCAAAATAGCGAAGGAAAAAGAAGCTTTGAAACAATTCCTTTTAATGTTGTCGTAGAACGGCAAAAACAGGGATTATCTCCTGTCCCTGAGATAAATGAAAAAGGAGATAAAATTCTATTTCATCTTTCTCCAAATGATCTGGTTTATATTATACATAACGAAGAAAATAGTATTACAGTTTCTCCTGGCGAAATAATGGAAAGTACAGCCCAAATTCAAAATATTTATAAAATAGTAAGTTTTACCGGTAATCGACTTTATGGGATACCTTTCAGCGTTTCATCGCCTATTGTAGATAAAGTTGAGTTTTCACTTTTAAATAAACTTGAATTTTCAGATAAAAAAATATCTATTAAAGAGAACTGCATTAAACTTAAAGTTGATAGACTTGGTGAAATTTTAAGATGAAGTTTGTTTTGTGATTCCTTGGAAAGGCTAGTTGAGTCAATTGTTTATGGTTTGATACAAAAATCATTTGAATTTTCTGTCTATAAAAATTGGGCCTAGAAGTTCTTTGCTTTTAAAATTGGTTTAAAATAGCAATAAATCGTTATGATAAAAAGAACACTTTTTTTTGGAAATCCTGCTTACCTCAGTACCAAAAATGAACAGTTGGTAATTTCCTTTCCGGATGACAAACCTGAACGAACTGTTCCTATAGAGGATATTGGCATGTTGGTTTTAGAAAACCAACAGATTACCATTACCAATGGACTTTTGTCCAAACTGACAGATTGTAAAGTTGCAGTAGTGTCTTGCAATGCCCAACATATGCCTGAGGGTTTATTATTACCAATGAACGGGCATAGTGAACAAACAGAAAGAATCAGATACCAATTGGACGCAAGCCTGCCTTTAAAAAAAAACCTGTGGCAACAGACAGTGACGGCCAAGATATATAATCAAGCCGGACTGTTGCAGGAGAAAGGGAAAAATGCCCAAAGACTCTTTCACTTGGCAAAGAATGTCTCTTCGGGAGATACAGGTAACCATGAAGCCCAGGCTGCTGCCCATTATTGGCAACACCTTTTTGATATCCCGGAGTTTAACCGTGGCCAAGGCGGAATACCTCCCAATAACCTGCTGAACTATGGCTATGCGATCTTGAGGGCAGTGATCGCTAGGGCATTGGTTTCTTCTGGGATGTTGCCTCAGGTGGGGATTTGGCATAGAAACAAGTACAATGCCTATTGCCTGGCTGATGACATTATGGAACCATACAGGCCATATGTGGATCTAATCGTGTGCCACATAGTCGACAATACGGATGATTATACTGAACTTACTGTGGACCTGAAAAAGGAATTGTTGAATATTCCTGCTTTGGACGTTCAGATCGATGGACAAAAAAGCCCCCTGATGGTCGCCGCTAGTAGGACGACAAGTTCTCTGTTTGAGTGCTTTGCTGGCATCAGCCGAAAAATCATTTACCCCGACTATGGATGAGCGCTATTTTTCAAGACTTAACCAATACAGGAGTTTGTGGGTCCTAGTTTTTTTTGACCTGCCCACCGAAACCAAAAAAGACCGGAAAATTGCAGGTTCATTCCGGAAAAAGCTTTTGGATGATGGTTTTGCTATGTTTCAGTTTTCGATTTACATGCGGTTTTGCGCCAGCCGGGAAAATGCCGATGTGCATACCAAAAGGGTCAAAAAGAATTTGCCTCCAAAAGGGAAAGTAGGCATCATGCAGATTACAGACAAGCAATTTGGGATGATGGAGATTTTTTATGGAACCAAGACCGTAGAGACCGAACCACCGGCGCAGCAATTGGAACTGTTTTGATGAAAAAGACTTGCCAGATTACGAAAACCTGCCAGGTCTTAATTGAACCCTTCTAATTCTTGAGATTTTTTTTATTCAAAATAAGCTCATAAAATACAGCATACCAATCACTTACGTGAGGGTATGCTGTGATTTCCAATGGAAGTTATCATTTTGAAAGCAATTCACAACCTTCCCCGGAATCGGAATCATCGACTGCTCGCTGTGATTTCCAATGGAAGTTATCATTTTGAAAGCAATTCACAACATAAGCCTTACACCCCATGCTACCAATTGAGCTGTGATTTCCAATGGAAGTTATCATTTTGAAAGCAATTCACAACACACCCAGGCGCAGGCTTAGGCTCATGATTGCTGTGATTTCCAATGGAAGTTATCATTTTGAAAGCAATTCACAACAGAATGTACTGTGGGATTTCCTTGGATTGGGCTGTGATTTCCAATGGAAGTTATCATTTTGAAAGCAATTCACAACTCATCCCTCGCGCGTAATTCATCCAGTTATGCTGTGATTTCCAATGGAAGTTATCATTTTGAAAGCAATTCACAACCTTGTAGGGTTTCCAGCTTTCCCGTCCAGCGCTGTGATTTCCAATGGAAGTTATCATTTTGAAAGCAATTCACAACAAGTAATCATAAGGATGACGGAATTCGATGCTGTGATTTCCAATGGAAGTTATCATTTTGAAAGCAATTCACAACAAATCTTTCGATGGCTCTCTGCTCCCATGAGCTGTGATTTCCAATGGAAGTTATCATTTTGAAAGCAATTCACAACAGGAATTCATTGACAGGGATATCGGGGACAGCTGTGATTTCCAATGGAAGTTATCATTTTGAAAGCAATTCACAACCCGGATGATACCTTCCATATTTTCGGAAGTGCTGTGATTTCCAATGGAAGTTATCATTTTGAAAGCAATTCACAACAATAAGGTCAAATTTGTAGAAATGGACCTAGCTGTGATTTCCAATGGAAGTTATCATTTTGAAAGCAATTCACAACTCCTTCTCCAATCCATTGATTTTGTTGATTGCTGTGATTTCCAATGGAAGTTATCATTTTGAAAGCAATTCACAACGGAATATCATCCTCGAAACCCTCGACCACAGCTGTGATTTCCAATGGAAGTTATCATTTTGAAAGCAATTCACAACTTTGAGCCAGAAATGGATTTAGAATGGGATGCTGTGATTTCCAATGGAAGTTATCATTTTGAAAGCAATTCACAACTGAAAGCCGCTGGACGATCGAGGCCCCCGCGCTGTGATTTCCAATGGAAGTTATCATTTTGAAAGCAATTCACAACCTGTCCTTTGGCATTTTGTAGATACTTAACGCTGTGATTTCCAATGGAAGTTATCATTTTGAAAGCAATTCACAACAATGCCCTACGGTGGCCATTGGCGAAGTAAGCTGTGATTTCCAATGGAAGTTATCATTTTGAAAGCAATTCACAACACAGAACGGAACCATTTAATTTGTTCCGCAGCTGTGATTTCCAATGGAAGTTATCATTTTGAAAGCAATTCACAACAGACAAATCCGGTGGACTCTTTAATTCGATGCTGTGATTTCCAATGGAAGTTATCATTTTGAAAGCAATTCACAACTCCGATGACCACAAAAGCAGGGATAGGGTTGCTGTGATTTCCAATGGAAGTTATCATTTTGAAAGCAATTCACAACTGGTAGGCTTTTACTTCGCCAATCGCCACCGCTGTGATTTCCAATGGAAGTTATCATTTTGAAAGCAATTCACAACTAAGTGGTAGTGGCATATTTAGTCTAATTGCTGTGATTTCCAATGGAAGTTATCATTTTGAAAGCAATTCACAACTCCATACGATCCGGTGACCGGGGAGAACTGCTGTGATTTCCAATGGAAGTTATCATTTTGAAAGCAATTCACAACCTTTTTTAACAATCTGACAGTAAATCCGTCGCTGTGATTTCCAATGGAAGTTATCATTTTGAAAGCAATTCACAACCTGCCTTGTTGTCGGGGGCTTCCTTTCCTGGCTGTGATTTCCAATGGAAGTTATCATTTTGAAAGCAATTCACAACTTTTCTGCGTGCTTGGAAATGATGCTCCACGCTGTGATTTCCAATGGAAGTTATCATTTTGAAAGCAATTCACAACAACGAAAGCCACAAAAGCAGGGATAGGGTGCTGTGATTTCCAATGGAAGTTATCATTTTGAAAGCAATTCACAACAGAAGTCTCGCGGAAAACTGCGGATTCTCCGCTGTGATTTCCAATGGAAGTTATCATTTTGAAAGCAATTCACAACACACCTTTAAAGGTAAATGTTACATTGTCAGCTGTGATTTCCAATGGAAGTTATCATTTTGAAAGCAATTCACAACCCGCACTGAATATATCCTCAGGCTGGAAAAGCTGTGATTTCCAATGGAAGTTATCATTTTGAAAGCAATTCACAACACAAATGCAAGTGGCTTTTTGTGGTCTATGGCTGTGATTTCCAATGGAAGTTATCATTTTGAAAGCAATTCACAACGTTGCGTTCCTTAAACTCCCCTGAAAAGACGCTGTGATTTCCAATGGATTTATCATTTTGAAAGCAATTCACAACGCATCACTCGAACCCCGTCTAATGACCAAGGCTTTGATTTCCAATGGATTTATCATTTTGAAAGCAATTCACAACAGGTTCTGGTGAGTGGAGACACTCACCGGGGCTGTAAGAAACTGTTATACTTTTGAAATCACAATTCTTCACCAAAACAAAAGCAGAATTTCCAAGATCAAATTAATGTTTGCTCAATAATTGTTCATTTGATTAGAGACGGGGTTGGCATACATGGCTAGGAAACTGCTTACCGCCATAGGATCATTTTGGTCTACGCCTTTTTTAAAACGCCTTTCAAAAAGTTCTTTTTCCTCTTTGCTGTATTTATCGGAAAATTGATCCGATCCATAAAGGAGGTCATGGGCGATATATTTGGTAGGCCATAATTTATATCCCATTATGATCTGTCGGTCTATCAATTCAGCCAATTCCTGCAGCTGCCTCACAGGTCCGGAAACTGTTTTTGATATGTAGTTGATCGGTTCGGTCAATACCTCCCCGATATGGATATGGATTCCTTTCTTTTGGCCAATAATGCCATTCAGTAAGGTGTGAAAATCTTCATTTTCTCCTTTGACATAGGCTTCAGACCTTGCTTTGGCCAAGAGTTCCGGCATCTTGAGTACGTCGGTTGGATCGTATTCATAAGAGATACTTACCGGGACAACATTGATTTTTTTGAAATAATCCAGGATATTTTCTCCGGTGTCAGCGGCCATTCCGATCATTTTGAGGACTCCTTTGTGGGTCATGTCATTGCCGTCCTTTGTCCGGCCTTCCCTTTGGGCTATCCATACGGACCTGTTTTCCCTAAGGAGGGATTGTCTTATAAATGCTGAAATCGTTTTGGAGCTTTCCAAAAGTTCTCTTGATGGAATGCCCCTTTTGATTATAAAGCTTCTTGTCAGTCTTGCCAAGGTTCTAAGGAAGGGTTTTTTGACAAGGTTGTCGCCTATGGCGGAAGTGGTCATACGAAGCCCATGCTCGTAAAGTGAGGCATTGAGTAGGGAGGTATCTAGGATGATATCCCTGTGGTTTGAAATGAAGAGGTAAGAGGTGTTTTTTTCTAGTTTTTCAAATCCCGACGTACTCAGCCCGCTCGAACTTTTTTCCAGCACTTTTTGAATGGCAGGATAGATAAAGTTGATTTGGAAATCCCTGATAGAATGGCAATGAAGCATGAGGTTTTTCCAATATTCGTCTTTTTCTTCAGGAAAGGTAAAATTCATCATTGCCTTCAGCATCGGGTGGTCTATAATCTCCCGAATGGCATCATTAACTTCTGTATCGTAATAGGGTCTGATATCGTCGAATGCTGACATCTTAGTGGTTTTGATGATTGTGCAAATAAAGTGAATTTTAGGGAAAGGGCGAAGTTTGTTGTTATGATTTAAATAAGAACCAAGAACAGCCTGAAAATAAAAAAAGCAGCCTTTTGAGCTGCTTTTTTGGTTGGCCGACCAGGTTTCGAACCTGGACTCTTCTGAACCAAAATCAGACGTGTTGCCAGTTACACCATCGGCCAATTTTCTGTTAAAAACCCCTGTTTTTCAAAAGGTGTCACAAATGTAGGGGTACTTTCCTTTTTATGCAAGTAGGGGAGTGAAGATTTTTAAATGATATAATTTAAATGCTTTAATGTCAGCCTAAAAAGATTAGAGTTTGTCTGTCAAAATCATGTTCATGATGGCAATAAAGTGCAGGATTGTTCCGGCCAACACAAAAACGTGCCAGATAGTATGGCCAAAACGCATTTGAGGCTTTGTATAAAATATGGTACCAAGCGTGTAGCTAAGTCCACCTGCAGCGATTAGGGAAAGGGTAGGGATACTTAAAGAAGTGAGTAAGGGTTTGATCAAAAAAACAGCCATCCAGCCCATGCCCAGATAAAGAATAAGGGAGGCTTTACTGAATTTGTGGGTAAAGAAAATTTTAAAGATTGTACCAAACAGTGTCAATCCCCATATAATCCCAAAGAATATCCAGCCCAAAGTTCCTTTTACAGCCAATAGCAAAAAAGGAGTGTATGTACCCGCTATCAAAAAGTAGATTCCAATGTGGTCAAAGGTTCTCAGCCATATTTTGATGGGCCCGTTAGGCGTGGCATGATAAAGGGTAGAAAATGTATAAAGCAGTAAAATTGAAGCCCCAAAAAGGCTGCAACTGACAATATGTAAGGCTGTTCCGTTGAGGACAGAAAAAGTGACTAACAATGCTATGGCTACTATGCTGAATAATATCCCAAATCCGTGGGTAATACTATTCGCAAATTCCTCCTCAAGTGATTGTTTTCTTTCCATGCTTTGTCAAGTTGGTTTAAATATAGTCACAAGAAACAAAAATCTGTCTCCAATTATTCTAACGAAATCGATTGAAATTTAAATTTATGTTACTAAAAGCCTGATTATTTTGTATTTATGCAAAATTATACATTGTTTTGTGATCAAATTTGAAAAAAGCATTTACATTATTTAACAAAACAATTATAATCATGTCAGTAAAAATTTCTGAAAAAACCATTGTTTCAACTTTGGAAAAACTTGAAAAATTAAACTTGGACGAGAAGCTTCATGCTGAGCTTTCATGGTGTTGGAACAGTTTCCAATATGACAACAATCCCGTTGGTGTAATTGAAAAAAGCAAAAAGGCTTTGGAATTATTGAAAGCCAAAAGAGAAGAGAACAATAAGTCTGTTGCTAAAAAATTGGTCGAAGATCTTGAAAAAATCGCTTTGAATTAATTTTGACAAAACAAAAAAGGCTTTCAATCGAAAGCCTTTTTTGTTTATGATAATTTTTTGGTAAAGCTTACTCGGCTACTACCACAAATTTCACGGAGCTTTTTACCTCTCTATGAAGGTCAACCTCAGCTTCAAATTCTCCGGCACCCTGAACAGGTACATTGATGGAGATTTTCTTTCTGTCGATATCCACTCCTTTAGTAGCCAAAGCATCAGAAATCTGAAGTGTAGTGACTTTTCCGAAGATTTTACCTGACTCGCCGATTTTAGCCTTGATTTCCAAAGTCATTTCAGCAAGTTTTGAAGCCAATTCCTCAGCTGCAGTTTTGATTTTTTCAGCCTTGTGGGCTGCTTGCTTTACGTTTTCGGCAAGGATTTTTTTGTTGGAACCTGTAGCCAATACCGCAAATCCCTGAGGGATGAGGTAATTTCTACCATAACCTGGCTTTACTTCGACCATGTCATTTTTGTATCCAAGTCCTTTTATGTCTGTTTTAAGAATAACTTCCATTGTAATACTATTTTAAGATAAATGAACAAAGATGTACTATTTCAATCCGTCAGTTACAAATGGCATCAACGCCAAGTGTCTTGCCTTTTTGATGGCGTTGGACACTTTTCTTTGAAACTTGGCTGAATTCCCTGTCAATCTTCTTGGAAGGATTTTTCCCTGCTCATTGACAAACTTCAAAAGGAAGTTAGGGTCTTTGTAGTCGATATACTTGATACCGCTTTTTTTGAAACGGCAGTATTTTTTTCTGTTATCGTTTCTGTTGATTGGTTCGTTTTTAAGTGTCATACTGCAGACTCCTCCTTAGCTTCAGTTTTTTTGTTAAATTCACCTTTTCTTCTTTTGTCTCCGTAAGCAATTCCGTGCTTGTCAAGAACTGTAGTAAGGAATCGAAGGATTTTTTCATCTCTTCTGATTTCAATTTCCAATTTCTTGATCACTGATGGATCTGCCTTGTACTCGATTAAAATGTAGAAACCGGTGCTTTTTTTCTGAATAGGGTAGGCCAACTTTTTAAGACCCCAATTCTCAACATTGATGATTTCTGCTCCCTCAGTTTTTAACAAGTTTACAAACTTGTCTACGGTATCCTTCATCTGAACTTCAGACAAAACGGGAGTAAGTATGAATACCGTTTCATAATTTTTTTGGAACATGATTTTTTTTATTTTAAGCTTATTTTTGATAAACAGACCGCAAAAGTAGTTGTTTGTCCTGTTTATTCCAAATATAAGATCGAAAATACCGGATTATTTCACCTCAAATGTCTTGCTCCCAATCTGATATCCGTCGGAATATATTCTCACTTCGTAGACGCCGGGGTTGTATTTGGTGCCTTTCTCGTAGAAGTAAGTCAATGTCTGCTTGGAATTGTCAAAGATTATATCCTGATGGACTGTGTAAAATTCTTCCCTGCCATCAATGGAGAAGGTTCCTGAACCTTTTGCTACATCAAAAATTGGCTGGTTGTTAGGTGCCATAATCTGGACATAGATATCTCTTGGACCTTTTTCAGCTACTTTATTGTCAGCTAGGTTGAAAGTCACGCGAAGCTTTTCCAACTGTCTGTTTTTGAAACCGTCTTCTCTTTCTTTACCGCGGGAGTTTACCGCTGCGATGCTGATATTTTCAGCGCGTAGTCTTGCTGCGATATCAACTTTTTCCTGAAGTTCCTTTTGTTTTACATTCAATTGGGCAACTTCTTCCTGGATTTGGGCCTGGGTGGTTTTCAAATCGGTATTTTCAGTGAAAAGTTGCTCATTGACTTGCCTTAGTCGGATGATTTCCTGGTCTTTTTCTTCAATAGTTTTGGAGAAGGCTGCAATTCTTTTGTTCAATGATTCGATTTCATCTGAGGATCGCTTTCTGTCTAAGCTTCTTTCTCTGCTGAGTTGTTCCTTGATTTCCTCCAAAGCCGCGATGTCGCCACCAAGTTTGGTGATTTCCTGAATTCTGAGGTCAAGCTGATAGGTCATGGAATCAATCCTTCTGTTGAGTTCGTTGTTCTCTTCTGAAAGCATCAGGATTTCTTCAGATTTTCTGGTTTTGTCAAGGTGGTCAGTATAAAGTTTTATGCCACTGGCAACAATCAAAATCAGCAGGACAATGATAAGGATGTTTTTTCCATTGTCACTTTTAGTGTTTTTTTGTGGAGTAGTTTCCATAGATGAATAAATTGTAGAAAATTTTAAATTAAGGGTTTTATGTCAAATTTCCTCGGCGAAGATTACTGGACTTTTAGATATCAACATAATACCATTGGCTGGGATGTAGGTGAAGTTACGAAACCTTTTAAGCAATATTTAGACCAAATTGATAATTATTGGTTAAAAATACTTGTTCCCGGTGCGGGGAATGGATATGAAGCCCAATATGCGCTAAATAGGGGGTTTTTGAACACTAACATTTTAGATATTTCATCTTTTCCGTTGACAAATTTTCAACTAAAAAACCAAAATTTTCCTGAAAAGCAAATCCATCATATTGATTTCTTTGAGCATCAGGGTGGGTATGATTTAATTTTAGAGCAGACTTTTTTTTGTGCATTGCCTCCAAACCGCCGTCAGGATTATGTCAAAAAAATGAGTGAACTGCTTAATCCTGGAGGAAAAGTAGTTGGGCTTTTGTTTAATCGGGATTTTGAAAACCCCGGCCCTCCTTTTGGTGGGGATTCCGAGGCTTACAGGAAGTTGTTCGAACAGGAATTCAATATCCTAAAAATGGAGCCCTGTCATAATTCCATCCCTCCAAGAATGGGGCAGGAGTTGTTTTTTATTTTACAAAAGGATCAATAATGTAGGGTATAGTGGGATTTGGAAAGGGTTTTGTCAAAAAACAAGATGCCACATTCGAAAAAATCCAAGCTAATGACGACCTCAGGATAGGATTTGATTTTTTCCCAGGCCCTGTTCATTTCTTTTGACCAGTGGATATCTGCAATGGCAATTATGCTGCTTTCTTTTATTTTTGGAAGGATAAGCTCAAAATACTCCAAAGTCGCCTGAAAGGTATGGTTGGCATCCAAAAGGGCAAAATCTACAGGATGGTTTTTATCCAATATATAAGGAAGGGAATTTTTTAAATTTCCCAATACAAAATGGGTATTTTCAGGTTTTGGAATTTCTTGGGATTGGCTCCAAAGTGCTTGGGAACCTTCAAAGGTAAACAAGGTGCCTTTGGTAGCTTGGGCCAAATACCGTGTATTGATTCCCACACAGGTACCAAGTTCATAGACATTGAGTGCAGGTGTCTTGGAGCAGAAAAACTGATACAGTTGGGAGAATTTTCTTGAGCTCGTGCTGTACTTTGTGACTGAGGAAATCTTTCTTTTTGGTTTGGTCAATTTGATAGAACCTGCCCCAAAATCCTCAACCTCGCATGTTTGATCGGAGGAAAGTAATGTTTTTCTGAATTCCTCAATTTCAAGGTCTTTTCCTTTGGACTGTTGTATATATCCCAGAAGCCCATTATAAACATCAAAAACAAAAGGTGATTGCAAGGCATATTGGTCTTCCTTGACAAGCCAATAATGCAAATAGGATAGGAGAGGATAAAAGTGCCGCTTCAAGTTTAATTGTCGAAGATATCAGCAATCAACTGAAATTCAGGAATTTTAACTTCTAAAACTTTTCCGTCAAATAATTTCTCCATAAAAAAAGAACCTCTCATTTTACCCAAACCTGATTTGAGGTTACAGCCCGACACATATTCATGAATGTACCCCGGCTCGAGGATAGGCTGTTGACCGACTACGCCGTCACCCTGAACAGTTTTGGTGGCATCCCCTGCATCAAAAATCTCCCATTTTCTCCGCATCAGCTGTATAGTATTGGGGCTGTTGTTTTCTATGTTTACCTTGTAGGTAAACACATAATGATGCTGGTGTGGACTCGAAAATTCGGCTTGATAGGTAACTTCTACAGTGACTTTAATTCCTTGGGTAACAGCTGTAACCATTTCTTTTTTATTAACGGGATTTAAAAATTCGAAAACTTTGTCTTATTTCCAAATTATCTATACAATACGATACAAAAATGGATGTAAAAATTGAATCTGGATGGAAAAACCTTCTTGAGGAGGAATTTTCAAAACCATATTTTAGTGTTCTGGCAAGTTTTGTTAAATCAGAATACCAGAACGAGGTGATATATCCTAAAGGTAAGGAGATTTTCAATGCCTTTGACCATTGCCACATAGAAAAACTGAAAGTAGTCATCCTCGGTCAGGATCCTTATCATGGACCGGGGCAGGCACATGGACTTTCATTTTCGGTACGTGAAGGTATTCCTTTTCCGCCAAGCCTTCTTAATATATTCAAGGAAATCAACCGAGATATGGGTTACTCTATGCCGCCTAATGGAGACCTGACCAAATGGGCTGATCAAGGGGTTTTGCTATTGAATGCCACCCTCACGGTGCGTGCCCATCAAGCAGGATCTCACCAAAATAAGGGGTGGGAGCTTTTTACAGATGCTGTCATTAGAAAAATTGCTACCACCAAGGAAAACATCGTCTTTATGCTTTGGGGTGCCTATGCCCAAAAGAAGGCCGCTTTTATCGATGAAGCCCGACACCTCAAGTTGCACGCACCACACCCGAGTCCGCTATCAGCACATAGGGGTTTTTTGGGTTGTGGCCATTTTTCTAAAGCCAATGCTTACCTTAAGGGAAAGGGTATAGGGGAGATTATGTGGTAGTAGTCAAGTAGTCCACGGTCGACAGTCGACTGTCGACCGTGGACAATTTTTCCAATCTTCCAATCTTCTAATTTTCCAATATTTTTACCAAACCCCTCTCACCTTCATGTCTAATGTATATACTTTGTCGGTTGCTGTAATAAACAAGGTCTTTCGTTCAGTTCCTCCAAATACGACATTGGCTGTCCATCTCTCAGGTAGGGGAATGTAGGCTATCTGCTCTCCTTTGGGATTAAAAACAGTAACCCCCTTGCCTGTGAGGTAGACATTTCCTTTATTGTCAATGGTCATCCCATCTGACCCCATTTCGCAAAAAACCTTTTTGTTTTTTAGGTATCCGTCTTCTTCGATTTCGTACACGTAGGTTTTGTTGTCACCTATGTCTGCCACATACAATTTTTTGCCGTCAGGTGTTCCTACCAAGCCATTTGGTTTGACAAGTTTTTCGTCTACCCTAAAAAACTGTACCCTGTCTGGTGCCAAATAGTAAAGATGTTCGCCATCCTGCTCCATTTCTTGACTTCTTCCTGTCCACCAAGGCCTTTTGTACAAAGGGTCGGTGAGGTACAGGCCTCCATTTGGTGCAATCCAAACATCATTTGGTCCGTTCAGCTTTTTTCCTTTGAAGTTTTCGATCAGGACTTTTACATCACCTTTATCATCAATGGCAATAAGTTGGTTTTCCTGATCTGCACAGGAGATCAAAATGTCTCTCCGGTCAAAATACATTCCATTAGATCTTTTTGTGCCTTCTTTGAAAAGTGTGACTTCATTTCTGGTTGCTGACCATTTGAATATCTTGTCGTTTGGCTGGTCAGTAAAATAGATATCGCCATTGCGGTGAACGGCAGGTCCTTCAGTAAAGGTATATCCTTCGCCCACTTTCACCAAGGAAGCATTTTTAGCGACTACACTACCCCTGTCAAGTTCTTGGGATTGTGAATGGAATGTGAAAATCACGGAGATAATTGCTGTAAAGTAGTATTTCATTGAGGTCATCATAGGGGTGTTTATTGGGTAATAAATTCAGTCCAAAGTGGAAAATGATCAGAAAGCCGGAAAGATAATTGAGAAATTGTATAGTTCCTATCCTTGAGTACATGGTCGCGAAAATCCACTATTCCACCTTGCACATATTTCAGGTTGATGTTGTTTTCAAACCATGCGATTTGGTCATAAAATGTATTTGTTTTTTTAAAAACAGTTCTGTCCTGTTCCTGAAGGTCATTTGGGATATAAAGTCCGGAGGAAATGAAAGCATCAAAGGTCGGATCTCCCTTTCGCATCAGGTTAAAATCCCCCAAAGTCAGCAGGCTATGGTTCCATGAAGCCATCTCCTGTGACCAGCCAAATATCCAGTCTGCAATGGCTTGGATCTCTCCAACACGGTCCTGTGATTTTGATCCAAATAGCACATGCAGGGTCAATAACACAAAAGTACTTTTCCCTGCTTTGAAACTCACTCCATAGGGCGTCCGAGCAAATTGGCGAGTCAGCGCATCATTTTGGATTTCCTTGTTTTTCTCCAAAACCTCATCAGGTATGACGATCTCGCAGGCAAGTCCGGACAGTTTGACTTTTCGGGTGTCAAAGATGAATGCTAGCCTTTCATTGTTCCCTTTGGATCCTGCAGTGACATCTGTCATCAAAAAACTCCAGTCCGAACCCAACAGGTGCATGGTTTCTCTTAATCCTTTGAAATTTCCCCGCACTTCCTGAACAGCGATGATGTCAAATTTTTTGATGATCTCAACAATGCACAGCAGGGCATGGGCATCTCTCTTTGGGGAGTCATTTTCTTCAGATTGCCATTTCATAATGACATCGCCAAACATCCGGATATTCCAAGTGCAGATGAGGACGTTTTTGTCCAGTTTTTTGGCAGGGATGGTCCAATCCAAAAATCTGCGGAAAGCATCTAATTCGTCTTGAATAGCTTTTGGAGGGGAAAATAGATTGATGGACATCTTAAAAACAGAGAAAGAAAGAGAAGAATGATTAGAAAATTGTAAAAGCTTACTAATTTTATCAAAACCCAATTTAATTGTTTATGACCAATATTGAGAAAAACCCCAAAACCTTTTTGGACAGATTTTTGGATTTTATTGAAAATGCGGGGAATAGGCTTCCCGATCCTGCCATTCTTTTTTTGATCCTGATGCTCTTTACCTGGGTGCTTTCCGCCTTGCTATCACCGATTGACTTTGGCGCTGTAGACCCAAGAAGCGGTGGAGAGCTGCGTATCCAAAATCTCCTTTCAGGAACGCAGTTTGCCGCTTTCTTTTCCAATATGACCGGTGTATTTATCAATTTTCCTCCTTTGGGGGTGGTGTTGTTGGCGATGTTGGGAGTAGGGGTGGCTGAACATTCCGGATTTATCAATGCAGGATTGAAATTTTTATTGGGAGTCACTCCCAAAATGCTGCTTACGCCGATTTTGGTTTTGGTGGCAATTGTCAGCCATACTGCTGCAGATGCAGGGTATGTTTTGGTGATTCCACTAGGTGGTGTGATTTTCTATGCAGCCGGAAGGCATCCTCTGGCAGGCATTGCAGCTGCCTTTGCGGGAGTTTCCGGAGGATTTAGTGCCAATTTCATTCCTTCTAGCATTGATCCGCTGATCCAGAGTTTCACCCAATCAGCAGCCCAAATCATCGATGCTGAGATTGTGCTTAATCCGCTGAACAACATTTTTTTTACAGGCCTTTCAAGTCTTTTGGTCGTCCTAGTAGTCTGGTTTCTGACTGACCGGGTGGTAGAACCACGGTTGAACAAGAATGTAATTGTAGATGCTAATCTTCAAGACATCCCAAAAATAGAAGTCCTGAACAACAGGGAGAAGAAGGCCTTTTGGCTTGCATTTGGCATCATGTTCTTTTGTATTGTTGGCCTTTTCCTTTGGGCTTATCCTCAAGATTCTGCCTGGAGAGATGCAACAGGGGAGATTACATCCCGTGATGCGCCTTTGATGAAATCCATTGTACCATTGATTTTTATATTATTCTGGATTCCCGGAGTGATATATGGATTTGCAGCAGGGACATACAATAGCATGAAAGATATGGTGGCTTCCATGAGTAAGGCTATGGGAAGTATGGCGTACTATATTGTGATGGCTTTTTTCTGCGCTTTGTTTATTGATGCTTTTGGCAAATCCAATATCGGGGCACTGACTGCGCTGAAGGGTGCGGATTTTCTCCAATCTTTGAATCTGCCCTCCCAAATTACCATTGTAGGCATTGTGATTTTGACATCCTTGGTCAACCTGTTGGTGGGTTCGGCTTCTGCAAAATGGGCCTTGATCAGTCCGATATTTGTGCCGATGCTGATGCAATTGGGAATCTCTCCCGATCTTACCCAAGCTGCTTACCGTGTTGGGGACTCGGTTTCCAATATCATCACCCCTTTGCTGCCGTATTTTCCACTGATCGTGGTGTTCTGTCAGCGGTATGTCAAGTCCACCGGTATCGGAACCCTGGTTTCAATGATGCTTCCTTACTCCCTTATGCTGTTGGTAACCTGGACTTTATTCTTGCTGATTTATTGGTCATTGGGGATTCCACTCGGGCTGCAAAGTACCTATGAGTATGTGATGGCGGTGCCGTGATTTATTGGGGATTATTTGGATTGAAGGCAGTTACTGACATCTAAGGCTAAATCTTTATCAAATCCGATATTTATTGATATGGATATCCGAAATGTTGCACGTTGAGCTTGGAGGTGACCATGTCGGATGCAGATACCTAACTTGAGATTGGGAAAATTGTACCCACTGAAAACAAAAAAATGGCTTCTACAAATACCTCAAAAATGCCTCAGGGTTATTGAGAAAGTTTTTCAGGATGGTAAAATGCTCGGTATCTTCGTAATTGACCTTTTGGATATTTTCCGAAAACTGGTAAATCGTTGCATTGGGCAAGGTCATCAGAATAGGAGAGTGGGTGGCGATGATGAACTGGCAACCATGGTTTTCAGAGAGGTTTTTGATCAACGAAAAAAGTGCCAACTGCCGCTGTGGCGAGAGCGCCGCTTCCGGTTCGTCAATCAGATAAATTCCTTCTGCCTGCAACCTTCCCTGCAATACTTTCAAAAATCCCTCTCCGTGGGAGACTTCTGTCAGGTCCCCATACTTGCGAAGCAAAGCTTCCTTTTGGCCGTGGACCGCGCCGACGGCCAACTTCAAGCCTGTGCCGCTCAATTGCTTTTCAAAATCCACAATGTCTCCTTTGAATTCTTGGTCGATATTCCTGAGGCGCTTTACAAATCCAAAATAGTCCTCCGCTCTAAAGAAAAACCCCCGATAAGCCTTTTTCTTCCAAGAAGTTATGATGGCTTCACCGAATGCTTTTACGCCTTCCAAGGTCTCATCCCTTTCTAGATCATTGCTTCCGATGGCGGGTAGGTTAAGCTTGATTGCCAATGCTTTAAGCAATGTAGATTTGCCTGACCCATTCTCTCCAACAAAAACCGTGACAGGGGTATTAAATGACATCGAGCCCAACTCCCTGAATGCCGGTAAGGTAAAAGGGAAATGGGTTTGTGGTCCTGAAGGAAGGTTGATTTGGCTGAGGTAGTACATGGTTTAGTAGGATTCTTGTGACTATGGGGATACCTTTTTCTTTGTTGTAATTGTTGTAGTGGTTGTATTTGTTCTAATTGTTGTCTGCTTCGCGTTTTCGGGTTGTCGAGTTTCACGTTGTCTGTTTTCGGAATCCGGCATTCTGAACAGCATCCTGTGGATGTGAGGAATCTCTTTATATTGAGACTCTTCGCTTCACTCAGAGAGACGGATACTAAGTCATTATGAATTCATCATTCTTAATTCTTAATTTCCCAAGTCTCGTATTTGTGGTTGTTGAGTTGTAATTGTTCTAGTGGTTCCGCCACGGCGGACAGGTGTTATTGTTATCTTCTTCGCGTTATAGGGTTGTCGAGTTTCACGTTGTCTGTTTTCGGAATCCGGCATTCTGAACAGCATCCTGTGGATGTGAGGAATCTCTTTATATTGAGACTCTTCGCTTCACTCAGAGAGACGGATACTAAGTCATTATGAATTCATCATTCTTAATTTCCCAAGTCTCGTATTTGTGGTTGGTGAGTTGTAATTGTTCTAATGGTTGTCTGCTTCGCGTTGTCGGGTTATCATTGTTTTAGAGGAATCAAGTCTTACATCTTGTGTCTTATTTAGACAAGTTACTTTTTTAACCAAAATCACCGAAGGAATCGAAGGTTTCTTTTTTTCTTTTAATAGGTGTTGGATTCTATTTTAGATGAAAATCAGTGAATATTCCAATGAAAAAATAGGGGAAAGTGATTTTTAATAAAATAAAAAATCATTGTGGTTCAAATCAATTATTTAAAATTTGGAATGCCCGATCCAAGTAATACCCTCTTTCTAATTTTATCAGGTAAATAAAACGACCCGAACTATGGAGGACAAACTAAAACTTCTCTGTCTGTTTTTTGGACTTTTTTCCTTGTCTTGTACTAGGTACGAGGACTTGTCCAAGATATACAGGCTACCTCCATACGTTTCTTTTTCGGGATATGATACTTTGGTACATTTTCATGAAAACAAAGAATACCACCTCACTTTGGCGGACAAATCAGAGTTTTATTTTTTGGTAGATAAAAAGTCGAAGGAAAGTATTTCGGGCTATATCACTCCGGAACGGCCTCGGTTGGAATTTCCAAAAGACAAGTACCATGAGGTAAAATTACAACATATCGTCAAGGCTAGAGTCAGGGTATTTGACAGGGCCAAAACCATATCCATGTTTGCTTTATTATTCGGGACTTTGATCCTTTCGGCTGTATTCATCATTATCCTTCTCGCAAAGCCTGCCAATGAATCAGAAAGATTTTGGATGTTTTAAAAGGCTGTTGGAATTTGTTTTGATACTTGTTACTCAATTCTTTGTTCAAAAATGATTCCTCCTACTTCCCAACTTCCCACTTCCCAATCTCCAACTTCTTTAAGATTTCTCCCTCTGCTCGAAATGACAATGATAGGTATACTTTGTTTTGGACATTATTGATTAGGAGAGGCAATTTCATAGATCTTTAGTCTTAGAAATTTTAATTTCTATGCCAATTCTTTAATTATTCCACAACTCCCATCATCGGACATCCGTCATCGGTCATCCGTCAAATCCTCCTACTTCCCACTTCCAAACTTTCCACCTCACTTCCTCTCCATCACCACCACCAACTTCTTCAAATCAGCCGAATAGGCCATTCGGGTAATGTTTTGATAACCTTCCAGGATAATGGAACCCGCTTTTTCCCATTCGGTTTGTTCCGCTTTTCTGACATAGAGGTCATTTCCTTTGCCCATCAGGAGAAGCTGGTTGTCAAGCCAAATGAAGTCCTCCGAACCGGGGAAAGTGAAGCCATAATCGGTGTGGGTTCTTTTTTCAATATCAAATCCTTTGATGGCGTAGGATTTCACTCCATCCACTTCTTTGCTGACGTTTTTGTCGATAAAGGTGATGATGCTGGTCTTCGGTCTTTTTTTCACCGATCGACCGACGTTTTCGCTGATAGTGACCAGCTCGGATTTGCTGTAAGGATAGACGAGTTTATTGGGTTTGCCGAGGACAAACATAGCCGCTTTGTTGTCATACCAATCGTAATAGCCCACCGGTTCGATGTCGTCGTACAACAACTCCGGTTCCCCAAAATTGGTGGGGTAAAGCCACAGGCGCTGCTTGCCGTCCGGTTCGACGGTCACTGCTGATACATACAGACCACAATCCGTCAGGGAAGGTGAAAATTCATTCCTGTCCGAAGTCTTGGTGAGGTTGGTAAACTTATCTTTCTCAAAGTTGTAGATGATGATATCGTTGTTCCCCTTTTCATCCACCGCCGAAAACGCCATCTGAACCTCATTGATGAAAGCAGGCTGATTGTCATACAGCGGTCTGTTGGTAATCAAGGTTATAGTATTGTAATCAATAGCCAATTTTCCACCCGATTTTTTGACATCTATGGCAATGAGGTCAAAACTGCCTTGGGCAAAAGCATTGATTGACAGTAAAATACAGAGCGAGATAAAGGATAATCGTAATTTGAGATGCATAAGCATAAGTTTTCGGAAACTAAATTACAAAATCAGGGTTAGATTAAGGTGGGAAAATTAAGTTTATATACCAATAAAAATCTGGATGAGCTCAGGTCAAGCGGTGATTGCTTGGCGGATCAGGCTATTGGTTTTTTGGTAAACCAACCGGAGTGGTGCGAAAAGATCAATTCCTGGAAAGTTCTTCCTACAGAACAAGAGTCGGTTGATTTTCCGGAGGAATTGAAATCATTTATTCAGTTTTTTCATGTTCAGCCTGACTTTATTTTCCCTGAAAAAATCAAAACCGCACAGGATTTTTTTGACAAAGAGGGAAATCTCTACCTGTCACTTTTGGGTTTTTATTCTTTGCCTTATTGCTATGCTTTCGCAGACGGTGCGCAAGTCCTGGTCCGCTCCAAAAGAATCACCGACGAAGTGGGCATGCGGCTTTCGGAGACTGCCTTGTTCCTGTTGGATTGTTTTGTTCCCGGAACATTTATTGAAGAGAATAAGTCGTTGTTGACCATTGCGAAGGTGCGTTTGATCCATGCATTTAGCCGGTATTTTGTTTCCAAGTACGCCAAAGACTGGAATCCGGATTGGGGATTGCCCATCAATCAGGAAGATATGATCGGTACCAACCTTGCCTTTAGCCTGTTGGTGATGCGGGGAATGGAGAAGCTCAACCGATTCCCCGGTGTGGAGACCCACGAGGCGGTTTTACATTATTGGAAAGTCATAGGCCATTATTTGGGAATTGACATAGCCTATTGGCCCGAAACTGCCAAGGAATCTTTTGAATTGGAGAAACTCATCCGCAAACGCCACGTCCGACCTTCGGAAGCCGGAAATACCTTGATCAGGTCCTTGCTCGGTTTTTATGAAAAAGCTATTCCTGATGCTACTTTGTCATCACTGTCAGAAACATTGGTGGCTTATTTTGTAGGAAAGGAAGTAGCCGGCGTATTGGGGATCAAAGAAAAAGCAAAACTCCCCAAAAGTGTCTATGCTTTGGTGTTGGATTTTAACTTTTTGAAACAAAGCGGTGGAAATCCTTCGTATCAGAAAACCCGAGCCCAGTTTTTGGAACAAAGTAAAACCCAATTCGGCAAGGAACTCACATTAAATATCCCTGTTCCAAAGCGTCCATAACCGAACACTTTTTTGTCCGTGTGCGTGTCAGGACATTTTCTGAATACGTTAATTTTGGTTAAAACAGGCCTTTTTACCTTGTGGCATTCTTTTCGTACTTTGGGTATCAAATGAAAAGAATCGGTAAGCTCATCCGCACATTCCCTTTGGAATTGGTCTTTTGGATCGGAGCCCTTATAGGCATCCTGTTCATTGACCCTTATGGTGCCCAACATTTCACGCTTTGCCCTTTGGAGAACCTAGGCTTCCATTGGTGTCCGGGATGTGGATTGGGACGGGCCATGAGTCTACTTACCAAAGGGGACATTGCCGCATCATGGTCCATGCATCCGCTAGCCATGTTTGCCTTTGGTGCGATCGGTTACCGCATTTTCGAATTAATCAGACACTTTAAAACTACTAATCACTATGGCTAATGTATTGAGACACCTTCCGGAGCTTGAAGGTATGGAATTGGGTTACATTCAGGGAATCCTGAAAAATATGGATGACGATCAGGCAAATCTTTTTGCCCAAGTATATCGCGCCAGAAGAAAAGACAACCAAATGGTATTGATCCTTTGTTTGTTAGGTTTCTTCGGATTTGCAGGACTCCACCGCTTTATCCTCGGACAGGTCGGATTGGGTATCCTCTACATCTTCACCCTCGGATTGTGCTTTATCGGTACCATTGTAGACTTGGTCAATTACAAAAGCCTTGCTTATGAATACAACATCAAGGTGGCACATGAGACGCTGTCCATGATGTCTAACAATACCAACTATTTCCCAAATGCCAATACCAAAACAGGAGACAATGCATAAGGGAATCAAATCAATAGGCTTGATCTTGGGAACCGGTTTTCTCCTTGCATCCTGTGGTGCACCGGAGAAAACCGTCACCCACGACTATGAAGAAACCTTCCAAGGTGTCAAAGAAATAGAGCTCGAAGGACAATATCTCGAAGTGACTTACGAAGGAAAATCAGGAGAAACGGACGTTAACCTCAATGGTTTTCTTGAAGCCACAGAGAGTTCTGGTATGGAAATCACCTACCGCCAATCAGGTTCCAAGCTCACCATCGAAGTGACAGGTGACCAAAACATTGGATGGAACTTTGGGAATCAGACAGAAGGCTACATCAGCCTTACCGGTCCTGAAGACATCAAACTTAACTTTGTCAACGGTTCGGGTTCGATCGAAGTCCTCAATGTTGTTCACGAGGTCATCGACCTGAAAGTCAACTCCGGCAGTATCAAAGCGACGGCCCTTGAAGTAGGTGTCATAAACCTCAATGCTTCCTCAGGAAGTATCAAAGGAGAAGCACTGACGGGAAAAGTCAACACCAAGGTGAATTCAGGTAGTATTTCCCTAAAAGATGTGGAGGGAGATGTGGATGCGGTAGCTTCCTCAGGAAGTCTGAAATTAGAGGATGTCAAAGGGGTCGTGGATGGCAAAGTGAATTCAGGAAGTATCAAACTGATCGGAGTCACAGAACTTGGTGAACTTTCAGCCAGCTCAGGAAGTGTCAAAGCAGAAAATTCAGGCCTTGGAAACAGGACCTCGCTTCAGGCCAACTCAGGTAGCATCAGCATACAGACGTCTTCTGACCTTCAGGCCTTCAACTTTGACCTTAAAGCCAACAGCGGCAGCGTCAGGGTAGGGGAAGAGGATTCCGACGACAAGCTCAAGCTCAACAATGGCGCCTCCGGTACCGTCACCGGAAAAGTGAGTAGCGGGAGTATTAAGATTGTGAATTGAGGGGGAAAAGGTTATGAGGTTGTAATGTTTCAAGGTTGGAAGGTTGAAGGGATTAGAAAATTGAAAGATTTCTTAGGAAGTTTCAAGGTTTTAATGTTTCAAAGTTGAAAGGATTGGAGGATTGGAAAATTAGAGATTCCAAAGATTTATAAATGAAATAAAGCCATTGGCCTAATAAGGTCAATGGCTTTTTGGTTTAAGTCGGAAATCTTCTCCAAGAACCCAAATTCAGCCTGATTATCTTTTTAAATCTCTCCGATGGCATCTTCCAAATCAACCTTTCCCAATCTGTTACTGAAATTCCTGTTTTTGATGCCATGAGAAAATCAGTCTTCCACCAACAAGTCGAAACCCATGAAGCCTTCATAGACCTCTCCAGATTACCTTCCGGGGTTTTCTTCTTGCAGGCTTGGAATGGGAGGGAAGTGGTAGGGAAGAAGGTGGTGGTGGAGAGTTGGGATTGGAAGGTTTGAAAGTTCCAAAGTTGGGAGGTTGTATTAGGGTTTTCTTTCAGTTTTAAGCTATGAAGGAAATGATATACTGAAAATGAAAAAATGGTGAAATCACAAATTTCAATCATTCCAAAAATCTTACCTTTAACAATACCCAAATAGGGGTTGATTTTTGGCCTAGATGCAAAATCAATTTGGTGGTTTTAAGTTAATCTTAGTAACATCAAAAATTTTAAATTGTAGTAATTTCAAATACCCGGATCAAACAATAAAAAATAAAACACCTTAAGCAAATTGGGCAAAGAATTTCCTTTTTAAAGAAGCACATAAATGCAAATTTTTTAAACCGCTGTCTAATTATTTTTTCAGAAATTTAATATTTTCGACAACCTACCCCAATAACAATAGGCTTTTGTATATTTTTGGACATTTACATTAAACAGTTATCCAATTCCCATGTTGGTGGTGAATTTGATTGGCTCCATGCTCGTACCTCGCATTCCCAGCAATTTGCATCTCCGACAAAGAATCAGCAATAAATCAACCAAGGTACTCCGGGGTTCACCGCCATCAAACTGCACCCCAACCTGTGTGTAAACACTATGCTTGTCCGATTACCTGTTGATTTGAAACGCTTACATGTTCCCGGAATTCAAATAACCCCAAATACCAACCTACCTTTCACACTTATACCCAACTCAGATTTCCAGATTTTTAACTATCTTAAACGTGTTATTTGAATTCCTTTACCAGTACAGCTTTTTCACGCCGATCCGTTCGGTCTCACTTGCAAGTCAAATTTTAATTTGATTTGCTGGCGTTGCATCGAAAAAAAGCAGATAAGCAAAAATGTTTTTTGGAATGCTATAGTGCCAGCCTAAAAATTTCCTTAAACTGCTGTGACCTTAGCACAAGTTGAACCTTGTTTAGAACATTTTCCCAAGTTTATTAACAACAAATCTAATGGGTAACAAACTTCTCCATAAGCTCTATTTGTCACACTTCTAGGATATAATCTTGGTCTATCTCCCGTTCTAATTCTGCCATAATCAAGTATTGTCACAATAATGTCAACAATCTCTGTTTTGAATAGAATGTTTAATTGCAGTTTTGAAACAAGCTTTATTGACATCCCAACCGATCAAGCGTTAAAAACATCTACTCTAAATGGCATAGGTTTAGCGTAATTTAGAAATCCAAATCAAGTTTTCGCTTCTCACCAGTTTATGTCGGCCAAAGTATTGAGCGGCGGACGTTTATCAGCCATTTCAGGTCGTCCAAGAATGTTTTCAAGGTATTGATCCACACTTTTTAATTCATTCGGGAAAGTGAATTCGCATCGATCTTCAATTTCAGGTAACCCAACTTGATAAACCTTGAATTCAGCCAAGCCGAGAAATTCAAGTTGATTCAAGTTTTGGGTAAGTAAAAATGCTTTAACTTTCAGTTTTCCATTTTCTTTGTATACAATCGCTTTGAAAAATTCGCGCGGAATTTTAACTCCTCTGTAGTTTCTGTCATCCTCTCGAAAAACAGGTCCTCCGAATACGCTTACTTTTAAGTTTTCTACCTCTACCTCCTCGAAAACAGCATTCTCCAAACGCCCCCAGATTCCCCCGGCTCTGCTTTGGTTGAAGTTGTCCATTTGGGGTGCGATGTTAGTGAAGTAAAAAGAATCTCGGTTAGCTTGTTTTGCTTCCATTTCGCTGCCCCAAACTAAATCAGCACGTCTCGCAATATGCCCTCTGTCGAGCCTATTATTGCTATATAAGTCTTCTCCTACTTGAAAGTTGGATGGGATTCGTACGTCCATTTTAAACTTTAGCCCTTTGCGGCTAAGACTTTTTATCCTGCCTCCGTCGATATTCCAGGCCACCCAGTGTGCAAATCGACGCGATTTGCTCAACATTAGGGAAAAGTGGACATAGTCGATGATTTCTCTACCATTCAAAACTACAGAATCGTTCACTGAGGCTGGTTTTAGGGTTGGGAATCCAACAATAGTATCCAAGAAATTCACCTTATACCCAATGGATTGTTCTACTTTTGAGATTTGTTTGGGCTGTGTAAGGGAAATTTCGAGTTTTTCAAATACCGATTTTGCATAACAAGCCAATGCAAACTCTTCGGGTGCTCCAACAGATTCCCCCGCGAAATGAAGGCCGGCAAGAACTTCGGACACTCTTTTATTTTTTGTAAACATCCAAACTGATCCGCTATCACCTCCCATGCTGACTTCTCCATTGGGCGGTGGGTTATTATTGTCTACACCAATTTCGAAACAACCAATTTCCTGCACACCTTTAGGGTGGCCATAATCGATTTTGACGATTGTGTTAACTCTATTCACCTTACCATACGTAATTTTAGTCGTACGGCCACTTTTGATCACAATGTCACCTAGTTCAGGGTCACCAAGATTTAAGGGGACTTTTTCCAAATCAATAATCTCAGGTTTAAATGTGCGATCCTCAATACTCGCTATGGCACAGTCACCTGCATGACCGAGATGAGATCGTACCAACTTTCCTAAGCGATTCGAGTTTATTCTGTTGTCGTCATGTGGGCCCGGTTGAACAACTATGTCGCCAACTTGACCAGAGACACCTTGAAGCACATGCCAGTTACTTAGGATGTAGGGGGTACCGTTATTCTTGTCAAAAACAATACATCCAATTGTTCCCGCGGATATGTCTTTGTGCCCAACGCTAATTCCCGGGACAATAGGGTTTATTCGAGTTTTTCGGGAATCTGGGACGGGCTCTGGTACAATTTGAAAAGATAGTTTGAAGCTTCGCTGAACAACATCTGTAGGAACAGAAATACCATTTATCTGAATCGTTTCCGGTATTGCTGCGGAGCCAATTGATTCTAATGATATGTTTTCCATTTTTTTTGAAACAGTGAATTGGATGCAAATTTGGTCGGTTTCTTTTCCGTCCTTAATTTTGTAGCCTATGCCTATCGAGTTTATATTTCTGTCACTAAGAAACTCACTACCTCGGGTTCTAACGAACGTTTTGAGTTTATCCATTAAAATCGCGGTTTCATTTATATTTTGCGAATATTTGCCTTTCGGTTTAGAGGATGATTTTGCCATGACATTTGTTTTTAATGTAATTTTACACAACTTTAATTGGTACTTTGTTAATTTACTCTCTAAGGAATTTTGACTAATTATGATTTTATTTTGAAAGAGAGAGAATGAATATTATTTATTTTTTCGATAGAATTTCTTATAATTAAATTAAAGGCGAATCGTTGGGTTTTTACTTTAATGGAGAATTTCTCTGAAATTACTAACTCACTTCCAAATCTTTATTTTTGTTTATGTTTCTTTGCATTTGAGGTATTTGGGGTATTCATTATTCACTTTTGATGGTTAAATCTTCAAATTATCTTACTTTTTCTCTACCATCATCCTGCCTTTGATGCATTCGACTAATTATTCAGCGTTTTTTCGAAAAATAGATAATAAACATTTTAATTATTTCTTAATTCAATTCAGAAAATTCTTTAGATTTTGATAACATGCGCAAGGATTTCATTGTCGAAAGTTGTTTTTAAAAACCAAAGTAAGCCTTACCTCTCAAAATTAATGATTGAATAATTTGATTCGGTCAATTTTTATGGTTGAAAAAAGGTTGATTTATCCTTATTTCCTGTAAAAAACACCTATTTAAAGGTCATGACAAGCTCTTTTCTAGACTTTACCTCCAGCTTTTTATAGATATGGTTGATGTGGGACTTGAGGGTGCTGTGCTCGATAAAGAGGGTAGTACAGATTTCTTTGTTGCTTTTGCCGTCAAGAATATGGTGTAGTACTTCTTTTTCTTTGACCGAGAGTTGTTTCAGTCGGTGTTGAAGGTAGGTTTCTTTCTCTTTTTCCTTTTCCAGGAGCTTGTCCATCAGCACACGGACTTTGGAATATTCTATCCTCGCCCAAGCGAAGGAAATCCCAAAGGACGCTATCACAAGCAGCATCAGGATGTATACGGTTTCATTCCATTCGAGTTTGTCTGCGACTTCCCCGAAAAGGATGTACACTGCACCAAAAAATAGTAGTGTAAATGCAGGAAGGAGGATTTTTTGGAACCTGAATAGGGCATCAGGATTGGCTAATAATGTTCTCATAATATGAAAAATTGTTAATTGTTGTGGTTCCGCCTCGGTGGACAAGCTTCACAGGCAGGGTCTGTGCTGTTTGGGTTATCACAAATAAAATACCGGAATGTATCCATTCTTGAATGGTGAAAAAGACTTTTATACAAGAATTAATCTGTCTAATTCACTGATTTCAAGTAATTTAAAATTATATATTAACTTTTAGAATTTAAAAAAAAATATAATTAATTCGATAATAATTAGAATTTGGCTGAGATTAGGGAGAGTTTGGTAGGGGGGAGGGGGAATTTGGTAGTTTTCAGTCGCAGTTGGCAGTGGGTGTGTTGGGAAAGTTGGGGCTGTGGAGGATTTTGTACAAAGTATCAAGTAC
Source organism: Cognataquiflexum nitidum (assembly GCF_022538055.1). Lineage (GTDB taxonomy): Bacteria > Bacteroidota > Bacteroidia > Cytophagales > Cyclobacteriaceae > Cognataquiflexum > Cognataquiflexum nitidum. Next base: position 32,965 of record NZ_JAKZAM010000013.1, on the reverse strand, counting down.
TAAGTACGAAGAGGGGAAATGGAGCCGAGAGCCGAGAAGCGAGAGCCGAGAAGCGTGAGCCGAGAAACGAGAAGCGAGAATCGAGAAGCGAGAGCCGAGAGCCGAGAAACGAGAAGCGAGAGCCGAGAAACGAGAAGCGAGAGCCGAGAAACGAGAGCCGAGAAGAATTGGGTACAAAGTTTAAAGTGCCGAGTACGAAGTGGGGAAATAAATACAATAATCGAGAAACGAGAGCGGAAATGATTTGGGAAAAGGTATTAATTAGCAAAAAGAAGTTTATAAAATAGACCCTGGATTCAAGACTTGGTTCCTTTGCAAAAATGAACACAAGATCTATGTTCATCTTTTTTATCTGTGGTTAAAAAAACTTGATCTGTTTTGGCGGAAACTATACTTACAATTTCCCATCAAATTAGCCAAAACCATATACAATCTCACGCTTCATTTTATTTTATAAAAATGTTACCCCTTCGGGGTTTTTTCACTCTGAGTACCAAAAAAGATGCTATAAACAAGATCCAAGACTTAAAAATAGACACAAGATTCAAGACTTAAAAAAGACAAAAGATTCAAGACACAAGATTCAAGACTTGATTGTCCAATAACAATTAGAACAACTACAACAATTACAACCTCTACAACAAAAATATTGATTGAGATTCTTCGCTTCACTCAGAATGACGGTCCCCAACTCGACAACGCGCAGCAGACAACCTGACAACTCGATAACCTGACAACGCGCAGCAGACAACAATTACACCTGTCCGCCGTGGCGGAACCACTACAACAGTTACAACAATAATATCGGATAAGATTCTTCACCTCCGCAGGCTACGGTTCAGAATGACGGTCCCCAACTCGACAACGCGCAGCAGACAACCTGACAACTCGATAACCTGACAACGCGCAGCAGAAAACAATTACAACAAAAATTACAACTTTTTAAACCCCATACTAACCGAATTGATACAATACCGGATGCCGCCTTTGGCTTTTGGGCCATCAGGGAAACGGTGACCGAGGTGCCCGCCACATTTGCCGCAGAGGATCTCTTCCCGGATCATGCCATGGGTATAGTCCATGTGCACGTCGATGGCATCTTGTCGGACCGGTTCTGTAAAGGACGGCCAACCGCAACCGCTGTCATACTTGGCAGAGGAATGGAAAATCTCATTGCCACAGGCATGGCATTCGTAGATTCCCGTTTCTTTGTTGAGGTAATACTTTCCCGTGAAGGGCCTTTCAGTTCCTTTTTCTCTCAGGACACGGTATGCTTCAGGATCAAGTTCCTCCTTCCACTCTTGTTCGGATTTGGAGATGGGGTAGGATTTTGTTGGTTTCGGTTTCATTTCGATTTTATGTTAGGTTATCAAGTTGTCTAGTTTTCGGGTTGTCAAGTTGTTGCTAAGTAGTTCCGGTTTTCCAGTTTTTTTCAACATATTCCAAAAATTTAAATATCATGATACCTAGTAAATCATATTCTTGAATTAAAGTTTCACCTTCACTTTCAAATTGTGGATATAGGGACTTGATTTTTATCAAGTGGTTGCTACATTCTAAAGTACTTGCGTGAGAGTAGGCCAAAAATTTAATAAAATCCATTTTGTATCTCCTTCTTCCATAACCCTCCACTATGTTAGAATTAATGGAATCAGAGGAGCGTCTCAACTGACTTCCCAGCTCGTACTTTTCATAATTTGGCAAATTCAAACTGAACTTGTGCGTTCTAAAGAACAAATCCATTGACCTGTTATAAATTTCTAAGTCTTGATAACTTTTCATTTCACTATCAAAAAAGGTTGAATAAGAATTTTCAGTTTCTAAAATATATGGAGTTTCAATTGCATTAAGCTTTATGAAGCAAATTAGTTTTTATGGAAAGCACCAAAATCTATTTATATGAGAACCGAGCAACAGATTATTTGACAACTGAAACCAGACAACGCAAAGCAGATAACCTGACAACCCGATAACTTGACAACTCCCAGCTGACAACTTGACAACCCGGAAACTTGACAATGCGCAGCAGACAACTCATCAGCCCGACAACCTGATAACAAGACAACGCGCAGCAGACAACCCGATAACCTGACAACGCGCAGCTGACAACCCGACAACGCGCAGCTGACAACCTGATAACAAGACAACCCGAAAACCCAACAACTCCAAGCTGACAACCTGATAACAAGACAACCCGATAACTTGACAACGCCCAGCTGACAACTGCTTATGGGCGGATCCCCAACCTCCTTCCACCCCCTTTGATAACCTTCTCATTCATCAGCATCGGACGGTATTTGCCGTTGACGTAAAGGATGGCTTGGTCGGAGTAGTGGGGACTGAAAAAGTTGCCGCTTTGACCGGTGGGAAGGACGGATTCTGAGGCTTCCACGTCAGCAAAATCTAAAACAATACGCATTGCAGGTCCTGAATTGACCTTATAGATGCCGTCAGGATTGAGGGTAAAAGGAAGTTTGTTGACCGATTCCTCATTGGCGGTGACAGCAGGGGCTTTGACATTGAAGATTTTGTCCAAAGGTTTTTTGGCACCAAGAGGATGTGGGTGTTCGAGAACGACGACTTTTTCCCAAAGCCATTTTTCGCTGTCTGTTCCCAACTGTTCGCTGAGTTCTGAGATGGTTTTGCCCAAGGCGATTTTGACAATCTCGGCCTTGCTTTCCTTTGCTTCGGTTTTGGAATTGTCCCACCAAGGAGAATTATCGGTTCGGATCAATGTCGGTACACTTCGGATGTACATGAAAGTCTTGATGAAGTTTTGGAAGTCCTCTTCACCGAGTTCATCCGCCATCATGCCATGGAGGGTATGGTACAGCCATTTGTAGTAAAAAGTAGGAGCGATGGATTCCAGGTCATGGTTGCCGTTCCAGTTTTCAATGGCCTGTTGGACAGGTTCAAAGCCTTTGAAAGCGGCTAAGTCCACGACTGCCAACATACTTTTGGCGTTGATGGGGTGGTTTTCATTGATGGCTTCCAATTGGAGGGCTTTGATACTTTCTTGGGTCCAGTCGTTTCGGGAAGTGACGGTTTTGGAGATTCTGTCCCAACGGTCGCCCGGATAATAGTATCCCGGGAAGAATGTCCCGTTGGAAAGGGTATCCGGTTGGTTATTGGCGGAAGCCACAAAACCTGATGCAGGATTGATGCTCATTGGGTTTTGCTCAAATGGGATCCATCCCGTCGGTTCGTCGGCAGGGTTGCTGCCATCCAAAAATATCTTGCTGTTGACATGACTTGGTCTAATGGGTAATTTGGCTGTAGCCCACCAAGCGATGTTTCCGTCCTTGTCTCCATACATCACATTGAGTCCGGGGGCGTGAATCATGCGGACAGCAGCCTCGGTTTTATGAATGTTTGTTGCCCTTGCCATCTTCCAAGTCGCCTCCAAAGCAACTGTCGGCTCGAGTACATACACCCACCACGAAGCCACCGGATTTTGAGTCAGTTTGCCGATTTCGGGAAGGACCTCATTCATAATCGGACCGTGGATGGATTCTTTGATTTCGAAGGTTATGGGTTCTGAATCTTTGACCTGAATCGTTTCTGTTCTGGATGTCAATGGCCTGAATTCGGCTCCGTAAATGGTTTCGTTGGGATTGTTGGGATTCAGTTTTTCTTCAAAAAAATCCTGATCGTCATTTTCAAACATCGTCAGCCCGATGCTGTGGTGTCGGGTATGACCAACCAAACCAAATGGCATTCCTGCGAGATGGTTGCCATAATAGCTGAAACCTGGATATTCGAGATGAGCTTCATACCATACCGATGGCTGGGCAAAGCCGATGTGGGTATCATTGCAGAACAACACTTCTCCTGAAGCTGTCCTGCTGCCTGAAATCACCCATGAATTGCTGCCTTCCAACAGGGGAACAGGAAGCTTTTCCAGTAAGGCTGAAAGGGAATTTTCTATGACAAGGTCTGTGGTGATGGAATCTCTTTTCGGGTAATTGTTGGGGATGACATGGTGCTCCGGCAAAGTATGGACGGATACCATTTTCATATAATCAGGACCCAAAGTGCGGGCCATTTTGGTCACCAAGGGGTCTGTTTTCATCGCCATGGCAAAAGTAAAGGACATATATCCCGTGATGGCGTGGATGTCATTGATGGTGAATTCCCTCGGTTCGGAGCCTAAGAGGGTATATTCAATAGGGATTTTACCATGTTGGATAAAATGATTTACGCCTTCGATATAGGCTTCGGTAGCGGATTTCCATTCTGAATTCCCCGCTTTGTTCCACTCTTCGGTGCTCCAAGCGGCGTGTTTGGGAATGCCTAAGGTTCTGAAAAATTTATCCACTTCAACCAAATCGGCACCCAAGAGTTCAGCCAAAGTACCCGTTCCTACCCGGCGCATCATTTCCATCTGAAAAAGCCTGTCCTGTGCATGGACAAAACCCAAAGACCGGTATGCATCTTCGGCATTGGCAGCATAGATATGGGGAACACCAAAATCATCGAAATAGACCTCCGCTTCCGCAGTCATGGAAGGCATATTGATTTCGCCGTTATATTTTGGTTTGAAGCTGAATTTGACTGCCTGAAATCCGATAAAGAACAGTACAAAAAGTACGGCTAGGGCAATGAGTAATTTTTTCATGGGCTTATTGATGGGTGGGGTAAATGACTGGAATGAGGTTCTGTGAATTTAGGCTATTTGCATTTGTTCAACCAAATCGTGAAAGTATTTTTTTGACCAAATATCGATGAGGTGTGGATCTTTGATAAACCTGACAATATCGGCCTTTGCCATTTTCAAATCTACTGTTTCTATTCTTTGGTGAATCAGGTGCTTGAAATCATCTTTTGAAAGCTTTTCATCTTCTAAGTCACCGCTGTCCAAGGCCCTTAATTTAAAATGATTTAGGTGGATGGGGATTCCTTTTTTGATGTACCATTCTAAGTCATACCAATCCCTACCTTTGACATTGTTTTTCCATTTTCTGTACAACAATGCATGCATTTTTCCAGCAAAAAGATCCTGGACCGATAGACATTTGACATAGAATGAAAATGGTCTCAACAAAAGTTTTTCTTCTGTTGAAAAGCCTAAAGGGGGTTTAGTATCCACTTCAATCTTCACTTTGATGTTTGGCTTTTGCTCAAGTCCTAAACCGGGAACCGCTGCTTCAAGAATCAGTTCTTTCCAAATGGTTTCAGATTTTAAAAATGCAGACTCAATGTTTGTTTCGATGGACTTGTCTTTTTCTTTGATCGATACATTGATTCCTAGGGAGGTAAACTCATTTTCAACAGCTTTAAGGTAATTGGCTAAAGAAAAATCTTCATAAGAATCTATTAAGGTAAAATCAAGGTCTTCAGAAAATCTTTCAAGACCATGGAAAATCCTGAGTGCAGTTCCTCCATAAAATGCTCCCTTTTCAAAAAACGAGGACCTGTATAAACCAGCCAATGTGATTTCTTGCATGATTTCCCTGAAAGCCTGATTCAGTTCTTCTTTATTTTTTGGCTTGTAAGATTCTATCCATTCCTTGATCATAGATTTTCTAATGTTTTTATGAGAAGTTTCATAGTTTCTTTTTTTGGTGAAACATGAATACACTCCGCCATGATTTTACAATCCAAATCCCTCAGAATTGAGTCGTCAATCCTAAGGTTTTCCAATAGGTATTCTTTGAAACTTTTTACTGACCGCAATTGAATTCCTTTGGAAGAGATGATTTTATCCAATAAGGCTTTCTCTTTAGATGCGATTAAGACACGCTGACTTGGGGCTATTTCAGCACTCCTTATTCCCAATGAATAGTAGCATTCCGGAAGGTTGTTAAATGTAAATATGCCTATGGAGTTTTTGAAGATCTTGCTTGGTTTTGTTGTCATGGAACTGACTCCAAAAACCTTTTCAGGGATCATTCCATAAAAAGACATTGCGCTTTCCATTGACACATAGCTCGGGCCGTAGATTTGATTTGCAAGCAAAAACGGCTCAGGAGTAGAACTGCTCAATTTCGAACCTAAGATATACAGTCCTTTTTTGATAGTCTCCAAATAACCTGATTTCGTCAGTTCGTGGATTTTATCATTCGGGCTTTTGTAATCACCTAGTAAGTTAACCAACAAAAAATGGGGAATGGGTTGATTGGCATATTGCTGTAGCTTTAATAATGTTTCCATGGAATAAATGTAAAAAAAATTATAGATAATCGGAAATTTTCCGATTATCTATCTCGATAATTACAAGAAAGAAACAAGACTTAAGGAATTTTAGAACTAAAAATGAAAAATTCAGAATGACGGATTCCCCATCCTGACAACTCGAACCTGACAACCTGAAAACCCGACAACTTGACAACCCAATAACAATGACAACCACTAGAACCACTACAACCATTAAAATCTCCCCTCAATCGCCTCCAAAATCACCCCACATGCTTTTTCTATTTCTTTCTCGGTAATGATCAGAGGCGGTGCTATCCGCATCGCATCATCGCAAAAAAGAAACCAATCGGTAATGACTCCATTTTCGATAGCCCTGTCGATGATTGGTTTTAGAACTTCGAAAGACTCAAATTCTACAGCCATCATTAGCCCTTTGTTGCGGATGTATTTGATTTTGGGATGCACGAGCAGTTTTTTAAAGAGATTTGCTTTTCCCTCCACTTGTTCCAAAAGCTTTTCTTCCTGAATAATTTTAATCGTGGCCAATGAGGCGGCTGCTGAAACAGGATGACCACCGAAGGTAGTGATATGTCCCAACAGGGGGTTGTTTTTGAATGCACCCATGACGTCTTTGTTGGCAATGAAAGCACCGATCGGCATTCCTCCACCCATACCTTTGGCACAGACCAATATATCAGGTACAATCTCAAAATGCTCAAATGCCCAAAACTTGCCTGTTCTCCCATATCCCGCCTGAATCTCATCCAAAACCAATAAGGTGCCGGTCTCATCACATTTTCTGCGTAAAGCCTTAAAATAATCCGAACAGGCTACCTTGATTCCCGCTTCGCCCTGAATGGTCTCGACTATGAAAGCTGCAGTATCTTCCGTGATTTCATCAAGTTGGTGATAACTTCCGTAAACCACATTTTTGATTCCTGGCAAAAGGGGACGGTAGGCTCTTTTGAAAATTTCATTGCCGCCGACGGAAAGTGAACCATGGGAAGAACCGTGGTAGGCATTGACGCAAGAAATGATTTCTCGGCGGTTGGTATAACGCTTCGCCAATTTCAGCGCACCTTCCACGGCTTCGCTTCCGGAGTTGACAAAATAGACGTTATCAAGGTAGGAAGGAAGGGTGTCACAAAGTGCTTTAGCCAATTGAACCTGAGGACTTTGTACATATTCTCCATAAACCATCAGGTGAAGGTATTTGTCCAACTGCTTATGGATGGCTTCGAGGACTTTCGGATGGCGGTGACCGACATTGCTGACGCCGATTCCTGAAATGAGGTCCATATATTCTTTTCCCTCAGGCCCATACATGTAGATTCCTTCTGCCTTTTCGATTTCTATCATCAAAGGAAAGTCAGTAGTCTGCGCGAGGTGGGAGAGGAAAAGTTGACGGTGATTCATTTTTTAGAAGGGAGATTTGAGACGGGAGATATGAGATTGGAGAAATCAATTCATAATTCATAATTCAGAATTATTAATTCCGAGAACCTGACCACGCGAAGCAGACAACAACTATAACAATTACAACAATTACAACCATTATAACCCCTACAGCCACTACAACAATTACAACCTTTACATTCCACTTCTAAACCTAAAGAAAATCCCCAGCGGCAAGTTCTTTTTGAATCGATCTACGAGGTATAACTCACCGTGCTCGGCATTGTTGATTTCTTTGAAGTTGGATTTGACAAGGTTAGCGGCGATCATCGAACTGAAGCTCAGAGAATACATATTCAAAATCAGGAAATGGTGCTCAGGGTCCAAAAGCTCTGCACAAAGTTTGAGCATTTCATTGATCTGTTCTTCCAAAATCCATTTTTCCCCATCCGGACCACGTCCATATGCCGGCGGGTCAAGGATAATTCCATGGTACTTGTTTCCCCGGCGAACTTCCCTTCTGATAAATTTCATTGCATCGTCCACTATCCAACGGATTCCATCCTGACCGGAAGATTCCATATTATGTTTGGACCAAGTGACCACCTGCTTGACAGAATCCAGGTGCGTGACATCTGCACCGCAGGCTTTGGCAGCAACAGACGATGCTCCAGTGTACGCGAATAGATTGAGAACTTTGGGAGATTTTACCGGAAAGCTTTTCAATGTATCAGATATATAATCCCAATTTACCGCCTGTTCGGGAAAAAGTCCGATATGTTTGAAAGAAGTCATGGCAAGATTGAGCTTCATTTTCAGTCCATCAGGATTTTTGTAGCTGACCTGCCAATTGTGTGGAATCTTTTTCAGTTCATTCCATTGCCCTTTTTCGGGATTGTTTTTTTCCTTCGCAAAATGCGCATGCGCCATTTCCCGCCATTCTTTTTCATCCAGACTTTTATCCCAAATCGCCTGTGGTTCCGGTCGGCTGAGGATAAAATCTCCAAATCTTTCCAGTTTTTCAAATCCACCGGTGTCAATCAGTTCATAATCTTCCCAATGCTGCGGGGAGAGCGAGAGGATGGTTTCTTTCATGTTGCAAAAGTAATTATATAATCGGAGAGCGGAAGTATTTTATAATCGGGAATAGTTTAGTTAATTTAGATTGTCTTCCATCCTTACTTATCTATCATGAAGAGATTAATTCCTTTCCTTTTTATGTTTTTTCTTGGTTTGGCTTGTATCCATTCTGCAGAAAGTCAGACCAACCCTTCCTTGAATAGTCAGTACCAACAATACCTTGGCACTTTTAGGATCAATCCTAAGAGTGATGGATTGAAGGGAACGCCTTTTTTATTTGATGTTCCGCCTCTGGGCAAAATTGGTCTTGAAGGTGGAAAAGATTACAGCGAGATTCCCTTCAATATTTTATTGGATAAAAATGAAGTTTATATACAAACCGGAGGGGAGGATTCAGAACCGCTTTTGCTTAGGAACTGGGAATGGATAGAAGTACCGGGAGAAGAGGTACGAAGGTTTAAAATGGAATACCTGCAGGGTAAGCCTCAATTGGTCGAAATACTTTTTGAGAAAGACGGTGAAAAATATATTGCTTCCCATAAAAAGACTTTGATAAGGCCAAGCGGTCAGCGAGATGGGTATTCAGGACCTCAGTATGACACATTTAGACATGATATTAAGTACTTCAAAATCAAAGGTATGCAATCAACTGAGATAAAAACAAACAGTGCAGGATTGAAAGAATGGGCAGGAGGCAGAAACGATGAAATGAAGGAATTTATCAAAGAAAATAAACTTGACCCAAATGACCCATTGGGCATGAAAAAAATCATTACTTTTTTAATAAATTAGTACCTTCAACCAGAAATTAATACTATATGAAGTCAAACCCGGTTTTTGGATTTGTTTGTTTTTTTGCCTTATATCTGTTTTTTTCTTGTTCACCTGATGAATCTTCAGATCTTGAGCCCATTCAGAAACTGGAATTTTCCTCTTTTGTACCCACTGTGCCGGTAGAGGATCAATATATTGTTGTTTTCCATGAAGAAAAAATCTCCGGGAGAATAAATACGACTGACAATTCTTCCAGGGAACTATCAATGAAAAGAGAAACTATCAATTTATTGTCCAAATACAGGATTTCGGAAGATAGTCTTAAATGGGTATATTCTTCAGTACTCAACGGTTTTTGCGCCAAAATGGATAAAAATAAACTTGAGCAGGTTAAAAATGATCCTTTAGTGAAATATGTAGAGCAAGACAGGACAGGTACTTTGGGAGAGCTTCCGAAAAATTCCGATCCAAAAGGCACTTCGGATCCTGTAAATACTCAAATCGTTCCTTGGGGGATCAAAAGAGTAGGGGGGCCTTTTGCATATAAAGGTAAGAATACTGTTTTTGTGGTGGATACCGGAATCCAGCTCGACCATCCTGACCTTAATGTCTGTATTGATAAAGCATTTGACGCATATCATCCCGTAAATAAGGATTTGTGTTTTATCGATGAGCATGGACATGGAACACATGTAGCAGGGACTATAGGAGCCTTGGATAATTTGTTTGGAGTAGTTGGGGTAGCGGCAGGTGTTCATCTTGTTCCTGTTAAAATATTTTTCGGGCCATCCGCCCTGTTTACCTATTCGGGTATGATAGCTGGGATTGACCATGTTGGCAAAGTCGGTATCCCGGGTGATGTTGCTAATCTGAGTTTTGGAGGATTTGACAAAAGCAGGGCTTTTGATGATGCTGTGCTAAATGCCTCTGAGAATAAAAAAATATGGATGGTCATCGCTTCAGGAAATTCCAGCCTTCCGGCCACTTCATTTAGTCCGGCTAGGGTAAATGGTACATACACCATAACTGTCTCTGCGATTGATGCTTTAGATAAATATGCGTGGTTTTCTCACTATGGTTTCCCTATCAAGTATGCAGCCCCGGGAGTCAATGTTTTATCCACTACAATCGGAGGGAGATATAGGTACTTTTCAGGCACTTCAATGTCGGCACCTCATGTTGCCGGGCTTAGAGTTTTGGGTGAGATTGGCTCAGATGGCTATGCGCTTAATTATCCGATTTCCCCTTCAGATCCGATCGCATTTAGAGGTGTTGGAAAATGAATCATTCATGATTTTGATGGTTTACAGATATTTACATACATTCGCAGAGCTTAGATCTTCTCAAAAAAATTTTTCTTGATGAATAAGTCATTTTTGTATTTCATCCTTTTATTCTGTGCGTCACTAGATATCCTTGCCCAATCTAGAGAGATTGATAGTTTGAATCATTTGCTGTCTCATGAAGTCTCCCGAGAAGAAAGATTATCCGCATTAAATCGGTTGACTTTTTTGACAAGAGAAAAAGACTTGTCACAAGCCTTAATTTGGGGCCAAAGGGCCGATGAATTGGCTACTGAACTTAATGATAGCTTGCAAATAAGCCTTGCAAAAGGAAATCTTGGTTGGATTTATTACCGGTTGGGCGTCTGGGACAAAGCTTTTAGGTACTCAAAAGATGCCTATCTGATAGGACTTGCGCACAACCAAAAAGGAGAACTAGGAATGGTATTGAATAACCTTGGCGCACTTTATTTTCAACAAAAGAATTATGAAGAGGCGATAAGGAAATTTAAAGAAGGGTATAAATTAGGGAAAGAAGTAAATGATTCTTACCTGATAATAAGGAGCCTTAATAACCTTGCACTCAATTATTCCATGAAGGGGGATCTGGATTCTGCATATTATTTTGCACAGGAAGCGTTAAGGTCAAATGAAGTATTTGGGGAAAATTATTTTGGAAGTTTTACCCATAGGGTCATTGGAGACATTTACCTTGAAAAAGGACAAATTCAAGAAGCCATAGAAAGCTATGATTATTCAATTGAGGTTTCCACACCTGATGCACTTAGGACATTTGAGGCCTCGGTATTACACAGGTTAGGAAAAGCATACTTTCTGAATGGGGAATCAAAAAAAGCATTGGATTACCTGAAAAAGGGTTTGGATATATCCACTGAATACGGTCTGAATGATGAGCTATCAAAAACTTATAAAGTCCTTTCCACAGTACACGATTCTCAGGGCAATATACCATTAGCCTTTAAGTATCAAAAAGCATATTTACAACTACAAGAGGCGATGGATGAAGCCTCAAACAAGGATAGGTTTTCGCTATTGCAAGCCATGTTTGAAGTGGAGAAGTCAGACGCTGAAATCAATTACCTCAAGATTCAAAATTCATTGAAAGCGCTGGAAATTAAAAGTTTCAATAAGATTTTGATCATGTTTTTGATTTTTTCTGCGCTTCTGCTTGGAATGTTATTTTGGTTGGGAATATTATTAAAAAAGAAAAGAGATGCCAATAACAGACTTCAGGAAAAGCGTTCCATACTTGAAGAACAAAAAAAGGAACTTCAGAAAAAGTCTTTTGAGTTGACCGAATCCAACAGAAGTAAAAACAGGATTCTTTCTATATTGGGACATGACCTCAAAAGCCCCGTTGCACAGTTGAAAGGAGTCTTGGATCTTTTACATTCACAGGAACTAAGCCGAGAGGAGTTTGATGGGATTTCACATATTCTCAAAAGAAACGTGGATGGGCTTTTCGAAAATATGGATAATATTTTGAGTTGGTCCAAGTCCCAAATGGAAGGTTTTAAAGTCCAATTGCTGCCCACCAATATCAAAAAGGTAATCAGACCTTGTTTGGAATTGCTTCAGTATCAAGCCAATTCAAAAGAGATTACAATTACAACCAATATCATCGAGGAGATCGCATTGGTAGATCAAGACCTACTTCAGTTGATCATTCGGAATCTTCTTAGCAATGCTATCAAATTTTCAAACAAAGGCTCGAATATTGATATTTATTCCCAAAAGGAAGGAGATTTAACCAAGCTTGTGATTCAGGATTATGGGCTTGGAATGAGTGAAATCCAATTAGATACCATTCTCCACCAGAATGTATCTTTATTGGAATCAAGTGTAGGAACGGATAAAGAAAAAGGCACAGGGCTTGGTTTGAATCTTTGCAAGGAATTTTTGGGATTGATGGAGGGAGCTTTGATACTTGAAAGTAAGAAAGGAGAGGGGACAAAAGCCATTTTACTTTTGCAAAGTATTACTGTCAATAAAGCCCAACAAGCGGTGTAAATACAAGTTTTTCCGGTTCAACTGTCTTTTGGATCAGGTTTAAATTCTTTAAAATTTCCATCGTTTCTTTCAGCGTTTTTATGGATATTCTTCCATTTTTTGCCCATCTTGTCTGAGACAGCCAGGATTTGATGTCCTCGATGTTAATTTTATATTTTTCGCTCAATACATATGGGAAATCAGGTTTTTGAATGTTTTCCATAGATTGATTATAGACCAACTCCCTCAGTCTGCCAACAATTTCAGGATGTTTTTCCAGAATGTTGGGATTGGCCACCATAACAAAGCATGGCCAAGGTGTAGGAATTTCGCCGATTCTTTTAAAAACCCCAATATCTACCAAAGGTTTGGTGGTATATTTTTCCCAAAGAAAAAGCTTATGGATTTCATCCTGTAGTGCTTCCTTTGCTCCATCAAGGTCACCCACCACTTCAAAATCAAGGTTGTCCAGGTCCCAACCTTCCCTTTTGGCTAATAAAAAAGCCATTAAATGAGAACCTGAACCATACCTGCTAATAACAAATTCACCATGCCCTAGTTGGGAGATGTCTACAACTGTAGATTTTCCCGATCCATGAATTCCCCAAACCAAAGGAGATTCCACGTGATAACCTACCATTAAAGCGGGGTTTCCTTCAATCTTATCCTTGACAAAACTTTCTGTCAATACAACAGCTATGTCCGTCTCACCTTTCCTCAAAGATCTGTTCATTTCGCCTGAACCTTTTGGTTCATTGTGCCATTCCAAAAGAATGCCCTGATTCAAAAAAGGTTGTTTTTCAATGACTTGTAACCAAGGAAAATTAAAATGCTCAGGTACGCCTGTGATGGATATTTTTTTCATTTTTCAAGCTTAGGTAAACAAAAATACCGCTATTTTTTAAGATAGCGGTATTGATAAATCATGAATTTATCTTGCTTATAGGTCATGTGTGGCATTTCGATTTGTAATCAAAAGGTTGCTTAATCCTGCAACAATCAGGGAGCATCCTGCCAAAACCATTGTATATATTACTTCCTCTCCAAATAAAAACTTATACAAGAAATTTATACCACCCAATGCCGCCACAATTTGAGGAATGACAATAAACATGTTGAATATACCCATATACACGCCCATCTGCTTCGGATTGACTGCACTCGAAAGCATTGCATAAGGCATGGAAAGTATACTTGCCCATGCTATTCCAACCAATGCAAAGCAAAGGTGCAGCATCCAAGGTTCAGATATATAGTAAATTAAGATGAAGCCAAATCCTCCGGCTATGAGGCTGACCATGTGAAGAAGTTTCCTGTTGATCTTGACCTTGCTTGTCACAAAAGCCAAGATTAAAGCAAAAAACATCGATACTAATCCATATGTACCCAAATAATTGCCCACACTGTCTGCTGCATCATTATATATTTGAGATGTGGTATCAGTGGCTTTGAAGATATGTTCTGTGATGGCCGGAGTGGCAAAACTCCACATTGTAAAAAAGGCAAACCAAGAAAAAAACTGAACCAAACCCAATTGTTTCATGACTTTTGGCATCCCTGAAATATTTTTAAAGATCTCAATGAGTCCGTTGAGGAAGCCTTTGCTTTCCTCATTTTCTTTTTTGAGTGCTTCAAGATCATCCGGTGGATACTCATCTGTAGTGAGGATGGTGTACAAAATTGAACTAAAAAGCACTACTGCACCTATCGCAAAAGCAAATTTGACAGATTCAGGAACCACTCCAGGCGCTGCAGTATTTGGTACCCCCAGCTGTGTCATAAACCACGGAAGGTTACTCGCCACCCAGGTCCCAATACCAATGATGAGAGTCTGAACCACAAATCCATAAGATCTTTGGCTGTCAGGAAGTTTGTCCGCCACCAAGGCTCTAAAAGGCTCCATGCTGATATTGATGGAAGCATCGAGAATCCATAGAGCACCGGCAGCCATCCAAAGAGCCGAAGAATATGGTGCAAAAAACAAGGCTATGGTACTTAAAACTGCACCGATTAAGAAAAAAGGCTTTCTTCTTCCATATCTTGGATGCCAGGTACGGTCACTGAGATACCCGACAATCGGCTGCACCAGCAATCCAGTCAGTGGTGCTGCTATCCAAAGCATAGGAATAGCGTCTTTATCTGCGCCTAAGGTTTGGAATATCCTTGACATAAAACCGCCTTGAAGGGCGAATCCAAACTGGATCCCCAAAAACCCGAAACTCATGTTCCAGATCTGCCAAAAACTGAGTCTTGGTTTATTTTCTATTGCCTGCATTATTTTGGGTTGATTGCTTTAGGATTGGTTTTGAATAAGGGGTTTATTGGATTTCGACCTCAAAAGCGCTTGAATTATTTTGGAAAGTGCAAGAGGAAATGTTTTTGATTTCCATGTAAGGGTGACTGTTGTCTGGAAGCGGATCGAATTCAGTCAGTTTTTTTAAGAATGCAAAATCTTCTTTATCCACCTTAACCAGTTCTCCATTGATTGTCACCTCACCGGGGTTTGACCCATGAAAATAAACCTTAATCTTTTCAAACTTACTTTTGAAATCTCCTTCGGTATTTGAAAAGCTAAGCTTCTTCATTTCCGAATTCCAGCTAACCTCGCGCTTCAAAAATTTTCCTTCTTTGTATTCAGGACTAATTCCATCGTCTTCATAGTGAAGATAGGTAGAAGAATCATTTCCGGCATAGACATGAAATCTGAGTATGCCATCATGGGTCTCACCTGTAAAGGACACATCGGATTGTAATGCCAATATAGAACCTGCCTTTACATAAACAGGGAGGTAGTTTAGGGGACAATCTTGATAGATAATTTTATTTCCTATATACTTCTGATTATCAAATAAATAATACCATTCACCTTCAGGAAGATAAACCTTTGTAATCTCTTTGTAACTTTCTACAGGTGCGATCAAAAGGCTGTCACAAAACAGGTATTGGTTCTCAAAAGAACTATCATAAATATTCTTGTCATGGGGATAATTGACAGCAAGACTTTTTGCTATTGGAAGACCTGATTGAGTACTTCTGTAGAAACTGCTGTAAATCGTTGGGAGTAGCCTGTACCGTAATTTCATGTAATTTCGGGAGATTTCTTCAACCTCCTCCCCAAAGGCCCATGGTTCGGCATCATTGCTATTGATCATAGAATGTGCCCTATACAAAGGTGCAAAAGTAGCTATGGTCATCCACCTTGCAAAGAGGGATTTTGTGGCTTCACCCGCAAAACCACCGACATCATATCCCGAATAGGCCACACCACTTAATCCGAGGCTGTTTACCAATCTTATGCCTGCCATCATGTGTTCCTCAGATGCGACATTGTCCCCTGTCCATGCTGCGGCATAACGTTGGATACCGGAAAACCCTGACCTTGTCAAAACAAAGGGTCTTTCTTTAGGTCTTTGCAATTCACATCCTTCTTTGGCACTTCGGGCCATTTGAAACCCATAAATATTTCTTGCTTTTCTATGGCTTACATTTTCACCCTCATAATTAAAATTGATCAAATTTGGGGTAAACTGACCCCAAGAGGCGGGTTCATTCATGTCTGTCCAATAACCATCTACTCCGGCTTCTTCGTAGAAAGCCATTTTTTCAGCCCACCATTTTCGCGTTTCATCTTTGGTAAAATCCGGAAAAGCACACCAACCCGGCCAAACCTGACCCTCATAAACTTCATTATCGGGATATTTAACAAATAGATCTTTTTCTTTTCCTTCTTCAAATGGCAAATAGCCGTTTTCTGTTTTTATTCCAGGATCCAGAATGACTACTACTTTAAAGCCCTTTTGCTTTAGGGCTTTGATCATGGATTTTGGATCACTGAATTTTTGTCCATCAAAAGTAAAGACTTTATATTTTTCCATATGATGGATATCAAGGTAGATGACATCTGCCGGCATGTCCTTGTCTCTAAAAGTATTGGCCAATGTAATTACCTCTGAATCAGGATAATAGGAATACCGACACTGCTGAAAACCCAAAGACCATAAGGGTGGCATTTCCATTTTTCCAGTCAAATCAGTGTAGGAACTGATAATCTTATCTATAGAATCGTCGTGAAAAAAGTAGTAATCCATGTCTCCATCATCCGCTGAATAGTATATAAAGCGGTTATTGGAAGCACCAAAATTGAAAACAGATTTATGTGTATTGTCAAAAAAGATCCCATAGGACAAGCCACTGTGAACACCTATATAAAAAGGAATACTCATGTACAAAGGGTCATCCCCAACACCATAAGCAAAATAATCAGTGTTCCAATTGGTGTAGGCACGGCCGGACCTGTCAAGATGCCCTGTCTTTTCTCCCAAGCCAATAAACCTTTCTTTTTCTTGTAGTTTTTTATAATTACTCACCTCCGTACCCAACCAAGACACTGCAAAAGCAGGATCGTCTTGATTGATCACTTGACCTTCCGGAGTGTAAAATGTCAGGTAAAATGGATTGAGGTTAACCGACAAATGAATTTTTGAAGTTTTAAGCCATACTTTTCCATTTTCCTCCATTATTGAAGGTTGAATATCCCCGGGTGAGGAAATTACGGTGTATGGGTTTGGGCTAAAACCTTCTTCCCGACTTATCTGTATCCGGATTGTATCTTGTTTATAAATTGTAATTTCAAAATTGGAAAAGGCTGTATTTCCATAAATCCCGTTTGATTTTTTGTTCCATGACAGTACGTCTCCAATGGCAAGATTTTGGGATGATTTTGATGGATGGGTGGCGTGAGGCATTTGTAAGTTTCTTGTTTGCAGGATTTGCCTGGGTTTCTTATGATACAATCTGAAATTGAGGTTCTAATTTATGATATAAACTGAAATGATAAAATTTATATCCAAGCTCTGATAGCTTCAAAAAAAGCTTTAAATGTAAAAAAACTTGGTTTTTATAGTCGATGGACATGTTCAAACGATTGCACAGAAAAATTTTTTTAATCAAAAAAATCAGACCTTAACAGACGATTTTCTCACTAATAGTTCGGTGTCCAGGACGATGTTTTCTGAAATGGATTCCATATTGGTTTTTTTATTGATAAGGTCGAGCAGTATTTGGGTAGCTTTCTCGCCGATTTGAAAACCGGGTTGGGCTACAGTGGAGAGTGGTGGGTCAATCATGGACGAAAACTGCCAATTAGAAAAACCGACTACTCCAACATCCTCAGGGATTCTTAAGTCAAGTGCCTTAAGCGCCATCATGGCACCTGCTGCGACGATATCGTGATGCGCAAAAATAGCGTCAGGTCTGTTTTCTTTATTCTTAAATAATTCTGTCGTGATTAAAATGCTTTCTTTTTCTGTTCCATAAGGGCATTCGAGGATCCATTCAGATTTGGGTTCGATACCTGAGTCCTTTAGGGCATTCAGGTAACCTTCTTTCCTTTGTTTGCTGATGGTTAAGTTGTCAGGACCCGACAGGTGTACGATCTTATTAAAACCCTGATCAATTAGGTGTTTTACAGCATCGTAGGCCCCTTGATAGTCATTGACAGTGACATTGATGGTGTTTTCAAGTTCAGGGATTCTGTCAAAAAAAACAATCGGAAACTCCAGGTCAATCATTTTTTTGAAATGGTCAAAATTTGTAGTTTCTCTGGAAAAACTCACCAATACACCATCTATTTGATTGGACAGCATAGTTTCCACGCTACTTTTCTCCCTGCTGAATTTTTCATTGGTTTGGCATAAGATAACGTTATAGCCGTTGGCAAAGGCCACTTCCTCCACACCGCTGATAACAGTAGAAAAAAAGAAGTGCACCACTTCAGGAATGATGACGCCAATGGTGAAAGATTTGCTTTTTCTGAGGCTCAGTGCCACCGCATTAGGTCGGTAATTCAATTTATCTGCCAGTTCTTTGACTTTTCTTTTTGTCTCATCACTGATTCCCGGATAATCTTTCAAAGCTCTTGAAACCGTTGATGTGGATACATTCAGTTCCTTTGCGATGTCTTTTATGGTGGCTTGACCTAGTTTCATTAAAATTAGATTTTTCTAAGAATTTAAATATATAAGTTTTTGGGTGATTATGTATTTAATTGTCACGTTATTTTTTTTGCTTTTGATTTCAAAAAAATAATTTCCCTCGACTATCCTCGAAGTATAAAAAATGATGCAATCGTTTGCGGTTACGTTTGCACAAATATTTTCAAAAAAAATCACTGAAGAATATTTGTTTTGACATTTTCCATTGCGTAATATTTCATAGTTGATTCTACAATATAGTTTTTGCAGTCAAAAATCTCTTGTTGAAAAACATAAATAAAAAATTTAAAAATAGGATTTAATTAATTAAAGTTTGAAACAATAAATACCAAAACAAATCTGTATGAGAGTTTTATCAAAATTAGTTTGGGTTGCTTTAATGCTCCCTTTCATTATGTGGTCATGTGGGCCTGTAGATGAACCTAGAATTATCCCGCAAACAGCATCGACCTTAACAAGTCCTTCAGCAGGTACATCAATAGTGCTCACTGAAGCTGAAAAAGAAGATACGATTTTCTTTCAGGCCTCTATACCTGATTTTGGAGTAACAGGAAATTACACTTATACACTGGAGATGGCAAGAGGTGGAACCAACTTCGCAACCGTCGTAGGATTGGGAAGCTCTACAACTCCAACCGTAAAAGTAGCTTTAGGAGAACTTAATAAGAAAATAGTAGCAGCCGGTCTTGAACCAAATGTTCCGGGAAATGTAGATTTCCGTTTTAAAACAACTATTGACAGAAGTTTGAGCCCTTTGGTAGGTACGGCCACCACACTGTCAATAACTGCATATAAAGATGCAGTCATCTTAAGAAATTTATTCCTAGTAGGTAATGCCACTGCACCGGGATGGAGCAATGATAACAATAACCCTGCTTTATTCCGCGACCCCGCCAATAAAGATCTTTATGTTTACACCGGCTTTTTCGCTGTTGGAGAATTTAAAGTCCTAGAAAAACTGGGTCAATGGCAGCCTCAATATGGTACAAATGGAGGTGCTGCTGTATCTGTTAATCCAGGTGGAGGTTCTGATCCAGGTGCTTTTGCAATCGGCACAGCAGGTTATTATACTTTCACACTTAATCTTGCTGCAAATACCTTCTCGATAGTTCCATTTACAGGAACTTCAAATGTATTTTATCCAACTGTTGGAATTATTGGAAGCTCAACTGCCGGTGGTTGGGATTCAAGTACCGCTATGACAAACCTTACATTTGATAAGCACCTTTGGCATATTACTGCAACTGTAACAGATGGTGAAATCAAGTTCAGAGCCAATGATGCTTGGACGATTAATTGGGGCGCAATAACTCCAATCTCGGGGAAAGCTGAATTAGGAAATTCGGCTAATATTCCAATAGTGGCAGGCACCTACAAAATGTGGTTTAACTCCTTGGATGGAAGGTATATATTTATTGAAGGTTAATCTTTATTCCCTTGATAACAAAAAGGCTACTCTTATAAGTAGCCTTTTTGTTTGTTTAATATTGAATGTTTATTTAGTAGATTTATACTATGAAATTAAAAATATTGCTATCTGTTTTTTTCTTTTTCTTATTGAATCTTGGGTTTTCCCAGGTAAGCACAGAACCTGCTTTCCCGCGTGCAGATCAAAAAATCAAAATTATTTATGATGCCACCAAGGGAACCACAGGTCTCAAAGACATCGATCCTGTTTATATCCATATAGGCGCTGTTGTTGCGGGTCCTACATCTAGGACTTGGGCTATTGTCCCATTTGCATGGGGTACTGCTGACCCCGCTGCAAGAATGGTGAAAACAGCTCCTAATATATGGGAATGGGAACTTACCCCCAATGAATTTTTCAAACCGTCAGCAGGACAAACCATTTATAGATTAGGGATAGTCTTCAGAAATGCCACGGGTTCATTGGAAGGAAAGACCGATACAAATGCTGATTTTTTTGTAGACCTCAGTCAAGGCTTTGAAGTGACTTTTGCCAATCCTACCTCATCCAAATTATTGGAAATCGGGGAATCACAGGAAATCAGGATTGCCTCATCAGATGTTGCTAATCTTAGCTTAGAAATCAATGGAGTAGCAGTGGCATCTGCCGCTGATGTAGAAAGTCTACAATATACTTTTCAAGCAACTGCGGAAGGATCTTTTAAGGTAGTTGCCAAAGCTCTGAAAACGGGAGAGGAAGATACTGCCGAGATTACACTTACCGTAGTGGGTCCAAGTCCACAGGCGCCTTTACCTTCAGGTGTCAGAAGAGGGATCAATTATATTTCAGATACTGAAGTGGTTTTGGTTTTGGAAGCTCCATTGAAGAAAAACGTTTTTGTGATTGGAGACTTCAATGATTGGGAAGTCCTTCCTGCATTCCAAATGAACCAAACACCCGATAAGGAACTGTTTTGGTACAGGTTGACAGGATTGGTACCAAAGCAGGAATACATTTTCCAGTATTTGGTTGATGGGAATATCAAAATCGGTGATCCTTATGCAGACAAAGTTTCAGATCCTTTTCATGATGATGAGATCATTGCTCAAAACAGGTATCCTGGTTTAAAGCCATATCCAAAAGGGAAAACCGAATTTCAGGCCACTTTTCTCCAAACAGCTCAAGACCAGTACCAATGGAAATACCTGGATTACGAAAAACCTGCTGTAGAGGAATTGGTGGTTTATGAGCTCTTGGTCAGGGATTTTGATGAGAGAAGAACTTTCAAAGCTGTTGTTGAAAGACTCGATTACCTGGCTGGTTTGGGAGTCAATGCCATTGAATTGATGCCTATCAAGGAATTTGAAGGAAACCTGTCTTGGGGTTATAATCCCTCTTTCTTTTTTGCAGTGGATAAATTTTATGGTCCAAAGAACCACTTAAAAGAACTGATAGACGAGGCCCATAAGAGAGGGATTATGGTCATATTGGATATGGTACTCAACCATGCCTTTGGGCAGAGTCCTTTTGTCAGGCTGTATAATGACGGAGATTATGGTGCACCTACTTCAGACAACCCTTGGCTCAACAGGGTCGCAAAGCATCCTTTCAATGTTGGTTATGACTTTAACCATGAGAGCCCTTACACCAAAGCCTTTGTAGATTCGGTCAATAATTATTGGCTGACAGAATACAAAGTGGATGGCTTCAGGTTTGACCTGAGCAAGGGCTTTACACAAGTCAATTCAGGTGACAATGTCGGTTTCTGGGGTGAATATGATCCTTCAAGAATCAGCATCTGGAAGAATATTTATGATCAGATCAAAAAAAATCATCCCGATGCATATGTCATTTTGGAGCATTTTGCAGACAATACTGAAGAAAAAGAATTGTCCAACCACGGAATGATGTTTTGGGGAAGTATGAATTTTGACTTTAAAGAAATCGCCAAAGGAAATTCAAGGAATTTTGAATGGGGGTATTTTAAGTCAAGAGGCTGGAATGACAATACTTTGGTGGGCTATATGGAAAGCCACGATGAGGAAAGAACCATGTGGGAATCCCTTACTTGGGGTCGAACCACTCCATTGAATATTCGCCAACTCAGTAATGCTGTAAACCGAAATCAGCTGATGGCTGCCTTTTTCTTTTCCATTCCTGGTCCAAAAATGATGTGGCAATTTGAAGAGTTTGGATACGATCTTGAGCTCAACAATGACAGGTTAGGTATCAAACCCACAAAATGGGAATATCTCGATAACCCGGATAGACAGCGATTATTCAATATGTATAGAGCGATGTTAGAACTAAAAAGCAAATTCAACGCTTTCAATAACCCGCAAAATGCAACTCTGGACCTAACTCAGAATTTGAAAAGCATCAAATTGACAGACGCTGACCTTCAAGTAGTACTGTATGGTAATTTTGGACTGACAGACATTGCGAGTGCCAACCTTACTTTCCCATCATCTGGGACTTGGTATAATTATTTTACCGGAGAAGAAATCGTACTTTCAGGAAATTCACGTGCCTTTAGGGTAAAAGCTAATGAATTCCTGATGTTTACCAACAAAAAACTTCCATTACCTGAGGGTGAAATCCTTCAGGATCCGATTCTTTCCATAAATCCTGAAATTCCAAATCCATCAGCGTTTAAAATTTATCCCGTTCCTGCCTCTGATAGGTTGACTGTTGTCATTCCTGATACGATGAACAAGGGGAATTTCAGAATTATGGATGTGACAGGGAAAGTCCTTCAAGAGGAGGTTTATTTGGTCACGGACAAGAATTTGCATGTCGATATACGGGATTTTACAACAGGTCTTTATATCTTTGAGATCAGTGATAACCGTCAAATAATGAGAAAACGGTTTTTAAAGAAATAATCAACCTATTTTAAATCAACATGAAATTCAAACCAGGAGTCAAGTACGGAGAAGAACTCAAGGACCTATTGTCTTATGCCAAAGAAAGTGAATTTGCACTGCCTGCGGTCAATGTAATCAATACCAGTACTGTCAATGCAGTCATTGAAACAGCCAAAAAGGTCAATTCTCCCGTAATCATACAGTTTTCCAATGGCGGCGGACAGTTTTTTGCCGGAAAAGGTTTAGGTAACCAAAATCAAATCGGAGCAATACAAGGTTCTATTTCAGGAGCTTTGCATGTACATAGAATGGCGGAAGCTTATGACGTACCTGTTGTTTTGCATACTGACCATTGCGCAAAAAAACTGCTTCCTTGGATCGATGGACTTTTGGAAGAAGGACAGGCATATTATGCTGCTCATAAGAAGCCGCTATATAGCTCTCACATGCTGGACCTGTCAGAAGAACCAGTAAAGGAAAATATTGAAATCTCTGTTGAATACTTCAAGAAGTTCAAAAAGCTTGAAATGGGAATTGAGATCGAATTGGGTGTGACAGGTGGGGAAGAGGACGGTGTGGACAATTCGGATGTCGACAGTTCAAAATTATATACCCAACCTGAAGAAGTGGCATATGCCTATGAACACCTCAAGGAGGTAGATGATTTGTTTACCATTGCAGCAGCTTTTGGGAATGTCCACGGAGTATATAAGCCAGGTAATGTTTCTTTGAAACCTATCATTTTGAAAAACTCCCAGGATTATATCAACAAAAAATACGGAACAACAGGCAAGCCGTTGTTTTTCGTATTCCATGGAGGTTCAGGCTCAACAGAAGCAGAAATCAGAGAGGCTAACAGCTATGGTTCTGTTAAAATGAACATTGATACTGATCAGCAGTGGGCGTTTTGGGAAGGAATCAAAAATTATTACAAATCGAACGAAGGCTATTTGCAGTCTCAATTAGGAAATCCTGAGGGACCTGACAGTCCTAATAAGAAATATTATGATCCTAGAGTGTGGTTGAGAAAAGGCGAAGAAACTTTTATGAAGAGATTGGAACTCGCTTTTGAAATGCTCAATGCTATCAACAGAAACTAAATCTATTTATTAAAAACTTAGAAAAAGTCACTTTTTGTGACTTTTTCTATTTTAAAGATTACCCTATGAAAATAAATTCAATTCAAGTTGTTCTATTGATTTTGACAATAACTGTTTCATCTTGCTTGGGCAGGAAAGAAAAGAAAATTGAAAACCATTGGCCTAAGGCGGGGATTACTTATGAGATATTCATCCAGTCGTTTTATGATTCCAATGGGGATGGTATCGGGGATATCAATGGTGTAAAGAAGAAATTGGACCATGTCAAGGAATTGGGGGCAAATGCCATTTGGTTTATGCCCATCATGGCTTCTCCGAGTTATCATAAATATGACGTAACGGATTACAAAAGCATCCACCCGGATTATGGGACAATGGAGGATTTTAAGTCGTTTTTGGATGAAGCCCATAAGAATGACATCAAAGTGGTGATCGATATGATCATAAACCACACAAGCAACAAGCACCCTTGGTTTTTGGAGTCACAAAAAGGAAGGGATAATCCTTTTAGAGACTATTATGTTTGGGCACAAAAAGATACGATAGCCGATTACCTTGATAAAAAAACCATCACTCTTGACAGTGATAACATCCGACAGTGGCATGACCCCGGTTTTGGAGAGGATTATTACTATGGATTTTTTTATGGAGGAATGCCTGATTTAAATTTTGACAATCCAAAAGTAAGGGAAGAAATTTATGAAATCGGAAGGTTTTGGCTGGAAGATGTGGGTGTAGATGGCTTCAGACTTGATGCTGCCAAACACATATTCCCGGATGACAGGCCTTTGGACAACCATGCCTTTTGGAAGGAATTCAGGGATAAAATGACTTCCATCAAACCGGATATTTACCTAGTGGGTGAGGTATATGATAAAAAAGAAATTGTAGCACCTTATCTCCCAGGATTGCCCGCTTTATTCAATTTTGACTTCCATTATACTTTGATTGAATCATACAAAAAAGAAGATGGAATGTTGCTTGCCAAAAAGCAAAAAGAAGTTTTGGACTTTTATAATGGGATTACGGAAGAATTTATTGATGCGACATTTTCATCAAATCATGACCAACCAAGGTTGCTCAATTCCTTGGATGAAAATCCAAGGAAGTTGAAGCAGTCTATCAATATCCTTATGACCATGCCGGGAGCACCCTACTTATATTATGGAGAAGAAATTGGTATGCTTGGAAAAAAGCCCGATGAGAACATTAGAGAGCCTTTTTTGTGGGACATGAAAGCCAATGACAAAGGAAGAGCAACCTGGCTAGAACCCTTTTATTCAAAAGATGAGTTTGTTACTCCTCTTGCAATCCAAAAGTCCATGAGTACGAGTTATTTCAACCATTATAAGGAAATCATAAAACTCCGCAACAGCAATAGGGCTTTGGCCTTGGGTAGCTTAGAATTGTATGAAGGGGAATTGCCAAAACCATTGATGGCGTTTTTCAGAAACCACGAAGACCAAGAATTATTCGTAGTTCACAATCTAGGTAGTACACAGATTTCGATTGATGTACCTGAAGGATTCCAAATCGAAATATATTCTTTTGGGGAAGCAAAAAAAGAAGGAAATAAAATCCTGTTACCCGGATTTAGCAGCATTGTATTGGAATTGTAATCATTATGATTTTTTAAAAACCACTGCTCTCAAAAGGAAAATTTTACGCCCTTCAGGGAATTGTTTCCTTATACATACAAAGCAAAGGCCTGCTTCAAATCTCTGAAGCAGGCCTTTGCCATTAGAAATAATTAGATAGAAGCTGAATTATTTTTTGGGAATAATAATCTTATCTTTTATCATTTTGTCCACCACCACAAGTGCAAACTCCCGTGCAGCCCTGTCTATACTTGAAGGGTTTGTGGTTGCTGATTGTGCTGACCACACCAAAGCCTGGGTTTCAGTATCGTATAAATTTATCTCTACATAAAAGTTTTTATCTGTAGCATAATATCCCGGGGAATAAGTCGTAGGTCCGTACATGCCATAATACCCACCAAATCTCCCATATCCGCCGCCATAATACATAGGTGAATAGGCAGTTCCGGGTACATATCTCGTTTCATTTGTCTGATCGATGATAGCAATAGTCATGATGCCATCTCTACCACTTTTTTTGATTTCTTGGACGACTTGGTCTTTGTTGTCATTGGTCAATATCAATCCTGGTTTTACTTGCTCAAGGTTACTTATGGCCTGAATTCCTTTTTGGATCAGTAGCTCATCAATGTCATCTTCAATGGTTTTTTTGGTTACATAATTGTCGCTGATCAATGCCGCCACAAATAGGTTGGAATATCCGGCAGTTTGAGCCTCAGGGCTTTTCCAGGATCCAATGATTTTGGTCGCAGGGGAACATCCTGATACCAATCCGATGAGTACAATCAAGTAAATCGATTTTTTTATTGTTAAGGTTTTCATGTTTTTATTTGGTTTATAAAGTTTGGGTTTTGAATTTTCTTTAGGTATTATGATTAGTTTATTTGTGTAGAAGGACCGACAAATTTATCAAGATTGGATCAATTAACTTCTCATTAAATTCTTTTTTGAAGCACAGTGGTTGTTTCAGTTAAAATCTATAGCCAATATTGATCATAAATCTATACCCAAGACCTGTAATATTGGCAACACCTGTTTTTTCAAATCCGCTACCATCTACGATGGTGTTGAATCCCGGTATTTTTTCAGACAAAAGGTCATTTATTTTTTCTAATAATATAGCGGAATCTTCAGGACTTAGGGAACTGTCAAAATCTACATTAGCCCTATATATTCCCAATCCCGGCCCAAAAAGGACAAAATCCAACATAAACCTCTGGGAAACTTGAAATTGGTACCCTAATTCGGCTCCGACTGTATGGATTTTTAGATCCAAATCTGTTCCTACTTCCCCATTAAAATTATTTGAGGTCAATAACCAATTTTTTGTCCTATCAAATGAATTAAATGAATAATATGGTCCTATGTAGACTCCTCGAGGAGCATCATATTTGTTTTCTGTTTTAAGGTAAAACCTGTAATCTGCAGAGATGTGAAGCCCTTTGTTTTTACCACCTGCCAAAAGACTGAGAGTTGAATTTTCAAAGTTGTCTGTCTCAGGTTCAAAGCCCGGTAGTCTGTTGATTCCCAAGTCTATGCTGAAACTTCTGTTCTTTCCTAAAGTCCTTTCGTATCCTAAAATAAAATTTTCAATCCCAAAGATGACAGGATTTGAGATGTTGTACCGGACGGTATTTTGATATATTTTCTCTTTTGACTTGGAATCCTGTCCTGAAACGTCAAGAGAAAACATTGTCAAAATGACAATCACCAATAAATTTTTAATGTCATTTAATGTTAAATACATTTTTCCAATCCGATTTCATATCGACTATTAGCCATTGGTTTTGGGCAGCATCATCGAGTCCTTTTGAAAGTTTTCCGATGTGTGAATTTCGATCATAGGCATATTCCCTGATGGAATCCGTATGGTGGATTAACATTCCAAGCCGTGGGCCTTCACCGGCAGTGACATATTGCAACATTTCATAATCTCCATCTGAGTTTCCTACTGCCAAAACAGGCCTTTTTCCAATATGTTGGTGTATGCCTATCGGCTTGCCGCCTTTGTCATCGAAAAAATTGAGTTCCGGAAGTTTGATGATAACAGGCTCTCCATCCACAATTTCGTATTTGGATTTGATGGAACTCCCAATGACCTGGTATGGGGGGATCGCGTATGCTTTTTCTGCCCAAACCCTCATGAAGTCAATTCCTCCACCTGAGACTATAAATGTTTTATACCCATTGGCACGAAGGTATTCCAACAATTCTACCATAGGTTGATAAATCATTTGGTTATAAGGCTTCCCTGTTTTGGGATGGGTTGCAGAATCAAGCCAATCACTTACGGATTTTTGAAAATCTTCTGAAGTCATCCCGGCATGAGAAGCCATTATGATTTCAACCAATGCTTTTTCTCCACCTTCCATCACATGTTTGATGTCGTCTTCAAGAAGGCTTTTGAATGGCTCTGTTTTTTTCCATTCAGGATGGTTTGTTGATTCTTTTTTTATGAAATCAATGGCATATGCCAATTGAAAATACATGGGTTGTTCAGACCATAGCGTACCATCATTGTCAAAAACTGCAATTCTATCCGACTCAGGTAAAAAACCCGCATTTCCAAAAGTGGTGGTTTTGGTAATAAAATCAAGGATTACAGACTTGGAAGATCCTTCACTCCAGTTAGGCAAAGGATCAGTTTCCGATTTGGACTGTTCCGTTAGGGTAGGGGATTTTGAAATACAGGAAACCAAAAATAACAATAAAACAAGGATTGGAATTAAATTTTTCATAGATAATTTGATCGGTTTATTTACCAAATGACTTGGATAAGCCTACTCCGATAGCAAAACTGTCATAGGCATTCCACTTGATGTCATAAATAAAGCTGGAGATGAATTCCCAATTTTCGGCTATTTCGTGACTATACTCGACACCAAGTCTGCTCAAAAAGAAATTTTCTTCTTTTGAAAATTCTCCACCCAACCCAAATTGCCAGGTTAAATGATTACCAGGTTTGAAACCTACTGTCATGGCGCTTGCCAAAGGTCGGGTTCTTTCTATTTGCGACCTGCTTCCTGACTTTTCTATTTTGAAGTTTTCAATTATCAAATCATTGTGAAGGCCAATACTTAGTTTTTTTGATAGCAGGTAATTGTAATCCAAGCTGACAGAAGGTAAAGTCAGCCAACTTCTCGCATTTTCTCTTATACCTTGACTGACATGGGTATGACCAAGTAAAAGTGCAATAGAATGGCTTTTAAAGTATGATTCTGAATGGCCTTCTTTCTCCTGGGCGGAAACATTTTGTGACAGAAATAAGCATATGATCAGGTATTTCATGGAGAATGAAGATTTTAATTTTAAGAAAATCATTTTCAGGAATTCACGGTAGAAATACCCCCTTTACAAGGTCTGATATTTTGGGAAGATTACTAAATATTCTTCTTGCTACGGATTTATCCACAAAAGAGAATGAGAGGTATTCAAGAAAAGACAAGGGTCAAAGAAATTGAAATGAATGAAATACCATCCAATTTTGTAAAGGTCAAAAAATCATTATCCTTTTTTGATTCAATTTAAAAATCACTTCGACCAAATAAGAATGTGGCCGAAGTGATCTAATTCAATTATTGTTTTCTCGAGCCTTGAGTCACAGATTCCATGACGGCCTCCAGGTTAAATGAACCAGGTTTTTGTCTTGGAGGAAATTCTTTGAAACTTTGAAGCCATTTTCCCACATAGGCACCGGCAGGGGCAATCATAAACATGTGTTCTAAAAACCACCTGTCATAATCCATTCCTATTTCGTGTGCCAATTCAAAAGGATCCATGCGGAGATTAGTCAATAGTGGAGCTCTCAGTACAGTGAATGGCTCAAGCCAAACATGCATTCCATGAGCATCCTGTCTAAGGAAAGTTGCTTTCCAATTGCCATATCTCAATGCAGCTACGCTTCCATCATCTGTCCAATAGATAAATTCCTGACGAGGCCATGCTTCTTCACCTTTGAGCGCCGGAAGGAGATTGTACCCATCAAGGTGTACCTTATAGGTCATCGATCCGATTTTTTTGCCTTTCAACAATTCATTTTTGATATTGGGAGAGCCTGCTGCAGCCAATAATGTAGTCAACATGTCTTCATGGGCACCGATCTCATTGATGATAGTTCCTGGCTTGATTACGCCCGGCCATCTGATGGCGGTTGGAACTCTATAACCACCTTCCCATTGGGTATTTTTCTCTCCACGAAACATGGTAGTTCCTCCATCAGGCCAAGTAAATGCCTCAGCGCCATTGTCTGTTGAGTACATAACTATGGTGTTTTCATCTAACCCAAGTTCTTTCAACTTGCCCAATATCAATCCGACCTGACGGTCATGCTCGACCATCCCATCGGCATAGATTCCAAGTTTGGTTTTTCCGTTAAGGCTATCCAACAAATGGGTAAATATGTGCATTTTGGTACTGTTCCACCATAGGAAGAAAGGCTTGTCAGCTTTGGCAGCACGCTCCATAAAATCCATTGCTTTGTCATTGACTTCTTCGTCAATGGTTTCCATTCTCTTCTTTGTCAAAGGTCCTGTATCGGCGATCCTGCCATCCGAGAAACTATGGATTACACCTCTGGGACCAAAGTTCTTTTTGAAATCAGGATTTTTAGGATAATCAGGATGCTCGGGTTCTTCTTCTGCATTGAGGTGATATAGGTTGCCGTAAAATTCATCAAACCCATGGGCTGTAGGCAACATCTCATCTCTGTCCCCTAAGTGGTTTTTTCCAAATTGACCCGTCATGTAACCCTGCGCACGAAGCAAGGTAGCAAGAGTAGGATCCTCTTTTCTCATTCCTTCAGGAGCGCCGGGGAGACCCACCTTGGTAAGACCTGTTCGTATTGGAGATTGGCCTGTAATAAAGGCTGCTCTCCCCGCAGTACAACTTTGCTGTCCATACCAATCCGTAAATAAGGCACCTTCTCTTGCTATCTGATCAATGTTTGGAGTTTTATATCCCATCATGCCGAGATTATAGGCCGAGATGTTAAACTGACCGATATCATCTCCCCAGATGACCAAGATATTCGGTTTCTTTTGTTGGGACCATCCTAAGCTGACACTCAGTATCAGGGTAAAGACAGTCAAAAGTGTTTTTTTCATAATCTGCTCTTTTAGTTTAATTTGGTTAATTATTATCGTTTTAAGGTGGAAGAGGCTAGTTCACCTATTACATTTTTGTAGTCTTGACTGAATTGTCCCATGTGGCTAAATCCATATTCAGATGCTATCTTTTTTATATTTTGTCCAGGAATTTTTGTTTTCAAGTCCTGGTGAATTTTTCTCATCTTCAGGTGCTTGATAAATCTCTTGGGACTTTCTCCCGTCACTTTTTTGAATGTATAATAAAAAGTGCGCTGTGGCATGCCCAAGAAGGAAATCATGTGATCCAAGTCAGTTTCTTCCTTGTTGCCCACATTGAGATGCATGATTTCTATCGATTTGATTACAAGTTCGCGGTTGGTCAACCGTGATTTTGATTTACTTTCCATCAAAGTTTATACTTAATAAAATTTGGATTTTTTTTACTTCAATAGTTTCAAAAAACATTGAGATTTCCTTTCATTGTTCAAAACAAAAGTAAGTATCTAACGCAACCGTAATTGGGATTTAGATGCTATACTTGACATTTTTTATCGAAAATTGTCAAAGTAATATCTGAAAATTGCCAAAATGTAGGCAGTAAGAATTTTGTAGTCCTTAAATGGGGTGTTTCCTACAAATAAAACATTAGGTTTTATTTTTTTTAGTTTAAGATCCACAAATTGATTTAAGTTTAGATGATAGGTAGTGATGGCAATGAGGATGACCTCAACTATAGCCGTACCATCAAGATGTGTGCATTGTTGAAAAGGAAAATGCTAGATAGGAATAGTTATAAAAGGTAGGGCTACTTAGTAAGATTTTTTCTAAAGTTGGAGGGAGTAGTACCCGTAAACTTCTTGAACGCCAGCACAAATGAGTTACGGTTGTTGAAGCCACATTCTCCTGACAAAGCTTCCAAAGTATAATTTGAAAACTCACCTTTTTGCAGTAATTCAATACTGTACTCAATTCGTTTTTTGTTCAGTAGGTCTGCAAAATTGGTGTTCAGGTAGTGGTTGATGCAGGCAGAAAGTTGGTAATAAGGAATATTGGTATCCCTGGCAAAATCCTGAATAGAATAGCGCTGGTTGAGATAAACTTTCTTTTCATCCATCCAATCCAGAATTATCGGTCCGAGCTCTTTCATTTTATCGTCAGGCTGAATACCTGATTTTTCGGTTTTGGGATAAGATTCCATTTTGATAATCTGATCTGCCACAAATTGGATTTCATCGAGACCATATAGAAGTTGAGGAAAAAAATAAAGTAACACAGCACTCGACATCAACAAAACCGCACCTGTAAAGTGAACCAACATAAAAACCAATTCTTTGTCCAACCAAAAATATGTCATGTAAAATGGCAGGAATAAAAAAAACTGAAAGCTCATGAAGAAGATTATCCAAACTCTCCATTCTTTTTCAAACTTATTGAAGGGTCTGTTGATGTTTTTTTGCCATTTGACCAAAAGTCCCACCTGCATAAGCCAATAAATATTGATCAGGATGGTTCTGAAGGTCTGATGAAATCCATCCGGGAAAAACATACTTTGTCTGAATTCTGTAAATCTATTAGGGTCATTGATATCCTGAAGTATTAATTCCAACTTTTCAGCGGAAGATAAAAATAAAACAGGGGAGTAGTCAATGATATAAATTGCCACAGGAATCAGGTGAAAAGCATCTGACCACCTTAAGTTCCTGTTTTGGGTGACACATTGCATGTAAATAAATGGCATAGGCACAAAGATCAATCCAAAAATATTTCCTATCCTGTATATTCCCGGCAAATGGACCATCATCCCTGAACTGATCAGCATGCTGAAAAAAATGGCTAGTGAAAGGCTTAAGAAGGTAAGTGCAAGCGGGATACTCTTCTTGTTTTTACGCAAAGAATATACCATCACAATAACACCCGTCTGCAGTCCTATGACCACAGAAACAAGAAAAAATAAATTATTAAAATCAAAGCCTGAATCCATTTTAAAAATCAGCAAACTTGAAAGTGGTGAATCAATTTTGAATATAGCAAAAAAAACACTTTTGGGTTAAATTTGATTTATCTCGGGAAAATATTGTCAGTTTTTTGCCAAATGATGCGACATTGAACAATATGTCCCGAACGCATTTTTATGAAGTTTAAAACAAAAGCAATTATCGTAACTACTCAGGTTGTAATTTAGCTATATGAGTGAGGTTTTGGAGGACATTTTCTGACTTTTTGATCAAGGTGTCG
>NZ_JAKZAM010000083.1 GCF_022538055.1 Cognataquiflexum nitidum | reverse complement strand
CACGTATGGATGAACCGCAGCAATAATCATTCGGTCAAACAGGTTTTCTCCAAAATATCTTCGGTTTAACTTGTATACGAATTCATTGAGGTAGTTCTGCAAATATTTATATGTGATCATATGGTAGATACCGAGGAGGTTCCTTTTGAGATTACTGATTCCCTTGTGTACCCACTTTAAGGTTTCATTTACACTTTTTTTATCGGAAATCACCATATAATGCGTGTCTACAATATCGGTAATGTCCACATAGGCCTTGTTTTTGTCTGTAAACAGGACAATATCTCCTCCTGTATTTTTCTTGATGAATTTGTTCACATGGTCTGCATCGACTTTGCCCAATACTTCCATTTTATAATATCCACAAGCCCTGCTTTTTTCACCTGTATCCGGATTTTCAAGCGGTACCGATTCAGCGGCTATCCCGACACTTGACTGCCTTTGGCTTCCCTTTCCCCTTTTGAGGTTTTCCTTCACCTGTTTTTTTGTTGCCACTTCCACAAAGCATTCATCAAATTCTATCATGTCCTTCAATACATAAAGTGAATCTCTTTTACCCATCAACGCCCGGATTTTATGCATCAGTCTGAATGCTGTTTCATATCTCGATAATCCGACCTGTCTTTGGAATTCAAGACAGGAAAACCCCTTTTTGGTAGCTGATATAAACATGAACGCCAACAGCCAGGTATGGAGCGAAACTTTGCTGTGTTCCATAACTGTTCCACTTTTAAGGGAGCTTCTCCTTCTGCATTTGCTGCATTCAAAAAACCTCCCGCCACTGAACCAGTAGTGTTTGGTGGTAGATTTACAGGTTTTACAGCAGATACCTGCCTTTTCCCTACTATCTTTAATGTAGGTCTCACAACTGGACTCATCAGGAAAATACTGCATGAATTTTAATATAGTCATATCGTTTCTTATTTGAATACAAGAAACGCCTACCTAAATACAACACCAAATCATTGACACTAATTGTCAAATTTTGTTACGTGCACTTATACGGATACACATA
>NZ_JAKZAM010000012.1 GCF_022538055.1 Cognataquiflexum nitidum | reverse complement strand
TCGCAGCTTGATTCATCAGGAAAATTTTGCATGAATTGTAGTATGGTCATAATGTTTCATATTTTAGTACAAGAAACAACCACTATACTTCAACCACAAATTATTGACACTTATTGTCAAATTTTGTCACGTGCATTCATGCGGATACACATAAAACAAAAACAGGAAAGGTAAAGCCCAATAGCTACTTTCAATAGTTTGAAAGTTTATAACATATAATCCAACTTCACCTCACCCCTTCCAATCCCACACTACAATAATCCATTCCTCTCCATCGGCATTGGGGTAGCGGCTGAGTTCGCGGAAACCGACCCGGTAATGGGCCGCAAGTGAACGGTAATTGCGCTGGGAAATCTCCGTGATGGCAAAATCAAAATTATCGCCATGTTCCTCTCGATAGCATTGATAGCAATAGTCAAAAACTCCCTGTCCCCGGTAATCTTTCCCCACAGCGACTTGACCGACGACCAAGTAATTGTACTCTGATAGGGGGATTCCTTTGTACTCCAATTGGTCAAACTCCTCAAACATCGGAATCAGCATCTCTATGTCATCTTTGCAATCCACTGTCATCGCGAGGATATAAGCAGCGACATGCTCGTCGTCCTTGGCAATGATATGCGGCGCAAAGGAATTCATCTTTGAAAGATCTTCTACAGTATGCTCTGCAAAGACGAATCCCTGATCTAAAGATACCAGATTCTTGATATGGTTTTCCCGCTGCAGGTCAAGGATGCCGACAAATTCTCCGTAAGTTTCGGCTTTTTTGAAAATTAGGGACATTGGATTGAATACCACCGACTTTTGGCTGTCAATGACGGGTCTAATTTACATCAAAAAGCCATTCTCCACAGGGTAGGGTGTGGGAATATTTTCATCTTCAAGCATCTCTCTGAGGTCGATTTCTATTCCCCGGGTGATAGACGAAATCGGTACATCATTGTAAGCGCCTTCGAAGGGATTTTCTGAATAGTCCCCTATCTTTTCCATCAGAAAAAAGATCCAAATGATCATTCCCGAAAAGGGGATAGTCATCCAAATCCAAAGTTCGGAGGAGGTCAAAAAAATGTCTAACAATCCAAAGGGAATCAAAAGGCAAAATACCCATGTCATCCACAGTGCAACTGATGCGTACTGTCGGGGAAGCGGGAAGTTTTTGATCCGTTCGGACATCCCCTGATTGTCATAGAGCCTTCCTATTAGCTGATGAAACCATACCTGCTTGAAATCACTGATCAATCCCTTGTTTTTCAGGTCGTTGATAACTTCTGACTGTCTTTTGAGGATTTGGGAAGGGATATTGGATTTGGATTTGAAATGCTTGATCTCAGACTCGGTAAGGTATTCCTGCAATTCTTTGTCAAGCCCGTTTTTCAATATTTCCGCATATGTTGGAACAAAAATGATATTCTGTGGTCCGAATTTATGCTCCCAGGTCTTGGGTATTCTCATCATATACCTTAGGGAAATTACCCATGCCAAGTGCCGGTAGATGATGCTTTTCTTCAGGGTTTCTGTGTCTTGATCAGGGTTTTCATTCATCAAACTGATGACCGCCGTCGCAAAAGTTCTGCTGTCGTTGACTATAGCCCCCCAGATTTTGCGCGCTTCCCATGTCCTGTCATAGGAGGAATTGTTTTTGAACCCCAGGTAAAAAGAAACTGCAATACCTATGATACTGATGGGCTGCCAGGGTAAGGTAAATTTGATCTCCGTGACCAGGTAAAGGACAGTGATGATAGCAGCGTAGGTGAGTCCATAATAGAATGGTTTTTTGGACCACTTAAAGGTCATCAAAAAGCTGTAATTCCTGTTTACGTACATATTGATTTTGTTTTATTTCTTTTAAAAATCAATTCATTGTCAAAGGATCTTTATTCAAAATGGATTTTGGGTCGTTTTATTCCAGAATTCTTTCAAACAATTCCCGGCATTTGGCTTCCACCTTGGCTGTATTTGTTTTTTTGTTTTGTTGCAAAGAAGCCAATAGGTCAATGTATTTTTTGGAAATGTTTTCTTTGTCAGTCAAAAATCCCGTGAGATGCTGTAGGAAAAGGTGGTTTTCATACCATACCAAAAGGTCTTTTTGGAGTTCGCTCATTCGGTCATGTACCTCCTTGACAAAAATGGAGTTAAAACCGGACTCGATGCGGAGGTTTTCTAGGGCAATGATGACACGGATACCTTCGTAGATGTCTTTGAGTGCTTTGGTATCCAGTTTGGTTTTGTTATCCAGGTTAAAAAATTCCAATTCCTCGCTGATGATCTGAGTAGTGGAGGTATTGATCATCAGTGGCTTCAGACCTTTACTGTATTGGTAGACGGAGTCAAAAAGTTTATCCCAAATCTGAAGCGGAGTGGATACTATCAGGTCATATACCTCAGCATATACTTTGTTTTTTTCTGATTCGAGAGCTTTTGTGTAAGAGTTAAATACAACATTGTCTCTCATTTTAACAGATTCCACCTGTCGCATGATCATTTTGAGGTGTTTGGTTTTCTTCAGTCCCTTGAAGATTTTTTTGAATGGCGAAAACAGCTGGAATTTGAGGTTTTCTTCCTTGAAATGGATCCTTGAAAGGAAGTCCACATAGATTTCCAGGAAAATGAGTTTTTGTTCCAGTTCGCCGGATTTTTTTCCTCTATATCTTTTGCTCAGTGATAAAAAAGCTGATTTTGCGTCTTCAAACTGCTGCGTGAACAACCTGAAAATGGGGGAAACCTTTCCTTGCATGGCTTAAGAGATTCTGACCAATGTAGCGCCGTATCCAAACCGGCTTTTTTGTGTGTCCTGAAAATACTTAATATTTCCCAAAAGGCTCAAATACTTGTGTATTTCTTTTCGCAATACGCCGTTGCCTATACCATGGATAAAGGTGATTTCATCCATGCCGGAAGCAATGGCGTAGTTGAGGTTTTTTTCGAAGGTTTCCATCTGAAGGCGCAGCATTTCACCGTTGCTCATCATAGAGAAATCTTTGGTGAGATGCTCAATGTGGAGGTCAATTTCCCTGGGAGGCTTTTGGAATTTTAGCACAGGAACAGTTTTTTCTGTGTTCAGCTGTTCGTTCAGTTTTTGGATGTCTATTTCTTTGGTCTGATCCGATAGCTTGAATACATAGCCACTTTTGTCCAGAATTGGTGCTGTCCCACGACTTTTGAAGAAGGAGGAGGCTTTGAATTTCAGCCTTCTCTCAAAGGAAGGTTCCATCTTTTCGATTTTGGGATGGATGGGAAAAAACTGCACCAAAAGCAGCGGCCACTCCTCAAAATCATGAATGGATTTTTCACCCAGTTTCTGGGAAGTTTTCTTTTTCAACAATCCTGAATAAATGGTTTGGCCATTGCCGCCATAGACTTCTGTAGCCATCAGGAGATAATCCCTATCAGTATTGTTGCTGATATAGATGCTGTGGTCCTTGTCATTGAGTGGAAGATAAGCGAGGAACAAGCCATCTTCTTTAGAGGTTTTGACCTTGGAGTAAGAACTTGCCTGGTCAGTCACGGCCTCTTGGGATTCCCCGAAATATTGCTTCTCGGCACTTGAAATGACCACGATCTCGTTTTTCATGGCAGGAATCCGGAACCCGTCTTCGATCTCTACTTCCACCCTTCCACTCGCGGATATTTTTACAATTACTCCTGATTCGTTGCCGTGAAGCAAACGGACTTTGTCTCCTATGTTCATGTGTTCAGTGCTGTTTTGTATGTTTCTATGGCCCTTTCTCTTGCGAATTTGTGGTCGACCATAGGTTTTGGATAAGCGGATGTCCCGTATTCTGGCACCCATTTTTTGATGTACCGGAGGTCTTTGTCAAACTTCTCGGTTTGGGATTCGGGATTGAATACCCTGAAATAGGGCTGTGCATCAGTTCCTGTCCCTGCTGCCCACTGCCATCCTCCGTTGTTGGAGGAGAGTTCGAAATCGAGCAATTTTTTTGCAAAGTACGCTTCTCCCCATCGCCAATCAATCAAAAGATGTTTGGTAAGAAAACTTGCGACGATCATCCTGACCCTATTGTGCATAAATCCCGTGGCATTGAGCTCCCGCATACCTGCATCGACTATCGGATATCCTGTCTTGCCTTCACACCATTTTTCAAAATCTTCCTCATCCGTTCTCCAAGGTATGTGGTCATATTTTGGTTTGAAAGCATGGTCGGTCACTTGGGGATTGTGATGGAGGATCATCATGTAAAATTCCCTCCAGATCAATTCATTCAGATAAGTGGAATTAAGTTTGGAGGCTTCTAAGGCAAGTTTCCTCACGCTGATGGTACCAAATCTCAGATGAATCCCAAGCCTGGAGGTTCCTTTTATTGCAGGGAAATTCCGCTGTGAATCGTATTTTTGGATCAAAGGTTTGTCAATGTCAAGTGGAGGTATTTCGATACCTGATTTCTCAAAACTCATTTCCTCTAATGCAGGAACAGGTAGGGGAGAAGTCTGGTAAAAATTGTTTTTTTTCGGATCCAGGCTCAAAATCTGAAGTGAAGTTTTCTGGAATTTTTCCAGCCAAACTTTGCTGTAAGGAGTGAAGACTTTGTAAAATTCCCCGCTGCCATTGACGATTTCTTCCTTTTCAAAGATGACCTGATCTTTGAAATCCAAAAATTGGATTCCCTTTTCTTTCAACAAATCCTTGATGGCTTGGTCTCTTTCTTTGGCATAGGGTTCGTAATCGCGGTTGGTATAGACATTTTGAATGTCGTATTCTTCCAAAAGCTGGCGGTAAATTTCTATTGGTTTACCATACTTTACCAAAATTGAGCTTCCAAATCCCTTCAATTCTTTTTGGAGTTTCAGAATTTGGGTGTGGATGAATTCTACCCGTGCATCTTTTTTGCCTTCCAGTTTGTCAAGGATGTCTTTGTCAAAAATAAACAAGGGAAGGACGTTTTTTTCCTGAGAATAGGCGTAGTAAAGACCGGTATTATCCTCGAGTCTCAAATCTCTCCTGAACCAAAATAGGCTGATTTTTTCCATACTGTTTGTTTCTTTCAGCTATCAATATCCTGAAAGCAAAATTGTTTCAATCCTGCTTCCCTTTTGATGGATTTTTTACCGGAGGATCCATTTGATAATCCAAAGGACTCACTTTTCTTTGGAGGCTATCCAATGGGATATTTTTCCAATCTTCTCCTTCATCGTTGTTGTATCTCAAAAAATCATCCTGATCATTGATGCGGAGACGTTGTTTTTCTTTGTTTCTGATCCGGTCCCAAAGTTCCCCAAAGCTATTGAAAGAAAGGTTTTGTGAAACGGAGACGCCATAAGTCGCGACATTTCTCGCCAAAGAAAGCGAGGTGAAGGTATTGAAATTATTTCTGTTGTAAACCCGCACCCTGTAGCGTCCATCTTGGGTGACGAGGTATTCGGCCTGCCAGTCGCCCGCGATGCTGTTGAGATCGGCATTACCCTGCAAGTCAGTAAATCCTCCGTCTCTTGATACCCTAAGCCTCCCATCCAAAAAGGTATATGCGACACGAAGTTGAAAAGTTTCCAAAGCACTTTGATCCAAATTGGCCAGGTCAATGTCCACTTCCAGATTTTGATCTACCTGAGCGATGAAGCTGTTGAGTTGGGAAGAAAGCAATTGGCTGAGGTTGGAAGTAGCGATGTTGCTGACACCTGAAAATTGCCCTTCCGGAGAAAGTGAGCGCATCATGATGACAGAAAAAACCTGCCTGTTTTTTTCCTGCTCGTCGTTTGCGATGCGGTTTTGGAATGCCGAAATATAAGTCTGGATATTGCCTTCGGTAGGAAATTCCGCAAAATCAAAGTTGAAGGTTATTTCCGGCGAAAGGAGCTGTCCTTTGAGGTTCATAAGGACCTTCAGCGGAAATCTACGGCGCATGGTAGGATCTTCCAATGCGGCATTTTGGTTGGTTTGAAGACTTTGAAGCGACACACTTTCGAGGTAATAGGCATTAATGTCCATCACGCCTTCATACGGATCTCCAAACCATGAAATCCGGCCACCGGGCTGCACGATAAATTCTTTCCTCAGGATGTTATACAGTGAGAAGTTGTACTTGGCTTCGGTGATTTCATAATTTCCCGACATGGAAAAATTGCCTTGGGTGTCAATGTTCATTGTCAAAACCCCTCGTCCCCGGCCTTGGATGGTTTCGCCAGTCCTCGGGTCAATCTGGATTTCAGTGTAGGCATCAGGGGTGACATCAAAAGTAAAGTTCATTCTTACATTGTTGATGTCCAATTTGTCCGCTGTTTTTTCCAAAGAAATATTTCTCGCCGTATCTAGGACATTGATGATTTTGATAAAATCTTCCTGTGCTTCAAAACTTTTTGAACCAAGCGGAATATAAATTCTGGTATTCTTTTGCGAGGTGGCTCGGGCAGTGATGTCAAGGTTATTTGCTGCACCAAAAATATTGAGCGTTCCGGTAGCGTATGCTGTCCCATAAAACTGTTCGTTATCCCTTGAACCGGTGTTGAGTACCTGAAAGTTTTCCAGACTGGAGGTAATATCAAGGATAAAATCTGAAAAGTAATCATGGGAAATTCCCCCTCTCATCCTTGCTCTGTTTCCGTTGATGTCTCTTACAGTCAGCTCTCTGAAGCTGATTTCATTGTTGTTGAAAATCAGGTTGCCATCGACAGTATATTTTGTTTTTAGATAGTTGACAAGTAGTGTGCCTCCGGTGACGATTCCAT
Organism: Cognataquiflexum nitidum; assembly: GCF_022538055.1. Classification (GTDB taxonomy): domain Bacteria; phylum Bacteroidota; class Bacteroidia; order Cytophagales; family Cyclobacteriaceae; genus Cognataquiflexum; species Cognataquiflexum nitidum. The sequence goes on along the minus strand of NZ_JAKZAM010000012.1, from coordinate 143,135 downwards.
TTCCCATTACAACAGGGAATGCGATGGAACCACCGATGTCAAAATCCCCCGAAACCGTACCGCCCATTCGGGTGATATAATTGGACAGGAAAGGCTCCAAAACAGACAAATCTGCTTCGTTCAATTTGGCATTCAGGTCAAGTTGGTCATTGTTACTTCCCAAAAAGCCATTTATGGCAATCACCTTTTTTCCATTGCGGATATTGTTGATTTCGACATTGATCAACTTGTCAGCGATAAAAGTTGCGGCATCGATATTACCCACCAAAAAATTATTGATATGCAATTCATCAACGTTTATTTGACCATTGATGCCGATAGAACCATAGAAATTAGTAAATCCAAAATTTCCATTTGCAAGTCCGCTGAATTCTTTGGTGCTGAGGGTATTGAAAAAATCAAGATTGACATTATTGATTTCCAGACCGAGCATTTCATTAGGATCTGGGGAAATCGTGCCGTTGATGGCGATAAATTGGTCCCCATTAAAAAGTTTTATGTTGTCAAAAAGAAAGGATTTTTGAGCTATATAGATACTGTTATTGTCGTCGAAACCCCAGATTTTATCTAGGATTTTGAGTTCGGAAGGCTCAAAAACTACCGTGGTATGGTCCGGATAGATCGTGATCTCGCTATTGACCCGGACATAGCTGCCTGTTTCGAGCTGGTCTTGGTCATACCTAAAATCAATACTGGACTCATCCCAGATGGCTTCAATGGCAAGGTTGTTGAAATTAAGTCCGCTGTTCAGTTCCTGTTTTTTGGAAAATATATAAAAAGAGGCGAGGACATCTGAGCTGTTGATCAGTTTGGAAGTGTTAAAATCTATATTGGTGTCATAAAGGAAATTTCCGTTATAAAAAACTGTGTCTATGCTAGAAAAAAAGTTGAAAATGGTATTATTGGGAGTCTGATAAAAAGCACCCTCAATGATGGTGTTTTTAGAGATAGATGCCCTTGGTTCAAGTAGGTTGATGATGGGATTGATGTCAATAAACTTCAGGTTGAGGTCAATATTGTATGGTTCTTCATTGGCATTTGCCCGAAGTGAAATTTTTTCTTCAGAATTGGTCAATATAGAAAAATATTGCTGACTGAGATTCTGTATGTCTTCGAGGAGTTGTCTCACTTTGAATTTTCCGGAAATTCCGGCAACCAACAAATCTGAATTAAGGGAGATTAGTCTTGATTCGTCAGTAAAGAGTGACTGAAAATAGAAATTATCCACGAAAAGATTTCTGCCTTCAAAGCTGAGATTCACATCACTGAATCTAGCTATTCCTTCGATGTCATCCAGGGTGACTCCTTTGGTGTCAATGGCTATCTTCCCGCTCACAAAGGTGTCTTTGTCCATGAACTTCAACTCTTTTAGGTATGCGGTATCCAATTTGACTGCCATTCGGATGGAGTCTTTGCCATCCCTTACATCTAAAACTCCGCTGAGTTCCCCTTTGAGATTGGGATCATCTACGGTGAGATGACCCCGAAACAGGTCTTTTCCGTAAGTAGCATCTGTCACAATATTGGAAAAATTATAGCCATTGATCCCGGCACTTTGGATGTCAGCATCTACTTGAAGAAGTGCGGTTTCCAAGGTCAGTCCTGTCCCCTTGACCTGTCCCGTCATAGTGAGTTTTTGGAACATTTCGGAATCCTCCACAAGGATCCCTATGTCTAGGTTTTCGAGTTGAAGTCTGCCGTTATAGGTAGGTTTTTGATTTTCTGTTTTGAAGCTCAAGCGGCCTATGATATTGCCGATCCCTGTTCTGAAATTTCCCTTGGCAGTAAAATAATTGAGATATCCCGAAAAGTCTGTATCAAAACGGACATCTCTGAATTTATTGATTTCCTTTCGGGCATTTTCACTAATGTATGGAGAAAGGTCCTCACTGTTGAGCACCGAATTTATCAGGGACATCTCAAAGAAAGTGCTGTCAATATTGGGAAGACCATCGATTTTGAATTTGCCAAAAAGCGCACTTTTTTCTCCAAATCTGACCAAAAGTTCTTCAGAAGCAAGGTCGTCTATAGTCCCCTCGATTTCACCCGAAATAAAAATCCTGTCTTCGATGTTGTTAAGGCTTTCGGTGAAATACTTGAGATCCTGAATGTCCAACGCCGCCTCATCTAGCCTTGCCAAAATATTGACCTCATGGATAAAGTTTGAAAGACCTTTTGAGGAAGTGTAGCTGAACTTGAGGTAGTCTTTGATTTCAGTATCATTGGATCTCAAAAAGAGATCGTCAAACTCCATGAAAGTAGGGCTATAAGTGAAATCTGTTTTTAATTGCTGAAAAACAAGCCCTGAGGTAGATTCCAATCCACGCAGGTAATTGACTTTGATCCCAATAATCGAACCTTGTGAATAGAAATCATCTGCATCTGCGATCAAGTCCCGAAACTGAAGTGTGTTGAAATCAAAACCGCTCTCTATCGGAATGCTGCCATAATTGATAATATCAAGAGAGGTCTCTTTGAGGCTTATGTTGCCGATGTCAAACCTCGATGCTTTTTTGTTGGGATCTTTGGGACTGCTTGGCAAAAGTAAGTTGACCCGGTATAAAAATTCAGCGATGTTCAGGAAATCTTCCTCAGGATGGAAGAGTAGCCTGACATTTCCTTTTTCCAATTTGATCTGGTCCAAGGCCGGATTGTCCCTATTCAAAAGCCCGGAAATCGAAAAATCGATGTAAACATCTTTCAAGTCCACCATCAAACTGTCATGGTGGTCGTATATCATGACATCCTGAAGACTGATGGCATCCCACCACCTGATCCGAACTTTTGAAATGCTGGTTTCAAAGCCGGTGTTCTTACTGAGGTAACCGGTAAAGGATTTCGTGATTTTTGTTTGGACGGCAGGGATCTGAATGGCAATCACCACCAAAATAAAAATCATAAAAAGTAAAAGAACCAACCTGAAGATGACCCTTAAGGCTTTCAGTAAATTTTCCGTAACTTTGGGGTTCTTTTCCAAGAGGCAAGCGAAATGAAGATAAATATTCTGGCTATTGAATCATCCTGTGATGAAACGTCGGCTGCGGTCATTTCTGATGGCAAAATACTCAATAATATCATCGCCACGCAATCGGTACACGAAAAATATGGAGGCGTAGTTCCTGAACTTGCCTCTCGCGCCCATCAACAGCACCTGATTCCCGTAGTCCATGAGGCACTTGCTACTTCAGGTATAGAAAAACAAGAACTGTCGGCAATAGCATTTACTAGAGGTCCCGGACTAATGGGGTCTTTATTGGTAGGAGTCTCCTTTGCCAAATCTTTGGCCTTTGCCTTGGGTATTCCTTTGATTGATGTCAACCACATGCAGGCCCATATTTTGGCACATTTCATCGAAGAACCCAAACCTGCTTTTCCTTTTATCTGTCTGACCGTAAGCGGAGGCCATACCCAATTGGTTTTGGTCAGGGATTTTCTCGACATGGAGGTGATCGGAGAGACCACGGACGATGCTGTCGGAGAGGCATTTGACAAGACAGCCAAGCTGCTTGGATTGCCGTATCCCGGCGGACCATTGATAGATAGGTATGCCAAAAGCGGCAATCCCCATGCTTTCAAATTTCCAGTATCTGATATGCCTGGCCTGAGTTTTTCCTTTTCAGGAATCAAAACCGCAGTGTTGTATTTTCTCAGAGATAATCTCAAAGAAAATCCAAATTTTATTACCGAAAACCTTGCTGATATCTGTGCGTCTGTTCAGTATACCCTGATCAAAATGCTTTCCCAAAAACTGGTAAAAGCAGCAAAAGAATACCGAATCAAAGAAATTACCATAGCAGGAGGGGTTTCTGCCAATTCCGGACTAAGGGAAGAGCTAAAAAACCTATCTGTCAAATATGGTTGGAAGGTGTATGTCCCGAAATTCGAATACTGCACCGATAATGCCGCGATGATTGCCATGGCGGCACATTACAAATACCTGAAGGGTGAATTCTGTGGACTGGATGTGGTACCTGAAGCGAGGATGAAGATTTGAGGAGAACCGAGAGCCGAGAAACCAGAGCCGAGAAACGAGAACCGAGAACCGAGAGGCAAGAAACGAGAACCGAGAGGCAAGAAGCGAGGGCGAGAACCTAGAGGTGATAAAAGAATAAAGGATTGAGATTATAAAAATCCTATCCTTGTCATTTAGAAGGAGGTACGACTGAGAAATCTTAAAGGAGTATCAAGGACCAAGACACAAGCAGCAAGAAGCGAGAACCGAGAGAAAATAGAGTAAGAGTGTTCAGTCTCAGTAGACAGTTGTGCTCCTGTTCCCAACAACCTGACAACCCGACAAACCGCAGCAGACAACCATTACAACCACTACAACAATTAGAACCACCACAACCAGCACAAATAGTAAAACCAAGGATGGCAGTAACCAAAAAGAATAAATTCGATAAAATCATCAATATCAGGAACAAAAAGGCAAGTCATGAATTTGAATTCTTGGATACCTATACTGCAGGCCTGGTGTTGAGTGGCACTGAAATAAAATCAGTGCGGGAAGGAAAAGTCTCCCTGACAGAAGCTTATTGCTATTTCCAAAGAGGGGAATTGTATGTCAAGCAGATGCATATTGCACCGTATTCGATGGCAGCCAGCTACAACCACGAAGCTGTCCGCGAGAGAAAATTGTTGTTGAACAAACGGGAGATTGAAAAGATCGAAACAAAATTTTCAGAGAAAGGCCTTTCGGTCATTCCGATTAGGATTTTTATCAATGACAAGGGTTTGGCCAAGATGGAAATAGCTGTCGCAAGGGGTAAAAAACTCCATGACAAGCGGGAGGATATCAAAGAAAAAGACGTAAAAAGAGAGCTTGCCAAGATGAAGTTTTAAAACATTTAAATTCCACAACAGGTTTTTCTGACCAAAGATTTTATATTAGTGGATTATGGAAAGACGTGTTTTGGTTTTAAACTTGGATCATTCTCCTGTCGCTGTGGTGACAGTCCAAAAGGCCTTTGTCTTGACTTATCTGGAGAAAGTAAGTTGCCTGACTTTTTATCAAGACCTGACCATTAGGACAGTGACCAAAACTTTCCAATACCCCGCCGTAATCAGATTGAATGAATATAAGAACATTCCCTACAAAGGTGTTTTGCTGAACAGGGCCAATATCTTCCGTAGAGACAGTCAGGAATGTCAATATTGCGGTTCCAAAAAACAGCTTACTTTGGACCATGTGGTGCCCCGGTCCAAAGGAGGAAAATCAAATTGGATAAATCTGGTGACTGCCTGCCACCGCTGCAATGTCTACAAAGGGGACAAAACCCCAGAGCAGGCAGGTATGCAGCTCAGAACCCAACCTTTCAAACCTAGCTTGGGATATTTTTTGGCCGAATATGCCGAACGGCATGCCGAAGAGTGGGTGCCCTACCTTGAATTGAGGACTGTTTAGTATATTTTTTGTTTCAATTGATTCCGCGTTATTTTCCAAAAAAGATAATGGAACAGTTATTGCCTTTTTCAAATGAAAAAAAGGCAACTATGCGGCTCACAGGAAAATATCAGGTCAGGGGAAAAGTTGTCATAGGTTTTGTTTTGGCTTTCATCTTGGTATTAGGAGTCAGTTCTGTGACATATTTCAGCATCCGAAATCTTCTTGATACGGTCCAAGAGCTCACCGAACCAAACCTAAAACTCCAACAATTAAACGGTCTGATGGCTGATGTCTATGTACTTGATATCAACAAAACAGAGCGTACTTCTGACAAAGATTCAGTCTCTGAACTGACAAGAAAACGGGTCAAAGAAAGGCTTGAATGGTTAAAAAACAGCACATTGGATTCAACTGAAATCCGGAATTATGATGAGATAAGCCTGACTATTTCTGAACTGATGGTAGTTTTTGCAGGATTGGAGGAAGTCAGGAATTACCTTGCCAACAGGAATTTTAGTGCCGAAGCATTGAAAGGGATAGAGATCAGGATCAAAAGGCAACAAGAATTGAGCGACATGCAGTTTTTGGGAAAAGTGAGGACCAAAGATCTGCTATCTTCATTAAATCCAAAGTCGGAGGGTTCCATTCCAAAAGAGATTGTGACCAATGAGCCTGAAATGGAGGAATTTGATATTCAGGATGAGTTAATCGATATCGCCAAGGACATCAATAAAGTAAAGTCTTCTTCGCAAGCGGTATTACCCCCCAGAACAGGAAATCAGGATTCAACGCTCCTTGCCATACGCGAGGCTGTAGAGAAAATCTACAAGGACGAACAGCGGCTTCAAAATAGATTTTTCCAACTTGAAGCTAACCTGATCAGTAAAAACACAGAAATTTTTTCAAGGATCCAACAGCTTGTTTCTGACCTCCAAAACGATTTGCTTGAAGAATACAAAAACCAAAATCAATCAGCCTACAACCTTGCCTATAAGGTTTCATGGATTTTAGGAGTACTCGTGTTTCTCGGTGTGATTGGTTCTTTGGCATTTGTTTATAGTATTTTACAGGAAGTGGACAAAGCCAACTTATATAGGGAAAAATTGGAAGAAGCGAAGATGCATTCTGACAAACTGGCCAAAACCAAGCAGGAGTTTCTAGCAAACATGAGTCATGAAATCAGGAATCCACTCCATGCCATACAAGGTTACCAAAAAGCCCTTGAAAAATCCGGACTTCAAGGTGAGCGGATGGAGTTTGTCCAAAGAATCGGATTTGCTTCCGACACACTCATTGCTGTAGTCAACGACATTTTGGATTTTTCAAAATTAGAGGCAGGACAGCTTCAGATTGTAAAAGAACCCTTCGATCCATTGCGTCTTTTCCTTTCGATAAAAAGCTTTTTTGAATTCAAAGCGCGTGAAAATGGGCTGTTTTTCAATTGGAATATTGACCTTCCAGAAGGGAAATGGCTAATAGGAGACCAACTGAGAATCAATCAGATTTTGAATAACCTTCTGGGCAATTCCCTCAAATTTACCCAACGAGGGGGTATAGATGTAGGTGTCTATTGGGGTAACAAAAACCTTGAAATCAAGATTGCAGATACCGGAATGGGCATGACGCCCGAAATCCGAAAAAATATTTTCAAAGAATTTAATCAGGGTGATACCGCAATCAACAGAAAATTCGGAGGAACGGGGTTGGGCTTAGCCATAGTCAAAAAACTTGTAGACAAACTCGGAGGAACCATTCAGATAGAAACTCAGGTTGCGAAAGGTACCCTTGTAAAGCTTACACTTCCCTGTCAGGCTATTGAACCTGTTAAAGCAGATATCCAACAAATTGATGATTATTCTTTTGAAGGAATTTCAGTGCTATTGGTAGACGATGATGCCATCGGCCTGCAGTTACTTAAACTGATTTTGGAAAATAGAGGTGCCAAAGTTCTGACTTTTCGGGGTGGTGTGGCATTTAGAAAAGAATTTAAACCGACTGCTTTGGATATTGCTATCATAGATATTCAGATGCCGGAAGTAAGTGGCCTTGAGGTGGTCCATATTCTCCGTTCTATGGAGGAATACAAAAAATTGCCTGTTATTGCCATGACTGCCAATGTTTTTGTCGAAGAGGGAAGAAAGCTGATTCATTCTGGTTTTGATGCTTTGATTTTGAAGCCTTTTAAAGAAATGGAAATTACAAAGCAAGTTGGGGTACTTTTGCGGCTTAAACCAAGATCCTCAAACCCTGAAAAGGACATTCAGAAATTCTCTGACTTGAAAATGGAAGGCTATGATTTGACCGATCTTCTGAAGTTTTGTATGGGTGATACTGAAATGCTTGTAGAGACCCTTCATGAGATTGTATATAGAACCAGAGAGGATTTATTAGGGATTGAAGCGGCTTTGGAGCGTTTGGATTTTGAAAAAATACTCGAAACCGTCCACCGTTTGTCCAGTAGACTTGCTCAAATGAACATCAAAAGTGCCACCTTGGCAATGGAGATAGAAAGGAATTTGAAAATAGGTAAATATGCCTCAACAGCCCAATTAATCGACAAACTGGTCAATGAAACCAATCAGGTGATGGATAATATCCAGTCTGAGTGGTTTTTGGTGTCTGCTAGATAATTACTTCAGACCGTATTTTTCCATTTTATTATAGAGGGTTTTCCTGTCCATACCTAGGAGTTGGGAAGCTTTTGATTTGTTAAACCTCACTTCCCTGAGTACCCTGTCAATCATTTCTTTCTCATGATTAATCAAATCTCTTCTATAATCTTCGGCATCCAATCCGGCTAGGGGCTTTGTCACCAATAAGTCTTGAGGAAGTAAATCTTTGGTAATAAAGCTTTCCTGACATAGAAGTACCGCTCTTCTCACGATGTTTTTCAGTTCGCGAAGATTTCCCGGCCAGGTATATTCCATAAAAATCCGTTCGACCTCCGGGTCTATGTCTTTTACATTTCTTACAAGCCTTTGATTGCTTTGATGGATAAAATGTGCTGTGAAAAGCCTGATGTCTTCTTTGCGGTTGCGCAGCGGCTCTAAGTTGATGGTAAACTCATTTAATCTGTGGTAAAGGTCTTCTCTGAAGTTACCGTCCTGACTTCCGGATTTAAGTACGTCGTTGGTCGCTGCAATAATCCGTACGTCTATGTCCGTTTCTTTGTTGGCGCCGATTTTTCGGATTTTTCGTTCTTCTATGGCTCTTAAAAGTTTGATCTGAATGTCATAGCCAAGATTACCCACTTCATCCAAAAATATTGTGCCTCCGTTTGCCTGTTCAAAATGACCGATTTTATTCTCCAATGCTCCTGTAAATGAGCCTTTGATGTGTCCAAACAACTCGCTGCCGGCAAGTTCGGAGGACAATGCTCCACAATCAATGGCCACAAAAGGACTGTCTTTTCGATTTGAGTTTTGATGGATTTTCTTTGCCACGTATTCTTTTCCGGTCCCGGTTTCTCCCAAAATCAACACACTGAGTTCGGTAGGAGCGACAAGACTTATAAACTCCTCCAATTTGGTGGCCTTTGCGCTTTTTCCTTTTACATAGTCGGATTCTTTTTTATCCGGAAATTGTATTTGGGGTATGGAAACTTGGCTTCCTGAAAGCGCCTCTTTTACCGTGATAAGCAATTCATCCGGGTTAATAGGCTTGGTGATGTACTCATAAGCCCCCATTTTCATGGCTTTCACGGCGATCCTGATATCGGAATAATTGGTGATCAGGATGACTCGAAGGTCTGGTTTTTTCTTGATAGAAAGCTCAAGCAACTCCAGTCCATTTCCATCAGGAAGCCTGTAATCGGTGATGATGAGCTGTGGCCATCCTGATTGAATTATAGGAATAGCTTGGGCCATGCTGTTGGCTGATTGGACTTCAAAATTATTTTTCTCTAAAAAATTGCGGATTATCCTAGAGTAGGTAATGTCATCTTCGGTTAAAAGTATTTTTTGCATCTCGATCCATTCTGCGTTGAGATGAAACTATAACAAAAAAAGCACCAGAATATTTCTGGTGCCTTTTTAATCTGACAATTTAAGATTGATTAGTCTTCAATCACTTCTCCTAGGGCTGTATACTTTTTGATAAGTTCTTCACCTGCATTGTCAAACTTTATCACAAAATGATTCGGCGCGTTTTCGCCGCTCACCTGCCATGCTTCACTGATTTTCAAAGCTTTCAAAGCCTCATCTTTTTCGATGGCTTCTTTGACCGGAGCAGGAAGATTTGCCGGATCGACTTTTACTTTCTCTTGTTCTTGCGATATGCTCATCTCAGAATTTGCATCTGTGACGATTGTTGGGTTTGCCATCAAGGGAGCTGTAGCCATTCCAATTGCAAACATTGCGGGGATAATAAATCGAGTTTTCATAATAAATTTGTTTTAGTTAAAATTGATAATTGGTTTTATTTTATTTAAATGCTGTCATTCTAAGCTTTTGGCACAGAAATAGACTTTTCAAATTTTCTGATTATTAAGATCGGATTTCCTTTTCCTGAGAGTTTAACTCTTCATGATCACCCATCAGGGAAAAGTTGCTTTTAAATTTCTGTATCATGTTTACCCTATTTGCATATGCTGTGCCAATGGAGAAAATGTCCTTGATTTGCTTTAAATAGGTTTTTTCTGATTCAAAAGTGGGGAAGTTCTTTCCCAAATAGGGGAAAAATTCCCCAAATATTGAGGAATTGACCATTTACAAATTATGGAGTCTGCAATTTTAGGTCAGTTTGTTTTCTGCTGTTTTGGTGGGAGGTTTTACATTTGGGAATTTTATGATCGAGATGACGTGGTTGGTAAATACTTTGGCGGGCGACAAAATTTTATATAAACCGAACTTTATTTACTTCTATATCCTTCTAAAAAAGATTTACCTTTGCGTTTCCAGTAAAGACTCGTGTACAAATCCAATGAGTGACCAAATCAAACATGAATGTGGTATTGCGATGATCAGGCTTCGAAAAGAGCCCCAATACTATATCGAAAAGTACGGTTCCCCGCTGTATGCTCCCAACAGGTTGTATGTCTTGATGCAAAAGCAAATCAACCGAGGTCAAGATGGCGCAGGTGTTGCCAACATCAAGCTTGACACCAAACCCGGTACCCGCTACATCAGCAGGTATAGATCTATTGAGCCACAAGCAGTCAATTATATTTTTGACAAAATTTACAAGAAATACAAAAAAGCCAAGAAAGTAGGTGGGAAGAAGGGATTGAGTAGTGCAAATTGGCTGAAAGAAAATGTGGCTTTTTCAGGAGAAGTATGGCTAGGTCACCTTCGTTATGGGACACATGGAGAAAACAGCATAGAGACATGCCATCCCTTTCTCAAGCAAAATAACTGGAGGAGCCGTAACTTGGTCATGGCAGGTAATTTCAACATGACCAATGTGGAAGAATTGTTCAGCAAGCTGGTTCAGCTCGGGCAGCATCCTAAAGAAAAAACAGATACCGTGACCGTCATGGAAAAAGTCGGACACTTTTTGGACGAGGAAAACCAACGAATTTTTGACAAATACAAACACCAATATTCCAACGAACAGATTACTGCCGTCATCGAAAACGAAATCGACGTCGCGCGAATTCTGAGAAGATCCTGCAGGGATTTTGACGGAGGATATGCGATGGCCGGGATTATTGGCAACGGTTCAAGTTTTGTTGTCCGCGATCCTTCAGGCATCCGTCCTGCTTACTACTATGCAGATGAGGATATAGTCGTAGTGGCCTCTGAAAAGCCCGCTATCAAATCCGCATTCAATGTGGATTACAAGCAGATCAAAGAAATCAAACCGGGACATGCCTTGGTAATCAACAAAGACGGATCTTATGCCGAGCACGAAATCCTTCCTGCCCGTGAAAAGAAATCCTGTAGCTTTGAAAGGATCTATTTCTCAAGAGGAACGGATCCGGATATTTACAGAGAAAGAAAAGCCCTAGGGAGGGCACTCGTGCCACAGGTTCTGAAGGCTATTGATTTTGATTTGAAAAATTCTGTTTTTTCTTACATTCCAAATACAGCGGAAACAGCCTTTTTGGGGATGATTGAAGGACTCGAAGATTATTTGAGCGCCAAAAGGAGGGAAGTGCTGTTGGAAGGGAAACCGCATCTGGAAGACCTCGAAGAGCTCCTCAACTTCCGTCCAAGGGTAGAGAAGCTGGTCAGCAAAGATGTCAAATTAAGAACTTTTATCACAAATGACTCTGACCGTGATGCCATGGTGGCCAACGTGTATGATACTACCTATGAAGTGGTCAGAGCGGGTGTAGACACACTTGTCGTCATCGATGACAGTATCGTCAGGGGAACGACCTTAGAGAAAAGTATTTTGACCACTTTGGACAAACTCAATCCCAAGCGGATCATCATCGTGTCCTCCGCTCCTCAGATCCGTTTCCCGGACTGCTACGGTATCGACATGTCAAAGCTCAGGGAGTTTATCGCCTTCCGTGCTACGGTAGAATTGTTGAAAGACAGAGGCATGAGTTACCTGATGGATGAGGTCTATGAGAAGTGTAATACCAATCAGATTTTGACAGAAAATTATGTAAAAGCACTTTATGAGCCATTTACAGATCAGGAGATATCCGATAAAATAGCAGCTATTATCACCACTGACGAGATTCACGCCGAGGTAAAAGTCATTTACCAAACTGTTGATAATTTACACAAATGCATCCCGGACCACTCAGGAGATTGGTATTTTACAGGCGACTTCCCGACTTCAGGAGGAATGCGCGTAGTAAACAGGGCTTTTGCCAACTATATGGAAGGAAAAGTGATCAGGGCATACTGATCTTTGTCAATACTTAATTCAATGACCAAACTTCAAGTCCCCAAAGCACTTGTTTTTGGTCATTGTTTGTTTAATTAAAATTCATCTTTATCAAACCCATAATCATGGAAGTCAATGTACCCTTGCTCAAAAAGATTTGTGAAATCGCCGGTGCCCCGGGATTTGAAAAAAGAATAAGAGATTTGGTCATCGAATTGGTGACGCCTCTTGCGGATGAGGTCAGGACGGACAACATGGGCAGCGTCATTGCTATCAAAAAATCCAAGAAAAATCCTGATGTCAAAAGAGTGATGGTAGCTGCGCATATGGATGAAATTGGATTTATTGTTACACATATAGATGACAAAGGATTTGTCAGATTCCATACTTTGGGAGGTTTTGATCCCAAAACTCTGACGGCCCAACGCGTTATCGTCCACGGCAAAAAGGATTTGGTGGGAGTCATGGGTAGCAAACCCATCCATGTCATGACTGCGGACGAAAGAAATAAACTACCTCAGATCACTGACTTTTTTATTGACTTGGGCATGGAAAAAGAGGAAGTAGAAAAATACGTAACCATAGGAAATCCAATCACAAGAGACAGGGAACTGATCGAAATGGGTGCCTGTGTCAACTGTAAATCTATCGACAACAGGGTGGCGGTTTTTATACTTTTGGAGACCTTGAGGGTATTGGACAATCCGGCCTATGACCTGTATGCTACATTTACCGTGCAGGAAGAAGTGGGTCTTCGCGGAGCAAATGTTGCAGCGCATGGCATCAACCCTGATTTTGGGATAGCTTTGGATACAACTATTGCCTTTGATGTACCGGGAGCTCAACCTCACGAAAAGGTAACCCAATTGGGTAAAGGAACTGCCATCAAAATCATGGATGCTTCGACTATCTGCGATTATAGAATGGTGGCTTTTATGAAGCATACCGCCGATCAGCATCAGATCAAATGGCAACCTGAAATCCTAACCGCCGGAGGTACCGATACCGCCGGAGTACAGCGTATGGGCAAGCAAGGGGCTATCGCCGGTGCGATTTCCATACCGACACGTCACTTGCATCAGGTCATCGAAATGGCACACAAAGAAGATATCTCCAATAGTATCCTGCTTCTAAAGGCTTGTTTGGAGGACATTGATGGTTTTGATTGGAGTCATTGAGAAGGTTTAAAAAAAAATCCATTCTGAGGTCCGATTTTTCAGACCTCTTTTTTTGTTAAAAAATTATTCTCTCTTGTTCAAAAACAAAATCTAAGAATTTACATTATAATATGTCGTATGCGACATAAATTAAACCCTATATTTATATCGCGTAGGATATAATAAAATTTTAACAATGCGATTTATGAAAAACAAGTTTTATGATTTATCTGCCTATAACCTTCAAGGCAAAGAAGTGTCCATGTCAGAGTTTAAAGGAAAGACAGTTTTGGTGGTCAATACCGCAAGCCAATGTGGCTTGACACCACAATATGAAGGCTTGGAAAAACTCAACCAAAAGTACAAAGACAAAGGCTTGGTCATCCTTGGATTTCCCTGCAACCAATTCGGGAATCAAGAACCGGGAGATTCCAAGGAAATTGCAGAAGGATGCCTCCTGAATTATGGGGTAAGCTTTCCCATGTTTTCCAAAATCGAAGTCAATGGAAAGAACGCACATCCTGTATTCAAATACCTCAAAAATGAATTGGGTGGAATATTTGGATCAAGGATAAAGTGGAACTTTACCAAGTTTCTGGTAGATGAAAATGGAAAACCTGTCAAGAGATTTTCACCCATCACCAAGCCTGAGGAAATCGACAAATACCTTAGAAAAATTTTAAAGTAGTCATACGGTTTTTATTTCTTTCCCTCCAAAAATGCCTGAAAATCCATTAAATCATCCATTTACACTTCCAAATGGCGTGCTGATCAAAAACAGACTTTTCAAATCCGCCATGAGTGAAGGACTCGGCAATAAGGATGGATCGCCAAAGCCAATGCTTGATCTCCTTTATCGCAAATGGGCAGATGGAGGAATAGGGCTATGTGTCACCGGGAATGTCATGATTGACAGAGGGGCACTTGGCGAGCCGGGAAATGTGGTGATCGAAAACACCTCTGGATTGGAAGGTTTGAAAACTTGGGCCAAAAACGCCACTGCCAACGGGACACATTGCTGGGTTCAATTGAACCATCCCGGAAAGCAGGCACCCAAGGGACTGAACAAAGAGACAGTTTCTCCTTCGGCTATTCCTTTTAGGAAGGACATGCAGTCTTTTTTCAATACCCCGAGGGAACTGACCGATGCGGAAATCCAGGATCTGATCAAAAGGTTCTCCTTTGCAGCGAAAATGGTAAAGGAAGCCGGGTTTTCGGGGGTTCAGATTCATGGTGCCCATGGGTATTTGGTCAGTCAGTTTCTTTCTCCCCATCATAATCAGCGAACTGATAAGTGGGGAGGTGACCCAGACAGACGCAGAAGGTTTGTATTGGAAGTCTATCAGGCCATGCGGGATGCTGTCGGAATTGATTTTCCAATCGGAATCAAACTCAATTCGGCTGATTTTCAACGAGGGGGTTTTACGGATGAGGAATCTTTAGAAACCATTAAGGCATTGGAATCGGTAGGCATTGACCTGATAGAAATATCCGGCGGTACCTACGAAGCCCCTGCGATGATGGGAACCAAATGGAAGGAAAGCACCCAAAAAAGGGAAGCCTATTTTATGGATTTTGCGGACAAAGCAAGAAAGGCAGTTAAACTACCTTTGGTAGTAACAGGTGGGTTTAAAAGCTATGAAGGTATGGCAGATGCCATTCAATCAGGAAATGTGGATTTTGTAGGTTTGGCAAGGTTAATCGCCGTAGAACCGGATGCACCTCTCAGGCTCCTGAATGGACAATCTCCCAAAATATCTATCCAACCCATCAAAACCGGAATCGGACCCATAGACAAAATGGGCGTGATGGAGACTGTGTGGTACCGCGAACAACTGGAAAGAATGGGCAAAGGAATGGAACCAAAGCCAAAATTATCAGCCTTTGTTGTATTTCTGAAATTTGCTTATAAACTGATATTTAAAAGAAAAGGGGCATTTAAGGAAAGGGCATCCTGATTTTTATTTTCAATCTTAAATCATCAAAAATCATGGAATCAATATTCAACCCCGCCATTCAGCCCAAAACCAATTTTGGAAAGACTATTGTCAGGATCATACTAGGTAGTTTTTTGCTTTTTGCAGGCATCAGTCACCTCTCGTTTAATCGGGGTGAGTTTTTGGCACAGGTGCCATCTTGGGTTCCTATGGATCCCGACCTTGTTGTTATTCTTTCAGGAATAGTGGAAATCCTTCTTGGAGCATCCCTGCTTTTCCTTTCTTCGAAAAGGGTACAAGTCGGTTGGGTAGTTGCGCTTTTCTTTGTGCTGATTTTTCCGGGCAACGTTTCGCAGTATGTCAATGGGATTGATGCCTTTGGCTTGGATACAGAAAAGGCGCGATTTATCCGCTTGTTCTTTCAGCCGGTTTTGATAGTGATGGCATTGTGGTCTACAGGCGCTTTGCGGGCTTGGAGAAATAAAAATTAGAAGAGTGAATTGATTTATATGCGATTCCTTTGCTGGTTAATTAATTGTAAACCAAGCTTATTTAGGTATTCATTGATATTTGATATTGATAGATATTGATGAAGTAACCAATGGTTATTGGGTTAGACATTTCTTCTCAAATGGGAATAATCAATGCCCGACTGATTAAAAGTATCAACTAATATCTAGTAGCAATCAATATCGATTTAAATATCTATTCCATTGGATTAGGCAAATGTTAATAAACTGATAAGGCGTTCGATAATTTAAATAAAATGGAGCAACTAAAACTTGATAATCAGATTTGTTTCCCATTGTATGCAGCCTCAAGGTTGATCATCAGGGAATACCAACCCCACCTGGACAAGCTTGGGATTACATATCCTCAGTATTTGGTGTTGTTGATTCTTTGGGAGGAGGATGGGATTTCTGTCAATGACATTGCCCATAAGTTGATTTTGAATACCAATACAGTGACGCCGCTTTTGAAGCGGATGGAGACATTAGGATTGGTTTCCAGGATTCGGTCTGAAGAAGATGAGCGGAAAGTCATTGTCAGACTTACTGAAAAAGGAAGCACAATGAAAGCCGAAGCCGCCCATATTCCTTTCAGCCTGATGGCGGACATTTCCCCTGATGAGCTCAAGATGGAGGAATTGGTAGCCATGAAAATAAAACTGGAAGAATGGATTGGTTTTTTGAAGAAAAGGGGTTGAGATTCCAAATGAAACCAATCAATGAGTTTATTTCTTAGTTGATTTCCTCCCTGTAAAGTTTTTTCATCACATTTATTTTGTTCGGGTTTTCGACAAGCGATTGGTCCGAAAACATCATAATGCCGGATGCAGGTGTTCTCGAACCTTCTATCATAACTTTCCTAAATTCTTCCGGACTGACAGTATCCGGACTGTTGTGGGATTGGACTATAGGCCATATTTGAGTATAGTTCAAGTCTTCGGACTTGGACTTATACACGTCATTAAATCCTTGGTTCAAGTCTTCAGGCTTGGACCGATCCGCTTGTTCTTCAGACTTATATCTTTGGTTCAAGTCTCCAGACTTGGACCCCATGTCTCTTATCCCGATCAAATCCCCCAGCCATTTCACATAATCCCCTACCCAAGTGGTTGGCCTTTCCTTCATTTTGTGAAACAACATCGGTGACATCACGTCAGCCATTTCTGAAAATGCCTTTGGGTCAATACCCAAAATTCGGTAAAGTGCAGAGTCGTAATCTGTTGGATACCAAGAGCAATAAAACACACCCAATTTTGCATTGGGCTGGATTTCATGCAATACTGATCCCATATCCCGGACCCATCCATTCAATACCCCGCTTCTCCAATTTCTCCATTCTTTATCAGCATGGTTCAAAATCCATTCGGCTTTGTGTTGGGCGCTGTCACCTGGAATTTTTTTTCGCATACTTTCCCCAAATTGACCGGTACAGCGATCACAAAAACAGGTTTCGGGGAGGATGGGATTTTTGGTTTCAAACTGGGCGTGCCAATGCACATAGTCTAAAAAAATTCCGTCTACTTCAAATTCCCCTAGGATATCTTTCAATTGTTCTTCTCTAAAATTTTTAAAATTCGGATCGGTAGGGCAAATCCCCATAAACCAGTCTGCAGGTTCCGCTTTTTTGCCTTTGTCGGTAATCGGCCAAGCTTCAGGGTGGTCCTGAAGGTATTCTTTTCCATTGAGTGTCGGAAACTCTACAAAAACCTTAGCACCTTGTTGGCGGGCTGTATTATAAAACTCCCTATTTAGGGAAATGCTTCTGACAAATACCGCATTCATTCCCAAGGAATCAAACCTGTATCCCGCATCCAAAAGTGTAGCGGGATTACCATAGACACCTTTGATGAAAGGTTGGGTTTTCTCTAAAGCTTGCTTACAGGAGAAAGACCAAATTAAAAGGATTATAAATGGGCTTGTTTTCATAGGGTCTAAATGCTAATGGTCTGGTTTTTAATCTTTAGCGGGTTTGGCAGATCCTGAACCTATCGGAATCCTTAAGTAGATATTCAGCGATGAATTGTTAACAATTGCATCAGTGTTTTTCTTGACGTCCACAATTCCCTGATAGTAAAGGATCCCTACACTCATGCTTTTCAGGTCATTTTTAAGTTTGTATCCCATCCCTCCCACAAAACCAAAATCCAATCTTGTAAAATCGTTGCTGACATTCTTTGTAAATTCAAGATTGCCACCGTTACTTTCCAAATCAAAGTAATCAAAAACCCTTGTACGGATTCCAGGTTGGACTCCTCCTTCCAGAACAATTCTGTTTCGGATCCGCTGCTGAAACATAACAGGCAGGTAGATGACATTGACTTTGGTAGTAAGTGTTGCCTCTCTGAAAAGCGCATCAAAGCCGGCGTCGTCTGTCGTATATGTTGGCATTCCAGTAGCACCGACATTGGATTTGAGGAGTGCGCCGGTACTGATAAATGAGTTTTCACTAAGCATAAGGTGAAAGTATAGTCCAACATTGAAATTATTTAATCCTTCAGAGTCGTTGTATTCATTGAAATTGGATCTGTTTAATCCACCGGTAACCCCAAATTCAATTTTTTCGGTATTTAGCGCGTCCCCAAACAACAGCGCGATAATTATTTGGGCATTTGAAGTTCCGCTGAGAAGCAGGAAAAACAGCAAAAAAAGTATTTTCAGTCTATCCATATGGATTGGAATTTGGGAAAAGAAAATTTTAGGATACAATTTTAGACCTGATTTCATTAGAAACCTCTTAGAATCAAAATTATCAAATTTACTGTTAATGCCTTTTGATCGAAAAAACAATTGCTACAGGTATTGATGTAGAAAGTTTAAGCCAAGCTACCGGACAGCGAATCAGGATTTTTCAATTGTTTAAATTCAAATACATGGTAATGCCAGGCAGGCATATCTAGGAAGAGGCCTTGTGAAAGCAAGCTATTTCCGTCTCTTTCATAATATTCATTTCCCATCATATTTTGAAGCTTCCATTTTTTGTCTGCCAGATAGGGTAATGGCAACTGAAGAAAGCACTGACTGGAATATGGGGCGTAATTCACCACCACAACTCCTGTCTTGCTTTGAGGCCCTTCCCAAGAATAGGCGATAAATGATTCCCAGGTACCGTTTCCGAACCAGGTTGCCTTGGTGTCAAGGAGTTTCCAACGGCCTTTTTCAAAAAGCGGGTTTTTGAGTACTTCTAACAACCTGCTGTAAAACCGATAGAGGATAGGGTCCACGGGTTCGTGCGGCCCACGTACCAAGTGGGAAGAAATGTGTGTTCTCTTACCTTCGAGCTGTCCTTGATGGAAAAATCGCAGACCCGGTGAGAAGTAGGTGATGATGGCGGCGGCTTCATGTTTCGTTTGGTCAAAGGTGAAAGCAGCCCTTGATTCGTCGTGGTTTTCAAGAAAGTGGACAGTCCGGCTTTGGTACTCCAACTCCGCTTTTAGATGATCTCGAACAGGCCGGGATTTACCCTCGACAAGCCTGTCCAGTAATCTTTTGTCATAGGTAAAGTCAAACCCCTGGAGCTGAAGTTCCCATTCCATGTTCCAGTATACTTCGGCAATGAACTTAAAGGAAGGGTTTGTTGATTTGATTTTTTGGATTGCTTTTGGCCAAAAAATGCCACAGCCTCTTTTCCATGTTTTCTCAAATACTGAGGGGGTGACTAACATGGCCATGTCACAGCGTACTCCGTCACAGAGACAGGAGATTTTTTCAAGTTCCCTGATCATAGCTTGTTGCAGTTCAGGATTGGCATAATTCAGCTGAAGGGTATCAGGCCAGCATGGAAAGAATGGATCTCGACCGTGGGCAAAAGCCCTTTCTTTTTTCTTTACCTCGATAGGTTTATAATTATGCGGTTCCCTTTTTAGGTCCACTTCATTGCCTTCGATATAAAATTCTGGGTGTTTTTGGACCCATTCATGGTCTATGGCGGTATGGTTGGGGACAAAATCCAACATCAGATTCAATCCTCTTTCTTTCATTTTTTCTCGGAGGCGTGAGAGTGCCTCATTTCCTCCCAAATCCTTATGGACTTCGTAGGCAGAAACTGCAAATACCGACCCTTCAATATCTCCCATTTTGAGGTCAGGAAGGGTTTTTTCAAATTCCTCCAGCCAATCAGGATTGGTCCGCGAGATTTCTTTTCCCTTAATCCCTGTTTGCCAGATACCCAGCAGCCATACCCACTCAAATCCCATGTCCTTGATATGGTCCAACTCCTCATTCGGGATATCATCCAACATGGCCTTTTTGCCAAGTTTTTTGGAAAGGAAATTAAGCCAAACCCTGGTGTTGACCTGGTAGAGAGTTGGATAGTTTTTTTTGGCATTGTTCATAATTGGAAAAGTTAAGATGGGTATTGTTAATTTGGCTAAGTTCACAATCCTTTTGGTCTGGGAAATTGATGCTGAGCAGTACTCTTTTTTTCAAAAGACATCCTTCCTGTTTAGGGAAAGAATAATCCTTGGAGATGATAATTATTTTGGTCGGGGCTTATGGAAAAATGGTGAGAGAATATCGAAATTCTTACTGTAGCAATTTAATAAATAAAGGTTAAGGAGAAAATGATTTAATTGCCTTTAAACCATGATGATAGTCATGTTTTAAATAATAAATAGAAGGGATTTTCCTTATCAATCTCATTGCAATCAATCCTTATTTTTCTTCGACAAATAGGATAAGATGCGAAAGGTTAAATCATTACATTTGGAATCAAATCCCTTTCCTTACCCTATACCCTGAAAGCTAAACGGCATAGATGTTTTAAACTGTGCAGAAGATTCACCCGCGTAAGTTTCATTTTTTTCGACACTGAGCTTTTTGGTTTTTGCTCCCGGGCTAAAGTCTAATTTCTTCAGATCTACCCAAAAAGTATTTGGTGTCAAGGCAGTTTCGAAATAGTAGACGAGGTTTTTTTGATCGGAGACAGACCTCCATCGGGTGGAGGAAATGTTAGGTTCATCAGGAGTCGAAATCCCAAATGGAACAGAACAATTCCTTATCACACTGAAAACTGATGGAATAGCAATTTCCATTTTATCAGTTTTGGGGATAGCATCAATGTAGTAAGATGCCCTTACAAACCTATCAGCCGCGCGGTTGGTGCCCGGCAACATGATGGTACCGGGAATATTCTTCCAATATTTATTAAGTCCAAGCTGTTCTTCAAAAATAGGTGAATTGGTCATCACAGTGTAAGATGGATCATGGTGAATGACAAGCTTTCCTGCGACATATTCGAAAATGGCATTGTCTCCGTTTGCATCTGAGATGGAAAGATGGACGGTGGTAAACATTTTTGTACCGGGAATATAATCTGAAACCAACACTACATTTCCCGTGCTAAAATGGTCGACTGCTTCCTGGACGGTGGCAAAGTTATCCAAGGCATATTGTGCCCAAAGTGAAATTGCCAATCCTTTTTTTCCCGCCTTGGGGTCATATTTCGGATATTCTGACTCGACGAGCCAAAGGAGATTAGCGACAAGACCCTTCTCGTTCATCCCATCCGCAGAAGCAATGTCCCAAGCTGTACTGACCACACTGCCATATTTGGAGGTCCATTCCACTGAATTTTCACCGGCAAGACCTGACCGTTTTGTAGCTCTGGGAAGAACCCACAGATTGGCAGGGATTTCACTTTTCCAATCCATAGACCTGGCCGTGATTACGGTTTTGTTTGGTCCTTTATAGACTACCCTGGTACATGCATGTCCTTGTTGATATTGCCCGACAATAAATAAAGTCATGAGAATCAGGCAGGAGCGGAGTAATTGAGTTGTGGTCATGATTCAGGATTTTTGTATCAATATCGGATTTCCTTCTAACATTATCAACCAAATCTGCCGGGTTGAGATTATAAAAATGATTAGATCTGGGAGGTGTAAAATTCAAGACCAATTTAAATCTCCTGATTAAAATCATGGTTTTCTAGAGTGATTTTATTTAAGTTCAGGCCTCATTAAATTTGTACAAGAGTCATAGATTTTATCAATCGAAAAATGAATTCGATAACCCTTATATTTAGTAAATTCGCAATTCTATCAAAATAATCAATTCAATTATGGATCATAACACAAATCAAAATGGTGGCGATTTGAGCAAATGCCCATTTCACAATGGTCAACTCTCCCAAGCTGCCGGTGCAGGACCAAGGAACCGCGACTGGTGGCCCAATCAGTTGAAGCTGAATATTCTACGTCAGCATTCCTCTCTTTCCAATCCGATGGGAGAAAATTTCAATTATGCTGAGGCGTTCAAGACTTTGGACCTTGCCGAGGTAAAAAAAGATATTGCCGATGTACTTCAGACTTCACAGGACTGGTGGCCGGCAGATTATGGCAATTATGGCCCTTTGATGATCAGAATGGCCTGGCACAGTGCAGGTACTTACCGTGTTCAGGATGGACGTGGCGGAGCAGGATTCGGCACCCAACGATTTGCACCTCTTAACAGCTGGCCCGACAATGCCAACCTGGACAAGGCGCGTCTGCTTCTTTGGCCAATCAAACAAAAATATGGAAAGAAACTTTCTTGGGCCGATTTGATGATTCTGACAGGTAACGTGGCTCTTGAAACGATGGGTTTTGAAACTTATGGTTTTGCAGGTGGCCGTGCTGACGTTTGGGAACCTGCAGAAGATGTGTATTGGGGTTCTGAAGGACAGTGGATGGGTGATGATAAGAGATATAGTGGAGAGAGAGAATTAGAGCAGCCGTTGGGAGCTTCCCACATGGGTCTGATCTATGTCAATCCTGAAGGTCCGCAAGGCAAGCCTGACCCACAGGGAGCTGCTTATGATATCAGAGAGACTTTTGGCCGTATGGCTATGAATGATTACGAAACGGTAGCCTTGATCGCAGGTGGTCACACCCTTGGCAAAACCCACGGTGCCGCAGATCCATCCAAATATGTAGGTCCTGAGCCTGAAGGTGCGAGCATCGAAGAGATGGGGATGGGCTGGAAAAATACATTTGGTAAAGGTAATGCCGGCGATACTATCACTTCCGGATTGGAAGGCGCATGGACCACTACACCAACGAGATGGAGCAACAACTATTTTGAAAATCTTTTTGGATTTGAATGGGAATTGACCAAAAGCCCTGCAGGTGCGCATCAGTGGAAGCCGATCAATGATGGAGGTGCAGGTACTGTACCTGATGCTCATGATCCGGAAAAGAAACATGCCCCTTTCATGCTTACGACTGATATTGCATTGAGGGTTGATCCAATTTACGAGAAGATATCAAGGCATTTCCTCGAAAATCCTGCGGAGTTTAACGAGGCTTTCGCAAAAGCTTGGTTCAAATTGACCCACCGTGATATGGGGCCAAAATCCCGATACATAGGCCCTGAAGTACCTGCTGAGGATTTGATCTGGCAAGATCCAATTCCTGCAGTCAACCATGAATTGGTAGACGATTATGACATTGCCGGATTGAAAGCCAATATTTTGGCTTCTGGTTTGACCATATCTGAATTGGTGTCTACAGCTTGGGCTTCAGCTTCTACTTTCAGAGGTTCAGACAAGCGTGGTGGCGCCAATGGTGCACGTATCCGCCTTGAACCAATGAAAAATTGGGCAGCCAACAATCCTGCACAGCTTGCTAAGGTGTTGGGAACCCTTGAAAGCATCCAAGAGGAATTTATCAGCACGCAGTCCGGAAATAAGAAAGTTTCCCTTGCTGACCTGATTGTACTAGGTGGATGTGCAGCGATCGAAAAAGCAGCAAAAAATGCCGGGTATGAACTTTCCGTTCCATTTACACCGGGAAGAATGGATGCTTCCCAAGATGAAACTGAGATTGACTCCTTTGCATTCCTAGAGCCTAAGGCCGATGGATTCCGCAATTATTACAATGCCAAAAATATGGCTTCTGCGGAAGAAATGTTGGTTGACAAGGCACAACTCCTAAATCTTACGGCTCCTGAAATGGCTGTTTTGATAGGTGGTCTTCGTGTGTTGAACACCAACTTTGATAAGTCCAGACATGGTGTTTTTACCCACAATCCTGAGACTTTGACCAATGACTTCTTCCTGAATCTACTGGATTTGAGAACAACCTGGAGAGCGACTTCTGATGGACAGAATCTATTTGTGGGCAGTGATCGGATGACCGGCGAACCAAAATGGACTGCCACCAGAGTTGACCTAATCTTAGGTTCCAATTCAGAATTGAGGGCAGTATCTGAGGTTTATGGATGCGCAGATGGAAAAGAGAAATTCGTAACTGACTTCGTGGCAGCTTGGAACAAGGTGATGAACCTTGACCGATTTGACCTTGCTTAAAATTGAGATAAGTTTTATTTGATTGAAAAGGTGGTCTGGAAACAGGCCGCCTTTTTTTATTCAGGTTTTTCCTTGGTGGTATGGTCTATAAACCGCTTCTCAAACCCTGCATCTTCGGTCCTCATCCACACATCCCAAAAGGTAAAATACAGTCCATAATTACAGCGGTATCTCAGGTGATGCAGGTCATGGTGAGTTGCCCCCACCATCCACCGTGCAAGTGGGGAACGGAGCGCAGAGCTCGAATAAACTTCCACGCCGGCATGGTTGATCACGGCAGTGATGGACATGGTCACCAACAAAGCCAACAAGACCGAAAAATGCATGGGAAGAAACAGGACAAGAACCGGCAAAAAGATCGCCTGCAGAAAAGCTTCTATTGGATGAAAGGAAAAAGAAGTAAATGAACTTGTGTAGAGGCTGTTGTGGTGGATATGGTGAAAATACCGGAGAACCTTTGGGCGGTGCATCCATCGGTGAAGCCAATAATAATAGGTCTCATGGATAAACATCGCCAGAAAAAAGCTGATTGGAAGCCATAGCATATCCCAAGTGGTGAGCGCCGTATATAGCTTGGTGTATCCCCGCTGCCAAAAGACCAGCATGACCGTTCCCGAAACAGCAAATATGATCGCCCCGAGAAAAGAATACCAGATTTCAGTCTTGACCTGAGTGATTTTCACCTGTTGGTGAAGCCTCCGGTAGGGGATAACGTCTCCAAGTTTCTTATAGACCAACTCATGGTACACCCATGCCAAAAGCAGGTATCTCCCGAAAATTCCAGCCAATAAAAGCAAAAAAATGATGATAGAATTCCCTTGTTCAGAATAATCCGTTCTTAAAAGCCAGTCGAGATTGAAATCCATGCTTTGTAGTACGTTAGTCAGTAAAATTAAAAAAATGGATGGTTAGTGTAAAAAGAATTTTTTATATCAATTTGAAACTACCTAAACAGGATCAGAATATTGCAGGTAATTTACCTTTGAAGGTTTCCTGAGATTAATTCCTCAAGAATGAAGTCATTATTTCTTTGCAATCTAGAAATGCTTTCTTCTCCATCATAGTGGAGGTAATAAGCCATCCATATTAGCTTTTCATTTATCAATAATCCATTGATTGCCATTACCAAAGTAAAAGGATCAACGCCCTCTAATTCATACCTAGCAATCATCACATAGGTAAATGAGTTCTTATTGAGATTGTAATTTTTGATCACAATCGGGACTCCTATTTCAACTTCAAGGCCTATTTTATCAACTTCTTTTTTCATCAAATCCCAATTTTTGGCCATAAAATTCCCGCCCATCGCATCTTGCATTTGTTTTAGGATATCACGATTTGCCTTATAATCTTTAACCTGAATTGTTCCGTATATTTTAAAATAGTCATCAAAACGTGAAAGTTCCGAACTGCCTATTTTTTCAAAAGTTCGATTATTTAAATAAAACCCAAGGACCATATTTGAAGGTACTTCTGTCCCATCTGCAATTTGTTTTACTGTAGGTTCTAAATAACATTCGCGGTATCCTTCTATAGGAGGAAGGTATATTTCTGTGTTTCCAAAGTTCGTTTTTCTCCTAATGTCAATCTCTTGAGCAAGAATCGAATTGGTAAAAATTAGTATTACTAAGATGGAACAAACAATCTTACTCGCGCATTTTATTTCCATTTGAATTTAAAGAAGGGCTAATTAAAGATTTGAACAAAATTACCGATTAGGCTTTTCTAATCGGCAAACCATGATTCCGGACTGGGATTTGTTGCTTTTGATATAATCTTCAAGGGGTTTTACAGAGATTTCCACCTTCATCGAACCGGAACTTGCATGCATCAAATGAATTCTTCCCTGCCTTTCGATCGCAAATCCCACATGCACTATATCAAGATTGGTCATAGAAGTGGTGATGGCAATCAGGTCGCCGGACTGGATTTTTGTTTCATGCAAATGGATTTCATCTTTGGGAATGAAATGGTATTGCCTGTGGGAAATGGCTTCCTCAGTGATTTGGAGTTGGCGGACAAAATCAGCATTTACCAACTGTGGATAGAATTTTGGGTTGGCTGACATGAAATACGGGTTGTTTTCATAGATCCTTCCCCCGATCTCTTGTGTGATGTCCTTCAAAATCCCCTTTTGCTCATTCTCATAAATCCAGTCTGAAAAATAGTGCAATCTGGAAGGATATCCTTTGTTGGTTCCTCCCCTGTAGCGCAAAAACTCAAGTTCCTTTTCATAGCTGCTTATGAAAAAGCTATTTTGCGAAGCAAGTCTTGACAGAGTGATGACAGACTCAAGAAAAGTAGTGCAATCCAATCCCATAAGGTCAATGACGAGTTTTTCGTCTCCCGGTATTTCAAGGGTCTTTTCTACATAGGCGGTTTCAAGAAACCTAAGGCCTATTTCGATGTTCAGGTCATTCAAAGATTTTTGTGAAAGATCCTCTGATGAAAGCCCCTTTAGAATGGATTCCAGTCTTCCACGACTTTCTGGAGAGCATACGGTCTGAGCATAACTTAGAAGGGGAAATAAAAATAAGATAACGGCGATCAATCTCATTGTAACAATGGGCTGAGAATTCACTTTCAAATTGCAAGATTTTTTTGGAAATGCCATGCGAACAGGCAAAAGACAATCCCAGATTTAGGGTTTTTATCGGAATATTGGTTTGATGTTTGCATTCTGATTTGATTCACTTTTTTCTTATTTCCCAAAACCCAAATCATTCAAAACCTCCTCATCCACCATCTCCGGCAGCGTCACCTTCAGCCCCGGGGTCCTTTCCATTTCCCTCCTGATCGCAAATAATGCTTTATCATTTCTTGCCCAAGCCCTACGGGAGATGCCGTTGTTGACATCGTAAAAGAGCATGGATTGGAGTCTGCAGTTAGCTTCCTTGCTTCCGTCGAGCAGCAAGCCGAATCCACCGTTGATTACTTCCCCCCAACCTACACCGCCACCGTTGTGGATGGAGACCCAAGTTGCCCCACGGAAACTGTCACCGATCACATTGTGGATGGCCATGTCAGCGGTGAATTTGCTGCCGTCATAGATATTGCTCGTTTCCCGAAAGGGGGAATCCGTGCCGCTGACATCGTGGTGGTCACGGCCGAGTACAATCGGAGCAGAGATTTCTCCAGATTGGATCGCGGCATTGAAAGCTTTGGCGATTTCGATCCTGCCTTCTGCATCTGCATAAAGGATTCTCGCCTGTGAACCTACCACCAATTTATTTTTTCCGGCTTCCTCGATCCAAGTAATATTGTCCTGAAGCTGTTGCTGTATTTCTGAAGGGGCTGAGGTTTTGATTTGTTTGAGTACTTCGGCAGCTATTTGGTCGGTTTTGGCAAGGTCTTCAGGTTTCCCTGAGGTGCAGACCCAACGGAAAGGACCAAATCCATAATCAAAACACATCGGTCCCAAAATATCCTGTACATAGGAAGGGTATTTAAAATCAATACCATTGGCAGCCATCACATCGGCTCCGGCACGGGAAGCTTCTAATAAAAATGCATTTCCATAATCAAAAAAGTAGGTGCCTTTTGCAGCATGTCTGTTGACTGCAGCAGCATGTCGGCGGAGGGATTCCTGAACTTTGGTTTTGAATTTTTCGGGTTCTTTAGCCATCATTTCATTGGCTTCCTCAAAATCCAAACTCACCGGATAATATCCGCCTGCCCAAGGATTGTGGAGGGAAGTCTGGTCAGAACCGAGTTCGATGGTGATATTTTCCTGGTCAAATTTCTCCCAAACATCCACGACATTGCCAAGGAAGGCGATTGAAACCACTTCCTCGTTTTGCTGAGCCTGACGCACCCGGAGCACCAGATTATCCAAGTCAGTTATCAATTCATCCACCCAACCTTGTTCATGGCGTTTATGTGCAGCTTTCGGATTGACTTCGGCACAGACCGTGATGCATCCTGCAATATTTCCTGCTTTTGGTTGTGCACCAGACATGCCTCCCAAACCCGCTGTCAGGAAGACTTTACCTTTGGGATTTATGGCAGGGCCAAGTTTTTTACGGAAGGCATTCATCACCGTAATGGTGGTGCCGTGGACAATACCCTGAGGACCGATATACATATAAGAACCTGCAGTCATCTGTCCATATTGTGTCACGCCGAGGGCATTGTATTTCTCCCAATCATCCGGTTTGGAGTAGTTTGGTATCATCATGCCGTTGGTGACGACTATTCGCGGAGCATCTTTGGAGGAAGGAAAAAGTCCCATCGGATGGCCGGAATACATGTGCAAAGTTTGTTCCTCAGTCATCTCGGCGAGGTACTTCATGGTAAGGAGGTATTGCGCCCAATTTTGAAAAACTGCACCGTTGCCTCCGTAGGTGATGAGTTCCTGAGGATGTTGGGCCACAGCAGGGTCGAGGTTGTTTTGGATCATCAACATGATCGCTGCCGCTTGTTGACATTTAGCTGGATAATCAGAAATTGTCCTTGCCCGCATCTCATAGTCCGGCATAAAGCGGTACATGTATATCCTCCCGTATTGCTGTAATTCTTCAAAAAATTCCTTTGCCAATTCCTCATGCCAGGCCTTTGGGAAGTACCTTAGCGCATTTCTCAAAGCCAGTTTCTTCTCCTCAGGGCTTAAAATATCCTTTCTTTTTGGCGCATGGCTAAAACTAGGATCAGGTGATTTTCTTGCCGGAAGGGTGGAGGGGATGCCTTGGAGGATTTGGTCTTGGAAGATCATTGGTTGATTTGGTTGTAAATGTTGTAGTGGTTGTAATTGTTGTAATGGTTCTAATTGTTGTCAGGTTTTCGGAATTGTCACTCTGAGTCCTTAACATTTTAATATGTTCAGAAAGGGAATGACGGTTGGTGTTTCGTCATTCTGAACCGGAGCTTGCGGAGGTGAAGAATCCCCCTTACCTGAGACGCTTCACTGCGTTCAGTGTGACGTCCAAGATATTCATGTCATTGGTAGGGTGTAACGGCTGAAGGATCTTTTTTTTTTTGGTGAGACCCTTCGCTTCACTCAAGGTGACGCCCTCGAAATATGTCATTGGTAACTCAGAGAGAAATCTTTTTCTAGAATTTGGATCAAAGACTTCTCCTTTCGTCGAAGTGACAAGGAAAGGTCTTTAGATAGTTTTTAATACAATTTTTGGATATTATGCTTCACCTTTGCGGTGAATATCCATCAATATCCAATATCAATTAATATCTAAATTTTTACTCCCCTTTTAAATACCATCTTCGGCTTCAATCTCCCTTGATGGTAAGTTATTTCCCGGTAATCTGAAGTTTGGAAAAGAAGGATATCCGCCAATTTTCCCACAGCAATACTTCCCCTGTCGGACAAACCAATTGCATCTGCGGCCCGGAAGGTAATTCCGGCTAAGACTTCCGCATTGCTGAGTTTTTCGAATGTTCCCAATATGGATGCCTGCATCAGCAAATCTCCCATCGGTGCCGAACCGGGATTCCAATCTGAGGCAATGGCTAAGGAAGCGCCGGAGTCAAGGAGTTTTCGGGCAGGTGTAAAAGCCATTCCCAAACCGATCGATGCGCCTGGCAATGCCACGGCAACGGTATCCGAATTGGCAATCAATGCAATTTCCTTTTCAGAACTTGCTTCCAGATGATCTGCTGAAATGGCGCCATATGCCACCGCCACCGCTGAACCGCCGACATGGAATTGGTCTGCATGGACTGTGATATCGAATCCAAAGTCTTTGGTTTTTTGGAAATAGTCTGCGATATCCTGAGGGCTGAAAGCCGAATCTTCAATAAAGGCATCGATCCGGTTGCTGAGGTTTTCAGATTTCAAAATAGGAAATAATTCCTCGCTGATTGTTTCCAGGTATTCTTTTGCTGAACCTTCAAAATCCTTTGGACAGATATGGGCAGCAAGGCAAGTGGGTACTAAGTCTGCTGCAGTTTCCGAATTTGCCTGTTTGATGGCTTGGAGCATTTTGATTTCTTCAGCCACAGAAAGGCTATAGCCACTTTTGACCTCAATGGTGGTGACACCATCGGTGAGATGACGGTTGGCTCTTTTGACAGTAAGTTTTACCAATTGTTCCAAGGCCGCTTTCCTCGTTTGGGTAACGGTATCCCAGATTCCACCTCCCGAATTGGCGATTTCAAGGTAGGATTTTCCGGTATTGCGCATCGCGAAATCTTTTGCCCGGCTTCCGGCAAAACAGATATGTGTATGGCAATCCACAAACCCGGGAAGCGCAACAAAGTCGCCTTGCAAGGTTTCCATTTTGGCACCGATGGACTGGGCTTCCGGATAGATTTCCCAATAACTCCCGATTTCATGTATCTTTTCATCCTTCAAAAATATCCCGGCTTCGGTAATGATTTCAAGTTGGCTGTCTTGCAAAGGGCCTTTTGCCTCCAATCCACGCATGGTCAGGAGTTGTCGTATCGGGCCGATGAGGGTGTAGATGGGCATTTTTTTGGTTAATTGTTTATTTGGTTAACTGGTTAATTGTTCCGAATTAACCATATTTATATTTGGTATTTTCAATTAAACTGAGATCTTTTCCAAAGTTTTGAACTTTGGAAAAGCTTTCTTTTACCGATTGGTCCAAGTCCGAAGACTTGAACTAGTTTGTCGAGGGGAAGTCCAAGTCCGAAGACTTGAACTAGTTCTCGGTGGTTCAAGTCTCTGACTTGGACCCTTATAATGCAGTCTTAGACTGCGAATTAGAGAGTCCAATTCCTAAGTCCAATTCCTAAGTCCAAGTCCGAAGAATTGAACTATTTGGTCGAAGGGAAGTCCAAGTCCGAAGACTTGAACTATTTGGTCCAAGCCAACCATTTTTCTTTTTGGTATTTTCAATTAAACTGAGATCTTTTCCAAAGTTTTGAACTTTGGAAAAGCTTTCTTTTACCGATTGGTCCAAGTCTGAAGGCTTGAACTATTTGGTCGAAGCCAACCATTTTTCTTTTTGGAATTTTCAATTAAGCTGAGATCTTTTCCAAAATTTTTGAACTATGGAAAAGCTTTCTTTTACCGATTGGTCCAAGTCTGAAGACTTGAACTAGTTTGTCGATGGGAAGTCCAAGTCCGAAGACTTGAACTAGTTCTCGGTGGTTCAAGTCTCTGACTTGGACCCTTATAATGCAGTCTTAGACTGCGAATTAGAGAGTCCAATTCCTAAGTCCAATTCCTAAGTCCAAGTCCGAAGAATTGAACTATTTGGTCGAAGGGAAGTCCAAGTCCGAAGACTTGAACTATTTGGTCCAAGCCAACCATTTTTCTTTTTGGAATTTTCAATTAAACTGAGATCTTTTCCAAAGTTTTGAACTTTGGAAAAGCTTTCTTTTACCGATTGGTCCAAGTCTGAAGGCTTGAACTATTTGGTCGAAGGGAAGTCCAAGTCCGAAGACTTGAACTATTTGGTCCAAGCCAACCATTTTTCTTTTTGGTATTTTCAATTAAACTGAGATCTTTTCCAAAGTTTTGAACTTTGGAAAAGCTTTCTTTTACCGATTGGTCCAAGTCTGAAGACTTGAACTATTTGGTCGAAGCGAAGTCCAAGTCCGAAGAATTGAACTATTTGGTCGAAGGGAAGTCCAAGTCTGAAGACTTGAACTATTTGGTCCAAGCCAACCATTTTTCTTTTTGGAATTTTCAATTAAACTGAGATCTTTTCCAAAGTTTTGAACTTTGGAAAAGCTTTCTTTTACCGATTGGTCCAAGTCTGAAGGCTTGAACTATTTGGTCGAAGGGAAGTCCAAGTCTGAAGACTTGAACTATTTGGTCCAAGCCAACCATTTTTCTTTTTGGAATTTTCAATTAAACTGAGATCTTTTCCAAAGTTTTGAACTTTGGAAAAGCTTTCTTTTACCGATTGGTCCAAGTCTGAAGGCTTGAACTATTTGGTCGAAGGGAAGTCCAAGTCCGAAGACTTGAACTATTTGGTCCAAGCCAACCATTTTTCTTTTTGGAATTTTCAATTAAACTGAGATCTTTTCCAAAGTTTTGAACTTTGGAAAAGCTTTCTTTTACCGATTGGTCCAAGTCTGAAGGCTTGAACTATTTGGTCGAAGGGAAGTCCAAGTCTGAAGACTTGAACTATGTGGGTTTGAGTCCAAGTCTGAAGACTTGAACTAGAAGCAATCAAACTCCTCCGACCACTTTGTCTCCAATTCCAATCCTTCTCTTGCTGCCACTTCCTTTGCTAAAGTTAGCAATTCTCCGCTTCGGATGATGTCAATCGCTATCTCCATGTCTTCATACATAATCTGATCTTCGGTGACATGGTGGATTTTGGTTCGGACATGTTCATAGAGTGCGGTCATGATTTTGCCGGACTTCAAAGGAGCATGAAAGTCCACTGCCTGTGCCGCGCAGAAAAGTTCAACTCCAAGGATTTTTTCCACATTCTCAATCACCTGCAATGCCTTTCTCGCCCCAATACTGCCCATACTTACATGGTCTTCCTGTCCCAAAGAGGTTGGAATGCTGTCTGCCGAGGAGGGAAAACACAGCCCCTTGTTTTCACTCGCCAATGCCGCAGTGCTGTATTGGGGAATCATAAACCCGGAATTCAACCCTGTTTCTTTCAACAACAGTTTTGGAACACCCGGAGTATCGCCTTCCAAAGAAAGGTAAATCCTACGGTCGGAGATATTGCCGATTTCGGAAGCAGCCAAACAGGCATAATCCAATGGCATGGCAATAGGTTGGCCGTGGAAATTCCCCCCACTGATGGTATGGTTTTCGTCAAAGACGACGGGATTGTCCGTGACGGAATTGATCTCGGTCTCGATCATTTGCTTCAGGTGAAGCCAAGCATTGCGGGAAGCACCGTGAACCTGCGGCATACAGCGCAAAGAATATGGATCCTGAACCCGCGCACAGGCCGCATGGGAATGGACAATTTCCGACTCATGAAGCAGATTCAGGATCGATTGGGCGACATGTTGGTTTCCGGCATAAGGGCGGAGTTGGTGGAGGTCTGCACTGAATGGCTTGGTAGAACCCAACAATCCCTCCAACATCATTGCCCCGGTGATGTCGGCATGGGCAAGGATATTGTAAAATCTGTCCACCACCATCACTCCAAAAGCAGCAATGAATTGTGTGCCGTTGATCAGGGCTAGCCCTTCTTTTGGTCCAAGGTGAATGGGTTCCAAATCAAGTTGTTGAAAAAGTTTGGCTGTTGATATTATTTCACCTTTGAAATGGACTTTTCCTAATCCGATCAAAGGCAAAAACAAGTGTGAAAGCGGTGCTAAATCCCCGGAAGCACCCACAGAACCTTGTTTGGGCACAACAGGGACAATGTTGTTTTCAATGAAAAAAAGGATTCTGTCCAAAGTACTTTCCTGAATTCCAGAAAATCCCTGTGTCAAAGCATGGGTTTTCAGCACCAACATCAGTTTGGCGATTTCGATGGGGATGGGTTCTCCGAGGCCGACAGCATGGCTTTTCAGAAGGTTTTCCTGGAGTTTTTTGGTTTGCTCCGGAGAGATCATCGTCGTGCACAATGGCCCGAAGCCAGTGTTGATGCCATAAACGGGTTGGCCTTTGCTGACTATTTTTTCGACAGCCTGACTGCTTGCTTTGATTTTTTCACGGCTATCCGTAGAAATGATGCCTTTGATGTTGCCCCTGCAAATGGCGAGTGCAAGTGATGCAGTGAGTCGGTCTTGGCCGTAATGGAAGGTATTTTTCATGGTGGGTTGATTCTGGGATTTTTAGCTCACGCAAAGACGCAGAGGCGCGAGAGTGAGGGGGATTTCGTGAAGATTGCTATTCACTTAACCTTGTCACCTCGACGGAGGAGAGGTCTGTTTTTTATTCATTCAAAAGATTTCTCTCTACGTTCGAAATGAAAAAGGGAAGCTTTTAGTCCTTCAACAGATATTATGGAATTCGATTACTTTCTCTTTTCCTTTGCGTCTCTGCGTCTTTGCGAGATGCTTTAATTTTTTTCTTTGTGCCTCCGTGTCTTTGTGGGATAATCCAAAATTACCCATTATCTTCAATACTTATTAATACCAATATTGTTAATAATTGATAACTTTGAGTTATTAAAAAATTTCTTTAGATTTTGATTTAGAATGCAAAATTGAAAAGTGTTGGAATACTGATTGGGTACAATTGACAGTAATTCAAATTTTGGCGAACGAATATCTATTTAAAAACCTTTGCGACTTTGGGTCATTGCGGAAAATAATATGAATTTAGAACTCAGACACTTGGAATATTTCCGAGCCGTGGCCGACGAACTGAACTTCAGAAAGGCAGCTGAGCGGCTCTTTATTTCCCAACCGGGACTCAGCAGGCAGATCAGGCAGATGGAGGAGATTTTGGAGGTGGAGCTTTTTTACCGTACTAAAAGATCTGTGACCCTGACTGCCGCCGGAGAATTCCTAAAAAGTGAGGTTGATTTCATTTTCAACCATCTGGAGCTCACTACCCAGCAGATCAAAAGTATTGCGGCAGGAAAAGTTGGGGAATTGCGGATCGGGTTTTTGGGTTCGGCAGCACATCAGGTCATTCCTGATTTGTTGGTTCGCCTGAGCAGGGAATTTCCCGGAATTCAGACCAATCTGGAAGAGTTGAGCAACCACCTTCAGGTGGAAATGCTCGAAAAAGACAAGCTCGATTTGGGTTTTGTCAGGTTGGCGCGGGTACCGCATGGACTCAGCATGAAGGCAGTGCATCGGGATACTTTTTCATTGGTATTGCCGCTTAGCCACCCGATTGATGCGGCTACTTTTGAGCATGTCGGCCAACTTCAGGAAGAGCCGTTCATCTTATTTTCAAGTGATTACAGCAGCATTTATTATGATAAAATCATGAGTATCTGCGAGGACAGGGGATTTACACCCAAGATTTCGCACAAATCGGTCCATGCGCTGACCATTTTCAAGTTGGTAGAAGCGGGGCTTGGTGTGGCAATTGTGCCGAGTTCGCTAAAGGAAGGTTATGATCTGAAAGTGAAGTTTATCGAAATCAAAGGGATTCCGCAGCATACAGAACTTTTTGCCGTATGGAAAACCGAAAATCGCAATCCGGCATTGAAGCATGTTTTGGGGATATTGTAAAGAAGAAAGTATGAAATTTTTATTTCCAATTTTTTGATTTTTAAGTTTTCTTTAGTTGAAATTTTAAGTTAATTTTTACGTGTGACATATTCTCTAGGAAAATCTTCAAGCTATGAAATGTAGGTATTTAAAAACCACCATATTCTTGACTTCACTTTTCATTGGGGCTTTTTCCTGCAAAAGTCCCGATAAAAAAACTTCAGGATTAATTTCTTTAAGCAAATTTGAAGAGGCCCTGCAACTCGGGACCTATTTTTCAAATCTTGAGACTGTCCTTTTTGATCAAAATCAACTCATAGGACAGATCGATAAATTGGTTGTTACCGATTCAGTGATTGTCCTTACTGATTTTGATTTGCTGAAATCCATCAAAGTGTTTAACCGGCAAGGTGAATTCATGGCAAGTAAAGATGATTTCGGAGATGATCCTTTGGCTATGGGTTACTTCGATGACTTTGCTGTGTTTGAAGAGAAAATCTATGTTTTGGACGGGAACAAGAGGAAGATCTATCTTTTTGATTTTCAACTTAAGTTGTTGGATGAAATTTCTATTTCTAATCCGGCATCTGCCTTTTTGATTAATCAGAATGGGATTTTTCTGTACCACATGATCGAGAACCCTGATTTTCCATTCCAATTGTCTTTTTTATCTCATAGTGGAAAAGAGCCAAAGGGTTTGATTTCATTTAACCCTAAGTTAGCCGAATCACCTTTTTCGGGTAGTTTTTTTGTCAAAATAAATGAAGAACAATTTGTCCATTACAATCCCGGCCTTGATTCTATCTATCTTTTTTCAGGAGAAAAACATGAATCATTCAAAATAGATTTTGGTACTCAATTTATTGACCTCAATCAATCGAAGGATTTACATCCCGTGGAAAGGTTGAGGTTTTACAATGACTTTGAAGGATACAAACAGCTTTCTGATGGAGTAAAATTGGGGGAGGGATTGATTTTGTTTGGGCTGAGTTATGAAAACAAGCCCCATTACCTTTTGGTGGATTTGGAAAATCAAAGGGCTACTCTTTATAAGACCGTTAAGAACAACCTAAAGCCATTGCCTTCTACAATTTTCTTTAGCGGAAATTCAGACAAGCATGCGTGGTACTACCATTCTGCTGACCAAATTAATAAGTTTTATGAATTGAATGATTCGAAAATAGGTGTAGAAAAAAGGATAAAACTGCCTGAGGATTTAGAATCAAATGTTTTGGTATTACTTGACTATTGATAGTCAAAACAACCTCCCATCCCAATAAAAATCTTCCAAGCCAATAAGTTTGACATTGGTGGAGAATGAATCATGCTTTGTGTTGATGACAAAATTATGCTCTTGAGGGATCAGTGCTGAAGGGACTTTGAGTATCAGACTTTCGTTTTTTTCAAACCAAGCGCTTCCGATTTCCTGAAGGCGGGGGTAGGATTGTAGGGTATTCCAATTCGGTGGAAGGTCGGAAAGCTGTATTTCCCGGACCATTTCCTGATTTTCAGTTGGGATTTTTATTACCATTAGCTTGTAAGTTTCGGATTGGATGATTGCTGACCGGTGAACCACCAATTCCAAACTTGCCAAAGCCCTACTTTCCGAAGCATAGATTACAAATTGCCCGGCTTTATTCCATCTGTTTGCTGCACCCGAAGCTTCAAGTTTTTCGGCATATTTTGCCTTGCTGATTCGATAAGCCAACATATCTACACGTTATCGCCATATTCCATGGCCGTCAACCTGTCATCAGTAAACCTGATTCCGGACGAAGTGCTTAGATAATCCTTTGGAGCTTGGTTGTCAAAAAAGTAATTCTTGGTATCGAGCCATTTGTCGAAGTTTTCTGCATTTCCAAATACATCTGTTCCGTGTTGGTAGAGGGACAAAAGCAAAACCAAATGTTCTTTTAAGCTCTCTTTTAGGTCAGATTCAGATTTGCGATAGTTCCTCAGCGTCTTGACACTGACATCCAGCCAATGGGCTATCACCTCATCGCTGAATGAAGTAATCTCCTTTAGGTAGTTAAGGTATTGCAGATCTACTTCCTCATTTTTGATAAAAAACAAGATGTCGATGTCGTTGCCAATGGCAGGAACATGCGATTTGCTGAATTTCGGAATTGAAGTAACACCCATAAAGGAAGAAATTTAGAATTCAAATATAGGGAAAATATACCGTTTTGAAAAGGTAAAAATACCAAATTAAGTATATCATTCTCATTTGATAATAAATGACAATTGAAAAGATTTTCAATTCTATGAATTTAGAATTTTTCAATTATTGTTATAACAAGTTATTACATTTTCGTATAATCGTACATGGAAACAAAAGTCAGAAAGATCGGAAACAGCAGTGGGGTGATTTTGCCTAAAACACTGATAGAAAAATATAACCTTACTGATGTGGTCATCGAAGACAATGGAGATGGAATTGTGATCCGACCTGCTAATACTTCCATATTTCAGGTAAAATTGGCAGAGGTCAAAAGGAACAAAGAGAAAATTTATGCAAAAATGGAAGAACAGGCAGGAGAGGAGCGAATTAAAGATTTCTATTCCAAGGAGGAAATTGAATTGGGCAGTATTGACCTAGAAATCCTCGATTTATGAAATATGGTGAAGTTTGGCTTGTTAATTTTGAGCCTCAGGTTGGACAAGAAATTAGAAAAACCCGTCCTGCGATCATTGTGAATCACGATTCAGTAGGCAAACTTCCTATTAAAATTGTGGTTCCACTTACCGATGCATTAAAAACCAAACAGGAGTGGATGGTAGAATTGAAACCCAGTCAAAGCAACGGATTGGAAAAAGAGTCTTTTGCCGATTGTTTTAAAATCAAAAGTTTATCAGAACAAAGACTGATTAAGAAAATCGGGATTTTAAATGAAGATGAAATTTCTGAAATTCAGGTCACTTTAGTCAAAGTGTTGAATTTAATCTGATTCGAAATTTTAGAGAATCTCACGTCTCACATCTCACGTCTCATATCTCACATCTTAAGTCTAATTCTCAAATGCCGTGTTAATGTCGGGTTTAATCCGCCCATTTTTCGGCTTATATTTGTCAAAATCAATCCAACTTGCCATGGTAAAACAAAACCCTATTATCATGAAACAACCGGAATTGGGCCAAAAGATTCTCGAACTGAGAAAGGCCAAAGGATTGACACAGGAAGAACTTGTGGAGCTATGCAATATCAACGTGCGCACCATTCAGCGTATCGAAGCCGGGGAAGTGACCCCGAGGACTTATACCATCAAAAGTATTCTTGAGGTATTGGGATATGATTTCAAAGAAATCCAACATACCACTGAAGAAAATACTGCCATCAGTCCTGAAATAATCGGGAAAGCAGCGTTTCTAAAAACAGCCTTTTTTGTAGGAATCGTGTATTTCCTATTGGCTTTTGTGGAAGGTGTATTTGATTATGGACTTTGGGAAGCGGGGGAGGAGATCAGTCCGGAAGCGGCACCTTGGTATATCGCCATCAAGATCGGTATTATGCTTACTTTTGGGGTTTTCACTTTTGGATTTTACAGGTTGAGTCTGATCAAACCAAATATGATTGTTAAAGCTGCAAGTATTTTGTTGATCATTGCAACATGCTTTGGTGTGGCAGCAGACATTTATGGATTCAATAATGCCTCAGTATGGCAATCTATTCAGTTCTCCAAAGCCATTCTTTTTGGGGCGCTTTACATTGTTTTTGGCTTGGGATTGATCAGGTATCAAACTGAATTCGGGTCTTTTGCCTTGGTCACAGGGATATTAAGCATCATTTCAGGAATCGCTTTCTTGAGCATCATTTTGGCTATTCCCGGATTGTTTGTTTTCACCATTTTCGAAATCCTGCAACTCGTCCTGCTTTACAAAGCGTATGAATCCATCACAGGCAAAAGCCGGAGCCCAAAAAAACTGGATATCCATGCTTTTGGGTGAAAGGTGGGGAATAGGTTATTGGGTTATTGGTTATTGTTGTCAACAGACTACGGACGACAGTCAACAGCAACCTCTTCCTAGTTTTCATCCATAATATTGATAAAATCAGCAAAATTTAAAGTGTGGAGAACAGGCCTTAGAATTCAGAATGATCAATTCTTAATAAATATTCCCTTTAATAAAACCCTGCTCTGAAAACCGGAGCAGGTTTTTTTTGTCTCAAATCTCAAATCTCAAATCAAAACTTTAATATAAACTCCTGCAGGTTAGCTGTCCTTTCGAGCTGCATTTTTTTGCGGAGTCGGTACCTTGCGATTTCAATGCCCCGGGTAGAGATGTTCATCAGGTAGGCGATTTCTTTGGAAGATAGATTCATCCTCAGGTAAGCGCTAAGTTTGATTTCCTGCGGGCTGAGGTCGGGGTATTGTTTTTTGAAACGGGTCATAAAATCTCCATGGACCTGATCGAAGTGGATTTCAAATTGCTCCCAATCCTTGTCTCCGGCTATATTTTTATCAATGCTGAGGATGACTTTTTCAATCTCGCTTTTGACTTCCTGATTTTTACTTTTCTTGATGATGGAGTTAAGGTGGGTTTTTGTTTGGTCAATAAATCCATTTTTATTGATCAGATGCATTGTTGCTGAAGCCAGTTCTTTGTCTTTGGCCTGTATTTCAGACTCAAGTTTTTCATTCCTTAACTTCTCTATTTCTTCTTGTGAATTTTTAAGGGCAGTTTCTTTTTGGATGAGGGCTTTCCTCTGGGAATCCGTAATTCTTATGGTTTTTTTGTGGTATCTTTTTTCGACAAGTCTGAAAATAGCGTAAGCAGTGGCCATTGACAACATGAAATAAATCAGGAAGGCCAATGCAGATCTATACCAAGGAGGGGAGACTTTAAAAGAATAGGTGTTGGCATCACTAATTTGTCCATAGATGTTTTTGCTTCTGACATGGAAGGTGTATTTTCCCTCACGCAGGTTGGTGTAGGCTTTGTCTCTTTTATAGGTCCATTCTCCAAATTCTTCTTCAAACCCCTCCAGCCAAAACTGAAATTGGGTGGAGTTTTCATTGTTTGGGATGGGATTACTGAATTCAAACCTGACATTGGCCGCATCATAGGCAAAGGCAGGGTAGGTACTTTCCTCTTTTCCGGCAAATTCGGTATCCAATGGCTGGTAGTTGCCGTGAAAAACCAGGGAATCCGATTGACCGGTAAGGTAGACTGCCCTGATGATAGCAGGAAATGAAGGTGTCGAGGGTGTTTTATTTTCCAATTTGTACCAAATGAAACCGTCATTGGCAGCGAAAAGCACTTCGTTGGATCTGATTAATGATATGTTTTGTAGGTCATCGTTTAGAAATGGGATGATCTTGTTGAAGATTTGGTGGTTTTTGACATAAGATCCATTGATCTGCTTCTCTAAAACTCCGACTTCTTTGTCACCTATAAAAAATATATTTCCCAAAGGATCTTCTACCATGCTTGTAGCCAAGAAATCGTAATCAAAGTATTTGGCAAAAAACTGGTCTTTTTCAAATTTATCCTCTTGGGCATTGTAGCTATAAATCCCATATTCTGTGGAGAAAATCAGTCGGTTGTTGATTTTCCAAACTGATATCAGGAGACTTGTCGGTAAGCCGGATTCCGTTCCATAATACTTCACATCGAGAGAATCCAATTCCTTATTAGGGCGAAGTCGGTATACACCTTTGTACCCATGAGTCATCCATATGGTACCATCCATATCCTGCTCCAAGATCCGCGAGGATTCGTCAAATCCTTTTAGCTTTCTCAAAAATTTCAGCTGCTCTCTTTCAAACCCGTAAAGTAACAAGCCATTGTAACTCCCCGCAAT
Source organism: Cognataquiflexum nitidum (assembly GCF_022538055.1). Taxonomy (GTDB): domain Bacteria; phylum Bacteroidota; class Bacteroidia; order Cytophagales; family Cyclobacteriaceae; genus Cognataquiflexum; species Cognataquiflexum nitidum. The sequence continues at coordinate 102,260 of NZ_JAKZAM010000012.1, read as the reverse complement.
AACGAGATCTGGACGGTCTTTCAACGATTGGAAATTCCAGACACCACCAAATCCACCTGCAGGAATTGCTCTATAATCTTTGATTGTAAATGCCCCGTCATTATGTGCCATCAGTAATTTGTCCTGGATTTCGCTTATACGGTACACTTGTCCTGAGGAACCAGAGATAGCTTCAATAGGAAGTGGTTTTTCCTTTTCAAATTTCTGTACAGAAAGGCCATTGTTGGTTCCGTAATAAATGGATCCTTTATGGTTTATGGCATTATATCCTGTCCCAGGTAGTCCTGCATACTGATCGATCAGCCTAAATGGAAGGCTAAGTTCTAATAATGTAATTCCATTATTATGTCCTATCCAAAGGTTTCCCGAAATGTCTTCAAAAAGGGAAATGACTGAATTGTTTTGGAGTCCATTTTCCTTGTCCATATGTAGGATAATGTTTCCTGAATCATTGAGGACAAATAGGCCGTTGCTTTGTGTACCTATTGCAAGGTTTCCGTTTTTGAGCCTGATAGCCTCGTTTATTTTTGAGGTTGAAGGAACTTCATTTTCCCATTTGACAACACCTGCCGGGCTGGAGGAATATATTCCATGGTCTCGGGTAAAAACAAGCTTTTGGCTGTTTCCCTGAGAAATTATTCCCGTGACCAGTTTTTCTTTGAAAGTATCGCCGAAGTCCTCAGCATAAAACTTTCCGTTTTCGAGAATATGGAGTCCGTTTTGGATTTTATTGGCAAAAACCCTGTTATTGGAAAGGTGAAAACTCTCAAATTCCGGTTTGTTTTCGATTATAGAAATCAACTCATGGCTGTCGGAGAAAGTAAATACCTCTTGAAATGTGCAGAAAATAATTTTGTCGTGAAGGAAAAATATTTTCCAAATTTCCTCTAGATTTTTGTAGGCGTCAGGCAGTAAGTTCAATAAAGAATGGTACTTCAGAAATCCCAGTGCGTCTGTTTGGAAATAACCAAATTCTCCCTGACCGGCCACATAGATATTCCCATTCTCATTTATGGAAACATCTCTTATTTTCGTACTGTTCGGAAGGGAGAATCTTCTCCAGGTGGTACCATCATATTCCAAAAGACCAAAATTATTGGCAACATAAATTAAACCTGATTCACTTTGAGAAATGGCAAAGTTCTGGATCCCTCCCTGATACTCCTTGCTGGAATAAAATTTTGAAATCGGCAGTCCGGGAATCTGTCCATGAATATCCAAAGCAATCATGCTCAGGATTGATATTAGAAAAGCGTATTTCATATTTTGGGTATTGTCAATTCCAAGATATGAATTTTCTCTTTGATGTATATTTTTTTTTACTTTGGTGAGTTGGTCTTTAGACCACAAACCTTAATTCATTGGCTTTAATTCTACATTTTTTCTTATTCCGTTGAGTTTTTGTGAAGTAGGTGAAGTAGTGTTGATGTAGTATTGATGTAGTGTATTTTTTTGTAGCTCTTTTAATTATGACGTGATTTGGAATAGTTGACAATTAAATCCAAAGTATGTTTATGAAAAAAATTTTATGGTTGAGTTTTGCCATGATTATCCATTTTTGTGCCATTGGACAGACAGGGATGATCAAAGGCAAAGTCGTTGATGAAAAAGGAGAAACACTCCCCGGAGTCAATATTTTGAAAGTAGGCACTCTCCTCGGAACCATATCAGACATGGATGGTAATTTTACCTTAGAGGGTAAAGAAGGCGATGAGCTCAAATTGAGCTTTATAGGCTTCAAAACACAATTGGTAAAGGTAAATTCCAGTCTTCAGGTCGAAGTTACTATGCCATTTGAAATCAGTTCCCTAAATGAGGTAATTGTAGTAGGTTATGGTACAGCTACCAAAAAGGAACTCACAGGGGCCGTATCTTCTGTAAAAGGAGAAGAAATTGCTAAAATGAACATGCCTCGGGTAGATCAGGCACTGCAGGGTCAATTGGCAGGTGTGAGTATTTCTACCAACTCTGGCGCGCCGGGTGGATCTTCCAACATCAGGATAAGGGGAATTGGAACTTTTGGTAACAACAATCCTCTCATTTTGGTGGATGGAGTTATCTATGATGCAGCCGGTCTTAATGCCCTCAATCCTGATGATATCGAATCCATAAACGTATTGAAAGATGGAACAGCAGGTATTTATGGTGTAAGGGCAGCCAATGGAGTGGTTCTGATTGAAACCAAAAAAGGATCTGTCAACACCAAAGCCTCATTGGATTTTTCCGCTTTTTATGGAGTTCAGCAGACAGCAAGGAAACTTGACCTTCTGAATGCGAGAGAATATGCAATTCTTAAGAATGAAGCTTTTGCAGCAGGTGGTCAAGCAATACCTTTCAACAACACTAGTTTGGGAGAAGGTACCAACTGGCAGAACGAAATTTTTGAAAATGCACCTATTCAAGATTATAACCTGACCGTAACCGGAGGTTCTGCCAAATCTTCCTACTCTATCGGAGGTTCATATTTTTCCCAGCAAGGTATAGTGGGAGGTCCAAAAGCCAATTTTCAAAGATATAATGCTAGACTAAACTTTATAACTGAATTGGCTCCAAGGGTAAAACTTACCAATGTATTGCTTTATACGCATGAATACAGCAATGGAATTGCTCAGGGAGGAATCGGGTCGGTACTTTACAATACAGTGAATGCCTATCCTACAGAGCCTGTTTTTACAAACGGGAGGTTTTCCTACCTTGACAATGTCGCGGACATCATCAATCCATTGGCACAATTGCAGAATACATATAACGACTCTTGGGTTAACAAACTCGTTGGCAAGGAAGAAATATCATATGAAATAGATGACCATTTTACTTTAGTTGGTAGGGCAGGATATAATTTTGCCATGGTCGACTTCAAAGCTTTCAATCCCTTAGTTTGGTACGGTACAGGGAAGTTTGCCAACTCCGCTGCAAATGCAAACCTCGATCCTGTAATAGTAAACATCGGGAACATTGCAGTCGAAAGGGGTGCTAATGTGTTTGAGTCAAGAAATACATTTTTGGATTACAACTTTGAGGCGTTCCTAAACTATAATCGGACTTTTGACAATGTGCATAGGATTAGGAGCACTGCAGGTGTTTCTTATCTTGGAAACAGAAGTCTGGGCCTTAATGGTATTGGTTTTAATATTCCAAACAACTCTTTGGAATTTGCCGACATTTCGGCAAATCAAGCACAGGGAGGATACCTCAACAATGTAGGTTCATTTCAAGGAAGGCAGAGGCTTACTTCAGTCTTTTTGAGAGGAGAGTATGACTACGAGCAGCGGTATATCTTCTCAGCTATCATTAGGAGAGATGGGTCTACCAATTTTGGTGAAAACAACCGGTTTGGCTACTTCCCCTCATTTTCCGGTGCTTGGGTACTTTCTGAGGAGTCTTTCTTCAGTTCAAAGGTGATAGATTTTATGAAATTTAGGGCCAGCTTTGGTATTTCGGGAAATGACCAAATCGGACTATTTAGATACAGGGGTCTACTCAATGGAGAAGCTACTTATGTATTCAATAATTCATTGCAAAACGGTGCAGCTATCGGCACGACAAGCAATCCTGACTTGAAGTGGGAAACCACCTATCAGACCAACATCGGTTTAGATTTTACATTCCTCAGAAATTTTGATTTTACGACCAATTATTTTATCAAAAATACAAGAGACCTGCTTTTCCAACCTGAAGTTTCCTCACTTATAGGATCATATGGTCCTGGAGGTGCACCACCGATCATCAATGCCGGTGACGTATTAAACAGAGGATTGGAATTGGAAATGGCATATGGGTCAAGCCGTCCGACTGGAGTCAATTTCAGGATGGATTATAACGTCACATTTCTTCACAATGAAGTGACCAAAGTTCCTGAAGGATTTGACTTCATTCCGGGTGCAGGATTTAGCGTAGGAGGCAACGTGGCCACAAGATTTCAGAAAGGCTTTCCTATCGGATATTTTATCGGATATCAGACTAATGGGCTCTTCCAGACAGCAGAAGAAATCGCTTCTAGTCCGGTAGTTCAGCAAGGTGCACAGCCCGGAGACCTGAGATTTGTTGATCAAAACGGTGATGGTCAGATCAACTTCGGGGATGATTCCGACAGGACATTTGTAGGTTCGCCGATTCCTGATGTCATCATGGGCTTTAATTTCGGTTTGGATTTCAAAGGTTTTGATATTTCAGCAAATATATTCGCTGCCTTGGGCCAGGAAATCATCAGGAATTACGAAAGGCAACAGCCTTTTGCCAATCAGTTGGCATATAATATCAACAGATGGACAGGACCGGGAACCTCAAATGAAGTTCCTAGATTGACCACCGGTGCTACTAGGAATACTGTTTTTTCCGATTTTTATGTAGAAGATGGGTCTTACTTAAGGCTGAGAAATGTACAGTTGGGTTATACTCTTCCTGCTGACATCACAGGTAAAATAGGCCTCAGCTCATTGAGATTTTATATTGCGGCAAATAACCTTGTGACATTGACCCGCTACATGGGTTTCGATCCCGACGTAGGTTCTGGCAATCCTCTTTTTGCAGGAGTTGACGGTGGTATTTATCCTCAGGCCAAAACAATCATGGGAGGTATTAACATTAAATTTTGATTGACATGAAAAAGAAATTTATATTGATTTTGGTAGGCATAAGCATGTTTTTTTCATGTGACCAGCTTTTGGACATAGCGCCTGAATATACCCAGGATGCGGAGAACTTCTTCAATACTCCTGAGGACTTCAACAGGGCTTTGACAGGTGCCTATGACTTGATGCAATCTTCTTACCTTATCCAATGGATAGGAGAAATCGCCTCTGATAATTCCATTGCAGGTGGGGAAAGTGTGAATGACTCGCGTGGTCTGCACGAAATCGAAACGATGACCCATGGTGGTGTTAATGCTGAACTAAGGGATATCATGCGTTTCAATTATGCAGGCATAGCAAGAACCAATTACATTTTTGAAAACAAGGACAAAATTGACTTTGACGGTAAGGATCAGATTTTGGCTGAAGCTTCATTTTTGAGAGCTTATTACTACTTAGTGTTGGTGAGCTTTTTTGGTGACGTACCTCTGATTGTAGACAAAAGGTTGTCTATCAATGAAATTCCAAATACAGATCGTACTCCAAAAGCACAGGTTTACGAGCAGATTGAAAAGGACCTTCAGGTATCTATCAATACCCTTCAATGGACCAATCCAACTATCGGAAGGATTACCAAAGGTGCAGCGATGGCCTTGATGGGTAAGGTTTTGTTATATCAAGGAAAGTTTACTCAAGCCGCTACGGTTTTGGGGGATTTGATTACAACCAATCAGGCGGGTTACGGACTTTTCAACGATTATAGCAGGTTGTTTCTCTTAGTCAATGAAAACATCAATGAAGATGTCTTTACTATCCAATATACAGGATTGGAAGGTGGGAGCTATGGATGTCTTGTTTGCCTTGAGGGCAATGCCGCTGTGGGATTTAATGGAATCAGGCAATACAACGGGCCGCTATATGGAGATGGGAATAGCTATAATCTTCCCACTCAGGATTTATACGATGCCTTTGCTGACAACGATCCCAGAAGGGCTGCTACCTTATTGGATATTGAAGCTTTTATTGCCTCCCAGCCAAATTCTGATGACATTACCTATGCCATCGGTGGTGGCGGGCACACAGGATATTATAACAATAAGTACATCAAACGGCTTGATGAAAGAGGTCTTCCGGATGATGACCTCACCAGTCCTCTAAATTACCGCGTGATAAGGTATGCGGATGTTTTATTGATGGCTGCTGAGGCTTTTCAAAGAACAGGAGACAATGCAAGGGCAAGAGCTGAACTGAATAAAGTAAGGGCTAGGGTAAATATGCCGGCGATCACAAGTTCAGGAGCACAGCTTTTGGAAGATATACTCAATGAAAGAAGGTTGGAACTTTCCGGAGAAGGGTATAGGTTTTTTGACTTGGTAAGGACAGGAAAAGCAGCCCAGGAAATTCAGGGATTTGTGGTTGGAAAGCATGAATTGTTTCCTATTCCACAAGTAGAGATTGACTTAGCAGGTGGCAAATGGAAACAGAACCCAGGATACTAAAACTTAACCGAACATGAAAAAATATTTAAATTACCTCATTTTATTATTGCCTCTGATCATATTAGGGGCATGTATTGAAGAGTATTCTTTGGATGCCTTGCCACCCACAGAAGAAGATGCGGCCTTTACTTTTGAAGCAAGTGCTGAAAGCGATAACATTATCAATTTTACCGCCAATTCAGAGTTCTTTATTATGAATTGGGATTTGGGAAATGGGTCAACCGGAACCGGTAAAACAGTCACCGCCACCTATCCTTTGAAAGGTACCTATACCGTAAAACTCACCATATTCAATGCAGGGGGGAATATTTCTTCCACAAGAACTGTTGTAATAGAAGAGACTGATCCTGTATTATTGGATAAGCCTCTTTATAATTTCCTTACTGGCGGAGCATCAGCAGTAGATGGTAAAATATGGGTGTTGGATTCCGCAGTTGCAGGACATTTTGGAGTGGGGCCGGATCCCGTGCAGGCAGGTTATTTCCCTGAATGGTACCAAGCCGGAGCTAATGAGAAAAGAGGAGGTGGCATGTACGATGATAGATACACCTTCAAGTTGGCCGGATTTGGATTTGATATGAGGACCAATGGTGATGTTTATATCAATGCATCTCAAAGACCTAATTTTCCGGGAGCTGTTGATTCAGGAGTTGGTGATTTACGTGCACCTTTTAATGGTCCTGCAGGACTTTCGTGGTCCATCGTAGAACCTGAAAATGGTTTCCCTGAACTTACTATCTCAGCAGGTGGATTTTTAGGGTACTTTGCAGGCAGCAGGACATATCAAATTCTCAGTATAAATGAAAATGTAATGTTTCTCAGGTATATTGACCAAGCCAATGCAGGCTTGTCTTGGTATATGAGGTTGATCCGTGCCGGATTTGACAGCAAAGGCGGTGATGGAGGTGGAGATCCCGATCCAGGCCCTAATGACGGTATATTTACATTGCAGGACCTGATTGGGAATGGTAAAAAAGCTTGGAAATTGAAACCAGCCGCAAAGGCATTTGGTGTAGGTCCATCCCCTGGAAGTGATGTGTTTTATCCAAATGGAGATGACCTGTCCACTGTCCGTGCCTGTCTTTTCAATGATGAATTTATCTTCAATGAGGGTGGTGTTTTTGAGTATGATGCTAAGGGAGATTTTTTTGGGGAGTTTTATATGGGAGTCGAAACAGAGGGATGTCAGCCTGAAGCTAATTTGGTAGGCAAACCGGGTGAAGCCTGGAAATCCGGAATCCATTCATTTTCATTCACAGAAGGCAATGAGTCCACAAGGTCCAAAATTACGGTAACAGGAACGGGAGCTTTCTTGGTATTGCCAAAAGCATTCAATGGAGGGGAATATACTTCAGGACCGCCTACTGTAAATAAATCCGTAACTTATGAGGTTCTAAATTACGTTAAAGAAGGGGAAACGGAGGAATTGACCATTACAATAGATATTACCAACAACGGAGGTGTATTCTGGTCTTTTATTCTTATTCCTGCAGAGAATTAAATGATATTGGTTATGGCAAAAGTTAAATTAGTATACCTACTGTTTTTAGCAGTCTTTGCTTCAGCTTCTTGTTCGCAAGAGGAGGTAGACCAACAGGTCTTACTTCCAAGCAATCTCCAGGTTTCTGTTGAAAAAACCGGAAAAGGGACTGTGAAAATTGATTTTGAGGCGGTCGATGCTAACTTTTATAAAGTGAGTTTTGGCCTTCCAAACCAAGTCCCTGAAAGGGTGACAGGAACTTCGGTGGTATATAATTATAATAGAGAAGGGACTTATACCATCCGGGTGCAAGCGCATTCAACAGAAATTGATTTTATTTCGGCCACGCAAAATGTCGAAATCACGGGTGCTGAATTGGGTGTCGGGATACCAAGTACAGGTTTTGAAAGTCCTTTGACTTATCCCGGATATAATCTTGTTTGGAACGATGAATTTTCAGGATCAAGTCTCTCTGGTGATTGGGTATTTGAAATCGGAGATGGATGTCCCAATCTCTGTGGATGGGGTAACAATGAACTCGAATTCTACAGGAGAGAGAATACCGAAGTGAAAGATGGATACCTTATCATCAAAGCCATGCAAGAAAGTTTTGGTGGAAGAAATTATACATCTTCAAGACTCAAAACCCAAGGCAAAAAATCATTTACATATGGTAGAATTGATGTAAGGGCAGCATTGCCAAAAGGTCAGGGGATTTGGCCTGCGATTTGGATGCTTGGCGAAAATATTACCACGGTCAATTGGCCCGCATGCGGCGAAATAGATATCATGGAAATGATCGGAGGAAATGCGGATGGAAGAGACAATACTGTCCATGGTACTGTTCATTGGGATAACAATGGCTCCCACGCGCAATTTGGAGGAAGTAAAAGGAAGAATTCCGGCATTTTCAATGATGATTTCCATGTATTTTCCATTATTTGGAATAGGGATAAGATTGTTTGGCTCCTGGATAATGTACCTTATCATGAAATAGACATAACTCCTGCTGCTTTGGATGAATTCAGAAAACCATTCTTCTTATTACTAAATGTGGCTGTTGGAGGGAATTGGCCCGGAAATCCAAATAGTACAACCGTTTTTCCCCAACAAATGGTCGTGGACTATGTAAGGGTATTTCAAGAAAATTAGAAATTTGATAGAACAAAAAAACCGGAATTGTTTCCGGTTTTTTTTTAAAATAACTCATTGATTTTGAATTTCACCCATTTTAGGATTTCTGCATTTTTGGGGCTTTCGGATTGTATTTCAAGGATTTTTGGAACAGTCGATTTGGAATAAAAATCCTGCAAACCAATATTCAAGCTTTCGGCATCTAAAGCAAGCTGATAATCAAACCCAAACTCATTGGCAAGACTTTTTCCATCCAATTTTTGACTTGTTTCAAAATACTCCTCCAATTCCGGCTGTTTTGCAGGCCCTTCGATCAGTCTGAAAATACCCCCTGCATGGTTGTTTAATAAAATTATCCGAACATTTGAGATAGGGTAATTGTGCCAAAACGCATTTCGGTCATAAAAGAATGCCATGTCTCCCGTTATGAGGGTGACAAAATCCTCTGTGGTCAATGCACATCCAACAGCAGTACTACTACTGCCATCTATGCCGCTAGTGCCTCTGTTGCAAAAGATTTCCTGCTCTCTCTTTCCCAGAAAGTTCACATATCGCACAGCCATGCTGTTGGCTAGGTGAATTTTGGATTTTGCAGGAATGGCTTTCAGGCAAGTAAAAATGGCTTGATATTCTCCAAATTCCGCATTTCCCAATATATTGTCAATATTTTCCCGAACCTTTAATTCCAATTTTTTCCAGGAAGCAACAAAGCTGGAATCGCATTTTAGAGTTTCATTCATCAAGTTCAATAAATCCAAAACCTGACATTGGATTGTTTTTGTCAATCCCTGAAATGTGTCAGGTATGTAGCCCCCTGCTTGAATATGCCAATGCTCCAGTTTTGAGTTTCTTAAAAAAGTTTTCAAATTTTTTGAAATAATTGATTTGCCAAAAGTCAGGATTAGATCTGGTTTTAAAACCTCATTCAGATTTCCATTTCCGACAAAATGATCGTGGAAGTTGATTGTAGCCTCCGACTGTAGGTTTGAAATCGTATCGGCCACAATTAGGACTTTTTCTTTTCTAGCCAATTCATCTAAAGCATTTAGAATGGCAGCGTTAGGTTTTTGCTGACCCGGTACAATTATGACCCTTTTGAATCCTGACAAAGCTTCCGCCAAGCGCTCTTTACTTTCTTCCGATAATTTCGGTTCAGCATCTAGGGCCTCAATTATCCTGACAGGTTTCGAATAATCGAAAGATTCCTCTTTTTCCGGATAAAAAGGCTCCCGTAAGGGAATATTGATATGCACAGGTCCTACAGGAAATTGAATAGAGAGATTGATGGCTTCATTTAAAATTCTGTTGGCATGCCAGACCTTATCAGGATGTCCAAAATCATCAGGGAATTGAAAAAAACCTTTGACATGCTTACCATAAATTTCTGTTTGCCTGATGGTCTGACCATCCCACTGATCGATCCATTCCGGTGGCCTGTCCGCAGTAATGACAATAAGCGGAATCTGTTGGAAGTAAGCCTCAGCGATCGCGGGGGCGTAATTATAAGCCGCCGAACCGGAAGTACATACCAGCACGACAGGTTGCTCCAACTGTTGTGCCATGCCAAGGGCGATGAAAGCTGCTGATCTTTCATCAGAGATCGTCCTCGTCTTTATATCAGGATGCCTTGCAAATGCCAATGTAATCGGAGCACATCTCGAACCCGGGGAAAGAATGGCATTTTTGACACCCTTATGTGAGCAGATGGAAGCTAAATCAAGAATGGGCTGAAGGACCAATGTATGTATTTGTTTATAGGATTTTCTGCTTAGCTGCAGATTTTATTACATGTTCGAAATTATACCTAAGGCAAGGAAATACAGTTATCAAGTCAAATGTCTTGCTATAATGTCGCATTTCATCTCTGTTTCTTCCCATTCTTTTTCAGGAACAGAATCTTCGGTGATACCTGCGCCAGCATATAAAACCGCATAACCATCCACAAGCCTAGCTGTCCGCAGATTGACATAGATGGAGGTTTCATCTTCCACGTTTACAGGACCGATAAATCCCGCATAAAACGACCTTTTAAAGGACTCATTTTTCTGTAAAAAATCCAAAGCAGCTGTCCTTGGCATTCCGCATACCGCCGAAGTAGGGTGCAGTAGCTGGAGCATCACCGTGCCGAGTTGGGGGAAATTTGTGGATTTCATATTGACTTTAAAATCCGATCGTAGGTGCAGCAGGTTTCCTGCCAGTACGGTTTTGGGGCCATGCTCATCATATTCTCTGAGCCTGATTTTTTTAAAGCAGTCTACTATGTATCGGCTGACTAATGCTTGTTCTTCAATCTCTTTCTGAGTCCATGCCGCAGATTTTAAAGGGTTTTCTCCCTGTGCTTTTTGAGTCCCGGCAAGCGACATGGTATAAAACTCATCCCCTTTGGTCTGAATGAGAATTTCAGGGGATGCGCCTATCCAAGTTCCCACTTCAGGGATATGAAAAAAATTAACAAAAGCATTTGGATAAGAACGTACAAGTTGGTTAAATGACTTGATAAGGTCAAATTCAGAGCCTAACTTTATTTTCTTGATTCTGGCAGGTACAATTTTGTGAAGTATACCGATTTCGACAGATTGAATACCCTTTTCTACAAGGGCCATGAAACTTTCCTTTGACGTTTCTGTGAAATTTTCATTTGAGGGACCAATTCTGTGTAGTATTTTTCTGATGTTGTTTTTTAAATCAGGAATAGGATTTGAAAATTCCACCTCTTCCAAATTATCTTTTTGTGCATCAAATGAAAGGGAAATGTCAATTTTGAAGTAAGAATCTGCTTCCAAAAAATAAGCTTTTTGGTCAGCCTGATCTTCAAAAGGATGTATAATAAATCCTGCAGGTAAATCCTCAAGGTTGGGGGACACCCTTTTTACGGCCCCTGATTTATCAATAAGAATTTGAATAAATGAGGATTTTGGCTTTCTCCAAATTGCAATTTGGTTGCCTTCTTCCATGTTTTTGGAAAGGAGACTGACTAGGTATTGCTCCAGATTTTTAAGATGGGTATCGAAAATTATATCCATATTATCTTTTGTCAATGACGGCCATGGTAATCCTACTGATACAGCTGAGTTCGCCTTGCTCGGTGTAGATTTTCACCTCCCAAACCTGGGTTTTTTTACCGAGGTGAATAGGTTTGGTTATACCCCTTACTATCCCTTCTTTTACAGATTTGAGGTGATTTGCATTGATTTCCAACCCCACGCAATATTGTTTGCCACGATCTAGGGTTAGTGTGGCAGCCACGCTTCCCAAGGTTTCGGCCAATACTACATTAGCCCCTCCATGTAACAGTCCAAGTGGCTGTTTGGTTTTGGCGCATACAGGCATCGTGGCCTCAAGGTGATCCTCCCCAATTTCGGTGAATTTGATCTCTAAAAAATCTGTCATTGTATTTTCTCCCCAACTGTTGAGAATTTCAAGGCTAATGTTTGGCTCAAATATCATGTAATCCGGGATAAAAGTTTTTTCTTTGGACTCTGAAACAAAAATAAGTAATCTTGCTAACTAAAAAAATCTACCTTGTCCGCCACGGACAAACTGATTATAATCTCAAAGGAGTAGTTCAGGGGAGTGGAATAGATGCTCCTTTGAATTGGAATGGGCACAAGCAGGCCCGTGCTTTTTTTGAATATTACAAGAACGTTCCTTTTGAAAAAGTTTTTTATACCGGTCTACAGCGGACCAAGCAATCTGTACAGGGTTTTATTGATCTCGGTTTGCCTCATGAGGCTGTACCATATCTCAATGAAATCTCTTGGGGTAGGTATGAGGGCGTGCCGATGACCCATGAGGAAAATCACTATTATACAGATATGCTCCAAAAATGGGCCGCAGGCAATTTGGATTTTGCCATTGAGGGAGGCGAAAGCCCCAACCTCGTGGCAAAGAGATTGGAAAAAGGGATCAAACATATCCTTGCACAGCCTGAAAAAACGATTCTAGTCTGTATGCACGGCAGGGCAATGCGGGTTTTGTTGAGTTTGCTTTTGAGGTATGATTTGAGGTATATGGATGTGTTCCTACATCAAAACCTAGGCTTATATCTCTTGCATCAAAATGAAATGGGATTGTTCAGAATCGAAAAATACAACTCCTCCGAACACCTTATGGTGCCGGAGATGCTTTAAGTGCCTTGTTTGCTTTTTTGGTTTTTAGCATTCTGTCCTCATAGGATGAAAGCAGCGTAGAATAAGTTGTTTTGCTTTCATCAAGATCAATGATTTGTAAGGCAATTTCACTCAATGGAGATACTTTTTTGTCATTGACCCTTATAAATAAATCCCCTAGCTGTTTTTTATCAATGCCATTGTAAGGAATCTTTACAAGTATGGCGGCATCTGAATTGCCACGGTAAGCCTTAGTAGAGAAAAGATGCATCAGGCTAAGCTCGATAAAATCTGTAGAAGTTCTATTGGCCTTCAATTCCGCTTTGTCAAAAATCAGCAGAAAAGTCTTTCCTTCAGGGTTTTTTGAAAAACCTGAAAAGGTTAAAAAGCAAAGAAAGACCATGAGAAATCCTTTTTTCATAAGCGCAAACTAAAAAAAATTAGACTTCTTTGCAACCTAAAAAAATACTTTAGTCGAATATTTTGTATAAACAAAAAAGCCCGAATGAATCGGGCTTTTTTTATGATTTTACACTCTACTTCTTTTTTTCTTCAAGCCTTCTTCTTCGATCTCATCTTCGACACCGGCAAAAACTCTACCGCAATGTTCGCAAACGATGATCTTTTTCTTCTCTCTGATATCAGCTTGTCTTTGTGGGGGCACTACGTTAAAGCAACCGCCACATGCACCTCTTTTTACCATCACCACTGCTAGACCATTCTTTGCATTGGTGCGGATTTTGGTGTAAGATTTGACAAGCCTCTCTTCAATCTTCTTGAGGGCTTTCTCTCTTTCACTTTTTAATTTGGTCTCATCGTTTTCGCTTTCAGAAACAATGGTGCCCAATTCGTCTTTTTTGTTATTGAGGTCTTTTTGTCGCTCTTTCAAAATTTCCTGGAGTTCATTCACTTCATTGTTTTTGAATTCAATTTTGGCTTGCGCCTCTCCAATTTTCTTTTTGGATACCTGGATTTCCAAATCCTGCAATTCAAGTTCCTTGGTAATGGCGTCATACTCACGGTTGTTTCTGACGTTCATTTGTTGTTCCTGATACTTTTTGATGAGTTTCTCAGATTCTTTGATATTCTCTTTGAATCTTTTGATATCATCCTCCAGGGCTACAGTATCCGTGTGGAATTTTTGTAATCTGGTTTCGTATCCTGCTATTTCATCTTCAAGGTCTTGGACTTCTTCGGGGAGTGCTCCTCTTACTTTAAAAATCGAATCAAGTCTGGAATCTATTTTCTGAAGGTTTAGTAAGGCTTCAAGCTTCTGTGCAACTGTACTTTCCATTTACTACAGATAAGTTATGGGATTTGTGATGACTTTTGTCAAATAGAGTGCAATATTAGTAAATTTTTGCGACAATACATCCCTGAGTAATTCTTTTGTATAAATTTCACTTTCGTAATGACCGATGTCACAAATAATCAATTGATTTTCAGCATCAAAGAATTCGTGGTATTTGATGTCTGAGGTAATAAATATGTCGGCACCCGACCTTTTGGCATCCGGGAGCAAAAATATCCCTGCCCCTCCACAGACTGCAACCTTCCTGATTTTTTTTCCTGTAAGCGCTGTATGCTTCATCATCCCGAGATTCATCTTCTCCTTCAGCATTTCGAGGAATGCTTTTTCTTCCATGACATCTTCTAGGTCAGCTATCATGCCCGCACCGATCTCTTGGTTTTCATTCTCCAGTTTTTGGAAATAATAAGCCACTTCCTCGTAGGGGTGTGACTCCCTGAGGGCATGAAGTACTTTTTTTTCCAAATGGCTTTGCAAAAGGACTTCAATCCTAATTTCAGGTTCACGGTGAGGGGATTCAGGAATACCTTTATGTGGATTGGCTTGAGAAGAAGGAGTAAAGGTACCTGTACCTTCTGACAAAAAACTACAGCCTGAATATTCACCGATTTTACCCGCACCTGCATCGAATAAGGCCTTCAAAACCTTCTCTGAGGCTTCATGAGGAGCAAAAGTCACCAATTTAGATAGTGTGTCACTTTTGGGTTGAAGGATACGTGGATTGGCCAGCCCAATGACATCACAGATTTTTTTGTTTACTCCGTTAGAGACATGGTCAAGATTGGTGTGGATGGCATAGATGGCAATATCGTTTTTTACGGCTTTGATGACTGTCCTTTCAACATAGTTTTTGCCGGTAAGGCTTTTGAGTCCCCTAAATACAATAGGATGATGAGCCACTATCAGGTTGCAACCAAGCGAAATTGCCTCATCCACCACTTCCTCAGTAGCATCGAGTGTACACAGGACTCCTTTTAATGAATCCATGGGATTTCCGGTGATCAGTTGGGCGTTGTCGTAGGATTCTTGATAGGGAGGTGGAGCTATTTTCTCTAGGTAAGAAACGATATCCTTGATCTTGTAAACCATATTTTTTGTTTTACTTTGTCCAAAATTAAGGAAAAATAGCCAATGCGCTGGTATGACCCTTTTCTTTATCCCTTCTCTCTGTTGTACGACGGCATTACTCGGTACCGCAACAGCATGTTTGACAGTGGAAAAAAAAGAAGTACTCAATTTTTGATACCTACTGTAGTGGTCGGCAACCTTAACCTCGGCGGTTCGGGCAAAACCCCTATGGTGGAATTCTTGGTAGAATCCTTGAAAAACAACTATCGCATCGCAACATTGAGTCGGGGATATGGGAGAAAAACCAAAGGTTTTTTGGTGGCGGAACCATATCTGGGCCCCGCGGATTTAGGGGATGAGCCATTTCAGATTTATTCCAAATTCGGAAATGAAGTGACTGTAGCAGTGGGAGAAGAAAGGATCATGGCGATTCCCCAGATAATTTACCACAGACCTGAAACAGAATTGATTATCCTCGACGATGCTTACCAGCATCGGTATGTCAAAGCCGATTTTAATGTTCTTTTGACCACTTTTCAAAACCCGTTTTTCGATGATAAGGTCTTGCCAATGGGCACCTTAAGAGAAAGTGCTAAAGGCGCAAATAGGGCTGACCTTATTATCGTGACCAAATGTCCAAAGAGTCTTTCCGGGCATGAAAAAACCCTTTTTGAAAATGAAATCAGAAAATATGCAGATGCCCCCGTTCTTTTTGCGGGGATAAAATATGGAAATCCTGAGCCATTGCTTTCTTCAGATTCCAAAATCAAAAAGAAAGCCATCATTGTTTCCGGGATTGCAAATGACAGTTTATTCAAAGAGGAAGTGGGGCAAAGATTTGAAGTAGTGGAAACCATAACCTTTGCAGACCATCATCGGTATACAATAGCTGATGTCCGGAGAATTCTTGAAACTGTCAAAAAACATGATAAAGCCATGGTTTTAACCACAGAAAAAGATGCAGTAAAACTTAAAGATCGGGCTTTTCATGAATATTTGGTGGAAATTCCGATTTTTGCCATGCCTATCAAAGTTGATCTGGCGGAATCCGATGGTCAATACCTGATTGAGCGCATCACCAAAACTGTCAAGGACAAAGCCTATATCCGTGAGATTTAAATTTATTCTGTTTCTTTTTTTATTTTCCGGTTTTTGGAATCTGAGTCTCCAGGCACAGATTAGACCCACGATTCCCCAGACCGGAAATCCCACAGGTTTTCCACCACAACAAAACCAAGAAGGAAACCAAGAGCAGAAAGATGAATCCCAAGGCCGAAAAAAGTTGATAGACGACAGTACCAAGATGGTTTTTGGTCCCAAGACAAGTCTGTATTTTTTAGAAAAGGACGTCAAAAGAAATAGGATCAGAAAGATAGAAGGAGATACCTCTCTTTATAATTTCCATTACTTTGAACCTGTGGCAAAGTCTCGTTGGATGTATCAGGACCTTGGTAATGTAGGAAGTGCAGCAAAGCCAATATTTTATCAATTGCCGTCCGTAATCGGGACTACTTCAGGTTTTGAGGCATATGACCAATATTACTACGGTCCGGACAGTATGAGGTATTTTGATACCAAATCGCCGTATACGCAAATGAATGCTTTTTTTGGAGGGGGCAATAGGAACATGCTCGATCTTGTTTTTGCAAGGAATGTCAATCCAAGATGGAATATAGGTTTTAATTTTAAGACTATCCGGGCAAGAAAAACCCTTAATCCCAATGCAAGGGATGATAATATGGCTGAGCAAAATGCCTACGCCCTTCACACAAACTACAAATCTGAAAATGGAAAGTATTTCCTTTTAGGAAGTTTTTCCCGAATGCGGCATTTGGTAAATGAACAAGGAGGCATAATTTCTCCTGATATTGACTCGACTTCTTTGCTTTTCGCTTATGAAGATGCCAAAGTATGGTTAAGAGAATCCCAAGCAATAGACTTAAGGCAAGATTACCACCTCTACCATGAATATGAACTGGTCAAAGGTTGGCAGCTTTATCATGTATTTGACAGGAGAAAACAGGATGTGAGTTTTCAATCTGACCTGACTACTTCCGATTCCGCTTTCTTCAATATTTTCAGTCCTGAAAGACTGATCAATAGGGACAGTACCTACAATAGGAATCAATTTACAGATTGGAGAAATGAGGTAGGTTTCAAAGGGGATATCGGTCCCTTATACTATAATGCATTTGTCAAATTCAGGAACGGCCGTGTTGTTTCCCCAAATTTTGAAGGTCCTAAGGCTTTTAATGAGTTTTTTATTGGGGGTGCCCTCCGAGGAGACATCAGTGAAAAATGGAGGTTTGAAGCTGAGGGTGAGTATTTGTTGCCGGAAGCATTTAGAATTAAAGGCACATTTGTATCACCATATTTGGAGGCGACTTATACCAAAGCGCTTTACAAACCTACTGCTATGCAGCAGTTTTATAGTGGAAACCACCATAAATGGGAAAACGACTTTGACAATATCGGAGTGGATCAGATACAAGGTGTGTTGAAGGCAGATTTCAAAAGTCTGACTTTCAGGCCCAATGTTACACTCAATAGGGTCAATAATTACGTTTTTATTGATAAGGATCAAAAAGCGGCACAGGCTACAGGGGAGGCGTTTATGGTGATTCCTGGCTTGAAATTTTCAGTCAATCTCAACAAAAAGTTATTTTTTGAAGGAGAAGGTTATTACACCCTCATCACCGGTGATGGCAAGGACAACTTCAGGATTCCTGAAGTCTTGGTGAATTCTAGGCTTTTCTATGAAAGCCCCATGTTTGACGAGAATATATTCGTTCAGATTGGGTTGGAAGGAAGGTATAGAAGCGATAATTTGGCTGACTTCTACAATCCCGCCTTGCAGCAGTTCCATATACAAAATGTGTTTAATGTATTTGCCTATCCTGTTGTTGATTTTTTCCTAAATGCAAGAATCAACCGGACGAGAGTATTGCTCAGAATGAACCATATCAATATGAATATGATGAGCCAGCCGGGATATTTTGTCACACCGTATTTTACGGGATTGAGAAGAACATTGGACATCGGTATCAGTTGGCCTTTATTTGATTGACCATGAGTTGGGAAGAAAATACTAGAAAAAAAATGCTGCACTTGCAGCTACCCACCGACCCGAGGTGGGTAAATATTGCTGAGATGAACATTGGGGACATCCTGGTAGACCATGCTTATTGTGAACAAAAGGCAGCTTCTTCATGTATTTCTCTAATTGTAAATTTTCATGCATTTAGTGATCTGGTAGATACTTTGACTCCGGTCGTAGCCGAAGAATGGGGGCATTTTGAGAGGGTGATGGAACAACTCCGGAAGCGTGGAATTCCTTTTGACAAACCCAGAAAAGATGAATACGTAATCAAGCTCAGCCAGTTTGTAAGAAAAGGCGGAAGTAAAGTGATGCAGCTGACGGAATATTTGTTGATGAACGCATTGATTGAAGCAAGAAGCTGTGAGAGGTTCAAGATTTTATCCAAAGAAATCAAAGACGAAGAGCTTAAGAAATTTTACTATGAATTGATGGTTTCGGAGGCAGGACATTATGTCAATTTTATCGAATTGGCTAGAAAATACCAGGATCCCGAAAAAGTTAATATACGTTGGAAGGAATGGTTGGAGTATGAAGCTGAAGTGATCAAGAACCTCGAAATCAGGGGTGATAGGATGCATTAGTGTGTGAGCATGCTCAGGAAAACATTTTTTACAGAAATTATTTTCAGTTTACGTCTGTTTTTTTCACCAATATGCTTATTATTAAAACTGCAATTCAAAAATAATTATTGAAATTGTTCTAATTCGTACAAATCATGAATCTGGTCGAAAATATTAAAGAAGCCCTAAGGTCTGTCAAAGTAAATCTTTTGAGGACGGTGTTGACAGGAACTATCATTGCGATAGGGATTATGTCCTTGGTGGGAATGCTTACTGCAATTGATGGAATAAAGGCCCAGATTGAGGATAGTTTTTCGGGTTTGGGAGCCAATAATTTTGATGTCAGGTCAAAAGGTTTTTCTGGTGGAAGAGGTGTTCAGCAGGGAGTGGCAGAAAAAAATTATCCCATAGTCAGGTACAAAGAAGCACTGAAATTTCAGGAAGAATTCAATTCTACAGGACCTTCGACAGTTTTTACATCTGTTACAGGCGCTGCCGAGGTAAAAAGAGGATCTAAGAAAACAAATCCTAATGTCAGGGTCACAGGTGGTGATGACATGTATTTTAACATCAAAGGTTTGAAAATTGAGAAAGGGAGAAACTTCAGTAATACCGAGGTGCGCTATGGTAACAACGTCTGCGTCATCGGACTGGATATCGTCGAAACCCTCTTTGAAAAAAATGAAGATCCGCTAAACGATTACATAACGGTCTTTGGAAGAAGGTATACAGTTGTTGGGATTCTGGAGAAGCAGGGAAGTGTCGGTGGTGGTTCTGGGGCAGATAGGGCTATTTTTATCCCTGTGGAGAATGCCAGTAAACTTGATGCAAGAGGTGGATTTAGGTATTCAATTACTGCAAGTGGCTCAGATCCTCTAAAACTTGAATACGAAATGGGTCAGGCAACAGGGATGATGAGAAAGATCCGTCAGGATAAAGTAGGGCAAGAAGATTCATTCGAATTGGTCAAAAGCCAATCGGTAGGGGAGAGTTTGGAGGAAGTTGCGGGATATTTACGGATTGGGGGCTTTGGGATAGGTTTTATTACCCTGCTTGGAGCCTCTATTGGATTGATGAATATCATGTTGGTATCTGTCACAGAGAGGACAAGGGAAATTGGAATCAGAAAGGCGCTTGGTGCTACGCCTTTGAGAATCAGACAACAATTTCTGATAGAAGCTATTGTAATCTGTATTTTGGGAGGAATATTGGGAGTAATTATCGGTATTGGCATTGGAAATATCGTCGCTAATGCTATCGGGCCGGGAGGATTTCTAATCCCTTGGCTTTGGATCTTTGTTTCATTTGCAATTTGTATTTTTGTTGGATTGGCATCAGGTTATTTTCCGGCCAGAAAAGCAAGTAAACTTGATCCCATAGAATCACTCCGTTACGAATAATTTTTGATTTGGTATGGAAAATACGTTTGATGCAATTGTCATAGGCTCAGGGATTAGTGGCGGATGGGCTGCAAAAGAACTCTGTGAGAAAGGCTTGAAAACACTTGTGCTCGAAAGAGGAAGGAATGTGGAGCACAAGAAAGATTATCCTACCATGACTTCTGCACCTTGGGACATGCCTCACCGCAATCAGATTCCTTTGGCTGATAAATTGGAAAATCCTGTTGTCAATAAATGTTACGCGTACAAAGAAGACACCGCACATTTTTTTGTAAAAGATACCGAGCATCCCTACATCCAAGAGAAGCCATTTGATTGGGTCAGAGGTTATCAGGTTGGAGGCAAATCCCTGATTTGGGCACGACAGACACAGCGGTGGAGCAAGTATGATTTTGAAGGTCCGGGCAGGGATGGTTTTGCAGTAGATTGGCCTATCAGGTACGATGATATTGATCCTTGGTATAGCTATGTGGAGCGATTTGTCGGCATCAGTGGCAATAAGGACGGAGTGGATACTTTGCCTGATGGGGAATTTTTGCCCCCTTGGGAAATGAACTGTGTAGAAAAGGAAATCAAGGATAGGATTGTTGCCGAATTCAAGGACCGACATGTCATGATCGGGCGATGTGCCCATTTGACCAAACCCCAAGAGCAACATCTCAATCAGGGGAGGGGTCAGTGTATGGCCCGTAATCAATGCTACAGGGGATGCCCATTTGGTGCCTATTTCAGTTCCAACTCAGCCACTTTACCCGCCGCTGCTGCCACCGGAAATCTTACTTTAAGGCCGGATTCTGTGGTGCATTCCATCATTTATGATGATCAGAAAGGAAAAGTCACTGGCGTAAGGATTGTGGACAGGCATACCAAAGAAGTGAGTGAGTATTTTGCCAAAGTCATCTTTTTGAACGCCGCAGCTCTCAATTCCAACCTGATCCTTCTCAATAGCAAATCGGCAAGATTTCCTAATGGGTTGGGTAATGACAATGGTTTACTTGGCAAATACGTTGCTTTTCATAATTATAGGGGCAACATATCTGCTTCCTACGAAGGACATGAGGATTCTTATTATTTTGGAAGAAGACCTACGGCAGTAATGATGCCTAATTTTAGGAATGTGAAGTCACAGGAAATGGACTTTTTGCGTGGGTATATGACTTTTTATACCGCCGGAAGAGGCGGTTGGGGCGGAGCAGGAAATGTACCATTTGGTGAGGAATTCAAAGAGAAGAATTCAGTTCCAGGTCCCTGGGGTGTTTTTATGATGATGCAGGGTGAAACCATCCCCAAAGAAACCAATTTCGTCAGCCTTAGTGAAACAGAAAAAGATGAATGGGGAATTCCACTTTTAAGGATCAAGGTGGAGTATGATGAGAATGATGAAAAAATACTGAGGGACTTTTTTGAACAGGGAACAGGAATGCTTGAAAAAGCAGGTTGTAAAAATATCAGAACTTCAGATTCCATGCAGGCACCGGGCCTCGATATCCATGAAATGGGAGGGGTAAGGATGGGCAAAGATCCCGAGACTTCCCTGCTTAATGGATGGAATCAAATGCACCTCTGTAAAAACGTATTTGTCACTGACGGGGCCTGTATGACATCCACCGGGACCCAAAATCCCTCCATAACCTACATGGCTTTGACGGCCCGCGCAGTAGATTATGCTGTCAAAAGTCTAAAGGAAGGTTCACTTTAATCAGTCGAAGCAGGTGGGGATTTTTTATTTCAGTACCCGTTCTTGGTATAAGAAGCGTAGGTACTAAGCGTAGTTTTTAACCTCGCTTTTCTATTGTATGGATTTGTAATTCATTTTGCCAAGAATTACCTTTTGTTCTTGTGTATGGTTGAATCCAATTACAAATTGGAAAAGATAAAAAGGTGTAATTGCAAATTACACCCAGTTCTAGCATCGGACGTTTGACTACACCCAGGTGGGGATATTTAGTAGTGTTTGGTGCTTCTTACAACACTTAAGGTTAAAAAATTAAATAGGTTAAAGTGGTGTTTTACCAGATTTAGGAAAAAACTTTCAATGCCTCTCGTACATCATCTCCGGTTCGACGGCTTCTACATTCCCCTTTTCATTGATTTCGCTGAGGGTGACAGTCTTCAGTTCGTTGATTAAAATCGGATCGTACTTGGCTGCTACCCTGATATAATTTTCGGTAAAGCCGTGCATTTTACCATCTTCCACATCTTCTTCAAATAAGACGGTGAAGGTTCTTCCTAGATTCTCCTGATAAAACTTCCTCCTTTTCTTTTCTGAAAGAATCCTGAGCATTTTGGAACGCTCATTTCTCTTTTTGATTGGGACGACCCCATCCAATTCTACTGCACGGGTATTTGCCCTTTCGGAATACGTGAAAACATGGAGATAAGAAATATCGAGTTCGTTCAGGAAATTATATGTTTCTAGAAACAGTTCGTCTGTCTCACCCGGAAATCCCACAATCACATCCACGCCGATGCAGCAATGCGGCATCAGGGATTTGATTTTGGAAATCCTGTCTTCATATAATTCCCTCAGGTACCTTCTTCCCATGCTTCGGAGAATAGTATTGGTGCCGGATTGCAGGGGAATATGAAAATGAGGGACAAATCTTTTGGAAGTCGACACAAATTCTATGACCTCATTGGTCAGCAAATTGGGTTCAATGGAAGAAATCCGGAACCTTTCTATTCCTTCAATCTCGTCAATCGCCATCACAAGGTCTGCAAACCTTTCTTTTCTTTTCCCTTCCTGAATACCAAAATCCCCGATATTGACTCCCGTCAAAACCACTTCTTTTACTTCTGTGGCGGCAATTTCCCTTACTGAAGTCAGGATGTTATCGATGGTATCGCTCCGGCTTTTTCCCCTTGCCAAAGGGATAGTGCAAAAAGCACATCCATAATTACAGCCATCCTGCACTTTCAGAAATGTCCTTGTCCTGTCATGCATGGAGTAGGCATTGTTAAAAATATTCGCCTCTTGGATTTCAGAAGCCAAGACTTTGGTTTCTTGTTCTTTGGCAAAACCATCCAAAAGATCAATCAACCTGAATTTTTCTGCAGCGCCCAAAACAGCATCTACACCTTCTATTTCCGAGATTTCCTGTGGTTTCAACTGCGCATAGCAGCCAATAATGGTCACATAGGAATTGGGAGAGATCTTTTTCGCCTCACGGACGATTTTTTTACACTTCTTGTCTGCGTTTTCGGTCACAGAACAGGTATTGATGATAAAAATATCAGGCGTATTGTCGAAATCGACCTTTTCATAGCCTTTTGCTTCAAACATCCTGCTGATGGTGGAAGTTTCTGAATAATTTAACTTACAACCTAAAGTGTAAAATGCAACTTTTTTCACGCCAACCTTCTTTGTTTAACCGCTGCAAATTTAATTATTATCATTCAGTTTTCAATTTTCTATTTTTTGAGATAAAAATGCGATTTTTTGAACTACATTAACGATAATTTAAGCCATTTAATTAAAAAAAATGTAATTTTTCACAAATACTACCTCATTTGAGACCCTTTTGCTTTGAAATTGATATATTTTCATATTTTTGTGGGTATATAATCAAACCACTTATTGTAGAAAATGGCAACTTTAAGACAAAAAGCGCTACTAATGGCCCAAGGTAGGTCAAAAGTTACTGTAACACCGCCTTCGAGCAAGATTTCCGACTACTATGGAAGCAATGTTTTCGGTACCAAACAAATGAAAGAGTCTTTGGCCCCATCCGTATTCAAAAAGGTAATGGAGGCAATAGACAAGGGAAGCAAGATTGATCCCTCAACTGCGGAAGAAATAGCATCTGCAGTGAAAGTATGGGCGCTATCCAAAGGAGTTACCCACTACACCCACTGGTTTCAGCCTCTCACTGGTTCGACTGCGGAAAAACATGATTCTTTCTTTGATGCGCATGCAGGATTAGAAAAATTTAAAGGTTCTGCTTTGGTTCAACAAGAACCTGATGCGTCCTCATTCCCACATGGCGGAATCCGTTCTACTTTCGAGGCTAGGGGTTATACAGCTTGGGATCCTTCCTCACCGATTTTTATTTTTGATAAGACATTGTGTATTCCTACCATATTTGTCTCCTTTACAGGAGAAGCGTTGGATTATAAGACACCATTGTTGAAATCCATGGAGGCTATCAATTCCGCAGCTATAGAGGTATGTCAACTATTTGACAGAAACGTCCGAAAAGTGAGCCCTTCCTTGGGTGTGGAGCAGGAATATTTTGTGATTGATAAAGCCCTATTTGCTACAAGACCTGATTTGGTGATGTCTGGACGTACCGTATTTGGACATAACCCTGCCAGAGGCCAACAGTTGGAAGACCATTATTTCGGATCTATCCCTACCAGAGTGAAGGATTTCATGATGGATTTTGAGATTGAAGCCCACAAATTAGGCATTCCTGTATCTACCCGTCACAATGAAGTAGCTCCGGGTCAATTTGAAGTGGCTCCTCTTTTCGAAGAAATCAACAAAGCTATCGATCACAATCAGCTTTTGATGGATCTGATGGACAAAGTGGCTGAAAAGCACAACCTGAAAGTTTTGTTCCATGAAAAACCTTTTGCTGGTGTAAATGGTAGCGGAAAGCACAATAACTGGTCTTTGATCACTGACACTGGGGTCAACCTTTTCCAGCCAAGCAGTTCTGCGAGAGAAAACCTTCAATTCCTGACTTTTGTGGTTGCCACAGTAAAGGCTGTATATGACCATGCAGATCTGTTGAGATCCAGTATCGCTTCTGCGAGCAATGATTTTAGATTGGGAGCAAATGAAGCACCTCCTGCTATCATGTCAGTATTCCTTGGCTCGACTTTATCATCTGTATTGGATGAATTGGAGAAAAACGGAAATGTGAAAATCGAAAAAGGAGATAACATGTACATGAAACTCGGTATCTCCAAGATTCCGGAAATCATATTGGACAACACAGACCGAAACAGAACTTCGCCTTTTGCCTTTACGGGAAATAAATTTGAGTTTAGGGCTGTTGGTTCAGGTGCCAATTCCGCCGGACCTATGACAGTCTTGAACGTGATCGTTGCTGAGACATTGAGAAACCTTCTTAAAGACATCGACAAAGAAGTCAATGCAGGTAAAGAAAAGAAAATCGCAATTGTCAATGTATTGAGAAAATACATCAAAGACAGCAAAAAAATCAGATTTGAAGGTGACGGTTATTCTGATGAGTGGGCCAAGGAAGCTGAAAAAAGAGGATTGTCCAACTTAAAAAGCACTCCTGCTGCATTGGACATTTACCATGACAAGAAAGTAGCTGAGTTATTCGCAAAACACAATGTCTTGAATCCAAAGGAACTTCATGCAAGACATGAAATCATGCTGGAAAATTACATCAAGAAAGTTCAGATCGAATCCAGGGTTATGGGTGATCTCGCTTTGAACCATGTAATCCCGACTTCTATCCTGTATCAAAACAAACTGATCGAAAACGCAAACGGATTGGCAGGACTTGGCTTGGACAATACTGCTGCCATCGAAACCATCAAAGAAATCAGTAAACACCTTGAGTCGATCAATAAGTATGTTCATGCTATGACAGAAGCTAGAAAGCAACTGAACAAAGAGGATGATATCGTCAAAAGAGCCAAAGGATATTGTAACGATGTCAAAGAAGCTTATTTTGATAAAATCAGGTATGCAGTTGATAAACTCGAATTGGTTGTCGATGATGAATTGTGGCCTTTGGTCAAATACAGAGAGATGTTATTTATCAAATAATCAAATAATGAAACCGCCTTTTGGCGGTTTTTTTTATTTTGGTGAATCGGATATCTTTAAAATATTTTAAAAGTAAAAGCCTTTTATTTTTATAAGTGTGTCCGTTTTCTTGCACGTAGCCAAACAATAATTTGTTGGAGTAACAATCAAATACCCGGTGGACAGTGGACTGTCGTCTGTGGACGAGTATCCGCATTCGATACAATCTCCTACAGCCCAACGTGCGACATTGCTGATACTCATATTTTTTTATGTACGCTTCAATGCCACAAACCATTTTAAAACTCCGATTGAAGTTACATTGTAGTGGTGAACTGTCGACCGTGGACTGATTATTCGAACCTTTAACCCTAATTTTTGAGAAAATGGCAAAGTAGCGGGTAATTATAGTTTTTTTTTATAAAGTATGGAAAACAAACTTTTTGCAGAAATCAAAAATTGGAGGTGATGAATATATTCAGACGCAATCATTTGAATTTGAATGGGGAATAAATAATATAAACAGAGAAAACGTAAAGAGAAAATACGAGTTTGAACTGCTTTGTTATGTAAAGCATATATAAATTTATTTGCTAAACCGATTTATTAAATATAATAAATCGTAAAAGTCAGGAGACTTAATTAAAAAAAATATTTAAATGTTTTTTACAATAATTTTTTTTAGATACATTTACAAATAGCATATATTTAATTAAATCCATTTTAGCATATAATATTTTACCATTTGCTTAAAAAATATAGAATCATTCTAATGAGGAGTAAAAATTAATTGAAATAAAAATTTTCTTTAAGAAATCAGACAATTATCCAAATTCCATAAACCAATTAAAATGTAACCTTTAAAAAATCCCTATGAACAGAGTTGTACTATTAATGTTAGCGACGGTCATGATTTTTGCCTCAGGTATTGAGGCATATGGCCAAAGCCGAGTTCTTACCGGTAGGGTAGTTGATTCTACCGGAGAACCAATTCCAGGAGTGAATATCCTGGACAAACAAGTAAGCACAGGTACTACCTCCGATTTGGACGGTAGGTTTTCTATTTCGGTGACCAATACTACCACATTGGTTTTTTCTTTTATCGGTTTCGATTCCCAAGAAATCGTAATTGGTAACAGGTCTGAGTTAAATATAACTTTAATCGAAGATGCGACGGCATTAAGTGAAGTCGTGGTTACTGCCCTTGGATTACCTAAAGAAAAGGAAAGACTTGGTTATTCCATTACCACCGTCGGTGGTGATCAAATGGATCTAGCCAGGGAACCGAATATTGCCAACTCACTTACAGGTCAGGTAGCAGGTTTGGTGGTAAGAGGAACAAATAGTGGTCCCCAGGGTACCGCAAATATCGTTCTTCGAGGTCTTCCAAGTATCTCTGGTACGGGATCACCATTGTTTGTAATCAATGGAATACCTATGGATAATACACAGCTTGGTTCTTCGGGCCAATGGGGTGGAGGTGATAATGGAGATGGAATTGGTAATTTAAGTCCGGATGATATTGAATCGATGACTGTTCTAAAGGGACAGGCAGCTTCTGCATTATACGGAGCACGAGCTTCCAATGGTGTGATTTTGATTACTACCAAAGGAGCAAAAAAAGGATCTGACTGGTCACTTACCTATAATGTAAACGTGATGACGGAACAGGCCATGGATTTCACAAACTTCCAAAATGAATATGGTCAAGGTACCGGTGGTAGACGACCACAAACTGCCACAGACGCACAAACAACCGGGCGTTTTGCATGGGGAGAGAGAATGGGTGGAAATGTAATTGGTTTTGACGGTAATCAATATCCTTATCAACCAGCAAGTGAAAATTGGCTGGATTTTTACAGGACAGGGACTAACTTGACCAATACACTTGCAGTTACTAAAGGACTTGGAAAGGATGGCGCTTTTAGAATGTCTATTTCTGATGTTAGGTCAAAAGCAATTGTTCCAAACAGTGGTGTGGACAGATTAAGTATCAATTTAAATGTGGATCAAAACATTACTGAGAAGCTTAATATTTCGGCAATGGTCAATTATATTGATCAACAAAGTACCAACATTCCATTTCTAAGTGATGGACCTAAAAATCCAAACAACTTTTTATTACTGGCACCAAATATTAATCCAAGTATTTTTGCACCAGGATTTAACGATATTGGAAGAGAAGTTGTCTTTAGTGACGATATATTTGTAACTAATCCTTACTTTATCACTTCAAGAGGAATCAATGATAGGGGAAGAAAAAGATCTATTTCAGCATTATCAGCTCGTTATAGCTTCGCTCCCAAAACTTACGCTTTGTTTAGAGTTGGACATGACGTCTCAAATGATGACTTCTTTTCCGTTGATCCCACCGGATTAGCTTATACACAAGAACAAAGAGGTAACCTTAATTCAAGAGGATTATCAACAAGATCAGAGACAAATGTTGATGCAATTTTTGGAACGGAAATTAATTTAACCAACGACATAGTTTTTGATGGATTAGCAGGGGGGACTTTCCGTAACAATAGATTTGAACAGGTCAATGTCGGGGGTTCTCGATTTGTAATCCCCGGATTATACTCTCCTTTTAACGTTGATGTATTTAACAGGGGGTATGCTTTCAATGAAAGAGAAGTTGTTTCAGCTTTTTATTCATTGGGTTTTGGCTATAAAGACTTCTTGACTTTGACGACGACCGGGCGATATGATGTGTACAGTACCTTGCCTACTAATAACAATAGCATTTTCTCGCCATCGATTACTGGGGCTTTCTTGTTTCATAAATTCTTGAACCTTCCGGCTTTGGAATTCGGTAAATTAAGGACAAGTTACGCAGTGACAAGTGGTGAACCATTTGATGCATATCAAACTCAGTTTTATTTCAGTTCGGCAAATACTTTCAATGGAACTGCAGCAGGAGCATCACCCCTTTCATTGCCAAACCTTTTCTTAAAACCATTTACAACAGATGAATTTGAAATTGGTTTTGATCTTGTTTTTTTCAAGAACCGTTTAACCCTTGATGTTGCTTATTTTACCAAAACAACTAATAATGAGATTCTACCTGCTAATACAAGTATTGCATCAGGTTTCTCAAGTGCTGTTGTAGCTACGGGATCTGTTAATAATAGAGGATTGGAGTTGATGATTTCAGGAACTCCTATCCAAACACAGAACTTTACTTGGAAATCTATGCTCAATTTCACAAACGTGACAAATGAAATTTTGAATACAAACTTAGACAATACTCCAATAAATCTAGGTCAAAATAGGTCTACGCTTGGTAATGCGGTAACAGCATATGTGCCGGGTCTTCCGGGTCCTCAGATTAGAGCATTTGATTACCAATATGATGCCCAAGGAAATATCGTCGTGAATCAAGCTGGTCTTCCAGTTCGAGGAGAACTTAGAAATTGGGGTTCAGTACTCCCTACTCATTATGGAGGATGGAACAACGAATTCATTTATAAAAAAGTCTCTTTCTCCTTCTTGATTGATGGTAGCTTTGGAAATAAAGTGTTGTCAGCGACTGAGTTTAATTCACATTTCCGTGGATTACATAAAAATACATTGGTTGGAAGAGAAGGAGGCGTGACGACAGGTGAATTTACTGCCCCTGCTGAGAATTACTATCAAGCACTAGTTCAGAATGTGACTCGTACAAGTGTGGTCGATGGTGATTTTATTAAGCTTCGTCAGCTTACTCTAGGATACACCTTCTCAGAATCTATTTTCCGTTCCGTTCCAATTTTGAAAGGCTTGACTGCTTCGATTGTAGCAAGAAATTTAGCCATCTTGTGGAGGAAAGCTGAAAATATAGATCCTGAGTCTCAGTTCGGATCTAACATTAATTTCTTAGGTATTGAAGGTACTGCTTTGCCATCGACACGTTCTATTGGGTTCAACCTAAACTTCAAATTGCATTAATTATGAAAAAATATATCAGTTTATTTCTACTCAGTAGCTTTTTAATAGTTACATCCTGTGATGACAGATTTGAAGAGCTAAATACGGATCCTAACAGGCCTGGTGCTTCGGTTTTTGATCCAAATCTGCTTCTACCTACCATTAGTTATCAGCATGGTAATTTGCTTACGGGTTATTCGGGTCCTATCTTATTTCAAAGTATGTGGATTCAGGCACTAGCCTCTACTTCAACAGGAGGAGCCAACTACTATTCCAATGCAGATAAGTATGTGATTTCTTCAAGTACCCCTAGTTACATTGAAGGTAACTGGAACAATGGATTTCAACTTGGTTCAAGAGTGAATCAGTTGCAAGTATTGGCACAAGAAAAAGGGTTAACTAATCTTAATGCTGTTGGTGAGATCATGAAAGTTAGTGCTTTGTCGGTTGTTTCGGATACTTATGGTGATATTCCTTATTCAGAGGCACTTAAGGCTCAGGAGGGTATTTCTCAACCTAAGTATGATAATCAGGCAGAGGTTTATAATAAAATGCTTACTGACCTTGAAGCAGCATTGATTTCAATAAGTCCTTCAGGTGATCCGATAAGAAATGATGTCATGTATAGGGGGGATATTGCCAAATGGAGAAGATTTGGATATTCACTCATGCTAAAATTAGGTTTGCGTTTAACCAATGCAAACCCATCAGCAGGCCAGTCTTGGATTAATAAAGCGGTTGCAGGTGGAGTCTTTACTTCACCCGATGACGATGCGCTAGTACCCTCTGATGAAGCGAATGGGTATTCTAATACTAGTGCTAATGCTTTGAATGTCCCTGACGATATTTATGAGGTGCGTTGGTCTAAAGTTATGATCGATTACTTGAAAGCTACCAATGATCCACGTTTGAGTATAGTTGCTGAAGTACCCCCTCCTGGGCTAGCGGCAAACAGGAACGGTTTAGTAGTAGGAAACAATGACCCTGCTGTTCAAATTGGTTTGCCAAATGGGTTTGACCTAAGGGGTGGTCAGTTTGACATTACAGGCCATCCTGATTTCCCCGGTGGAACAGGTTCTGGCGCTGACGTAGCTATCATTGGAGCCTACTCAAGACCAACTGCAATTTATAGAAGAAGGAATGCACCTGTTTTCATTTTGACTTATTCAGAGGTTCAGTTGTTATTGGCTGATGCGGCTGTCCGAGGATTCACTTCAGGATCACCTGCTGATTTCTATAGAAACGGTGTAGCAGCTGCCTTTACCTCTATTGGAAAATTTGGTGGTGAAACAGTATCTAATGCAGATGCAGTTTCATATCTAAATGCTAATCCGCTAGATCTGAGTGCTACAAATGCTTCTCTTAAAATGATCAATGAACAGATTTGGGCTACAACAAGTCTTTTTGTGAATTTCTTGGAAGCTTGGAACAATTGGAAGCGAACAGGTTTCCCTGTGTTGACACCAGTCAACTTTCCGGGGAATTTTGGTTCAGGACAAATTCCAAGAAGACAGCCTTACCCTGCCGGAGAATCTACAACTAATCTAGAATCTATGAACTCTGCAATTTCCCGCATGGGTGGCGATAATTGGATTACTAGGACTTGGTGGGACGGTGGAAATTGATTTTCCAGTAAAAATAAACTTTAAAAAGGTGCCTCCGGGCACCTTTTTTTCTTTAAACCAATTAAGTCATGGACAACATAAAAAGATCAATTTTTTTCTTTCTTTTTATTGGGGTTTTTTCCTGTGATTCAAAGAATCAGACAGTCTCTTTGACAGAAACCTTAAACCCACGGTATAAAATCATTGGATATATCGCAGGATGGAATGGGGTAGATACTTCAAAAATTGATGCCATAAAACTCACTCATATCAATTATGCTTTTGCCAATGTCATTGGCGGTAAAGTAGTGGAAGGGGAAGGTAGAGAAAAAGAAGACAAAGAGAATCTCGTTAAATTGAATTCACTAAAAAGCCGTAATCCTGATTTGAAAATATTGATTTCAATCGGAGGTTGGACTTGGTCAAAAGGATTTTCGGATGCAGTCCCTACCCAAAAATCCCGAAAATTGTTTACCGCTTCGGCAATTGATTACCTTATTCGCCACGATCTTGACGGATTGGATTTTGATTGGGAATATCCGGCTTTGCCGGGAGACAATAACCCATATAGGCCAGAGGACAAAGAAAACTTTGTACTGATGTTAAAATCAGTCAGGGAGGCTTTAGACAGCCTCGGCAACTTGGACAATACTCATTACCTTAGTACCATCGCTTCTGGGGGATTTAAGGAATACCTTGATGTCAATGATTTGGGTCAGGCACAGAAGTACCTAGATTTTATCAATATCATGACATATGATTATATCGTCCAATCTAGCAAGGATACTACCGGTCACCACGCCAATTTACATACGGCAGACCCAAATGGAAGGTCATCAGAAAATGCAGTCATCGAACATATAGCGGCGGGAGTTCCCTTTGAAAAATTGGTAATGGGAATGGCTTTCTATGGGAGAAGCTGGATGGATGTCAATTCTGAAAACAATGGACTTTTTCAGTTTGGCAAAGGTGCAAAAAGCTATTCTTATAGCGCCATTTCGGATCTAATCAAGGATTCCTCTTATGTAAGGCACTGGGATGAAAATGCCAAAGCGCCTTATCTCTGGAATGAAAAAGAAAGGATTTTTGTGACATTTGAAGATGCCCAATCAATAGCTGAAAAAGCAATGTTTATCAAAAAGCATAAAATGGCCGGGGCAATGTTTTGTGAATACAGCGAAGACACTGAAGAACATACTTTGTTAAATGCCGTCTTTGAAAATCTTAAATTACCTTAAAATCTTCAATACGATGAGATAAATAAACAAAAAGAGGCATATTGTCACCCTGATCAAAATTTTTGGATTAAATATAAATGGCAAAGAAAAAGATATCCATTAAAGATATTGCGAAGTCCTTAGGAATATCCATTACCACTGTTTCCTTTATTCTTAACGGTAAGGCTAAAGAAAAAAGAATCAGCGAGGATCTCACTAAGAAAGTTGAAGAATATATCAAAGAGGTAGGGTATAAGCCAAGTCATTTGGCACAAAGCCTCCGACTAGGTAAATCAAAGGTGATAGTCTTTATGGTGGAGGATATCTCCAACCAGTTTTTTGCCTCCATTGCCAGAAAAATTGAAGAAAAAGCATACAAGAATGGCTATAAAATTATCTATTGTAGTACCAATAACGATCCTGAAAAAGCCAAAGCGCTGATAGAAACATTTAAAGTCCGAAGTGTAGACGGTTTTATTATCACCCCAACTCCAAATCTGGAGAGCACCATTACGGACCTCGTCGATGAAGATTTTGCTGTCCTGTTGTTTGACAGGTGGATTCCTTCTATTGATTGCAATTATGTGATAGTGGAAAATGAAAAGAGTGCATTCGAGGCCACCACTCATTTGATAAATAATGGCTGCAATAAAATCGGATTTATTACCGTGGAATCTGATCAAATCCAAATGAATGACAGACTTAAAGGATACACTAAAGCAATGGAAGTCCATGGATTTCCAAAGGACATTTTGATGCTGCCATTCCAAAACCCGGTAGACCAAGGTTTAAGTTATAAAATCCAGCTTTTCCTTCAGAAAAATTCAGAACTTGACGGACTTTTTTTTGCTACCAATTACCTTGCCTTTGAAGGTTTGCAAGCTCTAAATACATTGAAAAAGCGGATACCAAATGACATGTTGGTTGTCTCTTTTGATGACCATTATTTTTTCAAACTCTTTCAGCCTAATATTTCCGCAATTGAGCAGCCTCTTGAAGTCATCTCTCAAAAACTGATGGAGGGAATGCTGATGATGCTTGATGATCAGATTGCCGATAAGCAGGGTTTTAGAATTATTTTGCCCAATACACTTCATGTGAGGGAGTCTTCGGATGCCAAAAAGTAAACCTTTTTTCTACCATAGAAATATGAAAGTATTTCGATATTTTTGGTAAATCCTTTTAGCATTATTCTTTTGATAATTACCCAACTTAGAAAGGATACATTTCCTAAACTGATTTGATATAATTGGTGTGATATAAAGATGGCAAACAGATTGATTATTTCTGCGGACATAGGAGGTTCACATATTTCTGCTGCTGTCTTTACAGAGATGGTAGAGGGATTTGCCGTGGGAGCTATCCAAATGAAAACTGTGGATTCCAGCCAACAAGAGGATTTTATTCTAAGTGAGTGGGTTTCTGTTTTCAAAGGATTGACCACAGACTTCTCAGCTGCTTGCATTATTTTGGCTATGCCGGCACCATTTGATTATATCAATGGTATCTGTCAAATAAAAGATCAGGGGAAATTCATCCATTTATTTGGTGTTGATTTGAAAACAGAACTTTCAAAAAGGATGGGTATTTCCCCTTCACAAATCCATTTTGTGAATGATGCAAAAGCATTTTTGATGGGTGAATCTAAATTCGGGAAAGTATCAGGTTTTGGAAACATTTTGGGAATGACCTTGGGCACAGGACTGGGATCATCAATGAGATTTAACGGACAGATTTATGATGCAGCCTTATGGTCTTCCCGGTTTAAAGATGGAATCGCCGAAGATTATTTGGGTACAGGTTGGTTTGTCAATTGGTGTAGGGACAATTTATCTATTCAGGTCAAAGGAGTAAAAGAAATTGTTGAAAATCAGGACTTGCTTCAAAAAGCCCTCCCTGCCTTTGATGAATTTTCTAGAAATCTGGCAGACTTTATCATCTTGCGATCTGCAGAAGTTCCGTTGGATGCTATGGTTATAGGTGGAAGTATAGCAAGGGCATATGGGTATTTTTTGGAAGGTGTACTTTTGCTTTTGAGAGAAAATCAAATATATACACCTGTTTTTATCAGTGATTTTGGAGATAAAAGTGCTCTTTTTGGAGCGGCATCTCAGTTTTTTGGTCAAAAAGTGTTATTAGGTTTGGATCAAGTGTTGTAACTTGAGACTTAATCAATTTTAACAAGAATACCATGAAATCCATTCTTACAAACTTCCTTTTGTCAACCTTCTTTCTTTTTCATAATGTGGTTTTTGGACAGGCAGATACCCAGTTGCTGATTATTGGTGGAGGGGCAAGTGGAACCGCCGCTGGTATTCAGGCTGCCAGAATGGGTGTCAAGACTGTTATTTTGGAAGAAACTCCCTGGCTCGGTGGTATGATTACCGCGGCCGGTGTTTCTGCCATTGATGGAAACCATAATCTGCCTTCGGGAATTTGGGGAGAATTCAGAGAAAAGTTATATGCGCATTATGGAGGACCAAATGCCGTAGGTACAGGCTGGGTCAGCAACACCCTTTTTGAGCCTTCTGTTGGAAATAAAATTTTTCAGGAATGGGTAAAGGAAGAAGAAAATCTCAATGTCTTTTTTGAAGTGCAATGGCAGAGTGCCGTTTTTGAATCAGGAAATTGGACAGTAAACTACCTCGAAAAGGGTAAAATTAAAACCTTAAAGGCCAAAATGCTTATTGATGCTACAGAATTAGGTGACGTCATGGCCTCACTTGGGTATAGCTATTATGTAGGTATGGATAGTCAGGATAGGTTCGGAGAAGTCTTTGCCCCGGAAAAAGCAAATGACATCGTACAGGACTTGACCTATGTGGTGGTACTAAAGGATTATGGAATTGGTAAGAACAAGACAATTCCCAAACCAAAAGGGTATGACCCTGCGATTTTTGCCTGCGCCTGCAACCATGCAGATCCCATATCCTATGACAGTCCCCAAAATGATTGTCAAAAGATGCTCAACTATGGCAAACTTCCCAATGGAAAATACATGATCAACTGGCCCAACTGTGGCAATGACCTGTATATGAACATCATTGAGATGTCAAGAGAGGATAGAAACAAGGCGCTTGAAGAAGCCAAATTACATTCTTTGAGATTTATCTATTACATCCAAAACGAACTTGGATACAAGCACCTGGGCATTGCCGATGATGAGTTTCCGACTAAAGACCATCTTCCTTTTGTCCCATATCATAGAGAATCACGACGTATCTCAGCCGAAACCATGTTTACATTACCCTATGTCCTAAATCCATATGGCCAGGAAAAAGCTATTTTTCGGACAGGAATCGCAGTAGGGGATTATACCATCGACCATCACCACAAGATGAATCCAAGTGCTCCGGAAATTGATTTTATCAAAATCAGGGTGCCTTCTTACAATATCCCTATGGGAAGCCTTATCCCAAAAGGGTCTACCCATTTTATCGTTGCTGAAAAAAGTATCGGTGTATCCAATATCGTCAACGGAGCAAGTAGGCTGCAACCTGTGGTATTGGGTATCGGACAAGCCGCCGGGACTTTAGCAGGAACGGCCATCCTAAATGGGCAAAATTTGCAAGAGGTAAAAATCAGGCAGATACAACAAAACCTGTTGGATAAAAAGGCATACCTGATGCCTTTCAGAGATGTTAATGCTGAGCATCCGCACTTCTTGTCAATCCAAAAAATAGGTGCAACAGGTATAATTGAAGGATTTGGTGTTCCATTCAAATGGGCAAACCAAACATGGTTTTATCCTCACAGGGAAATTTCAGAATTCGAGTTGGTTAATGGTCTCAGGCCTTTATACTCCCAATACGCTCAATATTGGGATGCTTCCGGAGAACCTTTGACACTTGGAAGATTTATGGAGATTTTGAAGCTTGTCAGGCCAGAATTAAATGAAAATGACCTCATGCTGATTTGGAAAGATCAAAATCTTACCGGTACGCCTTCGGTCGCAATACAACTCGACAGGTTAGCAGTAGCAGTCCTATTGGACAGCATATTAGATCCATTTTCCATTCCTGTTGACTTCGATGGAATACCTTTCAAATAAAATTCTCAGCGTCCTGCCACTTGTTTTAAATCGGTTTTTTTTACGATGTAATGTCCGATTTTATCACCCTGCTTGACACCTTCCTCTATGGCGTCTCGGAAATGGATTCCTCCGTAAAGCCTTGAAATAGCAGCCTCATCAGCCGCCTGATAAAAGGATTGGAATGGTCTTTCCGGCAATCCAAAATAGACTTCCGAGGTATCGACAAAATCAAAGTTTTCACCGAAATAGCTTGTCAGGATGACTGCGCTGGTTTTTGAAATGACGCTGTGGCCACTGGTGTATTCGGGAAAGGGAGGTGTTTGCAACAAAGGCCTCCAGGAGGATTTTATGTGTTTTTGGATGGCGGATTCCGGTCTGATTCTGTCTGAGTCATACTTTTCTTCCCAGCAACTTACAAATGCATCATGCAATCCAAGCGCCACGAGTGTATGGATGAAGATTGTTTCCCTCCAAGGAAGTTTTGCTTTTTCGGCAGCAATTCCTGTGATTCCAATCCAATGTCCTCCGGGCGAAATCTTCTTTAATCCTATAGCCATATGCCCTGAAAAACTTACCTTAAAGGGATTGCAATCCCAAAAATTTGCGATCAATTGCTGTTCTTCGGAAAGTGAAGAGGTTACCTGATAAACTTCATCCAGCTGCTTTTTAAAAGGACTTCCTTCCGAGAGGTCAAATTTTGCCGGTGGCAAAGGCTTAAAGGACTTCAGATCCTTAAGAAAAAACGTCCTGATTGTTCTCCATTCGGGTTCTACTGCAGCCATATAGGCGGGGGGAGTCGGATACCAATGTCCTTCACTTTTCTTGGGACTGTATCTCGTCAGTGCGCTCAATTGTTTGTAACCGTCATTATTTGCCAATTTTAAGACTTGTGCAGATACTTTTTTTGCAAATTCAATATTGCCTTCTATTTCTTTCTTGGAAACCCATCTTGACTTGAAGAATTGGCTTGTCAGGGCTTTCTGTTTTTCTTCTAAAAGTTTCCCGGATGGCATGATGTTTTTTCCTGTTTCCAACATCGCATATACCGACACAAATTCCGGAGAAAGGTTTCTTTCTGTTTCTTTGATGAATTCAAATTTTTCAATGTTTGTTTTGGTCAATAGATTTTCAATTCCGGTAAGTCCATTAGCCTGGTCCCAAGCTAGGTGTGCCGCCAAAGTGGAATAGGCATAAAATCTGGCAGCGGCAGGTGGAGAGGCCACATCTGTGACCATAACCTCTGTAATGTGAAATAGATTTTCGGCAAAAAGCTCAGTGGGGGGAGAGTGAGTTTTTTGTGAATACACTGGCCAAGCAGTTCCGCATAAAATCAAAATAAATACAGCGATTTGATTTGCCTTCCATCTATTTTTCACGTTGTTCATTTCAATCCTGCATTTGGTAGGTGACAATCCCTCGGTTATTTATACCGAAATATAAGAGATTTGGTTGGCTGGGAAGTTGAAGAATAGACTTGACATCACCCAAAACCGACAAACCTGAAACTTGCTGCGGTATAAATCGGAAATTCCCTTTTCCATCTCCTCTGAAAAGTTGTCCCAAATTAGCATCCATCATACCTAATCTCAATCTTGTGTAAGTTTGATTTCCCGCAAGCAACATATCAAGATTTCCATCCTGATCATAATCAAAAATGTGGATGGCATGTACCGGGGCAAACTGCGCTTCAATAGGTAATTGGTGTGAAATGAATCTTCCGGCACTGTTTTCAAAGTACATACTCCTCAACTCAGTAGCTTCCAATTTTGAAGCATTTTCTAACTGCTCTCGGGTCAATACCTGCTCTATGCCCGCATTGGCATAGCTTGCATAATCGGTAAACTTACTTCTGAAACCATAAACCTGATCCAACAATTCGTCCCTGCTAGGAAAAGGAAATGGATTTCCCTGAACATAATTGACCAAAATAGGATCGATGGAGCTGTTGTCGTCAAAATCCCCAAAGTAGAGTTTTAGAGGTTCGGAAATGTTGGTTTTTACCTGCGAGTTCAATCCGAAGTTTCCTGCCACCAAATCCAAGTCTCCGTCATTGTCAAAGTCTCCTGTGGCTATACTTGACCACCAGCCTTTAGTTTCTTCCCCAAACCACTCCTTCGTGACTTCAGTAAAATAAATTCCGCCTTCATTGATATAAACTGTGATAGGCATATATTCTCCCACAATGACTAGATCCTGAAATCCATCTTTATTCAGGTCCAAGGTCACCGCATCGGTAACCATGCCGATTTTTCCCTCTTGAGGAAGAAACTGGCTAGAAAGATTTAAAAACTTACCTTTTCCGTCATTTATCAAAACATAACTTTGGGGAGTTTGGGGGTATTTGCCCGGAATAATTCTTCCACCTACAAAAAGATCTAAGTTGCCATCATTATTAAAATCAGTTACTGATACTGTGGAAGTACTCGTTAGCATTTTTGGAAGCGATATGGTGCTTATATTCAGGTTTCCCTGTCCATCATTGATATATAGCCTGTCCTGAAGGGATTCCTCATTAGATAAGTAATCATGATATCCTCCACTACAGATATACAAATCCAAAAACCCATCCCCATTGGCATCAAAAAAGGCAGCATCTGCGTCAGTAAATTCACTTTCTGATTTAAATGAATCCATGGGTTGCCAGGTGTCGTTTAAAAATTGAAATACTTTTCCCGGAGAGCCTTTTGTGCCACCTACAAAAATCTCCTCTTTTCCATCTCCATTGAGGTCAGCTGCCGCCGTGATTGGCCCCACGTATGAGGGCATCTCAAGTAACAAGGGCTGTCTCTTGAAGTCATTGAATCCATATTCTGAATGAATGAAAGGAACCTGAGATTCGGTCTGTAGAAAAATAGTTTTTTGTTTTGTTTTGGGAATGCGCGTTTCTGATAAATTGGTCTCTTGTATTTCGAATATTCTGTTGATTTCTATATTCTTTACCACCTGAATGTTTCCTTTTGGCCATATTACCATTACAGAATCTACTTTTGATCTTTGGCCCAAACCAAAATGTAACCTTGGGGAAACTGAAGATTGGAATCCTCGCGTTGGCATTTGTTCGAGATATTGAGCTTGCCCAGAAATGTAAACTGCTACTTTGGCCCCGATTCCCAAAGTGTTTGGAGCTTGCCCTTTGAGATTGACCTGAATCCAGTTTTGCGTTTTCCCACTATATTCCCGGTATTTGTTTTCATAGACAAAGGCAGCATGATTTTGATTGTTTACTACAAGATCCAGTTGACCGTCGTTATTGAGATCGGCATAAGCTGAGCCACTGGAGAAATTGGGAATGTACATTCCCCAATCTTTGGATTTGTCCTCAAAAATCAGGTTTCCTCTATTTTCAAAAATATAATTGGAAACAGGTGTTGAACTCATGCTTGTAACAAGGTGGAGTGTATCCGCTTTTTCTTTGGCAACTGCTGATTTGAAATAATAATCTCCCTTGTATTTCAAAAAATCCCGGTTTGTATAATCTCTGTAGTAGCCATTGCTGATAAAGAGGTCTTTATGTCCCGAGTTAGTAGCATCAAAAAATAAAGCCGACCAGCTCCAATCTGTATTGGAAATACCTGCAAGTTGGCCGATTTCGCTGAATAATCCGTTTCCTTGATTGAGATGCAGCATATTGCGCATCTGCTGATGGTAGAATCCGCGGTTGACCATCAAGGCATATTGCTCATAATTTTCGGGACCGTAGAGCAGTTTCTGTCGTTTGTTGTCCTCAGGAAGCATATCCAAGGTAAAAATGTCCATGAGCCCATCATTATTCACATCGGAAATATCAGATCCCATAGAAAAGTGAGAAATATGCTGCAGCATGTCCGGCATCAGGTCAGAAAATGTGCCGTCTCCATTATTGATATAAAGGTAATCCGGTTCGATATAATCGTTGCTGATATACAAATCGATCCATCCGTCCCCATTGATATCAGAGGCCGCTACCCCGAGCCCAAATCCCAAAGCTGTGCCTTTGATCCCGGCCGCTTCGCTGATATCAGTGAACTTTCCACCGTCATTTCTGTACAACTTATCCCCTGCAAATGGATGTCTTACAGCTCTTGCCTGGTCAAATTCAATTTCATTGATGACTTCAATGTGATGATTCAAAAGGAACATATCTAAATCTCCATCTTTGTCAAAATCAAAAAATACGGCTTGGGTGCTATTTGAGGGATCGTCAAGTCCATATGAAGCTGCTTCCTCTTTGAAGATCTGAT
Organism: Cognataquiflexum nitidum; assembly: GCF_022538055.1. Classification (GTDB taxonomy): domain Bacteria; phylum Bacteroidota; class Bacteroidia; order Cytophagales; family Cyclobacteriaceae; genus Cognataquiflexum; species Cognataquiflexum nitidum. Next base: position 61,319 of record NZ_JAKZAM010000012.1, on the reverse strand, counting down.
TTCCTTGGTTGATGTACAATTCATTTCTCCGGCTATCAATATTTCCATTGCCTGAATAACAGACATAAATATCAAGCAAACCGTCGGCATTCACATCAGCCATAGTTACGCCGGTCGTCCAGGATTTTTTACCTTTTACTCCTGCCGTTTTGGAAATGTCTTTGAATTTGAAATCACCTTGATTGAGATAAAGGACATTATCTGTCATGTTTCCGGTGAAAAATATATCTTCAAGCCCGTCATTGTTGATGTCTCCTACAGCAACCCCGCCACCATTGTAAAAATATTCGTAGGTGAGAATATTATTTTTCTGGTCTTCTTTCAGTGTATTTGAAAAAGTCACTCCGGTTTTTTTGGAAGGAAGGAGTTCAAAAGCACCGGTTTTGTTTTTTTCTGTTCCTGACAAAAAAAACAGCCCTGCCCCGGTAATCACAACCAACAAAAGTATAACGGAATTTGAACGCTCCTTTATCATATTACTTTTCAGGTAATCCATACTTCGTCCAACTTAAATTGAAACCTGAATCAACTTGGCCTTACTGAAGTACATCGTCAAAGATCTTTTCATTGACCACAGCCACACCTCCAAGCAAGCCCACTTCCTTGCCAAGCTTGTATAATGCCAATTCGGTATTTTCCCTTGCCTTGGCCATGCTGTATATATTCAAAGCCTGTTGGATAGGGGTTATAAGATATTGTTTTGCCTCTGCTACAGATCCTCCAATGATGATCATTTCAGGATTGAGAAGCTGAATAAGAATTGAAATTCCTCTTCCTAAATCCAGACCGACTTCCGAAAGTATGGTAATCGCCCTTTGGTCCCCTGCCAAGGCCGCATCCACTACCAGGAAGGGTTCTATCTCATGGTTGTTTTCTCTAACCATTCGTGACAGGATCGAATCACTGTCGGTGGCAATGGCCTCTTTGGCCATCCTGACAATCGCAGTCCCCGAGGCCACTGATTCTAGGCAACCTTTTTTACCACATGTACAGGTGATGTCACTTGAATCAAAAATAGGAGAGTGGCTAAATTCCCCTGCAAATCCCGAGGCTCCTTGGTAGATTTTTCCGTCAATGATTATTCCAAGACCAATTCCCCAACCGATAAATATGCCAAGTACATTTCTGTAATTGTCTTTCTGACCGAATTTAAATTCGGCTAAGGTCATGGACCGGGCATCATTTTCCAAAAAAACCCTTCTTTCAAGCTTTGCTTCAAAATTTTCTACAAGACTTTTCTTTCCGAACTTCAGGTAGGTATGGTTGATGCCGTGAATGGAATCTATCAGTCCAGGCATAGAAATCCCTATCGCAATAATTTTCTCATCAGGAATTCCTGATTTGTTTTTATGGGTTAAAATGAAATCACAAATCTGATCGAAAGTTTCCTTTTCATTGTTAAGTGTGATTTTTATGGTTTCATCTTCAGTGACAGCTTCATTTGCACTGTTATATATAGCAACCCTCACTCTGAATTTATTGATGTCAACAGAAAGAACGTAAAATGCATCGCCTGCCAATTGGTAAAGATCAGGTTTTCTTCCTCCCTGCGATTCCGCCCTGCCATTTTTAATTACTTCCCCTGAAGACATCAGATCTCCCAGTAAAGAATTGACCGTTGGAAGAGAAATACCCACTTCAATACATATTTCACCGGCAGTGTTGCTTCCTTTGGTATACAGGTTTTTTATCAACTTCAACTTGTTGGTATAACTTTTCGTTTCTACCACTCCCTGAATTTTCTCAAGGTTTTTTTTGGGGTTTATTAGGTTCATTATCTGGCGTTAAGAAAAGCCAATTAAATGATTTTTTAAAGCATATCAAAAGGGCTTACTAAAAAAAATCAATTATCATAGGTCTTTTACTGTAATTTATATTCAAAATTGTAAGATGATAATGGCAGGTTATAGAACTTTTTATTTTATAACCTTCTTTATTGGAGGTCCTTTTCAAAAATTAAATTTTTGTAATACAATCAAATCTTCCAACTTTACTGTATAATGCGATAAAAAAATGAGAGAATTGAATTTTAGTTCATCTTCAAGCCCGAAAGAAATTTTTGAAATGCTTGAAAGGAAGGTACAGGAAATGGGTTTCAATATCATTCAAAAGGACTTAAACAGACCTTGGGGAGGTTTTTTTGTTGTTTCAGAAGGTCAAATTGCTGAATTCAAAAATATGTTTTTTCCTGAGCTTGAATTGACCTCAAGGCAAATGGATCAAAAGCTAAGCCCAAAATTTCTCATCGTAGCTCCCCACAAAAGACTTTCCTGGCAGTATCACTTTAGGAGAGAAGAAGTATGGAAACTGATTGCCGGAGCTTCAGGGATTGTCAGGAGCAATACTGACGAACAGGTAGAAGCATCAGATATGAAAATCGGAGAATTGGTAGTGTTGGATAAAGGAGAAAGACACAGACTTATAGGAAAAAATAATTGGGGTCTGGTAGCAGAAATCTGGATGCATACAGATCCTGATAATCCTTCGGACGAAGACGATATCGTCCGATTGCAGGATGATTATTCAAGAAAATAAAAAGAGGCCTAAGGGCCTCTTTTTATCTGGGTTTAGTTTCCTCCTCTGCCACCACCCCGTGATGATGAAGCTGCTCTATTTCCCGAACTGGAATTGGGTTCTGAACTTCGGGCCGGCTTGGTTTCCTGTCTCGAATTTACTGCAGGTGGGCTTTGTCGACTTGGAGTAGGTTGTCTTTTGATGACTTCCTGACTTCTTTGATTTACCTCTTGTCTTGTTGACTCTGCTTGTCTTTTTGAATTCTCAATAGTTCTTGACACATCAGGTTTTTGAGATTGCGGAACCTGAGAGGACCTGGAATTTCCATTTACACTTGATGAGGCAGCACTCCTTGATCTTGTCACAGAATTTGGAGCTTGTTCGGGCCTACTTTGAGTTCTTGGCTGAGGTTGTTCATACGAGTTACTTCTGCCGGCGCTCTGATTATTTCTTGATGGAGCTGAGTTGCCATATCGGTCAGCATTTGGGTTTCTTTGGTCATTTCTTTGGATTACCCGATTCTGAGTTACCTCTCTATTTGACTCAGGGGAGGTTGGGTTTTGTATACTTCGGGAGGAAGATGCTCCTGACCTGCTGCCCATGATGGATTTTTCCCTATACTCCTCTGCTGTAAATACCCTCGAAGGTCTTGGATTTTCATCTCGTTCTTTGACCTGCCTTACTTCCGGCCTGTAAACACTCAGCCTGTCATTTTGGACCACAGATCTTCCGGGTTTAGAAGAATCACTTACTTGATATACCGGTACAACAGTCCTTGTGGATCGTTCAATATCCCTCCTTGAAGGTCCTGAATAATAGGTGCTGTTGTTATAAACATAGGTGTTGCTGATGACAGTAGTTCTTTGGTAGATATGCGGCACATGGTATGTAGGAGCACAATACCTAAAGAAATTTCTTGATCTAAATCTCCTTTGGGGGACAAATACCCAATAGTTGGATGGAATATGCAAGGAGACATTGACATGAACTCCAGGGCCCAAGGGTGCCCATCCGTAGTACCCGCCGCCTGTTCTCCAATTTACCCATGCAGGTCCCCATTCGTATCCCGGTACCCAAGCCCAGCCATAGTAATTGCTTCTGAACCAGCGACCATAGTGGAAAGGTGCCCATCCCCATTGGTAGTTTGAAACCCAGGTGTTTCCAAAATTTGTCATTTCCCAATATCCATTGGTCGCGTAAGGGTGAAATCCTTGATCTACAAAAGGAACCCAGACATAACCATAAGCTGGATCCATAATCCAGTCTCCAAAAGGGCTTAATTCATTGTAAAACACCTGAAAGGAAACGCCATGGTTGGGGAAAGCTTTGGATTCTTGACTGAAAACCATTCCTAATCCAAACAGGATCAGGAAACTTAGCCGATAAATTGTTGACCTTTTCATATTCATTTGGTTTAGTTACTTATCGTGTTTTACGGTATTGTAAAGAATTAAGTTTTATATTAAATTATAAATTAAAATAATATATTTAGAAAAATCGTTTTAGCAATTTTTTATTCTAATTGCTGATTATAGAAAAGTGCCAAAATAAAGTGAAAAAACAATTGAAAATGGTATTCATAAAAAAGCCCGATAGTCTCCTATCGGGCTTTTGGATTTACCCCTTTTTTTTGAGTAAATCAATTTTTTTTGCTATTTCTTCGGCCTCTGCTGACATCTTGTCTGCCAAAGTTCTGTTGCTATGAGATATTTTGTGTGCCTTCTCTAGCATTTCCTTATAACTGTCCTGGAGTTTTTCCAACTCTGATTTTTTCTTAAATAGTCCAAACATGGTTTTTATTTTTAAAACAGTAAGAACTTCAAAAGTGTTTTGCCGAAATCAAAAATTGAACATGGTCTGAAGGGATTCCTGATTTTCAACTACTATTTCATCCTCTTTGTAGTTGATGACTTGTTCGAGTCGCCCACTGATATTGTAATACCTCCAAGATCCTTCTTTTTTGCCGTCTATCATTTGTCCTTCAGAGGCTTTTTTTCCGGTATCATGGTAGTATATCCAAAGGCCTTCAGGTTTTCCATTGACATAAGCCCCCTCAGATTCTTTTGTGCCGGTGGTATAGTAAGTTATTCTTGTACCATTCCCGTCCGTAAGTGATCCTTTTTCCAGAGTTTTATCCCCCTCATAGGAATAGTAATCGCCCACATTGATCAACCTGCCATTGTTCCAATATTCCTCTTGGGTCAATTTTTTATTGTCATAAAACAATCCCCAAGTACCATCTTCGAATCCAAGAAAATAACTTCCTACAGATTTTAGCTGTCCACCGTCATAATAGTAAAACCATTGTCCATTTTCAGAACCTAAAGTATACTCACCTTCAGCGATCAAAATTCCGATTTTATTGAAATACTTCCAGAGTCCTGTTTTCAAATCGTTTTTGTATTCTCCTATAGAATAGATTGTCCCCTCAGGAAAGTAGCTCTTCCAAAGTCCATCTTTTCCTCCATTTGAATATTGACCCTGCACGGATACATTGCCATTGGGATGGTTTTCTATATAAGTGCCTGCCGGCATTCCCAATTCATAGTTTTTTCTCTTGGAGAGCGCTCTGCTAGGGAAAAATTCCTCCCATGTACCTACAGGAAGGTCATTTTCATATTTTTCGATTCTTGCTGTTCTTTTGTTTTCGTAATAAAACTTCCATTCCCCCGTCTTATTTCCCAAATCGTCATAAAACCTTTCAGATTCTACGGTTTTGGAGCCTGAAAAATATGTCAGCCATTTTCCAACCCGCCTTCCGTTTACAAATTCACCTGTTTCCTCGACCATGCTACCAAAAGAATACCTCGTAAATTGGCCATGTGGGACGTCGTTTTTATAATTGACTTGAAGCATGACGTCTCCTTCAGGGGTATATTCTATATGTGGTCCTTCTACTTTTCCGTTTTCATATGTTTGGATGACAGCTAGGTCTCCTGTATTGTAGAATGTAACCCATTTGCCATGTCTTTTGCCGTTGACAAACTGACCCTCTATTTTCACTTGTTTTGGATTTACATAGGCAGGCTGTCCTTCTCGAGCATAATATTCTCTATAGGGACCCACTGTGACGCTGTCGCTGAATACCATTTCAGTTTTTAACGTACCCGTCCTATCATATTCTTTATAAAATCCATTCAACCTGTTCGAGCGATATTCAGCTTCTATATGTTTGTTAGAATTGGGATGAAAACTGACCGTAACACCTTCTCTAATACCTTGGCTAAAAGTAATGGTTTGTACAAGATTCTTTGTCTTGGTATTTTGAAATCTCCAAAGGCCTTCCATTTTACCATTTCGCAACACACCTGTTCCGATCAAAGATGAATCTGAGTTGAAAAGAGAAACTAGATTCTGATTGTCTTGGGCAGATAAGCTGAGAGAAATAATCAGGAAAATTACTCCAAAAATATATTTCATATAGGTTGGCTTCTTGTTTTTGTTGAATAACGGTATCCCTACAAATGAGGTTCTAAATTAGCGCTATTTATGAAATAAGGAAAGAATTAATAAGGATTATCTAGGATAAACCTAATTTCTTTTTTTAACATCAGGTGGGTTTCGGATATTTCCGAGGAAGGTACTATCTGTTTGAAGACCTGAAAAAAATCTTGGTTTTTGGGAAGATTTTGGCTGTTTTGGACCTCAATGGCAGTTTGGCCATTTATGATGGATCCATAGGCCCAAGGAGAAGAGTGCTTACAATCCTGATAGCTTTCTAAAAGATTTGCTGGAAAAAAAAACTTTTTTTCATAGGTAAGATATCCCATGTATACAAAAATAAACAGCCCTTGGCCCCACCAGTTCAAAATCCGGATATTGAATCCTTTTTTTGAATCAAATTCCCTTACCAAGTCGAGAACCTGGTAAGGTGCATTTTCCAGATTATGCCCTTTGGAGACTTTAGTCCCCTTTGAGTCAGGATGGAATTTTGATAGTTCTGATTGGGGAAAATCATTCGCGAGGGCAGCAAAAAGATTTTCCACTACATCAGATTGTTCCTTTAATTTTTGAAAAAGGGCTTTGTCCTGAAGGAGTTGTAAATCAAGGCTCACACCGTCCATTGGATTACCAATTCAATAGTGCTGATGCCCAGGTAAAACCACTTCCAAACGCGGCGAGGCAAATCAAATCGCCCTCTTTCAATTTACCTTGTTCAAAGGCTTCACTCAAAGCGATAGGAATAGTACCTGCTGTCGTATTTCCATAATACATGATATTATTAAACACCTTGTGGTCAGGCAAACCTAATTTTTGTTGGATATAATTGCTGATTCTAAGGTTGGCCTGATGGGGGACAAGAAGGTCAATATCTTCTTTGGTCTTGCCATTGGCTTCTAAGGCTTCCTGAATTACCTCTGCAAACCTCACCACTGCATGTTTGAATACGGCGTTTCCGTTCATCTTAAGAAAAAAGTCACCTCTCTCTATCATTTCCTTGGATATCCTTACTTCCTGACAACTGCTTGGAGACGAGCAGTACAACTCTTCGGCATGGTCACCGTCAGCATGGAGGTGGGTAGAAAGGATTGCCGATTTTTCAGAATTAGACCTACTCAAAATCACGGCGCCTGCCCCATCGGCAAATATGACCGCACTCGATCTTCCTTCGTCACTTTTATCCAAAGCCGAAGATTGGATTTCTCCGCCCACCACAAGGATGTTTTTGTACATCCCGGTTTTGATGAACTGATCTGCTATCGAAAGTGCATAAATAAATCCTGAACAGGCATTTCTGATATCCAATGCTCCAATTCCCTGCATGCCAAGTTCTCTTTGCAACAATACCCCTTCTCCGGGAAGGAAATAATCCGGTGTTATAGTCGCAAAAATGATGAAGTCTATATCTTTATTGGATAATCCTGCTCTTTCCAATGCCATCTTGGAGGCGTTGACAGACATACTGGCCAAAGTATCTTTTCCGGGAGTAAACCACCTTCTTTCTTGGATTCCGGTGCGCTCCACGATCCAGGCGTCATTGGTATCCATGATAGTGGATAGATATTCATTGGTGATGATTCTATCGGGAACATAATGTCCCACTCCTGTGATTTTGGATTTGTACATGGCCGTAAAAGTATTTTGGGTCTTGTTGTTGTGTTCCTAATTGGTTGTTGCAAATATCCCATTTCCTTTTTGAATACCAAAAAACAAAAATTGAAACGGCACTGTAAGTCGATATTTGTATATGATTTAAAAAAAAGGGTTAATTTAACTTGCCTTGATTTTTAAGCTTCCAATATCGATAAAGACCTGCTACTGACATCCAGCTTGGGTTGGCATATTCATAGATTTGGATCAGTTCATTTGAACATCCATCTCTCAAAAATTGCGATTTGGAATACTCCATAAAAAGAGGAACAACTTCAGCTTGGTCCACACTTTTCTCAAAATAGGGTTTTATCCAATCAGCCCAATCGTCCAACACGTATGAAAGACCATCCAAATGATAATCTACCGTATCAATGATTCCAAAATGAGTGAGGTACAATTCCTTTGGTTTTTGGCTCTTTAAGATCGCAAGTGATTTTTTCCATGCCTCAAGGTGGATGTCCGGTGGAGGGCAGGGAGGCATCACGGGTCCTCCGTCTATTTTGACTCCTGCCACATCACCTGTGAAAATAATCTCCCCCATCTTCCACGCGATATGGTGTACTGCATGCCCGGGAGTATGAAGTGATTTTATTTTTGTACTGCCAAATTCAAGTTCTTGCCCGTCTCCGACTTCGATTATTTGGCTTACCGGGATGGGTTTCATTTTTCCCCAGAGTCTGTCCATGTCATCTCCATAAATCTGAGAAGCCGAATTCCACAGCTTTTCCGGTGAAGCCAGATGTGGGGCCCCAAAGGGATGGACGTATATTTTTGATCCGGCTTCGGCAAGCTTCCATGCTGCCCCTGCATGGTCAAAATGAATATGAGTTAATAATACATGCTTGATGTCCTCAAGAGAATAACCACACTTGGAGATGCCATGGCTGAGTTGGTCAAATGTACTAGCCGGACCGGCTTCAATGAGAATAGGGCCAATAGAGGTTTCTACCAAAAAGCTGGCAATGGCATCTTTCTTGTTTTGAAAATGCAGGTCGATAATTTTAATTTTTTCCATTATCCAAATAAAGTATAATTCCCAAATTGGTCCATAGGGGATGTTTTGCGGATTATTCCAGGACTGTCGTTGTGGACCTGATTTACAAGCGGAGATACGGTATAGCTCAACATATCGTCGGCTGAGTAGGTTGTCAGCATCTGAATCAGGTTTGATTCGGTGCTGTATTTGTCAAGCCACTTTTTCTCATCTTCTTTTTTCAGAATGACGGGCATCCTGTCATGAACCTCAGCCACAAGCCTGTTGGGTTCAGTTGTCAATATCAAAAAGGTATGGTTGATTTCCCCTTTTTCGTTTTCATATTCTTCCCAAATACCGGCAAAAGCGAAGGCTTCATTGTTGGCCATGGTGAAACGATACGGGACTTTGGTTTTCTTTCCCAGTTTTTTCCATTCATAAAAACCGTCTGCAGGGATCAGACATCTCCTCTTTTCAAAAGACGATTTGAAAGAGATTTTCTCATTTACGGTTTCTGCTTTGGCATTGATAAATTTCTGGGAAACAGGTTTGTTTTTGGCAAAATCGGGCGTGATACCCCAATAAAAAAAGGAAAATCCTTTGGGGCTTTCGGAGGTGATGACAGGTACAAGCTGGGTAGGCGCTACATTGTAGCGTGGTTTGAAATCGGCCAACATCTCTGCCTGAAATCTTTCTTCCAATTCAATTTTACTTTTGCTGAGGGAATATCTGCCGCACATGGTAATGGTTTTGCTGAAAATTACTGATCTGATGTGATAAATTCAAATGCCCTTTTTTCGGACCAATAAATATCGGCCTTCTTTCTTGGACTAAAGCCAACATGGCCGCCATATTTTGGAAAATCCATCCATACATGGTCTAATTTTCTTCCTATAGATATGGGAAAGCACCGGTCACTTAGAAACGGATCATTCTGGGCATTCAGGATCAAAGAAGGGATTTGAATATTTTCTAAGAAGTATAGGGAGGAATTCTGCTCATAATAATCATGGGCATCTTTGAATCCATGTAAAGGGCCTGTGTATTGGTCATCAAAATCCTGTAGTGTTTTGATCTTCCTCAAGATTCCTGTTGGAATTTCATCAGGAAATTTCATGGCCTTCCTGACCACTTTTTCTTTCAGGGTTTTCAAAAAACGCTTAGCATACATGATGTTTTCTCCCGTAGAAATTTTAATGCAGGCGGATTCAAGGTGGAGCGGTACAGAAATTGCCACAGCTTTTTTAATTTTTGGAGTTCTGTCTCTCTTTTCTCCTAAGTATTTCAAAGTTAGGTTGCCCCCCAGGCTAAATCCTATAAGATAGACAGATTCATAATTTTGCGAAGCATGGCCCACCACATAATCCAAGTCATAAGTGGCTCCTGAATGGTAGAATATCGGTTTGTTGTTGAGTTCTTCGCTGCATCCGCGAAAATTCCAATTCAGGACATCGTAGCCATTGGAAAAAAAATGTCCGGCCATACCTGTCATGTATGGCCGCCGGCTATTGCCTTCTAATCCATGGCTGATGATCACAAGTTTTTGAGATGAATTCCTTAGCCAATCAAGGTCCAAGAAGTCCCCGTCGGCCGTAGTAACCCTTTCTCTTTCAAAAGGTAAGGCGTGTGTGTCCCTAAACAAACTTGGGATTATGGTCTGTAAATGACCATTGAAAAGCCATTTTGGATACTCGTAATCTGTTTTTTTAACAACAGGCATTTTGAAACAAAATCATGAATTTTGAACTTATCAAACCTGAAAATACTACTATTAAATTTGAATTAAGACATTTTAAGAACTATTTTTGGACTCCTTAAAATTTGACTAGGATATAATCAACTTATGGCCGAGATAATACGAATGCCCAAAATGAGCGATACCATGGAAGAAGGGGTGATCGCAGCGTGGTTGAAAAAAGTAGGTGATGCAGTAAAACCCGGAGATATACTTGCTGAAGTGGAAACCGATAAGGCAACCATGGAGCTTGAATCTTATGAAGAAGGTATTTTGCTGTATGTCGGTGTGGAGGAAAAAAACGCTGTGGCTGTTAATGGGGTAATTGCCATTATTGGAGAAAAAGGTGAAAACATTGATGCCTTGCTCAAGGATATCTCCGGTGGCGGAGCTCCTGCTGCAAAATCAGAAGATAAAAAAGAAGAAAAAACCGAAGCTCCCAAGGAAGAAAAAGCTGCAGCTGCACCTCAAAAAGCAGAGGCTCCAAAGGAATCCATCGATGTCTCAGGTATCAATGCGACTGTATTGACCATGCCTAAGATGTCTGATACCATGACCGAGGGCACGATTGCAACCTGGCTAAAGAAGGTAGGTGATACCATCAAGTCCGGTGATATCATTGGGGAAGTGGAGACAGACAAAGCTACCATGGAACTCGAGTCTTATGATGATGGAGTTTTACTTTACATTGGCGTAGAAGCAGGAAATTCGGTTGAAGTGGATGGTGTGATCGCCATCGTCGGCGAAAAGGGTGCTGACTACCAGACATTGCTCAAAGCACACAAATCGAAATCAGGAGGTACTGAGACCGCCGCTTCTGAAGAGATAAAAGAAGATAAACCTGCTGTTTCAGAAGCGAAATCTACTGAATCAAAACCTTCGGACTCTAAACCCGCTGAATCCGCCGCACCGGCAGTTTCAGGTTCTTCTTCAGAAAATGGAAGGGTTATCGTCTCTCCATTGGCCAAAAAAATGGCATCTGACAAAGGAATTGACATCGCTTTGGTGAAAGGAAGTGGAGAAGGTGGAAGAATCATCAAAAGAGACGTGGAATCCTTCGATCCTTCATCTGTAAAACCTGTTGCTACAACTGCAACCTCTTCTCAAAGCACCGCAGCATCAGGCCCTGCATTGGGTCAGGAATCTTTCAGGGAAGAGAAGGTTTCCCAGATGAGGAAAGTCATTGCCAAGAGGTTGGCGGAAAGCAAGTTTGGTGCACCGCATTTTTACCTTACCATGGAAATCAACATGGACAAGGCCATCGCCTCAAGACAGAGTATGAACGAAGTTTCACCCGTCAAAATTTCCTTCAATGATTTTGTCATCAAGGCTTCAGCAATGGCATTGAAGCAACATCCAAAAGTAAATTCTTCTTGGCTTGGAGATAAAATAAGGTACAACGACCATATCCATATCGGTATGGCTGTGGCCGTGGAAGAAGGACTTTTGGTTCCTGTGATCAGGTTTGCGGATAGTAAGTCTTTGTCGCAGATCTCGACAGAAGCCAAGACATTGGGAGGGAAAGCCAAAAACAAAGAACTCCAACCGAAAGATTGGGAAGGAAACACATTTACCATTTCCAACTTGGGTATGTTCGGAATCGATGAGTTCACAGCAATCATCAATCCACCTGATGCCTGTATCCTTGCAGTCGGAGGTATCAAAGAAACTGTGATCGTGAAAAACGGTCAAATGCAGATCGGAAATATCATGAAAGTGACGCTTTCCTGTGACCATAGGGTAGTGGACGGAGCTGTCGGTTCTGCCTTCCTGCTTACCTTGAAAGGATTGCTCGAAGATCCCGTCAGGATGTTGATCTAACAGAAAAAATAAATACTGTCAAAAAGTCCTGTTTTATCAGGACTTTTTGCTTTTGTATGGTTGTTGAGGTTAGAAGGTTTTAAAAGTTAAAAGGTTTAAAAGTTGTCGGGATGCCACCTTCGCTCTTCAATCTCATGTCTCACGTCTCATATCTCTTGTCTAATTTATAATGGAAAAAATAAAATCAACAACCGTAGTCGCCATCAAACACAACGGGGAAGTAGTCATCGGGGCAGATGGTCAGGCCACTTTGGGTAATACCATTGCCAAAAGCACAGTCAATAAAATCAGGAAATTACAAGGCGGAAAAATCGTGACCGGATTTGCAGGTTCTACGGCTGATGCCTTTACGCTCTTAGAGAAATTTGAGGAAAAGATGGGTGCCTATGGCAACAACATGAAAAGAGCTGCCGTCGAACTCGCCAAAGAATGGAGGACGGACCGCATGCTCAGCAAGCTCGAAGCCATGATGATCGTAGCGGATGCTGTGGATATCTTGATTATCTCAGGAACAGGTGATGTCATCGAACCGGATATGGAGATCGCTTCTATCGGTTCAGGAAGCATGTATGCCCAATCTGCTGCCAGAGCCCTCAAGAAATTTGCGCCCCAACTTACTGCAGAAGAAATGGTCAGGGAAAGCCTCGGTATCGCTGCTGATGTCTGTATCTATACCAACCATAATCTGGTGGTGGAAAAAGTGGTGAAATAATTTCTTTTAGATTTTTGCCCTTCGACTACGCTCAGGGACCTATCCTTCGACTACGCTCAGGGATCTATCCTTCGACTTCGCTCAGGGACCTATCCTTCGACTTCGCTCAGGGACCTATCCTTCGACTTCGCTCAGGGTCCAATATTGATTTAATGAAGAAGGGGAGAAGGGAAAGGGCGGAGCCCTTTCCCTTCTCCCCCCACTGTTTTTTTATTTAATCCGTTCCCTGAGCGAAGTCGAAGGGATTTTTTTGAATTTTTGTTTAATATCTATAAAGTGTCGTAAGTCTAAAGGCACATATCGAATTGGATTACCATCCTTTCATGCGAGTTTAACAAAGTTATCTTCAAGTTTTACGTTAAAGTTTATCTCTGCTTTCAAAGCTTTAAACACTTTCAAAATGGTATCAATTGTAGCACTGTTGGCACTGCTTTCAAGTTTGGAAATTTGGGCTTTTTGCACGCCAATAAGCTTCCCAAGTTCTTCTTGTGTTAAATTCCGTTCTTGCCTAGCTGCTTTGATCATTTTCCCCAAAACATCCATACGAAGTTCATATTCGTATTCGTCACGGTCAACCGTTCCTACTTTACCGATATACTTGTCCTTCATTTCGGCAAGCGAGTATGTCTTGATCTGTTTGGTTGCCATATGATTAATTTTTCTATTTGTTTCGAAAATAATTATCCTTTAATCTAATTGCTCTGTCGATTTCGCTTTTTGGCACTTTGTCAACCTTTTTTATAAAACCATGGGTCGCAACAACCAAAGTTTTTTTGTTATTTGATTTATCCCAAAAGGCAAGAAGCCTAATTTGAAGTCCTGCGTATTTTGTACGAAACTCCCAAATGTCATTTTGAAGTTTCTTTAAAAGTTTTGGGTCATTGGTCTGTTCAGCAAGGTCAATATTGTAGAAGATTTTTTTGATGGCCTTAAGATCCAATCCTGAAATGAACTCGTTTGCTTCTTCTAAAAATTTTGTCTCGAAATACCTCATTAAATACTTGTTAAACATTACAAAAATACATAATGTTTCCATATTTAGAAACCTTAATTAAAATTATTTCTCTCAGCTTTTAATTTTCGAAAGACCTTTTGAATGTGATCATTCAGAAGGTCTTTTTTTTGTTTTTTGGAAATCTCTGCCTTCTCAACAATGTCCTTGGAAAATCAACAGGTTTCGTTGTCAAAAGATGAGGAAATTGTTTTTTATTATCGAAAGAAAGAGAATAAAAAGGATACCAATTCTTCTAGTCAGGAACAAGTTGAATAGCTATTTGCGCAAAGGCTGTCCTTGTGAATCCAACCTTTTTTTCTTACTCCTTCGTAATTAACAACTATAAGAACCCACTCCTTTTTAAAATCTAAAATTGTGATAAATCCTGGATTCCAATTTTTCAGGAGAATTTTATTTTCTTCCTCTTTATTCGGATGAGAATACAATAACAAATCCATTGGAAACCGTTCACTCTTATGGTACGCTCCCACATAATCGCCAGATTTTATCCAACCATTTAATTTTTCGTCACTCATTTCTAATCCTATTTGCACTCTGAAAAAATCCTTTTTTACTTCAATTATTTTAAGGGATATAAAATTTTCTGAAATAGTGTCGTTTTGGATTGCTTCAATGAATTTGCCTTTCGGATTATCATAGATTTTTACTTTATCGATGAATTTCCAATTAATAACTGCATCCAATCCTTCATTTTGAGAGAACGATAAGAAGCTGTGAATTAGAAAAATTGTTATAAAACTGATTTTCATGAGCGCTTTGTCTTCAATTTGCTTTCTCAAATAATTAAGGAAAGCCATCTAATTTAAAACCCTTTCCCCTTTCCTCTTGAACCCAACCCCATAAAACTAAAATAATTTTTTACAATCCTGTTGGATTTGTGCTGCTTTTCTAAACTTCATATCGCTTTTCTGGGTTATGTCTCCAGTAAACAATACCAATCATGGAAAAAGCACCCGCCAAGAAAACTACCAAGGTAGATCAAAGGACAAAAATCATAACCGGATACGTCGAATACGTATTGGAACACGGTAAGCAACCCGCTTCGGTATTCAAATTTGCCAAGGAACTGAAGATGAAAGAAGAGGAATTCTATACCTACTTCACTTCATTCGAATCCATCAAATCGGCCGTTTGGGCAAAACTTTTTGACGACACCATCGGAAACTTGGAATCTCAGGAAGTATTCAAAGAATACAGCGCCCGTGAAAAACTGCTCGGATTTTTATTCACTTTGGTGGAAGAACTCAAGAAAAACAGGTCTTATCTGCTGTCCCTGTACGGAGGCAACAAAGGCATAAAGAATATACTTCCTGTTGAAGTCAAAACTTTCAGGCACAAGTTCAAGGACTTTGCCAATGAGATCATTTTGGAAGGAAAAGAAACGGAAGAAATCGCAAGCAGACCGATCATTTCGGACCGATATGATGAGGCGCTTTGGCTTCAGGTTTGGTTCGTGTTCCAGTTTTGGATCAAAGACAGTTCTCCTTCATTCGAAAAAACAGACGCGGCTATCGAGAAATCCGTCAACCTTGCTTTTGACCTTATGGGAAAAAGCGCCATTGATTCCTTCATCGATTTTGCCAAGTTTTTGTACCAAAATAAGTAATCAGTAACACCATGGAAAGCAAAGTGAAGGAGCAACAGAGTATCCCAACATCCAAAGTACAGCGTGCGGCGAAGTTTATCAGTACAGGTGCCAAAGTCGGCGGCAATTACATGAAGCATTACGCCAAAAAGGTCGTCAACCCTTCGATGACCAAGGAGGAACTTCATACCAACAATGCGACTGACATTTACAATTCTCTGAGTCAGATGAAGGGCTCTGCTTTGAAAATAGCACAGATGATGTCCATGGATAAAAACCTTCTCCCAAGGGCTTATCAGGACAAATTCACCATGGCACAATATTCTGCACCACCGTTGTCTTTTCCTTTGGTTGTAAAAACTTTTCAGAAGAGTTTTGGAAAATCGCCGGATCAGATGTTCGATACTTTTACTAGATCTGCTGTCAATGCCGCATCCATAGGCCAAGTCCATCAGGCCACCAAAAATGGCAAAAAATTAGCCATCAAAATCCAATATCCGGGAGTGGCTGATTCTGTAAGCTCTGACTTGAAATTGGTGCGGCCATTCGCCTTGCGTCTGCTCAACATGAATGAAATAGAGCTTGATCACTATATGGGCGAGGTTGAGGAGCGTTTGATTGAAGAGACAGACTATTTACTGGAAGTAAAGCGGTCCAGAGAGATATCCGAGGCATGTGGACACATTCCAAATCTCAAGTTCCCGATTTATTACGATGAACTGAGTGCAGAGCGGATCATCACCATGGACTGGATCTCGGGAAAACATATAAAAGAGTGGATGGACACCAATCCTTCCCAAGAATCCAAAAATCAAATTGGTCAGGCATTATGGGATTTCTATCACCACCAAGTCCATAACCTGAAGCAAGTACATGCGGATCCACATCCGGGAAATTTTATCATCCAAGAAGGTGACCAACTCGGCATCATTGATTTTGGCTGTGTGAAGGTGATCCCAGAAGATTTTTACCAAGGCTATTTCGCTTTGATCAAAAAAGAACTGTTGATCAATCAGAAAGATTTGGACCAGATCTTCTATGATTTAGAATTTATTTCGGATAAAGACACAGAAACTGAAAAGTCCTTCTTCAAAGCAATATTTACGGAAATGATTTCACTCTTGGGGAAACCGTTTCATGTAGAAAAGTTTGACTTCGCGGACGATGATTTCTTCAATGAAATCTTCCTGTTGGGAGAAAGAATTTCCAATGACAAAATGTTCCGAAAATCCCGTCAGGCCCGAGGTTCCCGTCACGGACTTTATATCAATAGAACCTACTTTGGTCTGTACAACCTACTCAATCAGCTAAGGGCGGAAGTGAATACAACAAAACCTGAATGGTTAAAGTAGCCCGAAAGTAGGTAGGAATTGTCTTTCTCTTATTTTCTTAATGCCACTGTTTGGGTGGAACTCTCAAACGAATGAAAATTCATACCTGAATTTAAATAGGTAAAAAGGTTATCTTTAAGAGAAGCAGCTCAAAACTGGGATAGAATTAACCAAAGAAATTAAAAATAGGATGATGACAAATTTATCAATAGCAGCGCAGCTTATAGTTGCAATTTCCATAGTAATCGTTTGGGTATTCCGTTTCGAGAACATCGAAAAGGAATTCAAGGAATATGGGTTGAATACTTTGATGCGTTCGGCAGTGGGTTCTGCTAAAATAGCATTGGCAACCCTACTAGTCGCAGGTATTTGGTATCCATCTTTGGTCCTTATTCCTGCGCTAATGATGGCTTTTCTGATGGTGAGTGCACAGTATTTTCACTTCAAAGTGAATAATCCTTGGCAAAAACGCATGCCCTCATTGTTCCTTTTGCTTCTTTGTCTTTTCATAGCGGCAGTTTCCCTCAATTTATTTGCTTGATGAGTTTATTAAATGGTTTAGTGGTTTTCTCGAGTATCTCTTTTTTAATTTACGGTATTTCTTATTTTTCTTCTCCAACAATGAAAAGCGAATTTGTTCGCTTTGGCTTGGAGAAATTCGGAACACTTACGGCTATTTTAGAGATTTTAGGAGGTTTGGGCTTATTTGCGGGATTGATGTTTCACCCTTTTTTGTGGTTATCCTCAGGAGGTCTCGCTTTGTTGATGTTCTTTGGAGTAATCGCCAGACTGAGGGTTAAGGATAGATTTTATGATATTTTGCCGGCATTATTTTTTTTAGCTATCAATTCATATATTTTTTTTGAATCGGTGAAAATGTAAGGAAATGGAATATGACAAAATTGATGCAGTTAATATTCAAATTCTAGAAACAATGTATATCCAAGAAAGACCAAGACTCAAAATCATAGAAAGTGATAAGGAATATCAAGAGGCTTTGGAAGTTATAAAAGATTTGATGGATTCCGGGGTTTCGGAAGAAAATGAAGATTATTTGGAAGTTTTATCCTTGATAATTGAGAAATACGAAGAAGAAAAAGGGTACAAACTTGATGATGAAAACGTGGATGCCATTGATGTGATCACTTATTATTTGTCTGAACAAGGATTACCTCACAAGAGCTTAATTCCAATCCTTGGCCCGGCAAGTAGGGTTTCGGAAATTATGAATAAAAAAAGGAAACTCAGCTTAACCCAAATCGAAAATCTTCATTCCCATTTTAAGATCCCTTATGAGCTTTTGATGAAGCGATAATTTTTACAAACAGTAAATTTTTTGTAGTAGAAAATGAAAAACTGAATTTCCTGACCAAAAATTTAAAGGAACCCCCAATTTTGGAATTTATAACCTACTCAATCAATTGGAAGCCAATATCGTGACCACCAAGCCGGAATGGCTGAAGTAATGTCCATTAGTTTTCTTTTAATTTCAGTAAAGGCGGTTATCTCGAAAATAGCGTCAGCTTTTTCATAGACCAGGGTTGGTCGCCTTTACTATTTGCTTCTATTTTTAGATAACCGGATTTTCCTTGGGGTTTCCAGTTGAAGGTATTTAAGCCTTGGATTCCTTTTTCCTGACCAACTTTGGTCCAGGAATTCCCATCAGAAGAAATGAATACTGAATAGCTTATCGGAAATCCATCTTTTCCAGAGTCAAATTGAACTTCAGTCAGTGCCTGTGGAGTGGGTAGCTGCACAGTAAACCACATTCCCGGTTCTTGGGAGGTTTCCGTTTTCCATCCTTTAAATGAAAATGCATAGGATGGATCTTTTGTTGAACCTACTCCTGACAAAGCGGTGCTACTCGCCTTTGTTATCCAATTATCCTGAAATGTCAAGGGCTTTGGAATTTCTCCTATCAATTCATAAAAGGAGTAGGCGGCATTTCTGTTTTTCGTCTCTTTTCTGACTTTAGCAACGTATTCCGGTGAAATGAAAGACCCGCTGTTTCCAAAGTCATTGCGGATATAGGAAAGGACGGAAGCAATGTATGCATCATCATTGGAATCCATGGCAATCATCACCCCCTCATACTCTTTTGAATCAATTGGACCGGAAAGACCATGTAACAGTACCTTTACGGCATATTCGGGATGGTTTAAGATCCTCGGCGAACCTGAAAAAGATGGTGCGATCAACCGTCCTTCTCCGGCTGGCGATCCCAAACCTTTTGGCCCATGGCAGGTCGAACAGTAATTGTTATAAATGGATTTTCCTTTGACAAAAAGCGCCAACTCATTTTTCTCAAATCTTGTTTCCGATGCTTTTTTGGCTTCCTCCATTTTCTCCAAGAGTTGACTTCCGACTACCTGAACACCATTTGAGCTGTTTTTTTTCAAGGTTTCTTTGATCAGAATATCAACTTTGTCAATTTTCAGCACATGGGCACTAAGGAGTGCCTGAATAATCACATCCGTATCTTTATCCATCACAGATTTTCTGTAGACTTCTGAAAGGCTTTTTTTTCCGTACTTATATAAGGTCTCTGCTGCCCTCAACCCTTGGATCCTGATGTTTGGATTTGGGTCTTCTGTAAATTTTTTGACCAAATCAGACTCCAATTCTCCAAGTCCTTCCAAAGTCCAAAGGGCATGGATTCTTGCCAGTTCGTTTGAAGAGCTTTCCGCCATAGTGATAAGATCGGGTACAATGGATTTGTCCTGATTGAGGATAATGGTTTGTTGGGCCATATCCCGCCACCAACCATTCGGATGCTCCAAATGACGGATCAATTCCTTGGACGATTCATCATACATCCTTGGTTTTTGGGTATTCCTTGGCATTCCATCATAGGAAAGTCTCCAAATCCGACCATTACCGATAATATCATCCATCTGATATTGTTGGATTTTTGTCCGGAGATAGCTGCCCTCTTGTGTCCACTCACCTTCCTGAATGATTCCCCGATAGAGGTCCACAATATAAAGCGTGCCATCCGGGGCAGTCGCCATATCTACCGGTCTAAACAAAGGATCGGAAGATTGGATAAATTCTGAACCTTCTTTTTCGTACTTGTTTTGTAAATAAGACAGACCTTCCACATTTTCTGTCTCTACTCTTCTTACGATCCTACCTACAGGTTCACCATACAGGTAATCCCCCACAAGGTCTTTAGGAAGTCGGTCTCCTCTAAATACATCGTTACCGGCAGCCCCGGTCACATTTGACAATGAACCATCCGGTTTTGCCTCTTGCATACCGGGCTGAAAATCTTCCAGACGGACCAGACTGTAAGGAACCCGAAATCCTTTTTTAAGTGCTCCTTCCACCTGAAAGTTTCCATAGACAATCGGGAATTGAAATCCTTGTGGAACCCCACCGGCACCATCCTGGAAAAAAAGCTTTCCATAATTGTCTTGGGTTACTCCCCATTGTCCCCAGGGGTTTCCACTTTCTTCCTGTATCACACCCGTGGGTGTCCATCTGATCCGCTTATTGTTGTATGTACTGTACATCCAATTGTCCAATGCCCATGTGAGAAAGCTGGTCTGATGTTCGACATTTCCTGACCTGCCTAAGCCGGAAGCAAAAAGTTCTTTTTGATCCGCTATACCATCTAAGTTGGTATCTGTATATCTATACACATGGTCTTCATTGGATTCCATGGATAAAATGCTGTTTGGACCAAAGGGCACAACATACCTTGGAAAAACCAAGCTGTCTAAAAAAACTGTCCCGGTTTCATAAACTCCATCATCATCCAAATCTTCCCAACGGGAGATGCGTGAGGTAGGCAAAAGTTCTCCTGTAGCATCCAAATCCTGCATATATGACCTGAGTTCTAGCACATACATCCTTCCATTTCCATCAAATTGGATGGCAGCAGGTTCGCGTATCTGTGGTTCAGATAAAACAGGATCCATTTTGTATCCCGGCTTTAGGACAAAAGAATTCTTTTGTTCATTGGCGGAGACGGGTACGATTGGTGGTTTTGGGCTCAGGTCTATCCCTTTCCAAATCCTTGATTCAAGATCTACCCCTTCCGGAATGCTGATATTGGGATAGGGTTCAGTCAGGCGCTTTGGATCCATGGATTCCGCAGGAGAAACATCAAAGGGGGATCGCTCGGGTTTTTGACAACCAAAGGAAAAACAGACCAAAAGAGCATTAAAAACAATTATTTTTTTTAAATATCCCATAAAAGCCAATCAAAGAAGTTAAATGTAAAATCCCTGTTTATAAGTCCCATAAGGAGAACTAACCAAATCTTATCTCAAGTTTTTCCAAGATATGATAGATAACAACCCTAGATTTTGCATCCATTTATATTCATTAGAAATATTAACTATGAGTATCCGCATTGTTGCACTATAGGAAGATGTATCGAATGCGGAGACTCGCCCACAGACGACAGCCCACTGTCCATTGGGTGTTTTATGGCTCCCCCGACAAATTATTGTTTGGCTACGTGCAAGAAAGCGGATACACATAATATTAAAAGTAAAAATATTTGCTTTTTTTTAATTTTATGATTTTTTTCATAAAGTTATTTAATGTTTATTAAAAAATTCGAACAACCTATTTTTGCTTATGATTTTCAAAACGAATTCAATTTTGTCTTTCAGTTTGGTTTTTATACTGCTTTTGGGATGTGAATCCAGTTCCATCGAAGAAGAAGAAGCTTCCAAAAACAAAAAACCGGCAGTGATGGCATACTATGTGCCTGAAAAGGATTACAAAACCGAACTGATTCCTGTTGAAAAATTGACACATATTATTTTTTCATTTACAGTGGTAATTGACGGGGAAATGAAATTCGGAAAACCGGAAATTTCTGGCCCAAAATTGGAAGCATTGGTTAAGCAAAAAGAAAGGAATCCGAGCCTGAAGGTGATGGTAGCCTGTGGAGGTTGGGGTGCTGATGGGTTTTCGGATATGGCTTTGACTGCTGAAAGCAGGGAGAAATTTATTCAAAGTACCAGAGATTTTATTGAAGAATACCAAGTCGACGGGATCGATATCGACTGGGAATACCCGGGAATATCCGGCGCAGGAACCAAAGCAAGGCCTGAAGATACCCTCAACTTTACCCAATTGATGAAAGGACTTAGGGAAATGCTCGATACTTTTGATAAACCTAAGATCTTGACCTTTGCTTCGGCAGGATGGGAGCGGTATTATGATTTTATCGAAGTTCATGAAGTAATGAAATATGCAGACTTTATGAATGTCATGACCTATGACCAAGTTTCCGGGGAGTCCATTTATACAGGTCACCACACACCCTTAGGGCATGTATCCAATGATGACATCACAGGAACACCTTTTCAGGTACATTTGGACAGCTTGTTTGATGTGGGTGAAAGTCCGGACAAAGACCCTCGTTCGGTAGAGAAGATAGTCAGTTTCCTGATTCAGGAAGGGGTAAAACCGGAACAGATCATCATCGGGGCAGCTTTTTATGGAAGGGTGTGGAAAGGTGTTCCTCCTACAAATCAGGGATTATACCAAAGAAGCAGGGACATCCATATAGGCTGGCTGGCATATCATCATATCCGCAACAGGTATGAATCTGATAGTAGTTTCCAACGGTTTTGGGATGACAAAGCAAAAGCACCTTACCTGTACCAAAATATGGATAGCCTGATGGTTTCTTACGACGATACTGTCTCTGTAACTCTAAAAACCCGATTCGCAATAGAAAATAAACTCGGAGGCATCATGTTTTGGGAACTTGGGAATGATACCAAAGATTCAGGGAGCCTTTTAGATGCGATTTATTCCGAATCCCAAAAATAAATTATGTATGAACGCAATGATGCCGGTAGATTTGATATTTATTTAAATTCTGTGCTTTGGACTTAAATTCACGCTTCATCGGTCTTCCGATTTCGTCCCGGTAGCTATCGGCATCCGTCCGGATTGTATAAGATATAGGGTTACTGGCAAAGTAGCGGATAACCATAAAATAAATACCGAAATACACCGATTAGATTGTATTAAAAGGCATTTCATTCCCAATAGTGTATAATTGGAGATTTTTGTGGCCTTGCTCTCCTTTGTGCAAGAAATAGACTTCAGGAAATCTTTTTCTATGAAAACAATTTTTTGATCATTTCAAGTGGTTTTCAAAAGGGTCGTTTCAGGCTGTTTCTAGTCCAAAGGGAAGGAGATTTAAGCCTACAACATTGACTTATCGATCGCAGGGAATTCCATCAAAGGGATATCCCTGCGATTTCATACACTTCCAAAAGTGATAATGTCTGTCCTATTAAGTCCTGAAATTCGGAAAACTCATCTTCAAAAAAATGAAATTCATAATTATGGATATATGAGGGTATGACCAGGTATTTCACCTGATTTTCCTCTACACAATATTTTTCGAAATCCATCTCCAAAACCTGTTTCCCCCAGGATTTCATTTCAGAGAGAGCGAACCCAAAACAATATATGCCATTATGAATATGCACAACTTCACATGTGGTGCACATCGTTGAAGCAAAAGCTCCTGTTTCAACTAGCAATCTTTGGTTACATTCCATGATTATTTGGTGAATTTGGGAAGAGGAATTCACCAACTTCCCAAAAAATGAAGTGCTTTACCTCCCAAGTATCTGAAGGATTTCAAGTTCATGGGAAGCCTTTTCAAATAATTCCAACAACATTCCGAATTCATACTCCTTAATTACTATTTTGATATCCGGATGGCATGTATTAATAATGACAAACCTCTTTCCTTCTCCGGTAGTCCAACTTGTCTCCATAAAATCTATTTTAGAAAACGAAGAAGTGAATTTCCGAAAATCGGAGAGATCGAATGAAACCAGTATGTTTTTGAAATACCAGGTTATCTTACCGGAGTTGCGGCAGCGGACCAAATTTGAATCTCTGATTTCTGCCAATAAGTCAGTTTTGCATTTGTTCATAGATAGAAATTTTGAATTGGTGCCTGGTCCTCTGAAAATTTCTGTCAGTTACAAGTAAACCCATATTGTAGAAAAACATGATCAGAGGCCAGGACTTAATGTTTTTTAATTTTAATTGATTGAAGTTTTATTTTTAATTAGATCAATTCTATTTTATAAATATATAGTGGAGGTTAATTTTAAAAAAATTATTTAGAATGATTCTTAATATTATTTATCTATTGTATTCAAAAATTGATAGAATCTTGTTAGGGGAAGGTTATGACTAGATTTTTATGCCTATCCTCAATTTTGCACCTTGGGTCTCAAGAGACTGTATCGGATGTGGATACTCGTCCATTGTTCACTTTACAGCTAATCGTTCCTCGGCCATTATTTTTTCGCTTATGTTCAATAAAGCGGTTATAATTATTTGATTTAAAAAAATGCTCCTGTCATAATGAAGCCTTAACATTTTATAATATTCAGTAAAGTAATGATGGTTGGTGTTGCGTCATCTTGAATCCGATGCACCACCTGCCCCTTTTCTTTGGTAAGGATGAAAGATATCGGAACAAAACAACACTTCATCGCCGCGTCTGTGGAGAGTGACGACCAAGAGATTGAGGTCATTGGCAGTCTTAAACATTATATAATTGATTAGAGTACAGTATGTGGCTTGTTTCTTCATTATTCCTAGTTTTCCTCATTTTCAAAAATGCATTTAGAAAAGGAATTAAAATGATATAATCCTATTTGAGCTTCGTCCACGATTGCGATCGGCCATCGGGGGTAATTTTATAGTAGGAGGGAAGTGAAAAAGGAGTGCAGCTGCTTTTGCATTTCCCCGCTCCAAAACCTTTCATCTCCGTTCCCCAAGCCGATCTAAGTTGTTATCAATTTTCTCATTGGTAGCCTACAGGAATAAAGTGAAGGATTATAATACAACAGAGGAACTTCGATTAAGTAGTATTGAGGCCTCTCTAATTTGATATTTGTATCAGGCAAAAGGTTGCAAAAAAATAGAACCGGTCAGGCACTTTGGGATTTTTTTCACCATCAGGTGTACAAACTCTTGCAGGTTTGTGCTTATCCTCATCCGGTAAACTTTTCCAAAGTCTTCAACTTTTCCAAAGTCTTCAACTTTTCTAAAGTCTTCAACTTTTCCAAAGTTCATAACTTTGGAAAAGCTTTTAAAAGATTAAAATACTCACATCATAAAAAAAACACCTCTACTGACCGCGGAGGTGTTTTTGTTTTGATCGATGGGATTATTTCCCGGAATAAGTAATCTTATAAATACAATTTGCCATATCATCCGAAACAAGCATACTGCCATCCGGCATCTGAAGGACATCCACAGGCCTGCCCCAGACATCCTGCGACGCATCATCGAGCCATCCTTCAGCAAAAACCTCCTGCTTCACCACATTTTGGTTGGCATCGAGGATTACCCGGGTCAGGTTATACCCGGATTTTTTGCTTCTGTTCCAAGATCCGTGTTTGGCAAGGATGATGTTGTTTTTGTAGGCTTCAGGAAACTGATTTCCGGTATAGAATCTCATTCCCAAAGGAGCCGTATGCGCTCCTAATTTCGCTTTGGGAGCTGTATAAGCAGATTTGTCTTTTCCTTTACTTCCAAACTCCGGATCTTTGACATCACCTGCATGCCAATACGGATATCCGAAATGCATTCCCTTTTGGGGGGCGTGGTTGAGTTCGCAGTCAGGCACATCGTCCCCCATCATGTCACGTCCATTGTCGGTAAACCAGATTTCCTTGGAACTCGGATGCCAAGCGAAACCAACGGTATTTCTGATGCCTTTGGCAAAAATCTCAGGTTGGATATTGGAGGATTTGACATCAATACGCGTGATCGAGGCGAAGATCTCTTCAGGTTCGCAGATATTGCATGGAGCGCCGACGGGCACATAAAGCAAACCATCCGGACCAAAAGCGATGAATTTCCATCCATGATGCGCTTTGTCGGGAAACTTGTCATAGACCACTTCAAAAACCGGCTTGTCCAGCGTTTTTTCAATATTCCTGAATCTCAAAATTCTACTCACTTCCGCCACATAGAGGTCGCCGTCTTTGAAAGCAACACCATTTGGCATCCGCAAGCCTTCGGCAAGGGTATATTTTTTATCGGCCTTTCCGTCCTTATTGGTGTCTACCAAGGCATAGACATTTTTGCCCTGTCGGTTGCCGACGAAAATGATGCTGCCGTCCCCATTCATGGCAAGTGAGCGCGCGTCAGGGACATCTTCAGCCCAAACACTGATCTTAAATCCGGCAGGAAGCTTTATTTTTTCCAGTTGGATATCACTTTTTTTGTTGCTTTGGGCATTGCAGGATAGGTTGATAAGGGAGAGGCAAAGGAGAAGAATTATTTGGCGCATGGTGGTTTTGGTTTTATTGAATAGATATTCAATTGATGATTGATATTGATTGATATTGGATATTTATGGATATTAATCCTAAGGCTAACCTTTTAGAGTATCTTTTTTTACCTCTAGTGGTTATATTGATTGGTTTATCTTAAGAAAACTGACAAAGGTTAAAAAACCCTTGGAGGGTTTTGGATTACAACATCTAAGTTATCGAAAATTAAAAGTCCAGACACTTTCTCAGTAATATTTGCAACGAAATCATTTATAAACGGGAGTTTGGTTATTTTTGCAGCATGTTATCAATTAATAATCTTTCTTACTTTATCGGAGGCCGGGCGCTTTACGAAAACGCCGCTCTCCATATCAAACCTAAAGACAAAATCGGATTGGTCGGTCTGAATGGAACCGGCAAGTCGACTTTGCTCAAAATCATCAACGGTGATATCCAGCCGAGTTCAGGGGAAGTCCAAAAAGCGAAGGATTGTACCATCGGTTTTTTGAACCAGGATTTGCTTTCTTACCAATCAGAAGACAGTATTTTGGATGTGGCCTTGGAGGCTTTTAAGGAGACACTCCAACTCGAACAAGAAATAGAAAATGTGCTCCATCAGATGGAAACGGACCATTCTGATGAGATTATCAATAAGTTGGCAAGGCTGCAGGACCAGTTTGAAGCCAACGAAGGCTATACCATCAAGGCCAAAGCAGAAGAGGTCTTGGAAGGAATCGGATTCAATACCAAAGACCTTGGCAGACCGCTGAAGACTTTTTCCGGAGGATGGAGGATGAGGGTGATGCTTGCCAAGTTGCTCTTGGAAAAGCCTTCTTTGCTGATGCTCGATGAACCTACCAACCACTTGGATTTGCCCTCCATCCAATGGGTAGAAAATTACCTCAAAAATTATGAAGGGGCTGTCGTCGTGGTTTCCCACGATCAGGACTTTTTGGACAATTGTGTTGATATCACTGTGGAGGTGTCAAATGGATCACTGACCTCCTATTCCGGTAATTATTCTTTCTACCAAGAGGAAAAGAAAGAAAGGATGGAAATCCAGCAAAACGCCTACGAAAACCAGCAGCAGATGATCAAGCAGACGGAGCGGTTTATCGAACGCTTCCGTGCCAAAGCCACCAAATCCAATCAGGTCCAATCCAGGATCAAAGCCTTGGACAGGCTAGACCGTGTCAATGAAGTGGTAGATGACAATATCTCCGTGAATTTCAAATTCAAATTTTCGCAGAAGTCAGGAAGGGATGTGGTGGTTTTGGACCATGTATCCAAAGCCTATGGGGACTTGGTGATCTTGAAAGACACCACCGCAAGGATCGAAAGAGGGGATAAGATCGCCCTGATCGGAGCCAATGGAAAAGGTAAATCCACGCTTTTGAGAATCGTGGATGGTACCGAACCGATCAAAGGTAAGCGAGAACAGGGACACAATGTCATCAAGTCGTTTTATGCGCAGCACCAGTTGGAGGCATTGAATGTCGACAATGAAATCCTTCAGGAAATGGTGCAGGCAGGTTCCAAAAAGACCGAAACCGAACTTAGGAATGTGTTGGGTTGCTTTTTGTTTACCAATGAAGATGTATTCAAAAAAATCAAAGTCCTTTCGGGAGGAGAAAAATCCAGGGTTGCGTTGGCCAAAACAATGATTTCCGAGGCCAACTTCCTGCTTTTGGATGAACCGACCAACCACCTTGATATCCAGTCTGTCAATATCCTGATCCAGGCAATGGAGCAATATGAAGGAACCTTCATCACCGTTTCCCACGACAGGCATTTTATCCGTGGAGTGGCCAACAAAATCTGGTACATAGAAGAAAACAAGATCAAAGAATATCCGGGAACCTATGACGAGTATGTGTATTGGAAATCCCAACAAGCCACATTACCTGCTGACACCAAACAGGATTCCAAACCAAAACAGGATACCCGAAAAATGGAATTGAGTATCACTGAAGTAAATGAGGCAAAGAAAAACCTCAAGAAGAAAGAACAGGAGCTTGCCTTGATTGAGGAAAAAATCCTTCAGGTCGAAACCAAAAAAGCCGAATTGGAAAAGAAAATGTCCGATCCGATCGTTTTCTCAGACAGTAAAAAAATGGAGGAAACCAGCCAGGCCTATCAAAAACTCAAAAGCCAGGAGTCAGAGCTCAATCAAAATTGGGAGACATTGGTGGAAGAAATCGGTTCTTTACAAGAAATGGCATCTTTGGCATAATTTTTTATATTGATCAAAAATTAAATGGATAAACGGTTCTTTGCCTGTAGCCAAATATGCTGATTTGATCGGGACGGAAGACAGAAGTCTGAAGTAGTGAACATGTCATGTTCTTGATATGAATGAATTGAACATATACAAATGGTTGAATTAAGACCACCAATTTAAAAATAAAAATATGCGAACCCTGATAGCCTCCCTTATTGTTTTTTTTACTTTTAGCCAATTACTTTTAGCCCAAAAGGTATTTGAGGACAAGGTGTTTGAGGAGAATATTCAATCAGTGAGGTTGTTTCCTGCTTCTGCAGATTATGCAGCTCAAATGAATTCGCCGGTTATAGAACTCAATTCCGGAATCCCGATGAACCTCACTTTCGATGATTTGGCATATGACCCTGATATGTATTCGGCCAAAATCATCCATTGCAATTTTGATTGGACACCTTCTGACCTCAAAGAGCCTGAGTATCTGATGGATTTCAATGAGTTCAATATTCTTGATTTTAGCTATTCTATTGATACACGGATTCCTTATCTGCATTATAACTTCAAGCTGCCAAGAGTCACCAAATCCGGTAATTATGCCATCATGGTGTATCGGGGAAGGGACCAAAAGCAAGTGGTCCTGACAAAAAGGTTTATGGTGTACCAGAGGGTTTTGACAGTAGCAGCCAAAGTTGTGCCACCCAGTCAAACGGAAAACAGGCGCGCTGTCCAACAGCTCAATGTCAATATCAATTATAAATCGAGGGAATTATTTGATCCTAAAAACAACCTGAAGGTCATGATCCGTCAAAATCAGCGTTGGGATAATGCCAAAGTATTGAAAACCCCGACAATGATCCGCGAGGATATCAAAATGATCGAATACCAGCTTTTTGATGGCAGCAATGTGTTTTGGGCAGGAAATGAATTCAGGTTTGTAGATCTCAGATTTGTTAGGTCCAAGGGCTTGAATGTCAAAGCCATCAAAATGGAAGAAGATGTGGTCTATGCTGAAGCGGGGATCGATAAACCAAGGCCTCAGGGGGCTTATTCTGAATACCTGGATCTCAATGGACAATACGGTATCATGAACCTCGAGCGGAGAAATTATGAACTCGAAAGTGAGTACATGTTGGTGACCTTCAACTTGCAGACGGAAGAGGCAAAAGAAGCACCCTACATCATAGGATCAATGACTAAGTGGGGAAATGATCCCAGTGCAAAAATGGTTTTTAATAAATCTACCAAAAACTATGAGGCCACTTTACTGCTCAAGCAGGGATGGTATGACTACCAATATGCCTACAAAACTGCCGAAGGATGGAATATGACGCCTTTTGAAGGAAACTACTTCGAAACAGAAAATGAGTATGAGATCCTGATTTACTTTAGGGACATGGGATCGAGGTATGACGAGCTGATCAGCTACTCCAATCTTAATCCTAATAAGAGGCGGCTTTAGGGGTTAAAAAGTTTAATGGTTTGGAATGTTTTAATGTTGGTGGAACAATTGAGTTTTTTTGAAATGATGTAAATTTCCCCATCTTTCGAAGTATAACAAACCATTTGCCAACAACAATCCAATGAAAACCCAAAGCATAAAAGTAAAATCACCTCTAATCCGTGGCCTTTTTGCAGCAATACTTTTTGCCTTATTATTTGGCTGCAAAAATGAAAATACCAGCCAAACTGAGAAGAATAAGCTACCCAACATCGTCATCATTTACATGGATGATTTGGGATATGGGGATATGAGTGCTTATGGTGCCACCGAATTGCAGACTCCCAATATGGACAGGTTGGCCAATGAGGGGCTAAAATTTACCAATGCCTATGCTACTTCCGCCACCTGTACGCCTAGCAGGTATGCTTTGCTCACAGGTATCTATCCTTGGAGAAATGAAAATGCCAAGATCTTGCCCGGCACTGCCCCCTTGTTGATTGGAGTGGATCAGATGACCCTTCCCAAGATGTTAAAAACCAAAGGTTATCATACTGGTATTGTAGGCAAATGGCATTTGGGTTTGGGTGAGGGAAATGTGGATTGGAATCAGCACGTTTCTCCTGGACCCAATGAAGTTGGTTTTGACTATGCTTATATCATGGCGGCGACACAGGATCGGGTACCGACTGTTTATATAGAAAATGGCCTTGTGGTCGGCTTGGAAGCTGATGATCCTATTTTGGTGGATTACGACAAAAACTTTGAAGGGGAACCGACAGGCTTGGATAATCCTGAACTGATCAAAATGAAATGGCACCATGGCCATAACAACAGCATTGTCAATGAGATTCCCCGAATCGGTTTTATGAAAGGAGGCGAAAAAGCCAAATGGGTGGATGAAGACATGGCCGACCATTTTCTGGTCAAAG
This sequence comes from Cognataquiflexum nitidum, assembly GCF_022538055.1. GTDB lineage: Bacteria > Bacteroidota > Bacteroidia > Cytophagales > Cyclobacteriaceae > Cognataquiflexum > Cognataquiflexum nitidum. The sequence goes on along the minus strand of NZ_JAKZAM010000012.1, from coordinate 30,658 downwards.
CACAGGACTATATCCGAAAAAAGGAAAATATAGAAAATCCATTTTTCCTCTATTTTGCGATGCAGCAGCCACATGTGCCTAGAACTCCGCACCCAAGATTTGTGGGGAAATCAGGCATGGGACCTAGAGGTGATGTGATTTTGGAAGCAGACTGGGCAGTAGGTGAATTGCTGAAGACTTTGGAAGAAGCCGGGATTTTGGAAAATACGCTGGTGATTTTTTCAAGCGACAACGGCCCTGTTCTGAATGATGGGTACTATGATGATGCCGTCGAGAAAATTGGAAACCATAGACCCGCAGGAATCCTGAGAGGTGGAAAGTACAGTCTATTTGAGGCAGGAACCAAGGTTCCTTTTATGACCTATTGGAAAGGCAAAATCAAACCGGGGATTTCCGAAGCCTTGGTGTCACAATTGGACTTGTTCGCTTCTCTGTCCAATCTTATGGGTAGTGACATTGTCACTGATGACAGCAAGGACATGCTGTCAGTATTGATGGGAGAGACAGATCAAGGAAGAGAGGATTTGATTTTGGAGGCTAGCACCAAGACAGCACTTCGCAGTGGAGATTATATCATGATACCCCCATACCAAGGACCTGCAGTAAATCAATCCGTCAATATAGAACTGGGAAATGACCTTCAATATCAACTCTATAACCTCAAGACAGATCCTGGCCAAAAAAACAACCTTGCCTCGGCAGAAGCTGAAATGCTTGAGAAATTGAAGCAAAGATTTGAGGAATTGAGAGGTCCCGGAACAGGAAAAGTAGACCAATTGGAGTTGAAGTAGCTTACAGAGACTATTCTAATCCGGGGATATGCCTCCGGATTTTTTTCTGCCTCATCCGATTGACCAAAAATTATTGAAACCAACAACGATCTTTTAAGATTTTGATTTTTTCAAAAAAAGCAGAGGCCAAAGACAGCGTACTCTCATCCACTGTCAATGACCCCCTACAGGAAATAATTCCTGATTTCTGAAATGATTGCCTTTCTACAAAAATGTATTGGGACAATCGTGAAGATGGGTAATTCCATCTTTTTATATTGCTATCCAACTGTTAATCCCAACGATCAGGTAAAGCCTCTAGCGGCTGCAGGCAAAGGATGGATCAGGTCCAAATCTGATTACCTATACCGGGTTTTTTGGATAATACCATTTTAATACTTTAAAATCCAAGAGGTTTCTTCCGATTCTATTTTGGCTTTTTCAAGGGCTTTGGCAGCAGATTTATAATCTTTATACTTTCCTACAGCGATCCTATAATTCTCGGTTTCGTCTTTTGGGAAGATTATCCATACGGCTTTTCCTTTGTCCATGAATTTTTGAGCCTCTATCCTTGCCAAAGTTTTATCCGGTGAACTTGCCACGATCACATAATAATACGGTACCTCTTCCTTTTCAATGACTATGCTGATTTTGGAGTAGCCGAGCTCAGAATCACTGTAAACCTCTGGTGTTTCTTCCACTGTGGCAGCTTCATTTTCAACATTTTCCAATTCTTCGGATTTAGTATTTACGATTTCAACTATATCAGCTTCTTCCAATTCTTCGGATTCAGTATTTACGATTTCGACTATATCAGCCTCCTGTTCTTCTGATATCGGGTTAAGTTCAAAATTCAAACCTTCTACATAATCTCCCTCAGAAAGGGCCTTGATCTCAAACTCGAGAACCTCTTGGACTATTTTTGCCTGCAAGAAATCCAGCTGTGCAGGATCAATTTCCAAGGTGTATTTTCCCGGTAGGAGGGAGAAGGTATAAAATCCGCCATCAGAGAAAGTCCGGATAGTTTCCTGGAAATCTTTCGATCCTACTTTTTTGAGAAGCAATCTCAAGCCTCCGATGCCCTGTTTTTCTCCGTTTTTGTTTATGATTGCCATACCCTCTATCGTTCCTGTGCGGTATAAAGGGACATCTATTTGCTTGTATCTGTTAGGTTCTGCCACGAGATTAAAGCTCGTCACCTTTGGGGCAAGTGATGGGTCCGGCAGGGAACTGATGTCAATGGTCATCTTGTATGTCCAATAGCTTTGCATCTGCGACATCCTCAGTATTCCGTCAGAACCCAGTACCATGTTTGCGGACCGGTCCAACTGAACCGCTTTTGCCGGTACTATTTCTTCCCCTTCATCATATTTTTCATTGTTGTTTTGGTCGACAAACATCCTGACTGAAATCCCTGACCTTCCAATCTGATCCCTGTTTGAAGGTAAAGGTATATTTGCTGCAGGATCATAAGCCAATGAACCGCTGAAGCTTTGCCTTGCAGCATAGGATTTGCCCCGTTTGTTAAACTGGGAAGAAGTACGGATTGCATTGAAATCATACAGGAATCCGACCTGCATCTGACCCTGCTTGTTTATCAAGTCTCTTTCATATCCCAAAGTAAATCGCCCATGCTTGAATAAAGTCTGAGAAAACAAGGTGTTCAAGGCGATAGGTTTGTTTCCACTGACATCATACCTCATCTGCCCTCTAAAAAACATCCCTCTCACAAATACCGGAAGACTTGGGCTTCTCGGCAATGAATAGGTGAGTGAGGAGGTGAGTAGACCTCTGGTATTCCAAGATTCATTTTCGCTCAGATTGAAGGTGCCGGCGATGTCACCCCGGTAATTGAATCGTGCACTGACCCGACCTATCTGGGTATTGAAATCTCCCTGAATATTGGATCTGAAGCCGCCTTCAAGCCATATTTTTTCTCCGGAAACCCTGATTCCCGTAAATCTTCCAAAAAGCTTGAATGGTAAAAACACGTTCAGGTTGGCATCCCTGATCTGATTCTCTCTTGTAAATTCGCTGTTGCCGACGTACTCTGTGACCTGTGTGCTGATATTGACATTGTTGGCATAAAACACGCTTCCCGTGGCCCTGTAATACCTGTCAGGCAATACATCTACATTGAATAAATATTGTTGAAATATGCGGGTCGATATACCATATACTTGGTACATCTTATTTTGTCCAAATGGACTTCCATAATCTATCCCCGCCCGTACAGTCACAGAATTGGATAAGCCTATAGCCACATCTCCGTGGGTTGCCATGGAGGTGGATAGACTGTCTAGGCCGTTTGCTACATATCCTGTCTGTAAGTTGTAGGTGACAAATCCCTTGGGAAGAAATGTAAAAGGAATCTGAAACTGACGGTCTTCAGTAATGACTTCTCCATTGGGAGTATAAATCCTGATGGTCAGGCGGGTGGTACCAAAGGAGATCGGGGCATTGAATCGGTAATAACCTACCTCATCCGCTCTTGAAAAATCTACCAACTGACCTCCGATCAATAACTCTACCTCCGAATCTGCTTCCGTGTATCCATCAATGATAAACACATCAAGTTCCTGACGGGGCACGACAGGGTTGTTGCTGATCGATATTCCTGTGAGGGCCATGCCGCTTACCTGACTAGTGGTATTGATCTGACCTGCGGTGATTGTGGTCAGCCATACATTTTTTTCAGGCTTCATCGCACCCGGCAAAACATACCGCCATCTCAGGCCTGAATAATCGATATCGATGTTTTTTCCGTTTTGGTTGCCTGCAATCGCTCCTTCAAAATCCCCTCCGAGCAGTTCCATACCGGTCCTCAGCTGAAAGGAAGTATTTGTTCCCTGATCTGTCTTGTCAAAATTTAGGACATAGTCCATTATTCCCAAACTTAATAATTTTCTCTCCCTGTCATAAAGCATGGGGACAGACTCATCCGTCTTGTTGTTGGATTGAAGATTTTTTCTGAGCATCTCTCTTTTCTGCCTTTCCTCCACAGGTAGTGGATATTGTGCCGTAAAGGAGGCCGAGAGATTAAGGATATTCACCGTAAACTGGAGACCAAAAATTCTGAGGTAATACTCCGGGTGGATGTAAAGGTCTGTATCACCAAGGTAGAATTTGTCAGCGGGTAAGGTTTCTTCCTTACCGTTGATTAAGATTTTATTTTGAATTGGGTCTATGGACCAGGGATTTTTTTTGTCTGGAAAAACGCCGCTGAGCCCTTTGCCGGAGCTGAGACGTTCGTTTGGGATATATAACAAACTCAATACTTCACCTAAAGGCAAATAGGCCTTGTCTCCAAAAAAGAGTGCGTTCAAATATACTTGTCCGGTCGAAGGATGGGAAAGAATAAGCAAAGCTTCTCCGTCGGGTTCTTGCTGGGCTTGGATCGGGTTGGATAGACCCAATAAAAATACCAGCAATAACACAAGCTTGGTAGGCTTTGAAATCTTCCACAAATATGTTGTGAAGGTTTTCAAAATGAATTTAAGTTAAAATGGGGGGTGATTAAACTTAAAGGGTTAATTTCTGATCAAAATCAAAGTACCTGCACCGAGAAGGTTTTTTTCGTAGGGGCAGCCTGTATAAGGTCTGAGGTAGGGATATCTGATCTTTCTGTTTTGAATAGTACTTCTAAGGTATATTTACCCGGCTTGGTATCCTCGGGCAAAGGAATTCTAAATGACCTTTTGCCTTCAAAATACAGTGCCAATGTCTGTTGCTGTTCTTTGATGATATTGCCTGAGGCATCTTTGACCACGGCATTGAAGCTTCCAAGATAAGGAGAGTTGCCGGTCACTTTAAATTCTGACTCTACTACAATAGAAAGAGAATCTGTTTTGGTTTCTATTTGGCTGAAATCCAAGCCTGTCGATACTGCCCCTGATTTGTAAAACATGGCGATGACCTGTTCAAACTGGAAAGTAACCTGTGTGGCGATTTCAGCATTATTCGTCTGTCCTACATCTGCTGTCTGTGCATTGGAAAGGACTTTGACACGGGTAAAATAGGTCCCGGCTGCCTTGGTCCTGTCGGGTTTTACCTGCAGCCTTACGGTCTGCTGCTGTCCCGGAGCGAGGATAAATGACCTGGGGAAGGTTCTGACCCTTTCGGTGAGTCCGTATTGACCTTCTTTGATGCTGTCCGTATAGACCATGGACACATTTCCCAATGAATCCGTGGCAGGATAGCCAAACATGAAGCTGATGTTTACCTCTTGGGGAGTTTCTGACCCATTAGAGACAAAGAGAGTTCCGACGCCATTGGCATCCGTAAATACCGTAGTCGGGGCAAGCGATACCTGTGCTGATGCTCCAAAAGCAATAAACGACAGGAGGAGAGAGTAGAATATTTTTTTCATGAGAGTATTGAAAAAAAAAGACCGGTGGCAAAACTGCCACCGGTGGGTTGATGTAAATTAGTTATAAGTAGCAGTAAGGGTTACAGTTCCTGTATAAGTTCCGGAAGCTTGAGTTGCACCTGCAGTCACTTCGGCACCTACGTAAACGTATATTCCGTTTTTGTTGTCAATTGTGTGTGTTGGGAATGAATTTGCAGTTTGACCGTTTGCTACAATAGCTGAAAAATTAGAAAACCTTACAGCAGCTGAAGCATCATCAGCGTCAAGTCCATAACCTACCAGATCATTAGTCCCATCATTGAATCTGATGGCCATGGTATTTGTACCATCAGATAATGTAGAGATACCTGCAAAGTCTAGGGTAACATCTGAACCTGCACCGGCAAACACTTTGAATACACCGACTTGTACACCTGATTCGGATATACCTGCAGGAGCTGTGATATCTCCGTCAATGTCAACCTTCTTTGTAGTGTTAATCATAACTTGTCCAAAATTAAGATTTCTAAATCCTTCTACAGTGATCTGATCAAAAACTTTAGCACCAACGTCAATAGTACTGAATGAAGTCTGTGCATTTGCGGAGAAACCGATTGCTGCGAAAAATGCAACCAAGAACGAGATTTTTACTAGATTTTTCATAATTTTTAATTGTTTAAATTGTTTTGTTTGTTTTAAATTGTTTTTGTTTTGTTTGTTTTTTTTTATTGTGATTTATTTTAAGGGTATTCAATTTTGATTGTAAGGGGCCTGTGATTGGGAATCCCCAGCCAGGCGTGAAGGAAGGAAACCTTCGGACTGATATTTCTGATCAGCAGATTCCGGTTATCGATTGTCAGCTGATTTGGTCCGGGAAAAAGCTCCCTTGCTACCGACAAATCCCAACCACTCTGATTGATGTAATATCCTTTGGGTGAGTAGCCCTGATCGGGATCCTGATTTTCTATCGAAACCAGAAAACTGAGGTTTTCCATGGACTCCATCGCTATCCATGTGATAGGGATCGATCCTTGATCGGTATTTCCTGCCATTCCGCCAAATACTTTGTCTCGGGGATCATTAGAAAATACCATTCCTGCGGGTATGTCGATCCTGATGTTCAGGAATTGGGCCTGCGATGTCAGGCTGCTTCCAAATGTCAGTCCAAGGAGGAGAATGAATAATTTCATATTAGTTGTCATAATTTGCGAAATAAACATTCAATAAAACCTCCCCGGTATATTCTCCTGCAGCCACATCACCCACAGGGCCAAAAGAGCCATAGATGTATAGGTAAGCAGCACCCTTTGGTTTGACGTAATTTTCAAAGTCAGGCGTAATCGGAACCGGAGGTGTACTTCCAAGCCTTCTGTTGACAGGGAATGTCACGTTGTTGAACCCTTCGGGGATTTCGACCACATTCTGTTTTCCGACAAATTCATTTTGAGCCTCCTGATTGTTGTAAGCCATTCTGAACGATACCGGGATTGCTCCTTTGTTTGGGTCTCCGTCTTTGAACAGATGCGTCGGGGAGTTCAATTCTACCGTCAGGTCATATCCAAGCGGCGCGTCGATTCTGAATACCATGGCTTGCTCCTCGAGAAGTCCGATGTCAATTTTTTCAGACCTTGCTACGATAACTTTCCTTTTTTCATTGAATGATAGCCTTGGATTGACACCTTTCATGGAAGTCAGGATGATGTCCTCGCTTCCTGTCCAGGTACTGAAGCTGATTCTCTGTGCAGAAGCCCTATCTATAGCACCACAGACCATCATAATGCACAGTGTCATTATTTTCATCATGGAGGCTATATTTTGTTTTTCTGTGGTCATGGGTTTTTCAATCTTTTGTTCTCTTCTTGAGATCGGTTCTTTTGATTGCTGCTGCATTTTGGTTTTTTGCGGTCGCTTACTTGCAGTAGAGCTTTGAAAAGCTGATGGTAATTCTGATACTTTGCGAGATGTTTTAAAATGATGTGAAATACAAAATTTGATATGCAAAAGTATTTTTTATTTATTTGAACTACAAATTAATATTTTGAAACTGCATTTATTTGTATATGAAATGCTTTTTTGAAGTTCTTTTTTATCTTTTCCATTGGATTTATGGATTTTGACTGTTGATCTTCTGTTTTCATTTCAAAAACATTCTTCAATAACCATCTTTTCAATTTTTAGGGAGCCCCTTATGGATTCCTTTTTGCTTTAACTTGCGAGATGCTTTCAAATGATGTGAAATACAAAATTTGATATGCAAAAGTATTTTTTATTTATTTGAACTACAAATTAATATTTTAAAAATGCATTAATTTGTATATGAAATGCTTCTTTGAAGTTCTTTTTTGTCTTTTCCATTGGATTTATGGATTTTGACTGTTGATCTTCTGTTTTCATTTCAAAAACATTCTTCAATAACCATCTTTTCAATTTTTAGGGAGCCCCTTATGGATTCCTTTCTGCTTTAACTTGCGAGATGCTTTCAAATGATGTGAAATACAAAATTTGATATGCAAAAGTATCTATTATTTATTTGAACTACAAATTAATATTTTGAAACAGCATTTATTTGTATATGAAATGCTTTTTTTGATGTTTTTTTCATTTTTTAACAGATTTTGGCTGTCGTTTTCCCTGATGCTGACAAAAAAATGACTATTAAATCAGCCTGTATTGACCCGTATGGGCCATTTTGTCATTTTTTTTGATTCTCTGAGCTAAGATTATCTGAGATGCTGCGCGCCAGGCTTTAGGAGATATTTTCCAAGGAGGATACCCGCCCTGGGAGGACATTCCGTCCTGTTTTTTCCTCTTAACGGGCTGATCGCCTATCGGCATTTTCCAGTGGGACAACTACAAAAAAAAACGGAACTGTATGTCCAGGATGATACCGGTAAAATGATTATATGGTATCATTCCTTGCAAAACAAACTAATATCCCGTATTTCGGACTTACTTCCGGTGGCAGGATCGTTACTGCCGGTGCAATATTGGCTTACCTGCTATGGGGCGGATACCGAAAAAAGCGGATCCCCATACTTTAGATGTATTCGAATTCCAATACAAATTCGGATAAGTATAATCCCGGAGTGGCCTCGCTGACGTCCAACTCAGCTCCAAGCCATACAAAAATGACTCCACTGGAACTCAGCGTGACCACCGCTTCCCCGGGTGTGAGCAAAAAGCTTATTGCCTGATTATCTTCGTCACCGGCACTCAGGGAATATTCTGCGTAGATTTTCCCAATTCCCTCATTTTGTTCTTCCAGCACTTCGGTTCTCAGGTAGTTGATTTTTATCCTTGTCCCCGAACTTCCCACGATTTTGAACAAGCCCGCATAGCCTGAGGAAATAGGGGACACGGATATTCTTTGTTCTACGATCGGGGGACTTATCAGGTCTAGATTCCTTATCGAAATCATCTCAAGGTTGTCCATTACTGTGGCGGTGGCTCTGATTGTCACATTGGTTGATTGTGCTTGACTGTGCAGGATGGCAAATGGTCCCAGGATAAATAGAATCAAAAGGGTTATTTTTCGCATGGCTTATTTCTTTAAGAGTTTTTGGGTAAGTACATTTTCACCTGTAATCAACTGAAGGACATAAATTCCTGCAGGCAATCTGTTACCGGCTGGTGCCCAATCCAATTCGTGCACGCCTGCGAGATACTCGGCAGCATCAAATTGTCCCACTGTCATACCATTGGTATCGAAGATTTTGATTTCTGCTGTTGCAGTCATTGGCAGGTAGAATTTGATTCGGGTCCTGTCTATGAATGGATTAGGATATGGCGTAAATAATTTTGGCATTTCAGGCCTGTATTCAGGTTCTGTGCCTGTACCCTGATATCCGATCACGATCGTAAATGGACGCTTGGGGCTTTCAGGATTGACCCGGGCATTTGGATTTCCGGATTCAAAAGGACTGGAGAATACCACCGCCTGAGGGCTTTTCATTCCTTGGCCATCAATGCGCAGGTTTGTATTGGAGGAGGTAGGTGCTTTGAAATTGAACCTGTACTCTGATATCTTGCCCATGTCGATGGCTTTTTCTGAAATATGGTCCATCAGGACTACCTTCTGATTGGATGGCCATGCTGCAGGCAGTTCCCATGTCAGCAAATAATCATCCCCAAAAGGTTTTCCTTCCCATGCTGCAGCAAGATTGAGAGGGATTGATTTCTCTTCAGCCTCTTGTGGCAGGCTCAGGTGATTGATTGCCAATGGGGTATTTTCTTTTGGAGAGCCATAGGAATAAAGCAGAAGCCAGTTGTTGCCCAATGATTCCAATTGGTAGGCATCCCATTCGTCTTTTTCATCTTTTCCTTCGGGACTGAATCTCAGGATGGATTCAGCCTCCATCCTGGCACTCGAAACATTAAGTTTGATTTTTAGGGCTTCGGTTTTGGGACTTTCCTCAATGACTCTTCCAAAAAACGAGCTTGTCGCAAAAGACTTGGCCTCGTTGTTCATGGTCAGGATAGGATTTGGGGCATTTGCCTTTATCCAGAATGCCTGGAAGGGGGCAATAAGATTGGCAGGGTCAGATCCTTGAAAGAGCTCAAAGCCTCCGTTGCCGTTGTTCCTATTTTGATTCCATATATAGATGGTCTGGTCGATGTTGGTTTTTTGCCAACCTGAAGCTTTTTGGAAATCTATGTAGCTGGCAGTAGGATTGGAGATAAGGTTAAATCCAGCGTCTGTTGTAGAAACCTCATTGAAATTGTTGTTTTGATTAGTCAGTTGGTCAATTCTTGGGGTATAGGTTATGCCAAAGTTGAATCCCCCTGAGTTCAGGTTCAATTCTTGGCCTGTGGTCGCTACGGTCAATGGCAGTACATCCGAATAGGATTCTGAACTTCCTCCGGGAAGTTTTGCGCCGCCAAAGACAAATACATAATGTCCTCTGCCCGAGCTTACCTGTTGGCTGATATTGGCCGGCTGTCTCCAGCCTTGTGCTGTGGTACCTGCATCGGTTTCATCCCACCATAGTACATTGGGCTGTAGGTTTGGTCGAATTGAGCCAGGAAATCCCTGGCTTTCTATTTCTCCAAGAAAATCCAGATAGGTTGTTTCCCTGACAGGAGCGCCCATCATCCTCCAGCCACGTGTGCCCGTGAGGTTTTGACGAACCTCCAGCCGGGGTGCGCTGATGCCAAGGTTAAAGTATTTGGCTCCGGGTTGAAGGATGATTTTTGAATTGTTATTGGTGCTGATATTAGAAAGAAGTTCGGCTTGTAGGGTTTTTCCTTCCTTGACAAGCACACTTGAGGAACCATTAAGCTCCATATCCAAGTCCACGGTAAGGGTCTCATCAAGTTCCAGGGTACCGGTGTTTACCTCCAGATCTACTGCCACCCTCAGAGGCCTGTCCAAGGTGACCGTGGTAGGATTTTCCAACTCCAAGTCATTGACAACCTCAGGAAGCCCAGTTCCTATCACCTGTGGCACGGTGCCGTTGTAGATGTAGTCGGCTTCTGCACTGAAGGTACGTGTGCCTGTATTCTGTATCGCTCCGCCGGGGGTGCCGAGGGCTTTTATTCCTTCTGGATGTGCAATGGCAAGGGTGGAACCTTTGTTGATAGCCAAATTGCCTGCACCCAAGACCAGACCGTCAGAAGGAAGGGTGAGGATGCCTTCATTACCGATGCTTAGCGTGGAACCTGGATTCAAAGTGAGGTTTTTGCCAGAGGCCAATACCAGCTCACCATCTGAAACCACGGTGATTGAACCCGAGACGGAAAGGTCATCTGATACCGTTACTTTGATGTTTTCGGCAGAAATCACCGCATTGGAATTTGCTGCCGGCTTGGAGTTGATCTTTGCAAACTGCCCATTGGAAAACTGCTGCTCCCAAGTATTTTCATCTTCCCAGTTACCGGAAGTCGCTGCGCGGAATTGATTGACAGGTTGGGGATAAGTGATGATGAGTCTTCCCGAGCCTCCGGATCCGCCTGAACGGCTACCGGAACTATCATTATCTCTACCGCCTCCTCCGCCCCCACCGGGAGCAGATCCGGGATTTCCATTACCCGCGGTTGATCTTGCAGTACCTCCCGCGCCTCCATTTGCTCCATTTCCACCTGCACCGGTACTACCTCCAGTACCCGAACCATTCAAGCCATTTCCTCCTGCGGTTATCGTATCGCCTATTGATTCATCGATTCTTCCTCCTGCTCCACCCTTCGGAGTACTATTTCCAGATGTCCGGCTTTGTCCTCCAATTCCTCCTTTTGCTCTAACTAGGTCTGAAGAATTAAAGGAAACACGAGAATCTCCTCCACTGCCACCATCGACAGTAGAAGAACCGGCTGTACCTCCTGTCCCAATTGAAATATTTAGTATTTGACCTGGAGTTACTGTCAATATACTTTTGGTATATGCACCTCCACCACCACCGGCACCGACTCTATTACTTCCTTCTCTGACTCCGCCACCACCACCCCCGGCGCCCCATGCCTCTACGGTAATCTCGGTCACTCCCGGAGGAACGGTCCAGGTATTGTTTGGAAAATCGCTTATTTGCAGATTCTCACTTCCCAAAGCCGTAAATGTCAATGTAGAAAAACCGGATGCGCTTGCTGTCAGCGTATTTTGACCTGGCAAAGGTCCTAAAGTCCAAGATATCAATGATGCAATCCCTTCCTCGTTGGTAAGTACCGCAGTAGTCGGCTCAATGCTGCCTCCTCCTGATGTCACTGCAAAGCTGACTGATACACCCGAAATCGGATTCCCAAAAACATCCTGAACACGCACCGCAGGGGCAATACCCACTGCTGTACCCACCTGTGCCGCTTGTTGGTCACCGGCATACTTGGTAAAGAGGGATGCAGGTGCAGGCGTAATGGTAAAGGCAGAAGTAGTAGCAGAGGCTAATCCTTCTGACTCCGCTAGGATTATCTTATCCGAACCTACAAGATCAATATTCAATCCTGCAAAAGTTGCTACCCCATTGACGGCATTCAGGTTGATATTTCCACGAAGTTCACCCGAACCCTCGGATAGACTTAGGGTTATTTGCTTGTTGGCAGATGAGGCCAAATTGCCTTCTTCATCCAGGATATGCACGATGGGCTGGGTTGCAAATGCCTCCCCCGCGACAGTGCTGCTGCCCGAGGGATCTTGCACAAATACCAATTGGGTAGGTACGGCATCCACAGTGGTGATTTCAGGAGAAGTACCAAATAGCCCACCGGAACCGGCGACTGTAATCTTGGTGCTGATGCCTATGGTAGAAGAAGTGGTAAATTGCACCGTGGCAATACCTTGGGCGTTGGTGACCGATGTGGCTGAAGAGAAGGTTCCTGAGGTTCCTATTAGTTCAGACCAGGTCACTGTTCTTCCCGCCTCGGGGATAGCGCTTCCATTCACATCTGCCAACTGGGCAGAGATAGCAACTGCAGTTCCTGCCCGTGGATTAGTGGTACTTGCTGTGACAATATATCGGGATGGATTTGACCTGATTTCAAACTGAATACCACTGGTAAATTGTAGGGTATAATTTCCACTGGTCACGTTTAGCGTTCCCTGTGTGATTGGGTAAAAACCCGGGGATTCCCCCGCTGCACGCAAGAGGCTACCGGTCAGTAAGGAATTGTTGTCTGAGAATTCAAAACCTGAAGTTTGGAATGTCAATGATTCCGGATCGGATTCTCCTACAATTTTAAACTGTCCTGAGTCAGGAGTAATGCTTAAGGTTTTTGGAGTAATTGAAAAATTCGCCCCTGTAAACTCAATGATATAATCAGCGGCAGCCAGATTTCCCTGTGAAATGGTATAGGTTCCCACATTTTGACCGGATGTTCTGGAGAGTGAACCTGTCAGGATGCTTTCATTATCAGCGCCTTGGAAACCAGTAACTGTATAGGTGAGCTCGGGATCGGGCTGTCCGTAAACCTTGGATAGGGGATTGGCCACAACGGTAAGGACTTTCCTTTTGCCTTTGATGGCTATGGTGAAGGAATGAGGGTTGTCTATAGTTCCTGATGTGGAAAATCCTGCCGGATCAATAGTTTTGGTATTCTCTTCCCTTACGGCTGTGCTAGCCCTCACAAAGGCATTATTAGTGCTCAAGCTATTAGCTATCGTTAGAAGGTTGGAAAAGCCGCTTGGCGCTCCGGTGACATCGTTATCAGTCCTTCGGTTGGTCATAGCCGCTATAAACAAGGTTGGACTGGCATCCCATGAAGTGGTGATGGAAGGGGGGTTGTTGGTATTGGATCCTGCAACCGCTGCCTCAGGTGTACCCTCCCAATTGGAGATGCGGTAGGTGATGGCTGCAAGACTTCCATTATTACTCAAGGAGATGGACTGGGTGCTGCCTTCAGATCCCGATGCGGTCCTGAAAAAGACATACGATACTCCATTACTGCTTCTGCTTGATAATAGTGTCCAACCATTTGGTGTTGTTGCGGCAAGGGTTGCACCAGGCCTAAGGACCATTACCAAAAGATCTCCTGCTTGAATGTTACTTGGCAAAGTGACACTATGGGAATTAGAAGCAAAACTATTTTGAAATGTTGCCGTTCCTTGCACGACAGGCATTGATGGATCGATTCGTATTTCAAACTGGATTCCTGCAGTCAGTGCAAGCAGATAATTTCCGCTGGTTTCGGTTAGATTGCCTAAAGTGATGGGATAAAAACCGGCAGCTTCTCCGGCAGCCCTTGACAGTGCTCCTTGTAATAAAGCGGCATTATCAGAGCCTAACCAACCTGAAGATTGAAAGGTAAGTACCGGATCTGATCCGCCAATAAATTTTGATTGACCGGCATTAGGAGTAATGGTCACTGTTACTCTGGTGATCGTAAATGTAAAAGGTGATGAATTGGCACTGCCGAAGTTGGTATCTGCTGCAACAGAGGCTACTACCTGATAGGTACCTGCATTGGTTGGTGGGGTAGCCGAATTGTAAACAGTGCTACCTGTTCCAGAATAAAGGATAGTTTGAGCACCTGAAGATCCTGTAAATGTAAAATCATTTATTCCGGGGCCTTGTGCTGTGCCGGTAAAGGTGTAAGAATTTGATGTTCCGGATTTAATGGTAACCGTAGATCCAGGCTTAATTTCAAACTGGATTCCTGCAGTCAGTGCAAGCAGATAATTTCCGCTGGTTTCGGTTAGATTGCCTAAAGTGATGGGATAAAAACCGGCAGCTTCTCCGGCAGCCCTTGACAGTGCTCCTTGTAATAAAGCGGCATTATCAGAGCCTAACCAACCTGAAGATTGAAAGGTAAGTACCGGATCTGGTCCACCGAGAGATTTTGATTGACCGGCATCAGGAGTAATGGTCACTGTTGCTCTGGTGATCGCAAATGCAAACGGTGATGAATTGGCACTGCCGAAATTGGCATCCGCCGCAACAGAGGCTACTACCTGATAGGTTCCTGCATTGGTTGGTGGGGTAGCCGAATTGTAACTCGTCGGTGACACTCCAGTATATAGAACAGACCTAGTCCCTTGGGAACCTGTAAAGTCAAAGTCATTTACTCCAGGACCTTGGGCTGAACCAGTATAGGTAAATGAGTTGGATGTTCCAGACTTTATGGTTACCGTTGATGCAGGCTGATTGATTACCAATACATCAGAAGCAGGCAGATATCCCGGAGAAGCAAAGTTGACCGTATGCGTACCTGCATTTCCGGTAAAATAAACGGTGACACTTGTACTTCCGACAGGAATAGAAATACTTGTAATCGCTGTTCCACCTGATGCTGCTGCAAAGAATTGCCCTCCTGTAGCTCCTGAGCTGGAAAGGTTGACCGTAGCTGCTGCAGTCGTAGGGCCATTTCGGGTGATCGTATATTCCGCCCGTGTGCCTACGTTGATGTCATTGGGACTGGATACTGTCAAAGAGGCTTGGTAGCTGATTCGGATTTGTCCGTTGCCGCCATTGCCACCTAAAGTATTTGTACCGTTTCTGGAAGCACCAGCACCGCCTCCTCCCGGAGGAGAACCACCACCACCATTGCTACCTCTTCCACCGGCGCTTCCCCCATTTCCTCCACCTTCTGGAGCTGTACCTCCAGTTACTCCGCTACCATTCACACCAGAAGCATTAATTCCCGCAGAAGAACCACCTCCTCCTCCCCTTGTACTAGGACCACTTGATACCCCTGTAGCTCCGGAGCCACCTAATTGGGTAATTTGACCTACACTTGGGTTATTCTGAGCTCCTCCGCCTGCACCTCCTTGGGAGGTATTATTCAAAACACCAATTCCACCAGCTGCTTGTACGTTGTTGCTAATACTAGCTGTTTGTCCAGATGGCGGTCCAAATGTAGTTCTCCCACCGTTTGTATTTGTACCACTACCTCCAGAACCTACAAAATAAGGTATTGATGAGCTAGGGGTTACCGTTAAAACCGATGACGCATAAGCACCACCTCCACCACCTCCCATTCCACCATTGCTGGTGGCGCTCCCTCCTCTACCACCTCCACCCCAAGCTTGAATCCTAAGGGAGGTTACACCTGCAGGAACATTGTAGGTTCCGTTTCCTACGGTGGTTATAGTTTCGGATATTTCAATTATTGGTTCATTAACTACAATCTGCTGAGCTACCCAGGTTTCTGATTCTGATGCGGTAGCCGTCTTTGTTCCCGTAGTCCCGGCAGCCGCCTGTACATAAGTTGCCAACATATTTGAGGGTATTCCTTCTGATGTATTTGGGGCATCATAACGTTCAGTGGTACCCGAATCCGGTATGTAAGTACCATTCTTTTTATTTGTATAAAATGCAAGGACCAATTGATTGGCTGCTGTCGTGGTAACGGTTGGTGCTACCACCGATGTGGATGAACTTGAAGAGGAATTACCATTTGAAACCGCGATAGGGGAAGTTTGATTAGCACCTGAAATCCTGGAAATCCCGACAGCCCATTTGCCACTCGCTCTAAAGGCATAGGAAGCAGGTTCACCTGAGGTGGCTATTCTAAAATAGGTTGCCATACCCACGTTGCTACTTTGGTCGGTTCGGCGTATAAGTGTCCATCCAGTTGGTATGCTTAAGGTGGCATCAGTTCCAGATTCAAACATAAATCCTGCTATAAGCAAATCACCTGTTGTGGTTCCGGTTGGTCTGGTAACTGATCCTGAGCCTGTGCCAGAACCAACAGCCGTTGCCGAACTCTCCCAAACCGCCTGTCCAAAAGTATTTTCTGTACTGATAATAAGAAGTATGGCGAGTAGGCCGATGAGTGATTTGGACTTGCCGATCCACAATAATATCAGGCTTGCTAGCCCGAGGCTGTATTTTGAAATATCTGAACCCATTTGTTATTTAAAAATTTACTTGCGAGTATATTATGGGTCAAAACTTGGTCTTTATTATTTATAAAACAAAATAAATGTATTTAAATGCTTTTTTATGTATTTAAAATGTATGTCTAAAAAATTTTCAGGTTAAATTTTGCTTCCTGATTATGAATTTGGCGATCGAATGTCGAAAAAATGAGGTGGTCAAATATCATGCTTTACCCTGAAAAAACCTATTAAAAAAGGAATAAAATGGAAAAGAGTTGCCTGAAAAAACAGTCCTACCGCTGCTTTTTCCACCAACTTTTTTGTGATCTAAATCGGATAATTTTTTATGTATTTCCATCATCTTACCGGTATAGGATTACCAACAGCATGTCCTCGGCGGGCTCGACTACCGGGATTTATTGATCTCAAAATATCCGTTCATCGAACCGAAGTGGAAAAAAATGGTTTTTGCAAATCGGTAGAAAAACAAATAATTATGCGATTTATTCAGCTTGCAATTACAAAATCTGAAGGAATCAACTTTCGGCTTATTTCACTAATCCTCCAACCTTCCAGCCTTCCAAACCTTCCAACCTTCCAACCTTCCAATCCTCCAACCTTCCAATCCTCCAAACCTCCAACCTTCCAACCTTCCAATTTTTCAATCTTCCAATCTTTCAATTCTCAATCCTCCAAACCTCCAATCTTCCAATTCTCAAACCTCCAACCCTCCAAACCTCCAACCTTCCAAACCTCCAACCTTCCAATCTTCCAACCTTCCAATCTCCCAATCTTTCAATTCTCAAACTTCCCCTTCAAATACCCCAAAGCCATGCCATAAGCTTCTGCGGTAGCTTCGCTGTCATATTTTGGATTGGAGGGATTGGAAAAGCCATGGACTGCATCAAATATTTTGTACTCCAGGCCTTTTCCGGCTTTGTCCATCGCACCGGCAAATTCTTCAATGACTGCTTTGGAGATGTATTCTTCAGTGGCAAATAGACCCAAAACATCAGAATTCAGGGTTTTCAATTGCTCCACATCCCTTACCGGCATGCCGTAGTAGATGATAGAACCCACGTTTTGCTTGCCTAATAAAAGGGCCGACTTCAATGACCATCCACCTCCGAAGCACCAGCCTACATTGGCGATTTTAGCATCTTTGCCTGCAAAATCCCTGGCGCCAAGGACGATAGCCACCAGTCTTTTTTCGTCAGTTCCCCGCATCAATCCGCCGGCTTCCTGTGGATTGGAAGTTACCTTGCCATCATACATGTCGATGGCGATGACGTTGACATTTCCTCCCAGGTCATTGTAAAATTTATCTGATTCGGCTTTGATATTGTCATTGAGCCCCCACCATTCCTGATAGACAAAAAGCCAGTTGTTGGACGGATTCTTTGCTTTGATAAGGTACCCGTTAGCCTTATTTCCGTCAGAAGTCGGAAAAGTGACCATTTCACCCGATGGATTAAAGTCAAAAGGAACAGGGGATGGATGGAACGCCACAAACTTGCTGTCGTCAAGAAATGCGATCATCTCGGAGGGACCGGTGTGGCACATGGTGATTTGGTCAGATACGATTACAGTTTCTTTTTCGGATATTTTCCAGCCAAGGAGTCCGATTAGGATCAGGTTGAGGTAGATGATGATTTTGTACATGGGGTTATTTTTTGGTTAACAGTCTTCAAAATAGAGATTGTTGGCGGTCAACTTGGCAGAAAATGTGTCCGCACAATTTTCAATTAAATGGAATGATCAAATTTAACTAATTTGGATCGGGAATATGACCAATCAAACCTTTTTCTTTCCGATTACAATCCCGCTTTTGCTTGGGAAAAAGGTCTGTATTAAATTGAAAAAAATACCTAACAAAAAGATTTATGAGAAAATACTACTTCTTGTGGGCAATAGTAGGTTTGATGACCTTTACCACTGCCTTTTCCCAAAGTATCCCCAGCCCGAAGGAACATTTTGGTTTTGAGATAGGGGAAGACTACAAGTTAGCTACTTATACGGCTACAGATGCTTATTTCAGAAAACTGGCAGCCCTTTCAGACCGGGTCAAGTTTGTAGAAATCGGACCGACGGAGGAAGGAAGGCAAATGCCGATGATGATCATCACCTCCCCCGAAAATCACAAAAAACTTGACCGGTATAAGGAGATTTCCCAACTGCTAGCCAGGGCCGAAATCACCGAGGAAGAAGCCAAAAAGCTATCCGTGGAGGGAAAACCGGTGGTTTGGATCGATGGTGGACTGCACTCTACAGAGACAGTAGGCTCGCACCAGTTGATCCCGACATACTACGAATTGGTCAGCAGCAATGATCCTGAAATCCTCCGCTTTCTTGACGACCTGATCATCCTGATGGTGCAGGTCAATCCTGACGGACAGGAGATTGTTACCGATTGGTATATGGGACCTACGGATGTCAAAAAGAGAAATATGAACAGCCCTTACATGTACCAAAAGTACGTGGGTCATGACAACAACAGGGATTTTTTCATTATGAATATGAAGGAAACCACCAATACTTCCCTACAGCAATATGTGGAGTGGCTTCCCCAAATCATTTACAACCACCATCAGACCTCGCCTGCAGGAACTGTAGTGGCAGGACCGCCTTACAGGGATCCATTCAACCACGTCTTTGATCCTTTGATCATGACGAGCTTGGACGGAGTAGGTGCAGCGATGATCAACAGGCTCAATCTGGAAGGAAGACCCGGCTATACTCGTCTTGGTGGATCAGTGTTTTCCTCTTGGTGGAACGGTGGCCTACGTACCACGCCCTATTTCCACAACATGATCGGTATCCTGACAGAAATCACAGGAGGGCCTACACCTTCCGAGATTCCTTTGGTGCCGGATAGATTGATTCCGACGCATGCAACGCCATTTCCGATCGAGCCTCAAGCTTGGAACTTCAAAAAATCAATAGACTACTCTGTTTCGCTCAACTTTGCAATTTTGGATTTTGCCAGCAGAAATGGTGACGCCATCCTTTACAACATCTACAAGATGGGTAAAAACAGCATCGACCGTGGCAACATGGATTATTGGACCAAGTATCCCAAGAGGTCTGCGGCAGTGCAGGCTGCCTATGATAAAGCCAAAGAAAAGAAAGCTGCAGATGATCCTGAAATGGCCTATTATGGCATGAGAAGCGGATTGCCAAAGCAGTATTTCGATTCGGTTTTTCAGGATATGGACCTTCGCGATCCAAGAGGATTTATCCTTCCTGCCGATCAGGCAGATTTCCCGACTGCGGTCAGGTTTATCAATGCCTTGATCAAATCCGGTATTTTGGTTCACAAAGCCACTGCGGAATTTACCGTGAACGGCAAAAAATATCCTGCTGGTTCTTATGTAGTGAAATCCGCTCAGGCATTCCGTCCGCACGTCTTGGACATGTTTGAGCCCCAGGATCACCCTAACGATTTCGAATTTCCGGGAGGTCCTCCAAAGCGTCCTTACGATGCCGCAGGATGGACACTAGCCTACCAGATGGGCGTGGAGTTTGACAGAATTATGGAGGGTTTTGATGGACCATTTGAGAGAATCGCTTATGGTGAGATCCAAAGTTTTCCTGCGATGAAAGTGCCTTCCGGTTCTGGATTCTTGATCGATTCCCGAGCAAATAATGCCTTTATTGCTGTCAATGATTTGTTGAAATCAGGAGCTGAAGTTTCAAGGACAACTTCCACTGTTTCAGGATTGCCGGCAGGGAGTTTCTATGTTTCCGGAGGTAAGGCTGTTTTAGAAAAAGCCGCAAAAGAATTTGGGGTAAAGCTTGTCTCAAGTTCGAAACCAGCCGGTGCAGTCAAAATCAAACCTGCTAGAATAGCCTTGTTTGACCATTATGGTGGTTCCATGCCTTCAGGTTGGGTAAGGTGGATGATGGAGCAATACCATTTTCCTTTCCAAGTCATCTATCCTCAGGATATCGACAAAGGTGATCTGAAAGCCAAATATGATGTCATCCTATTTATCGGCGCGGGCGCACCGGGTACCATCAGAAGCTGGGGCGGCATGCCAAAAGCAGAAGACATCGATATCCAATACCACAAACTCCTTGGCAACCTGACCAAAGACAAGTCAGTACCTGAACTGAAAAAATTCATGGAAGCAGGAGGTAATGTAGTGGCAGTAGGAGCGAGCACTTCACTTGCTTATGACCTTGGGCTACCTGTGACGAATGCCTTATTGGAAAAACTTCCTGATGGAAGAGAAAGACCCTTGACAGGTGAAAAATACTACATCCCAGGAAGTATCCTGAAAGCTAATCTTGATTCCTCTGCTCCAGCAAACTGGGGAATGGGAGAGTCTGCCAACATGGTATTCAACAACAGCCCGGTATTCAACCTCGCCCCCGATGCACTGATCAAAGGTATCAAACCTTTGGCCTGGTTTGGAACAGAATCACCCTTGGTGTCTGGTTGGGCTTGGGGACAATCTTACCTGAGAAACGGCGTGGTGGCTTTTGAAGCACCGATCGGAAAAGGCAAGTTGGTAGCTTTCGGGCCTGAGATCACTTTCAGGGCACAGGCACACAATACCTTCAAATTGTTGTTTAACCAGCTTTATGTCAAATAGAATGTAACTGTCAAGACTTCATATTGGAGAGGAAACGGGTTGAATTGCCTGTTTCCTCTTTTTTTGCTCAAAGTTTTTACTTTTTTGGGAAGCCGGAAAAAGAAACCACGCCTAAGGATGCCCCTGTTTTTGGGTTTCTTTTTTTTTAGAAAACAAATAGTTTTTTAAATAAAAATTGGCCTAATTTGTGCGGTTTGTTTTTATAAAAAAATGGAGGAATTTGATGTTTATGGTTAAAAATTAATCAAACATCTTGAAATCGAGTCCACATTTTAAATTTGTGGTCCCAATCACCACCGAATGATTCAGGCCAATTGATCAAATAACCCAAAATAAACTCTTTCAGATTACTTCAGTGATATTTACCATTTCTTGGTAGAAGTAAAACATTGAATTCAGATTCAAAAAAGTGTAGACATGGGTTTTGCCGTTTGTGTTTTGTTAGATGATTGGAAAAGTAAATTTTCCAAATCCTTTACTTCTGAATGTGGATTATTGGATTTTTTTAAGAGCTGTGACAATCCCCCAAAATATCAATTCAAGCAAATTCTAACGATTCAAAGCGGGAAATAATATGGCCGTGACCGATAAAAAACTGTGTGTTTTTATTCATTTCTGTCAACTACCTCATTTTCCAAAGTATGTAGAAATATTTGTAAAAGAGCTTTCAAGGTATTTTGACGAACTGATTCTGATTTCTAACGAAAGGCAGGTCAAAGATACTGAGAATGTTAATTTCCCAAATGTCAGGCTGATGTTTGTCCAAAATGAAGGATATGATCTTGGCATGTTTCATAAAGCTATAGGGACAGTTAATTTGGAGAATTATACTCAGATTGCCTGTATCAATGATTCCAATATTTTATTCAAATCCTTAGAGCCTGTTTTCACTTGGGGTGAAAAACAGGATCTTGATTTTTGGGGATTGATTGATTCTTACCAAAAACCTTGGTTTTCGACGCATTCAGACAACCACCATATTCAGAGCCATTTTTTGGTCTTCAATAAAAAAGCCATTGACCTTCTGAACAAGTTTTTTGAATCCATTGAACTTGAAAAACTGCTGAGAGAAAAAGATCTCAAAAAACTCCGCCAAACTGTTATCAATACTTGGGAGATTGGTTTGACGCAGTTTTTTAAAAGCCAAGGATTAACTGTAGGGAGTTTTATTGACAGCAAGTCATTCTCGGTGGAGCATAACATAAAAAAAGACACCAATTTAAGTCATTCCCACTACTTCAGGTTGATCAAGGCAGGCTATCCGGTCATCAAAAAGAAGGCGATCTTCCATACTAAGTTTTTTAAGTGTTTTTTTAGACCAAAGATCAAGTGGGATGTCATGATGTTGAAATACGGTGACAGGGATTGGGATTTAGAAGGCTTGATCAAGGAACTGAAAAGGATGAAAAAAGAATTGTAGGCCTCAAGTGTTAATATTTTTTCCGTGAGGTTTTAATTTAACCGGTTTACTAAGCTAATTTGCTTTGGTGTTTTCAATATTTCTGAAGCCCTAAACCAATGACAGCACTTTCTGATTCGAAAATATTCATCATGCATTACAAAAAAGGGATGGTTCTCAAAAACGATTCCCTTTACAGGCCGCTTATGTGCGGCAATGCATTGAATCCTGAAAAAGTACCCGAAAATATGCTTGGGGACGATTCCGGGGAGAATATTTCTGATAAAAATCCATTCTTCAGCGAATTGACGGGTGCCTATTGGGTGTGGAAAAACACTGACCAAGCGGTAACGGGCACTTGTCATTACCGGAGGTTTTATACTATTGAGCCCGAACCACTTTTCTACAAGATCAAACGTTTTTTTTATTTCCCCATAGGTTTGGCTGCCAAAAGATATGGACTGATTTACACCGATGATGTAGACTTTTTCAAATCCAAAATCTTAAATCATGATCAGTTGGATGAGTTGCTCAGCCGGTATGATGCCATTTTGCCGCAGGCGCGGAAGTTGCGATATACCGTGGAGGAGCATTATAGGCGCTACCATGATATCCATGACCTGGAAATTCTTCGTTCTATCATTGAAGAAAAATGTCCGGAATACTTGCCTGCTTTTGCATCCGTACTCAAAGGAAAAAGGCTGTATGCCAACAATATGTTTATATTGAAGCGTGAACAATACCAAAAATTCATGCCTTGGTGGTTCGGGATGATGTTTGAATTTGAGAGAAGAATTGACCTCGAGAATTATACTGGATATCAAAAGCGAATCCTGGGTTTTATAGCAGAAAGATTGCTCACCATTTGGTTCAAAAAAGAACAATTGAACTGTAAAGAACTCCAACTGATTTATTTCAAAAATTTCAAAAACGGATAAGTCACGAGATAAGTCTGCTTTGAATTTTTTCAGAATACAAAAGAAAATAACGCAATTATGAAAATCAAATTAAACCTCTCACTGCTCCTACTTGTTTTGTGGGCTTTTCTCCAATCCTGTAAGCCAGTTTCTGAAGCACAACAGTATGTAGACCGATCCATTGAAGCCCATGGGGGAAAACTATTTGAAACAAGCAATATCAGTTTTGATTTCAGGGACCGGTATTATGAAATCTCCAAAAACCCCTCCAAATTTCAATATTTGAGGCAATTCACAGATTCTACCGGCCTCATCCGCGATGTCTTGAACAATTCCGGATTTGTCCGAACTGTCAATGGCGAAGCAGTTTCCCTTCCCGAAGATAGGGTCAGAGCATTTACCAACTCGGTCAACTCCGTGGCTTACTTCACGTTTTTGCCTTATGGATTGAACGATGAGGCAGTCTTCAAAACGTATTTGGGTGAGGGCGAATTGGAAGGGGAAAAATACCATAAGGTCAAAGTGACTTTTTCAGAAGATGGGGGAGGAGAGGACTTTGACGACATCTTTATTTATTGGTTCAATCAGGAAACCAACTTTATCGATTACTTCGCTTATTCTTACCATACCGATGGTGGAGGAGTGAGATTCCGGAAGGCGATTAGACAGCACAATGTTGGAGGTATCGTCCTTCAGGATTATGAAAATTACCAACCGGCGGATAAAAACACCCCTGTGGAAGACATGGAAAACTTGTTTATTGAAGGTAAATTGGAATTACTTTCTGAAATCATTTTAGAGAATGTGGTGGTGGAACTACCCCTTACCAAACAATAGCAAAATGAAAAGACCTCTGATCTTGCTTGTGTTGATTTTGCTGAGTCTGGCCATCTGGACTTATCAAAATCAGGCTGCCGAAGAAAATATCGGCATTGTTTTCGCCGATAAACACAAGGGAGTATGTTGGGTCGGAAGCAGGAATCCGCTCGAAGGATGGGAATTGGATACATTGGGGAGTTTTGGTGTGAGTCATATTTCCCAGACACCATTTGGATGGCAGGCAGATCCAAACCTTCCTGAAATCAAATGGGAGGAGCATTCTGATAAAATGTGGTGGGGAGAATCTCTCAAAGGGATGAATACAACCACCTCCATTGGCAGGGAAAAGGGCATTGAAAGTATCCTGAAGCCGCACCTTTGGGTGAGGGGAAGTTGGCCGGGAACCATCAGCATGAAGACAGAAGCAAACTGGGAAAAATGGTTTGAGCAATACACCGCCTTCATCCTTTATTTTGCCCGATTTGCGGAAGAAGATCAGATTCCGATTTTGTGCATCGGAACAGAATTGGAGATGACAAGTGAACGGGAGGAGGATTGGAGGAAAGTCATTGAAGAAATCAGGTCTGTGTACAAGGGAGAACTCGTATATGCCGCGAATTTTACAGAATACCAACAGATTGAATTTTGGGATGCCTTGGATTATATCGGCATACAGGCTTATTTCCCCTTGAGTGACAAGACGAATCCTGATCTCGATGAATTGATTTCTTCTTGGGAAAAGAAAAGCAAGGAAATAGAAAAGACCGTGAGGCAATATCGCAAGCCTGTGATTTTCACAGAAATCGGCTATTGCAACACAGAGGATGCGGCGATTGAGCCATGGGTTTGGCCAAATGAAAGAAAGGAAATCCCGCTTTCGGAGGAAGTTCAGGCGCTTTGTTATGAGGCTTTCTTTCAGACAGCTTGGAAAAAAGATTGGTTGGCAGGCGTCTATTTTTGGAAATGGTATCCGCAAGCCCGTGAACGGAACCCGGATTTTACCCCACAAAACAAAAAGGCGCAATTGGTGATGAGAAGTTATTTTTCAGAATAAGACCTATAATTTTTGAACAAGAACTAGCAAAATCAAATAGGCATGCGGTTAAGAAATCTTGGTCAAAAATTCAAAGGGCTACTGAAACAGGGGCTTACGCCGAAGGAACTGGCTTTGAGTATTTCCATCGCTGGGCTGATCGGGGTTTTCCCGATTTACGGAACCACTACTTTTGTGTTGGCATTTTTGGCTTTGAGATTGAGGCTTAACATGCCCATTATGATTGCCGTCAGTTATGTTTTGACGCCGGCCCAAATCTTACTTATTATTCCTTTTGCCAGGGTTGGAGAATTTTTGTTTGGGTTTGAGACTTTGGGAATGGATATGGAAAGCTTGCAAAATGCCTATGCCGATGGAATTTTGGAGGTTTTTTCACAGTATTCGGGTAGGTTGGTTTTGGCAGTTGGCGGTTGGGTAATTATAGCCTCCCCGATTGCGGTTTTGATGTATATAGTTTTGTTTCAGTTTTTTAGGGCAATCCGATCAGGTCGGCATGCAACCGAAAGCAATTTAAGATCTGGGTTATAATGAAAAAGCCGTGAATATTTTCACCCAGCCGACAAATAACCAAAAGCACACCCTTTATGGGTCAGGGATTTTTGTGTTTGTATTCCTGATTTTGGCCTTTTGGTTTCCTGATGCTTTCCGGGAAAAGCTTGGGACTTGGACTTTTCAAATCCTGGAGGTTTTTGGGATGTTCAATTTGATGGTGGGTTTGGGTTCGGTTTTGATATTGTTGGCCATTGCTTTTTCTCCTTTTGGAAACAGAAAATTGGGAATGGGAAAACCCGAATATTCCTGGTTTTCTTGGATCGCGATGCTTTACAGCACAGGAATGGGTGCAGGATTGCTTTTGAGGGCGGTCCAGGAACCTGTTTTCTATTATACCCATCCTCCTCGGGAATCAGTGCTTTCACAGGGTGAGTTTGCGCTGCAATACACTTTTTTCCATTGGGGGCTTACCCCTTGGGCATTTTATGGATTGTTCGGATTGGTGATTGCCTATAACCTGTATGAAAAAAATGGTACCATCCTCAGTTCCTCAGTTTTAGAAAAGCGCCTTCAAAAAACCATTTGGGCCACCATGATGGATATCCTGACCATTATCTGTACGCTTTTGGGCGTAGTGGCTGCGGTAGGATTGGGCAGCAGGCAATTGCTGGATGCGGCAGCTTATTGGATGGGCTTGGAAGATTTACCTTCCAATCTTACCATTTGGCTGGTCCTTTTGATTTGTGTTGTTGCTACGTACTCCGCTTTATTGGGCCTAAACCGCGGAATCAAAATTATATCCAATGTCAATATTGGTCTCGCTTCCCTTTTGTTACTTTTCACATGGATAGTAGGAAGCGAATGGATGGTGGTGGGGATGTTTTTCAAGTCACTCGGTATCTATTTGTTGGAATTCGTCCCCATGAGTCTCAACATCGGAGATCAAAAAGTTTCGCATTCCTTTTTGACAGATTGGACCTTCTTCTATTGGGCATTCTGGTTGGCTTGGGCACCCTTTACCGGGGTTTTTATAGCGAGGATTTCTAAAGGAAGGACCATCCGTCAATTTATTACCGGAACCTTGATGGTACCGGCTTTGGGTACTTTCATTTGGTTTACAGTTTTTGGTTCCAATGCTTTTGGATTGATCGAAAGCGGCAAAACCACAGCCGAAAGCTTCGGTTCCATTTACAGTGCCCTGTTCAATTTCTTTTCTCTTTTTCCCTATTCCTCAATCAGTAATACTGTTTCTACGATTTTGATTTTCACATTTCTGATTACCTCTGTGGACTCCGCCATTTTTGTGTTGAGCATGTTTACAGACGACGGAAAGGCCGAGCCAATGAGAAGGTACAGGATGTTTTGGGGTGTATGCATTGCCATGTTTACCATTGTGGTGATTTTGATGGGCAAAGACAGCCTGCTTCAATCAGTCAGTCAGTTGCTTATCCTTTTTGCGCTGCCGTTTTCCTTTTTATTTATTGGAATGGTTTTTTATTTTCTGAATTCAGTGATTTTGGAAAAGAATAAGTAACGTTAGTTTTTTCTGTGACAAAAGTCATAAGATTGATTGTGGAGATTGATTTAAATTTAATCCGATGAAAACCGCTTTAAAATTGATTGCTGTTTGTGCCATTTGCCTGTCAATAATTTTTGGTTTGGTTTTATTGTTTCACTCCTAAACACACAAAAATCATGAAAAAGAACATGGGAACCACGGATAGAATCATCCGTACCATCATTGCCCTGATTGCGGTATATTTATATTTTGGCGGAATTGTGACAGGCACCTTGGGTATTGTACTTGTCGTTGTTGCAGCTGTTTTCTTATTGACCAGCCTTGTAAGTTTTTGTCCGCTATATACACTTTTTGGACTCAGAACCTGCCCTGCCAAAAAATAATATTTTGGTTTTGTTCATAATTGAAGCAATCCTTTTTTGGGTTGCTTTTTTTATGTATGTACACAATTATGCCATTAGATTGGATATCCATTTAAATTTTTGTCTGCAGACTGAAATATCCGGTACATCGGTCTTCCGACTTCTGTCCCCATGAAGAAGAATATAGGGCTACTGGCAAAGAAGCGTATATCCATGTTTTTTATTTTTCAAATTTTACACGAGGATCTTTTTCAAATAGGAATAAACCTTAAATTCAAATTTTTAAAGATAAATACCAAAAACCCATTTCCGCATGAACAATAACCGCAGAGATTTCCTCAGGCTTGCAGGCCTCGGATTAGTAGGTTCGGCTTTGCCAAATTTTGCGCAAGCCGAAACCCCCGAGCAAGTGCTTTTTCAAAGCCTGCGAACCCATTCCCAGCATTTCAATATGTCGGGATACGCAGCCCCAAAACTTCCAACAGTCCGGATAGGGATTGTTGGTTTAGGTCAAAGAGGACCTGGCGCTGTAGACCGTCTGAGCAAAATCGAAGGTGTAGAAATCAAAGCCCTTTGTGACCTGATGCCTGATAGGGTGGACAAAATGAAGAAGAAGCTTGAAAGTACCAAACACAATCCTGAAGGTTACTCCGGATCCGCATATGCCTGGAAGAAAATGGTGGACAGACAGGATTTGGACCTGATTTATATTGCTACGCCTTGGGAATGGCATACTCCTATGGCCGTCTATGCCATGGAAGCGGGCAAGCATGCCGCCGTAGAAGTTCCTGCAGCAAGGACT
Organism: Cognataquiflexum nitidum; assembly: GCF_022538055.1. GTDB lineage: Bacteria > Bacteroidota > Bacteroidia > Cytophagales > Cyclobacteriaceae > Cognataquiflexum > Cognataquiflexum nitidum. The sequence goes on along the minus strand of NZ_JAKZAM010000012.1, from coordinate 2,339 downwards.
TTGGAGGAATGCTGGCAGCTCGTCGAAACTTCCGAGCGCACCAAAAAACATTGCATGCAATTGGAAAACTGCTGCTATGACTTTTTTGAATTGATGACACTCAATATGAAAAGAGATGGATTTTTTGGTGAAATTATCCATACCGAAGGAGCGTATATCCATGATTTGCTTTGGCTGAATTTTATGAAAACAAGCGATGGCGGTTATCAGGATATGTGGAGGCTGAAGGAAAATTACCGTGATGGAAACCTTTACGCGACTCACGGTCTTGGTCCTGTCTGTCAGATTATGGATATCAACAGGGGCGATCAGATGAATTACCTGACCTCATTGTCAAGTGCAGATTTTCATATGGGTGCCAAAGCCAAAGAATTGGCTGAAACAGATGATTTCTTTGCCCCTTTTGCAGAAAAGAAATTTGGGGGAAATATGAACACCACCATTATCAAAACCCAAAAAGGACGCTCCATCATGATCCAACATGACGTGACTTCACCGAGACCTTATTCCCGTTTGCATACAGTCAGCGGGACAAAAGCTTACGCACAAAAATATCCTGAGCCAAAAGTCGCACAGGGGCACAGCTGGATGAAGGCCGAAGAAATGAAAGCTTTGGAAGAAAAATATACTCCAGAAATCGTCAAGAAGGTAGGGGAATTGGCCAAGCAGATCGGAGGACATGGAGGCATGGACTTTATGATGGATTGGAGGCTGATTGACTGCCTTAGGAATGGGCTTCCTTTGGATCAGGACGTGTACGATGCAGCGCTTTGGTCAGCTGTTTCGCCTTTGAGCGAATGGTCGGTAGCCCACCGTTCCAACTCCATCGATGTTCCGGATTTTACCGGAGGAAGCTGGAAAACCAACAAACCTGTTGACATCACCCTCAAAGGCGGCGGAACAACCAAGGTAATTGTGTGATTTTCTAAAGACCTTTGAGGTTTTTTGAACCTCGAAGGTCTCTTTCTTAATTAAACCTTCGAGGTCCTGAAATCGTGGCTTTCGAGACCTCAAAGGTTTTTGGACCAGACATTTGAGGTTTTTTTTGAACCTCGAAGGTCTTTTTTTTTATTTAAACCTTCGAGGTCCTGAAATCGCTGCAGTCAAGACCTCAAAGGTTTTTGGACCAGACCTTTGAAGTTTTTTTTAACCTCGAAGGTCTATGAATGAAATCTCTCTTGGAATAAAAAGATAATGATTAAATTAAAAAAACCTTCGAAGTCCTTTTGCTGCGGTAGGGTAGACCTCAAAGGTTTTTGGACCAGACCTTTGAGGTTTTTTTTGAACCTCGAAGGTTTCTCTCTTTAATTAAACCTTCGAGGTCCTGAAATCGTGGCTTTCGAGACCTCAAAGGTTTTTGGACCAGACCTTTGAGGTTTTTTTAAACATCGAAGGTCTTTTTTTTTATTTAAACCTTCGAGGTCCTGAAATCGCTGCAGTCAAGACCTCAAAGGTTTTTGGACCAGACCTTTGAGGTTTTTTTCTAGCTCGAAGGTCTTTCTACAATATTTTTTAGCATAAAATGAAATATACATTAGTTTTTAGTAAATTTTGAAATGAATGTTGACACTTTTGAATCAGGCTATATTTATCATTTTTATAGCAGAGCAATCGGAGCAGAAAAGCTATTTCTAGAAAATGATAATTATTTCTTTTTTCTAACCAAATATGAAAAATACCTAAATCCTTATTTCGATACATTGGCATATTGCTTAATTCCTAATCATTTTCATTTTTTGGTTAGGGTGAAAGACAATTGTAATGATGAAGAAATTGTAAAATCAATTGGTGATTTTTTGAACGCTTACACAAAAAGTTTCAATAAACTATACACAAGGAATGGGGGCTTATTTCAAAGGAAATTTAAGAGGAAAAAAGTTGAATCGAATGAATATTATACTAGGCTGATTATATATATTCATCATAATCCTGTTAAACATGGCTTGAGAAGAGAACCTTCTGATTGGCAATATTCATCCTATAATTCTTATATGTCATCTAAACCATCAAAAATTAGAAGAGATGAGGTTTTAGGCTGGTTCGGGGATTTAGAAGAATTCAAAAAAGTGCATAAGATAAATGTTGAAGAATACCTACCAATGGACCTTCTTTTGGAATAAATGGTTTTCCATGAAATAGTGTAATTTTAATTTATTCGTTTAAAACCTTCGAGGTCCTGAAATCGCTGCAGTCGAGACCTCAAAGGTTTATGGACTAGACCTTTGTGGTTTTTTTTGAACCTCGAAGGTCTCTTTTTTAATTAAACCTTCGAGGTCCTTTTGCTGCGGTAGGGTAGACCTCAAAGGTTATTTGACCAAAACTTGGAGGTTTTTTTTGAA
>NZ_JAKZAM010000082.1 GCF_022538055.1 Cognataquiflexum nitidum | reverse complement strand
TATGACTCCCCCGAATTTGACACGTTGCCAAATTTTATTTGACAGCTAGTGTCAATTGATTTTCTGTATCAGAGGAATTGATGTACTTGGTTAAAAAGTCAGCCATGAACATTTTAAATTTCATATCGCATTTCCCTGATGAACAGAGTTGTGAAGAGTATCTGAAAGCGCACAGGGAAAAACAGGGCATTCATTGTAAGACCTGTAAAAAGTGCACCAAACAGTACTGGTTTAGTACTAAAAAATGCTTTGAATGCAGTGTTTGTAGACGCAGGACATCACTGAAATCGGGTACAGTTATGGAGAACAGCAACTTATCACTTCACAGCTGGTTTGCAGCATTTTTATTGATGTCTGCAACCAAGAAGGGTTTGTCTTGCATGGAGCTACAGCGTCAGCTTGGATTGAAAAAATATGATACAGCCTTTCGCCTTATGCATAAAATCCGCTCAGTAATGGGTAAAAGGGATAGTTCTTACATGTTGAAAGGGATGGTTGAATATGATGAAGCTTATGTGGAAAAAGCAATAGACGCTAAGCTCAAAAAGCAACTCAAACGTGGTAAAGGAAGCCAAAGACAGGTAATTGTGGCGGTTGCTGCGGAGTCCACTCCATTGATGGACGAGAAATCTGAGAAAACATCCAGACATTGCGGTTTCTTTAAAATGAAGGTGATTCCAAATGCTGATGCTGCATCTGTTGATGGTTTTGTTCAGGAAAACGTTGACAAAAAATCGGTTGTTTTCACAGATCAAAACAAAGCATATGTCCATTTAGAAAAATTGGTAGAGACTCATATAAAGGTAAAGTCTTCAAAAAGTACTGCGAATGAGGAGTTAAACTGGGTCCACACAGCCATAAGCAACCTGAAAAAGAATCTACTTGGAATCTATCATATGGTGACCGAAAAATACATTCAAAACTATATCGACGAATTTGTTTACAAGCTGAACAGAAGATATTTCGGAGAAAAATTATTTGACAGACTTATTATTGCGGCAGTTCAGACTTACGTGTGAAGTTAGGGGGAGTCATA
>NZ_JAKZAM010000081.1 GCF_022538055.1 Cognataquiflexum nitidum | reverse complement strand
CTGCCATCAAACTGGGAAGAATACCGACCTAAATAAAATTCCGGATTATAACCCGACGGGTTTTGTCGGATGGATACTAATAATTTATGAGTTGCAAATTTACTCTTTTCTCTAATGTTATTTTGATGTTCGGGTTTTTTACACTGAGCGATAACGTTTTGCAGCTACCCGAAGGTGGCGATTTCGAAGCACTTCACTGTCAACCAAGCAGAAACTTTGATAGAAGCACAAAGCTTGATTTAACCACTGAACCGCCACTTTTGGGTAGGTGCTGTTGGTTACAGTAATTCATTCAATATCTCAATAAACTTCGAGCCATCAGACATTTTAAATTCCCCATTTTCGATTTTTTCAATCGGTACATTCCCTTCAATTACTCGAAGAATACCATCTTTATCTAAAAATAGATTAGCGGGGTATCCATCAAAGCCTAATTTTCTAGTTAGTTCTTTTGAGTCAACTATATGTTCAAAATCAAACTGAAATTTTTGTAAAAACTTCCTCACCTTGCTTTCTGACTCAAAGGTTATTGATAAAAAATTAAACTTATCATTATATTCCTCTTTCATTTTATTTAAAATTGGCATTTCTTCAACACAAGGTTTACAAGAGGTAAACCATAAATTTATTAAGGTAGGTTTACCTTTCAGGTCTTCTATGTTAATTACACGACCATCTAATGTCTTAGCATTTATTATAGGATATTCTTTACCGATTAAAGCTTTTTTTCTTTCAATTTCTAATTTTGTCTTTTTAACGTTGTCAGTGAAATGCCATTTATATGAAAAAACAATTGAATCATTCCTATTATACTCTAAATCTAATTCTTCATAGATGTCCATAGATTTTACCACTTCTTTCATTTTGCTTAACCTTTTTTCCTTTAGTTCTATGTAATCTTTTTCGTTTAATATTTTTCCTTCTTCATTTAAATAATAGTTTGCAGATTGTCCAAACATAAAACTAGAATAAAAAATCCCAACAAGAATTAAAGAAATTTGAGTTGTTGTCTTCATATTATTATATTGTTTTTAGTTTTTATTATTGTAACCAACGGTTAACTAAACGCTGTACTGCTCCGTGCCATTTGGCAGTCCCCGGTATTGCGTTTAGTGAATGTTGAATGGAG
>NZ_JAKZAM010000011.1 GCF_022538055.1 Cognataquiflexum nitidum | reverse complement strand
GCAGGAGGAGCAAATCCCATCACCCTGCTACAGATAGCCGACCTGATCGCTTCCGACCTGCAAAAGAAAGAAACCCCCGAAGCCTACATGGGCTATGCCCTGTATGATTCTGACTCCGTATTATATGAAAAGGGAAAAATCTTATTATCTTCCCAAGCGGAAAACAAACACGAGAAGCTGAACCATGCCTTCCTGATCGAGAAAGGTGGCTTTATAGAGACTTTTCTGGTAAATGAAACTTCGCAAGATGTGTTCTTTGACAACTTCCGCATCCTAAGTACCCCATCGACCACCGTTCAGGTAACTCATTATTATCCTTTCGGGATGGAGATGCCGGCACTATCCTATCAGGCACCTGCGATAAATAAGAACAGGTATCTGTATAACCAAGGCACAGGTGAAGTCACCTTCGACACCGAGAGGATTCCTGACCTGAATATCGACCTGACCAAGTTCAGGGTATATGATCCGGCACTCGGGAGATGGTGGCAGATAGATCCTAAAGCGAGTGAGCTTTCAAGCTGGACCCCGTATAATTACAGCTTCAATAATCCTGTCCTGTTCAATGATCCTTTAGGGGATTGCCCTCCCGGGACAAATTGCGAGGCAGTATTAAAAGGTGTTTGGAACAGTGCCGTTGCGGCTGTTGGATTTGTTAAGGATACTTGGAATTCAGGTGGGGAAAATGTATTGAATTCAGTAAAAAACACCTATGAGTTTGGACAATTTGCATTAAATTCTCCCCAAACCGCTAAAGGAATTTTGGCAGACGGAATTAAAGGTGAAGTATCTAACAGGTTAGCAGCAAACAATTACGATCCTATTGCCGCAGCATCAGAAGCAGTAGGTGAAGTGCTTGGTGGTGTAGTATTAGGAGCTTTAGGTGACAAGGGTCTGTCCAAGCTTGGAACTTTGGGTAAGGTTGCTAATGTGTTGGATGATGTAGGGGATGCCGCTAAGACGAGTACATCGTTTTTCAGTGGAACTAAATACACAAATAAAGTTTTAGGACAGATTAAGAAAGGAGATTTTCACGCTTTCCCTGAAAGTGTAAAAGCATTTGAATCTAATGGAGTAATATCTACTATAAAGGGTGGAGATGGAGTAACAAGACAAATGCTAAAAATTCCAGGTGAGTATGGTGGTAAAAAAGGTTTCTTTGAATTTATTAAAGAAGCTGACGGCTCCATTAACCATAGATTATTTAGACCAAATCCATAGAAAGATGAGTACAGTCAACGAAATACTCAAAGTAGGAGTTTCCTTGGAATCAATAGGAGTAAAAAATTGGGCATTGTCAAAAGAAGATGCAGTTAAGGCATTAGACACGTTTTATGAACTGCAAATACCTATTCTTGGCGGTGATGTATGTGAAAGCATCAATGAAGTTATTCAATATAATTATGATAATTGGTATTGTGATAGACAGCCAAATGAATCGCAACTTGATTTTGTTAATCGCAGTATAACCAAGGCAAGAGATTATATTAATAACTACAATAGTGATAATATTGAAAATATATTTTTCGCATTTGTGCCAGACGAATAAGATACAACAAAAGCCCCGAAATTTTTCGGGGCTTTTGTTGTATTATCCAAAATGGAAATTTTAGAGCCGTAAAAAATTGTCCTAACAGGCAAAAATAATTTTTAGAAATTTACTTTACCGTCTAATAAATCCTTCATTCGTTTTTTGGTAAGCATTGAGTTGATAATTTTAACCAGTGCATTTTTTTCATCTTCATCAAGTTGATTAATCAACATCAACTGTTCGTTTAGTTTGTGGTTTTGTAACTCTACTACGCTATTTTCCTTATCGTTCAAAAGGTTGTCGGCACTTACGGCAAACACTTTCATCAATCGCTAGACTACACCTATCGGGGTCCCACTTTTTTAAAATTGGAGTATTAGAGCCTAGAGCCAAGCTCTCCTTCATTTTCACCGACAATCCCCAATCTTAAATCCTTCAGTCCATTTCCTTTGCAGGGTTTTGTAATTCCCCTTATCTTACCGCCCATTACATTCAAATATTCCTTTATGAGAAAAATTTACGCTTTGGTTTTGGCGCTCCTACTAGCCAACACAACCTTTGCCCAAAAAAGCCCAGAGGATTTCTTGGGCTATAAGTTGGGTGACAGATTTACACCCCACCACCGTGTTGTGGCCTATTTTGAGCATTTGGCTTCCACCCTTCCCAATGTGAAGTTGGTATATTACGGAGAGACTTATGAACACCGCCCAGGGGGCGGCGGTGCATTGGGATTTGTTGAAATATTGAAATCGGTTAAGCACCTTGCCCGGGGCTACCAAGATTTCGCCCCGATGGGGCTTCTGATAGAAGGAGGTTTAGATCTTCAAATAGAATGTGTGTTGGATTTGGAATCTTATACTTTAGAAAAATTCTTAATTGGAACTGCTGTGGGGAGGAAGCGCAATTCCGGGCCGGCGGTGGCCTCGTGTGTGGGAGGATTATTGCGCTGGATTTTTTTGGTTACTTTTTGTATCATGACAAAAAGTGACATGAGGAGAATACTTAAAGAATTTACCTAGAAAATGAAATTGAATTGAGTTTCTTAGACTTTCCTGTTTTTGGTGTAAAGTCTATTCTACCATTTGCCCCCTCTGGGAGTAGAATGATGTAGCTGCTAGGTGTAGTTTGTAACTACACCTTCTTATGAAATGAATTTGCAATTCGATTAACCATGAATTACCTTTTGGTTAGAGAATTCTAAATTGAATCCAATTGCAAATTGGAAGGATAAAAGGGTAGGACAAGGCGTTTGGAAATGATCCCTTAGGATCATTTTAGCCTTGGGCCGGGTGCAGGGTAGGCAAATTACACCCAGTCCTAGCATCAGACGTTTGACTACACCCAGGCGGGGTCTGGTATTTCTTTTGGGCAATAGCTGAAAAACCAAGGCAAAATGCCAAAAACAGGAAGACTGATTTTTTCATGCCCGAATTTGGATAAAATGGTCAAATAATGCTAAAAGAGATTGTAATTTATGGATATCAGATTCTTTTTTGGGAAGTCCAAACTCTTCTTCAAATAGGGCGAATAGAACTTTTCCAAAGTTCGGAATGGATGTTTTAAGATTTTCATGGTCTTGTCCCAACTTTGGAAAAGGTTTGTATGACGCAAATACTTATCTAAACAATATTGAACTATTATTAGAGATTGAAAATCTGAAAATCATTACGTACATTGCGTTACGTTATTTGCATAACGCAATGTACGTAACGCCATATGCGTAATCTTCTTATTACTTCTAAAAATGATTTGATAAAATGATGAAATCTCCCGGAAATCCATTTGTATTGAATACTTATCATGGAAAGAAGTATTTCTGTGATCGGGAAAATGACATTGAAGTATTGAGGAACCACATTGACAATGATAGAAATGTGGTGCTCTTTGCATGGAGAAGATTGGGAAAATCAGCTTTGATCCAAAGGTTTTTTGAGGAATTGGAAGATTCGGGTGAATTTGAAACGCTCTATGTGGATTTATTGGCAACACATTCCATAGAGGAGGCTATTAAAGCCATCACTACAGTGACCTACGATAAATATGGAAAAACTCATTCCGGTTTTTCAGCTACCATGCAGAAGTTATTTTCTGCTTTGGGAGCCACCATTAGTTTTAATCCGCTGTCAGGAATACCTGAGTTGAGCATCGGGATCAAACAACCCGGAATGGAAGATCATTCTCTAAATGCATTGGGAGTATTTTTGCAGGAAAGAAAAAAACGGATAGTCATAACCATAGATGAGTTTCAGCAGATTTCCCATTATGCGGAAAAAAATGCGGAGGCGGTGTTCAGGACTTGGGTACAGTTATTCCCTGATATTAGGTTCATCTTCAGTGGAAGTCACCGGACCATGATGGTGGAGATGTTTGCAGAAAATAGCAGACCATTCTACCAAAGTGCACAATTGATGTCCCTTTTACCAATTGCCCTAGAGAAATATACACCGTTTATCCAAGGTCATTTTGAAGATAATGGGAAAACCATTTCTGCAGAATTGATCGAAAAAATATATGCATGGGCTAGGGGACAGACTTATACAATCCAATTGATTTGTAATTATTTGTTTGCCCAATTTAACCATGTCGAAGAAGAAGATTTTCACAAAATCTGTTCAGATATTTTGGAACAGCATCAGGCCATTTTTGCTAATTTTCCAAAAATGCTAACCAGAACACAGTGGAATGTATTCAAGGCAATAGCCAAGGAAGAGCCATTATTCAGCCCCTTGAACAAAGATTTTCTAACCAAACACCGCCTCGGCGCAGCAAGCAGTGTCAGTACAGCACTCAAAGCATTACAAAAACAGGAACTAGTAGTGGTGGATGAAGGCGTGTATTTGGTGCACGAAGTCCTTTTGGCAAGATGGATGGCAAGACTTTAAACAGAAAAAATCCCACCCGATCATGTGATTTTGGGTGGGTTTTTGAAACACCTAATTTATGTTTGCAATAATATTATTTGAAAATTAACTCAATATAATTCTTGCTGAAAAACTGGAATGTCCGGTACATCGGTCTTCCGTCTTCCGTCCCGCATGCATTAAATTATTTGGTAATTGGCAAAGGAGAAGATAACCATTAAGTGGCAAAGATTACCATTCAAACAAACCTTCATTCAGACTTTTCAAGGCCTCATTTTTATATTTAGCTTCCAAAAGGAGAGACACATTGTGCCTGCTTCCTCCATAAGAAACCATCCTGATCGGATAGTCCTTCAGGCAATTCATGATTCTGGCCATGGTGCCATTGGATTCGGCTATCATATTTCCCACAATCGAAACGATCGTCTGATTGCTGTCCACCTCGACGGTTCCGTAAATTTCAAGTTCTTTGACGATTTCTGCCAAATGTGAAAGGTCATCAATAGTCACCGAAACAGCCACTTCTGAAGTAGTGATCATGTCGATGGAAGTTTTGTACTTCTCAAATACCTCAAACACCTTTCTCAAAAACCCATAAGCCAACAGCATCCGGGTGGATTTGATTTTGATGGCTGTGATGCCGTCTTTGGCCGCAAGTGCTTTCACTCCCGAGCCCTGTTCTTTGGCCGTGATGGTTGTTCCGGGTGCATCCGGTTCCATGGTATTCAGTAATTTGACAGGGATGTTGTATTGCTGTGCCGGCCAAATGGAAGCCGGATGGAGGATTTTAGCTCCGAAATAGGCCAATTCCGCTGCTTCGTCAAATGAAAGTTGGGCAATGGGACGGGTTTTGTCCACGATCCTAGGGTCATTGTTGTGCATGCCGTCGATGTCGGTCCATATTTCAATCACTTCAGAATTGATGGCTGCCCCGATAAGGGATGCTGAATAGTCAGAACCACCTCTCTTAAGGTTATCGACTTCATTTCTGTGGTTTTTGCAGATATAACCCTGTGTCACAAAAATCCTGTCTTGGGGATAGTTTGCTAGTATGGCTTTGAGTTTTTCGGAGATTTTCTTCAGTTCCGGTTCATGGTTTTCATCAATGCTCATAAAATCCAAGGCAGGTAAAAACACCGCCTTGATATCCAATTCCTGCAATAAGGTGTAGAACAATTTGGTCGAAAGAAGTTCTCCCTGTGCCAGAATATCCCTGTTGATCGCTTCGTTAAAAGAAATTTTTAAGATGATATTCAAAAACTCAAAGTGTTCTTTGATGATCTTTTCTGCCTTTTTTTGTGCAGCTTCGGTTTTCAGAAGTTGCATGTAGAAAGTCAGGTAATGCTTTTGAAGCACATCGATTCTTTCTTTAGCCAAGTCTTTGTTGGCATCAGCCAAGGCTTCGCCAATAGACACTAGGGCATTTGTCGTCCCTGAAAGTGCTGATAGGACTACAATTTTTTTGTCATTGTCTCGGGTTATCAGGTCTTTTACTTGGTGCATTCTCTCGGGTTTGCCCACTGAGGTTCCCCCGAACTTCATTATTTTCATAATGGATATGGTTTAAAAGGTTTGTTCTTGTTGATGTTGGTCAGAAGCCCAACATTTTGATTGCGGTGATGGCAGCTTCATCCCCTTTGTTACCGTGTTTCCCACCGGACCTATCCAAAGCCTGTTGAAGGGTATTGGGTGTCAAAACACCAAAAATTACCGGTTTGTTAAATTTCAAAGCCACATTGGTAATACCATGGGCGACTGCGTCGCAAATAAAATCAAAATGCCTGGTCTCTCCCTGAATTACACATCCTAGGCAAATGACGGCATCGATTTCTTCCAATTCTGCAAGCCATTGTGCGCCAAGTGTGAGTTCGAAAGATCCCGGCACATTCTTTCGGAAGATGTTCTCTTTTTTGGCACCGTGGGTCAACAATGTTTCTACAGCACCTGAAAACAGGGATTCTGTGACTTGGTCGTTCCATTCCGAAACTACGATTCCAAATTTTTTGTCCGAAATATCGAGGATGTTCTTGTCAGTATATTGACTGAGACTTTTCAATGAAGTTGCCATGGGAGTTTGGTTTTTGGTATAAATAAAAAAGAGTAAGGCCATAGGGCCTTACTCTTCCAAAATGCTTTTGAAATATCAAAGCATTACTTAGAGGCAAGGCCTTCCAAGCGCGCTTTGTGTTTTCGTGCGTTAGTATATTCAAATGACTCAAAATACTTGTCTTCGATTTCGGTATATGCCTTGATGGCACTGTTGAGGTCGCCTGCTTCTTCATAAGCCACAGCCAATTTACTCAAGTATCTTGGAGCAAAGAATTTGTTTTCCTTATGGTCAATTGCTCTTTTATAAGAAGCGATGGCATCTTTGGTATTGTCCAACTCCATATATGCATCTCCTAATAAAGCAAATGCTCTTGCCTGAACAAAAAAGTCATCTGCGGAGAATTGCTTCAAGTGATCGACAGCCTCTTGGAAATCGCCTTTAGAAAGATAAATCGACCCTACATAAAAGTGGGCAAGGTTAGCTGCGTCAGTTCTACCGTAATCGTCAATGATTTTTAGAAAACCTGCGTTGGAACCGTCACCATTGAGGGCAAATTCTATGCTGTCCTGCTCAAAGTAATACACAGCCTGAAACATTTCAGCCTGAGCCTTGGTGTTTTTATTTTGGGTATCAATCTGGAAGTACAAAATAGCTGCAATCAATAAGATTACCCCTACGAGTATACCACCAAATATTTTTGAATTTTTTCTGATAAAGGCTTCCCCTCTTTCCAATCTTCCTTTGATTTCTTCCGGGTTTTCCAGAAGATCATTCTGATGCTCAGATTGGGATTTATTCGTTTGTTTCGTAGCCATTCTTTAAATTTTTCCGCCGCAAATATAAGGCTTTTACTTAATTCACAAATAACAATAAAAAAAACCAGTCATGAATATGTTTACTTGCACACATGACCGGTTTTGGTTTTTGTCGTATTTTATTCCATTACGAAAGGATAATCCTCCTGCATATATACATCCTCAAAAGCCTTTTCTCCATCAGGCCAAGGTGATTCTTCAGCAAATTTCACTGAATCATCTACCTGCTGCTTCACTCTTTTGTCAATCTCGGCTAATTTTTCCTCTGTCAATATTTTATTGTCAAGGATGGTTTTCTTCACCTGCTCGATAGGGTCTCTTTGCTTGTATTCTTCCACTTCCTCTCTTGTCCTGTATTTTTGGGGATCTGACATGGAATGGCCTTTGTATCGGTAAGTTCTAAATTCCAATAAAGTCGGTCCGTCACCTCTTCTTGCCCTGTCGGCAGCTTCAGCCACAGCTTCATGTATTGCTTCCACATTCATCCCGTCTACAGGGAAGGAAGGCATGTCGTAAGCTTCACCGATAGTATATAATTCAGTGACATTGGAAGTTCTTTCTACGGAAGTTCCCATGGCATAGCCATTGTTTTCGATAACGAAAATTACCGGGGTTTTGTATAGCATCGCGAGGTTCAACGCCTCGTGCACCGCACCTTGTCTCACCGCACCATCACCCATGTGACAGATACAAAGGTTTTTTGTCCCTCTGTATTTTTCAGCAAAGCCGATTCCAAGTCCCATAGGAACCTGTGCGCCTACGATGCCATGACCGCCCATAAAGCCTTTTTCTTTGTCAAAAATATGCATGGAACCGCCTTTTCCTTTGGTTGTCCCTGTAGCTTTTCCATACAGTTCGGCCATCACCGCTCCCGGATCAGTGCCCAAACCAAGTGGATGCGCGTGGTCACGGTATGCAGTGATCCACTTATCATCTTTGTCAAGGGCAGTGATGGCACCCGCTGCGCAGGCTTCCTGTCCGATATATAAATGACAAAATCCTCTGATTTTTTGTTGTCCGTATAATTGACCTGCTTTTTCCTCGAACTTCCTCATCAACAGCATGCTTTCATACCAGAAAGCATAAGTTTCTTCGGAATATTTCACTTTCGCTTTGGGAGCTGTACTCTTCTTTGCCATATCGTGTAATGTAAAATATGCTAAATTAGGCCTCAAATATAATCAAACAGGCTGAATTTTAAGGCCGAGTGCGAAATTAGTCAAAAACCCCACAGATTCTAAGCATGCACCTCAAAAATATCCGCCTCCAACAGTTTAAGAATTACCAAAAGGCGGAAGTGCGGTTTTCCCCCGAAATCAATTGCTTTGTAGGGATCAACGGCAGCGGGAAGACCAATCTATTGGATGCAATCCATTATCTCTGTCTGACCAAAGGTGCTATCAACGGCGTAGACCAACTCAATGTGCTGCATAACCAAGAATTTTTTACGGTTTTTGGAGACTTTGACCTTGAGGGAAAAGAAATCGAGGTCAGGTGTATTTTTGAAAGTGGAAAGAAAAAGCAACTGCTTCAAAACGGCAAAGCCATAGATAAAATGAGTGACCACGTAGGGCTATTGCCGGTGGTCATGATTGCACCGGATGATACGATGCTGATCAAGGATGGAAGTGAAGAGAGAAGGAGATTTTTTGACAACATGCTTTGCCAAATGGACAAGCATTATCTCGAAAAACTGGTCAGGTACCAGCATTTTCTCAAACAAAGAAATGCCCTGATCAAGCAATTTGCCGATAGAGGAAGGTGGGAAAAGTCCCATATTGAACCTTATGACAGGGAGATCATCGCCCTTTCACAGTTTTTGGGGGCAGCAAGGAATGCCTTTTTGGAAGAATACCTTCCCCTGCTCAAAGAATATTATGCCATCATATCTGATAACCACGAGGAGGTGAGCATCACTTACGAAACCACCTGTCTGGATGGGAACTTCCCAAATGAATTTATTCAGAATGCCCAAAGGGATTTCATCTTGAAACGAACCAATATGGGAATCCATAAAGATGATTTTCTCTTTGAAATCGGTGGCTACCCCATCAAAAAATTCGGTTCGCAGGGACAGCAAAAATCATTTGTGATCGCCCTCAAGCTGGCTCAGTTTCAGATTTTTTTGCTCCATAAAAAGACAAAACCTGTCCTTTTGCTAGATGATATTTTTGACAAGCTCGACGACAACAGGATCGAAAAGCTGATGAAGTTGGTGGCTGACCACCGCTTTGGTCAGCTTTTTATCACCGATGCACGTCCCGAAAGGTCGAAAGCGATCTTAAATGAAATTGATGCAGAAAGCAGGTTTTTCCTGATAGAGGAAGGGGAAATTTCCCCTTGGAATGTGTAATGCTATTTTTGACTAAAGCCAAGTTGCCTAAAAACAAATGGTTGAGGTGCAAAAGTAGTTGCTGCTGAACGTGGTCTGTGGGCAATTATCCGTATTCCGGTTTTTCTGCGGAGGTCTGCCTGGTCCGCGGGAAATTATTTTGTGCTTGAGTTTATTCTCCCGCAGAAGGCGCAGATTTGCGCAGAGTGTTTTCGCGGCAGGCATGGCATCGGGAATTCTGGTTTTGTTTTTTCTGCGGAGGTCTGCCTGGTCCGCGGGAAATTATTTTGTGCTTGAGTTTATTCTCCCACAGAAGGCGCAGATTTGCCCAGAGTGTTTTCGCGGCAGGCATGGCATCGGGAATTCCGGTTGTTTTTTCTGCGGAGGTCTGCGTGGTCCGCGGGAAATTATTTTGTCTACTTTAGTTTATTCTCCCACAGAAGGCGCAGATTTGCGTAGAGTGTTTTCGCGGCAGGCATGGCATCGGGAATTCTGGTTTTGTTTTTTCTGCGGAGGTCTGCCTGGTCCGCGGGAAATTATTTTGTGCTTGAGTTTATTCTCCCACAGAAGGCGCAGATTTGCCCAGAGTGTTTTCGCGGCAGGCATGGCATCGGGAATTCCGGTTGTTTTTTCTGCGGAGGTCTGCGTGGTCCGCGGGAAATTATTTTGTCTACTTTAGTTTATTCTCCCACAGAAGGCGCAGATTTGCGTAGAGTGTTTTCGCGGCAGGCATGGCATCGGGAATTCTGGTTTTGTTTTTTCTGCGGAGGTCTGCCTGGTCCGCGGGAAATTATTTTGTGCTTGAGTTATACAAGCCTTCAATCCATGGCACCGAATCAGTTGCGGATAATTTTTTCACTTTTTAATCTTACTGTCAATAGAATATTTTCCCGGTCCGGCAAAGAATAGGAATATGAAAATCAGGAGAAACAGCAAGGGCTTTTCTTTTGAACCAAAAGGATCATCCGCATGCGCGATAAAGGCAGCGACAGACATCGTAATCATCAAGGGGATCAATGAAAGTCTGGTAAGAAAACCAAATGCCAACAAAATCGCGCAGAAAAACTCTGCAAAAATGGCAAGCTGAAGAGAAATAGCCGGACCCAAACCGATCGGGTCACTGAATTTGACAAGGTAGGTGCTGAAATTTGCAATTTTCGGCCAACCATGCGTCAACATCAGCAAAGCTGCGCCGATCCGTAAAATTACCAATGAGATATCCTGAAAATAGGATGAGGTCGAGAAGATCAATTTTTTCATTTTTTGGAATCCAAAAGTTGCAAAATGTGGTTTAATCAATCAAAGGTAACAAGAAATCTAAATCAGATTTCTAAATTGGACGCTCAATACCTCGAATTACTCATCCAAACAATAAATATGAAATCATCTCGCAATTTCATTTTACAGGCTTCGTTCCTGTTTTTCACCTTTTCGGCACATATGACGGCATCAGCCCAAGCCCCTACGCAAGCCTATTTAGACTATATGTCAGGCTTGGAAAATTATGTCCAAAACGACCTCTATGCAAAAGTTTCGACCATCCTCTATGATGCCGAAGCAGCCCCATCAGCGGAAGAATACATCCAATTTTGCAAAGGAGTGAAAGCCGAAATCGGTCAATTTTACGAGCAAAATTCCAAAGGACTTTTGGAACAGGAGAAAATCGGAGCCCAGACTTTTTCCCATACTATGTTGCTCCAACTCGGTGAACTCTATCTGGATAGGGCGCAGGACCTAGAACCCAGACAAAAACTGGGTTTCTTGGATCAATATTTTGAAGGTATTGGACTTGATTCGGACATCAATAACCTTTCGGAGGATCTCTCAAGGTCGATGATGATGACATTACATGCTGCTATGGGAATCCCTTTTGGAATGCCAAACACAGAAGTCGAAGCTTATATCAGTGGAATGGCTGAACCTAAAAAAGAACTTTTTCAAGCAGCCTTTATCCTGAATGACATGCTGATGCTGACAGGAGGCTACGAATCGAGCAAGAATCAAGTGGCAGGTTTCAGGAATTCTTATCCCAATTCCATCTATTTGGCAGATGTCGATAAAAGCCTCTCCGCCATCGAAAAACTTAAAGAAGGTGCCGTTGTGGAAAATTTTTCTTTTGTCGACTTGGAGGGAAAGTCGGTCAGTCTGATGGATTACAAAGACAAGATAATTTATCTGGACCTTTGGGCATCTTGGTGCGGACCATGTATCAATACTTTCCGAACCAAAACGCCATTTTTTGAAAAGAAATTGGAAGGAAATCCGGAAGTTATCCTGATGTATATTTCTATCGATGAGCAACCTGAACCTTGGAAAAACTACCTCAGTAAAAACAAAATGGGTGGCGTACACCTATTTGCCGGAAAGGGATTCGAAGCAGAGATCATGAAATACTTTAAAGTATGGGGTATCCCACGCTACCTGATTATTGGCAAAGACAACAAAATCATTGATGTCAACGCCCCAAGGCCAGGGGATGAAGCTTATGAGGCTTTGAAGGAAATTTCGGGGATTTGATTCGATTACAAAACAAAAAAGGCTGCCCAGTTGATTCCGGGCAGCCATTTTTTGTTTTGGATATCCTTATTTCCAAAGTTTCTCAGGATATTCTCCTGAGCTGTGCATTTTTTTCAAAGAATCGATCACTACAGGTTTGTCTTCGGTGTAGGTAACGCCAAACCATGTTTTGCCACCTTCCAAGATCTCAAAGGCTGCTTCGCCCGATTGTATCAGGTGGTTGGCCACAGTCGGAATATAAAATTCAGACTTGAGATTCTCTTTGTTGGCAGGCAAGAAATCAAGCCACATTTTTTCAATATCCGAAAATACATTTTGGTGAAAACCCCAAAAATTCATCGATACCGGGGTTCCTTCTTTGATTTCGATCACTTCACCATCTCCTTTGGCAAGGATTTTATCACCTTCCTTTGCAATGGAAGTCCTTTCGACCATGCCGATGAGTTGGTTGGCTTCATTCATAGAACATACGCCACGACTGACGGTGCCATGCTCGGAAAGTACATTCTGAATCGCATATCCCACCATGGCATGCAAGTCAGGTCTCACATTTTCCGTGAGAAATTTACCCAAAACTTCAAAAGCTTCTTTGCCATAAAAGTCATCTGCATTGATTACGGCAAATGGTTCTGCGATGGCGTCTTTGGCACAAAGCACTGCATGGGCCGTTCCATAAGGTTTCACCCTTTCTGGATTTTGGAATTCAGCAGGAACAAAATGTTTGATCGACTGAAGCACAAAGTCCACTTCAATTTTACCCTCTAATTTTGGTAAAAGTAGGTCTTTTGCAGTCTCAAGAATTTCTTCTCTAACGATCAGAACTATCTTGCCAAATCCTGCACGGATGGCGTCGTAAATTGAATATTCCAAAATGGTCTCTCCATTTGGGCCAAATCCATCGATCTGTTTGTTTCCTCCGTATCTGCTTCCCATTCCTGCGGCGAGGACTAAAAGTGTCGGTTTTTTGCTCATAAAATATTGCGCATGTTTATTCAGGCCCCAAAGTTAGGTTTTTCAGCTTTCAGACAAAGATTTGGTTGAGATTATTTACAAAGAACCATTGATTCATCCATTTGATGGTAATTATGGATGTTTTGGTTAAAAAAAGAATCATCAAATGATATAATTTATAAAAAAATTAAAAATGACAGTTAAAAAAATATGCTTCAAAGATACAAAATATGTTTTTTTTAAATAAATCGGATGAAAAAATAGCCCAATTATGTTTTTACTCAATTTTTCCTTTACATTAGCAATGTTTTTCCAATGAATCACTGTTAATATTGAAGAAAATGAAAAAAATCGAAGCAATCATTAGAACATCCAAATTCGATGAGATACATCAATGCGTCGCTGGACTTGGTGTAAAATTCCTGACATTTTATGAAGTAAAGGGCATGGGGATGGAGCATGCCAAACTGCAGACCTATCGGGGTGTCGCGTATGAACCTACTTACATACACAGGACCAAGCTGGAAATCGTCACCCAAGATGAATTGGTGGAATCGGTAGTAGCATGTATTCTCAAAATGGGCAAGACAGGTGAGGTAGGTGATGGGAAGATTTTTATTTACGAAGCCATCGAAGCCTTTAGGATTAGAAATAGTGATACGGGTGAAGATGCCCTTTAATAAAAAATATATTCAAGATTAAGAAGATACATACATAATTAACCTATCAAACCTATGACTCAAGAATTATTCACCATCAATAACCTTTGGATGATGGTAGCAACCATATTGGTTTTTATCATGCACCTTGGTTTTGCAAGTCTAGAAGCAGGCCTTACAAGAGCAAAAAATACTGTCAATATATTGTTTAAGAATACAATTATCCCTGCGATAGGATTACTTTCCTATGCTTTTATTGGCTTTAACCTGATGTATCCCGGAGGTGATTTTGCCGGGGGATTTATGGGATTTGCAGGTTTTGGATTAGCGCTTCCGGAAGCCTGGGATACAAGTAATTACAATGCAGGCTATACTTTTTACACAGATTTCATTTTCCAGGCAATGTTTGCTGCCACAGCGGCCACGATCGTTTCCGGTGCAGTTGCTGAGAGGATAAAACTGGGACCTTTTATTTTCTTTTCAATCCTTTATGTAGGTCTTTGTTATCCTATGGTGGGAATGTGGAAATGGGGAGGTGGATTTTTGAATACCATGGCTACGCCATTTTATGACTTTGCAGGATCTACGATTGTTCATTCTGTTGGTGGATGGGCGGCTTTGGCTGGTGCATTTTTGCTTGGGCCTAGATTAGGCAAATATACTCCTACAGGCATGAAAGCCATTCCCGGACATAATATTCCGATGGCAACGATTGGAGTATTTTTGCTATGGTTTGGATGGTTTGGTTTCAACGGAGGATCGGTTTTGACTGCAGATCCGGGAACAGTTTCCTTGGTTTTTGTAACCACTGCTATCGCCGGTGCTGCCGGTGCTTTTGGAGCATTAGTCGCATCATATTTAAAATTCAAAACTTATGATATCACAATGGTACTCAATGGGATCTTGGCAGGTCTTGTCGGGATCACTGCAGGTGCAGACCAAATGGGTGTTGGCGAATCAGCTATAATCGGTTTTATTGGCGGTACATTGGTGGTTTTTGCTGTTGTATTTTTTGACAGAATCAAAATTGATGATCCAGTAGGAGCTATCTCGGTACATTTGATCGGAGGAATCTGGGGCACTTTGGCAGTAGGTTTGTTTGGTAACCTCGCTAGTTTTCAGCAGGCCATTTCCCAATTAATCGGGATCGGTATTGTGGGAGCGTTTTGCTTTGGAACCAGCTGGTTGATTTTCTTTGCTCTAAAAAAATCAGTGGGTATCAGGGTCGATGAAAGAGAAGAACTTGAGGGTTTGGATATCAATGAACACAGCATGCAGGCCTACCCTGATTTTGCTTCAAAGGACTAAATTGATTACGTCGGAAGAATTAAAAATGCCCAAGAATTCATTTCTTGGGCATTTCAATTTTAAAGAATTTGATTCCAATTTAATTTAGTTAGGGAGATTCGATAAACTTTTCCAAAGTTCGGAATGGATGTTTTAAGATTTTCAAGGTCTTGTCCCAACTTTGGAAAAGGTTTGTATAACGCAAAAGCTTAGCTAAATGAGATTTGATTTTATAAAATTTTTAAAAGCTTATTTAAACTTAGTTATTCCGGATTCAATATCCATGAATATCTTTTATCAATTGATATCGAATTTTAATAGGCCTTAAGGCTGATATCCATGCTCCTCACATGATGTGTCAGTGCGCCGACAGAAATATAATCAACGCCACATTCAGCTACATCTTTGAGCGTTTCTTCAGTGATTCCACCCGATGCCTCGAGTGGATATTTGCCGTCAACCATACTCACTGCTTTCCGCATGGTCTCATAGTCCATATTGTCGAGCATGATATAATCTATTCCACCCAAAGCAAGTACTTCCTCAACTTCTTTAAGGTTTCTTGTTTCTACTTCGATTTTGAGATTGAGCCCTTCCTTTGCCAAATAGCGCTTTACATTTTGTACAGCATTAGAAATACCGCCCGCAAAATCAATGTGGTTGTCTTTGAGCATCACCATGTCATACAAAGCAAACCGGTGGTTAAGTCCGCCGCCAAGTACAACTGCCCATTTTTCGATCATCCGGAAGTTTGGAGTGGTTTTGCGGGTATCCATCAAGCGAGCTTTTGTATGGGCTATCATTTTGGTTAGTTGATGGGTTTTGGATGCAATCCCACTCATGCGTTGGATGCAATTCAATACCAATCTTTCGGTGGTCAAAATCGATGCGGCGGACCCCATCACCCTCAATCCAATATCCCCCGAATTCACGGAATCACCATCTTTTAATAATTTTTCAATTTGAAGATGTGGGTCAAATTGATGGAAAATCATTTCGGCAAGTTCAATTCCTGCAATAATACCGGACTCCTTGATTAGCAATTGCGCTTGGCCAGTCTGGTTATTGGGAATGGAACCTAAAGTCGAGTGATCCCCGGAACCCACATCCTCCAAGAATGCCAGTCGGATAAATTCATGAATTTTTTCCGATGTTAAATAAGGTAAATTTTCCACACACAAAATTAAAAAATAATGTTGGTGAAGCCTTAAATTTTGGTTTTAATAATGTCGATGCTAAAAATTCTAACAACATCTGATTTGGCGTTACCTTTTATCAAGACCCTGAATTGTTCATCTTTGCTTTGATAGGCACCTACATAAAAAATAGTAGGACCGGGCGAACCTGCTTGGTGCAGCACATTAAAATCCAATGGAGGATATTTTAAAAAAAAATCTTTCAAAATATACTCTGCCTGAGTTTTCGAATAATCTCCGTTCTTTCCATTGATATTCAATAAGACGGTTTGGTCAAAATACCTGGCAATTTCCTTGCTGGATCCGCTTTTAAAATAGACAAACACATCGTTGATTGTCAATGTATTGTGCTTCAAATTAGTGGCTTCAGAGAACCAAATGACGGCAAATAAAAATACAAAAAGAAAGGGGAGATTCTTCATCCCAGAAAATAGTTCAAATATTAAGCCAAATCTTTTATCATTTTTAGCTTTTCAAAAAAATCGAGTGTTTCACCCATTAATGCTCTTCATAAACCAAACAATGGCATGTGGTATTCAGCATGTTAAAAAATTAACAATAGGAATTTTGTCCGCTTGATAAAGAATAGGCAACTTTACAAGTTGATTGATTTTAATTTTCAATATTCCAAATTCTCTTTCCATGAAGAATAAGAAAGTAGTATTAATGATTTTGGATGGATGGGGCATTGCCACCAATCCGGAAGTTTCTGCGATAGACAAAGCAAAAACACCTTTTATTGATGGACTTTATGAAAAGTACCCTCATTCCAAACTTCAGGCTTCGGGCCTAGCGGTGGGATTACCTGAAGGACAAATGGGAAATTCAGAAGTAGGACATATGAACATTGGGGCAGGAAGGGTAGTCTATCAAGATCTGGTGAGAATCAATCAGGCTGCCAAAGAAGGTGAGTTGGATAGCCATCCGGTCTTGGTGGAGGCATTTGAATATGCCAAAAAATCCAAGAAGAATGTGCACTTCATAGGCTTAGTGTCTGACGGAGGTGTTCATGCGCATATCAATCACCTCAAAGCACTTTGTGACGCGGCCAAAGCCAATAATTTCACAGAAGTATTTATCCATGCCTTTACCGACGGTAGGGATACAGATCCCAAAGGAGGCATTCATTACCTCAATGAACTGAAGGAACACTTACAGCATTCTGTTGGAAAAATTGCATCCGTTATTGGTAGATATTATGCGATGGATAGGGACAAAAGATGGGAAAGAGTGAAGCTAGCCTATGATGCGATGGTAATTGGCGAAGGCGAAAAATCAAAAGATATTATCGCTTCAATTACAAAATCTTATTCCAATGGAGTCACCGACGAATTCATAAGACCCATCATCCAAGTCAACGAAGCAGGAAAGCCTTTGGCAACCATCAAGGAAGGAGATGTTGTGATTTGTTTCAATTTCCGTACAGATCGGGGAAGGGAAATCACCCAAGTCCTGACACAACAGGATTTTGAGGATTTCAATATGAAAAGACTCAAATTGAATTATATCACTTTTACCAATTATGATGACACTTTTAAGGATGTCAAGGTACTATATGACAAAGACAACCTTAACAATACCTTGGGAGAGGTTCTTGCCAAACATAGTAAAAAACAGATTCGGATCGCTGAAACAGAAAAGTACCCCCATGTAACATTTTTCTTTTCAGGTGGAAG
Organism: Cognataquiflexum nitidum; assembly: GCF_022538055.1. Classification (GTDB taxonomy): domain Bacteria; phylum Bacteroidota; class Bacteroidia; order Cytophagales; family Cyclobacteriaceae; genus Cognataquiflexum; species Cognataquiflexum nitidum. The sequence goes on along the minus strand of NZ_JAKZAM010000011.1, from coordinate 134,025 downwards.
GGAGACGGAATTTGAAGGTGAGAGTAGGATACTTTGTCCTTCCCCTAAAGTGGCCACTTATGACCTCAAACCTGAAATGAGTGCGTATGAAATTGCCAGCAAAATAAAAACCGAACTTAAAAAGAAAGAGGTTGACTTTGTATGTCTCAATTTTGCTAATCCTGATATGGTGGGGCATACCGGAGTTTTTGAAGCGGCAGTAAAAGCATGTGAGACCGTCGATGAATGTGCCAAACAGGTAATTACAACGGGACTTGAAAATGGATATACCTTTATCGTCATAGCTGACCACGGCAACAGTGACATGATGATCAACGAAGACGGAACCCCAAATACTGCCCATACCACCAATTTGGTGCCTTGTATTTTGGTGGATGACAGTGACCAAATACCTATTCAGGATGGTAAATTAGGAGATCTTGCACCTACAATTCTTACTTTGATGGGTGTCTCTGTTCCTTCCGAAATGACCGGGAATATCCTGTTGAAATAATTTAATACATTTGTTGACAAAGAATTCATTCATAAATTTTGGATGGATTCTTTGTCATTTTATACCTAATCCAAAATACCAAGACATTATGAAACAAAGTTTTATTGCAGTTTTGATTTCTCTCACCCTGCTTGGATGTGCTTCGGATGATAAAACCGAAAATCTGTCTGAAACCATTTATTTTCCTATGAAAGAGTATATAGAGGTTACAGCATTGGGCTTGGATGGAACCGGAATCATCAAAGAATTGAATGTAAATGGTGAAAAAGAAATAATCAAAGATACCTTAACTTCAAACCGTTGGCTAGAAGAGCTTGATTTTTTTAAAAAGGCGGACATCAGCAGGCCCAGCCTGTCAAGTTCCTATGAAACACAAAAGAGTGCTGATTACCTCATCCACAAACTCAAAGAAGGAGAGAAAGGAGAAGTTCAAAGGATCGTGATCAAATACGAAGATGGAGTGATAAAAGAAGTTTCTTTTTTTATCAAAAATTCAAATCTCTTTTATAATTCTGAGACACGTGGGGTAATTTTCAATCAAAGCCAAACCGGTAAGCTTGACCACTTTGTGGTTGAGACAATTCAAAAAGTGATTTTTTTGAAGCCAAATAAAATGATAGTAAGTGCCTCTGTGGTGTGGTAAAAAAATCAGGCCAATCTCTGACAATTGGCCTGATATCTTAATTTTTTCAAACAAAGGCAAAAAACACAAGCCATATTATGAACAATATCGGCAGTAAAATCGGTAGCGAAAACCTAATGATGTAACCAAAGAAAGAAGGCATTTTTATGCCACTTTGCTCCGCAATGGACTTCACCATAAAATTAGGTCCATTTCCAATGTAAGTCATTGCCCCAAAAAATACCGAAGCAAGAGAAATTGCCATCAACTCAAAAGCCGAGTCGTCATAATTGTCAAAAGCAAAATTCTTGACATCTTCAATGTTTCCTATCTCAGCACCTTGCGACGCCATGGCTGCTGCCAAAAAATTCAAGTAAGTAGGGGCATTATCCAAGACTCCTGATAAAATACCCGTCCCCCAAAACAAAGTATTATGGGTGATTAATGCCGCACCTTCAGGGGATTTGGCAAAATTACCAACTAATTCCAATGCCGGCATCATGGTACCAAAAATGCCTATGAATATGAATGCCACTTCCAATATAGGCTCAAAATTAAATTCGTTTCCTTTAATGGCACTTTGATCGGCAAATTTGTAACTCATATAAGCTACAGATAGCATGATGATTTCTCTGAGAAATGAAAATTTTTGTCCATCGTAATGAATGGCAGGTACCCAATCGAGTACATTGGGATCAAGGAATACCGATCCAATGATAACCAATAACCATAGAAAGTTTCTTGACCCTATCAATGCAAATTTATTAGTATAGGTAACTTCTTCGAGGTCGTCTTCTTCGATGGCATTCCCAAATTTTTTGTCAATGACATAAAATACTGCGGCAAGCAATAGCAAAGCTAACAGCCATGCTGGCCAATTGTATTCAATTGTCCAAAAGAAAGGTACTCCTTTTAGGAAGCCAAGGAAAAGCGGCGGATCCCCGATTGGGGTAAGTGAACCTCCAATATTACTGACCATAAAGATGAAAAAGATGATATGGTAAGGTTGGATATTTCCTTTGTTTAATCTGATAAATGGCCGAACAAGTAGCATAGAAGCTCCAGTGGTCCCAATGAGATTGGAAACCAAAGCCCCTACCAAAAGAAGCATGACATTGGCAAATGGAGTTGCCTTCTTGTCTATCTCGATGAGAATCCCACCCGATGCAATATAAAGTGAAGATAGGAGTGCGATAAACTGTACATATTCCGCAAGTGCATGTACAGGTCCATGTACATTGTGCAAGACAAAGAGGTAGTAGAAAACCACCAAAATGGCTAATCCAACGGCGATTTTTGGATAATTGTGGTGCCAAAAATTTTCATAAAACAATGGACCTGTTGCTATCATTAACAACAAGGCAACAAATGGTATCACCAACCAAACAGGTGCAGAACCGTGTTCATCTTGCCCATCCTCGTGGACAGCATTTCCATCATGTTGATGGACGGAGCTCTCCCCCCCTATCATTTCTGCTTGGGTTTCTGTCTGGGCTATTGCCTCCGAAATAGCTGTCAAAAAAACCATTCCAAAAACAAATAATAAAACGGCAAATAGGTTCTTCATTAATTTTAAAATTAAGCAGTCTTTTTCAAGGGTTTTGGTTTCAGAAAACCCTACAAATTGCGCTATTCATTATACTAATTTGAATTATACTTTCGCTAAACTACTTATTTTGAATGAAAAGGTCAGCATACTAAATTAGCTCCGAGAGGAATTAATTTAAAATTAACACCTCTCGGCTGATGATTGGTTAAATGTTTATACCAACTGCTTCAATGCAATTTCCAGTGAGGTTTCAGCAAGCTTATTTTTGGAGTTGTTTTTTTCAAATGTCAGGTGAAGCGCATCAGCAATTGTATGGCTTACATCTCCGAAAATGGCCTCGTCAGTTAACATGGCACGGTCTGACATCAGGTAAGCAAATACCCTCGCCATTCCACAGTTTGCAATAAAATCAGGGATTAACGATACTTTTTCATCAAGCCATACACCTATCGGACCAAAGAATATCTCCGGGTCTGCAAATGGAACATTTGCTCCGCAGCTGATCACTTCGAGTCCTGCTTTAACCATCCTTTCGGCTTGGTCTTTGGTCACCAACCTAGAGGCTGCTGCCGGTATAAATACCTCAGATCCTATATCCCAAATTTGCTGATTGAGTTCAGCAAATGGAATCATGCCTTTAGCTACCAGCTTATTGCCTTCTCTTTTGATAAACAAGTCCCTAATTTCATCAAGCGTAAATCCTGACTTATTGATGAGGCCTCCTTCCCGGTCAATGATTCCGACAATTTTTACACCCTCTACTGCCAAAAAACAGGCCGCTGCCGCCCCGACATTTCCCCATCCCTGGATGATGGCGCGCTTGCCTTTTATGTCTCCTCCCCAAATGGAATAATAATGCCTGACAGCCTCTGCTACACCAAAACCCGTAATCATATCTGCTACTTTATACTTTTTCGGTCCGTTTGGCGTATAATGCGGATCTTCCAAAACTTTGGAAACACCTTGTCTTAACTGTCCTATTTTCCTAATTTTTTCTGGCTCAGTAGCATGAAAATGTCCATTGACGATTCCTTCCTGGGGATGCCACAGTCCGTAGTTCTCAGTGATGGGGATGACTTCGTGGATTTCATCAATGTTGAGGTCACCACCGGTACCATAATAATTTTTTAATAAAGGCATGACGGCCTTGTACCAGCGTCTTAGAACTTCCTCTTTTCTTGGATCGTTTGGATCAAAATTGATCCCTGATTTTGCGCCACCGATGGCCGGTCCAGAGACGGTAAATTTGACCTCCATGGTTTTGGCAAGGGATTCCACTTCTCTCCTATCAAGTCCTTTTCGCATTCTTGTCCCCCCGCCTGCAGCTCCTCCTCTAAGTGAATTGATGACCACCCATCCTTCTGCTTCAGATTCGCTGTCACTCCATTCAAAAATAATTTCGGGCTGTTTGTTCTCAAACTTTTTGAGTAGTTCTTTCATGGTAAATATTTGGGTTTATGAGCAGGCAAAAATAGAAATATTCTCCATGCTTAAAAGCCCTCCTTATTTACATACCATGGATGAGACCACCACAATTATCCCTAAATGCTCCAGTTACTGTAGACAGTGAATTATTTTCTCCCCTTAATTTCAATACACCCAAAAAAGCAAAAACAAGTGCCTCTTTAAAATTGATCAGCAAAGGATCTGCTTGGATGAGATCCATGTCCTCATCAAGGGAATCATTAAGCTTTTCCATAAAAAAGGTATTGAATGCGCCGCCTCCTGTCACTAGGACTTTGGTTTTTTTACCTGGTATCGGCCTCAGGATTTTAGTGATTTGAACGATATAGTGTATCACCAAAGTATGGAGTACGTTTTCGGGTTTATGCTCTTCACTCCATTCCAAGATTTTGAGGTAGTCGTCCAGGTCTTCCCTTCCAAGTGATTTGGCTCCCTCTATCCGGTAGTAGGGTAACTTATTAAGTTGCCTGAGCACTTTTTTTAGGAGTTTTCCTTTTCTGGCCATTTTACCGTTTTTATCAAAAGATTTTCCACAAACCTCAGCGAAATGGTTAAGCAATAGATTGAAGGGACAGGTATCAAATGCAATCCTGTTTCCCTGAAATTCCATACTTATATTGGCAATACCTCCCAGATTGATGCAATAATCATATTCTGCAAACAGAAGCTTGTCTCCTATAGGGACCAAAGGCGCCCCTTGACCCCCAAGTTGTACATCAAGCATCCTAAAGTCATTGATTACAGGTAATCCGCATGCCGCATGCAGGGCCCAACCATTTCCTATCTGTAGGCTGATTTTTTTGGAAGGTTGATGGAATACCGTATGCCCATGTGAGGCAACGGCCTCCACTTCGAGTTCATTTTTTTGGACAAAGTTGCGGACTTGTTCACCCATCCAATGTCCAAATTCCACATCGAGAAGAGATAACCGATATCCATTCAGGAGATGGGAATTTTTGAGTTTTTTTCCGAGTTTTTTTGGAAAAGGAACGGTTTCGCTGCACAGGATCTGAAAAGTCCATTTTTCCTTTTTTTCAAACTCACAAAATGCAATATCAAGCCCATCTCCTGATGTGCCTGACATCAAGCCAATGACTTTATATTTAGAAAGGGTCTTCATCGGGTTAATTTTTGTTAAATAATTCTCCCTAAAGTTAAATTTATTTTATTCAAAAAGAGCGGTGTTGGAATTTGACTAATTTCGCCATGACCTAATGTCAATTGGAATTGAATTTGAAACAACTCGTCGTAGATATCGGGAATACAAGAATCAAAGCGGCCGTCTTTGAGGGGGACATCCTGTTGAAAGAATTCATATTTGAGGATTTCTCTTCATTTTTGAATGAGTTTAAAAGCAGGGATTTTGAACATGCCATAATAAGTTCTGTTACCTACACAGAGGAGCAGCTTCTTGGTCTGCTTGACTTTCCGTTTTTGTTTTTGAGTTACAAAACCCCGTTACCCTTTAAAAATATGTATACTACTCCCGACACATTGGGAGTAGACCGAAAAGCGGCTGTAGCAGGCGGCAGAAACCTTTTCCAAGACTGTCCTATACTTGCCATAGATTTGGGAAGTTGCATTACCTATGATTTCATGGATGAATCGGACAGGTATCTTGGTGGGGCAATTACACCCGGACTTCAGATGAGATTCAAGGCAATGAGTCAGTTGACAGCAAGGCTTCCATTGGTGGATTTTGAGTCAGGGATGGAGCCAAGGTTTATTGGAGACAGTACGGTATCCTGCTTAAGGTCAGGAGTATTTTATGGAATACAGTTTGAGATGAGAGGATTTATCCGGGAATATCAGGCACAATACCATGGATTGAAGGTCATTATTTGTGGCGGTGACTCAAAAATCTTTGAAAGCTTAACAAAAGACCACATATTTGTAATCCCTAATTTGGTCCTGCATGGATTGAATAGAATATTAAGCTACAATGTCAATTACCAATAGGATTAGATTTCTGGGTGTGTTATGCACCTTTTTCATTTTCTCAAAGGCCTTTCCGCAGTCAAGTTCGTCTACTTACAGTGCGCTTGGATTAGGGGAGTTCAACTATTCAGGTCTTGCCCAAAACCAAGGCATGGGTGGTTTGGGGATAAGTTTCGGTACAGGATGGGGGGCAAATTATATGAATCCTGCCCTGTCTACCAGAAATACTATTTTTAATTTCCAAGCTGCACTCAACTACAAAAGAATCAATGTTACGAGTTCTTCCGACAACGAGACGATCGATGGCGGTGGGATATCCTATGTAGCCCTGTCTTTTCCTGTAAAGTCAGGCAAAAGAACAGTAGGAATGGGTTTGTCGGAAATTTCCAGCGTGAATTACAGCATTCTCGTCAGTGGAGAAGTGGCCAATTCTGACTTCAATTCTATCAATAGAGTACAGGGAGAGGGTGGTATTTCGGAGGCATATCTTTCTTACGGCTTTGTTTTAGCCAAAAATTTAAGCTTAGGAGTTCACGGATCATATTTGTTTGGATCCACCATACGAACCAACCAATTGGCATTGTTGAATCCTGAAGACGAAGAATTTGGGTTTCAGACGGAGTATTACGAAAGGTTGACTGTAAGTGATGTCACTTTTAAAGGAGGATTCCATTATTACTTCAAAGCTAGTAGTAAAAGTAACATCCACCTTGGAGCCACCTATCATGCATTTGGAAATATTAATGGAAAAGAATTTGCTAAGATTGCCGATTTTGGTCAAGCTAGTAAGCCGGATTCAGATGGAGATATCCTAAGAAATAATGAAAAAGGGACTGTATTCATCCCAAGTAACTTAGGTTATGGGATTTCTTATGAAAAAATAAATAAATTTGTCATTGGTCTAGAAGCTCAAATGCAAAATTTTAGCCAATACCGTTCCTTCTCAGGTGTTCAGGGTGAACTAGGTGATACTTACAGGGTTGCACTTGGAGGTCAGCTGATTCCAAACTTCTCAACGGTCAATTCTATATTTAAAAGGTCGACATTAAGGTTCGGAGTGGAATACCAGCAAACTCCCTTCATTTTGAACCAGACGCAGATCAGTGATATTGGCATCAATTTTGGAGCTTCGGTTCCTATCAACAGCTTATCATTGATGAACTTTGCAATCAAGATTGGTTCGAGAGGTACCCTCGACGGCGGATTGATCAAAGAAGATTACTTTGGTGTCACCTTAGGATTCTCATTAAATGATAACAGCTGGTTTTACAAACGCGTATTCGAATAACACTAACAGATATGAAACTTAAAAGAGCACTCATCGGGTTATTTACCCTTAGTCTTGTAGGAATGGCCCAAGCGCAGGATTTCAATTGGCCAGCCGATACTGAACTTGAAGCAAAAGCCCGTGAATACAACGCGGCTTATGTGGACTACATGAAGTCGGAACAATTTGTGGAGGCTACCAAGCCTTTGTATTGGCTTCTTGTCAATGTACCAAAATTGAATGAATCCATTTATATCAATGGTGTGACTATCTACCATGGAGCAGCAAATGCTACTTCGGATGCGGCTCAGAAAAAAACCTATCAGGATTCTGTTATCACAATTTTCGACTTAAGAAAGGAAAACTATGATAACGAGCCAAAATGGATAGAAAATAAAGCCTATTATAGCTATAACTATTATAAAGGAGATAAAGCGAAATTGGGACAGGCACTTGCTGTGTTTGATCGAGTGGTAGAATTGAATGGCACTTTCAATACAATTAACTTGGTTGCTGCTTATTTTGATTTGGTCTACAGGCACAATGCGTACAATAAAGCTTTTACTAAGGTTGAATTGTTGGAAAGATATGAGAAACTAAACGCTCTTCTAGCAGAAGCTGAGGCAAACGGAAAAGATATTTCTGCACCAAAAAGCACACTTGAGCAGTTGATAGTTGCAATGGAGCTTATTGATTGTGAGTTCATCGAAGGAACTCTAGGGCCAAGGCTTACAGCAGACCCTACCAACATGGTTTTGGCCAATCAGATCTTTAAATATTCTGTTCAGTACAAATGTCTTAATTCAGATTCATTTCTTAAAGCCCTCGAAATCATAGATTCCCAAAACCCGACCTTTTCCACCTCACAGGTCAGGGCTATGAAGTATATGCAAAGCAGAGAGTATGACAAAGCGCAACCTGTTTTGGAAAAAGCTTTGACATTGGCTGAAAATGACGTTCAGAAAGCTGATATTCACTATGACCTTGCCAAAGTTCATGCTCAGGCAGGAAGAAAAAGTGCGGCTAGGGCAGCAGCATTGGAGGCAGCTAAATTAGATGCTGAGAAAGCAAAAGAAGCTTGGTTACTCATTGCACAACTCTACATGAGCTCTGCTGCAGATTGTAGAAGGGGTATAAGTAGGGTAGATGACCAAGCAATTTACATCGCTGCATACAATGCCTACTCAAGAGCCGGGGATAGCAAAGGAATGGCAGAAGCAAGAGCAAGATTCCCATCAAAAGAAGAGTTATTTACAGAAAGCAGACAGGTAGGTGAGACGGTAAATGTGGGTTGTTGGATTGGAGAGACAGTTACCTTGGCATCTAGGGATTAATTTTCTTTAAAATATTAAACCAAAAGGCAGTCGATAAAAGGCTGCCTTTTTTTATGGTCTCGATCATTTAGCAATCTTTCATATCTTTGCAGGTATGGGTGTCATTGGTAGATTATCTTTTCCTTTTGTTGGCCTCGTCCTTTGTTTATATTCATGTGGAGAGGAAGTCGACAGCAGTATTCTGGAGACGTACAAAGGTCCCATTGGTCTGGCAATGGATATTGAGTTATTCCACAGCGACTCCACTATCATCAGGACGCAAGTCAAAGCCAAGAAACAGATGAAGTTTGGTACGGGAGACCTGGAATTTCCGGAAGGAATTGAGATTTTCTTTTTTGACAAAGACGGCAATACCAGCTCCACAATGCGTGCAGATAAAGGCTATTACGACAAGACAAAAAACATATATAGGGGAGAAGGGGACGTACAAGTGCACAACCTTGAAAAAGACCAAAAGCTTTCTTCAGAAGAACTTTATTGGGATCCCAACTCAAAGAAAATTTACACTGAGAAATTTGTAACTATCCAAGAGAAAGAAACGATTTTCAACGGGACAGGAATGGAAGCAGATGACAGATTTAGTGTATATAAGCTATTTAAAGTAACCAACAGCAGGACCATTCTTTCCGGAGAAGAGTTATAAAATGAAATTACCTGACTTCCTTATATTGTCACTCTCGGCAGCCTTGGCGATTATCGGCACGCATCTTACCATCACATCAGGTTTGATCAGTTCATATCCTGTTTTTATGTTTGCAGTGGCATTGCTCTTTTGGTATAGGTATAGGAAAAATGAAGCTTCCCTTAAATCAGAAGTATCAAAGCAAGATCCAATAAAAAAAGTTAAAAGCCGTAAATCCAAATGATAGAATCAGAATACCTTATTTACGTCGCCATCACCTTGCTTTTTTCTGCGTTTTTTTCAGGAATGGAAATGGCTTTTGTATCTGCCAATAAGCTACAGATAGAACTTCAAAACAAACAAGGTTCAGTTTCTGGCAAAATCCTTTCTAGTTTTATCAAAAAACCAGGACAGTTTATTGGGACAACGCTTATTGGAAATACAATAGCCTTGGTATTGTATGGTATTTTTATGGCCTATTTGTTGGAGCCTTGGATCGAAACATGGCTTGAAAAGCTGCTTCCTGCAAACTTTAACAGCCAAGCATATGTGCTGATCATACAGACCATTTTGTCGACCATTATTGTTTTGATCACAGGGGAGTTTCTTCCCAAGAGTATATTTATGCTCAACCCCAATTCCTTGCTTTCATTCTTTTCTCTTCCATTCAAGCTGATCTATTTTCTGATGTATCCTTTGGTTTGGCTGATTGTCGGAATGTCAAAGTTGTTTATCACCAAAGTTTTACGTCTTGAATACAACGAGGACAAGCCTGTGTTTAAAGTGACGGATTTGAATAGCTTTATCAAAAACAGCCTCCATCACAGCGGGCAAGATGTGAAAGTTGACCTTGATGCCAAGATTTTTGACAATGCCATAGAATTCAAAACCATCCGGGTGAGGGAATGTATGGTCCCCAGGACGGATATCGTTGCAGTAGACATAGAGGACTCTATGGACGAACTCAAGCAGGTTTTTGCAGAAAGCGGTCATTCAAAGATCATCGTTTACAAGGAATCGATAGACGACGCGATCGGATATTGCCACCAATTGGAAATGTTTAAGAAGCCAAAAAAAATATCCGATATCCTGACGCCGATCATCATCGTGCCGGAATCAGCATTGGCCAATGAGCTTCTGATCCAGTTTATCAAAGAAAGAAAAAGCTTGGCCTTGGTCGTAGATGAATTTGGAGGAACGAGTGGTATTGTCAGCATGGAAGATATCATAGAAGAAATCTTCGGAGAGATACAGGATGAGTATGATCAGGACGATCTGATTGAGCAAAAACTCTCCGACCATGAGTATTTATTGAGTGCCCGGCATGAAATTGATTATTTAAATGAAAAATATGGTTGGGATCTTCCCTATGGAGATTTCGAAACTTTGGCGGGATTTATCCTTTCTCTGACAGAGGATATTCCTCAAAAAGGTGAGTCCATTACCTTTGAATCATATACTTTCAGCATAGTTTCAAAACTAGACCATAGGATAGAAACGGTAAAAGTGAAGATACATCAGGGGTCGGAATCCAATAAGTAATTTATTGACAGTGATATTATTTTGAATTTACAGGTAGATTGAATTATTTTGCGGCACTTCAAAAAACAGGAGAATGGCTTTAATTAAAAAAATCAGACAAAGAACAGGTCTTGCAATCGGTGTTATAGCAGTTGGATTGATATTTTTCCTCGTTGGAGGGGATCTATTGGGCCCTAATTCTACCCTATTGGGTAGTAGCGCAAACAATGTGGGAGAGATTGCAGGTGAAGACGTTTCCTATGAGGAATACATCCGAAAGATCGAAGAGATCAAAATTTCTTTCCAACAAAATACAGGAAGAACTCCCTCCGAAAATGAAATGAGCACCTTGCGTGAGCAGGCCTGGCAGGCATTGATTGTCGATAAAGTTTTTGCTGAGCAATATGAAGCCTTGGGTCTTACCATCTCAGATGCCGAATTGGTAGATATGGTACAGGGTAAAAATATCATTGCCGAATTGAGACAGCAATTGACCAATCCTGTGACCGGGGAATTTGACAGGTCACAGTTGATCTCGTTTTTACAGTCCTTGGAGACTGCAGGCCCTGAGCAGGTGGCATTTTGGGAACAGCAGGAAAAAATGTTTGCCAAAGGAAGATTGAGAATCAAGTATGACAATTTGCTTTCCACCTCTGAGTATGCCAATTCCAAAGAAGGAAAATTGGAACACAGGATGGCAAACAGCATTGCAGATGTCGATCATTTATTTATTCCTTTCTATGCTGTATCAGACTCAGCAGTGAGTGTTTCTGACAGTGAACTTAAGGCTTACATTTCCAAATATCCTGAGAAATTCAAGGTCAAGAATGCAGCGGACTTGGAATATGTGAGTTTTGAGCTTACTCCAAGTTCTGAAGATTCTGCTGCAGTGATCGCAGAGATAAAAAGATTGACAGAAGAACTCCGAACTTCTGATGCTGATTCTGCTTTTGCTCTCCGTAACTCAGATGGACAAAATCCCTTTATAGTAATAGCCCCGGGCGAAGAATTGCCCAACACCCTTACTTCCAATGTGGACGATGTTCAGGTAGGTGAGACATATGGTCCATTCTTGACCAACAGGTCTTCTTATATCACCCACAAGGTGACTTCAAAATTTGACGGAACTCCAAGAATGAGAGCAGCTCATATTCTATTTGGCGCTCAGGACATGTCGGATGATGCCAAAGCAGAAGTAAGACAAAATGCAGAAAACGTTTTAAAAGAAATTCAAAACGGCCTCGACTTTGCCACTGCCGCTGCCCAATATGGACAGGATGGTACTGCCCAAAGGGGTGGTGACCTAGGTTGGTTTGCCAAAGCAGACTTTGTGGATGCTTTTGCAGACGTCTCCTTTGCTGCCAAAACAACAGGGTTGATCAATAGAATTATTGAAACCGAATTCGGTTACCATATTATTTCTATCACCGAATTGCCAAAATCAACTTCTTACAAAATAGCTACTATCGAGTTGGAATTGGGTCCAAGTGACGTGACTAGGAATGATGTCTTCAGAAAAGCGGATTTGTTTGCCTCTACTTCAGGTAATGCCGCTGAGTTTACCACTAATGCTGAGAAAGATGGATACAGGATCATTCAGGCCAACAATGTAGACGCTTTTGGAAGGACCCTCAATAATCTTCTGAATGCAAGAGAAGTTATAAGATGGGCTTTCAATGAAGCTTCAGAAGGAGCAGTTTCCACTGTATTTGAATTAGACAATGCCTATATCGTTGCCAATCTTAAAAAGAAATATGAAGAAGGAACTGCTTCTTTGGATCAAGTAAGACAGCAGGTATTGGTACAGGTAAGGAACGATAAGAAAGCTGAAATCATCAAAGGAAAACTTGCCGGAAAAACCACTTTGGAAGAAATGCAGTCAGTGTTTCCAAATGAAGCGTCTTTGGACAAATCTCCTGACTTGAGAATGAATGCATCAGTGCTTCCGGGTGTAGGATACGCTCCAAAAGCAATAGGTGCTACTTTTGGTCTAAAAAATCCTGGTGATGTCAGCAAGCCAATTCATGAAGATGTGGGTATCATAGTAATTAAGCTGAATACTTTGACACCTGCCGCGGATATTGCAAGCTACAACTCATATCAGAGCCAATTGACATTGAATGCTTCTCAGAGAACTGCCTATATGATTATGATGGCATTGGAAGACCTTGCTGATGTAAAAGATTACAGATATAAATTTTTCTGATCCATCAATCAGAAATCAAAAACAAAACCCGTGGGACTTCCCACGGGTTTTTTTATGAACAAGGATTTTATTTTTATTGTGTGGTGTTAATCCCTTAAATTCGTGAAAGATGAAAGACACATTTGACAGGCAGGCTTTCAAAGACAAACTTGAAGCGCAGACCATTTTCCCTACATTGTATATGTTCAAATTTATCGTCCCCAATGGCAGCGAATCACAAGTGGCTGCATTATTGCCTAACAATAAAATGACCTTAAAACATTCCTCCAAAGGAACCTATGTCTCGGCTACCATCAAAGCCATGATGCCTAACAGCGATTCAATTTTGGACATTTATGAAAAGGCTTCGAAGATCGAAGGCGTAATATCACTTTAAACCATCCAAACCATGTGGACCGAAAAAAACAACTGTCTGAGCAAAACTTTCAAATTCAAAGATTTTCAGGAAGCTTTTGCCTTTATGACAAGAGTGGCCTTTATTGCTGAAGCGCAAAACCACCATCCCAATTGGAGCAATGTCTACAATACCGTCACCATAGAACTCAATACCCATGACTCCGGAAATATTGTTACCGACAAGGACCACAAACTCGCCAAGGCCATAGACAAGATTTAACATGTCAGAAGAAAAGACGATTAGCCTTTTTCTGGTTCCTACGCCTATCGGCAACCTGAAAGATATCACGCTCAGAGCCATTGAAGTATTGAAATCAGTTGATGTGATTTTGGCTGAAGATACCCGTACCACCGGAAAGTTATTGAAGCACCTTGAAATCAACCGTCCACTTCAGAGTTACCATATTTTCAACGAACATAAAGCAGTTGAAAAATTAGTCGACAGGATGAGGCGTGGTGAAGTACTTGCCTTGGTCAGTGACGCCGGGACGCCGGGGATCTCAGATCCCGGATTCCTTCTTGTAAGGGCGGCTAAGGACGCAGGGCTTGAAGTCAACTGTCTTCCCGGCGCCACGGCTTTTGTGCCCGCATTGGTCAACTCAGGGCTTCCAAACGACAGGTTTACCTTTGAAGGCTTTCTTCCCCACAAAAAAGGAAGGAAAACAAGGATAGAATCTTTGCTGGAAGAATCCCGCACCATGATATTCTACGAATCTCCTCACCGCCTGATGAAGACCTTGGAGCAGTTTGCCGAAGCATTTGGTCCAGACAGGATGGCAAGCGTATCAAGGGAGCTTACTAAGATCTATGAGGAAAACGTAAGAGGAACCCTTCAGGAACTTGTCGCCTACTACAAAGAGCATCCGATTAAAGGTGAAATCGTGCTCGTCGTTCAAGGGAAATAAACAAATTTAGCTTCCAACAAATCGGGGGAAGACAATTTCCTTTACCAGACTTTTTTCCCAATTGTTTTGAATTAAAAATTGCCGAAACATATTTGCCCGGATTTTCAATCCATGACCACTTTGAACAATTTCATGTATAAAAACCCCAACTCCTAAAATCTCGCAGCCATGATAGATCTATTGCCAATACTCGAACAAACAGAAAAAGTCGCCAAGGAAGCCGGTGCATTTATCCGCAAAGAAAGACAATCCTTTGACCTCAATAAAGTCGAGCAAAAAGGGCTGAACGACCTTGTATCTTACGTGGATAAAGAGGCCGAAAAAATTATTGTTGACCGACTCAGCCGGATTTTGCCTGATGCGGATTTTATCACAGAGGAAGGAACCGGGTCAACAGACGGAAAAGAATATACCTGGATCATCGACCCTTTGGATGGGACCACAAATTTTATCCATGGCCTCCCTGTTTTTTCAGTAAGTATAGGTCTCAAGTATAAAAAAGAGGTTGTTCTCGGTGTGGTTTATGAGATTAACCTCGACGAATGCTTTTCGGCATTCAAAGGAAACGGGGCATATTGTAATGGAAAGAAAATCAGTGTCAGCCCTGCAAAAACCTTGGGAGGTAGTTTGATCGGTACCGGTTTTCCATACAGTGCCTTTGGTGAAATAGATAATTACCTGGCAGTATTGAGGCTCTTGATGGAAAAATGTCACGGATTGAGACGCATGGGAAGTGCCGCTGTGGACTTGTGTTATGTGGCTTGTGGCAGGTTCGACGGATTTTTTGAATATGACCTTAAGCCTTACGATGTAGCAGCAGGAATCATTATCATCCAGGAGGCCGGAGGAAGGGTTTCTGACTTTGAGATGGGGGATGATTTCCTTTTTGGTAAGAAAATTGTAGCTACCAATGGACTAGTCCACGACGAACTCGGCAGAGATATCCAAAAAATCTGGAAGAAGTAGAAAAATTGGAACCTTTCAAAAGGAATCCAAAATACATCCTCCACCGTTATTAAGATTGCCTTAATACAATCTATTATGAAAAAGACATTGCTCATCCTACTCGGTATTTTTATTTTTTTACTTGTTTCTCTCCTTGCTTTGCCTTTTGTTTTTAAAGGAAAAATCTTAGAACGTATCGATAAAGAAATCGCCTCCTCGGTCAACGCGCAGGTTTATTATGACATCAACAATGTTAGCCTGAGCATTTTCAAAAGATTCCCACACATATCTGCTACTGTAGCGCAATTTGGAATTGTCGGCAATGAACCTTTCCGGGGGGACACTTTGGTGCATATGGACAAACTCCAAGTGGATTTCAATCTGAAGTCGGTATTGTTTGGAGATATTCCTACACTCACAGGAATTCATTTGGATGGCGGCAGCATGTATGTAAAGGTTTTGGAAGATGGCACGGCCAACTATGACATCACTTATCCTTCTGAGGAAGATACGGTTACAGAAAGTAATTTTCAGATTGCTGTTGATCTGATTCAGGTCAAGGATTTTGACCTGATCTATGATGACAGATCCCTACAATATTTCATGGCTTTGGGAAATATCAACCTCGAAGGAAGCGGTGATTTCACTGCTGATGTCTATGATTTGCCAATTAAAATGGAAGCTTTGATCGCGGATATTGCCTATGAGGGGACCGACTACCTTACCAACAAGCAGTTCAAGGGAGAAACCACCATGAATATTGACATGGCTAATATGAAGTTTGCCTTTGGCGAAGGGGAATTTGCCCTCAATGACTTTCTTTTTGATATGAAGGGATTCATTGCCATGCCTGCGGATGACATTGAAATTGACCTAGCCTTTGGCGGCAAGGACAATACTTTCAGAAGCATCCTGTCTTTGGTTCCGGGTATCTACACGGAGAGTTTTGCTGATTTGAAAACCTCCGGTACCATGGATTTTCAAGGGTTTGTAAAAGGCATTTACAATGAAACCAGTTTTCCAGCCTTTGATGTATCGCTGAATGTAGCAAACGGGATGTTCCAATATCCGGATCTTCCCCGTCCCGTGAGTAATGTAAACATCGAAATGCAAGTCAAAAACGAAACCGACAACCTGGACAATACCATTATCAACATTCCTACATTCAACCTTGATTTTGGAAGCAATCCGATTTCCGGGCGTTTCTTTTTGGCAAACCTTACGAGTTATGAAATGGACGGAGCTTTGATCGGAAAACTGAATCTGGAGGAACTGACCTCTATTTTCCCAATCGAGGGAATGACCCTGAAAGGATTATTGGATGTCAATGCACAGGCCAAAGGAAAATATGATTCAGTTGCTCAGATGATCCCAAACATCGATGCCAAATTATTGCTCAGCAATGCCTACATCAAAAGTGCTGATTACCCTGCGCCGATAGACAAATTGAACATTTCAGCTTCGGTTCAGAACAATACCGGAAAAATGAATGACTTTATTGTAGACCTAAGCCAATTTGGATTTGTCTTGGAAGATGAATCGATCAATGGCCGCATGAAGATCAATGACTTTGCCCTGCTCAATTGGGACGGAGCCCTCAATGGAACCGTGGATTTGGGTAAGATATTGGCCATTTTCCCAATGGAAGGAATGAAAATGGAAGGAAAAATTCAGGCTGACATCCAAACCAAAGGTTCCTACAAAGACGTGGAGGAAGGACGATACGACAAATTGAATACAGGTGGAAATGTGGGTGTGAGCAGCTTCGCCTTTTCCTCTGCCGATATTCCGCAAGGCATTAAGGTCAATCAGGCCTATGCGGATTTTTCTCCGGACCGCATTACCTTAACCCAGTTTGATTCCCAAGTGGGTCAAAGTCCACTTCAGGCCACAGGATTCCTTTCCAACTATATGAATTATTTTCTCAATGAAAATGAAACCCTGAAAGGACAACTTAGCCTGACTTCAAGCAAATTCAACGTTAATGAATGGATGACAGAATCGACTACAGCCGATACAGCTGCATTGACTGTGATTGAGTTGCCAAAAAACATAGACTTCTCCATGTCAGTCGCTGCATCGGAGGTTTTATATGACAACCTCACTTTGAAAGAAGTCAAAGGAAATATGTTGCTGAGAAATGGTGTGCTGAGTTTTTCTGATGCATCGATGCGTACATTGGGTGGTCAAATGACACTAAACGGTTCCTACGATCCGACCGACTTGGCAGAACCCAAGTTTGATTTTAACCTCAACCTTGCGAACCTCAGTATTCCCCAGGCCTTCCAATCCTTCAATACCATCAAGGCTTTTGCTCCGATTGCCCAGCATCTGACCGGAAATTTCAACTCCACTTTGGCTTTTTCAGGAAAATTGGGACAGGATATGATGCCGATTCTTTCTTCTCTGGATGGAAGAGGGTTGCTGAAAATCGCGGAAGCCGCCTTGAAAGACAGTCCGATCATCCAAGGGATAACAAGCCTTACCAAGCTGAATGATACCAATACGATCCAATTCAAAAACCTTTCTATTCCAATCGATATCAATAATGGCGTCCTGGACGTAAAGCCGTTTGATGTGAAGTTGTGGGATTACCAGGCGAATATCCAAGGCAGTACAGGATTTGATGGAACGATCAGATACCTGATCAATATGCAGGTTCCTGCCGGAAAATTCGGAGCACAGGCCAACGCCCTTCTTGCTGCCATTTCAGGAAATGAGGTAAGCACATCTACGATTATTCCTCTAGCCATCAGTCTGGGTGGTACTTACAATGCACCTAAAATTGGTTTGGCCGGTGGCAACAGCATTGAAAACCTTTTGGCAACAGCGCTAAGATCAAGGGTAAGTAATGAAACCGCAATTATCCAACAGGAAGTCGCAGAGCAGTTTAAAGCGGCAGAGGACAGTCTAAAAAGAGAACTGAAACTCAAAGCAGAAATACTTCAAGACAGCGTCAAAAAAGAAGCTGATAAGAAAATAGAGGAGACAAAAACCAAAGCTGTGGACGAAGCCAAAAAAGTCCTGAGGGGATTGTTGAAACCAAAACCAGCCAAGCCGGATTCGACGAAGTTGGATTAATTGGGGATTTGGTTATTGGTTAATTGGTTACTTCAACTGCGCTCAGTACAAGTATTTGGTTATTGGTTATAAGGTTATTTGTTTAATTGGTTAACCCACCATTCACAATTTAGAATAGAAGCTTAGATTTTTGCTTCTATTAATTAATCCTACTGATTGAAAGTGATTTTAGGTATTATTTGGTTGAAATAACTGACCCTTTAGGGGCAAAATATTGGTAGAAAAAATTTCAGTGGATTTCCGTGCCTTTGGGTACGGAATATGATGCACACGCCTTTAGTTGGGCAATTCCGAAACCTACCACAGCAGCATTAAACGTTATTGGTTAATTGTCAGCTACTAAGACAAAATAAAATACCAGATAGCCAAAGTGAAAAAAGAAAGCGGAATCCCTATTCCAACGAGCAGGGAGGCGAGCTTTGGTTCGAGGTCGTGGGTGATGGCAATGATCGAGCCCGTAATCATCGGAGCCATGGCAGCCTCCATGACGGATACCTGCAGGATCAAACCTTCCAATTGGAACACATACTTGAATAGGAGCAAAATTACCAAAGGAATCAAGAGGAGTTTGTAGCTTAGCCCATACCAGAGAAACTTTGACTTCAATGCGGCAAAGTCCACTTTTACTTGCAGTCCTACAGAGGTCAAGGCCACAGGAGTCAAAGTAGCTGTAATGACCTGCAATAATGCCTCAAATCTTCCACCGATCTCAAGGCCATAAAAATTAAGCCCAAAGGCGATCAAAAAGAACAAAAAGGGTGGGAATGTGAGAATTTTTCTGGTGATGTCTCTCTTCCTTTTTTTGCCGACACTGTAAATCGATGCCACGATGACTGCCACGCTGCTGACAATAATGAATGACCCGGCCTGATCTATCAGCAAAGCAATTATGACAGCTTCTTCACCATAGAGAGCCTGCATGATAGGGATTCCCACAAAGGAGGTATTGGCCAAACCTGCGGTAATGACCAAGCAACCTGTGATGGAATTTCCCCAACCATACTTTTTGCCAAGTGTCCCAAAAATCAACCAAGAAAGCCCAAATCCAATCCATGCGGCAGCTACCGGCAGGAATAATTCTGTCCGAAGTTTGATTTGGGGTAAATACCGCAATGCCAAAGCGGGAAGGACCACGTAAATAAGGTAATTGTTCAGGTACTTGGATGTATTTGCAGGAACAAATTTGAACCGCTGCAAAAAAAAGCCCAAAAGCAAAAAAACAACAATGAGGAGGATATTTACCATGTACTAAGGTGCCAAAGCTTCTGAACAGGATGAATTTTGGTAATCAAAATAAGGAGTAAATTTTAAAGTTAACACAATCGTAATTTATAATTAACCAATTCTAAAAGTGATTCCTTTTCATTTGCAATATAAACAATCAGTTATGATGAAATTGATACCCTTGGTAATAGAAGGAAAGAAAATTGTCCAACTCTCCCAACTCACCATAGATCAGGCCAATGACCTGAGAAGCTGGCTTCCATCAAACAGCATAAAGAAAGTAAATTTTCAGGGAATGGAGATCAGTGACTGCATTTCATTTGAGACATACGAGTATTGGTACAGAACCTATCATTCGCTTAGCAGGGCCTACGAGACGATTTTAGATTTTTAGTCAAGCCCAAAGCTTTTCCTCTTTTCCGAAAAATATATTTTTAGATCTGGATAATATTTACTCTCTACTTCCGGGATTCCCAAAAGTGTCAGACCCATATTCCCTTGAGCAAGATCCCAATCAGTTTCCATTGATTCTATCATAAAGATTACTTCTTGGGTGGATAAGGGTTCATGGCTTTTGGATGGACTAAGATTGATATCATTACCATAAAAATCTACTGCTTCATAGTGGACCTGACCATCCAAAAGATTGGCATAGATGCTGATTACCTCTCCCCACTGACTTTCGGGAAAGTCCATCCTGATCAAAAGTACAGAAGTAAGTTCGTCTTCAAAATAGGTTTCGGGTCTGTATCTGAAATCTACCATGTCTGAAATCTACTAAAATTCTGCCAAATGGTTATTTTTTTAACTCGTCTACCAATTTTTTTTGGCTTGGAATAAAATTATGAATGGTAAATTAAGATTAACATTGTTATCTATATTTGTGTTATCCGATTGAATTATTGAAATAAGTGAAAAAATTCCGCAACATTCTTCCATTCCTTAGTCATTTCAGCTTGGTCCTGATGTCAAGTGTTTTGGCAAATGGAGTTTTGTTTTTTCACTCCCATGAATTGAACGGAAAGATCATCACCCATGCCCATCCGATATTAACTCTCGAACAGGAATCACTTCCTGACCATGGACATACAGAGGAGGAACTTATCATCTTGGATCTTATGGAACATGCTGATTATATCGTATATCAGTTTGAAATCCCTATACCATGCCTGGATGAATATGATCAAAGTTTTGTATCATCTTTTAATTCTTTAGAATTTTTCTCGCGAGTTCAGTTTGGATTTGAACACCGAGGTCCGCCTGCGATTGCTTGATTTTTTTACTCTGAGATCATCAGAACTCAAATCATTATCATTTACACTTACTAGCAATTCAAGCAATGCGACTACTATTCGTAATTGCCCTTACCTTAATTTCAATTGGGGTATTGGCCGCTCAAGACCTTACCATCACAGGACGTGTTCTGGATAAAAATACCAATTCCCCCTTACCGGGTGTATCTATTTTCATTCCTGAACTCAACCGCGGGGTAGTAACTGACCTTGATGGTAATTTTACGATTACCTCTTTACCTGAGAAAAATATAACCTTTCAGATTTCCTTTATCGGCTATGCCACCCAAGTTCAAACAGTGAGGCCAAACAATGCCGGAAAAGCTGTTGTGATCCAATTAGAGGAATCGATGACGAATATTGACGAAGTCGTTATTTCGGGTGCCTATATCATGAGTAAAGAAAGCTCTCCTATCAGCATCGAAAAGGTAGATAGGATGGCCATTCTCAAAATGCCTTCTCCAAGTCTGATGACTGCGCTGACGAGAACCCCCGGAGTCAATGAAATCTCTTTAGGCCCCGGTATCAGCAAACCTGTCATCCGTGGACTTTCCTTTAGCAGGGTATTGTCTGTATATCAAGGCGGTAGATTTGAAAACCAACAATGGGGTGCCGACCATGGTCTGGGTCTAACCGAAACAGGTATCGGTAATGTAGAGTTGATCAAAGGTCCCGCTTCTTTGATCTATGGATCAGGCGCAATGGCAGGAGTCGTCAATCTTATTGAAGAAAAAGATGCTGCCAAAGGCGATGTGGATGGGTATGTCAATCTGCGGGGATACAGCAACAACCTTGGTTTAAGATCTGAAGTCGGTGTCAAAGGTGCTACTGAGAATGGCTTTGTTTGGTCCTTGAACGGTGCCTTGGAATCCCATGCTGATTACATTGATGGAGATGGCAGGACCATGGGCAACACCAGATTCAATACCCAAAACCTCAAAGCAGGAGTGGGACTTCAAAAAAGATGGGGAGAGACCAGGCTTCGCTATACTTACATGAAGCAAAAACTCGGGATCTTGGATGAAAACCAGATCGATGAACTTGCGACTTATAGAGGAGACCGGAGGACCCAAGTGCCTTACCAAAATGTCACTGACCATTTCATTTCTTCAGAGACCAATGTCTTTTTGGGTGAGGATAAGTTCAAAGCCACTTTTGGATTGCACAAAAACCTGAGGGAGGAGTTAGAATCAGGTGAAACAACCGTGGATCTGGGATTGAACCAGACCAACCTGATGTATGATCTCAAGTATTTCAAGTCATTGAATCCACATTTGGAAGCAATTTTTGGTGTTCAAGGCTTTGTTCTCAATACCATCAACTATGACGATGCTTTGGAATTCTTGATTCCTGACGCTAGAAAAGACGACCGATCTGTCTATGGCTTATTGAATTATAATAAAGACAAATGGGTGATCCAAGGCGGCCTGAGGTATGATTACAGAAAAGTAAATGTGGATGCAAGTGCGCCACATTTTATAGACTTTGGGTTTATCTTACCCGGTGAACCTGAAGACAGAAAGCTCAAAAGGACGTTTGACGGGGTTACCACAAGTGGAGGAGCAACTTTCAGGCCTGATGATAAATGGAGATTTAGACTCAACATTGCTCAGGGTTTCAGGGCACCTGATTTGGCTGAGTTATTTTCCAATGGAGTACATCCTGGAACAAGAAGATTTGAAAAAGGAAATGCTTCTTTTGAAAGAGAACAAAACATTCAGACTGACTTTGGCATCCGGTATAGTGGAAAGGGATTTGCACTTTCAGGAGAGGTCTTTTATAACAGCATCAACAATTACATTTTCTTTGCTCCAACAGGGGAAGTGCAGCAGGACTTGGATATCTGGTCATTTGAGCAGTCAGATGCCAGGCTTTATGGCGGGGAGATCGAACTTGACATCCAGCCAACTTCTGTCAAATGGATCAGTGGCTCGACCTCGTATGCGATGGTCATCGGCCAAAGAAGGAACGACCTCAGTTACCTACCCTATATCCCAGCTTTCCGTTGGAACCAAAACTTGGATTTCAGGTTAAACGATATCGGAATTCTTCAAAAACCATACATCAGTGTATTGGGATCATTGGTTTTTGACCAAGAAAGAGAGGCCCCTCTAGAAGAAGCGACACCGGGATATTTCCTTTTGGGGATGAATATCGGCGGTAACCTCAAGGTGGGAGGTAGTACTTTGGATGTTTATGTAAGTGGTACTAACCTGCTTAATAAAGCTTATTTGGATCACTTATCGCTTTTCAGACCTTTTGGTGTCAACCAAATGGGAAGGAATATTGCGTTGAATGTGAGGATACCTTTTTAAGTAAACAAAAAAAAATTGGATGATTAGGAATATCAAGGTAATATTTTGGGTTTTCATTTTGGGACTTTACGGATGTATCGAACCGAAAGAAACCCCGCCATCGACAAAAATCAACCCCAAAATATTAGCCATAGGCAATAGCATCACCTGGCATCCACCGGCGCCTGAAATTGGTTGGAAAGGCAGTTGGGGTATGGCGGCAAGTTCTGTGGAAAAAGATTATTTTTCAGTCCTGAAATCTTTGGTCAAATCAAAAAAACCGGAGGCTGATTTGAAAAGTGAAAACGTCTTCCCCTTTGAAAGGGGCTTTACCTCTTTTGACTTTTCTTTTTATGAGCACCTGAGAGATTTTAATCCTGATATTCTCATTATCAGGTTTGGGGAAAATATAGCTGAAGCTGAGATCAATGGAAATGAGCTTGCCGAATCAATAAAGTTATTTGTGGATTACCTTGCCAACGGCCGAAAAATGGAAGTCATCGTATCTACTACTTTTTGGTATAGTGAAAAAGTAAATCAGCAACTTGTTTTGGTAGCTCAAACCAATAACTGGGAATTGGTAAACCTTACAGACTTAAGCTCGAAGGAAGAAAATATGGCCATTGGCCTATTTGCAAATGAAAGTGTTGCCAGGCACCCCGGGGATTTGGGAATGGAAAGGATAGCTAAAAGGATATTTGAGACATTGAAAAATTTTATTTGAAATTTACTCACTTTTCTGAGATCCAATTAAGGCCATTGGTTTTCTTGAAGGTTTTATCCTAGTGCTTTTGTATATATTCCATTGGATAATCCATTGAATAAAACTAATTTTGGCCGACCTATTAAAATACCCCCCCCATGAAAAGAGACCAGGCTATTTTTGACCTCATATCCAAAGAGGAAAACCGTCAAAAAACCGGAATTGAATTGATTGCTTCAGAAAATTTCACTAGCAAGCAGGTGATGGAAGCAGCAGGAAGTGTATTGACCAACAAGTATGCTGAAGGCCTTCCCGGCAAGCGGTATTATGGAGGTTGTGAGATTGTAGACGAAATTGAGCAGCTTGCCATAGATAGGGCCAAAGCTCTTTTTGGCGCTACATGGGCCAATGTACAGCCCCATTCCGGTGCACAGGCCAATGCAGCCGTTTTCTTGGCTGTGCTAAACCCTGGCGATCCCATTTTAGGTTTTGATCTTTCGCACGGAGGTCACCTGACCCATGGTTCTCCTGTCAATTTTTCCGGAAAATTATATGATCCTCATTTTTATGGAGTAGAAGAAGAGACAGGAGTCATCGACTACGACAAAGTAGAAGCCAAAGCTTTGGAAATAAAACCAAAATTATTGATCTGTGGGGCTTCAGCATATAGCCGCGATTGGGATTATGAGAGATTGAGAGATATTGCTGATCAAGTCGGTGCTATATTATTGGCAGATATTTCACATCCATCTGGATTGATTGCCAAAGGACTTTTGAATGATCCCTTGGAGCATTGTCACATAGTGACTACCACCACACACAAAACTCTTCGTGGTCCAAGAGGTGGATTGATTTTGATGAGAGATGATTTTGACAATCCTTTTGGATTGAAAACCCCTAAAGGTGAACTCAGAAAAATGTCAGCTTTGCTGGATTCAGGTGTATTTCCCGGAACACAAGGTGGACCTTTGGAACACATTATTGCAGCCAAAGCAATCGCATTTGAAGAGGCTCTTTCTGATGACTATATGGATTATGTCCTTCAGGTCAAAAAGAATGCTGCCATCATGGCAGATACTTTTGTAGGTTTGGGATATAAGATCATTTCCGGTGGTACTGACAACCATATGATGCTGATCGACCTCCGCAACAAAGACCTTACAGGAAAGCTTGCAGAGGAGACCTTGGGCAAAGTGGACATCACCATCAACAAAAATATGGTTCCTTTTGATACCAGATCGCCATTTGTAACCTCGGGAATGAGAGTGGGAACCGCCGCAGTGACCACCCGTGGTTTGAAAGAAGAAGATATGCGTAAAATAGTAGGGTTGATAGATCGTGCTCTTAAAAACCACGACCAAGAGGCTGAATTGGTAAAAATAAAATCTGAAGTCAACGACTGGATGGTTCAGTTTCCATTGTATTAATTATTCTAAAAAAGCGTGGCCTTAGATCAGTATAAAGAAGAAGAGGAAGAAGAGGGCATGTCCTTTTTGGACCACTTGGAGCAGTTGAGGTGGCATCTGTTACGTTCTGCCGCTGCGATTTTGATATTTACAGTTGCGGCTTTTCTTGCCAAAAGTATTGTTTTCGGTGTTGTCATCCTTGGGCCATCCAAAGTTGATTTTATCACCTACAGGGTACTTTGCCAGATTTCTGATTACTTATCTATTCCTCCACTCTGCATCGACACCCTTCCCTTTACGATACAAAGCAGGCAGATGACCGGTCAGTTTTCCATGCACCTTACATCTAGTATGGTGGTGGGACTTATTGTTTCATTTCCCTACTTATTTTGGGAGGTGTGGAAATTTATTGCTCCGGGATTGTATTCCAAGGAGAGGCAGGCTGCCCGCGGTGCTGTGTTTTTTGTGAGTCTTCTGTTTTTTATGGGAACTGCATTTGGATATTTTATTCTTGCACCGCTTTCTATTAATTTCTTGGCCAATTATCAATTGGATCCGAGCATTCTCAATGAATTTGACATTACCTCTTATATCGGTACCCTAAGCATGCTTGTCTTGGCATCTGCCATCATGTTCCAGCTTCCTGTAGTGATCTATTTCCTTTCGATGTCAGGTTTGGTTACAGCTGCCATGTTGAAAGCATATAGAAGGCATTCTATCGTGGTGATTTTGATTTTATCTGCTTTGATTACACCACCGGACGTCATAAGTCAGGTGTTGATCGCCATGCCGATTCTGGTACTTTATGAAGCAGGAATACAGGTGGCAAAAAGACTCGAAAAGAAAAGGGCAAAAAAAGAACTGGAAGATAACTTGAAATACAAAGACAATGAATAAAAGGATTGCAATAGGAGGAGACCATGCAGGTTTTGAATATAAAACAGACCTGATCAAAGTATTGGAAATAGCAGGGTATGAAGTAAAAGATTTTGGTCCTTATACACCTGCCTCAGCCGATTATCCTGATTTTGTTCACCCTCTTTGCAATGCAATAGAAGCCGGTGAATTCAAACAGGGAATCCTCATCTGTGGTAGCGGCAACGGTGTTGCAATCACAGCCAACAAGCATCAGGGAATTCGCGCCGCTCTTTGTTGGACAGAGGATTTATCTGCTTTAGCCAGGCAACATAATGATGCCAATGTATTGGCATTGCCTGCGAGGTTTATATCATTGGAACTTGCCTCGAAACTTGTGGAAATTTTCCTTACTACTGATTTTGAAGGTGGTAGACATGCCACTAGGGTAAATAAAATTGCCTGTAAATAGCAAATCCTCCTCATTTTCATGAGGAGGATTTTTTTTGAAATTTTATCACTTTTCTTCCTTCTTAAAAATCTGACCCAAAAACAGTCACAGGTTGTTTTAAATAAAATACTATCAAACCTTACCTTCTTCCAAACTCCGCTTTTGCCTCCTCTAAGAAACTGACAAAATTCAGGATATTGGTGTCATAGGCTTTGGGTTTGACGAGCAATTCCTCATTATGGTCCAAGATCACATAATAGGGCTGGGCATTGTTGTTGAATTTCGTAATCTGGAAATCAGCGTTCTGCTTGCCAATGGTTTTTTTCTCCTTTCCATCATAATCCGACACATACCATTCGGCTTCCGGCAGTTCATACCGCTCATCGATATACAAAGCCACCATCACAAAATCCTCTTTCAACCTTTGCAAAACCTGCGGATCTGACCACACTCGGGCTTCCATTTCCCGACAGTTAACGCAGCCGTGGCCTGTAAAATCTATAAACAAGGGTTTTCCCTGCTTCTGTGCGGCAGCTAAAGCCTGTTTGTAATCAAAATACCCTTGGATACCATGAGGGAAATGCAGGAAATCGGCATACTTCGGAATTTCTCCCAATTGGTTTTCTTTACTCACCGCACCTGCCCTACTTTCCATTACATTGAAGTCATGGGTCGCCATGGGAGGAAGGTAGCCACTCAGGGCTTTCAAAGGCGCTCCCCAAAGTCCTGGAATCAGATAGACCACAAATACGAAAGTGGTAATGGCCAACATCAGCCTTGGTACTCCGATATAGTCCATCGGTGAATCGTGCTTGGTCCTGATTTTGCCCAAAAGATACAATCCCAAAAGGAAGAAAATCACAATCCAAATCGCGATATAAATGTCCCTGTCGAGCAATCCCCAATGGTAAACCTGATCGGCAACGGAAAGAAATTTGAAGGCCAAAGCCAATTCCAAAAATCCCAATACCACCTTGACGGAATTCAGCCAACCCCCGGATTTTGGTAGTGAATTGAGCCATTCAGGGAATACTGCAAACAAGGTAAAGGGGATAGCGAAAGCGAGCGAAAATGCAAACATCCCTGCAATTGGGGTAATGAAATCCCCGCCGGCAGCTTTGATCAAAATAGAACCTACAATCGGTCCTGTACAAGAAAACGAAACCAACACCAAGGTGAAGGCCATAAAGAAAATCCCTGCCATTCCGCCTTTATCGGCTTTGGCATCGATCTTATTCACAAAACTGCTCGGCAAGGTAATCTCAAACATGCCCAAGAAAGCAAATGCAAAGAAGATGAAAATAAGAAAGAAGAATACATTGGGAAGCCAATGGGTTGAAAGCCAATTGGCAAATTCAGGACCTTGGATCGCAGCAACTGCCGTCCCGGCAATGGTATAAATAGCGATAATGGACAAGCCATAAATCCCGGCATTCCGGATTCCTGAAATCCTGGATTTGGATCTTCCTGTAAAGAAAGTCACCGTCATCGGGATCATCGGAAACACACAAGGTGTCAGCAACGCCGCCAAACCTGCCAAAAAAGCAACAAACATAAAACCCAACAATCCCCCCTTGCTACCTTCATCATCGAGGTCCACAAAAGACCTTTCTTGGTTTCCGTCGATGACTTCCGCTTTTTCCTGAACGGGTTCAGTTGCTGAAACCGAAGAATCAGGTTCAGATTTTTCAAGATTGGAGTTGTCAGCAGAAGATTCACTAGGACTTGGTGTTATATTATCTGAACCCTGCGCAGTGGCTTTGATCGTAAAATCTTCCTCATACAGGATACATTGCCCGGTCACATCCGAACACATTTGGTATTCAACCGTTCCCTTGATTTCCACATTTGGTTCGATGACCGTAATCTTCTGACGAAATTCCCCTGCAACCGAAAAATAGGTGATGTCTGCCTCCCAAACTTCATCAAATTTCTTCTTCGGATTGATCGGTTTCAACTTCTCGGTAGCCGAAATCCCCTTTGATCCCTCCAAGCTTAAGCTGGTAAGTACCGGGCCTGCATTCTCATCAAAGTCATTGGAATAGATATACCAATTTCTAGGAATAGATGCTTTCAACACAATTTCTGCTTCAGCGCCGACTTTGAGGTCCGGATTGGCCAGTTGGATATTCCACTTTGGCGGTGATACCACTTGGCCAAAAGAGACTAAGCTAAGTAGAAATAGGAAGAAAAAAAGCAGTGAAAGGTTGATGTTTTTTGACATTGCAGTGTGATGTAGGCGAATCTGATTGATAAAGGTGGTTTTCAGCAAAATAGTTCAGTAATAAAGAGCACAGTATACTCTCACAAAGGCACAAAGACACAAATTGAATTTGGTTATCAGCTATTAGGTTATTAGAAATGCTATTTCTATTATTCAAAGGCGGAAATTTGAAATTACCTCGGTCTTCCGACTTTGATCAGATAGCTTAGAATTCTTACCCTTTAGAAGTAGAATCTTAGGTTACCCGCAAATTAAGCATATACTGGTATAAATTTTTGCGTCTTTGCGTCTTCGCGAGATACTTTTTTATTTATTTGCTTGCTCCTTGAAGTGTTTGAAAAACAAAGCAATCGTCTCTATTCCCATAAAATAATTCTTGAGTCCATAATGCTCATTGGGTGAATGCAATGCATCGGTATCCAAACCGAAACCCAATAAAATCGGATCAAGTCCCATTACTTTTTGAAATAAGGCACAAATCGGAATAGAACCTCCCTCTCTCGTCGGGATGGCTTTTTTGCCAAAGGCTTCCATGATCGCACCTTCTGCGGCCCTATAGCCCGGAGAATCTGTTGGCACCACTGCAGCAGCACCGCCATGATGGGCGATAACTTTTACTTTCACCGAAGCCGGAGCGATGGATTTGAAGTGGTCTTCAAACAATTGGGCGATTTCCTTATGGTCTTGATTAGGAACCAATCGCATTGAGATTTTTGCAAATGCTTTGGAAGGAAGTACTGTCTTCGCACCTTCTCCTGTATAACCTCCCCAAATGCCGTTGACATCCAAAGTCGGACGGATTCCGACCCGCTCGATGGTGGTATATCCATTTTCACCCGAAACTTCCGCGATATCGAGCTTCTTTTTATAATCCTCCAGGTCAAACGGCGCTTTGTTCAATTCCTCCCGGTAAGCAGCGGAATATTCTTCCACTTTGTCATAAAATCCCGGTATAGTAATATGGTTGTTTTCATCATGAAGAGAAGCAATCATTTTGCAAAGCGTATTGATCGGATTGGCGACAGCACCTCCAAAAGTTCCGGAATGGAGGTCTTTGTTTGGACCTGTCACCTCGACCTGCATATAAGCCAATCCCCTCAAACCTACAGTCACAGAGGGATCTTCCATGGAAATCATGTGCGTATCCGACACAATGACCACGTCTGCTTTGAGTCTTTCGAGGTTTTGTTTGACAAAAATATCCAGGTTTTCAGAACCTACTTCTTCTTCACCTTCGATCATGAATTTGATATTGCAGGGTAAAGCATTGGTGGCCATCATGGCTTCAAAAGCCTTCACATGCATGTAAAACTGACCCTTGTCATCTGCCGAGCCACGGGCAAAAATAGCCCCATCAGGATGTCTTTCTGTCTTCTTGATGACAGGTTCAAAAGGCGGCGAATCCCACAATTCATAAGGATCGGCGGGCTGCACGTCATAATGGCCATATACCAATACAGTCGGTAAAGCAGGATCAATGATTTTTTCACCATAGACAATCGGATAACCGGCGGTCTGACAGATTTCAGCTTTGTCTGCACCGGCTTTGATCAGACTTTCTTTGACGAAGTCGGCGGCTGCAAAAACATCATTTTTAAATTTGGGATCGGCGCTCACAGAGGGGATGCGCAATAGGTCTAAAAGTTCATTCAGGAACCTGTCCTGATTTTCATGGATATACTTTTTAACTGACATATTTGGGATTTTTAATTCCCGCAAAGACGCAAAGAAATGGTTTATGGTTCCAAGGGCTTTGACGATCTAATTCTTTGCCGGGAGATTGAATTCAATATGGTTCCAAAATTACGTTTTAAATAAGGAATTGCCTATTTTACCAAAAACTTTTATCTATGAAAGCCATCCTTTGTACCCATCACGGAATCCCGGAAACTTTGACCTACACTGATATCGATGATCCTGTTTTGGAAGATAAAGAGGTACTCATCCGAGTTAAAGCCTGTTCGGTGAATTTTCCTGATGTTTTGCTGATTCAGGACAAATACCAGTTTAAGCCGACTCTACCCTTTTCGCCTGGGGGTGAGATTTCGGGTGTGATCGAAAAAACCGGATCCGGTGTCAAACACCTCAAAGAAGGACAACGGGTGTTGGCGCTTTGTGGTTGGGGCGGCTTTGCCGAAAAAGTAAAAGTTGCAGGGGACCGTGTTTTCCCTATTCCACCCCAAATGGATTATATGACAGCAGCTTCTACCCTTTACACTTTCGGTACGGCTTATCATGCCTTGAAGGACAGGGCAAAAATCCAATCTGGAGAGACCCTCTTGGTGCTTGGAGCTTCCGGTGGAGTTGGATTGGCAGCTGTGGAACTAGGGAAAGTAATGGGGGCGACTGTAATCGCTGCAGCTTCCACTGCTGAGAAATTGGCTGTTTGCAAAGAAAAAGGAGCTGACCACCTGATCAACTACGAAAGCGATGACTTAAAGGAGCGAATCAAAACACTTACAGATGGCAAAGGGGTAGATGTGGTCTTGGATGTAGTAGGCGGCAAATACGCTGAACCGGCTTTGCGGGGAATGGCGTGGAAAGGCAGATACTTAGTGATTGGATTTGCGGCAGGAGAGATTCCAAAGTTGCCGTTCAACTTGGCTTTGCTCAAAGGTTGTGATATCATGGGTGTTTTTTGGGGAAGATTTTCTACTGAAGAACCAAAACAAAACCAACAAAACATCTTAGAGCTTGTCGGAATGATCCAATCGGGAAAAATCCGCCAACATATTCACAAAGTATATTCATTGGAAGAATCACCGAAGGCATTGCGGGATATGATGGACAGAAAGGTGGTGGGAAAGGCGATGGTTGTTGTTGAAGAGCCCTTCGACAAGCTCAGGGACCAAACAATGCAAGATGAGAGTATCAAGCATCAAGAAGCAAGTATCAAGTCGATCGAGGAGGAATCTTCCGAAGAGGGCGAACGAGTGTACAGAAGTGTGGAAGATTTGAAAAAGCAGGTTGGAAAATCATTGGGAATTAGCAGCTGGACAACAGTTTCCCAAGAAGTGATTCAGAAGTTTGCCGAAGCCACGGAGGATTTTCAATGGATCCATGTCGATACCGAGAAAGCAGCTGCTTTATTGCCGGGAGGAAAAAACCTGGCCCACGGATACCTGACTTTGTCACTTGTCCCCAAATTGATATATGAAATCCTGCCTTTGGAAGGTGTACAAATGGCGCTGAATTATGGTGTAAACAAGGTCAGGTTTCCTGCTCCGGTCTATTCCGGCGATCAAATCCGGCTCAAAGCCACTTTGACCAATGTGGAAGAAAGTCCTGATGCAAATACGAAGCTATTTATCCAAGCCACCATGGAATCTAACCATGCCGATAAACCTGTCTGTGTGGCCGAATTGATTACCTTGGTGAGGTTTTGAAGTTTACATATACCGCAAGGAGATGAAAAATCAAATTCCGTCATTCTGAACCGGAGCTAGCGGAGGTGAAGAATCTCTTTCTAAATAGTATGGAGACCCTTCGCTTTACTCAGGGTGACGGCCGTAAGAGTCTTTGGTGAGCAGAAAACTCAAGACATTTTAGAATTTTAACAAGCCTAAAAAATGAAAAAGATCCTAATATTTCTTGCCGTATTCGTTTCTTCTTTGACAGCTTTCTCCCAGGAAAAACCCTGGATGCTAGGACCTTTTCTCCGCGCCGAAAATCCCCAACCCATCATTTCTCCCACCGATAAGACTTCCTTTCAGGATCCGATGTCCGTCAGATCGGTCAAATGGGAATCCATGGCTACGTTCAATCCGGCGGCAATCCTCAAGGATGGGAAGATCCACATCCTCTACCGTGCGGAAGAAAAACTTGGAGAAAAGGAAATCGGAGGCCATACTTCCCGTTTGGGCTTGGCGATCAGCGAGGATGGAAAAACCTACATCAGACAATCTGAACCTATTTTTTTTCCTACAAATGACAACCAAAAAGAATTTGAATGGACCGGTGGCACAGAAGATCCAAGGATTGTCCAGACGGAGGATGGTTTGTTTGTATTGACCTATACCCAATGGAACAGGGAATTTCCACGTTTGGCAGTTGCGACGTCCAAAGACCTGAAAACATGGGAAAAACACGGGCCGATTTTCAGGGATTTCAAAGATGGCAAATACCACAACCGCGAAACCAAATCAGGTGCCATCGTCACTGAACTCAAAAATGGCAAACTCGTAGCTGCGAAAATTCACGGTAAATATTGGATGTACTTTGGTGTGCCACATATCTGGTTGGCGAGCTCGGAGGATTTGGTTCACTGGGAACCGATAGAAGGATCTGATGGAAATATTGCTCCTGTCCTGAGTCCGAGATTGGGGTACTTTGACTCATGGCTGGTGGAAGCTGGACCTCCACCGCTGCTGACCAAAGACGGCATTGTCGTCCTCTACAATGCCGGCAACCAAAAAGACATCGGTGTCAAAGAATTGGGAAATAGGGTTTACACTGCCGGACAGGCCTTGTTTGATAAAAATGAGCCTTGGAAGCTGCTTGATCGGACCCAAAAGCCATTCCTGAAACCCGAACTTCCCTTTGAAAAATCCGGGCAGTATGTCGATGGAACTACATTTGTGGAGGGCTTGGTTTATTTCAAAAATCAGTGGTTTCTCTATTATGGCACTGCCGATTCGATGGTGGGAGTGGTTGTGTCTAAGGATAAATAAATAGAACTTAAAAAGCCTTAAAACCATTCTACAATTTCCCAAATTTGGATTTGGCCTTATGAATTTTTAAATTTAATTACTTTAGAATGTTATGGACACGAAATCACTTCAAGCCAAAATAGAAAATCTGACACCTGATTTACAGAAAGAGGTTGAGATTTTTCTTGAAAATCTTCTGAAAAAGAAAAAGGACAAAAAAAACTGAAACCAATATTTGGCTCAGCCCGAGGTGAAATCACAATTTCTTCGGATTTTGATGAACCATTGCAGGATTTTTATGCATACATGTAATGGATTTAATCTTAGATACCCATACTTTACTTTGGTTTTTAAATGGGGACGAAAATTACCACTGAGGATAAGGCATCTTATTGAATCTGAAGAAAACACCAAATATTTGAGTATTGCCTCAATATGGGAAATTGGAATAAAAATGAATTTAGGTAAATTGATTTTTCCCAAGGGTCTTGAAAAACTTGTTTCATTGGTTGTTGAAAATGGGTTTTTGATCCTTCCGATTACAACTCAAAACATCATCTCGGTTTCCAACTTAGAATTTATCCATAGAGACCCATTGGATAGAATCATCGTTTCTCAAGCCAAGGATAATAATTTTCAAATATTGACTTTTGACCAAAACATTTCCAAATATCCTGTAAATACAGTTTGGTAATGCAATGTTCATGTCTTTTTCTTCTTTGGAATTTAACCCAGATTATGCGCGCTAAAGGATTTGTTCATCCCAAAAAATTTCTCCTTATACATCTTTGCACCGGGGAATAATGTTTTCATCTCTGAATAGGTCAACAACCTGATTTCATCTAGGTATTGCTGTGCATCCTTGGGGTTCCATTTTGCCCCTCTACTTAGTTTTGTTTTGGTCAATAGAAATCGGGTAAGGTTCTTTGGTAAATACTGGACAAAAGGTAGGGCATAATGCGCCTCCATGAAAAAATGCCTGTTTGGGGTCTGCACAAAGTATTTCTTCCCTACACGAATGGCTTCTTTTGCCATTTTCTGCTGATTTTCCCAAGTATAGAGATGCTCAATTACCGAATTGGAAAATACAAGGTCAAAACTTCCGTCTGCAAACTGAGACAAATCGGTCGCATCTCCTGCCATGCTGCTCAATCCCTTGATTTGGACTTCCTCTGCACTGAGGTTGAGTACTATGATTTCAACTTTGCCGGATTTTAACAAATCCTGGTCTTTCCAAAAATGTACCATGCCCCCAATGTCCAATATTTTGACAGGAAATTTTCCCTCAAAATTTGACTGGAGAAGGTTTTCAAAGTACTGAAAACGTTTTATTCTAAATTTATTTCCTAAAGAATTGGGATTATCTGAAGAAGCCAATAAGGCTTTAAAATCCATCATATTAGATTATCAATCTGCTTCTTGGACAAAGCTATTTATTTTAATAAATTAATTACACCAAAAGTAAGAGCTCAATCATAATCTTTTTTACTTTTGCCAATAATTTCAATGATTTGCAAACGCTTTTATCTAAATCCGGAACTGTTGAAACCATTTTAGTTAGATTAGCCGTATTTACATGAAAGATTATTGATTTTTATGAAAAAACGTTTTTACAAATATTTTCCTTGGCTTTTTGTTCTGGGAGACCTATTGACAGTTTCATTCTCATTTTTTATTTCAAACAAGGTCTTTCAACCATTTGAAGAATTCAAAGGGCTTGATTTTCCGACTTTCCCTGCTTTTATCATGATCTGGATGGTAATCACCATCCTGAAAGAGGACTTCAAAATAGGTAGAACCAATGAAGCAGATCATACTTTCAAAAAACTAATAGGTTCGCTTGCCTGGTTCTTGGTGATCATTTCCATGATATGGATGCCATTTCATGATAATTCCCTCAGGTTGCTTTCTTTTTTATCTTTGGCGGCAAGTTTATTGGTATTTGTTGGGATTTACAGGGTCGGTGTCCATTTGATTTTAAGAAAATACAGGGAGACAGGCCATAACTTCAGAAGGGCTGTAATCTTGGGAACAGGAGGTACAAGCGACCAACTTGCGCAGGTATTCAAGTTAAGAAGGGATTTCGGGATCAAATTTTTGGGGTATTATGATGACAAAGATATATCAGGACAGACCCGCGGAAATATCAAAAAGTTTTTTGAAGAGGCTGTTGAACTGAATATTGACCAAATTTACATCAGTGAACACCTTGAAGAGAAAAAAGTCAAAAAGGTCATCAATTTTGCAGATGAACACTATATCAAAGTCAAAGTAATCCCCGGAGGTTCACTCCAATTGGAAAAAAACCTTTCCTTCTCCAAATACGGAGACTTCTTTGTCATCAATGTCAATGAAATCCCTTTAGACAATGCCTTCAACAGGATGTTCAAAAGGGCATTTGATATTGTTTTTTCAACCTTTGTATTGGTCTTTATACTCAGTTGGCTGATTCCTTTGGTAGGTCTTTTGATCAAGCTGGAATCCAAAGGCCCAATTTTCTTTATCCAAGAAAGAAACGGCGAAAACAACAAGGTTTTTATGTGCCTCAAGTTCAGGTCCATGACTCCAAACGACTATGCTGATACCCATCAGGCTGTCAAAAATGATCCGAGAATCACGAAAATTGGATCCTTCCTTAGAATGACTTCTCTCGATGAAATGCCCCAGTTTATAAATGTTTTACTTGGTGACATGTCCATTGTTGGACCTAGACCACATACAATTCCCATGAATCAGGTCTTCAAAACCCAGATTGAAAAATACAACAGCCGACATAAAATTAAGCCTGGTATTACTGGACTTGCTCAGGTAAAAGGCTATCGCGGTGAAATTGAAAATCCCTACCAGATTCGTTCAAGGGTCAAACTTGATTATTTTTATATCCAAAATTGGTCCATCCTGCTTGACCTCAAAATATGCGTTCTGACTGTGTATGAATTGATTGTAAACAGGGAAAATGCTTACTGAATCGCTTTTAAAAATTGACTTTCATTATCTTAAAACAAAAAACCCAAGTTGCTAGAGCTTGGGTTTTTGTTTTTAGGCTTGTGAAATACTCTTACCCTATCAGATTCTGAATAAGGCATCGAAAAAGCCCATAGTCTCTCCTTTTTTCTTAAATATCAGCATTGGGATCTCATTGTTGACCTCCACGAGCTTCTCAGCTACACTTCCGAGCAACACCGCTGCAGAAGCAGACCTTCCCCTACTTCCCATCAAAATCAAATCCATCCCCTGTTCTTTTGCCTTTTCGATGATCAGGTGACCCGGCTCGCCTTTGTTTGACAGTATAAAAAGACAATCGAATTCCGGGTGCTGATGCTTTTTCACAAATTTGTCATAATCCTTTCTTGCATTTTCTTCCATGATCCTGGCAAATTCCTCAAATGATTTTCCTGTTTTATAATATCCGGTAGGAACCTCATATAAATGGAGTGCAAAAATTTCAGCTTCAAATTGCTCTGCAGCTTTTTGAGCGAAATTTATCGTCATATTGGTATGCTCCGAAAAGTCCATAGGAAGCAATATCCTTTTGGGAACCTTCATTTCGATCCTTTCAGGCAGGAATAAAACTGAGCACGGAGCCTTTTGAGCCATAGTCTTGGCTAGTGAGCCACTTCCCTTGAGCGTAATTTTCCTTCCCATGATGATGAGATCCACATCTTTGAGTTTTGCCCATCTGAGGAAAGTAGTCATTGGATTTCCCTCTTCGGCAAAAACTTCTATTTCTACATTATCAGGGTATTTGTTTTGTTTGATAATGGTCATAATCTCCGCTTCTATGGCTTCATCGGCGGGCGCTACCAAATCGGGGAATTTTTCTCTGATTTCATCCGGTAGGGCTAGATTTTTGGAAACATGGATAAAATAAAGCTTTTTGATTCCTAGGATCTCGGACAAAATTCCCATTTTGGAAATCAGAATATCATCCATTTCCGTAAGGTCCACTCCGACCATTGCCTTTTCAAAATTCTCCATAGTTTTGCAGCTATTTACCCGTTCAAGTTACAATTTTAAAATATTCTTTGGAAAATTCCCCCATACAATTTATCCTATTCCCCGATTTTATCTGATCCTCCTTTTCTAAATGATTTATATTTGTGTTAAATGGCAAAATCTATAGGTAAATATTTCATAGCAATCGTACCCGAAGGCGAAATCCAACAAAACGCAACGGAATTGAAACTGAAGCTGAAAGAAAATTTCAACCTTAAGTATGCCCTCAAATCCCCTGCACATATCACACTAAAGATGCCATTCAACTGGAATGAAGCCAAAGAAGATAGGTTAAATGGATTACTAAAAAGCTTTTTTGACAAGGTCAAAGCTTTTGACCTGAAATATTCCGGATTTGATCGTTTTGGAAGAAGGGTTATTTTTATCAAGACAAAAGAAGAACCGGCGCTGTTTTCTCTTCAGCTCATGCTTTCCAAATTTTGCAAAACAGACCTCAAACTAGTAGAGGAACTCAGCGATAGGGCCTATCATCCCCACATGACTTTGGCTTTCAAGGACCTGAAAGCAACACAATTTGATACCTATTGGGATTTTATCAAAAAACAAAAATTCGATGCCAAACAGGAAGTCAAAGACATTGCCCTGCTCAAAAGATTAGAAGGAAGATGGGTGGTATTGAGCAAGTTTCATCTAAACGGTACAGACAGTTCTACTACTTAAGGTTTTTCTTTCCGCTCTTGCTCCTTTTCTTCAATTCCTCAAAAACTTCCAGATATTGATCAGTAACATGGTCCCAATTGTACTTTTGGGTCAGGCCTTCCCGCGCGGTAATCCGGAGACAATCAAGGTCATCAGGGCTTATTTCGGCTTTGGAAATCAGGGTGGCAACTGATTCAGGGTTTTTGGAAAAATACCAACCGTGCTTGCCGTTTTGGAGCATCTCCTGATTGAAAGCGGTGTCCAAAGCCAATATTGCACAGCCATAACCCAAAGCCTTCAACATTGCGGGGTTAGTGCCTCCATACTCATGCCCGTGAAAATAGGCGTAGCAATTGTGGTAAAGTGCCTTTAACTCTTCCGGGTCAGTGACATATCCGGTAAACAAAAGCCTTTCATCCTGCATGGATTTGAGTCCCTCGGCATAGGCGTCCTGAAAAGGAACATCGCCGACTATAACCAATTTCCTATTGCAGTCAGATTGGATAAATCCTCCAATAATCAGGTCGGCATTGTTGTCAGGAACCAGCCTCCCCACTATCAGGTAATAGCCTTCCTTTATCAGGTTCCATTTTTGGAGTTTGGCCGGATCAGAATTAAATGAAGGATTGGCACCATAGGCAATGACTTTGGATTCTGTATTGAAAAGCTCCAGGTAGATTCTTCTCATTTCGTCTGAATCATTGATGATTTGATCATAAAACCTCGTAGCCATCCTGGATGCCCAAAAGAAATATTTCGATCCAAAACCTTTCCATTTTGGGCGAAGCCATTCAAGTCCATCGACATTGATGGCAGTCGGTTTTCGGAAGATTCTGGAAATAAATCCAAATGGGCCATTGGCACTGTTGACCACAAAAATCACATCCACATCCGAAAAGCAGGCGTGGATCATCGAAAAAAAGGAATGTGTCAACTGCGTCAGGCTTTTGGTTTCTACTGCAGGCATATAGATCAGCCTGATCCCATTTACTACGGCAGGCTTCTCTTTGAAGAGGGAACGGTGACAATACACCCTGACATCGACACCTCTTTTTTGCAGCCGCTCCCCCAATTCCTTGACCATGGTATCATAGCCTCCATAGACATAGGGATATCCCTTGGCTCCCAAAATACATACCTTCAGCGTTTTGTTTTCTTTAGCCATTTTCAAAAAGTCTGATAAAATTTCTCTGAAAAGCCTCAGGGGAAAATTTCTCCAATACCCTTGATCTTCCTTTTTCACCCATGCCTTTTCTTAATACCTCATTCTTGACCAAAGCAGAAATAGATGTTGCGGCTGAACCGGCATTGTCCCAAGAGATCAAGAATCCAGTTTCTCCTTCCAAAATCATT
This sequence comes from Cognataquiflexum nitidum, assembly GCF_022538055.1. Taxonomy (GTDB): domain Bacteria; phylum Bacteroidota; class Bacteroidia; order Cytophagales; family Cyclobacteriaceae; genus Cognataquiflexum; species Cognataquiflexum nitidum. The sequence continues at coordinate 94,575 of NZ_JAKZAM010000011.1, read as the reverse complement.
TCCTTTGCCCCTCCGTGGGCTGTAGCCACAACAGGCTTCCCTGAAGCCATCGCCTCCAAGATTACTGTGGGAAACGGATCTGGTAGAATGGAGGGCAATACAAAAATATCCAATGCCTGAAGGATTTCTGGGATATCTCTGCGGAAACCCAGATAGCTGACATGGGTCTGCAAACCTGAGTTTTTGATTTTTTCTTCCATTTCGGTTATCAAATGTTCTGTCCCTGGGTAGGCGTCACCCACAATTACAAAATGGACGTTTTCATGAATTTGAACCAAACTTTGGGCAATGTCCAAAAAATAGCCCTGCCCTTTCCAGTGATTGATCCTTCCGATCATTCCGATCAAAACCTTTTCTCCGCTTCCCGGAATCTCGGTCTTGATACCGGTTTTACATTCCACATATGGTTTGTAATCAATACCGTTGTGCACCAAGACGAGCTTGGATTCTTCGACTTTTCCCTTCCAATTGTCCCAAACAGCCAGAGAAACCAGGACCACTTTATCCGAATTCATGTTGATGATTTTTCCCATCATCCAGACAAACCATCCCGGAGAAAGCAAAATCTCATGGAGGTGCCAAATGTGTTTAACCCCTTTTTTGCGAGCCAAAAAAGCACCAACCAAAACGGCAGAGGTATTGGAATAAATGTGCGTGATGCGTTCTTCAGACATCAATTTCTCCAAGAAAGCCTTGGCCCTCAGGATTGTTTTGAACCGGTTTAACAATCCGGAAGGGTTAAAATATTTTCTACGCAAAATTCCCAGTTTGTGGATATGGACCTCTGCATTCAATTTTTTTAATTCCTCAACCAATGGACCATCTTCTGAAAGGACAACCAGAACTCCAAATCCTGCATGCTTCAGTGCACGGACAGATTCCAGAAAAATCTTGCTTGCGCCGTATAGGTCCGATGAACCATGGAGCATAAGAATATTTTTTTCGGTGGGAGAATGGTTTTCTGCCATCAAAATTCCCTTTTGAACATGTAGGAAGCTCCCAAAAACCCGGTGTGGTCAGTCAATTCCACATGGATGGAATTGGAATATTTTGAAAAAAGTCGGAACAATACCTGAGGGTCATAGGGGTTCATCTGCATCATGGGCTCGGCTTCCAGTTTCCTGTTTTTAAGACTGGAATAGACAAAGTTGTACAGGGCATAATGCGCCCTCAGGTAATAATGATAATACTTGATTTTCGGCCAATTATTACCATAGGTTGCCTGAATCTGCATGATACCCCCGATTTCAAGCCTGTCCAACAGTTGTTGGAAGATCGCCATCCCGATCTCGGTCTCGATGTGTTGTAAGACGATATAGGAATTGATAAAATCAAACTTGCCCGTATTAGGTAAAGTCTTGCCTTCAGAAAGTAGGAATTCCACATTTTCCGCTCTCATTTCGATGGCGTGGGCTTTTGCCTTTTCAAGAATCTCCGGAGAAACGTCAATGCCTACGGTCCTGTTTTTTGTAACAAAAGAAAAAGGTATCGCCAAACGCCCTACTCCACAACCGAAATCAAGGATAGCCGCTTTGGACAAATCAGAGTCATAAAGCCGTTTGATTCTATGCAATGTCTCAGAGACATAGGTCTCCCCGGTAGCAAAAAATTCAGACAAACCATTATCTGTGATTTTGTCAGACTTGTATTTTGGATCAGAAAGTACCCCATAGTAAGGGTCCTCCTTTCCGAATTTTTTCCAGGTTTCTACGGTGTTGGTCTTCATTTACTTTCTGCTTTTGATGATCTTGGCGGGATTTCCGGCCACGATGCTGTAGGGAGGCACATCCTTGGTGACGATGCTTCCGGCTGCGACAACTGAACCTTTTCCCACTGTCACTCCCGCTAGGATTACTGAGTTGGCAGCTAACCAACAATCATCTTCAATTTTGACGAAAGAGCGGGTCACTCCCTGCTCGATCATGGGCATTGTTGTTTCAGAAAAATTATGGTTTTCCGAATAGATGCTGACCCGTGGAGACATCATGACATTGTCTCCAATCTCGATGTATCCCGAGCAGCCGATATAGGCATAAGGCCCGATGCTGCTGTTGTTTCCGACTTTCAGGCCGACTCCGGCTTCTCCTCCATAGAGGTTGGTCGGTCTGATGATGGCGTAACTCCCAATGGTGACCTTGTCTCCAAAAACCAAACCTTTTTGGGAAAGGCCATTGATCTCGCAATGGTCTTGGGCGATGAAATTTTTGCCCGCAATGATATAAGACGCTTGTCTGATGGTGACGTCTTTTCCGATCAAAAACAGCCCTTTAGCTGCTCCAAACCTCCACCTTACCAACATCCCCCTGACCATCCAAATCCCCATTCTAACCATCACCCCCAAAGTGGAAAACGAGTCCCATTCCGCTCCAAAGCGGTCGCTGAGGTCAATGCCTGCGAGTTTGGAGATGGTTTTGCCGAGGAAATTACCCATTCAGAATTTCTTTAAATGCTTGCTCCAAAGATAGGAAAAACTTCTCCGTGGAAAATTCCTTCAACCTGATTCTCCCTTTTTCGCCCAATTCCTTTCTGAGCTCAATATCATCCACCAAAAGCTTCATGGACTGAAAAAGTGCTTCCGAATCATTTTTCTCCAAAACCAAAGCAGCACCTCCCGCAACTTCCATCAATGCCCCCTGCTTGGAAATGATAACGGGCAAGCCAAAAGAAAAAGCCTCCAAAACAGGCAGTCCAAAACCTTCGTTAGCCGATGGGAAAACATACCCCAAGGCATTTTGGAAGTAGTTTGCCAGCTTTTCCTGCGCCACGTATCCGGTAAAATCGACTCTATCTGTCAATCCCAAAGAAGCCACCAATGCGGTCAAATAATCATAATCATCCAAAGTTTCTCGTGGGCCTCTTTGTCCTACCAAAATCAAACGGAGGTCTTCATAGCCCTTCATCCTTACGAGTTTATCAAATGCGGTGATCAGCATACCGAGGTTTTTCCTTTTCTCCAACACTCCCACATGAAGCAAATACCTAGAAGAAATGACCGAATTTTCTTTAGAAGCGACTGTCCCCCCCGATAGCCCTGAGGCAGGATACACTACTCGGATGGGAATAGATTTAAAAGCAGGCAATTCCTGTAATCTCGTTTTGGAAAATTGGGTTATCGTAATGATTTCCCCATTTTTCCTTAATCCTTTTTCCAAAAAATAAAGGTAGTATTTCAACCAAAGTCTCTGGTAATGGTCAGGATTGTCCCAAAAGAAAGTGTCATGGAGCACGGAGACTTTTTTTCCCCTAGACCAGATTGGACTTAATATGTCAGGGCTAAATACCAGATCAGCCTTGTGATAATAGGAGAGAAAAGGAAGAGTAAATTGCTTTCTGAGGAAATAAAGAAGTTGAAACAGGATGTTTTTCCATTTGGCGGTTTTTCCCCGAAAGCAATGATTTTGCTTCACTTTCTGAAAATCCGGGCTGATTACGTATTCAAAGTCACTTTTGGGGTTTTTGAAAATCTCCTCGCAAAGCGTCACCATGTAGGTTCTGATGCCAGTCTGCGCCACATAGAGGTAATATACATCGATCAAAACCTTGGGCTTAGACATGATTGTGTCGGATTTTAGAATATTCATTCATGGTGTATCCCACCATCCACCAAGAAATCCAACTTACATATAAATACATTTCTGCATTTGCAGTAAATAAAGGTAATAAAAGCCCTGTTTTCACAGCAGCTCCTGAAAAGGCTATCCTTGCTGACATTACATTATCGGTAAGTCTAAAAACCCTGACGGACCGACTTATGGAAAATCCTAGCAACATGATGTAGAATATCATTCCCAAAAACCCCAATTGGACACCATAAATCAGAAACTGGTTTTCACCACCGACTCTTGCTTCGTCTGTGACGCTTCCAGAGTTGCCACTCATGGCAAGGCCAATACCAAAAGGGCTCTCTATCATGGATTCAAGTGCAACCAACCATTCCACCACATGGCCGACACTAGAAGCATTTTGGAATGTAAGTGTATCTACTACAAAATAAAAGAAATCCTCAGAAGCAAAGAAAACCACGAAAATCACAAAAGTCATTGCCAAACCAAAACCGAAAAGTATCAACTTATGGAGCTTAAAAATCACCGCAATAAAAAAAATCATGATAAAGAAAGCCCCAAAAGCTGCCCTGGAACTTGCAAAAAACAAACTCCCCATGGAACAAAGCATGACCAAAATGTAAGGAAAGGAAGCTTCTCTTTTTGTTGTCAAAAACCAGATCAAACCGGTTGCAAAACCCAATAGAACGGAACTTGCGAGTTCGAGGGGATCTGCAAAAAAGGAAGCTAGACGTTTGGTTACGGCTTGAGTTTCAAAAGTCCAAGTCAATCCAAAATTGCCTGAAGGCTCCATATTATTTACCAATTGATTAAAAAGGGGATATCCAGTAAAGTTTTGTAGGTGCCTGTCAATCAGGCTTTCCATAAGGTTGACTGCAAAGGCAGAAATCGCAACCACAAAAATTACCTGAAAAAGCCTTCTTACTTCCAAATCATCAAAATTTGTGTTCCTCCCCACAAAATAGACCAAGGCAGGTATGAGGAGGTTTTTAAAATAAAGGGCTTTGTTGACAAATGTGGTATCTCCCAATGGTAAAAACAGAAATAAGAATGCCAATCCGGTGAAGTACAAAACCAGCCAATCCACAATATGCAAGCGGAATGGATATTCAAAAATTCTCCTCTGGGACAACACGAAAACCAAAACCGAGAGAAGGACTATCAGGTCTTTGGCCAATTGGAAAAATTTTACAGGAAAAGTCGATTCGGTTGACTGAAGTACAATACTTAAAAAGGTAGTATGGAAGGGTAGGTATGCGGCCAAAAAAAATACCATATATTCCCATTTCACTTTGAAGATTATTGCCTTCAAGGTATAGTAGAGGAGAGGTGCATAACCAAGCAGGGCTAAAACAAAGAGTATCTGAGCGATCAATGAATTACAATCTAATTAAGGTCAAAATAACAATACTTTTTAAAAGTCAATTTCTTGGGGAATTTTCTTTTTATAATAAATTGAAAAAATTACTTTTTGTAATTCCCTTATGTCAACATTAATTCATCCGGCTAAATTAAAATTAGGAAATTAAAACATCTAGAAATCCACAAAATTGATAGTGAGGATCAATTATCAAACTTAAAGATCACAATGGGTTTCATATTTTACAGATTAATCCCATTGCTAAATACAGACACCTTTATTGCTATCCAAATTACTTCTTTCCAATTTAACTAACAAACACCATCTTTGAATTTTCTACCTTCTCAACAGTGAATTTGGATCATTTCTCGTTGCTTTTTGAAATGTAGTGGTCTTTGTAAAACAAGCTATGCGCCCTCTTTTGTATCAAATCCTCAATCTCAGGATTGTCTTTTTGATCCTCTGTAGCTGCATACAGTGCCCTTTCCCTAATTTCAGCACCTTCAGGTGGATCGCATAAATAATAAACCGCCAAGGATTTTCTTATGTTTTTACCACCAGTGTTCACTTGTCTACTGAGGCCATGCCATGATTTGTATGTGGTGTCAAATAAAACAGCCCTATTGAATTTAATTTCTACCTCTTTTTCTAATTTTTCAGGCTTATTAGTGAGGGGATTATTACTCCAAAGTCCAAAATGACCTCCAAATTCCGGTAACCAATCTTTTGATAAATAAATTATTAAATTTATACGTCTTTGAAGCCCAAGTTTTGGGTGGATATTATAATCAAGATGAGGGTTTAATTTTCCTCCATCGGGATGCATATGCCATCCGCCACCATGTAGTCCAAAATCAGGATAAAGCTTTATACCTAAAGTTTTACTTAAATAGGAAACAAAAAAATCTGAACAAAGAAATTCAAATAATTTATATGTATTTGGAGGAAACTTATTCCAATCATTCAAAGCAGATTTTTTTTCCAAAGGATTAGAATAATTGTAGAGACTACTGTCTCCTATATTAGGAAATTCATCTGTTAGGCTATCAGCAAGTTTTTTTTCAACAAACCCATCTATAACCATATGGGGAAATGGGAGTGAATTTCTGAATTCCATTACCCTATTTTCAATCTCTGCAAAGTTAATCATGATATTGTTTAAATAAACCATCTAGAAATCCCTTCCAAGCCAATTCCAATTTTAAAGGCCTTCTTCTAATTAAGAAATAAGCTGAAAAGCCAATTATTTTTACAAATTGAAAAGCAAGTGCCAAAGGTATAAAAAATAAATTTGTGTGTTGTTTTATAAAGATAATTTGGTTTCGTTGTACCAGATAATGAACTTGGGGATTGAGATAACCTTCTTTTCCTTTTTCTTTGGATTTGGAAGAATTCCCAACAGAATGGTAAATCACCGAGGATGGTTCAAACCATAATTTATAACCTTGTTCCTTAATTCTAACTGAAAGGTCCACATCCTCAAAAGACCCAAAGAAAAAAAATTCTTTTAGTAGTCCGGTTTTTTTAAGAACATCGGATTTTATCAAAAAAGCACATCCTGTAATCCAATCAGTTTCCTCTCCTTTTAAATTTCCCTTATTTGTTTTGCCTTCTTTTCGTGTAAGTGAAATCCCTAATGAATTTATTAATGTGCCTCCTGCATTCCATATAATATTTCGTTTTATCCCATTATAATAAATCAAAGGTTGGGCAGCACCAAATTCCTGACTGTCATTAATTGAATCTATAAGCTTATCCAAAAAGTCTTGCTCGACCTCAGTATCGTTATTTAACTCCATTACATATTCAAATCCATTCTCCAAGGCAAATTTAATTCCCACGTTATTTCCACCGGAAAAGCCAAGATTTTTTCTATTAAAAAGAAATATTGCAAAATCTCCAAATTCCTCTTTGAGTTTTTGGCCTGACCCATCTTCGGAGTTATTGTCCACGACAACAACTTTAAAATTTTTATAAACACATTTTTTTAAAGAATTCAAGCACAATTTACTATCTGCATAATTATTCCAGTTTATAATAATGATTGCGACTGAGGGTTTTAAACTGGTTATTCTTTCGAGGTGTTTATCCATTATTTTTAAAATAAAAGCAAGCTTGATCTCCTTTTCCAGTTTCGTTAAGAATATCTGCTTTTTGTTTCCAATTCTTTATAAATTTTTGATTAATCAGATTTGTTGAATTATACTCTTTCATGTTTTTTCCATCTTTATAGAGATTTGTAATAACAAATTGATTCTCATTGCTATCAAAAACAACCAAGTTTAATTTCAGCCCTACTTTTTCACCCAAAATTCTCATCGAAAGTTGACTAGGGATAAAAAAATGCCGGGGAGCATCAAGTTGAAACCAATTTATACCTTCCTTTTCCCAAACCTCAGCATCAGTGACTGGAACCCTGATCAATAGCTGTCCCTTGGGTTTTAGGAGCTCGGAGAGCTTTTTCATTGATTCCAAAGGATTTACCATGTGCTCAAAGGAGTGGTTAAGCATGATCAGGTTGAATTGACCCGACACTTCATATAGGCCTTTTCTTTGAAGTTTTAGGCCTTTTGTTGACGTTTCTTTTTTTAGGTATGGATCAAATCCATGAAGATTTGTGTAGCCTGTACAACTCAATTCATATAACAACTGACCGTTTCCACACCCAATGTCTGCAATTGCAGCGTCTTTAGAAATTTTGAGTGGGCTCAGCCAATTATAGTATTCAGGATAACTGAAAAACCATAGTTTCCAATCAAACAAAGTTTTTCTGATTTTTTTAAACTGATTCCTTAAACCTTTACTTTTAATCAGATTTCCGAAAGCGTAGTAGTTTTCAGGATAATACACATCCATATGATCGGGGATATCAACAATCTGAATGGACTTGCAAGCGGCACAATTTAGGTATTCGAATGCTCCACCCATTCCCAGCATCTTCTCATGGGCAAGAAAAATTGAATTGTCTTTATCATTTCCACATCCGCAACAAATCTTCTTTCTTTCACCCAGCATTTTTAACATTTTTTTTGAAGATAATTAAGACCAAATTTTTATTATAAACCCAGTTTAAGGAACAGCAAATCAAGAAAACTACAATCTCTGTTAACAAGAGAGCAAAGCAAAGGCCAATCGCTTCATATTGGTTGGTAAGGAATATCGAAACTGACAGCATAAAGATTACCATCATCCACGATGATTTAAAGAAAAGCTTATTTTGGCCTTTGGCAAGAAAAATTACAACATTCATAATGTTCAGAGAAGCCAAAAAAGGAGTAAAAGCCAGGATTCTTAAATATGCTACCGAATCCGCCAATTCTGCTTTGGAAAGTAATTGAATGATAAACGGGGCAAATGCAAAGATGACCAGGGAAATCATCAAACTGATGACCAAAGACCAAAAACTTACTTTCTTTATATAAATTTTGAAGCCAGATAAATCTTCTTTTAATAATTTCGTTGCATTGGGATAAATAGAATGAATCACCATTGAGGGGAACATCCGCAGGACCATCGATATCCTTTCTGCCAAGCTGAACATCCCCAATACTTCTGCGACCGAAAAGAAACTTAAAATAATCAATCCCCCATGCACTGAAATATGGGTAGCAATATTGGACAAAAAAAGAAGACCATTGTCCTTGAGGGAAGCGAACAACTGTACAAACTTTGGCTTGTAAAACCTAACTTCCAGCATAAAATGGATATATAGTAGGAGTAAGATATTGATCGCCAAACCTGAGGCTCCCATGATGAAATTTACCCATTTGGCTGAATCAGGCTTATTAATAAACAACACGATACCCATCAGGTATAGCAACTTGCTCAAAACGTTGGCGATAGAAATCAATTTCATTTTTTCCATTCCCTGAAAAAACCATAGCGGAAGCGTGGCCTCAGAAAACAAAAGCAAGACAGAAAAGAGTAATATCCACTGATACTCTTTGAACATATTAAGTCCAAACACCGCAAACACGATCCCCAAAGTGGCCAACATTGCCATCAGGACTTTGCTAAAAACGATATTGGAGACAATATGGGAAAGGGTCTCTTTGTCACTTTGGTGCAACGCCACTTCCCTAGGACCGCTAAGGTTATACCCAAAACCTACCAGAATATTGGCAAGGATTATTACCGAAAGTGAAAGATTGACCAATCCAAACCCGTCTACACCAATGGACTGTATCAATAAAGGCATCGAAATCAGTGTAATTACAATATTGGAAGCCTGAATGGTGATCAAAAAAATAAAATTCTGAATCGATTTGCTCTTAAATAGGCCTATGAAAGTATGGGAAGTGATTTTTTCTATCATATCGGGACATGATAAAAATTCAACTTCCTTCTACATGAAGGCGGTATAATTGTCTAAAGTACAATAGAATCATAGCCACCAAGATCATGAGAACCGCACCGAAAACTGTTCCTTTCAATAGTTTGATCCTTGTACTTTTCAGCGGATAACGCGGCGAATCTATGATCTGTATCAGAGGCGAATTGTTGCGGTGGTTGACTTTGGCGATTTCCAGGTTTTTGGTTATCTCGGCAAAAACTGCCGATGCAGCCTGTATGTCCACTTGCTTTCTTCGGCTATCCACTGTAGCACTTTGGACGAGTGCATTTGGAAAGGGGATCCTGTCAGCCATGTTTGCATATTCCATAAGGTTTTCATCCAACACTGCCCTGACACTGTCTGCCTGTATCTGGAGAATATCAAGATTTTCAGCAGTTTTTTTGGTTTTCGTTTCGAAGTAAAAATTATTGACCCTTTCGACCATGGATTCATTGAATACCTTCGCAAATTGCTCATCCTTGGAATTGATGGTGACATATATGATGCTCAATTTCCGATTGGGTTTTTCCACAACCAGATGTTTTTCCCTTATCAGCTTTGATATTTCTTTGACCACGGAATCTTGGGTCACCGAAAAATTTTCCCTAGGAATGGAGAAATTGAGACTTCCCAAATCCACTTTACTTTTCCATTTTTTGTCAAGCTTATTGAATTCAATAAACCTGTCGATAAGTAGGGTTTTGCTGTCAAACGGACTCAGTAGGGTTTTGCCCAACATGTTGTCAGATTTGTAGAGTTCCATGATATTTTCCCCTTGGAAAATTCCAGAAGGACCGCTCATCGAACCCAAATTGATTCCAAGCAGTGAAGCCAATCCTGAGACCTGTCCCATTCCGCCCATGTCCGATTCTTCCAAAACGAAGGTGGTCTCTGCATGGTAAACCGGCTTTTTAAATATAGACACCAAAGCACCAAATACAATCCCAAGTATTGCTGCCAAAATAAAAGTTTTCCACTGACCAAGAAAGAAGGATATCCAACCACGTAAGTTGAGGATGACTTCTTTCAGGGTAATCTTATCATCCAAAATATGTTGTGGCCTGTTCATATTTATCATGGATTGATTTGGGTGAGTACTAATGCAAGTGTTGCAAGTGCGGTTGCTATTCCCACTATCTCGCCGGGTCTGACAGGAAGTCTGGGTCCTTTGGTAGGTACGATCACTTCTGCTCCCGGAGCGACAGCCGGATAGGACCTGAGTCCCAAAAAGCTCTTGGTCCTTGCCACTTCTCCGTTGGCATAGACCACATAGGTTCTTTTCCTATTGGCACGAATATCAAATCCTCCTGCCCTGTTGATATAGAATTTTGTCCCTCTTTCCTTTTCAAACCTTACGGTCGCAGGATAGACTACGTCTCCTCTCAGCCTGACAGTCTGCAGCTGCCTTGGTATGGATATCACATCACCCTCTTCAAGGATAAGGTCTTTATCGGAGCCAGGATTCTTAAGGATTTCTTCCAAATCAATGGCCACGGCCTCCGTCTGCCGGATCCTGATAGGAGCTAAATCTGCCTTGTTTTCAGAGATCCCGGTGATGGCTTCCCTTTTGGATTGGGCTGCAATCGCTCCCTCGGAAGTTCCTAGATCAACATTCCCGATCTCTAGAAACAACCTCTGCAACAACAATTCCTGTGCTTCTGTATTATTGGGATCCTGCTGTAGCTTTTGCTGTAGGTCTTGTAGGTTTCGCTGTCTTCTGAGTTGCTCAGATTCTGTATCAAAAAACTCCGTCCTTCGGATCAAGGTAGCGCCTTTTGTATAGGCATAAGGAGTCAATCCACCTGCTCTTTTGATCACATCTGAGATCCTTTCTTCTGCAGTCTGTACTGAAAATATACCAGGAGAATTCACCTGTCCTTCTATCTGCACCTGTTTGTTGAGTGTAAAATTCGGCTTTCTCCTGACCACGACATTGTCAAAAGGCTTAAGGATAACAGGGTTTTCTTGAATATCGAGACCTATGCTTATTTTGATGGGGACCAATTCGGAAAAAGTCCCCGAATCTTCCGTGGCAGATCTCCGGGCGATTTCGATGTCATCTATGTTTGCAGATTCTCTCAGTCCTCCTGCCAAAATAATGAGGTCTTCGGCTGTCATTTGCTTTGAATAAGGGTATGTGCCGGGATTTTTAACCTCTCCGGTAACTTGCACATAAAACTCTTCCTGAAGATCATAAATGCTTGAAATCCTGACTACATCTTCTCTCCGGAGGGGAATGTCAGGAGTGGAACCTTCCAAAATACCCCTTAAATTAACTGAAATCACTTCGGTAGTAAGGTCATCGTATGTCCTCAGGATACTTGCCCTCTCCATATAGGCTTCACCTCGAATACCATCTGCGTTTTTAATTAATTGAGAAAGGGTCAGTCCTTCTGTAAGGGAGAAGTTACCCTCTCTGAAAACCGCGCCTTTGATTTGCACCCTGTTTGTAAACCTGTTCAATACTTTGCCAACTGTGTATTCATCACCACCTTTGACAGTAAAAATTGAAAATTGTTCATTGAAAATGTCCGAAACTGCTTTTTCTTTACCCGTGATTCTGATGACATTGATCCTGTCTTTGAAAGCCAAGTCGGTAAATCCTCCTGCATATTTTAAAAGGTCTGCAAAAGTTTCACCTTCTTTCACCTCAAAGATTTTTGGTCTTTTGACCTCACCCAAGACACTTACTCTGGATAAAAAGGGATCGACCATTACCACATCCTGATCCTTCAATTGGAAGTTAAGGTTTGCATTTCCGTTGATCAAAAAATCATAAATATCGACTGTTGAAACGATTTTTCCATCTCTGATTATTTTTACCTGCCGCATAGTCCCATTGTCATTAGGCCCTCCCGCAGCATACAGTGCATTGAATACCGTAGAAAAGGCACTCAAAGTAAACGTGCCTGGCAGCCTCAGTTCTCCTACCAAATGAACTTTAATCGTCCTGACATTCCCCAGGGTTACCTGCATGAAGGTATTGGGATTGCTTCCGGTCATTCCTGTATAAAAATTGGAAAGCCTGTTTCTGATAATGATGGCAGCATCTTCAATGCTTTTACCTGAAAGCCCCACAGGCCCTACATTATCTAAAAGAATAAAGCCATCTGAACTGATGGTGGCTTCATAGTACTTTTCCGATTGTCCATATACATCAATATAAATCAGGTCACCCGGACCAAGAACATAATTTTTGGGTGTCGCGATATTGAGATTAGGTTCAAAACTCAACCTCCTCTTTTTATTATAAAAGATGTCTGCACCAAAATAAGGGGAGGGTTCTTCGAAGAATATGCCAAAGTCATCCTGTTCTTTGAAAAGACCTTCTGTTATTTCATTTAGGTCACTTTGTCTTCTCGGTTCTCTCTTGGAAGGTGTAGCCCCGGGTCTTCCAGCAGAACCCGAAAACTCCATTTTTTCTATTCTTCCTCTCAGTTTTTCCAGTTCCACTTCAGAAACACCCCTCAACCTAGCCATTTGGATCAGCTCAAACTCAGTCAGTCCGGCTTCATTGGCTCGGCGGATAAGTTCCTGGATTTGAGCATCAGAAAGGTCATCTACTTTGATGCTGCTGAGGTCAGCCATTGATTGGGCTTGTGCGACATTTGAATCGAAGCAAAGCACAGCAATCGCAATGAAAAATATTCCTAAGGCTTTTTTTAGAAATAATTTGGGCTGAAAATACATAAGGTATTGGTGTGTCATCTGATTGGCAACTTGGTCATACTTGTTTAAATATATCGTATAAACCCAGGGTGTTTTCTTTATAAAATGGGAGAAAATCTGTGTAAAGATAACTATTCCATGCAGTAAAGAAATATCATAGCAATTAAATTAGGCCTATTCCAATTACTCCGTACAGTTTTTACAGATGTCAATTTGTGACCTATCTTCCAACAATTGTTTCCGAAATTTCGAATATGTCTCATTTTTCCAGATTTCCTTGAAACTGCTTTCTCCGATTTTTCCCATCACATGTTGTCCATCTTTGTCAAAACAACAAGGCAGCATCCTGCCATCCCAAGTCAAAACTGCCCCTTGCCACATACGCCAACATTTATTTTCGATTTTCTTCTTGAGTCTCCAGGTCCCATTGCCATTGGGTAAGTAGCGGGAATATCGGTGGTCACTTGGAATCAAAGGTGATCCTTTTTCAAAATCATAGATTTGGGTGGTTTTCAGCTGTAATTCATCCACTCCGACTTCTATAGCCCAATCTTTTAGGGCAGGAATCTGATGCTCGTTTTTGCCCGTCACAAGAAACTGAAGGACAATTCTTGGGTAAAGCTGTCTGGATTCTTTTCTTGTTTGAAGCAGAAGCGAAAGCCCCTTTTTTACTTTTTCAAGGTTTCCCCCAATCCTATAATCCTCATAAATCTCCTGTGTGATGCCGTCCATAGATACGATAAGCTGCTTTAATCCTGATGAAAGGATAGATTCCACATTTTTTTGATTCAGGTAATGGGCATTGGTAGAAGTGGAGGTAAAGACCTTGCTTTTGTCCGCATAAGAAACCATATCCAAAAATTTTGGATGAAGAAAAGGCTCTCCCTGAAAGTAAATATGGAGGAAGGTGAGATAGTCTTTTGATTGGTCTATGATGTCACGGAAAAGTTGCTCTTCTATCATTCCTGTAGGCCTCGAAAAATTCCGCAACCCACTCGGGCATTCGGGACAGCGGAGGTTACAGCTTGTCGTCGGTTCAATGGACAATGTGGTTGGAAGGCCCCAAATTCTAGGCTTTCCAAGTAATCTGCTGATTTGATAGGAAGACAAAAGCAAAAGGTAATTGCTGAGTTTTTTGAAACTCATGTATTTCAATAGTGCCTTTCCAATTACCAATTTATTTTCCACGGATTGAAATAACCAAAAAATAACGAGCAAATAAAAAGTGCCGGCGGTTACCGGCACTTTTTCCATTTAATTTACTCCATATTAAAACAGATACTCATTAAGTATTTGAAAGTTATTTCAAATTCTATCGACCATGGTCTATTAACTATAGTCTGTTAACTATGGCCCATAAACTGTCATAATTATTGCGGTAACAAAACCTTATCAATCACATGGATTACCCCATTGGTGGCATGGATATTCAAGGCCGCTGCAACTAGTCCCGAATCATTGATTTTTAGGTTGGATAAATTTACTGTAAGATTTTTACCTGAAAGCAAGGTAGGCAAAGATGCACCTTGTCTCAAATCTTGAGAGAAAGCCCTAGCAGGAACCACATGATACTGCAAAACAGCGGTCAAAGTTGCCAAATCAATTTCATCAACACCTGAAACACCTAAGGCAGTGTAAAGATCTTGGAATGCCGCATCAGTTGGCGCAAATACGGTTAAGTTGTCGTTAAAACCACCTTGAAATGCTCCTGCAAGATTGGCCCGGACCAAAGCAGCTACCAATTGTGTGAATTGGGGAGTTGCCGCAGTAGTGGAGGCAATCGCAATTTCGGCAATATTCTGCGTGGGAGCTGTTATCACATTATCAAGTACGTGAATGATTCCGTTGGATGCCGCTACATCAGTAGAAATAATTTTGGTATTTCCATTGATCCAGATTTCATTATTTGGGGCAATACTAACATAAAAAGGATCACCGGATACGGTGGTAACTTTACCTGCAGTGACCGCAGAAGAAGGAACTGAAGCACCTACTACGTGGTAGGTCAAAGTTTCTTCCAATCCATCGGAAGCCAATAATTGAGCTGCAGTAAGGGAATTTGCAGTAAGAAATCTGTTGAACGCATCATTTGTAGGTGCAAATACTGTGAATGGACCTTTACCTGAAAGTGTGGGTACTAATCCTGCCGTCTGAACTGCAGTTACTAATGTTGAAAAATTAGTATTTGAGGCTGCTACTTCTACAATATTGGGGTCAGGTGTAATTGGGTCATTCTCATTGCAAGAAGAGAAAAGCACAAGTGCTGCCGAGAATAAGGCTAAGGTCGCCAAGGACCATTTTGATCTGATAGTTTTCATAATTTTTTGTTGGTTAGGTATTGAATTACATATTTAATAACCCAATCAGTCAATGAATGTTATTTCAGAAGCAATCATTGACTTAAAACTGTAAATGAACAGAAACAATTTGTAACTAAACTCAACAATATAAGTTAATTTAGTTACCCCCTTGAAAAAAAAATCAACCAATAATTTTAAGATTCCTTGTAGATTTGGGCAAGTTCTATACCCGCCTGGCATTCTTATGAAAAACCAAATTCTCTTTTCTGCAATTTTGAGTCTTGTTATAATTTTTTCATCCTGCAAAAAGGAAACCGAGCATTGCCATTTGGACGAAGATATCCTCAATACAGACTTAGAATTGAAGATTGTAAGGTTGGAAAACGATTTCTTTTCAGCAAAAACCCCTGACGAATTCACTTACCTTTTTGAAAACCACTCCTACTTCGCAGAAAAGTATCTATTGACGTCCAACTATCCCTTTAAAGAGGATTTGGCTGCTGATCTTCTTGCTACCCATCAGGATACGCTGATGCGTGAACTTTACGATGAAGTGATGATTCACTACCCTGATGTCACAGGTTTGGAAAAAGACTTGAGCGATGCCTTCAAGTATATCAAGCACTATTTTCCGGAATTTAAGGTGCCAAAGGTCTATACTTTTGTCAGCGGGTTTAGCTCTGATCTTTATATCGACGAAGAAATGGTCGTCATTGGCTTGGACTATTTTCTGCCTTCGGACCATCGGTTTCAGGTACCGGATTTGCCTGAATATATTGCAAAAAGGTATGAAGCCAAATACATTGTACCGATGATTGTTACAGCGATTTCTTCCGTGTACAATAAGACTGACCTCAAGCAAAATTCCCTCGTAGCCGAAATGATATACTATGGCAAGGCCTATCATTTTACCAAAGCAATCCTTCCTTGCACTCCGGATGAGTTTATCATCGGCTATTCAAGCGAAGAGGTGGCAGCATGCTTTGACAATGAAGTTTTGATTTGGTCCTATTTTGTGGAAAATGACCTGCTATTCGAAACCAATCCCTTTGAAATCAGAAAATATACCGGCGAAGCACCATCCACCGTTGAAATCAGTCCTGACGCTCCGGGTAGAGTAGGGAGGTGGCTTGGATGGAATATTGTGGACGATTACCAATTCAACAAAGATGTCCCGCTATGGGAATTGATGGAAGAATCCGACACTGAAAAAATCTTCAAGCTGTCAGGATATAAACCTCGTCCCTAAAATCCTTTCCGAATTTGTCCGGATCGATAACTGCAAGAAGCCTTTGAATAGCTATCTCTTTTGAAAAATATTTCTCAGCCAATTCACGGGAATTTTTTTGAGTTTCCTGAAGTAATTTTTGATCTGAAGCCATTTTTTCCAACTTTTCAAAAGCTACTTCGGGATTTTCAGGATTGAAATAAATTCCCAAACTATACTCCCTGACCAATTGGTACACCCAACCTTTATGGTTGACGATGATTCCCTTTCCTGCTGCCAAGGCATCAAAAAATTTATTGGGACTGTTGGTTTTAAGTACAGGAAGGTGGGCAAAGGTGACCATTGCCATATCCGAAACCGACAAGAGCTGACGGACTTCCTCCTTGCTTCCAAAGGGGAAATAGAAAAAATTGTGAAGCCCCAAGTTCTTTGCTTTGCGTAGCAAATCTTCAGCCTTGGATCCTTTTCCCATTACGGCAAACTGGTAATCCTTACCTCTGTCTTGTGCCATTTTTGCCAAGATCAGCATTTCATCGACAGCATTGACCTGACCGATCGCGCCTGCGTAGGCGATGGTAAAGGTCGGTTTGAGACCAAATTTTTGAAGAATTGATTCCTTTTTCTCCATGGGATGGAAAAACTCAGTGTCAGCAAAATTAGGGATCAGGTGGATTTTGCAGAAATCGCACTTTTCACGGATGGAGTTGGCGATGCCGGGAGAAAGGGCTATCACCTTAAAAGCATGCCTGTAAATCTTGGACTCGAGACTGTAGAGAATTTTCTTCAAGACAGGATTTTGGATGACGCCCACCTGTATCGGAGCGTCCGGCCAAA
Source organism: Cognataquiflexum nitidum (assembly GCF_022538055.1). GTDB lineage: Bacteria > Bacteroidota > Bacteroidia > Cytophagales > Cyclobacteriaceae > Cognataquiflexum > Cognataquiflexum nitidum. The sequence goes on along the minus strand of NZ_JAKZAM010000011.1, from coordinate 77,288 downwards.
GGTCTCTGACTTCAAAAAAGAAAGGAATTGCCAGCTTCTTTTTGGCCCACAGCCCAATCCATCCGGTAGTCAATGGAGTCGAAGTAATGTATAAAAAATCAGGCCGTGGTAATTTGAGCAGAAGCTTTTTTGTCTGATCCACAAATGCGGAAAATGCCCAAATTCTCTTCAAAAACCCATATTCCTGACGGTAGGATACTGGAAGGTAATGTATCTTGATCCCGTCAATGAGCTTGAAATCATAATAGTTTTCAGAGTGCGAGGTAATCATCTCCACCTCGATACCCGCCTCTACCATGCCTTTGGCCAAGTGGTATGAGCGGGTTCCTCCTCCCTGAGCAGGAGTGACAAAATACTGATGGATATAAATGATTTTCATTTCGAAAACTTACTCAGCCAACCTGCTAGGATAAACATGTTCCAAACCAAAAGGAAATGTCTCTTTTCTGCCTTTTCTGGCTGCGCTGTAAATTTAAGCATTTCGGGTGGAAAACATTCCCCCCAGTCTTTTGATAGCTGTCGGATGGGTTCAAAGATCCATTCCCTAAAATCATTTTCCTCCATCCATTCCTGCAGGGGCAAACCAAATCCAAGTTTCTTCCGGTCTGCAATCTGCCCTAGGCCACGTTTCCTCAAGGCTTCCTTGATAAAAACTTTTCCTTTGCTTTTCAATAATTCCTCTTCTGTCTGAAAAAGGGCAAATTCAAGTAGCTCAGAATATAAATAAGGTGCACGGCCTTCAATGCCATGTGCCATGCAGGCATTGTCATGGATTTTCAAAATGTCATTGACCAGGTAGAAAGTCCTGTCCCAATCCAAAGCATTCTTGAAACCAAATTCGCTTTTGGGATACCAAGGTCTGAAAAAACCTAAATATGCCTCGGGGATTTTCTCAACAGCGGCCATTTGGATAAAAGTGTCTTCAGGATTTTTGGAGATACTTTGTAGCAATTTTTTCAGATATCCTGGAAATGGGAAATCTGAAAAGGTGGCAATCTGCCTCAACAATGTGGGATGGTTCAGGTAATGTCTAAACGCCCGATGCCTGTTGTATCCGGCAAAAAGCTCATCCGCACCTGCACCTGAGATCAGGACTTTGACTTCTTCTTTGGCTTCCTTGGCTACAAGCCAAGTCAAAAAACCTGCGCTGTCTCCGATAGGTTGGTCCATGGATTGGATGTAGGCACCCCAATTATCCATGAGCGTTGACTTATTCACCCTGATTTCTCTGTTTTCGGAAGGATATTGTTGGTTGAAAATCCTTACAAAATGGGGGTCTCTGTATTTGTGTTGTAACTTGCTTTCCAAAGCCACTGTATAGGTTGGGAATTTTTGCCCGGTGAGTTCATACCCAACTGCATACAGAAGACTGCTGTCTGCACCACCACTGAGCACCATTCCGACAGGCCTTTGGGCGGCAAAACTTTTGGAGACAGCCTCTTTGAGTATTTCTTCAAATTTATTTTGGGAAGTTTCATGTTTTTGGTTTGGCTCCAAAACCATTTTCTCTCTTTGGATAACATGCCCATCGAAATCCAGAATGATAATTTCTCCTGGCAAGACCTGCCTCACCTCTTCAAAAAATGACCTGTCCGGCATACTGTGCCTGTAGTAGAAAAAAGGCAGAAATTGGGTTTTGTCGATTTTGGGTTTGTTTTTCATTCCTGCCAAAATCCCTTTGGTCTCTGAGGAAAATATCCAGGAATTTCCATGTTGGTGAAAATAAAGAGGTTTCTCTCCTGAGGCATCCCGGCTTACCAAAATCTCCTTCTTGCCAAGATCTGCGAAGACAAAGGCAAACATGCCCTTGAGTTGTTGGATTCCTTTTTTGCCAAAAGTCTTTAGCCAATGTAACAAGACGACAGAATCTGAACCTGTATCCAAATGGTGTCCCCGATTGACCAGGATTTCTTTCAATTCGGGATGGTTGTAGAGTTCGCCATTAAAGACCAACAACGCCGATTGGTCTTCGCACCAAAGCGGCTGGTTGGAGGCATCGCTGAGGTCTTGGATTTTTAACCTATTGGCCGCAAAAAATATATCATCTTCTACTTTGCAGAAACCAGAAAAATCCGGTCCACGGTGTTCAGTCGCATGCATCATCTTTTGGATGGCAGCTAGGCCATCGGATACAGGTTGGATGAGTACATGGATTCCACACATTTATTTTTTCCTTTTTGGGGGTATAGCGTCTTTGTTCAGGATAGCCTCTTTGTTTTTTTCAAAATACCTGCAAAGATGGGTGATATTGCACTCCAGACATTTGGGACTCCTCGCCAGGCAAACATACCGGCCATGCAAAATCAGCCAATGATGGGCGATGTGGACGTATTTCTTTGGGATATTTTTAATCAGCTGCTTTTCCACTTCCAGGGGTGTCTTTGCATTTTGATTGACCAAACCCAAGCGCTTAGAAACCCTGAAAACATGCGTATCTACTGCCATATTGGGTTGGTTCCAAACTACCGAGGTGATGACATTGGCAGTTTTACGTCCTACACCGGGAAGCTTGACAAGCTCCTCCACGGTGGAAGGAACCTCTCCTCCAAATTCTTCCGTCAGCATTTTTCCCAAACCTATGAGGTGTTTGGTCTTGTTATTTGGATAAGAAATGCTGCGGATATAGGGGAAAAGCGTATCAAAATCGGTGGCTGCCAAATGCGCAGGAGTAGGAAAATCCCTGAATATCGCAGGAGTTGTCATGTTGACACGCTTATCGGTGCACTGCGCACTCAAGACCACGGATACCAAAAGCTGAAAGGGATTTTCGAAGACGAGTTCCGTCTCCGCTACCGGCATATGTTGGGCAAAATGGTCTATTACTGCAGCGTATCTTTCTTTTCGAAGCATGATTACTTACTATTTTCTAAATTTGAATATTCAAGGATATAAAAAATTGATTTTGATCGATACTGGATATTTGTTGATATTTTGTCTCCAAAACATTAAGGTTGAAATTTCTGGGTTCTAAATCGGACATTACCAATAACCATTAACTTAATAACCATATCCCATTTTTTACAACAAGTAATCCTTACTTTCGTTGTTTCACAGATCAAATAAATAAAAAATTATGGTAAGGAGTTCAGTTTTGAGATTTGCCGGCAGTCTTTTTTTAGGGATTTTTATACTCTTTTCCTGCGTCGAAAAGGATGACCCTCAACCGAACTTAAATCCAGAAGTTGCTGCGGAACTTTTAAATACTGCATACGGTACCAATGCGAGGCAAGTCATGGACGTTTTTTTGCCAGCTAATAGAAGTACAGGCAGCACCAAAGTTTTTGTGTGGATCCACGGCGGTGGATGGGTGGATGGAACCAAAGATGAGTTTGTTCAATTTAAACCATGGTTGGAAGCCGTTCAGGATGACTATGCTTATGTTGCGGTCAATTACAGGCTTTTCAACATATCGACAGGTGCAAACAAATTTCCTTCCCAAGAGGAAGACATCAAAAACGCCATTGCATACATCCAGTCCCAATTGTCTACATGGGACGTCAGCGATGAAATAATCCTTGCCGGAGGTAGCGCAGGAGGGCATTTGGCATTGTTGCACAGTTACAAAAACAACCAAAATGGTCTGGTCAAAGCAGTTGTGGCCTTTTTTCCCCCAACAGAACTTGTAAGTTTCTATGGTTTTAGTCTTTTTACCCAGCTGCTCTTGGACAACCTACTTGGAGGAAATCCCAATGCCAAACCCGCAATATATGCCGATTCAAGTCCTGTTGGATTTATCACGCCCAATTCCGTCCCGACAGTATTTTTTCATGGAAATTTAGACACCGTCATCCCTATTTCTCAAAGTGAAATTATACAAGACGCCCTTGTCGCCAAAAATGTCCCACACTTAGTGGAGTTTATCCAAGGCCAGGGACATGGCTTCACTACCGAGACCTACCAGAATCTGATTGGCAAAACGCAGGTATTTTTGAATGGGGTTTTAGATTGAGGGCTATTAATTAGCTTAGCTGTGCCTGGGCTAATTTATTATTATGGATCTGCAACAATATATTGGGCAAAGAATTAGGACAGGAACGATAACAAATAGAGTTCTAATAATTAAAATCCTCCTAATCATATGAATTCATTTGCTTATACATAATGATTGTATGTTAGTAAGACCGAATGCTATCTATCCAATATGGACTGGTATCAACAATATTGTTGTTATTTTTCAATCAATTCAACTAAGCTCTTTTAGTTAATTATGCAATCCATACACAGATGATTGTCAAAACCTATCCACCTTAAACCCTGCCAATTCCATACTTGGGGATTTTTGGGCATGGAGTTCTGCGAGGATCTTTCCTGTGGCAGGTGCCAGGCTTATACCCATCATAGAATGACCGCTGCCGACAAGGACATTCTTCCAATTAGGCGCAAAACCGATATAAGGCAACCCATCGGGCGAACAAGGTCTCAAGCCTTTCCAGATCTGATCGGTTTCAGGGAATTTGGATTGGAAATCCGGATAATACCGGTTGATGGATTCGAAGATTCCCTTAACCCGGTTGATGTTGATGGATTCATCTGTGCCGGCGATTTCCATTGTTCCACCAAATCGGATCTGATTGCCATAAGGACTGACGGCAACTTTCATTTCTGTCAAAATACTCGCCTGCTTGATTTCAGGCTTGTTGTCCTGGATAAAGCTGTATCCTTTTCCGCCCATCATGGGAAGTGAAAAATCCAACATCTTAGCCAATTCGGCAGACCAAGCGCCTCCACAAAGCACAAACTTATCCCCTTCAATTTTTCCTTCCGAAGTCAATACGCCGATCACTTTATCGGACTTTGTTTCAAATCCGGTGACCGTCACTTCGTTTTTGAACTGCACACCTTTTTCTTCCAAATATTTTTTCAAAAAGCCATACAAAGCAGCGGGGGAAAGGTGGGCATCACCGGGAAATAAAACTGCCCCACGGGCTTTTACCTCAAGGTTGGGTTCGATATTCCGGATATCCTCGGGGCTGAGGATTTCTGCCGCCAAACCATGTTTCTGTGCCAAATGTGCAAATTCAATCTCTTCCTTTTCTACCTCGGAAGTTTGGTAGATCATCATCAAACCCTTTTCTATCAAACCCAAGTTTGACTCAATGTGCTCAGCCTTGAATTGTTGGTACAGCGCTTTGCTCATCAGACTGAGGTTTTTCAGATAAGGAATACTTTTCTCAACATGGGATTTGTTGGCGGATTGGTAAAACAACCACGACCATTGCAAGAGCTTCCTGTCAAATCTAGGATGGATGTAGAAGGGACTTTTGGAAGAAAACATCCACGAAATCCCTTTGCTGATCATGCCCGGAGCGGCTAAGGGAATGATGTGACTCGGCACGATCATCCCGGCATTTCCGGTGGAGCAATTGACCTGCATGTCACCTTTGTCAATGATGATAACTTCCGTTCCTGACTTTTGAAGGAAATACGCAGTAAACAATCCGACGATCCCGCCGCCGATGATAATGGTTGGTTTCATTTTTTAGATGTGAGATGTGAGAAGGGAGACTTGAGACTGAATTCTGGTAATGTTTGGATTTAAATGTTGTAGTTGGTGTAATTGTTGTCCGCTTCGCGTTGTCAGGTTATCAGGTTAGTTTGGTTGTAGTTGTAATCGAGTCCAGTCATTCTTCATTATTAATTCATAATTCTGAATTTATTGTCTCTCGCATCTTGGCTCTCGCCTCTAGCTTCTCGCTTCTCCTAAATCACCTGAAATCCATGCACATAAGGGTCTTCGTCATCCAGGAAAATGGTATTGTAGCCTGTCACCACTGCCCAACCTTCGATGCTTGGAACGATGGCCAGAAAGTCTCCGACGGTGGTTTCCTCTTCTATCCTGCCTGTAAACTTGGACCCGATAAAGCTCTCATGGATAAATTCATCCCCTTTTTTCAACAAACCTTTGGCATGCCACTGTGCCATCCTAGCCGAAGTGCCTGTCCCACAGGGTGAACGGTCTATGGCTTTGTCGCCATAGAAAACCGCATTTCTGGCGGTAGAACTGGGGTCTATAGGTTCCCCTGTCCAAAGCAAATGCGAAAGCCCACGGATAGATGGGTGCTCGGGATGGACAAATTGATGGGAAGCATTGATTTTTTTGCGGATTTCCCGGCTCCAGGTGATGAGTTGCTCGGCACGGTAATTTTGGATTCCTGAGAAATTTTCCTGTGGATCAACAATGGCGTAGAAATTCCCCCCATAAGCCACATCTACTTTGAGCGTACCCAAGTCATCACAATGCACCTCAATGTCTGTGGCGGCAAGGTAGGAAGCAATGTTTGTCAGTTTGACGGATTTGACTTTTTTGCCTTCCTTCACATAGCTCACCCTTACCAATCCTGCAGGCGCTTCGATTCTCAGTTGGCCGGGAATTTTCGGCGTGATCAATCCCTCTTCCATCGCAATGGTAACAGTCCCAATTGTGCCGTGACCGCACATGGGCAGGCAACCGCTTGTTTCGATAAATAAAACCGCAACGTCATTGGCAGGATCATGGGGTGGAAAAAGCATCGAACCCGACATCATATCATGCCCACGCGGCTCAAACATAAGCCCCTTGCGGATCCAATCTAAATGGTCCAGAAAATACTGACGCTTTTCGACCATGTTTTTCCCTTCCAAAAAAGGTACTCCACCAGAAACCAGTCTGACAGGATTGCCACAGGTATGGGCGTCGATGCAGGAGAATGTTGATTTCATATTACTTACTTATTATTTCTTTGATTTTTTCCTCCAAAACTTCACGGTTTGGTAGGTAAAGCTGATATTTTGAAACAAATATTTTATTTGAAATACCACCAGTTGCGTATTTTACTAGGAGTTCATTTTTATCAGCAGCGATAATGATTCCCACCGGCGGATTTTCCCCTTCAGTGTTTTCCTCCTCCAAGAAGTAGTTTAAGTAAAGGTTCATTTGACCAATATCCTGGTGCTTTACCCTTCTTGTTTTTAAATCAACCAATACAAAGCATTTTAGAATCCGGTGATAAAAAACCAGGTCAATAAAATAATGTTCATTATCAAGTGTAATTTTATATTGCTGACCGACAAAAGAAAATCCTTTTCCAAGCTCTAACAGAAACTTTTGTAGGTTATTGACCAATAATTCCTCTAATCCTTTTTCTTTTACAATCTCATTTTGCGGAATCTGCAAAAACTCAAAAATGTAAGGATCTTTGATAATGTCATTTGGAATTAGGACCTCATGACCATCCCTTGCCAATTCCAATACCCCGGCTTTATCTTTGCTCAAAGCAATCCGTTGAAATAATGCTGAATTTATTTGTCCCTTTAATTCCCGAAAACTCCAATTATCTTTTTCACTTTGTTTTTCATAAGAATTCCTTTCAAGATCGTCTGAAATAGATAATAATTCAGCGTAATGACTCCAACTCAATTTTCCAGACACTGTCTGGAAAATTGGATATTTGATGTAAAAGAGTCTAAAAAGGTAAATATTACTCTTACTAAAACCTTTTCCATATTTGGATTTTAGATCCTTCGAAAGATTAGTCAATAATGCACTACCATATTCGGCTTTTTCTTTGCCCCCTTGTTCAAATTCCACAATATTCTTTCCAATCTCCCAGTTGGATATTACCAACTCAAGATTAACAGCCCTAATTGCATTTTCCCTAGCCCTTAGAATTGTAAAGCCAATTCTATCGATTAAGTCAATATAATTCCGGTTTGGTAACTGCATATAAGACTTACACTTTAGAATTTACTTTTTAAATTCCCCGTTAACAGTCCTCCAAATCGCCAAGGGATTGCTTTCTCTCAGCGCATCCGGCAATAAGATATCAGGCATGTCTTGGAAAGCTATCGGTCTTGCAAATCTCTTGATCGCATAGACACCGACGGAAGTACTTCTGCTGTCAGAGGTAGACGGATATGGACCGCCATGCTGCATGGCATATCCTACTTCCACACCGGTCGGAACGCCTTTGTACAGCATTCTGCCGCATTTCTCCTCAAGAAGATTGATCAGAAAAAGTTTATCGCTGAGTTCTTCTTCTTCCGCCCAAATGGTAATCGTCAACTGTCCATGGAGTTTTTCGGCTATGGCAAGCAAATCATCTTCCCCTTCATACACCACCATCAGTGCAAATGCCCCGAAGACTTCCTGTTGAAATTTGTCATCTCCCAACCAATCTTTGGCTTTGATTTTTGCCAAGGCAGGATGGCCTTTGATCAGGTCTTTGGCTGCGGCAACTTTCACCCACTCGAGTTCCTCACGTCCCTGAAGGTATTGGAGTGCGTTGTAATAAGCATCCGCAATGCCTTCATGCAGCATCGGTGCTGCGGCTATGTCCTCGATTTCTGATTTTATTGCTGCGGCAAATTCTTTTTGCAGTGTTTTGGGGACAAATATCAAACCCGGATTGGTACAGAACTGCCCCACTCCAAGGGTCAAACAGGAGATAAATGCTTTGGCACTTCCTGCGATGTCCTTAGAAAGTTTTTGCTCGAAAGTGAAAATAGGATTCACAGAACCCATTTCGGCGTAAACAGGAATCGGTTCGTTCCTTTGGCTGGCTGTCTTGAACAGTGCCATGCCACCATAATGTGAACCGGTAAATGCGATGGCTTTTGCAATCGGATGGACTGCCAAGGCTTGTCCTTCTTTGGCGCCACCTTCCACATGCTGAAATATTCCATCCGGCAAAGCTGAATCTACGACCGCTCTATGAATGACCTGGGCGACAAGTTTGGAAGTCTCCGGATGGGCAGGATGTGCTTTGTAGATGACCGGACAACCTGCCGCCAAGGCAGAAACGGTGTCGCCTCCGGCTGTAGAAAATGCCAAGGGAAAATTACTCGCTCCAAATACGACGACCGGACCGAGTGGTGTCAAAAACCTTCGGATATCCGGTTTTGGTGCCGGAGTGCGGTTTGGATCTGCATGGTCGATGGTTGCTTCCACCCAACTTCCTTCCTCCACCAACTTTGCAAACAAGCGGATTTGACCTGTGGTCCTTCCAAGTTCACCGGTAATCCTTCCTTCGGGAAGGTTGGATTCTTTGGATGCCAAAGGGATAAGGGTTGCTTTTTCAGCTTCCAATCCGTCAGCGATTTTTCTGAGAAAAGCCGCTTTCTCTTTTCCTGGAAGGTTTTTATAAAACAAAAATGCTTCCTGTGCTTTGGCAAAAATCTGGTCGTAGGTCATGAGAGGAGTTTGGTTAATGGTTAATTGGTTATTGGTTGTAATGGTTCTATTTGTTGTAATTGTTGTCGAGTTATCAAGTTGTCGAGTTTTGTGACATCCAGATTCTTCAAATCAAAAGGCCAAGAAACCAATTAAAGTTCACCCCACATCGTCCATTGTACTTCGTGCTTCCATACCTACTTCGTACTTGGTACATTGTTCTTGGTGCCCGTAAATCGTAAATCCTTTAATTCGTAAATCGTATTACAAATTCGGTCTGTGTTCCAATCCCACTTTGATGATGTTCTCGATTTTTACCCTTTCTTCCCCGATCAAAGTCAGTCTTGGAGCGCGAACCCATTCTGTCCCGATGCCAGCCATCTGCTCTGCGAGCTTGATGTACTGCACCAACTTCGGATGGATATCGAGTTCCAATAAAGGTAAGAACCAACGGTAGATTTTTAAAGCCTCTTCTGTCTTTCCGGCCTTCACGAGGTTATAGACGGCTACAGTCTCTTTTGGAAAAGCACAAACCAATCCGGCAACCCACCCGTCAGCACTCATCAGCAATTCTTCCATCGCCAATGTATCAACTCCGCAGAGGATTTTGAACCTGTCACCAAATAGGTTTCTCATCCTTGTCACATTGGAGATATCTCTTGTGGATTCTTTGACGGCTTGGATATTTGGGCAATCGGTCAATTCCTCAAACATGGCCAAGGTCACCAAAGTCTTATAATCCACCGGATTGTTATAGATCATGATCGGCAAATCTGTACTGTTGGCCACTGCCTTGAAGTAAGCGACGGTCTCTCTTGCATCAGAACCATACCGCATCGGAGGCAATAGCATCAAACCTGAAGCGCCCATTTCCTTTGCCTTGTGTGCCCAAAATATAGCATCTCGCGTGGCTCCTTCTGCGATATTTAGGATCACAGGAACTTTGCCATTGACATACTTTACCGTTTCGGTTGTCAATTGGATTTTTTCCTCCAAGCTAAGTACCGAGGATTCACCCAACGTGCCTCCGAGGATGATACCGTGTACGCCTGCTTCGAGCTGCGCATCAAGGTTTTTGAAAAACATGTCCATGTCCAAGCTTCCATCCTGATGGAATTTGGTCGTCACTGCCGGAAATACACCTTGCCAATTCATATTCTTTTCTTTTTTTAACCAAAGGTAAAGCGATTAATGGCTTGATACTTACACTTGATTAGTCAATAGTAATACCATATTGATTTTGAATTAGATATTTTGGTAAAAATAAATTAATATCATATTGAAAATTAATTAGTCCATAGTCCATGGTCGACAGTCGACAGCCACTATAATCGATTTTAACCATTATTTTGTTTGGCTAGGTGCATGAAAAACTAGACAGTGCCTTCTACTCCCTTGTTTCTCGCTTCTTGCCTCTCGCTTCTCGCTTCTCGCTTCTCGCTTCTAAAATATGAGTCTAAAAATTATCCCCTTCAAAATCCCCAAATCACAAAAGGAATTTGTCCGCTTCCAGGTGGATGAAGGGAGTCACTTCTATGACAAACTCCACCAGCATCCTGAGTGGCAACTTACTCTCATCTTGGAGGGAAAAGGCCAACTGATGGTTGGGGATTATCTGGGGAGGTTTGAACCGGGAGATATTTACCTGCTTGGTTCAAATGTGCCGCATGTCTTCCGTTCTGATGAGGAATACTTCCAAAAAACCAATTCCATCAAATCCGTCAGCAACACGATCTTCTTTGATTTTGAGGCGCTCGGTAAAGGAATCTGGGAAGTAGAAGAATTTCTGGAACTCAGACAATGGGTCAACGCCATCAAAGGATGCTACGTGGTCAAGTGCGAAAATCAGGAATTCCTTAAAAACAGCATCCGGACATTTGCCTTAAAAACAGGGATGGAAAAAGTCCTGGCAGCCTTGGAAATGATCCGGTACTTGCAACAACCCCATGCAATGCTACCACTTAACCGCTTACTTCCTATCAGGGATTATTCTGAACTTGAAGGTAAGCGCATGGGCAATGTCATGGCTTTTATCCTTGCTGAGAACCACCGCAACATCAGCCTCAAGGAAGTAGCTGAAACCGCCAACATGAGCAAGGAAGCATTCTGCCGGTTTTTCAAGGAGCGGACAGGCAAGACCTATACCGAATTCCTGAATGAACTCCGTATTCACAAGTCCTGTCACCTGCTTCAGGAAACGGACTTATCGATTTCCCAAATTGCTTTTCAGACGGGATTCCAAAATCTTTCTTACTTTAATAGGGCATTTAAAAAATTCAGGCAGGAGACCCCAAAAAACTTTCGAATGAAGCATAGGTTTCAAGGATAAGTCTAAAATTTTCTCCGAATCAAAACCTTAAATTCACAAATTTAGCTAAAAACATGAAGTCAACTTCATATTTTTAGCTAAATTTATGAGTTACAATACCAGTTTTTAAAATGGAAATTGAAAGGAAAATATTCACACTGTTGGTTCAGAACCTTTTCAAGGGAAAGGTGATCATTCTTTATGGGGCCAGAAGAACAGGTAAAACTACATTGGTTAAAAAATTATTGGAAAATTATCCTCAAGAATCTGCCTATATCAATTGTGAACTCCAGGAATTCAAAGATGTACTCAATACGACTAATTCGGTTCTTTTGAAAGATTTTATTGGGCAAAATAAGCTTGTGGTTTTTGATGAGGCCCAGAATATTGAAAATATCGGTATAGTCCTCAAAGTACTGGTAGATACATTTCCCAATGTGCAGTTTCTAGCTACGGGATCATCAAGTTTCGAACTTTCGAGCAGAATTTCAGAACCGTTGACCGGAAGATCCCGTCAGTTTTTATTATTACCATTTTCCCTTGAGGAAATCCATCAAACAGAGGATCTAATCAGGATCAAAGCATCCCTTAGCCAAAATCTAAGGTACGGGCTGTATCCACAGGTTTTTTTGGCAGATGGAAATGAAAAAATTGAAGAATTGATGGAAATCAGTTCCAACTACCTATATAAAGATTTACTTCAATTTGAGGACATCAAAAAACCGGAGCTCTTACAAAAACTCCTCAAGGCTGTAGCATTACAGACAGGAAGTGAATCCTCCTTAAATGAGTTAGCGCAAATTACAGGGACAAATGTCAATACCATCAAACGGTATCTTGATTTATTAGAAAAATCTTTTGTATTGTTTCGGTTAACCTCATTCAGCAGAAATCTGCGCAAAGAAATTAACAAAAGCCAAAAGATATATTTTTATGATGTGGGTATAAGAAATGCAGTTATCAGGAATTTCAATGCTGTAGAGTTAAGAACAGATACCGGTGGTTTATGGGAAAATTTCTGTATCAGTGAACGGATAAAATTCAATGAAAATCACCGGCGCTTCGTAAATTCCTATTTTTGGAGGACTTATGACCAACAAGAAATAGATTACCTGGAGGAAGTGGATGGAAAATTCCACTGCTTTGAATTCAAATTTAATTCTTCATCCAAACATAAAATCCCAAAAATATTTCTTGAAACATATCCAGATACAAAATTTTCCATCATCACTCCTGAGAACTTCTATACCTTGTTTATGGAGGAATAAATGGGCTTAGGAAATTAAAAATCCTTTTAGAAAAAAAATGTCTCTCTCCGAAATCATTCCGCAAACAAATCCATTTTCAAAACCTATGAAAAAACTGCTCCTTATTTCCCTCATGTTCCTGATGGCTTGGCAGGTATCCGCCTCCGAACTCTATCCTGCCATCATGAGCTATCAGGCGGACCGTACTGCACTCAACAGAAAATATAACAATCCACTTTCTGATGAATATTTTGAAAGGATCGGCCGCCTGTATCTTGATTGGCTGAAAGCCCTCGAGAATATGCCTTATGATTCTTATTCGGCCGATGGCAAACTGGACTATCAGATTTTTAAAAATTACCTTGAAAAGGAAAGTTACTTTCATTCTGCTGCTTTTGAAGAATATAAAGACGTAAAAAATGTGGTGGACTTTGTGGCCCCACTGGAAAAATTCTATCAGGCAAGAAGGATGGCCATCAAACCCAATGCACAGGAATTGGCGGCTACTTTTACCCAAGTCGAAATGGCCATGAAAAGCAAATGGGAGCAAAGCAAAAAAAGCAAGCCTTACGACAGTTGGCAAAAAGCGGAACTTGCTTCCCAAGTAGTAGAGGCGATGAGAAAAAGTACAGAAGAAGCTTACAAATTCTACTTTGACTATGACCCTGAATTCACTTGGTGGATGAAGGAACCCATGGCTAGTATGAACAAAAGCTTAAAAGCCTATGGGGAATTTTTGAAAAACCACTTTGAAAATACCGTGGTCAAGGATGACGGTTCGGGAATCATCGGCAAAGTGGTGGGAAAAGTAGCCATCGAAAAGGAACTCGCTTACAACATGATTCCCTATACTGCGGAAGAACTTTTGGCAGAAGGGGAAAAGCAATATGCCTGGTGTGAACGCGAAATGTTAAAAGCCTCGCAGGAAATGGGATTTGGCAACGACTGGAAAGCCGCTTTGGAGAAAGTGAAAAATACCTACGTTCCTGCCGGAGAATGGCCGCAGATGGTCACCGAAATGGCAGAGGAAGCGATCACCTTTTTGGAGGAAAGAGACTTGATGACCATTCCAGAAATGGCCAAAGAAACCTGGCGGACTTCTATGATGTCGGCAGAAAGGCAAAAAGTCAGTCCCTTCTTTTTGGGTGGGGAGACGATCATCATCTCCTATCCCACGTCCGAAATGTCCCATGCCGACAAAATGATGAGCATGCGCGGAAACAATCCCCACTTCTCCAGGGCAACAGTACAGCATGAACTGATTCCCGGACACCACATGCAGCAATTCATGAATCAGCGCCATTTCCCTCACCGAAGGATGTTCAATACGCCCTTTTGGGTAGAGGGATGGACTTTGTATTGGGAGTTTAACCTTTGGGACAAGAATTTCCCAAGAAATGCCGAAGACAAAGTAGGCATGTTGTTTTGGAGAATGCACCGGGCGGCAAGGATTGTCTTTTCGCTCAATTACCACCTTGGCAAATGGACACCACAGCAATGCATCGATTTCCTAGTGGACAAAGTCGGTCACGAGCGGGCCAATGCAGAAGCGGAAGTCAGAAGGTCATTTGAAGGAAGTTATGGCCCACTGTACCAGTTGGCGTATATGATCGGGGGATTACAGGTCTATGCTTTGAAAAACGAGATGTTGGCCTCGGGAAAAATGACCGAAAAGCAATTCCATGATTTCTTTATCAGCCAAAACTACATGCCTATCGAACTCCTCCGAGCAAGGATGAAGGAAGAAAATCTTCCAAGGAATTTTAAGAGTAACTGGAGGTTTTTGAACCCTTGAGGTCTTTTCGACCTCGAGGGTTTTGGGATTAATTTAAAAAAGAATAGACCTTCGAGGTTTGAAAAAACCTCAAAGGTCTATTCAGTTTCACTTCTCCTACTCCTCCTGCTTGTCTTTTTTTAAGGTGATAATGATTGCTCCGTTTTTGGCTTTATCACCTAGTTTAATTGTTGCTGTTTCACCCTTTAGGACTTCAATACTTTGAATATTATCAGGGTTGATATTATCAAAATCGAAAAATTCCTCCAATCCATTTTTCGTTTTTAGGTAGTATACCGGTTTATCCCCTTTAGATTTTGGATCCATTTGGAGATAAATCTTAGACTTTGGATCTGAGTTTATAACGTATGAGTCTGAGGAGTTAGGTGTGACAGTTATGCCATTTACACGTTCTTGTGCAAAGCTGCCATCAGAATCTATTGGCCCTGTACCAACTCTGAATTGTGGACTTGTGCTTTGAAATGTAGATGGAATCTTTGCCGGAGAAGCATATAACATCCAATTTTTGGATCCATTCAAAGAAGCTTGTTGGTTTTCTGTCAGCTCATTTTTTATGGCCACCAATGTACTGAGCTGCTTTTTCTTCAAGCGATTTTCTATGTCCAAAACAACATCCATCTGTTTGGAAACAGCTACCGCATCAGGTTTGGATGTTGCTAACAGTTTTTTCAGCTTTTCAGTGGCCGCATCCAAATCCCATTTGAGTGTACTGAAGTCGGCGGCATTGGTACTGTGGATTTTTTTGATTTTCTCGGCTTGGGCATCAGAAAGGGAAATTTTATCCCTGTTTTTCATGACGATATCGGCAGAGAACAGGTATTCCTGAAACATGTCCTGGGCATTTGCCAAGCCTATAGTGAGGAATAGAAGTAGGAAAAGGATGTTTTTTTTCATGGTTTTATAATTTATTGTTGGTTTAGTATTCGGTCAAAAGGGAAGCCGTTGGAGATTCCCAAGTTTCCAGATATGTCTTTTCTTCGATCAGGATTTGTTGGTTGTTATTTTCATCTTTTTCAAGCGTGATTATGATTACCTCAGCCGGAAGATTAAGTTCCTGTTTTTGCTGGGGCCATAGGAAAAACCCCAAAGCCAAAGAAGCAGCGATCCCCATTGGAATCCACCAATTGATACTTCTTGGTTTTATTACTTCCGGAAAAGCGGGAATTTGAATACCCCGATCATTCTCCTTTAATTGATCAAAGAAGCTTTGTAATTCTTTATCGGTTTCGTTTCTCATCACTTTTCGATTCTTGTTTTTTCAATCCACTCTTTCAATTTTTTCTTTCCCCTGTCATAATGGGTCCGCACCGTGCCGATATGTAGCTGCATCACTTCGGCACATTGCTCCAAAGTCATGTCGTGGTAGAATACCATCAGCAACACTTCCTTTTGCCGTTCCGGAAGCGCCTGCAGCAAGGCCTCATGGGAATCATTTTCAGGAGGATCATTTTCATAAGCCATTTCTGGAAGGTTGTCCAAAGAAGCGTTTCTTCCTTCCTTTTTGATTTCTTCGTAGGCCGTAAACCTGATGACTGAAAACAGCCAGGTTTTGACTTGGGACTTTTCCTTATAGACAGCTTTGCCTTCCAGTATTTTCAGGTACACAAGCTGCAGGACATCTTTGGCCCGATCTTCATCAAATGAGCAACACTGCCGCGACCAATGGTAAGCTTCGGAATGAAGTTCTTTGAGTATGGTTTCGAGCCAGTGTTTTTTCATTTGTACTCCTTTGTTTCAAAAAGTTAAGATTATATGACAAAGTTCTCGAAGAATTTTTGGGAAGATTAGATTTAAATGGAAATATGGTAGATATAAATTGAAATAAAGTGGAAATATTGGATCGGTATCAGGTGGTTTTTTTAGAAAGTATTTTCCCAAAAAATGAATTAAAAAAAGGCAGGTTTTCCAAACCTGCCTTTTTTTAAGGAGATGAAATATAAGGTATTAATCTATTGGGAATCCTTTGGCCGCCCACCAGATTCCCCCATAGATATGCTTGAGGAAGTCATCATCTAAAAATGCCCAGTCTGTATGGCCCATGGCGGTGTAGAACATCCTTCCCCCATCATATTCATTGGTCCAGGACATCGGGTGAAATTCTCCCATACCGTTTTTGGGATCATAGGTTCTTTCGTCGGCTGTAATCAGGACTTTTACGTCAGGGTTGAAATTTTTGAAAGCATAAATCTCATCTGACCAAACCCATTTTTCCGGGAGGTGGTAAGTTGCCGGATGTTGACGGTCGACCACATTCAGTTTCAAAGTCTGTTGATGCGGATGGTTCAAAAACTGAGCCCCAATAAGCTTCGTATACCACGGCCATTGGTATTCTGTATCTGTGGCACTGTGGATACCAACTATTCCTTTTCCTGCTTGGACAAAACGTTGGATAACGGCTTTTTGCTCATCATTGAAAATCGTCCCAGTGGTGCTCATCATGACGATGACATCAAAACGCTCTAGGTTTTTGTCGGTGATGAAGCTTTCATCCTCCGTGGTGAAAATATCAAATATCTGGTCTCTAGCTAGTTTTTTCAGCGCGACAACACCATCGGGGATCGATTGGTGGCGGAATCCTTTTGTCCGGCTGAAAACCAAGACACGGAATTGGGGATTGCTTTGCGCAAATGTTTCCAAGCTCAAGCCCAGCATCATGACGCAGACGAGCAGTAGGGAGGATAGGTAGGTTTTTAGGTTCATGTTTTTATAGTATCAAGTAGCAAGTATTTAGTATCAAGTGTTGAGAAGCGAGAGATTAGAGCCGAGAAGCAAGAAACAAGATTTTGGAGGCATGGCAACTTTCCAACCTTTCAATTTTTTAACTTTCTAACTTCTACTTCACCATCTCATATTTTTCCCCTGCTTCCTTTCTGGAAAATGCATTAAAATGCCACCATTCGGAGCCGATGCCTGTAAATCCTCCATGCTTCATAGCCATTCTTAGTATTTCCCTGTTGAGGATATGTTCTTTGGTAATGTTCCCTTCCAACAGCATCTGGGCTTCCCTGTCAGGATAAGCAGGGTAGCCAAAGAAATCAAAAGGCGTCCCCATGTCCAAGGCTTTCCCATTTTCTTGAAATGCCAAAGTCAAGTCCACAGCCACTCCAAAATTGTGCAGACCACCGACTTTAGGGTCGGCTACATAAAGTGGTTTGACGCTATCGGGTTTGTCCAACTCATCCCAAAGTATCTGTTGCACGCTTTGGGGCCGGACGCCATCAAAAACCAAAAACGTCAAATCAGGGTGTAATTCTTTCAGTTTTTCATGGGCTTTTTTGAGCATTTCGGCGACTTCAGGCTGCACATAGCATCTCGTCAAATCACCATATACATCTTTCCCAAAGAAATTATCAGTCGTTGAATATTTCAAATCCACAAAAATCCCCGGAATCACAACCTCCACATCCACCAAGCCGGCATCGATGATTTTCTGTTCCAATTCACTGACCTCATATTTGATCTTAAACTGTTCGTCTCCGATAGAAACCAAGTCATCGATTTCCACCCCGTTGGAAGTTTGTTCATTGATCTTGGACTCGCAACCGAGTAAAATTAGTAGGAAGAATATGTTGGATAGATATTTCAATGAAGATTTATTTTAAAGTTTTTTGTTGATGACAGTGGCTGAGGCCTGGGCTGTAGGAAGCATCACAATATCAGCCAAAACCACATGTGCGGGCCTACTGACTGCAAAGGCAATTGTCTCGGCGATATCTTCCGGAGTCAAGGGCTGGAATCCCTGATAAACTTTTTTGGAGCGCTCAGCATCTCCTTTGAATCTGACCATTGAAAACTCTGTCTCCACCAAGCCGGGATGAATGCCTATCACTTTGATCCCAAATGGGTTCAAGTCCATACGCATTCCTTGGGTAATGGCATCCACAGCATGCTTGGAAGCACAGTAGACATTGCCGTTTGGATAGACTTCTTTCCCTGCTATGGAACCGATATTGACGATTATGCCGGATTTTCTGGCAATCATACCTGGCATGATTATTTTCGAAACATACAACAATCCCTTTACATTGATGTCCATCATGGCATCCCAATCTTCGAGACTACCGCTTTGGATAGGATCAAGTCCATGGGCATTCCCGGCATTGTTCACCAGAATATCTATATCCTGCCATTCTTTTGGAAGGTTGCCCAAAGTCTTTTGGGCTGCTTCCTTTTCCCTTACATCAAAGCAAAGTGTCAATAAATCTGTACCTGACGGTAGTTCGTTGGCAAGATCTTCCAAGCGTTCTTTACGCCTTCCCGTTGCGATGATGGCATAGCCAAGTCCCGCCAAGGCAATGGCTGTGGCTTTTCCTATTCCTGAAGTAGCACCGGTAATGCACGCAATTTTCCTTTCCATAGCCTGAATCTAAAAATTATTGACATGGAATAAAATAAGGAATCTATGAAAGGAAAAAAATGGACTTGGTTAGGGTTTTGTGGGAAGTTTTTCAGGGGGAAGTTTTTCAGTTCGCAGTTGTCGGAGGTTTTGAATGTAAATGGTTAGAGGTGGAGTTCAGTGGGCAGTATTCAAAGGTAAGGGTTGAAAAGTTAAATGTAAGAGGTAAAAAGACCGATGTCAGATTACCGATGATTTCTTAAAATAAAAAATTGACAACTAATGGGATTATTTAAAAACTTGGCTTTGAAAATGTATACTTACTTTTTGACCCCTACCCATTTAAAGCCCGGATTGAATATCAAATGAAGCGGCCATGGCCTGTCGACTATGGTCAAAAAAACTATTGAAAATTCAGATAAAGGGTGATCGATTTCCTTCTGATTTGGGAAATGGCGTCTCTGAATGCAGGATTGGACTCTTCCGGTCTATAGACATCCAACAAACCATGGGAAAAACGGACTTCAGGAGAAAATTTGAAAAATTTGAAATACAAGTCGAAACCCATTCCAAAATCTACAGTAAAATCCCTCCCGGAGGTGACCAAATCTTCGATGTTTGCTTCTTCCTGGTCTTTGGTACGAAACATGGCCGATCCTCCACCTGTAAAAAACATCCTCGTATTATTGAAGCGTTGGGCTTTGTACTTGAAGATCAGGGGAAATTCCACCATTGTGGCTTCATTAATATAAGTATCCCTTCTGAATGTGATTTCATTGATTGAGTTACTGTTTCCTGTGTTGGGTTCAAAAAAATTAACATCTGTCCTAAACTCGTAAAAGCCAACCTTTGGGGTGAAAAGTAAATTAAGCTGATCGTGCAACCTGACAGTCACCAAAAAACCCAATGAAAAACCTGCAGAATACACCGGAACAATACTTTGGATTCTCCTCAGGTCAGTATTGGTAGGATCCAGAAAAGCATCGGAATACTTCATCCTCCAGGTATTTGAATGTCCAGCAAGGAAAAACCCGTAGGATATGAAGTTTTCATCCTGACCAGCTTTGCTGATTTCGTTAAACCGGGATTGACCACTGGCTTCCGCAATCAGAAAAAGTGCACCAAAAATGGAGAGCGTTATTTTTCTCCGATATAAATTGAGCTGATTCCGAAAGTGAGCGGTTTGCATTTTGTTTGTTTAAATCCGACTTTTTTCAATACTGAAAGGAAATTATCTCCGTCAGGAAAGGCTTGTACTGACTCCGGCAAATAAGTATAGGCCGAGTTGTCTTTGGACACCAATTTTCCAATCTGAGGCAAAATATATTTGAAATAAAAGTTATATCCTTGCTTCATGGGAAATTTTTTGGGTTTGGAAAATTCCACGATCACCGTCTTTCCTCCCGGCTTCAAAACCCTGTACATGTCTGATAGCCCTTTTTCGAGGTTTTCAAAGTTCCTGACTCCAAATGAAACGATGACAGCATCAAACTTATTATCTTCGAAAAGTAACTTCTCCGAATCTCCCATCTGCAGGTCGATGATATGGTCGAGCTTTCTTTTCTTCATTTTCTTCTTGCCTTCTTCAAGCATCCCTGCAGAAATATCCACACCGATTACTTTATCGGGATTAAGCGCCAAAGCCTCTATGGCAAAGTCCCCTGTGCCAGTGGCAATGTCCAAAATCAGTTTTGGCTGGTCCCTCTTTAATAGTTTGATGGCTTTTTTTCTCCAGATGATATCTATACCCAAGCTCAGCAGGTGATTCAAAAAATCATATTTCTTGCTGATGTTGTTGAACATTTCGGCAACCTGTTCTTTTTTGCCTTCCTGCTTGTCTTTATATGGAACTACTGACATGTACGTGTTTCAAAATGTGCTGCAATATTACTAAGGAAACCCGAGCAATCGAAAATTGTTGGAAATTAATGCCTTTTCAATTCCTTCAAAGGATTTTAATTTCATTTGGATTACCAAAGACAGATTTCGCGGGGCATCACCCTGAGTGAAGCGAAGGGTCTTAGTTAATTGAGATTCTTCACCTTCGCAGGCTACGGTTACCAATAACGTGAATCTCTTGGTCGTCACCCTGAGTGAAGCGAAGGGTCTCTTTTTTCTGAGATCTTTCATCCTCGTACCTCGGATTCAAGATGACGCAAGACCAACCGTCATTCCTTTTCTGAACATTTTTTTAAATGTTGGGGACTAAGAATGACGGAGGAATAACCCTCATGCCTTTTTCTGTTAACGCCAATTTAAAAACTTAAAATGATCTTGACAGGGATTTGAAAATCTCCCCAATCATGGCTCTTGTGGGTGTCTTGACTATTTTTAACCCAAATGGCTTACATTTGTGGCAAACAATTTCGCCATGATCAAAAAAGCGGTCTTTCTAACCAGCAACTCTGATTACACCAAATGCCCACCGCCGGATAAACCCGAGTTTGCCTTTATCGGACGCTCCAATGTAGGCAAGAGCTCTTTGATCAATATGCTCACCAACCACAAAGGTTTGGCAAAAACCTCCCAAAAACCCGGAAAAACCCAGCTGATCAACCACTTTCATATAGACGACAAATGGTATATTGTCGATTTGCCGGGATATGGATTTGCCGTAGCGAGCAAAGCCATGAAAGCAACTTGGGAGAAAATGATTCGGAATTACCTTACCAAAAGGGAAAACCTTGCGGCCATTTTTGTGCTTATCGACAGTAGGCTTGATCCTCAGAAAATAGATCTTGAATTCATCACATGGTGTGGGGAAAACGGGATTCCTTTTGTACTTGTTTTTACCAAAGCAGATAAAAAAGGAATCGAAAAGTCCACTGCCAACGCCCGTGTGTTCTTGGACAAAGCCATCGAAATCTTTGGTGAAGAACCCCAATATTTTATCACTTCCGCCGAAAAGAAAGAAGGCCGCGAGGATTTGGTCTCTTTTATCGAAGGTGAAGTGATGGAGTATTATCAAGGTAAAAAGTGATTAATCAGAAAACGGATATTTATTGATATTTGACATTGGGATATTGAGTCCGAAGCAATCGTTTACAGAAAATTAAAGATTAAAATCACTGATGGTTTTTCGTCATATGAAATAAATACCAAAGGAGTCAAAGAATATCAAGCGGCACTTCAAGTTCTAAAGCCCACTTCTGAATCGGAAATCATATCAATCAATATCCAATATCCATAAATATCAAACATGCTGAAGTCCTACATAGAAAGAACAAACTCAATCCTTATAAATTATTGCCTAATTATTGCTGATAATCATATCTTCCTATATTTGCAGCCTTTAAATCAAAGCAGAAAATGAAATTCAACGAAATCGCTACTATCTCCGGCAAACCGGGTCTCTATAAAATCCTGAAGCCTTCACGTGGAGGTGTGATCCTAGAATCCATGGACGAGAAAAAAGGCAAACTCATAGCAGGTGCTAACCACAGGGTGTCTGTCCTTGCCGAAATTTCCATGTACACCATGACTGAAGAAGGTGCTACCCCTTTGGAAAATATCCTCAAGAGTATCGAAAAGGAATTTAAAGGCGATGTGGGATTGGATGCGGATGCGGATGCCGACGAACTCAAAGCTTTCTTGAAGCACGTGCTTCCTGATTTTGACGAGGAAAAAGTATATCCATCCGACATCAAGAAACTTGTTGCTTGGTACAAAATCATTCGCGAACATGCTCCTGAAGTTTTGGAAGATCAGGAAGAGAGCGCAGAAGGAGCCAAAGAAACTGAGCCTGAAGCTTGATTTTAATCAAAATATTGAGGTTCAAATCTTAGAATAAAAGTGGGGGTCTTTCCCCACTTTCTTTGTTTATACCAAACTTTGAATTACCATGGATCTTCCTTTGATCACAGAAGCAGCACATTACCTCCAAAAGGATTTTGCACTCCCTGCAATAGCGGGAGCATTTTCCAAGGAGGATTTGGTTTCCCTGCTGACTCCTTTGGTCAAAACCATGCTCGACCGGGATTTCGAAAAACTCCTTCAGATCTGCTACAGGGTGGATTTGGGTGAAGAAAAACTGAAAACCATCCTCCACAAATCAGATCCAGAAACTTTGGCTTGCGACCTTGCGAGTGCCTTGGTCGCAAGACAAATCCTGAAAGCCGAAATCAGAAGGAAGTATTCGGAAGGTTGAATTTTTTTTAAAACTTTACAGCACTTTCTTTCCCAACTTTCAAAAACTCCCCTACTTCCTCCACCATTTTTTTGGAACCGATATACAAAGGCGTCCGCTGATGCAAGGAAGTGGGTTGGATATCCAAAATCCGTCCGTGTCCATCAGTTGCCATACCTCCCGCCTGTTCGGCGATAAAAGACAAAGCATTGGCTTCATAGAGTAGCCTGAGTTTTCCCTTAGGGGATTTTACAGTTGTAGGATACATGTAGACGCCACCTTTGAGCAAGTTGCGGTGAAAGTCCGCCACCAAGCTTCCGATATACCTGGCGCTGTATTCATTGGATTTACATTTTTCGATATAGGCTTTTAATCCCGGTTCAAAAAGGTTGTAACTTCCCTCATTCACGCTGTATATATTCCCATTATTTGGGGCAGACATATTTGGATGCGAAAGGAAAAATTCCCCAAGCGATGGTTCATAGGTAAAGCCGTTGACGCCATGCTCGGTCGTATAAACCAACATAGTCGAAGAACCATAGAGTACATACCCTGCCGCCACCTGTTGGTTGCCGGGCTGCATGATGTCCTCGGGTTGGATGGGACTTCCGATAGGAGTCACTCTTCTGTAGATGGAAAAAATCGTCCCGATCGAGATATTCACATCGATATTGGAAGAACCGTCCAAAGGGTCAATCGCGACAACATATTTGCCGGAGCCGTTTTGCAAGTCGATGACTTCATCGTCTTCTTCAGACACGACGGCGCAGACTTCTCCGCCTTTGGTCAGCGCTCGGGTAAAGCGGATATTGGCGATGACATCGAGTTTTTGCTGTTCTTCACCCTGCACATTGGTTTGTCCAAATGCACCACCGATATTTGCCAGACCGGCTCGATTGGTTTCGCGGTTTACAATCTTGGCTGCAAGGGCAATATCTCTCAGCAGCTGGGACAATTCACCCGAGGCAAAGGAAAATTCCTCTTGTTTCATTTTGATAAAACGGTCCAAAGTGGTGCCGACAGAATATGCCAAAGAAGAGTCAGAGGGGCTGTAATGTTTGATTTTCATAGTATAAGAAAAATACAATTATTGGGTTTATATACTTAAAATTACAAATTAATTTTTATGTCAAAAACATTTGTATTCAAATTTGGCGGGGCTTCTGTGAAAGATGCCAATTCTATCAAAAACTTGCGTGAAATTTTGTTCAATCGATTGCGAAATCATACAGTGGTAGTTGTATCTGCCATGGGAAAAACCACCAATGCCCTGGAAGAACTTTTGAATTTGAAATTAGAGGACAAACCATTCTATGAGAAAAGTGCAAAATTAAAAAACTACCATCTTGAAATCTGCCGGGAACTTTTCCTACCAGAAAACCTGATCTTTCCTGCTATCGAAAACTTTTTCTCCCAACTTGACAGGACCTTGGAAAAACCCCTGAGCAAAGAAAATTATGATGAATATTACGATCAGGTAGTTTCATTCGGGGAGCTGATTTCCTCAAGGATTGTACAGGAATACCTATGTGCCGAAGGGATTTTTTGCCTTTGGCAAGATGCGCGGGAAATCATTTCCACTGACAGTGATTATCGGTTTGCCAAAGTCAAATGGGAAAAAACCGCCACCCAATGCCAAAAACACCTGATGGCAAAGTTGGAGCGGTTTCCTGTCATCACGCAGGGATTTATAGGTTCGGACGATAAAGGAAAAACCACCACGCTTGGAAGGGAAGGTTCGGATTTTACCGCAGCTATTTTGGCACATAGCCTGCGTTCACAGTCGGTCACCATTTGGAAAGATGTGGAAGGTGTGCTCAATGCCGACCCGAAGCGATTTCCCGATACAGTAAAATTTGAGGAGTTGGATTACAGGGAAGCCGCCGAGTTGACTTATTATGGTGCGTCGGTCATCCATCCCAAGACCATCAAGCCTTTGGCCAACCTTTCCATTCCGCTTTTTGTCAAGTCATTTTTGAATCCTGATGGAACCGGAACGCAAATCCACCATGTGGACAAGCCGAATACCGTTCCCTGCATCGTAGTGAAGGATACACAGGTTTTGGTCA
This sequence comes from Cognataquiflexum nitidum, assembly GCF_022538055.1. Classification (GTDB taxonomy): domain Bacteria; phylum Bacteroidota; class Bacteroidia; order Cytophagales; family Cyclobacteriaceae; genus Cognataquiflexum; species Cognataquiflexum nitidum. The sequence continues at coordinate 52,259 of NZ_JAKZAM010000011.1, read as the reverse complement.
GTTTCCGGGTGACGGATTTTACCTTTATCAATGAATCCCATATCCATCAGGTATATACTGAAATCGAAAAACTCAAACTGAGGGTCAATCTTTTGCAAACTTCCGCTATCAGTATTTCGATTGTAATTGACAAACAGCTTTTTAAAATGGAGAAACTGATTGCTGCTTTGGCAAAGGATTTTGATATCAGATACAATGAATCCCTGCAACTCGTCACCGTCAAAAACCACAACCGTAAAATTATGGAAGAATTGATGTCGGGCAAAGAGGTGCTTTTGGAACAGGTCACGCGGACGACCTTTCAGATTGTAATCAAGCCACTAGCTGAGTAATTTGCTGACGGTTTTTTCTATTCCAGGCAAATAACTTTTGCCAAAAAGTAGCAGGTGTACCAAAAGCGGGTACAGGTTGTACACAGGGACACGCTCTTTAAATCCCGGTTCCAAAGGAAAGAAACTGTCGTAGGCTTCATAAAACTCCTCCTCAAAAGGTCCAAACATCCTTGAAAAAGCGAGGTCTACTTCCCTATGACCGAAATATACAGCCGGATCGATCAAGACCGGAATGCTGTTTTTTCCCCGCATGATATTCCCCGACCAAAGGTCGCCATGTAGCAGGGAAGGTTTTTCTTTTGGGAAGAAATCTTCCAACAAAGGATAAATCTTTTGGAATTTTTTCAAAAAATCCAAATCAACCAAGCTTTCATAGTATGCCCTCCCGATAAGCGTATCCAATCTGGATTGGATAAAAAAGTCAGGCCAAGAAGGATTGGGTTGGTTTTGTTGCGGGATGGAAGCAATGTAATTGGAAGATTTATATCCAAAATCATTTTGGGTGGCCATATGCATCTGTGCCAAACCGAGACCAAGTTCCTGCCAATAACCGGAAGTTGATTTCTCAGCATCAATCCATTCCATCAAAATGAAATTGTAGGATTCATCCCGACCAAAATTATAAACCTCCGGGATTTTTAAAGGGCAATGGGCCCGCATCATACTCAGGCCATCAGCTTCTTTTTCGAAAATATCTTCCGATTCCTCAAAATTGGTTTTCAAAAAAAACTGGCCACCGGAGGTCTCCAAAAATACGCCTTGATTGATATTGCCTGCCGCGATTAGTCTTGCCTGTTTCAATTTCACCGAGGGTCCAAAGCTTAAAAAAAGAATTCTTTCAAAAACCCCATTTGACTCAAACATACAGGTTATGCTCTACTTTGAGTCGCTCCAAAAAATGATCAAGTGATTCGTCGATTATTTTGTAAACCTGCTCAAAGCCTTCCTCGCCGCCATAATAAGGATCGGGGACTTCAATATGGTCAGGATTGGGATGAAATTCCCTCAGCAAAAACAATTGGTCATGTTTGATATTGTGCCTCGTCATGACATTTTGAATATTCCTTTTATTGGACATATCCATCGCTACGAGGTAATCAAACTCGCGAATATCTACACGGTTGAGCTGCCGGGCACGGTGGGAAATCGGAATTTCGTGATTTTGGGCACAAGCAAGGGTTCTTTCATCAGGCAATTCTCCTATGTGATAATCCGAAGTTCCACAGCTGTCACTGGTAAATTTCCCCTCAAGTCCCTGTTGTTTTATCTTATGGTTAAAAATACCTTCCGCAAGGGGAGATCTACATATATTTCCTAAACAAATAAACAAGACTTTGACCATACTAAAGGGCTTATACAATTTCGAGGTGAAAGAGAATTACAAGTTATAAAATTTTTATTGATGTCATCACATCAAATAATTTCTGTCGAACTTTTCATTAAAAATTTTCAAAATTTTATTCTGTTTGATTCACCTTTTTTACAAAAGTCATTTTAAAATAGTAATATTTCCTAATAAAAATGCGAAGATTTTATGATATGATATGAAATGCAGAACAAAATTCTGAAAAAAAATTCCATTTTTTTCTTCAAAGTATGCCAAAAATTACGATGTACTTAACAAGAGTCCCTATTCCTTTTTAAAAATTGAATTTTTTATAATTTCCTTGATATCTGAAGGATCATAATGACGGTTAATTCTAGCCTTGGCCACCTGTTAATTGACACAATTTGGATTTTAGATAACAATAATGCCCCAAAAATATACTTACTTATCTAAATGAAATTATTTGGAGAAATTTGGAATCGATTAAGGGCGAACAATGGGAAAACCCAAGAAAAAAAATTTTAAAGCATTTCTAATTAAAACCCTTTGTTTCTATTTTAAAATTTTTTTACTTTGAATTGCAAAGTACTTTTAAATGGAAAAAGAAAAATATATCCAAGACCTCCGACAGATCAAAGAGATCATGGACAGGTCTTCCAAGTTTATTTCGCTCAGTGGTTTGTCAGGAGTCGCTGCCGGGATCATTGCACTTGCAGGAGCTTGGTATGCTTACCGGAATATTTACACAGAAAGTGATTTTTATGGATATCAGGTAGTGACAATCAGTTCTGAATCCATTGCTTCAATAATTGGACTAGGTATAGTGATTCTTGTTCTGGCGATCGGCGCAGGTGTATTTTTCACTGCCAAGAAAGCAAAAAAGGCCAACCAAAAAGTCTGGAATTCACAAGCCAAAAGGTTGCTGATCAACTTATCCATCCCTTTGGTCACCGGGGGCTTACTCAGTCTTATTTCCCTTTCACGTGGATTTATTGGGATCATTGCCCCGCTGACACTCATTTTTTACGGTCTTGCATTGGTCAATGCTTCCAAATATACCCATGAAGAAATTAGGAGTCTCGGCATTATCGAAATTGCGCTCGGTTTGCTTTCGGCCTACTTTATCGGATTTGGACTTTTGTTTTGGGCAATCGGTTTTGGCTTGTTGCATATTGTGTACGGCATCATCATGCACTACCGCTACGGATCGTGAAAGACATACTCAAGGATTTGGACAAAGCTTTTGAAAACAAGCTCAGGTTGGGAATCATGTCAGCTTTGCTGGTCAATGATTTTCTGGATTTCAATGCCCTAAAAGAAATCCTCGATGCCACCGACGGCAACCTTGCAAGCCACCTCAAAACTTTGGAAAAAGAAGGATATATCACCTACACAAAAGAATTTGTGGACCGAAAACCAAATACCAAATACATGGTCACAGAGTCCGGAAAAGAAGCATTTATCAAACACCTCAAAGCAATAGAAAACCTGTTAAAGTAAAAAAATTTATCCACTCACTTTGTAATTCAAAGTACTTTCAAACCAACCATGGAAAACTCATCCCTAAAACCCCTGCTCTCACTCAAGTATTCTGTCACGCTCAAGTTGGTCGTAATCGCATTTCTTGGTTTGCTACTCCTGATCCCTACAGCACTGATCCAATCCGTCATCGACGAACGCGCCTTTCTCAATGACGAGGCCATCAAAGAAATCGGTTCCAAATGGGCCGAATCACAAGAAATCGTCGGCCCGATCCTTTCTATTCCCATAATCTATGAAACAGAAAAAGACGGAAAAATAACCCGGATTACAGAGGATTACCATATTCTTCCCCAAGACCTGCGCATTGAAGGGAAAGTACTTCCTGAAATCCTCAAAAGAGGGATTTTTAAAGGAGTTGTCTATAGATCCGATCTTGCTGTCAAGGGTAGTTTCATGGTGTTGGATGATTTTGACAAGAAGGATTTTGTGGGATTCAACCATGGGGAAGCCAAGGTTTCTTTTGGTGTGACTGACCTCAGGGGAATTGAAGAAGAAGTACAGTTTACTGTCAATGGCGAAAAAAAGCAGGTCAATCCAGGCACTGGAATTTTTAAAGTAATTCCTTCAGGATTCAGTATTTCGATGCCAAACCATGAATTCAAAGCCGGCGAATCCATCCCCTTTACCATTCAACTCAAGCTCAAAGGGAGTAAAAACCTTTCATTTATCCCGACTGGAAAGACGACAGATGTCAAAATCCAATCTTCCTGGACCGCTCCAAAATTTGATGGAAAATTCCTGCCCAACGGCAGAATTTTGACTGAGGAAGGTTTTACGGCAGAATGGAAAGTATTGGAATTGAACAGGAATTATCCCCAATCATGGACCAACAATGCCTATGCGGAAAATCTGAAATCAGCATCCTTTGGCGTGGATTTGCTTTCACCTATGGAGGATTACCAAAAATCCACCCGATCTGCCAAATATGCCCTCATGACTATAGGATTGACTTTTCTGATGTTTTTCCTGGTAGAAGTATTGGGGAAAAAGAACATCCACCCTTTCCAATATGCGATGGTAGGGTTTGCGATTTGTCTTTTCTATATCCTTCTGGTGTCCATTTCGGAACAGGTCAGTTTCAATATTGCCTACCTGATTTCCACCATTGCTGTTGTAGGTACCATTTGTCTTTATTCTCTGTCCTTGTTTAGGGTAAAAAAATACACCCTCATTTTGGCAACTGTGCTTCTAGGTTCCTTTGGGTTCTTGTTTGTGACGCTGCAGATGGAGGATTATGCGCTTTTGATGGGAAGCATCGGTTTGTTTATCATCCTAGCGGCCACGATGTACATTACCAGAAACATAGATTGGAACAAAATGAGTTTGGGAAAATCAGAAGAAAGCTAAGGTTAGCAATTAATGTCCTTTAGATAATAAGGATTCGATGAGCTTTTCCAAAGTTCGGATTGGACGTTAAGAGATTATCTTGCCTTTGTTCTACCTTTGGAAAAGTTTTTCACTATTCAACGACCGATCTAAACGTCAATGGATAATTAATTGATAATAAAACCCCGATTCATTCCCTAATCTCCCTATCTAGGTGAAATTCCTTTTGAGGGGGATTTGAATCTTTATCCCTATTTTTGGGACATGAAACCACTGTATGATTTTTCGATAAGGACATTTTCAAAACTGGCGGGAATCTCCAAAGGAAGCAATGCCAAGCTTGAAAAACTGGTGGATGGCAGAAAGGACCTTTTCGAAAGATTGACAGCATTCAAGTCGGGATTTTCTAAGCCCATTGCCTGGTTTCATGTGGCTTCGCTCGGAGAGTATGAACAGGCAAAACCTGTCATTGCCGAATTGAAGCACCGAAAGTCTGAATATGGAGTCGTAGTCAGTTTTTTCAGTCCTTCGGGTTATGAAATAGCCAATAGGAAGCCCCAGGAAAATGTGGACTTCATCACTTACCTTCCTTTTGATACGGCCACGAATGCCAAGAATTTTTTGGGAATTTTGGATCCAAAAATCGGCTTCTTCGTCAAATACGACCTTTGGGCAAACCACATCTTGGAAGCAAAAGAAAGACACATCCCGCTGTTTCTTTTCTCGGCATCTATGCGGGAAGACCAGATTTACTTCAAGGGCTATGGGACATTCTTTAAAAAAATACTGACCTCATTTGATCATATTTTTACCCAAAATACCCAAACCAAAATCCTGATCGAAGGGTTGGACTTCCATCAGGTGAGTGTCGCGGGTGATACCAGATACGATAGGGTAAAGTCGATAGCGGAGGCACCAAAGTCCTTTCCAGAAATACAATCTCTTGTCAAAGGCAGGAAAACAATGGTGGTTGGTTCAGCTTGGGAGGAGGACATGAAAGTCCTGATTCCTTTCATCAATGCCCATCCGGAGTATTTTTTCATTGTCGCACCCCACGATATCAACCTTGAAACTTTGGCAGAATGGAAATCCAAGATCGATAGGCCATCGCTGAAATACTCTGAAATTTCGGGTCAGAAAAATGCCGATGTGTTGTTTATAGACAATATCGGCATGTTGTCTTCTCTGTACCAATTTGCGCATATAGCCTATGTCGGCGGCGCTTTTGGGAAAGGGCTGCACAATATCCTGGAAGCCATTGCTTACAGGATTCCGGTGATTTTTGGCGAACTCAAAAAGGAAGGGAAATTTCCCGAGGCCGGCATCAGTCAGGGGTACGGTTGCGGGTTTTCGGTATCAAACACAAAACAAATAGAGAAGACAATCCTGTATTTGTCGGACCAAAGCCACTACCTTCAAGCTTGCCAAGCTGCCGAAAAACTTGTTAGCGACAATGTCGGCAGCGCCAAAAAAATCATGGATACCATCATCACCAAAATCAACCACGCATGAAAGGAAGGATCCTCAAATCCACGGGAAGCTGGTACACGGTCAAAACTGAAAAAGGTCTCTTTAATGCGCGGCTCCGTGGCAAATTCAAGCAGGATGACCTCAAGTTGACCAATCCTATTTCAGTCGGTGATTATGTTCTCCTTGAGCAGGAAGCCGACCAACCTTCCTCTGTCATCACAGACATCCTTCCCCGGGAAAATTACATTATCCGTAAATCCACCCGAAAAAACCATTTTTCACATATCATCGCTTCCAATATTGACCAGGCTTTCCTAATCATCACACTGAAGAATCCGAGGACTTCGTTGGGATTTATAGACCGGTTTTTGGTCAGCACTGAGAGTTTCAGGATTCCTACTTCCATTTTGGTCAATAAAATGGATATTACTTACAAGGACAAAGACATGGAATACCTGCAGGACATCAAGGACATTTATGTGCCCTTGGGTTATCCGGTATATGAGATTTCGGCTTTGAACAGTACTGTATTGCAGGAACAATTCCTGCCGTTGCTTAAGGGAAAAACGACCTTGCTCTCCGGCCACTCCGGTGTGGGCAAATCTACTTTGCTCAATAAAATTGTCCCTGAGGCAGTACAGGCTACCAAAGAGATTTCAAGATTCAGTGCCAAAGGAGTACACACAACCACCTTTGCCGAAATGTTTGAAATCGAAGGTGGAGGCTACCTGATCGATACTCCCGGGATCAAGGAATTTGGGATTTTGGACATTGATGAATTTGAATTGTCCCACTATTTTCCGGAGTTTAGGAAGTACCTCGGTCAGTGCCGGTACAACAACTGTCAGCACCTCAACGAACCGGGATGTGTGGTCCTTCAAAAACTCGAAGAAGGATTTATCCATCCTTACCGCTATGACAGCTATGTCAATATACTGAATGAAGAGGATGACCACCGATAGATGGAGGTTAGAAGTTTGAAGTCAGAAGCTTTGAAACCACCGCCAATTGCTTTAATTTTCGTTTTTCAATGACAACCCCATGAACAAGAGCAAGACTTTGGTACTGAACCACCGTCAGATCAGTCAGAAAATCACCCGCATGGCTTATGAAATCTATGAGCGCAATGCTTCCGAATCCAGTATTGTCTTTGCCGGGATTACAGGAATGGGCCATCAGTTGGCTGAATCCCTTGCCGGAGCACTGAAAGAAATATCTCCTTTGGAGGTGACTGTGCTTGAAATCATCCTGGACAAATCGGATGTAAACAGGGGAGATGTATTGCTTTCTGAAAAAGTAGACCTGTCCAATAAATGTGTGGTGGTCGTGGATGATGTCCTCAACACCGGCAAAACATTGGTCTACGCCTTGTTGCCTTTTCTCCAATCTTCGATCAAAAAAATAGAAGTCGCTGTCCTGGTCAACAGAAGCCATAAACTGTTTCCCGTATCTCCGGATTACACGGGATTGGAATTGGCGACCACACTCAGCGAGCATATTTCCGTAGATTTATCTTCTGATAACCACACTGTCCACCTTCATTGATCCTCCATGTCTGTTCATAATTCCTCCAATATCAAAAGAATCACCACCCATATCCTTCAGGAAATGAAGGCCCGTGGAGAAAAAATATCCATGTTGACGGCCTATGATTTTTCGATGGCAGGTATCGTGGACGGCGCAGGGATAGACATCATATTGGTTGGTGACTCCGCATCCAATGTCATGGCCGGACATGAGACTACCCTTCCGATTACTTTGGATCAGATGATCTATCATGCGACTTCTGTAGTAAGGGCAGTTTCCCGTGCATTTGTCGTGGTGGATATCCCTTTTGGATCTTATCAGGGCAACAGCTCGGAAGCATTGAGATCCGCCATCAGGATCATGAAGGAATCCGGGGCACACGCCATCAAAGTGGAGGGCGGGGCCGAAATCAAAGAATCTGTTGTCAGGATTCTCAGTGCCGGAGTTCCCGTCATGGGACATTTGGGATTGACTCCGCAGTCGATATACAAATTTGGGACATACACCGTCAGGGCCAAGGAAGAAGAGGAAGCAAATAAGTTGATTGAGGATGCCAAGTTGCTGGAAGCCTGTGGCTGCTTTGCGATTGTTTTAGAAAAAATCCCCGCGTCTTTGGCCAAAATAGTAGCCGAAACGGTCAGTATTCCTGTCATTGGCATCGGTGCAGGACCGGATGTGGATGGACAGGTTTTGGTAGTCCATGACATGCTTGGTATCAATCAGGAGTTCAAGCCAAGGTTTTTGAGACAATACGCCAACTTGCAGTCTATCATGACAAAGGCTGTACAAGATTATATCAGTGACGTAAAATCAAGAGATTTTCCCACGAAGGAAGAGAGTTATTGAGCCCAAAATTTGGAAGAGTATATTAAAGAACAATCATTTTTTTGCTGATTCTGATCCCTTTTTCATTGGTAAATTGGAAAATGTACAAACCCGGCGCGGCAGAAGGCAATTGGATTTCAAGTTCAACATTTGCGGGAATCAAGATATCCTCTGCCATGATTTGTCCCAAACTGTTGACAATTCTTCCGGTACCGGATTGGGATACCAAAACCTTAAAAATTCCACTGTTGGGATTTGGGTAGATTTTTGCCAAAAATTCCCCGTCTCCCGGCAAAGTGCCTTCTCCCTGATATTTCAGATACTCCAATCCTCCTGCTGTATTGCCCAATAATAAATCCCTTTCTTCCGAAAAAGGTTTTGCCAGTGAGGTGATCCAAGTGTTTCTTCCAAACTTGGTTTGGGAAGTCCGGTTTTCAGAAAGCAAGACTTGCACTGTCTCCCCTTCGCTTTGGTTCATAAAATCGGTAATATGGAACAGTATCCCTCTTTGGTCGATGGCATAGAGCGAAGGTTTTTGACCTTGGATTACATGGACACTGAGATTTCTGGAGCCGGGATTGTCAGAAAAGCCCAAAAAATCTTCCTCCAAAACAGTAAGAACCGGAGAAGCGGATAAATCAATAGAATAGAGCAGCAATTCACCTGTTTGACGGGCCAAGAGCAAATAATCCTTACCCTCAAAGACAAACAATTCCAAATGGTCAAAAGGACGGACAATTGTTCTGGGAATCAAAACCTCCTGCATCTGAGTAAAATCCTGATTTCTTCCTGAAAAGATCCTGCGTTGCAAAGAATTATTGACCGTATCCACCCCGCTGATCCAAAAGGTTTGTTGGTTTGCTGCATTGAGATAATCAAAATATTGGAGGTCGGTAAAATCTAAGTTAGATAGTCCCAGAAAATCTTTTTCTATCAATTCCCAACTGTCTCCGTCAACGGAATAGCGATAAGCCATCCCCAAAACCTTTCCATTCAATAATGAATTGGCTGTGAGTACCAACTCCCCCGAGGTAGTCAGGCCTTTGTAGTATGGCCTGGAGTTTTCTCCCAAATCCAACATGTCCGACTGCAAAAATGGTCTTTGGGTAGGCAATCCAGAGCTTCCTTTGGATATTTCAAATACATTTTCTGTAAAATCGGATTTGAACACCCCGGCTGAAGCTGAGGAATTGCTGCTGATGATCAGGCTATTTTCCCAAAGATAGGCAGCATGGTAGATGGGAAATACCGGCAAAGTCCCAAAACCCGGAACTTCTGAGGAAAAAGCATCAAACAATGGCTGCCGGTCTGTTCCTTTGTTTGGCAAAAAATAAAGCGTATTGCATTCATCCCTTCCCAAAAGCAAATCCCTCACCCCATCATTATCAAAGTCTGAATACAACATAGAATGTCCGCCGGTATGCAGGATTCGGTTTTCTGGTCCTGCATCTGCCAACCTCCCCATAGGCAGTCCTTCACAGGTTATCCCAAAGCTGAAAGTCCCACAGCCGCAAAATTCAAACCTGCCCCACCAAGGTTCAGGAAAAGCAAAACGATCGATATCAGCAGTTCCTTTTCTTTCCACACTTGTATTGAGGTAAAAATCCACATAATCACCCAAATTGAAGGTAGCAATATCCAAATCGCCGTCGCCGTCAATGTCCAGGATTATGGGGATGTCGAGGTTATTGGCGGTGAGGTTGGAGCCGTTTTCCAGTCGGAGAAAATTTTGGGCGACTTCCCACTTAGGAAATAAATCTCCCGAATTACTAACATTTTTATAAGCCTTGATCCCAAAGGGGCTACTGGTAAACAAATCCTTTTTCCCATCGAGATCGAAATCTGCCAAAATCAAAAACCCGTTGATGTCATTGGGAAAAAAATAGCTCATTTCGGGAAGGTATTTGAACTCGCTGCCGATTTCTTCAAAAACCAAAACCCTTCTTGCATTGATATCCCAAACGACCCATTCTTCCTCTCCGTCTCCATTGACATCCATTCTCTGGTATTGCGAGGCGTTGATCCCGACGGCAAATGGAAGTGGGATTTCATTTCCCTCATGGATGATTTTTTTGCTTTGGTCAAAAGAAAAAGTCTGTTGCGCCGCTACAAAGGTGCAGGTGGAAAAAAACAAAATCAGAATCAAATATCTCATCAAAACGGAAACGTATAAGCCCTAAAATTAAACGAATGAATTTGATATAAGATGTTTGGGATTCCTTTAATTATTAAATGAAAGTAGGATTTACGATTTTTGATTTACGATTTACGGACATCTTTCCGGCATTCGGGGATTTTCGATCTCTTTACGTTTTGAATGTTGAATTAGTAAAACCTGAATTGAAGTCCTAATGATCCTGCTACGGACTATGGACTTGTTTAACTTAAACCCACTTTTCTGGCAACATTCCCGATAATCATATAATTTTAGCCATACAAAAATATTTATGAACATCGAATCCCTTTATACCCATTTTCTACAATCCACAGGTGTAAGCACAGACACAAGAAAAATCGGCCAAGGCAATATCTTTTTTGCACTGAAAGGTCCAAACTTCGATGCCAACGACTTTGCACCAAAGGCTTTGGAAGCCGGCGCAAGCTTGGTGGTAGTCGAGGAGCAAAGGGTAATTCCGGATGGAGATCCGAGGTACTTTTTAGTAGAAGATGCTCTATTGGCGTTGCAAAAACTGGCCAACCACCACCGGCATCAACTCCATATTCCGATCATCGGACTGACCGGAAGCAATGGCAAAACCACTTCCAAAGAACTTCTGCATGCCGTCCTGAAGCAAAAATTCAAAACCTCTGCCACTGTCGGCAATCTCAATAACCACATCGGCGTACCCCTGACTTTGCTCGCCATCACCCCCGATACCGAAATCGCGATCATAGAAATGGGCGCCAACAAGCAGGGAGACATCAAGGAACTTTGCGATATCGCCGAACCGACCCATGGGTTTATCACTAATATCGGCAAAGCCCATCTCGAGGGAATGGGCGGTCCGGAGGGTGTGCTCAAAACCAAAACCGAACTTTTTCAACACCTGAGAGAAAACAAAGGAACCGTTTTTATAAACAGCCAAGACCCGATCCTTTCCAACATGGCCAAGCGCTTTGAGAATCCTATTCTTTATCCGGGGAAAGGAGATTTTTGTGAAGTGACTTTCGAAGGGGCCGATCCTTTTGTGAGATTCCGGGTGGAAGGAGAGGATAAAATCCACCTTTCCGCACTGATCGGTGCCTATAATTTTGGAAACATCGCCACTGCACTTACACTTGGAAAGTACTTCGGTGTGCCGATGGACCAGGCCGTGGCAGGCATTGTTTCCTACCAGCCATCCAACATGCGCTCGCAACTGATCGAAAAAAGAAGCAACCTCATCATCCTCGATGCCTACAATGCCAACCCTTCCAGCATGGAAGTGGCGATTAAGACCTTTGGGGAAATGAGCGGCAAAAAGCATAAAATGATCATCCTTGGCGATATGTACGAATTGGGTGAACATACCGAACCGGAACACCAAAAACTTGGGGAATGGGTAAGCCAATACAAGTTTGACAAGATCTGTTTTACCGGCAAGCATGTGCAGGCGGCGCTATCAAAGGCTCCGATTTCTGCCCTGTACTTCCCCGATCCTTTTTCCTTCAGAAACTGGCTGCAGGACTCCAAGCTCGAAGATTACCTGATCCTGATCAAAGGAAGCAGGGGAATGAAACTGGAAGGTTTGGTGGATTTTATTTGAGGGAACCTAGTTAAGTCCCGATTGGAAGATCTTTAATTGAATAACCAAAGGTATTTTAAATCTTAAATTTTGGTGGAGTATGTATGCATTTGGGATATAAATAAGTAAGTTATGCAGCAGCTTAAAAAACGACAACTTGAATCATAAACTGATATACTACCTTTTTACTTTTTTGTCCACTTTTTTCATTTCTTGCGGGACAGAGAAAAACAAAGCTATAGAAACTGAAACTGATGACGGTTTACCCCCAAATACCATTCAACTTAGAGAAACCGTCAATGAGGAAGATTTGGATGTAAATGAATACTTAACCGAACGACTCAAACCGATCAGGGAAAATTTTAAGCGAATTAATTCAATTAAGGATTGGACGTCAATTGACACGCAAGAACTTTGGGATTCGACAGAAGGCGGAGAAGCTAAGTATTATTACCAAAGCGGACAATTGGAGAAGATTATAACACGACACTTTGGAGAGACCTTCCAACAGTTGACGGAATATTATTTAATGAACGGACAACTTTCATTCGTTTTTGAAAAGTCATATAGATACAACAGACCTATTTATTACGACACGATAGTAATGAAAGAAAATAATGACACAGAAGCATTCGGCTTTGACATATCAGAAATAATTGAAGACAGAAGTTATTTTGAAAACAGCAAGCTTTTACACAAAATTGAAGATGGAAATAATGGAGCATCTTATGCAGCTGACTATCTGATTGAAGAAGAGAAAAGAATGATAGGCGATTTTAATTATTTAATAAAACATATTCTTTCCGACTTCTCAAGTGAATTTAGAGATTTGACTATTGTAAACTTATTCGACCCAATTTTTGCAGACTTTAATGGAGATGGCTATAAGGATAAGGCAACATTCAAAAAAGACAATAAAACATCGGGTATCATCATTGAACACGGAAAAACTAATGAAGTAATAAAAATTGGTTTTGGTGAAAAATTCGCTCACCTGACAGAATTTAATTGGGTTGACTTTTGGGGTCTTGTAAAGGACTTAGAAACTTACGAAATTGTAATTGAAGACAGTGAAATTATAGGAGGCAAAAAAGTAATGCTTGAAAATCCCTCAATTTTAATAAGAAAAGAAGAAGCAGGTGGCGGATTGATTACTTTCAAAAACGGTAAATATCAATGGATACATCAAGCGGACTAAAAAGCCGACCGCATAACATCACCCTGCTAGGTGTAGATTGTATCTACACCTTTTTATTTAGTAGAATTTGCAATTCATTTCAGCAAGAATTACCTTTCGTTTGGGTGTTTGGTTGAATAGGCCAATTGCAAATTGGTTAAGATAAAACGGTGGAATTACAAATCCCACCCAGTCCACTATCAATCGCTAAACTACACCAAGGTGGGGTAAACAATGCTAGAAAAACCAAAAATAGAAATAAATTTATGAGATGTTCTGTTTGCAAAAACGAAATTGAAGAAAATTATTGCCCGAATTGTGGTCAATACTTCAAAGATAAGAGAGTTAACTTCAGAACAATATTTATAGATTTGTTTGATAGTGTTTTTTCTCTTGAAAGTTCTTTTTTCAAAAATATAAAAGTAGCGGTTAATCAACCTAAAACACTGCCAACTAACTATTGGAATGGTTTTAGAAAGTTTTATTTTAGCCCTGGAAAATTCTTTACAATAGCATCCTTGTTTCTTTTATTACACTATTCAATAGCAAATGAATTTTTGGGTATTGTTGTATCAAGTAATATTTCTTCACAATTTGTTGTTTTATTAACTAATATTCTCTTATTAACTTTTTCAAGTTTTTTATTATACATACAATTCAAGAAAAATTTATTTGAACATCTAATTTTGAATCTTTATAATGTAAGCTTATGGATAATAATTTTTGTGCCAATATCAATATTTTTGAGCTTAGTACTTGACAATAATAAAATTGAACAATTCTTTTTTGTGGCATTTCACATATTGGTAATCGTTTGGAACTCAAAAGCGTTTGAATTGACAATATTCAAACGCATTCTCTTTGTTACTTTAAATTTAATTTTAATATATGGAACTCTATTATTCTTAGTTTATAAATATGGTGAATTCTAACAGAAAAATTTTAAGTTAATTGTGTGGAAAATATAAACACTGTTTACAATCGAGTAGACGGCCTCGCCAGCCGTTAAGTTAGCGAGGTGCGCCCCCGCTAGGTGTAGATTGTACCTACACCTTTTTATTTAGTAGAATTTGCAATTCAATTTAGCAAGAAATACCTTCCGTTTGGGTGATCGTTTGAATAGTCTAAATACAGCCCGCTATCGCGGATGTGGACATGAATGGCATAATTTTGATTAATATGAATTACTTAGACTTTGAACAAATCAAACCAATGATTAATAAAGGTAAGACCATAGAGCAATTTATTGGTTTTACAAAAAGCGATGATTTTTCGACATTGAAGTGGATTTCATTATATCTTAACGAAGAGGAATATTGTGTAGATTTTCATGAAGTGTTTGACGACAGAAAAGAAGGGATTGAAAATATTTATGATTTCCCATATGTTGAGCCTGATGATATGTATGGTAAAAGAATGCATCAAACTGTAGATTTTGAATCACTGACGGAATGGATTTTTAATCACTTTTCGGTAAGTCGTGATAGGTTTTTACCTTTTGACTTCCTAAATGAGGAACTTGGAAAAGAAAAATAATGAACAGCGGTAATCGAGTAAACGGCCGTGAGCTATAAGAACCAAATGATCCCCATAGAAAGCTTTCAATTGAATGACCAAAAAGAGGTTAAAGATTTTGTTCTGAACATTCAGAATAACGAATTCCTTTTAGGTTTTTCAGAAATGGACCAACCTGATCTTATTGATATTGCACATTTCTATCGTGACGGTGGTTTTTGGACAGCTAAAAGCCAAAACGAAATTGTAGGCACTATAGGCCTCCAAAAAATAGATGCACACAATGCAGTGCTGAGAAAAATGTTTGTTAAGAAAGAGTTGAGGGGGAGAGAATTAAGTATTGCCCAAAAACTTTTCGACACATTATTTGAAGAGGCAAAAATGAAGGGTTTTCAAACCATTTGGCTTGATACACCTGCAGTAGCAACTGCCTCACATCAGTTTTACGAGCGAAACGGGTTTGTCCAATCAGACAAACAAAACTTACCCGATGGCTATGTTTTTCCTGACAAAAACTCCAAGATCTACAAATTAACCGTGAAGTAATCCTATCACCAAAGGAAGCTTGCGCAGGAGTATAGATGGATTGATGGATTTTATTTCAATATCGTTTAGATAAGCTGTTGCGTTATGAAAACCTTTTCCAAAGTTGGGACAAGACCATGATAATCTTAAAACATCTATTCCGAACTTTGGAAAAGTTTATCGAATCTTCCCTAACTAAACAACATTGGATTATATTTTAAAAAAATAGCTCTATTCATTTTTATCAAAATCCATCTTTTGACACATTGATTGCATCAAATTTAATAAGTACTTATATTTGTACTTAATTAATAACAACAAAGATTATGATAGCCGCTAACTTTTCAGAATTTAGAACTCAATTAAAAAAATATCTAGATGATGTAGAGGATAACAATGAGACCCTTATTGTCAAACGAAAGACTGGAAAAGGAACCGTTGTAATATCGCTCGATGAATACAATTCGATCATGGAGACTGTCCATTTGTTAAGTTCAAAGGCCAATGCGGACCGGTTATTTGAATCGATTAGACAAATGAAAGAAGGGAATACTGTTTCACATGATTTGATCGAAGAATGATTCGGATTACATTTTCTAAAAATGCTTGGGAAGATTACGTTTCATGGCAAAAAGAGGATAAGAAAATGTTGAAAAAAATCAATGATTTGATCAAGGATATTCAAAGATCCCCTTTTGAAGGGATAGGCAAACCTGAAGCATTAAAATATGACTTGGCTGTTTTTTGGTCAAGAAGAATTGATTTAGAGCACAGGTTGGTATATCAATATCGTAATGGAGAAATATTAATTTACGGATGCAGATACCATTACGAAAAGTAATGAAAGCTTAATTTTTTTAAAAAAGACAAGCCATTCCATCCAATAGGAAACTAGAAAACAACAAATTACGGATAGCATGAAAACCACCATAAAAGGCCTTTTGGTACTTGTAATTTTATTTACCATTGTAAGTTGTAACGCGCAACAACAAGATGCCTTCAGTCCTAAAGAAGTTTACAAATCCAAAGATTTGATTATTACCCAAGTTGCCCCGAATTCTTTTGTGCATACCTCATTTTTGCAGACAAATGATTTTGGAAACGTTCCCTGCAACGGGCTGATTGTTAGAAATAGCAAAGAAACCATCATTTTTGACACCCCCACCAATAATGAAAGCTCCGAAGAACTGATCAGATGGGTAAATCGGGAGCTGAATTGTAAGGTAAATGCCATTATTCCAACCCATTTCCATAATGATTGTCTTGCCGGTCTTCAGGCATTTAATGACCACAACATCCCTTCTTACGCACATGTGAAAACAATAGCACTTGCCAAGGAAAATGATTTTGTCATCCCCCAAAATGGCTTCAGCGATTCTCTTACCCTAAGTGTGGGGAATGAAATTATCATGGCCCGGTATTTTGGAGAAGGACATACTAGAGACAACATCGTGGGATATTTTCCAAGTGAAAACGTAATGTTTGGAGGGTGTTTGATCAAAGAAATGAACGCAAGCAAAGGATTCTTGGGAGATGCAAATGTGGAGATTTGGTCAAGTACCGTGGAGGATATTAAAAAAAGATTTCCAGCTGTAGAAATTGTTGTCCCAGGACACGGAAATCACGGCGACCGCAGCTTGCTTGATTACACAATCAAGTTATTTAACACAAGACATTTTGGTGATAAAAAATTAACTGAAACCAATTGATGGGTTAGAAATCATAGTCAATTCGGACATCCGGATTGACCAATCGGAATCTGATTTCAATAATGGTAGATTTAAAAGTAGCTCCGAACTTTTATACGGATACAGGAATTTAAGCTTATTTGGTCGGAATTCGCAGATGCCAAATTTGATGAAATTTATCATTTTTACGAAAAGGAAGTAAGTCCCGAATTCGCCAACAAGTTTGTGAATGAAATAAACAACGAATCTAACAGGTATTTTAACAGACTATTGCATTCCAAAAACCATCCTAATTAGATGCAAATCACTTTTTGAGCCTTACTAAACCTTCTAAATGAAGATTGAATCAATCCAAAATTAACCTAATGTTAACACAATTGAAGTTGCCATGTTATTATTATCTCGTAATATTGCGATATATAGATTAAATATGTAATAACGTTTGCCTACAACTATGAAAAGACTATTCATTTCTGTTTTGTTTTTGTCAATTATGGGGAGTTGTTCCTCGGAAAAGAATACAAAAACAGAAGAAGTATCGAATGACGAAAAAAGCACTCCCGCCATTTCAACAAACTTAGATTCGCCAGCGATGTATCCTGTCCTAAACCAATACATCGAAAGTATTCAAGCAGAAATGGAAAATATATCTGAGGAAAGGAAAAAAGAACTTCAAAAACTTGCGCTCTACATCCAAACCAAAAAAAATTCAGGAGAAGCAGCAAACCTCATTTTTATCTGTACACACAATAGTAGAAGAAGTCATATGAGCCAATTGTGGGCTGCAACAGCCGCAAATTACTACGGCATAGCTGACAACATATTTACTTTTTCGGGAGGTACCGAAACTACAGCATTCAACCCGAGGGCAGTAGCGGCCATTGAAAGGGCAGGGTTTACGGTAGAAAATCCCGGAGGATCTAATCCAAATTATCAGGTAAGATTTGCGGATAATGGCCCAAAAATGGAATGCTTTTCTAAGATTTATGACAATCCATCCAATCCTCAGGAAAATTTTGTGGCGATCATGACTTGCTCAGAAGCAGATAAAAATTGCCCTTTCATACCAGGTGCATCCATGAGGTCTCCTATCCCTTACGAGGATCCAAAGGATTTTGATGGAACACCTCAGGAACAAGCAGCCTACGATGAAAGATGTCGTCAGATAGCCACTGAAATGTTTTTCATAATGTCAAAAGTCAAAGCATAAATTCTCGTTTTCGATTCATGTTTGATCAAATTAACCGTTGGGTCTCTGACCAACTAGCTATCAGTTCAGGGCCAAGTGCATACCTATTTCTCTTTTTGGGTGGTGTTTTAGCTAGCCTTCTGCCTTGTGTCTATCCTGTATATCCCCTGACTGTCAATTTTCTCAGAAACAGAAAAAGCAATCTGGGAAAATTTGCCCATCCCCTAACTTACTATGCGGGTTTGGCTTTCATCTATTTTGGGTTTGGCATTATAGCAGCTTTGACAGGAGGCGCTTTCAATCAGGTTTTGCAATTGCCTTTTGCTAATTTGAGCATTGGCTTGCTGTTGTTTGCAATGGCTTTGGCAACGGTAGATTTGCTTCACCTCCCGTTTTTTGGAGGTCAGGTCGAAAGCGAAAAAAATGGATTGGGAGGCACCTTAATCATGGGTGCAGGAGCGGGTCTTTTGTCCTCCGCTTGCGTGGGACCAATTGTGGTCAGTATCCTCATTGCCATTGCTTCAGGAGCTTCTGAAACCACTTTTGGATTGACACTGGGAGCAGCATTCAAAATGATGCTTTTTGGTTTGGGTGTCGGAATTCCGGTTCTGCTTTTAGGTGTTTTTGGAATGAATCTACCAAAAAGCGGAAAATGGATGATGGCTATTCAATGGGTATTTGCAATCTTGATTGGCTATTTTGCGATCGGATATTTTGTCAAAGGACTTAATGGATTAGGTTTTAGCGACCAAATGGCAAATTATACCATCATTGGAGCCATTCTTTTTGTGTTTGCAATTTTTCAGATCCAGTCAGTCCAAAAGACCAAACAAGAAAAAACCAAAACCGCTTTGTATTCTCTTCTAGGCGTAATTGGTTTTCTGACCATGGCTGCCAATGTATTGCCAAGTCAGGTTGGCGTTGGAAACAACATGACTGCCTCAAATTCCGCATCTGAAAACACCGAACAAAAAGGAGAACTGACTTGGCATCTCAACAAGGAAAATGCTTACAGCAAAGCAGGAGAAACCGGGAAATTGGTATTTGTGGATTTCCATGCAGATTGGTGTACCAATTGCAAGGCTTTCCAGGAGAAAACACAAAAGGACGAACAGTTGAATGCTGCCCTGCAGAATGCTGTGTTATATAAAGTGTACGATACCTCTTCTGAATTTGACAAGTACAGAAATGACCCCAGATTCCCAGAACTCAAAATCGGCATCCCTTTCTTTTTGATCACCGATGCCTCAGGGAATATATTGTACAAGACCAGTGACTTTACCAAAACAGAGGAAATGATTCTATTTTTGGAATAAATTCAAGAGTTTGATTCCTGCTTGAATTGCTGAAAATTAGTTCAGCTAGATTTTCATTTTAAATTTATTCCGATCGGGGATTTGGATAAAATTTAAAATTAATAGTCGCAAGCAGACAGTCATCATCGATGTTTTTTTCAATTCATGGCGGGGGTATTACTATTTTGATAGCTTGAGTATATTAAATGCTCCCCTTCCCACGATTCCAAAAACAATTATTCCAATCAGGAGATCAGGATATTTTGAATTAGTCAAGAAAACCAAGGCACCTGCCAATATTACTCCGAGATTGATGATGATGTCGTTTGAAGTGAAAATCATACTTGCCTGCATATGTGCTTCCTTACTTTTCCCTTTTTGAAGTAAATACAGACAGACAGCATTGGCGATCAAAGCAAAAAATGAAACTACCATCATTAACAAAAAGTCCGGCATCTTTTCAATTCCAATAAATCTCCTGATGACTTCTATAAACCCAATCGCAGCCAGGACAATCTGAAAGTATCCTGCAAACTTTGCAATGTTTTTCTTTAGGACAATAGTACCTCCCACAGCGAATAATGCCAGACCGTAAACGATTCCATCAGCGAGCATATCCAAACTATCCGCTACCAAACCCATTGAGTCTGCAAAGATTCCGGTGACCATCTCTAGGACAAAAAACGACAAATTGATGATTAAAACTGCCCAAAGCAATTTTCTTTCCTTGTCAGTATCAACAGTTGCCCCAGAATAATTTCCGGCTTCCTTACTATCGACAACAGTGGTTTCAAACTGCAAGCTGTCAAGTTTTTGGAATATTTGTTCATAATTTTCGGTGTGAAAAACAGTGAGTTGCCTGTTTGGAATATCAAAGTCCAAGGATTTGATATTGGTCAAGTCACTAAGTTTCATCCGAATCATTTGTTCTTCGGATGGACAGTCCATTTTTGAAATCCTAAAGGTTGTTTTTTGCATAGGTAATCAAAACTACATTGGTTATCTTTTACTCTTCCCTTACACTATCCTAATCTCCTCCATCGTCTTGCTATAGAGTTTATACACTAATCGGTCGATTTGGTTTCAATTTGGGAATTTTTGGAGTTTTATGGAAAGTTTTTGGTAATTCTGATTTTGGAGGAATAACATTCTCCAAAAGAGGTCAGAAAAGAAAATGCGATTCCGGTTTTTGGTCGAGGATGTTAAAATTTTGGATTAAGGTTTCCGCTAAAAACAGAGAAGATCTAATCTCCACTTGCGTTATTCGAAAAGAATGAATAATTCAGAATGAAATTCAGTAGGAGCGTTTCAATGGTTAATTGCTATCTGCTTTAGCTGAATTGCCACCTGCTTTAGCTGGTGGTTGAAAAAATGAAAATCGGCATTTGGGCTTTAGCCAAAAAGAATTAGTAATGTTTGTGGAGACACAAACATTGGCGGTGAATGATCTCAAAGGGATCAAAAGGAGATCAGCGATTCCGGTTTTGGCCAAAACCATACAAATTGAGAATTAAGGATTCCGCCAAAAACAGGGAAGGTTAGCCAATATATTTTATTCGTTGGGTAGATATTGATTGAATATTCAACCCCTTCAGGGTTGGCCTCAAACTTCATTGGTTTTTCTATAAATATGCAACCCCTTCAGGGTTGGTAACAAAATTCAGTAGCTGCCTTCCCTTGGTTGTGATTGCCACCTGCTTTAGCTGGTGGTTGAAAAGATGAAAATCGGCATTTGGGCTTTAGCCAAAAAGAATTAGTAATGTTTGTGGAGACACAAACTTTGGCGGTGAATGATCTCAAAGGGATCAAAAGGAGATCAGCGATTCCGGTTTTGGCCAAAACCATACAAATTGAGAATTAAGGATTCCGCCAAAAACAGGGAAGGTTAGCCAATATATTTTATTCGTTGGGTAGATATTGATTGAATATTCAACCCCTTCAGGGTTGGCCTCAAACTTCATTGGTTTTTCTATAAATATGCAACCCCTTCAGGGTTGGTAACAAAATTCAGTAGCTGCCTTCCCTTGGTTGTGATTGCCGACTGCTTTAGCTGGTGGTTGAAAAGATGAAAATCGGCATTTGGGCTTTAGCCAAAGAAATAAAAAAATACTCACCACAGAGACCTAGAGGAAAAGGAGAAAAAAAGAATAATGTTTTTGGAGACACAAACATTGGCGGCGCAGTAGCGATGACCGACCACGTATTGGTCAAATATTGGTAGCCCCGAGTGAAGAACGAAACTCGGGGACAAGAAGAACAAGACAATGCCGATTTTTGGCCGAGAAAATTCAAATATTGAGTTTGGGTTTCCGCCAAAAACAGGGAAGATTGAACCATTAAATTGAAATTCAACCTACCATTTTCAGATTCATTCAACCCCTTAAGGATTGACCTAGCATCGTTCATTTTTTAATGCCCGGGTTGAAACCCAGGGCTATTCAAGTTTAGACCACTTTGGGGTCTTTTCTCCTCCCTCTCATTTTCTCTGTGCCCTCAGCGTCCTCAGTGGTAAAAAAAATTAATTCCCTTTGCGACCCTTTGCAAAACCTTGGTGCCCATTGCGTTTAAAAAAATATCCAGCTTCAGGAGAAGCAGGATAACAATTTCTCCACTTATCAAATCATTTGAACAAATCCTTGTCATTTGTGATTAAATTGGACAATAACTTATCGATCAAATGAAACTCTGGATTTCTGTTCTTTCTTGCATTTTCCCGCTTTTTCTCTCTGCCCAAACCAAAATCACCACCTTGGACAAAAACAGCAAAGTGCCTATTTCCGGTGTTTTGGTCAAGATACAGGGACAAACCAATCTGGTGACTGATGAAAACGGGCAGGTAGATATCGACCTGAAAAATCCCGTAATCCTGACTTTTTTGCATATCAGCTATGAACCGATGTCTGTTTCAGCTGCACCAAATGAATCAATAACGCTAGAAATGATTCCCGTTACCACGTCACTTTCGGAGGTGATTGTGACGGGATTTGAATCGGAAAGACCAATCGTTCATCAGGCAGGAGCGATCAGCACGGTTTTGGAAAATGAGCTTTACCGTTTCAATGAGAACTCGATCCTGAGTGCCTTCAATACCAAACCCGGCATTAGGGTGGAGCAAAGGGCACCGGCAAGTTACAGGATATCTATCAGGGGAAGTTCTCTCCGTTCACCCTTTGGCGTCCGCAATGTCAAGGTATATTGGAATGACATTCCTTTTACCTCTCCGGATGGGACGACGGCCCTGAATCTTCTCGATATGTCCAACATTCAGAATGCCGAAATCATCAAAGGTCCCGCGGGAAGCATCTACGGTGCGGGAAACGGCGGCGTAATCAGCATGTCAAGCCGCAAAACTGTAACTGAAAATTACCTTTCCACAGACTTTGGCATTGGGGATTTTGGTTTGCTCCGTTATAGGATTGGCATCGATCAGAAGGTAGGAAATGGTGGTATCAGCGCTTCTTATGTTTCTCAAAAATCGGACGGTTACCGCCAACACAGTGCTACTGACAGGCAGGTTTTTCAATTGTCCATGCATACCAAGCCTTCTGATAAGCAGACGCTCTCTGCACAGATACTTTATTCAGACCTGAATTACCAGATTCCCGGAGCCTTGAATCCCGCACAGGTGGAGGCAGATAGGACTCAGGCACGACCTGGTTCGGTAGACCAAAACAGTTCCATTGCCCAAAAAACATTGTACGGAACGCTATCGCATCAGATTGAATTGGGTAGAAAATGGGACAATTCCACTGCGTTGTATATGAACAATACAGAATTTGAAAACCCATTTATTCTTGATTACAAGCGGGAGACAGCCTTCAGTTATGGAGGCCGGACAAAGTTTAATTTCGATGACAAATGGGGATCCTTCCCAGTAAAAATCATTGCAGGAGCTGAATACCAATATGGTAAAACCATGGCCCAGAACTTTGGCAACAGACAGGGAAAGGCTGATACGATCAGATTTTCTGATGACCTGATGAGTACACAGGCATTTTTATTCCAGCAATTTGAAATTGAATGGACTCCCAAAATCCTCATGACTTTTGGTCTGAGCGAAAACTTTGGCCGGTATGACATCAATAGGGCCATCGACGCCGGACCAAATGAGCCAAGCAACAATACCAAAACCTTTGATCCCGTAATCATCCCGAGAATCGCCTTGGTCTACAAAGTCAATGAATGGTCAGGAATCCATGGTAGCATCAGTTCGGGATTTTCTCCTCCCACAATAGCTGAAGTACGCACCAACGAGGGAAGTATCAATTTGGACTTGGAGGCCGAGCGGGGTATCAATTATGAAGCCGGGTACAGGGGAAAGTTCGGAATATTCAATGTAGATGTGACGGCATTCTATTTCCAGCTTGATCAGACCATCACTTCCTTCACCAATGAACAGGGTGTTGTACTTTTCAGAAATGCAGGCCAAACCGATCAGAAAGGAATAGAGGCAAGTCTTGATTATGTTTTGGTCCGAAACCAAAATGCATTCTTTCAGGAAATCAAGTTGAACCACGCCTTCACCGGACATTATTTCAGTTTTGGAGAATATGAAAGCGGAGGCAATGATTTTTCAGGAAACCAACTTACAGGAGTCGCACCCAATACCCTGGTCAATATCCTTGATGTCCGCACCAAGCCGGGATTTTATCTAAATTTCACCCACCAATATGTAGACGAGATTCCTTTAAATGATGCCAATACGGTTTTTCAAGAAACCTACAACCTCCTCGGTAGCCGTATAGGATGGCGAAGAACTTTAGGTAGCCGTTGGGATGTCGAAGCATACGGAGGCGTTGACAATTTATTGGATGAACAGTACAGTCTTGGAAATGACCTAAACGCATTTGCCAATAGGTTTTTCCAGCCTGCGCCAGGAATCAATTTTTATGGAGGAATGAAAGTCGGATTGAGATATTGACAAAAAAATAAGGGGATAAAAAATGAATTTTTATTATCCCCTTAAACCGTATCAAAAAAACCGTGGAAAAATGCTATTTGATCCAAATTTACAAAAGGATGAAATAACATGAAATACCGTAAATAGGGTATTTTTTATCAAATTGAAGGGATTTTGATTTAATCATGCAAATATGAATTCATTTAATTCCAAAGTTCATTTTTCATAAGTCCATTGATGGGTATTTTTATCATACCTAGACCTCTCATCAGGAAATTCAATGTATTTTTTATTTAAAAAATATCTATCAACATTACCGAAATGCATCAGGTCATTCCAAAGGTATTCCCCATTTTCTAAAATTTCCTTCTCAGATATCATGGGAGTATTGGCTATTTCTTCAAAATCCAAAAGGTTTAATGAATCATCAACCTTAAATTTTCCAAGTACGCCCCTTTTAAATCCACTTACATTTCTTGCAGGTCTTATCAGGTAAAAAAAATGCGTACTATCTTCCAGATCAATGTGATATTTAATGAACTTGAAAGATTCAAGTTGTTTTACATAAAGAGACCTATATTCCAAGTCATGCTTTCTTTTGGGGTCAGCTCCTCTTGGGACCTTATATATATAAGTAATAATATTTGCCATCAATGTGTCTTGAGCTTCCTTTTCATAATAGCTCCCAATATCATATTTATTTTGTTGTCTGTTACAGCTAAGGGTTACAATCAAAATAGCGATAAAGGCAATAATTGAAATCTTCATTCATTAACAATTTAAAAGGCCAAGTTAGACAATTCTAACTTGGCCTTAAGTTTTACAAATTTAAATATTAGTCTCTGTAAACAGTATTTCTGCTGAAATTGGCCCAACCTTGAGTCCAATCTTCAGAAGTACCAAATGCACCTGCAAAAGGAACTTGCTCAAAAGCTCCAAACCACTGACTTTTAGTGCTTGATTGTACAAAAGGTACGTTATCCCATTTTCCACCTGTTGCAGCAGCACTCGCAGCTACTACCGTGAAAGTAGGGGTACCCAAATCAAATACTGATGGGCTGATTCCAATTTCATCCCATGCACCAAAGAACTTATTTCCATATGCAGGAGTATTGAACCAAGCTCTAGCATCAAATGCTTGAACTGTCCATCTTATTGAATGACCCCTAGGTTCAGATCCAGGGTGATTTGGTCTGGCATTCCCATTCGCATCTAAGAAAGGTAATCCAGCTGCAGGCAAATCAGGAAAACTAGCCGAGTTAATAGCACTTTGGTTGTCCCAAGCTCTATTTTCGTTGAATGCTTTACCAAAGCCATTACCTCCCCAGCCTTTAACACCTGCAAGGATAACATTTCTTAATTGAAGTTCATCATTTTGTGCAAATGAAGTAGATCCATTACCATCAATGAAAATACCCATTGGGTAACCTGTAATTATTGAGTTATAAATCCTCAATTTGCTGCTTCTTCTAAGTTGCGCACCATGCTGAAATTCGGATGAGATAGAAGTTTCCCTTAATTTCTTAGGACCAATTATAGTTACATTCGAGAATACAGATGAAGTGAATGGCTCTCTCAATTCACCACTACCGTTATTGTCGACTTCAAATCCGTTGGAACCAGACTGGTCAGCATCTTTGGCATCACGGATACCAATTGCAAACTGGATGTTACCGCTATGGCCCAAATCAACATCAAAGTCATCATCCAAACCTCTATAAGCGATCAAATGACGACCATCAACTGTTCCACCAAACCACTCGAACTGATCATCTAGGCCAAAAGAAGCTTGAACATACTCGATTTCAGTAGTTCTACCCACGCTACCCATTGTAAGGGTATTAACTTCTTCATTTGGATTGATTGGAATACCTGCCCACTCAATTCTAACATATTTCATCACTCCACTATCATCAGCATCGTTTGTACCACCATGCCAAGCACCATATCCGCCCTCTAGCTGTACATTAGGCCCTTCATTGTTTCTTGCTCTTCCGCAAAGAACGACGCCACCCCAATCACCTGGAGTTCTTTCACCTGGTCTTCTTATTGAAGTAAATACAATTGGCTTATTAACCTCGCCTTCAGCGATCAATTTTCCACCTCTTTGAATAACAAGAGTCCCTTTTGTTGCCAAATCACCAAATACGGTGGTACCTGGCTGAATAGTCAAAACACCTTCAGTTCTGCCATCGTCATTTTGTGGAGTTTGGCCAGCTGTAGGGATTGGACCTACTCTCACAAATCCAATTAGAAAATAATCTTTATCGGCGGTTAAAGTAACATTCCTGTTTTGGATATAAGTACCTTCAAGACCAGCGACTGCAACACCTACAATATGCTCATCATATCCAGGAAGCAATGAAACGCCACCCACCTGAACTCTTGCCTTAGGAGGATTAGCGGAGACTGTTACCGCGAATGTGGTTGGAGCCGAAGATCTGTCTCTTGTATCCTGAGCAACAAAAGTGAAATTAACCGTGTTTCCTGCTGAAAGGGTTGATTCAATAGTATAGGTAAAAGCGTAAGTTGCGGTAGTACCCGACAAGGAAACAGGAGGATAGGCAGCATCAGGAGCACCATTTTTCAAAATAGTTAAAGTGGTAGCTCCTTCTGGGGCACTGATTGTTACTTGAGTACTTACAGCAGCACCAATCACTCCAGCTGCTGAGGTAGGAGATGCAGTTACCGTTGGAGGAGCACCAATAACTGGCACAGGATCCTCTCCGCAAGACATCACTGTGAAAGCAAATGCCACGAATGTGGCTAATGAAAGTAGACCTAGCTTTTCGCCAAAGAACCTACCAAATCTGTTTTTTTTCATAATAGTAATAAATTAAGTTAATTGTTAAAATTCGTATGAAAGCCCTAATGAATACTGTCTACCGGGTTTGAATCTTCTGAAAATCTGGTCATTCTTTCTATCGAAAACCCCATCCTCATTTCCATCCTGTAGTAATAAAAACTCTTGATTGAAAATATCTCTGATACCTGCCTTTAGAAACAATTTTTTTGTTAGCCCTTTTCGAACAGAAAGGTCTAATACGTTCCTTGGCATTTCATAGGTATCAGGAATGGCACCGGCACCTACCAATAAAATCCTTTTACCAATCACATTATAGTTAAGATTGATTTGAAGGGCTTTTAAATCATCATCGTAAAAAAGTCCTGTATTGACAATGAAGTTTGATTGACCTTGAAGAGGCCTATCTTTTGCCCGAAGTAACTGTGCTAGATCCTCACCTAATGTAACTTCACTGTCTATAATTGAGACGTTTAGTAAAGTGCTTACTTTGCCGAAAAATTTTGTCCGAATTACATTCGCCATTGACTTTCTGATATCAATTTCCACTCCTCTTGCAAAAGCCCTTTCGGTATTTCTGAAAAGGAAAGTGGATTGCTCACTACCAAAGTTCCCGTATAATGATTCAATTGGGTCAGTAAAGTCCTTATAAAAAAATGCAAATGATACTGTTTCAGTCAAACTAGGATACCATTCCCATCGAAGGTCATAATTTTGAATGCTGGCATTTCTTAGGAAAGTGTAACCTGTAACTGTGGCATCAAATATAAAATCAAAGAATCCAAACGGAGCAATTTCTCTGAATTCTGGTCTATTCAGTGTTTTGCCATATACACCTTTTAAAACCATTTTGTTATTAATATTATAAGCTAAGGTAACAGATGGAAGGATATCTACCTGATCGATAATCACAGGCTCAATTGGGGGCGTGTCTGTTCCAACCTGAAACCTTTCAGGGCTTTTGAGGGTCTGGACATTGTCTTCAATTCTAACTCCTCCTGACAAATTGAATTTGCCAAAAGGAATATTCATTGACAGGTAATAAGCTCTTAATTCGTTGGTTGCGGAATAAAAATTACTAGTTGAAAAATTTTCACCCAACCTAATACCTGTAACGCTATTTATATTTTTCTCATCAAAAAGCTCTCCAATTTCAAGTTGAGTTAAATCTTCATCAAAATTAGTACCTCTACTGTAACCTAAGTTTCTCGCTTCAAAATTTCTTTCCCTATTTTCGAAATAAAAACCTGTTTTTAAAATCGGTTTAAAATTAGTACTATTATTTTCATTGAACTTTTGTTCATAATTGAATGCCGCAGAATAAATATTTTCTCTCATACTAGAGTAAAATTTCCCAAGAAAATCAGGAGTCTGACCTCTTGGAATGAAAAGCACTGATTCTCCTGTTTCAGAGTCAACAACATTCTTTCTATATCTTCTGTAATCCGGGAGGTCATTGTATGACAAGCCATAACCACCGGCCCAATCAATTTTGCCCGTTTCCTGAAAAATCTTATGAGTTCCTACCAATTGTCCAGAATAAATACCTCTGTACTCGTTGAAAAAAGCAAAGTTATTTTGTCTGAAACCCTGTGCTACTTGATCTCCAAATCGATCGATAAAATCATATGTAGTTAATCTCTCATACAAATTTTTAAGTTCGATAACATTTTTGTCATTAATTTTCCAAGCCCAGTTGAATATGAGGCCATTCATAATTTCTTGACCGAACTCGACATCATTAAAAGCATACCTCAGTTTTTGGGTGTTTTCTCCAAAATCAAAAGCTTCAAAGGCGTTATTCTCTACACTAAAAATAGTTTTGGAATTAGAATATTGAACACTGGTAGTATTTCCGATCTGCATCCCTTTTTTACCAATATCCTTTCTGAAGTAATGGGTAAGTGCAACTCTAGAATCAAGCCCTGACCCATAAGTTTGTTCTTGCCAATTATTTGGAAGTGATCGTCCTGCTTGATCTATTTCATTGGCCGGTAAACTTGTCAATCTTTCTGGAAAACCTGATGGTAAATTGTTATTTCCATCATTTGAGCCAATCCAATGATTACTCCTTCTCTCCTCAGCTCTAAAATTTCTTAAGGAAGTTCCTTGCCTAAATCCTGTTGAAACATCAAGAGTTGTAGAAGTACCATCAGGAATTCCTTTTGTAAAGATTTTTACCATACCTCCTGAAAAATCTCCCGGTAATTCAGGAGAAGGACTTTTGTAAATAAGAATCTTATCAACAATGTTACTCGGAACAACATCTAATGAAAAAGACCTTACATCAGGTTCCATACTTGGTGTGTTGATATTGTGTAATTGGGTCGTATTATACCTTTCGTTTAATCCCCTGATTACAATAAAACGATCCTGAACAACAGTTACTCCCGGTATTCTTTTTACCACTTGAGATGCATCGCTGTCAAGTGTTTTTTTAATTGATTCAGCTGAAATTCCACTGACAACTTGAATGCTTTCTTTGATATCTCTTAATATGCTGATATCTGAAGCAGTTTCTCTTACAGCAGTTACAGTTACAATATCAAGTTCAGAAATGTCTTCTTTCAAATTAACGTCTACAGATATACTTCCTGATTGGGGAACTATAATCTCTAATTTTTCTGTGGAATATGTAATAAATGAAACGATTAAAATTTGTGGTCCAGAAGGAACATTTTTTAGTTCAAAAGATCCGTCAATATCAGATACAGCTCCAATAGTTGTACCTTCTATTCTAACGTTAGCTCCAACAACTGTTTCATTTAGCTTCTCATCATAAATTATCCCTTTTACTGATGCCGTTTGAGCCATCAAGGTTGAGGATACTGCCCAAAAAAGGCTCAATAGAATTAGTATTTTTTTCATTTAGGTGTTATTTGTACAGCATTTTTAACGGCACAAATTTCACTTACCAATGTTAATTGGTAGCTTCTCAAAAATTATCAAATCATTAACAAGGGAAGAATAAAAAAAGACAGCCATCACAATTTTTTAATATTGTAATGGCTGCTCAAAGCCTAAATCGAATAAAACCGAATTAAATATCGGGATTCTATTATTTCAATGTTACGGATTTGTTAATAGGAATCTTTTCCAAGAAAATTTTCACCAGATCCCGCGTGCTCACATTGTCGGCTTCCGCTT
Source organism: Cognataquiflexum nitidum (assembly GCF_022538055.1). GTDB lineage: Bacteria > Bacteroidota > Bacteroidia > Cytophagales > Cyclobacteriaceae > Cognataquiflexum > Cognataquiflexum nitidum. The sequence goes on along the minus strand of NZ_JAKZAM010000011.1, from coordinate 21,946 downwards.
CATAATTGAGGATTATCCTGTGATTCAGCACATCTTCTGCTATGGCTTTGATGTCCTCGGGAAGTACATAATCCCGGCCTTCCATAAATGCCATCGCCCTCGCAGCAAGGTTGAGGTTGATGCTAGCTCTTGGGGAAACACCGAACTGAATGTATTTGGCTTCATCCTTCAAGCCGTACTTTTCAGGGAATCTGGTGGCAAAAACCAATTCAATGATATAGTTCTCCAAAGGCTCAGCGATTTTCACATCATTGATCATTGCGCGGATCGCAAAAATATCTTCTTTGGAAAGAACTGCATTTACTTCAGAAACGAAATGCATATTGGCCATTCTTCGCATAACTTCCATTTCATCCGCTTTGGAAGGATAATCAATGTGCACCTTCATCATAAACCTATCCACCTGTGCTTCAGGTAGCGGATAAGTTCCTTCCTGGTCCACAGGGTTTTGGGTGGCAAGCACCAAAAAAGGTCTGTCCAACTGATAAGTCGTCTCCCCAATGGTTACCTGCTTTTCCTGCATGGCTTCCAAAAGTGCGGATTGGACCTTTGCCGGAGAACGGTTGACCTCATCAGCTAAAATGATATTAGAAAAAATCGGCCCTTTTTTAACCTGGAAACTTGCCTCCTGTTGGTTGTAAATCATCGTACCTACAAGGTCAGATGGCAATAAATCCGGCGTAAATTGGATTCTTTTAAAATCTAAGTGCAATACTTTTGCCAGGGTATTTACAGTCAGGGTCTTTGCCAATCCCGGCACACCTTCCAACAAAATATGGCCGTTGGTAAAAAGCCCGATCAAAAGCCTGTTGACCATCCTGTCCTGTCCCACGACCACTTTTCTTACTTCATCTATAACTTGCTGAATCTTCTGCTGATGCATGTTTTGGAAAATTGTTATTTGTTATTTGATAATGGTTATTAGTCTATCGTCCAATTCTTCAAATAGAAATACGGTTGATATAAAGTAGATATAAATTGAAATATTACTCACGCTCAACCCGATTCTTAGACAAATTCTAAACTTCTGACAAATCTGTCTTGAATCTTGTGTCTCACGTCTTGTGTCTAATAATCGGGCTAAATTATAACAAAATACCCTTTATCCCAATTAATGCTTTTTACTTATTGATAAATGGTAATCAGTCCATAGACCACGGTCAACAGCCAATGACCGCTACAATTGGAATCAATCCGGGTTAGGTGGTTTGAGGCCAAAAAAGTAAGTTCTTGTATGGTAAATTCCAGTTATGGTCACTTCTTTCTTTTTACGGAAGGTCTGGAAAAAGTTTTACCGGAATCCAAATTAACCCCCTTTTCAAACCTATTTGTTTTGATTTTAAGCATTCTGTAAATCTCCTCTTTTTCAAACTCCCTGACTTCTCCTGAAGCAAAACCTTCGATCGTCAAATTCTCCATAGACCACCTGACCAAACGCAGCGTTGGAAAACCAACAGCCGCAGTCATTTTACGTACCTGCCTGTTTTTTCCTTCGGTCAATGTCAATTGGATCCAAGAATCGGGCACAGATTTTCTATACCTGATCGGAGGATTTCGATCCGGGAGTAATGGAAGTTCAGTGAGGATTTTGGCAAAGGCTTTTTTGGTTTTGTACATCTTTCCGTCAACATTGATTTCAGTCCCGGACTGGAGGTGGCGTATCGCCTCCTCAGTCGGTATTCCCTCCACTTGGGCAAGATATGACCTCAGATGACCGAATTTCGGATCAAGCAGGTAGTGATTTAGCGATTTGTCATCTGTAATTAAGAGGAGTCCTTCACTGTCTTTGTCCAAGCGACCGACAGGGTAAACTTCCGAAGGAAAATTGGCCACTTTCTTCAAGGTATCCTCCTCACCGCTGAATTGGCTAAGGATCCCAAAGGGCTTATAAAGGACGAAGTATCTGTTGTTTGGCATAAAATTATTTGGCAAATTACAGGTATTAGTGAAATCCATTTCAGTTTAAATTACAATTATGAAATCCATCTTGGTAAAAATCAAAACCTCAGAGGAAGAAAAAATCCTGACAGATTTTTTAGAAAGCAAGGATTATGACTTCGAAAAAAGCCCTGATGATGGTGAATTGACTTATATCAACCAAATGCTAGATATCGCTGAAAAAGAAATTTTGGAAGGGAAAACCTCATCGCATAATATGGTAATGGATCAGATCTGGGAAAAATATGGATTATGAGATTATCTGGACAAACAAAGCAAAATTGACTTTTGGAGAAATTTGCGATTATATATATAATTTTTTTGGCGAAAAAGCATTGGAAGTCTTTATTGTAAGGACAGAAAATTTTTATTGAAGTAATTCAAAAATCTCCTAATATTTTCAAAAAATTTGAACCACGTCCCAATGTCAGACATGGTTTTTTACACAAAAACACGACGCTGTTTTATAAAATAGATGAGGATAAAAAAAGGGTTTATCTGATGCTTTTTTGGGACAACAGACAAAACCCTATCAATCTAAATCTAGAATAATATCAGCTTCCGCAACCGATGCAGTCAAAATGGCTGTCCATAGGCTTCACGCCTTTGAGTTGCATTTCGAGGTTGTGGATTTGGTCACGGGCTTCCATGTCTTGGAACATGTTGCCGGTGAGGGTGCCTTTCAGGTTGTCTATTTCCTGTTCGATGGCAGATTTTTGTTCAGTTGTCATTTTCAAATGGATTTAAGTGGTTACAGCATCCAATATAAAAAAGTTCTTTATTTTTTGTAAGTGCATGGAAGCCTTTGCTATAATTTTTATTCCTACAAAATTGAATCCCACGTAAAATTTGTTGCCATTGGGTTTTCAAAACTTTAAATTTCTGAAAATATCCCACAAAATGCTCGACAATCCCACAATCCAAAAACTCACCGAATACAGAAAAACCCTTCACCAATTTCCAGAACTTTCCGGTCAGGAAAAAGAAACGGCAAAAAGAGTCCAAGACTTTTTCTCCGGATTGCATCCTGACAAAACCATCACAGCACTTGGAGAAACAGGTTTGGCTTTTGTTTTTCAGGGAAAAGATTCAGGGCCGACCACTTTGTTCCGCTGTGAATTGGATGGGTTACCGATCAAAGAGGAAAACAGCATTTCCCATCTCAGTACAGTTCCAAACACCTCTCATGTCTGTGGGCATGATGGACACATGGCTATTGTCAGTGGCTTGGGTACTTACTTTGCTTCCAATAGGCCCCAAAGAGGACGGATTGTCTTACTTTTCCAACCTGCCGAAGAAACAGGCGAAGGGGCAGAAGCAGTGATCAAAGACCCCAAATTCGCTGAAATCCAACCTGATTTTGCTTTTGCCCTTCATAATCTTCCCGGATATCCTCTTCATCAAATTTTGATAAAACAAGGCCCTTTTGCCGCGGCATCCGTGGGGATGAGTATTCATTTCAAAGGTAGAAACTCGCATTCTGCACATCCCGAAGCAGGAAATAGCCCAGCCAAGGCCATGGCCAAAACCATTGTGGCATTGGAAAAACTTCCCCAAGGAATCGAAAAATTTTCCCTTGTCACCGTCATACATGCGGAGTTGGGAAGTATTGCCTTTGGGACCACTCCTGGTACCGCCGTGGTCAGGGCGACCTTAAGGGCATTTGAAAATGAAACCCGAGACCTCTTGGTTTCTTATGCCGAACAATTGGCTACACAAATTGCCGACGAATATGGGTTGGTAGTTTCTTTTGATTATGTAGAAAGTTTCGCGGCAACACACAATAATCCCGAAGCATGGCAAATTGGTTTGGATGCTGCCAAAAAATTGAACTTGGATATCCGCCATGTCGAAAAACCGTTCAGGTGGTCGGAAGATTTTGGCCTGTTTTCCTCCCATACCAAAACCTTGTTGTTTGGCCTTGGGTCAGGAGTAGATCACCCACAACTTCATGAATCCAATTTTGATTTTCCCGATGAACTGATAAAAACCGGAGTCAGCATGTTTGCAGAAATTGCCGGGACACTCCATGATTAGCCAAAATTTCCAATCCGATTTGGTTCACTTTCCCGATTTCCATACCCATCAAAAAGGTAATGTCTTCAGCATTTTCAATGTCCTTCCTGATGAAGGCATTCCGGATCAGTGTTTTTCATGGGGAATTCATCCTTGGTATCTGAACGAGAATTGGGATAAGGAATTGGAAAAAATAGTCGCTTCATCCTCAAATCCTCGGTTGCTGGCAATCGGTGAATGTGGCTTTGACCTGATCAAGGGACCCGAACCAAAACTACAGATGAAGGCATTTGTGGCCCAGGCAGATTTGGCCATAAAGCTTGGATTACCAATCATCCTGCATTGTGTCAAAGGGAGCCATTTGCTTCAGGAATTCTTAAAAAACAATCCCAATCCGCCTGCTATCATTTGGCATGGATACAATCAAAAACCCAAAATCGCTGAAAATCTGATTTCCTTTCGGCTTTATTTTTCCTTTGGCAAAGCTCTTTTAAAACAAGATTCCAATGCCCAACAATGGTTGTTGAAATGTCCTTTGGATAGGATTTTCTTTGAAACTGACAATTCGGAAATTTCGATTTCAGCAATATATCAACAAGCTTCTTTACTTTTGGGCATCCCTGTCGGGCAGCTTGTCCATCAAGTGAGAGAAAATTGGAACCGGATTTCAAATAGGAAAATGACATGAATGAATTTGCTTGGCTGTCGAGGACCGAACTGATTACAGGAAGAGAAGGTCTGGAAAAATTGTCCAAAAAACACGTGTTGATCGTGGGACTTGGGGGAGTCGGTTCCTTTGCCGCAGAACTGATCTGCCGCGGTGGTATCGGTGAGATGACCATCATCGATGGCGATGTGGTGGACATCAGCAACTGCAACCGACAGCTTCCCGCAACCCAAAAAAACATCGGCCAATCCAAAGCAGAATGGATGGAAGAAAGATTGCTCAACATCAACCCCAACCTGAAAGTACATGTCGTCAGGGAGTTTCTGAGACCTGCAAGGATGACCCAACTTTTGGAGGAAAATGAATTTGACTTTGTCGTGGATTGTATCGATAGCCTGTTGCCAAAACTTCACCTGATAGAAGGCGCGATGAAAAGAGGGTTCCCTTTGGTAAGTTCGATGGGTGCAGGAGGCAAAATAGATCCTACCCAAGTAAAAATCGCGGACATCTCCGAGACCCACAGCTGCAAACTTGCCCAAATGGTAAGGAAAAGATTAAAAGCCAAGCAAATCCACAAAGGTTTTAAAGCAGTATTTTCCACTGAACTCTATATCAAAGAAAGCCTGATGATGACTGATGGCAGCAATTTCAAAAAATCAGCATACGGGACGATGTCTTTTTTGCCTGCAACTTTTGGTTGCGTCACAGCATCGGTGGTCATCAATGACTTGTTGGGAAGTTAATTTAAATGGATATGGGCTTCTTTGCCGGGATTTCAATAATTTTCTTCAGTAGGACGGAAGACCGAAGTCGGAAGTCCCCCGCCTGTCGTCGGGCAGGGATGTATCGGGCATTTCAGTCAGCAACCAAGAATTAAAATAGTGATCTAATTTACATGCACCATTGTGTAAATACAGGTAAGATAACTAATCAACCCAAAAAACTTAGGATTGGAAATGGTATAAAAACACCAAGACACCTGTGAAAGCAGGTTTCTTTTGGTCTTTGATTTCCAACTTCACATTGACTTCTGCTTTGACAGTACCACGGAGGTTGACCACATTTTTCAGGTTGGCATTGAGTCTGACTTCATTGTTGACCAATACAGCCTGGGCAAATCTCAAGCTTTCGATCCCATAATTGACCATCATTTTGAGGTTATTGACATGGATGACCTGATCCCAAAGGTAAGGCACCAAGGATAGAGTAAGGTAGCCGTGTGCAATGGTATCCCCAAAAGCACCTTCTTTTTTTGCACGTTCGGGATCGGTATGGATCCACTGGTGGTCGATTGTGGCTACTGCAAACTGATTGATCTGTTCTTGGGTAATTTGATGATAGTCAGAGACACCAAGTTCCTGACCTATATACTTTTCGAAATCCTCAAAGCTCCCAATCGTGATTTTACCCATGAATAATGATGTTATTTAAAATTTAAAGGTAAAAAAATTTATCAGGTGATGGAAACCGAATATAGAAAACAGCAATAAAGGAATCCAAAAAACCTTATAGTCTAAGTTTAAAAACAAATCTATATGACCAGTGAGGTGTTTTAAAATGCGCAATAATTCTTCTTTCTTTGCGAAATAATCCACAGAAAATGAGCGGAACTTCCACTCCCAAATACATCCACGGCTATCAGGAAGAAGAGCAGGAAAGGCTTAGGGAACAGGCCTTGGTGATCGAAAGACCCATTTATGATTTTATTGATTTTTCGGAGGCAAAGGAACTGCTCGAAATCGGCAGCGGCGTGGGTGCACAGACCGAAATCCTCCTGAAGAGATTTCCCCATCTTTCTATCACCGGTGTGGAATATGAATCCCGTCAGATAGCCAAAGCCAAGGAAAACATGGCCAAGGCAGGTTTTGGGGAAGATCAAGTGAGATTCATCCATCAGGATGCCAAAAACCTAAAACTCAACAGACAATACGATGGGGCTTTTATCTGTTGGGTTTTGGAGCACATTCCCAATCCTATCGAAGTGCTCATCAGTATGAAACCATTTCTGAAGCCCGGAGCAATGGTTTCTATTACAGAGGTTTTCAACGCAACTTTCTACACCTATCCGATAATGCCCGCCATTATGGATTATTGGAAAATATACAACGAATACCAAGTCCACATTGGAGGCGATCCACAGGTCGGGGCAAAACTTGGTGATCTATTGTCCGAATCAGGATACCGTGACATCAGCCTCAGGAGTGGGGGATTTCACCTTGACAGCCGTCATCCCGATGAAAAAAGTACGGTTTTTTCTTATTGGAAAAACCTGATAAACAGTGGTGCTCCCGCCTTGTTATCAGAGGGATTGATCACTGAGAAGCAAATAGAAGAAATGCTTTCCGCCATGGAAGAACTTCAGAATATGCCAAATTCAGTTTTTTATTATAGATTTATCCAAGCCACCGCTTTTGTATAAACCACATGAAATTCATCCAGAAAATCTTCCGATTCATTTTTAAAATCGCCCTTTGGTTTTTCATCATTTCTATAGGCCTAACCCTTATTTATAGGTTTATCCCAGTGCCGGTGACACCATTGATGGTAATCCGACTTTGGGAACAGGCTTGGGACGAAAAGAAGGATGTCAGGTTATACAAAGATTGGGTATCTATTGACAATATTTCCAAACACATGCCCCAAGCGGTCTATGCTGCTGAAGACCAAAAATTTTTGGAACACAATGGCTTTGACTGGAAGGCAATGGAAGAAGCATGGGAGAAAAATAAAAAAGGAAAGCGAATCAAAGGTGCCAGCACCATCAGTCAACAGACTGCCAAAAACGTCTTCCTGTGGCCATCAAGAAACCTCATAAGAAAAGGATTGGAAGCTTATTTTACATTTTTGATAGAAACTATCTGGACCAAAGAGCGGATTATGGAAGTATATCTCAATGTGATCGAAATGGGTCCGGGGATTTATGGCATAGAAGCGGCCTCACAGACTTTTTATAACCGTCCGGCATCCAAACTCACCCGTCAGCAGGCGGCTATGATTGCGGCTGTATTGCCCAATCCCATCCGTTGGTCACCCGCAAAACCAACCGGCTATATCCGTGGCAGGCAATCCTGGATTTTGCGACAGATGAATAACCTTGCTCCGATAGGGTTTGGGAGTTGAGAAATCGATTTTTGTTTTGAATTTTTGAAAACTGAGTTCCTTTAGGAAATAAAGGACTAAGTTGTTATTTTTATTTAAGCTGAGTCTAATTGTAGAATTTCAAAATAGCTTGATTTGATCACCCGAAATAAATCTTATTTGATATGGCAAAAAACAGAATACTCAAGGTTGAAAAGCTAGATATCGTTTTGGTTTCCCAAAATGATTCAGATTATATCTCTTTAACTGACATGGCTAGATATAGAGATGCTGAGAGAACAAATTACATTATTCAAAACTGGTTGCGAACAAGAAGTGCAATTGAGTTTTGCGGATTGTGGGAACAGTTAAACAATCCTAATTTTAAACGCATCGAATTCGATGCGTTTAAAAATGAATCCGGGGCAAACGGTTTTTCTCTAACACCTCAGAAATGGATCGAATCCACTAATGCTGTTGGAATTATTTCTAAATCAGGTAGGTATGGGGGGACATTTGCTCACCGGGATATAGCTTTTGAATTTGCATCTTGGATTAGTGCAGAGTTTAAGCTGTATTTGATTACAGAATTTCAAAGGTTGAAAGCCGATGAAAACAACAGGCTAAAATTAGAATGGAACCTGCAGCGGACCTTGGCAAAGGTCAACTATCACATCCATACAGATGCGATCAAAGAAAATTTAATCCCCAAAGAGTTGAGTAAAACCCAAATTAGCCATATATATGCCAATGAGGCTGATTTGTTGAATGTGGCAATGTTCGGGATAACAGCTAGGCAATGGCGCGATGCCAATCCAAATACAGTTGGAAATATCAGAGACCTTGCATCCTTGGAGCAACTTGTGGTCCTGAGCAATCTTGAAGGTATCAATGCAGTATTGATCCATCAGGGATTGCCACAATCAGATAGATTGGTACAATTAAACAAAATCGCTATCACACAAATGAATTCATTGGTAGGAAACAAAAGTTTGAAAAAATTGTAGGAATTGATCATCTTCCTGACTTCAGGAAGATGGTATCACATCAACTTCAACACTTCCTCAATATATTCCCTGCTATTTGAAAGCCTTGGGACTTTGTTTTGACCACCCAATTTGCCTTTAGATTTCAGCCATTTTTCGAAAACACCCTCATGGACAAAATGGATCTTTGGTGCTGTCAGGGCTAGGTCTTTGTACCTCTTGGCATCGTAATCTGAATTGACTTCTCTTAAGGTTGAATCAAGCATCTCGGTAAATTTATCCTGATTGCCCGGCATTGACTTGAACTCTATGATCCACTCATGGGCACCTTTGCTTCCTGAATCCCCAAAGTATATAGGCGCAGCCGTGTAATTGGTAATGGTAGCATTGGTCGCTTCTGCTGCTGCTTGAATGGCCTTATCGGCATTTTCTACGATTACTTCCTCACCAAATGCATTGATAAAGTGCTTGGTCCTGCCGGAGATTTTGATGCGGTATGGCGAGGTATTGGTAAACTTAACCGTATCACCGATGGCATATCTCCAGAGACCACCATTGGTAGTGATTACCATCGCATAGTTTTTACCTACTTCTACCGCTGAAAGTGGCAATACCTTTGGCGATGCTTTGGACATTTCTTCCATTGGAATAAACTCATAAAAAATCCCATAGTCCAACATCAACAAAAGTTCTTCAGACTCTTTTTGGTCCTGAATTCCAAAAAAACCTTCTGAGGCATTGTAAATTTCCAAATACCGCATTTTGGAAGACGGGATCAACTCCCGGAATAGTTTGCGGTAAGGACCAAATGCCACTGCCCCGTGAAAAAAAACTTCCAAATTGGGCCAGACATCAAGGATGTTTTTGGCGTTTTTGAGCTCCAGGATTTTCTGGATCAGGACGATGGTCCAAGTCGGTACCCCGGCGATGCTGACTACGTTTTCATCCATCACCTCATTTGCCATCCGCTCGATTTTGGATTCCCATTCACCCATCAGCGCCACATCCAGACTCGGGGTTCTGGCAAACTGAACCCAAAGGGGAAGATTGTGCATGATGACCGCAGAAATGTCCCCAACCTGGCTTTCACTTTCTCCATTGAATGGATTTTTGGAAAGGCTTCCCCCGATACTCAGGCTTTTGCCTGTGAATAGCTTGCTGTCCGGGTAGTTGCTTACGTATAGAGAAAGCATATCCTTTCCCCCTTTGAAATGACAGTCTTCCAGTGATTCTTCCGAAACAGGAATATACTTGCTCCTGCTCGAGGTAGTGCCTGAAGATTTTGAAAACCATACGATATCCGAAGGCCAAAGGACGTTTTGGGTTCCTTTCATAGTCTTCTCGATATAGGGCGTTATCTGTTCGTAGCTATGGATCGGAACTTGTTTTGCAAAATCCCTGTAGGAATTGATTTTTGAAAATTTGTGCTTTTTTCCAAATTCCGTGTCTTCTGCTTTTTCGATAAGTTCAACCAAAAGTTTATCCTGAACTTCAATCGGGTTTGTCTTAAAATTTTCGATTTGACCTATCCTGTTCTTAAAAATCCAGGTCATAAAAGTGTTGACGACTTCCATCAGTGAAAAACTTTTCTTTTGAGTACAAATTGTTGTCCTAAATACACCCTTCTCACTTGCTCATCTGCTGCCAATTCTTCAGCAGTTCCAGCCTTGAGCAGTTTTCCTTCAAACATCAGGTAAGCCCTGTCCGTGATGGAAAGGGTCTCGTTGACATTATGGTCCGTGATCAAAATTCCGATATTTTTGGTCTTAAGCTTGGCGACGATGCCTTGGATTTCCTCCACGGCTATCGGATCTACGCCTGCAAAAGGCTCATCCAACAACACAAATTTTGGGTCCACAGCAAGAGCCCTTGCAATCTCAGTCCGCCTTCTTTCGCCTCCGGAAAGTACCATGCCCAGATTTTTTCGTACATGGGTCAGACTGAATTCCTCCAAAAGCGTTTCCATTTTCTCCTTTCTTTCCGCTTTGGTTTTGTTGGTCATTTCGAGAACCGCCATGATGTTTTCCTCCACCGAAAGTTTTCTAAAAACGGAAGCCTCCTGTGCCAGGTAGCCGATTCCCAATTTTGCCCTCTTGTACATGGGTAGTTTGGTGATGTTTTGGTCTTCCAAAAAGATTTCTCCTTCATTTGGTTGGATCAAGCCAACGATCATATAAAAAGAGGTGGTCTTGCCCGCTCCATTTGGTCCAAGCAAACCCACGATTTCTCCTTGATGTACCTCCACGGAAATGTTATTGACCACCCTCCGGCCTTTGTAGATTTTAACAAGGTTGTCTGCCCTCAGCTTCATCATCAATCAAATTTTATGTCTTTCACGTACAGTTGCAAGCTACTGTTGTTCCTAAAAGTATTCTCCCGGATTTCAAAAGCCAAATCAAAACGCATTTTTCGGTTCAGCATCTTGTAAATAATTTCATCCGGATAAATGGTTTTGTCAGCCATTCCAAAAGCAATACAAACCGGTTTGGTTTCCTGTCCGTCCTGCACCACATTGAACCTCAAATGTTTGTCTTTCAATACACGCACATCTTCGGCATATACTTGGTTTACACAAAATATCGGTTCAGGATTGCCCGGTCCAAATGGTGCCATCTGTTTCAAAATATTGAAAAACCTATAATTGATCTGATCCAACAGGATCTCATCATCCACCTCAAGGACAGGTTTCATATGTATTTCATCAATCCTTGCACTGACTACAGCTTCAAATTTATCCTGAAACGCCGGAACATTGGCAACTGAAAGGGTCAGTCCCGCAGCGTACTTGTGCCCCCCAAACTGCTCCAAGAGGTCGCTGCATTCGCTGATGGCTTCATAGATATCAAAGTCAAAAACCGATCGCGCACTTCCTGTGGCTTTATTGTTGGACTCTGTGAGGATAATGGTAGGACGGTAATATTTCTCTATACACCTTGATGCAACAATTCCGATTACACCTTTGTGCCAATCTTCTTTGAATAGCACCGTGGTCTTCCTGTGACTGATTTCCTCCATCCCCTGAATCATGCTAAGTGCCTCCTTGGTGATGTTTTCATCAAAGTTTTTGCGGGCTGCATTGACCGTATCCACGATCTCAGCTCTCGCAAGGGCGTCCTCAAGATCATCAGAGATCAAAAGCTCTACAGATGCTTTGGCATGTTCCAACCTCCCGGAGGCATTGATTCTCGGACCGATTTTGAATACAATATCTGAAATTTCTATTTCCTTTTCTATTTTGCTCCTCAGGATAAGGGCCTTAAGGCCAGGTCTTGGATTGTTGTTGATCCTCTCGATACCATAAAAGGTCAGAATTCGGTTCTCTCCTGTAATTGGCACTATATCGGCGGCGATGCTTACGGCTAGAAGGTCAAGATATGCCATCACCTTTGCCGGATCGTCTTTTCTGTAAGCAGAAAATGCCTGTATCAATTTAAATCCTACCCCACATCCACTCAATTCCTTGTAAGGGTATTCGCAGTCATTTCTCTTCGGATCCAAAATAGCCACCGCAGGTGGCAGAATATCTCCAGGTGTATGGTGGTCACAAATGATAAAATCGACTCCAAGCTCTTTGGCCAAAGCTACCTTTTCTATGGCTTTGATCCCGCAATCCAAGGAAACGACCAAACTGAAATTGTTCTCAGCTGCAAACCGTACACCTTTCTCGGAAATACCGTATCCCTCTTTGTACCTATCGGGTATATAAAAACTGACATGGAAATAAAATTGCTTCAAAAATCCATAAAACATGGCCACAGAGGTAGTGCCATCTACGTCGTAATCTCCGTATACAAGTATTTTTTCCTCTCTTTCGATGGCCATTGCCAACCTCTCCACCGCTTTGTCCATGTCCTTCATCAGATAAGGATCATGCAATTTGTCCGGATCCGGTCTGAAAAAATCTTTGGCTTTTTGAAAAGTATCCACGCCTCTATTGACAAGCATATTTGCAAGGGTCTGATTGAGGTTGATTTCTTTCCCCAGAGATTCCACGGCTTTAGGATCTGCATTTTCTCTGATTATCCATTTATACTCCATTTGGCTAAATTACTAAAGTGTTTGCCTTTAATATCGAAGCCACCGCCAAATATTTAGGAAAATTAACACCCAAAGGATCAAAAAATAAAAAAAGCCTAATTCCAGATTCAGAATTAGGCTTTTTATGGTATTCGTTTTGTCAATTCATTGCTACCAATTTGACATCCAAATTGACATCATCATAGATCAGTTTGTCAGCCAGATCTTCAAAATAACTTCCTGAACGGTATTTGATATCATATTTTGTCCTGTCAAAAGTAATGGTACCCGTCGCTATGATTTTATTTCCCGTGACTTCAACTTTCGCAGGAAAAGAAACAGGAGCGGTAATTCCTTTGATGGTCAAGTCACCGGTGATTTCATAATCCTTGCCATTAGAAGTTTTAGCCTGCTTGATAACAAATTTTGATTTATTGAATTTCTCCACTGAAAAAAAGTCATCTGACTTTAAATGATCCGTCAATCTTTTGTTTGAACCCGCGTCTGTAATGTCTTCCACAGTCAATGCCGTCATATCCATTTCAAAAGAGCCACCGGTGATCTTTCCATTGGCATAATCTAACTTGGCATTTGCCAAAGGCACTTTACCGAAATGTTCGCCCGTAACTTTCTTGGCTTTCCAAGTGAGGGTACTTTCAGAAATACTTACCGTAGCCGGAACAGGGCTATCCACAAAAGTGAATACTGAAGTAATTAAAATGAGCAATGAGGTAATAATTTTCATGATCTGTAATTGTTTTGGTTTAGAGTAAATGTAAAAGAGAGGTTTTGAAAACCTCTCTTTTAGACTAGTCTAAACGTAAATAGTTTAACACAGTTGTTTTTTTTTTCAAAAGATCAATTAAATATCACAGCAGGAAGATTCTGTAACTTAAATTTCTCATTGTACTCCTTGATGTCATTATCTATAAGCTTCTTCAAATCCAATTTATACCCCAGCCATTCTTGGTCCAGGTCCAATAAGCGCTGCTTGGATCCTGCCGTCAATCTTGGGTCATGTACATCTACAGTACTCCTTAAGTCAAAGTATTGGGCATTTAACTGACTCGGGAAATTGATGACATCCTGGAAATTAGCTTGTCGGGTTTCGACAAGTTTGGCTTCCCAATCAACCAATTTTTGAATCAAATCCTGTCCGGCCTGATACAGTGCTTTCGCATCTTCTTTATCTTTCAACAATGAATTGTGGTGCTCTATCTGACTTTTGACTTTTCTCATGTCATTCACGGATTGGTGGATATCGGTTATGGACAAGGCTGCTTTTTCGAGCAATTCCTGCTGATCCTTCCAATGTTGAGAGCTGATGTTTTTGAGATTTGGGTCCTGCACTACCTCTATTTCGGTCTCAGATATGGCCCCGTTGTAACTTAGCCTAGCTTTGTATTTTCCTGGTGCTACGCGGTGTCCACTATAATCCCCATAGACAAAGGCATTGGGAATGGCCAAGAGGGTTTCACCTCTAAAATTCCATGCAAACCTGTTCAATCCTTTTTTGGAGGGAATCACCTGTTCGGGAGAAGGCCCACCAGAAAAAGGCTTGAAATTCTCATCCTTAATCGAAGAATATGACCGGATCACTTTGCCCGACCCGTCGATAATCTCAAGTGTCACTTCCAATGAGTCAATTTTTTCGGGCAAATAGTAATCCAATATCACGCCCGTCGCAGGGTTTTCACCGATTCCCGGAGGAAGATCCATCCAAGAAGGCGTGTATCCTTCGTACTTGTACGTTGGCTTTGGGGAATAAATTTTCAAGCCTGAGAAATTCCCTTTAGACTGCTGAAGGGCACTGAGGTCATCCAAAATCCAAAATGCCCTTCCCGCCGTGGAAACAACCATGTCATTGTCCGCAAAAGCAATGTCTGTGACCGGAACTACCGGAAGATTCAATTGCAGTTTTTGCCAGTTCGATCCACCATTAAAAGAAATATAAAAACCCCTCTCTGCTCCTCCATATAAAAGGCCTTTGACTTTTCGGTCCTCTCGGATCACCTTAATAAAATCATCTTTGTCAACTCCTGCATCTATTTTTGTCCAGGTTTTTCCATAGTCAGTAGTCTTAAATGACATATTGGAAAAATCATTGAATTTGTAGCGGGTGGCGGCCACATATGCGGTTCCTTTGTCATGAGGGGAAACTTCAATGGATTGGATCAGACTTTCGGGTAAACTAGCAGGGGTAATATTTTCCCAGGTTTTTCCGCCATCCTTGGTGATATGAACCAGACCACAATCACTTCCTGTATAAATCACTCCATTTTCATGAATAGATTCTATGACATAACTTAAGGTGTTGTAGTTTTCTCCGCCGGCACCTTCATTGGTGATCGGTGCCCCACCCGGCCCTTGTTTTGATTCCTCATTTCGGGTGAGGTCAGGACTGATTTCTTCCCAAGACAAGCCTCCGTCAGAAGTTTTGAACAGGATATTGCCACCGTGGTAAATGGTGTTGTAATCATGGGGAGAAGCAATTACCGGCGCATTCCAATTGAAACGATACCTCATATCCTTGGCATCATAAGCCAAAATATTGGAGGGGTATTGCCGGATATCTTTGCTGTGCCCATTTTGGGTATTGAGAACATCAATCAATCCTTGATAACATCCCCCATAAAGCAAAACAGGGTTATTTGGGTCAAAAGCAATGAAAGCCGATTCACAACCCGGGCCGATAAACCAATCCTTATCTGTCAATCCGATGTAATTGTTTCTGCTGGCGATGACCAGGGAAGTATTGTCCTGCTGCCCTGCATAGAGTTTATAGGGAAATCCTGCATCTACATTGACCCTGTAAAATTGGGCGGATGGTTGATTGTCTTGCGTAGACCAGCTTTTGCCACCGTCATAGGTGATTTCAGCACCGCCATCGTCTCCCAAAATCATATTGGATGGGTTTTTTGGATTGATCCAAAGGTCATGTGTATCAATATGCCTGACAGGTACTACCGTGAAATTTTTGCCTCCATCGATCGATTTGGTCAAAGGGGAATTGAGTACATAGACCACATCGGCATTGACCGGGTCAGCCTCCACTTCCATATAATACCAAGACCTTGAGGTAAGCAATTGGTTGTTTGTCATATGTGTCCAAGTCTCGCCTCCATTATCCGAGCGATAGACACCGGCTACCGATTTCTCAGCTTCCACAATGGCAAAAACCCTTTCTGAATTGGCCCTTGAGACACTTACACCGATTTTCCCCATTTCCGCAGGAAGTCCAGTATTGATTTTTGCCCATGTATCTCCACCATCCACGGATTTCCAGATACCACAACCTGCCCCGCCACTTTGTACCTGCCAAGGCAACCTGCGGTATTCCCATGTAGCGGCATACAAAATCCTGGGATTGTTAAAATCCATACTCAAGGAGGAAGCTCCCGTATTTGGATCCACATACAATACTTTTGCCCATGTAATCCCTCCATCAGTACTTTTATAAATACCCCTTTCCTCACTTGGCCCATGTGCCGCACCTTGGGCTGCCACAAAAACAACATCAGGATTATTGGGATGGATCATGACATCAGAAATATGCCTAGTCTTTTCCAGACCCATATTTTTCCAGGTTTTGCCGCCGTCTGTGGATTTATAAATGCCATCCCCATAAGAGGTCATCACCCCTCGGATCGCATGTTCGCCCATTCCGACATAGATGACATTTGGGTCTGATTCACTTACTGCAATATCTCCCACGGTTCCTGTTTTGAAAAAACCATCGGATACATTATGCCAAGAGATGCCAGCATTTTCTGTTTTCCAAAGTCCGCCACCGGTGTAGCCTACAAAAAATTCCTGGTCATTGTTAGACACTCCGGAGACGGCATTAGACCTGCCTCCCCTAAATGGTCCAATGTTTCTCCATTTGAGTCCTTGATACAATTCTGCATCGAATACCGGAGGGGGCGGTGGAGTGTTTTTTCCTCTTTGGGAAAAAGAAGGAATTGACATGAACAGTATCATGCCAAATAATATTAGTTTTTTCATTCTACTGTATGGTTGATTGGTGTTTTTGAATTTGGTGAAAAAAATTTAGAAAATATAATGCAGAGTTTGAATCTCAGGATATTTGAGAATCTAGACCTTCCTAAAACTATAAAGATACGGGGCTTTATGGCTTTTGCCGGTGTATAGTTTTTCATGCCTTTCAAGAATATCCAATCCGAGCATTTTTCTCTGAAAGGTAGTCCTTCGGAGTTTTTGGCCAAAAATAGCTTCATAGACTTGCTGCAATTCATTCATCGTAAACCGCTCCGGGAGCAAATTTCCACCAATAAGCTTCCTTTCCAGATTTTCCCTCAAGGTCTGCAACGCTTTTGACACGATGGCATTGTGGTCCAATATGAGTTCAGGCAAATTTTCAATTTCATACCATGCAATAGAATCTGACAATTCATCCGGAGTAAGGATTACCTTTTCAAAATCTATCAAAGCAAAATAAGAAACTGAAATAAACCTGTCCAGCATCCAATGGTCCGGATCTAAAAAGAAACCGTTCGCTTCCAAGATTGTCTGCATTACCTCAGGTTTGAACCTTGCCATGTTTCCAAAAGTATAAAACTGCTCCAGGTAGATATTGTCCAGACCAGTTCTTTCTTTCAGTCCGCGTTTTGCGGCCTCATCAAGGTCTTCGTTTTTTCTTACAAAACCTCCGGGCAAAGCAAGCCAGCCTGTATCATGGTATTCCATAAGGAGGATTTTCAACTTTCCTTTTGAGAAACCAAAAATAACCGAATCAAATGCGATATGGGGCAAAAAACCCTTCGTTTCAAGGACTGTCATACTTTGGGTGCGAATGAATAATCCTTCAAGTAAATAGGAAAAATGTTAACAAACAATTATTATTGTCTCAAAGTGAAACAATAGATTTAAACCAATATGAAAAATAGCCTCATCACTCTTGTTTTCTTCTTTATGAGTTCATATGCATTGCTGGCTCAGGGAAAAGACGCGTTTCCTGTACAAACAACGATCAAAAACGGCACCATCGAAGGTGATTACAATACAAAAACCGGCATACAAACCTATTTCGGTGTTCCATTTGCCAAGCCTCCTGTTGGGGATTTGAGATGGAAAGCGCCGCAACCATTGGAAAATTGGAGCGGAGTGAAGGTCACCAAAGAATTTGGACCCCGACCCATGCAGAAGCTTATTTGGGGCGATATGAATTCCCGCTCAAACGGCGTGAGTGAAGATTGTCTTTACTTGAATATTTGGACTCCCACCACCAGAACGAGCAAAGATTTGCCGGTTTTGGTCTATTTCTTCGGAGGGGGATTCGTGGCAGGTGACGGTGCCGAGCCGCGGTATGACGGTGAAAGCATGGCCAAAAAAGGAGTCGTCGTCGTGACAGTCAACTACCGACTCAACATCTTTGGTTTCCTTGCACATCCTGAACTCAGTGCTGAAGCCCCTTACCAAGCTTCGGGAAACTACGCCTTGTTGGACCAAGCAATGGCCCTGAAATGGGTCAATGAAAACATTGCCGCTTTTGGAGGAGATCCAAAAAAGGTTACGATTGCAGGGGAATCTGCGGGCTCAATTGCTGTCAGTTACCAAATGGCCTCTCCATTGTCCCGAAACCTGATTGCCGGAGCAATCGGCGAAAGCGGTTCTGGTGTTTCAGCTTTGGCCCCGACGACTCTGGCAGAAGCTGAAAAAATCGGAGTAGAATTTCTGCAGAAATTCGGTGTCAAAAGCATTGCCGAAATGAGAAAAATGCCTGCCCGCGATATTTATGAGATGTACAATGAATCAGGCAGGTTTGGATTCCCTGTAGTCCTTGATGGACATGTACTTCCAAAAAGTTTGGTGGAAATATTCAATGCAAGAGAGCAGGCACAGGTTCCTTTGCTTTTGGGTTGGAATACACAGGAAAATCCCGCCACAGCATTTATGCAGGGTTTACCTAATACCAAAGAAAATTTCATCACCAAAGTTAAGCAGGCCTATCCCAATGATTTTGAGGAAGTGTTGAAACTGTATCCACATGAGACCGAAGAGCAGGTGGCTTACTCGGCCATGGATTTGGCCGGTGACAGGTTTATTTCTTACAGCACTTGGAAGTGGTTTGACCTTCACCGCAGCAACTCCGACCAAGCGGTTTACCGATACCTTTATGCCAAACTGAGACCGCCTTTGGTGGATCAAACTTTGGAAACAGGCCTAGCCGGGGGAACTTCCAAAAGAGCAAACAATACGCCTCCAAGACCAAAAGATCTCGGCGCTCCACATGCCGCCGAAATCGAATATGCCATGGGAAATCTTGACCGTATCAAAGAATTTGCATGGACTGAGGATGATTACAAAACGTCAGAAACCATGCTGGAATTCTTCACTAACTTTGTGAAAACAGGAAATCCCAATGGTGAAGGCCTACCTCAATGGCCCAAAGCATTGCCTAAAGATGACAATCCTCCTGTGATGGTGATCAATACAGAATCCAAAACTGTCAAGGCCACCAATGATGCACGGTACCGGTTTCATGACAGGTTCTTCAAGAACAACAAATAATTTTACTCCCTATTAAACCATACCCCTTCTGACAATATCAGAAGGGGATTTTTTTGCGCCCACTATGATTTTTTGAATGATTATATAAAACCTTCCATGAATGATTTTAAGATAAAAATTTTAATTAGATCAAGAGAGCCTTACAACACTCCCAACCCCGCAGCTGCAACTATCCCATCCTGAACAGAAGTCACTCCTGAAACCCCGATTGCCCCGATTACTACTCCATCCTTTATGATGGGAACTCCTCCCTCCGAAGCAAAAACATTCGGCATGGATAAAGGACGGTTATTTCCCTGTGTGACCTGATCTTCAAAAACCTTAGATGCTCTTTTGTAAAAAACAGCGGTTTTGGCTTTGGTCTGTGCCAAGTCAATGCTCCCCAACTGAACCCCATCCATCCTTCTCAGCGTAATCAGATGTCCGCCATCATCCAAAATCGCAATCACCACATTCCAGTTTTCCTGTTTGGCTTTGGCTTCGGCTGCGTCAGCCATCCGCTTGGCGTCTTCTAAAGTAAGTACTGGTTTATGTGTTCCTTGGGCAAAAGCAAAAACCGGAAGGAGGAATAAAACGGTTAGTAAGAGCATTTTCATAGTATTTTGGATTTGGTGGAAAATCGGATTCCCTTCTAATTTAATGATTTTTTTGAACTATAGTCCAAAAATGGCTAAATTGAAGATGTTAAGATCTTACTCATCAAAGATTAACCATAAACCTATTAAATATGAAAAACTTCAACAGGAGGGATACCCTCAAAACGCTATCGCTTGTCACAGGAGCCAGCCTACTCTCTCCACTTAATCTGATAGCATCATGCAATCCTTTGAGAAAAGATAAACTAGGGGTCGCCTTGGTGGGATTGGGTTACTATAGCACCGACTTACTTGCGCCCGGACTCCAGATTACCAAGCACTGCCGCCTAGCCGGAATCGTTACTGGGACTCCCGCTAAAGCAGAAACCTGGAAAGCCAAATACAACATCCCGGACAAGAACATATACAACTATGAAAACATGTCTGGCATTGCCAATAATCCTGATATCGATGTGATCTATATTGTCCTTCCACCTTCGATGCACATGGAATATGTGGTTAAGGCTGCCGCCACGGGCAAACATGTATGGTGTGAAAAACCCATGGCAATGACTGTACAGGAATGTCAGACTATGATCGATGCCTGCAAAAAAAATAAGGTGAGTCTTTCGATAGGTTACCGTTGTCAGCACGAACCAAACACCCTTGCTTACCAAAAAATAGTCAAGGAAAGTCAGCTAGGCAAAGTTCTCCAGGTGGATTGTGCAGCAGGTTATAGAGAAGGACGGACAGACCATTGGAAACAAAAACGTGAAATGGGTGGAGGTGTGATTTTTGACATGGGCGTATATGCCATTCAGGGAGCAAGATTGGGCAGCGGCATGGAACCTATCGCTGTCAACGCTGCGAAAGTATGGACCGAAAGGCCTGAAATTTACAAAGATGGTTTGGGGGAAATCGTGGAGGCCCAACTGGAATTTCCTGGTGGTGTGATCGGCAATATCAAGACTTCCTTTGCTGAAAATACCAACTTCCTCAACATCAAATGTGAAAAAGGATTAATCGAAATGGCACCGTTTTCGGCCTATTCGGGCAACAAAGGAAAGAGTCCATTGGGTGAAATCAATTTCCCTTACCAGGTGCCTTGGCAACAAGCCAACCAAATGGACATGGATTCCTTGGCCATCATGGGAGGCAAGCCAATGCCTGTTCCGGGCGAAGAAGGATTGAGAGATATCCGCATCGTCAATGCCATCCTCGAATCCGCCAAGAAAGTACAAAAAGTAATGATTTGATTTATTTTCCCGCGGATGACGCAGATTTTCTTAGACCCTTTCTACGGTAGTCTGCGAAATCTGCGGGAACAAAAATACAGCCCGCAGATCACGCAGATCGACGCAGACAATTTTGATCTTTTATTCATTCTTTAAAAAGAAAGGTGGATTTATTGAAAAATGTTATTTTTAGTCATGCATGAAAACGAAATTTCTTATTTGGTAAGAGGGGCGATTTTTCAAGTGTTTAAAAAACTTGGGCCGGGACTTTTGGAATCTACCTATGAATTGGCCTTGGAATATGAGCTAAGAAAAAAAGGTCTTAAAGTGGAGCGGCAAGTCTTTTTACCAATACTTTATGATGAAGAATTGCTTGGCCAATATCGACTTGACCTATTGGTTGAAGATAAAGTTATAATTGAAGTAAAATCTGTTTTTGAGTTATCAGCAATCCATCACAAACAATTACTCACCTATTTGAAACTGAGTAGAAAGAAATTGGGAATCCTAGTAAATTTTAATGAGTCCGAAATCGAAAATGGAATCTTTAGAAAAGTAATGGATCTTTAATTACTACATTATACAGTTCACGCATTCTTTCTTCCAGGGTCTGCGACATCAGCGGGAACAAAAATACAGCCCGCAGATCACGCAGAGCGACGCAGACAGATCCTCGGAAAATTCATTTGTTTTTTTGTCCCTCGACTTTTTCTGCGAAAGTCTGCGCCATCTGCGGGAGAAAATTTATAGACCCTAAGTGTCACGCGGATTGAAGTAGATAGTTGCTTGTAAATTTTGTTTCCTCCATTTTTTCTGCGAAAGTCTACGCCATCTGCGGGAACAAAAATACAGCCCGCAGATCGCGCAGAGCGACGCAGACAGATCCTCGGAAAATTCATTTGT
>NZ_JAKZAM010000080.1 GCF_022538055.1 Cognataquiflexum nitidum | reverse complement strand
CAATGCTGTCCTAAATAATTTTTGATTTAATAAGAATATTCATTTTGCTTCATTTTTGGGAGTTTTTAATGATAATCGGGAAAAAGAACCCCCTGCATATTGTTTTCTATAGGTTTGTCATGGTCTTCAAAGGGTCTGTCTAGCCATTTCTGCAACTCTATTTTGACGAAAATATTCAACCTGATAAATGCCACGAGATTGGACAGATGCCATCCATATTTTGCCATCGCTTTCATTGCTTTGAGTAACATAATCGTAATCAATGCAGTCCATATCTGTATCATTACTGCATTTTTGGAAGTTCCTATGAAAGTTTTGATGTGAAGCAGCTGCTTGATATCGCGGAAAAACACCTCGATCTCCCACCTTGACTTATAAAGGTCTCCTATTGTCTGTGCAGCCCAACTGAAGTTATTGGTAATGAGTTCTATAGTCTGTTTGTTTTTCTCATCCCAGACTGCCACCCTTCTAAGTTTACCCGGATACTTGGTCTTTGATTGCAGGTTGGTCAGTTCTATTTCCTCATCAATGAGAACATGCTGCGCAGTATTCTCCGGCAGTTCACGTTCCCTTATCGTGGTGAAAGCCAGATTTTCCTTGTGTCTGATTACAAAGAATATCCCCTTGCTGTCCCAAACGTTAAGCATTGGAAAGTCATTGTAGTACCTGTCTGCCACGATGACCGAACCTTTTTCTAAAGGCATGTTGTAAGCTCCTTTATTGTCAGCCACGCTTCCTTCTGTAATATTCACATAGACAGGGAGTTTACCGTCATATTCCAATAGTGTGTGCATCTTTACAGCTCCTTTTTTGGTGCGGAAAGCAGCCCAGTCGAAGACCGAAAGACAGAGGCTGATCACCGTGGCATCCAGCAGATAGATAGGAACCTTGATCCTAAGTTTGACGCGCTTAAGTGATGCCTGCTGTCCTAAACTACCCAACAATGAATAGTACAGGTCTCTGAACAAGTCTGAATCCCTACGCTTGTTTTGATAACTGATACTTGACTTGGACGGAGCCTTTTTTATACCCAGATGATTGAGATTCCCTGTAGCTGAACGCAGGCCGTTTGAAATATCTCTTACAGATGTACTTTTGGCAAAATGACAGAACAGCATTGATACAAGATGGGTCCAGCTGTCAAAACCTTTACAGCCCTTATCCGCCTGCTTCTGATCAACCAATTTTTTGAAAATAGAACGGTCAATCTTTTTAATAATCTGAGAAAACAATGTAATATTAGCCATGAGAGGTCTAAGGTTTTTGGTGCAAACCCAAAATACATATTTTGGGCAAAAACGAGACCTCTCATCTTTTATTTAGGACGCTATTGA
>NZ_JAKZAM010000010.1 GCF_022538055.1 Cognataquiflexum nitidum | reverse complement strand
TTTGTTTTACAACGAACGGTATTCGTCGGCTTATATCCGCCGCGGCGGACATTGGTTCGAGTCCAATCCCCGCTACTCTAAGCCAAGCAGAAATGCTTGGTTTTTTTGTTTTACAACGAACGGTATTCGTCGGCTCATATCCGCCTCGGCGGACACAGGTTCGAGTCCTGTTTCTGCTACTCGGAACCAAGCAGAAATGCTTGGTTTTTTTTATACCCACATTTTAGAAAATGAAAAGATCCGAAGGCCACAGTGCCTGTCCCGAGAATCGGGATTCAATCCGAGATCGCTATTGGGGCTATTCCCTCAACTTCTTGGACATTACAAATAGTATCTTTTTAATATTCTCCCCCTTCGATCAACAGTCCGCCGCGGCGGAGCGAAATATTGGTAGCCCCGTGCAAGGTGCTTCTCTGATTTTCATACTTACACAAATCCCTATGCACCGCAGCCCATGGTAAAAGTTGGAGATTGAGGGAATTTCGGTCACGAATCCCCTAAGAATGAGAATCCTCAATACCGAAATGGTGGGAGAACCTCCTATTTCTCCCCCTTCGACCAACAGTCCGCAGTGGCGGACTGAAATATTATTTACCCCGTGCAAGGTGTTTATCCAATTCTCATACTAATTTATATGCACCGCCGCTCGGGGATAAAAAGGTGGGTTCAAAGGTATTTCGGTCACGAATCCCCTCAGAATGAGAATCCTCAATACCGAAATGGTGGGAGAACCTCCTATTTCTCCCCCTTCGACCAACAGTCCGCAGTGGCGGACTGAAATATTATTTACCCCGTGCAAGGTGCTTATCCAATTCTCATACTCATGCTAATTTATATGCACCGCCGCTCGGGGATAAAAAGGCGGGTTCCATGGTATTTCGGTCACGGATCTTCTTAGATGAAGAATCTTCAAAACCGAAATGGTAGGAGAATTATTTTTACCGCAAAGGACACCAAGGTTTCGCAATGGGTCGCGAAGGTTTTGCCCCCTAATCCCCCTGGAGGGGGACTATGGTCAAACAAATAGAAATTTAGTTTTGTTTGGGGGTGCAGTGAGTCCTGAACTCAACGGTTTAATCAAGTTAGTAGAGATTCTCCCTCCCTTTTTGGGGAGGGTCGGGGAGGGGCTAGAATCCAAGAGGTTTTGAGGAGAGGGGGATCATTTTGTCCTGAAAAGTAAAAGTAGCTTTCAGGTAGGCTAAAATGGAATCTTTGATTTTTATGGCTTGTTGAAGACTTAGCATTTTTGGGGTTTTACTATGTTCTGGACTTAATAAAAGATCAATTTTGTATTTGAATTTATTATTTTAATTCAACCTTCCAATCCAATTTATTGATTTGGGCCCTGAGGGTTTTTAATTTTTCAATCAACTCTTTGAAGGATAGCGAATCCCCATAGATCATTTGTTCCTGCATGGTTTTGTAATCATCTTCCCAATATTTGAGTATATGATCAGGAGGAATTGGATTGATGTATCTTGGAGAATGCCTGGTATAATCCATGCCGTTAATCCGGGTAAGGCTACTTCTGTGCTTGACAATTTCTTGATATAGATTTGGTCCTGCCAAAGCTTTCCCAGCAAACCCACTGGCCATGATCCGTTCGATGTCATACAGATGGCGGCTAAGTCTTTGAATCCTGATATTTGATTCTGGTTTTTGAAATTCCTCGTGGAGTAAGAAGATTTTTTCCAAAAAAGTCCTTTCTACATTGACACAAGGGATATTGGTAGGTAAATCTGCAAATGGTCTGCCTGCAAAATAATCTCCTACAAAGCTTTTGATCGGTCTCTGTGTTAGGGGTTCGTGCATTGACCTGCTTCGAATTTCAATAAGAACTCTTGGTCGTATGTACGAGGAAACTTGTGGCAACACGGATGGATAGTTTAGCTCAATGGTCTACGGATCCTTATCCGATTGAGTACTTTCAGGCAAGTCAAATGAAATACCCATCAATCCAGCCTGTTCAAATTTTTCCTTTAGCTTGGGGAAAAAAATTTCCCTAATAAATTGATGGGATGCCTTTCGGAGTTTATCCACTTGATGTTTCCCCAAGTCTCCTTCAAAACCTAAATATTTCCTATCCAGAGCCAGATCAATATCCTCAGAAAATCGCTAAATAATCCCCCAAGCTTTGCTCAGTGAAGTTCCTCCTTTGAAAACCAATGACTTCGCCATCTCCATCTCGAAAATCAATCTTAGCGCCTGAACGACCCACCAATCTTTTTCGATGGCAATTGGACTTAGATTTTTCTGTCTAAAATTTCATTATAGACTTCTTGCTGATCCCGCTTACTGAGTTTTAAAAATTCAATCGCCATCAATTTTATGTTTTAAAGCCAAATCAAAAATTTTAGCGATCCAAGCAGGGGCCAAATCCATATCATGTATCAATTTGGAATTGTCTTCTTTTTGCAAAATCTCAATAACCATATTAACTACAGTTTCACTTATTTGATCTTTCCCGATAGCTTTCAAAGCTTGAATTGCAAGACCACTGAGCTTTCCTTTGACTGCAAGGTTTTTTGGGCTGGTTCTCTTAAAAAGAATGGTTTGATTCCCCACATGAATAATTCTGGATGCACTATCAGTAAGGTAAACAGCTTTCGTGGGAACTTGGGAAGACAGACCCAAAGCATGCAGGGCAAAAGCTCCTGTAGGCATAATTCTGGCTCGATCACGTTTGGCAATAGCTTGTGCCACTTCGTCAATGGACGGATATACTTTCCCCAGTAAGCTTGATTTTTTAGGCAATGTGTATATTCCTTGTGAAACACGCTCTATATCTCCACCCTTTACCATCCTATGAAGTGCCACTCTAACTGCTTCATCACTTCCAAAAGACTTAAAATCTTCAGGAAAATATAGCGTACCTCTGGGCTTAGTACGGATATGGTTAAGAATTTTGGTTTCAGTAGCTTCCATAACAAACAGTCTGTAACAAATTTAGCAAGAATTTGTTACAAACCTAATCTGATAATCTGAGTTTGAAATATCAGTATAAAACTTGACAAGTCTTGAAAAACAGCGTGCCCCCTCTCGCTTTTTTTATTTTCGTAAGTATCTTATTTTCAGTAGTTAAAGTCATTTAATCAGGTATTTTTGTCGTTAAAAAAGTAAAGTATTTACGGCAGAAAGAAGATTTAGACAATAATTAATAAAATATTACAAAAACAATTGGATGACCATAATTGAATTGGGAAATTGCAAACGGATAACCCCAATTTTCAACCTTACACCCAATCATTCTCCTAGCCAATCCTCCATTCATCACCAAACCAAAAACCCATGAAAAACCACACCAACATCACCAGCAAAGAACTCAACAGGGACAACAGAAACCTCTTTATCCCCTTGGATGACCAACATATACCCTATGTCCCTTTGGAAGAAATGACTTGCTATTCAGCAGAAGCCAAGGAGATCTTTAGACGCAACAGAGAGAAAAGGAATGCAGAAAGTGAAGAATAAAAATATCGATAATTACATTGGCAGATAAGAAGAAAACAAAACCCCATCCCAACAAAACCTCGTTGGTCAAGCCGATTAAATTCAAGCCAACCCAAAATATCAACCGCTTTTCCAACCTTCCACCTCACTCCAATATCCATCAATAACTTGTCCGCCACGGCGGAACCAATATCAATAAATAACTTGTCCGCCGTGGCGGATCTAATATAAATATCCACCAATATCATTCTATGAACTTCGACCAAATCTTCAACGACCTTTTTGACAACAGCCAAACCACTCCCTTACTCAGTACCGGATGGCAATCACTCGACAAATTGATCGGTGGGGGATTCTCCAACGAACTTGTGGTGATTGGGGGAAGATCCCTTCACGGAAAATCCACTTTCCTCCTCAACTTGGCCCTGCAATTTTCCTACTTTCAACAGTACAAAGGGATGATGGTCACCCCAATGTCTAACTTGCCTTCCTTTGTCAAACATACTGCTGCCATCCTGCAGGACAGCGAAAAGGATTTTGAAGATTGGGAGGAGGAAATACTTTTGGACAGCATCTCCGATGTCAAATCCCTCCTAAGGAACCGCCTCAAACTTGAGTTCAATTCCCAAAATATCGAGGAGATCTTTACCACAGCCACCGAATGGAATGCTTCCTACCTTATTTTAGATGATTTTTTCCATTATATGGGTTTCTACTACAGTCCGACCGCATACCAAGAACTCCTGCTCAAACTCCATAATTTTGCCCAGGAAGCAAAAATTCCGGTTTTCATCAGCCTGCTGAACCTTGCCACCGCGGAAAGAAGGGGAGGGGATCGCAGACCCGAAATTATGGACTTCTACCGTTCGGATATCCTCTGCCAAAACGCCCACAAAATCTTCCAATTATATCGGCCCATCGTCTATGGCATCACGGAGGACGAAAATGGATGCAGCACCGAAAACAAGCTGGGAATAAACCTCCTCAAAAATAGCCTCGGAAAATCCGGCACCTTGGGTTTCCGGATCCACAATTCAGGAAAGATAGAGGGGAGGTTTTGAAAGGGTATAAGAGTCAGTCAAACAAATAAGAATTGGTTAAGGATGGAGTGCAGTGTAACACCGAACTACCTTTCGACCAACAGTCCGTCGCGGCGGAGCGAAATATCGGTAGCCATGGGTAAGGTGCTAAACCAATTTCCATACCTTTTCAAATCTCTATTCACCGCAGCCCATGGGTAGAGTGACGTTTTCCAAGATTCCCGATATTATCGGGATCGGCCACGAATCTCCTATAATTGAAAATCTTCAATACCGAAATGGTGGGAGCATCCTCCTATTTCGAATGAAAAAATCTGAATATTCTCTCTTACCTCCCCTGATTCTTCTTAAAATTCTCGGCTTGCTCAAAAATTTCTACATACACTTCGTCTCTCTCCACAGGGGGATAACCAAATTCATCCAGCAACAAAATCAACCCAACCTTCAGGGCTGATTTGATATCGTCCCGTTTATTCCAATCAGGGAACTTGGCCTGCCCATCCACAAGGTCCTTCACCGCCTTAGCCAATTCTATCAGTTTATCTTCAGGATAGTTGAAGTCATACTTTACACACAATTCCTTCAAAATATCGTAAAATGCCTTTTCCTCAAAGTCAATTCCCAAGGCATCTCCGGCAGAGAATTCCCGGTGAACTTCCCAAATCATATTGGTAAGCGCTTCAGCCATTTCCTCATAAACCTCACTTCTCAAAATATCTGCTTCATCCCTGAGATTATACCGGTCTACCAAGTCCTGCATTTTTTTGCTGAAGTCAATTCCTTTGACCCGGTTTACCTTTTTCATTTCCCTGATCACTTTGGCAAGGAGCTGTTGTAGCAATTTGATTTTGGTATTGGGCAACTTGATTTTGTCAATCTTAGCGAGGTAATCATCATCAAAAATATCCTGCTCGGTTTCTTCCTCATCACCGAGTTTGAATATTTCTTCCACACCATCACTTTGCAATGCATCTTTGATCATTTCCCTGACCTTGGCATTCATTTGGGCGGTATCGGGAGCATTGCCTTTGGTCAATTTGAAAACAATTGACCTCACCGCCAAATAGAAATGGGTATAGTCTCTTTCTGCCTGTTTCAATTGTTCACTTCCTGCACAGATATCATAAGCAGCCTTTAACCGCTTCACCAAACCCATAAACCTGGTTTCAAAATCTTTGGTCTTTTGAACATATTCAGCTGCCAAATTCAAAGTATTCAATTGCTGTATAGTAGTTCCATTGAAATACTTGGAGCTGTCGAAGGTGTGTAAAAGTTTAGCCAATAAGTCTAAATGATTCCTGACGATGATAATGGATTCGGCAATGTCCTCAAAGTTGTCCTTGTCGCCTTCACTGTATTGCTTCAAAGCCAGATTCATTTGCTTTTTGATACCGATGTAATCCACCACCAAGCCTTTGTTTTTTCCTTCAAACTTGCGGTTTACCCTTGAAATGGTCTGAATCAGGTTATGCCTCTGAATCGGTTTATCAATATAGATGCTATCCAAAAAGGGCACATCAAATCCTGTCAGCCACATATCCACCACGATAGCGATCTTGAAGTTGGACTTTTCATTTTTGAATTGCCTGTCCAGTTCCTTGCGGTATTCTTTGGTACCTAATAAGTCGTAAAGTTCTTTCTGGTCATCTTGTCCTCTTGTGGCAATGAGTTTAATCTGGGTGGGGTGTAGCTTCTGGGTTGAATGCAGCTCCAGCTGTATTCCCCTGTACAAAAAAGCAATATGATTTTCAGGCAAATTTGCTTTCATAGGATTATTCAGAATATATCTAACAGTATTGTTAAAATGTTCTTCATCTCTGATAAACCTGTCCCAATATTCAGACATCCAAAATTTTGTTGCGTCTTTGTCAATCCCGAGATTAAACCTTTTATTGTTTTGCAAAGCCCATTTCCCTGTGAATGATTTCCATGACTGAATTATCCTTACCAAATCTCCGTTTGTCTTAATCAAAACATGAACATGATTTGGCATAATTGACCAAGCCAATAAATTATATTTATCCCCGTCGTGGTGTAAAAGGGCTTCCTGCACTACTTGAGCCATTTCTCTGTTTGCCAAAGCGCAACATCCTAATCCTTGATCAAGCCAGTATTGACATTTTTTTCGCCTTTCTTCGTCTCTTATATCATCAGAAAGATGTTGAATTTCTTCTTCGATTTCTTTTAAAACTTCCTGTGGAAGGCTATCTGCTTATCTGAATGTGATGAATTGGATTAAACCTTCTTTATTTCGGTGGGGTAGATGACCATAGTGCCACTCTTCAGGATTTCCAAAGTTTTTGGTGAAGTGCTGAGCGTAGTTTGTACTTTCAATGTGCTCGAAGCTGGAGCTTCGAGAGCCCAGGTGGGCTATGATATTTTTATACAACTCATAGGCGATTTCCCGGGTGCTGCAGACAAACATGGCTTTGCCCTTGACAGTAGAACCTTCCGAAACCCTGTTTTCATAATGGGCTACAAAATCTTCAGCAACAGCTTGCAAACGGGCAGGGTCACCAATAATGGCATACATCTGCGCCATTTCTTTTTTGCTTTGCTCTATCTGATTTTCGTTGCTACCGACTTCAGCACACTTGGCGTAATATGCCTCTATCTCTTTGAGTTTGGAATTGTTCAACAATACCTTGGCCGCCCGGCCTTCATATACGATCCGAACAGTGATTTCATCTTTCACCGATTCGGTCATCGTGTAGGCATCTACCACTTTGCCAAAAACATCAAGCGTCGCATCAATGGGTGTCCCGGTGAAACCTACAAAAGTGGCATTGGGCAAGGAATCGTGTAAATACTTGGCGAAACCAAAAGTCTTGGTAACTCCCTTCTCAGTTACTTTTACTTTTTGGTCCAGGTTCACCTGACTGCGGTGGGCTTCATCGGAGATGCAGATTACATTGGTCCGATCTGTCAGCAATAAGGTATCTTCTGTAAACTTGTGGATGGTAGTTAAAAAAACACCGCCGCTTTGTCTGCCTTCCAATAATTCCCGGAGATTGGCCCGACTTTCCACACTGATAATGGTGTTGTCCCCAATAAATTTCTTGGCATTGGTAAACTGCCCCGCAAGCTGATCGTCCAAATCCGTTCGGTCCGTTATCAGCACAATGGTGGGACTCTCAAAATATTCACTCTTCATCAGCAACCGCGTGAGATAGAGCATGGTAAAACTCTTTCCACACCCAGTGGCCCCAAAATAAGTTCCTCCCTTTCCGTTACCATGGGGCTTTTGTGCCAATTTTATATGATCATACAATGCCCTTGCCGCATAGTACTGAGGGTAGCGGCAGACAATTTTCTCGTTTTTCTTGGAGCTGTCAGGTATGTAAATAAAGTTGCGGAGGATATCCCGAAAACGCTTCTTATCAAACATTCCCTGAATGAGCGTGTACATGCTACTGATACCATCCACTTCTTTTGCCAATCCGGCAACCCTACGCCAGGCATAGAAAAACTCATAAGGGGCAAAGAAGGAACCTGCTTTATTATTGACCCCGTCACTCAGGACACAAAAGGCATTGTATTTAAATAGCTCGGGGATGTCTCTGCGGTATCTGACGGTCAATTGCTTAAAAGCATCGTACACCGTGGCCTCTTCACGGATCGCACTTTTAAATTCAAAGACCACAAGCGGCAAACCGTTTACATAGACAATGCCGTCCGGGATGCGTTTTTCCGACCCAAAGATTTCAAATTGGGTGACAAACTTATAGATGTTGTTGTCACTTTTATATGAGGCCTTTTCATCAAAGCTGAAGTTTTTTTCAACATCCTCTGCGGCTATGGATATCAAGTCAATTGCATCCGCTTGCCGTTGGGTATCCAAGCCACTGTAATCAATCAGTTGGATATAAATGTCCTTTTGGCTGCGGTCCTCTCTTTTAAGGATAAAACCATCAGAAAGCATCCTCAAAAATGTTTTGTTGCTTTCATACAGGTCAGAGGAGGAAAGTGATTTGAGTTGGAGAACAATGGATTTGGTTTCGTTTAGCGTAATGCCTTCCTTACTGTATTGTTCCAAAAGGAAACCTGTCAAATCCTCCTCTATCAAGACCTCCTCAGGCTGACGGACGAGGGTAATTCCCAAATGATGGGGATATCCTTCTTGTCCCAACAATTCGGTAAAGGCACTTTCCAACTTTCCTTCAGTGAATTTCATTTTACACCTTCAATTTTTATTGTCCAGGAAATTGATTGCATTCTTTCTTGAATCATCTTTAAGGTTTCCAAAACGGATTCTTCTTTGGGCAATTCTCCATATACCAGGTTTTTAAAGTCACCTTTATAGACTATTTTCAGTTCATTCCAGAAATTTTCCGGGTCTTTAAAAATGAGCGCCTCATTGGGATGATAAATCAACCATTTATTGTTGTTTTTAAAACTTGCCACGTCATCATTGGCTACTTTCAACAGCATGCTATCAAAAGCCTCTGAATGAAGAAATTTTGAAAATTCCGCCTGCTGTAATAACTGATGTAAATCGTAAATATGTCTTATTTTTTTCTTTAAATCTTCTACCGGGTTTTCACTGTAAGAAAAACGGACTAAACTCATTATTTTTTCACAAATGGTTCTTACGGGTTCTAATACCTGCAATTCAAAAGGAAGCAGTCCGTTTTCTTTTGCAAAATCAGATTGCCTATTGTCCAACATCATTTGACCAACAAATGAAACAATGCTTTTGGTGGTGTATGGTTCGTGATATCCAAGCCAAGTGGATTCTACCACAATCGCATCCCTGACCTGTCCAAAATCACCACTAAATTCTTTATTGTAAGAATGGGCTGTTTTGCGGTTCATTCCCATTTTTTGGGTTATGCCCTCAATAGTTATTTCCGGCAAAACCCTATTTACCACATCACTTATTGTTCTGATTTTTGTCGTTAGTTTATTGTTTGACTCTCCTTCACGCCTCAATACCACCAAGTCGATATCCTCCGAAAAACGGTCTACCATATTGTAACATTTTGAGAGCGCCGTCCCTCCTTTAAACACCGTATCCCTGCCGATTTCATGGGTGAAAATCGTAAACAAAGCATAGCTAACCCAATAGTCCTTTTCTACATATATGGATTTTATTCCCATTGTTTCGGCTGTAAAATTTACTGCTTTCACAAATTCAGTTAGATTTTGGTGCAGTATCATCTAATATTCCAGTTTTTAATGGTAGGGAATTCGGCTTCCTTAACATTCAACTTATATACTGTCGTTGGATTTAAGCTGCTTTTTAAATCAGATAAATCAAACTCAGTGGCAAACTTTTCTTCAATTATTGCGCCTAGCAATGCCCTTACCCTTGGTGGGTAGGTCATTGAAAGTCTGATCAAATCTTCAATGGCTGATTTACTGAAATTCACCAATTTACCTGCTAAAATTTTGATGGCTTGGGAAGTGGATGTATCGGAAATGTTTCTGATATCTTTCAGTGAATCCAATACACCCAACAATTGGTAATTGTCTTCCGTAATCTCTGCATACGATTTTACAGTACTAGTCTTAAGCCATCCCTTTTCTATTTTTTTTCGGCTTCTGTTGGTAGCTATTTTTGTTCTGAAGTAATTTTGGGTGGTAAGGTTTAATTGGTTGTACAATTCCCCACCGGTTACATAGCCCACTCTTTTTCCTTTTTTAAACAAAAACCGGTTTAATAGGGCATTGTAATCAGGACCCAAGGGTCCAAACCGGGTCTCTTCAGGTTTATAAAAAATCCCCTTGGATATTTTTTTGATGGTTCCTTTTTTTTGGAGTCGTTCCAATGCCTTGGCAGCAGTCACAAAATCAGCTTGGCCTATACCCAAATCATCATATCCAAAAGGCTTACCTTCGGGTATGCTTTCAATTGTTTTCCGAATCTGCGCCGCAATTTTCATACGTCAAAGCTAGTTGTTTTAATTAAAATGTCAAGTTTTTTACGTGAAAAACTTGACATTTATTCCATCCCCAAAAACTCGGTAAAGGCACTTTCCAAATTCCTTCAGTGAATTTCAATTCTTTGCTTTCCCCAGTTTTTTAATGTCAGCCTCGATCTCTTTTAAGCTTTCCTCTTTTTCTAAGACTTTTTGTGTATTCCGATATTTTTCAAATTCGGCCTCTGATTTTTCCAGTGCTTTTTGATGGCTGATTTTCCCCGCATGGCTGAGTAATTCCCTGCCGTTGAGTTGCAAAATGCTATCCAGCCGCTTGATCCAATCTGCCATATACAGCGGTGTTCGCTGCTGTGCCATCGTCTCAGCAAAAGCCAAATACTGTTCTACCAACAAACCGAGCAACTTGATTTCATCTTCTTTGAGGTAGTTTTTGGCAATGCTGACATCGGATTTCTTGATAGAAACTGCTTCTTTTTTGTCAAAGGACTGCATGCCCAACAAAGGCAAACTGGCGTCTACCCTGCGATACACCAATTCAGCCGCAGTTTGCTCGCTGATAGCCCAAAGGAGTTTGTTTTGCACCACTTTGAAAAACTCCAGGGTCTTTTCGTCTTTCGGGTCGTAATCGATGCTCGTGGTGTAGATGTCTTTGATTTTCTGATAAAAGAAGCGTTCCGAAAGACGGATTTCCCGGATGCGCTCCTGCAATTCATTGAAATAATTCATAGAATTACCCGACTTGAATCTGTCGTCATTCAAGGCAAAACCCTTGATAATATATTCTTTCAAGCGCTGGGTGGCCCAGATACGGAACTGCGTGCCTTGGGGTGACTTTACCCGGTAGCCTACCGAAATGATGACGTCCAGATTGTAGCCATTTACTTCGACTTCCTGCGTCTTTCCTGCAATAGCACCATGTGGAGTGGTTATCCGGAATTTCCGGACAGCCACTTTTTCGTCTAATTCTCCTTCTTTGAACACATTCCCAATATGTTCTGAAATGGTCCGTTTGTCCTTACCAAACAACTGCCCCATCTGTGCCTGAGAAAGCCACACGGTTTCTTCCTCCAGGCGCACATCGATTTTGATGTTACCATCAGGGTTTTGGTAGATAAGGATATCGCTGTTCATATTTTATATAAAGATCATCTGGTAATTGAATTGTCCTTCAACTCGGTAAATGCAATTTCCAACTTTCCTTCAGTGAATTTTATGATGTTGTAAGTTCTATTCCAATACTTATCAATAGTGCTTCATATTGATCATTATCCTTTTCTTTTATTTTTCTCAAAATGAAATTAGCAGTTTTTTTCATTTCAGGAATGTCTATTGGAATCATACTTCTTTCAAACAAACCTTCGAGGTGAGAGAACTCGTTATTTATTCTTTCTGTCATACTTGAAGCTTGTCTATTATCGCCAAAAAACCTTGTTAGCTTGTCATCTCCAAGAGCATTTGGATATTTGTAAAACAGAAATGCCTCTAAAAATTTACGTGTGTTATTACCAAAATTGTAAAAAAGACCATGTTGTATTTCATCATCTGCGTCAGCATTTGCACATAAATAAATCTGATGAAAAAGGAAATTAAACTCTGTAACATAATCTTTTAAATATTTCGGCATCAACTTAAACTTGCTTATTTCACCTTCCCGTGAAACAATAAAATACCCTCTTTGCACACTGTTTGCAGCAGAAGGCAACCTTTTCAAATACTTTAAAAAATCTAGATTATGCGTCGACACAAATAGCTGTTCAAAATCTTGTTTCGCTACAATCTCTGAGTTTAAGAGACTATAAACGAAAAAAATATGATTGCTGTCTAAGCTAGAAATTGGGTCATCGATCCAAATAATGGGCTTACTTCCTTTAGTTTCGGTATCGTCAAGTTTTGCCATAAAATAGCAAAACGCAATTAGACTACATTCTCCTTCTGATAAGTGATGTGCTTTCTTTCCATTCCTAATTATTTCAAAGCGAATCTTCTTTCCTCCAAGTTGATCGGATTCCTCTAATGCCTTTAATGAGAGAAAATCGTGTCCGAAAAAATTATTGAGATACTCATTAACTTTTATTGCCCCCTTTTCCTCATCATTCATTAAGCGTTTCCTATTTTCAATCTCCATAATTTGGTCTTGAATTTTCAAGTCAATCTTAGACTTTTCTTGTTCCTTTGCGTCTTTAATAATTTTTAAATCTGCGAATTTGGCTATTTCATCAGAATACTGAATTGTTTTAGCAAAATCACTGACTTCCC
The DNA here is from genome assembly GCF_022538055.1 of Cognataquiflexum nitidum. GTDB lineage: Bacteria > Bacteroidota > Bacteroidia > Cytophagales > Cyclobacteriaceae > Cognataquiflexum > Cognataquiflexum nitidum. Next base: position 146,993 of record NZ_JAKZAM010000010.1, on the reverse strand, counting down.
GCAATCGCAATAGTCTTTTCGCTTCGATTTGTTCTTTCCCAAGTAATGTGCTGTAAGAATTCGCTTGTTTTCTTATATTTTCAAAAATTATCCAGCACCAATCAAGTCGTTTACTATTGTCTTTTATTGGTTCATAGGCCCTGGTATTCAATAAATCCTCTTTCCGAGCTTGCAATTGTTCAATAATCTTATTTAACTCTACTTTAAATTGATCTATTACATATTGCCTAAAAACAAGTAAACTATCAATCGCTTGGTGAAATTTGGTATAAAAATCTGATTTGTTAATAATCAAACAGGTGGTGAGTCTGTCGATTTCCTGTTGTATTTCATTGATTGAAGCATCAATTTCTTTTTCTAGTTTTTCGGATTCTTCGTCAAAGTGGCTATCAAGTTCCTTCCATCGTTCATCAGTAATATCGTTACCACAAAATGAACATTGATCTAATTTGTCTTTATGATGTTGCCTACCTTCTTTAACCCACCGATTTAAGACAGAATCTTTCACCAATTGTTCAATTTTATCTGAACTGCTAATTGGTTTGGTGATAAGTACCTCAGCTTTACTTGAAATTGTAGATATGTCAATAATATGCTTTGATAGTACCCTAATATCTTGATTCACTCTTTCTTTAAGCAACTTATCTTTTTCAACGACCTCTGCATCTTTTAAAGGATTAAAATTAGGGTCCGTTACTATGGCTATATCATCTTTAAGCTTGCTTATATTGTAGTTTTGGTCTCCAAAACGGTCTGCTTTATATCTTATGCCATTAGGGTTGTTTGTAGCTTTATAACTTAATTGTTGATTGAGAGTGCCATTCGCAGTTTCATAAGCTTGTTTTGAGTTCCCTTCAATTTCCTTGGCATTTTTCAATTCAAGATAAAAGCCTGTTTCGTTACCTTCCTCTTTTTTTCCGAGTGCTAATTTTAGTGCATCTATTTCGGCTTGTATGTCTGCATTTCCGCCAAGAATTGCAAATGGGTTAATGCTCTCATCTGGATTGACTATAAAACGAAGATTTTCCTTTACAAAATCTTCGTTGAATACCCTTATCTTTTTACCGTGGGATGAAAGATTCGCTTGTGTCGCATCTGCTAATCCCTTAATACAAACTTCAAACTCTGGGTTTTCATATTTATCTGAAATTGCACCCTTTTCTAATGCCCTGACAATTCTTGATAAGGTTGTTTTTCCTGAATAGTTTCTACCATAAATCACATTGATGTCCTTAAAAAGCTGAATATTGCTTACTCCATCGCACACCGAACTATCCCAAGCAAAATTTTGGAATACGGCCAGATTCTTTATGGTTTTAAACTTCGTTATCATATCCATTCTATTGTCGCCAACCTCGAAAGAATCAATTCTTTCAGTTCTGTTAGCTTTTGGTTTCCTTTTTCTAAAGCTTCACTGTAATTGATAAATTTTACTAAACCATGTTTTGTAATATCATTTGAAAGAGGTTTGACTATTCGGATGTTTTCAATTATTTCTTTACTTAAATTTGGTTGAGCCCCCCCATTAGCAAGATTTGCGATTTCAAATTGATTAATTCTTAAAAAATAATATAGTAATGTTGAATGAAATTCATTCTCACAAATCATTGCACAACAAGCTTGGTTTGTTGTAGCTTCAATTCTTAAATAGCCGGCTTGTCCTTTCGTTTTTCCTTCACCATACATTGCGATTAGAACAGTATTGATAGGAAGCTTTTTTGCGGAACTATTTTGACATCCTTCATGTGAAATATATTCTTCTGATTGAATCAAAACCCTATTACAAACTTCTCCTGTTTTTAACCAAGGAATATCTTTGCTAACCCAGTAATTATTATTGTCCCTACTTAGGGTTCCTCCAGATTTCATTTCTTTACAAAAATCTTTCACTGAAACTACTTCCCATCCCTTCGGAATCTCCTTCCCCAATTCCTCATTCCAAATCATTTCCCCGGCGTTGCTTTTATATGGTTTACCGCTTTCATCAGGAAACTCAAACTCCACAAACCACTCCCTATATATCGCCTGTGCTGTTTCTTCGAGTTTTTGGATCAGTTGTTGGTTGAGGGCGATCCGGTTTTGGATGACATTGTATTCCTTGACGATTTCTCTTTGTTTGGTGATATCTGGGATGGGCAGGAGGGTATTGCACATTTCTTCCCAATCGAAAATTTCCCTTGCACTTCCGTGACTTTTGAACCTTGCATACCTGTCAAACTCCGGTCTGCGAAACCACATCATCAAGTATTCGGGTTCAAGTTCATCGGCACTTATGACTTCAAAAGGTAAATAAGCCTGTGAAATCAATGCTTTTTCATAATCATTAAAAAGCGCTATCGTAATTTTTTCTCCATTCCTGGAAGTTACAGGCCCATAAGCAAATTGATTTTTTTCAATGATCCTATAGGTGGACATATCAGTCCCCACAATATTGGCAATGGAGGGAATAAACTTTTTCTGAATACTTAATCCCATTAAAGGCAAGTCTCCCAAATCACTGTTTCTGCCAATTACAGGTCGAATGTATTTACCCAATGGTTTGTAATTGCTATTCATAAGCTACGTATTAGGTTATCAAGAATTTTTTGATCTGCTATCACCGAGAAGGCAAAACACTTTTTCCCAAGGTCTTTTAAGGAAGCACCGATATGGTAAAGTTCTTTGTGGTCGATGATGATAAACCGGTCATGGTATTTTTTGCTCTGTTCTATTGTCAGCCCGCCGTATTGTGCATTGAATTTGATGACATCCAATTCCCTAATGGGTGTACTTTCCTTAGTGATAATTTGAATGGTTACCCCTTTGCTTTTTTCTGTCAGCATCTGTAAAATACTGATATCGATATAGCCATCTATGATGATGATGCTTTTTTTGGCTTTTTTGATGAGGTTAATGAGGAAAACATATGCATCGAATACTTGTCCCTGAAAATAGATATCCTGTTTTATTTCTTTTTTTCCATAGTCTAAGGCCTGGAATATTCTCTCAAAATTTTGGTCGTTCAGTTGCAATTTTGATTCAATGCTTTCCACTCTTTGCAACAATCCTGCATTGTGAGCCATAAGTCTTCTCATTTTCACAAAAGCATCCATAATTTGAATACTTACAGCAACAGCTTTTTTGCTCTTCAAAACAGCCGACAGCATGGCTACACCTTGTTCTGTAAAAACATGGGGATTTGAACTCGAATGTTTGAGCAATGCAAACCGGTCGCAATTTGCGACCAGTTCACTTTTTTCAATATCGGAAAGCTGAAACCTAAAATGGGTGGGAAATCTTTCTACATTTCTTTTTACCTGTTCATTGAGTCTTTTTACCTCCACTTGGTACAAATCTGCCAAATCCTTATCCACCATCACCTGACTTCCTCTAAAAGTGAAGATTTGACTTTCAATAATTTGTGCTGTCTCTATCTCCATAGACTAAATTTCAATAGGGAATCCTAACTCTTTAAACACATGGAGTAAGTCATTTTTACTCTTGGATTCTATTTTCAGCAATTCCGCAAACTCCACTTTCAAAGCCTGCATCTTTTCATCAAAATCAATGTTCTCGTCCCGGTTTACAAATTCAATGTATTTGCTTGGGACAAGGGAAAAATCTTTTTTGACTACTTCTTCCATGGATGCGGAATAACAGAATTCGGGGATGTTTTCAAAAACAGAATCCGACTCAGCCTGCCATTGGTGGAAAGTGCTCGTTACTTTTTGGATGTCATCATCTGAAAATTGGGTGTATTTCTTTTCAAAAGGTTCGCCCATTTGTCGCAAATCCATAAAAAGGATTTCTTTCTCCCTGTCGCGGTACATTCGGGTTTCATCGCCTACAGTTTTTACTTGGGCTCTTTTGTTTTTATTCACTATCCAAAGCGTTACGCTGATATCAGTGGTATAAAACAGATTTCGTGGCAATACCAAAATCGCTTCCACCAGATTATTTTCAACCAGCTTCCTGCGGATTTTGTATTCTTCACCGCTGCCACTGAGGGCACCGTTGGCAAGGATAAAACCCGCTATGCCGTTTTCGGATAGCTTCGACACCATATTCAAAATCCATCCATAATTGGCGTTGCTCTTCGGCGGGACATCATAGCCCCTCCATCTTGGATCGTCTTTCAGTTCATTATCTGCTCGCCAGTCTTTTTGATTGAAGGGAGGGTTTGCCATGATAAAGTCTGCTTTCAAGTCCTTATGTTGGTCATCGGCAAAGGTATCCGCAGCTTTTTCTCCCAGATTACCGCTGATGCCCCGTATGGCAAGGTTCATCTTCGCAAGCTTGTAGGTGGTGTTGGTGTATTCCTGTCCGTAGATAGAAACCTCTTTTTTATTGCCGTGATGTGCTTCAATAAATTTAATTGATTGAACAAACATACCACCCGAACCACATGCCGGGTCATAGATGATCCCTTTGTAGGGTTCGATCATCTCTGCTATCAGGTTGACAATACTCTTTGGTGTATAAAATTCCCCTTTTCCTTTTCCTTCGGCCAGCGCAAACTTGGATAGGAAGTATTCATAGACTTTGCCTACCACATCCTGCTTGGGGTCCTTGAGCGTATCGATGTCATTGATGGTGTCTAGAAGGGAGGCAAGCTTGGTGATGTCAAGTCCCAAGCGTGAAAAGTAATTATCAGGCAAGGCACCTTTCAGCGCTTTGTTGTTTTTCTCAATGGTATGCAGGGCAGTGTCTATGAGGAGGGCAATGTCATTTTGCTTTGACTTTTTGATCAGAAAACCCCAGCGGCTGTTTTCTTCCAAAAAGAAGACATTGCTCATATTGTAGAAATCGGGCATTTCTATGTACTTCTCTTTGCCCTCAGCGATCAGTTTGGTGCGGTGGTCTTCAAACTTGTCGCTGGCAAACTTCAAAAATATCAGACTCAATACGACGTGCTTGTATTCGGCAGGTTCTACGCTGCCTCTCAGTTTATTGGCAGCATCCCATAGGGTGACTTCTATGGGCTTATCCTGGATTTGCTTAGATACTTTTACTTTTCCCGTGGCTTTGTTGGCGGGATCTTCCTTTAGTTTGGGCATTATCTTTACTTATTGATCACAGATTTGTATTCTGCTAATTTAGTCGATTTAGACCGTTTAATCCTATCCCGTGATCAGGGTATTTTTACTAAAATAAATCCCAGTTAAGCTTTGAGAAATAGGGTTGTAGATCAGATTCTAAAATCAACTTTCTCCCTTTCTCTCAATCTATTCAGGACTATTTCCCTCAGCTCGGTATTTGAAATTCTAAAGGGGCGAAGGAGAAGGGCGGCTTTTCGGATACTTACCTCGAATTCTTTCTTTGCCTTGGGGATTTTGGTAGCCACATTGTTAAACTGGAGTTCGTCCACCGTGTACCCTTGGTATTCCAGTTTCCAATAATCAATGGACTCAGGATTGGCCGGAAGCGGGATACTTCTCAGAATCCTGTCTGTTTCAAAAAAAGTGGTCTGCACCGGAACAGTCACCGTCCTTACCATGGCTTCTCCATGCGTGACCACGACTTTGAAGATTTTGTCTTGGGTCATATCTACCAAGTCAAACCAATATAGCGCCCTGACCACCAGCTTGCAGGTACCGGTAGTCGATGCATCCATTTCCTTGACAAATCCTTGGCCTACCAGTTGGATTTTTCCATCCAGGACAGTGATTTCAATAGAAGAAGTCAATTTCCATGCTTTGGAGACACGCATCAGATTTTTTATTTCCAAAAAAACCTTCTTGGCCTCTTTGGTATTGATTTCAAAAATTACCATATCCTCAATTTTCATCAAATTAGGGAATTCTAATAAAGGAGTTAATTCATTTGGACCCCTCCGACGCATATTGTCACAAAATCCGAGTTTCAATCAAAGAAAAGGTGAGGGCTAGCAATAAATACCCTATTCAAGGTATTTTTTTATCCCTGTTCTTTTCCTTCCTTGTGGAACAAAGTTCATAAACACCTTTCAACCTATCAACTTTAAAAAACCTTTGAGTACCGAACAAAATCAAGAAAATATTTTTTCCCCTCGATTTGACTGGAACTTCAGGATTGGAAATCAATTGATTCATTTAAGGGAATCTCTGGATAAAATAAACAATGATATTGAGGCACTAGATTTTGGGGAAATGAAATTCATGCCCCCTTTATTGGCAGTTCATTATGCCTCCCTTATTTTGGAGTCCAAAACCATAACCAATATTTCTCGCAGAAACTCTTACCTTGAGAGAATAAAATTTCCCCAATGTCTTTCCTCTGAAAATAATAATGAATGGGGACAAATTCTTGGAACTTATTCCTCAAAGACTTATCTCCCAATCATTAAATTTAGCACTAGTTCTTTGGAGGAAGGCTCATCAATTAGAGAGGCATTGCTCAATCATGTATTTGGTTCCATTCGTTCCATAGCATCATTACCGACAAATTATTATTCAGCAATTGCCTACCTTTTATCTGAATTAACCAACAATATTGTAGAACATTCTCGTCATGATTTTGGGTATCTTTCGTTTCAATATTATCGAGACAATCAATTCATGGATATTTGTCTAGCTGATCGGGGAATTGGAGTATTTGGCTCATATCAAAATTATGTGGGCAGCAGGGATTTTAGTCATGTTACAGATCGGTTAACTAAACGCTGTACTGCTCCGTGCCATTTGGCAGTCCCCGGTATTGCGTTTAGTGAATGTTGAATGGAGTTGTCCTTTGGGAGGAAGGCTCCCGGGTTCCTGCTCTTTTTCCTATACCGGTATAGGGGAAGGTGCAGGGCCGACGGACAAAGGAATCAGGAAGGTTTTTTTCCATTTTTTTTTCTTTCTTTTTCTTTTTTTCAAAAAAAACCTTCCAAGAAAACGCATGCGCGCAATAAATGTCAGGTCAGGATCGTTTGCAATGGAAATGATTTTCTTTTTCCTGAAAATCTTGCCGCTTCAGGCATTTTTTTCAAAACCATGGTTTTTCCAAATCCCCTGATCTGCGGTTCTTTGCCTTTGAGCAAAGGTTTCCATTGACTTCTCTTTTCCTGATCCCGCTCCGGGCGTTTTCTTACAATTCAATTCAACATCTTACTGCAGTTGACTCCGCCGTCAAAGGTCAATCTACTAAGCAAATTTCTGAGTCTCGGGGATATGGGATAGCCACCTCAAGAACGATTCTTACAAAAGGTATTGGAGGTACATTTGTATTTTTAACAGGTAATGCCTTGCTAATCAATGAGGATTTGTCCAATTTTGGAACTGAGTTTAAAGGATCGATTGTTTTAATTAGAATTCCCATAGCAAATTTTAACCCTCAACTTAATTGGATAGACTTCGTGGAATAATTGTAAATGAATGAATATGAAAGATATTTTGAAAATTGATTTTAAGGGTCTCAATTCCATAAAATCTAGAGACATTGTGAAAGTAAATTTTAGCAAAATAGGTAGTCAAACTGCAATCCAGGTAGATTTCAAGAATATTGAATTTCTTTCAAGGGCAGCTGCCGATGAGTTGCTGTTTAATCAAAACCAAGTGGCATCAAAAGGTTTCCCTGTTTCTTTCATCAACGTTAATTTGGAAGTCAACAAAATGCTTGAATTGGTAAGAACATCTTACAGCAAAGAAAAACAAGCCAATTTCAGATTCGTCAAATGGTTGACGTTTGAAAATGAACAACAGTATGAAAAATATTTACTCCAATTTTAAATGTAAATAGGAAGTTAAAACCTCGGTTAATTCCGAGGTTTTTTTGTCAATTCTATTATTGGAAACTATTCTCCTCAATTTAATTTTTTAATTTATAATTAAATTTTATTGAATAGGGCAGGGGATTTACAAAAGATATACCGATCGTGTTGTTTTGACTAGATACCTTGCTTGTTTAGATTTCAAAATCAACTTTCTCCCTTTCTCTCAATCTATTCAGGACTATTTCCCTCAACTCGCTATTTGAAATTCTAAAGGGGCGAAGGAGAAGGCCGGCTTTTCGGATAGGAATTCTTTCTTGGCCTTGGGGATTTTGGTAGCCACATTGTTAAATTGGAGTTCGTCCACCGTGTACCCCTGGTATTCCAGTTTCCAATAGTCAATGGACTCAGGATTGGCCGGAAGCGGGATACTTCTCAGAATCCTGTCTGTTTCAAAAAAAGTGGTCTGCACCGGAACAGTCACCGTCCTTACCATGGCTTCTCCATGAGTGACCACGACTTTGAAGATTTTGTCTTGGGTCATATCTACCAAGTCAAACCAATAAAGCGCCCTGACCACCAGCTTGCAGGTACCTGTCGTCGATGCATCCATTTCCTTGACAAATCCTTGCCCTACCAGTTGGATCTTTCCATCCAGGACAGTGATTTCAATAGAAGAAGTCAATTTCCATGCTTTGGAGACACGCATCAGCCTTTTAATTTCCAAAAAAACCTTCTTGGCCTCTTTGGTATTGATTTCAAAAATTACCATATCCTCAATTTTCATCAAATTAGGGAATTCTAATAAAGGAGTTAATTTTTAAGGACTCCTCCGACGGAGATTGTCACACAATCAGGATTTTAAAAAAAGATGCAAGATTCAAAACAAAAATAGACTCAAGATATTAGACACAAGATCCAAGACTTGATTCAAAAAAGACACAAGATGCGAGACACAAGATCTAAGACTTGGTTCCCCCACAACAACTAGAACAATTAGAACCACTACAACAATTACATAAGAGACCCTTCGCTACACTCAGGGTGACGGATACCCCAACCCGACAACGCGAAGCAGAAAACAATTTCAACCAAAAAAAAATTATCCGAGTTTTTCTTCTATTTCTACAAAAGGCCTCACATCATGCTCTTCTAGATAAGTCTCAATGATTCCCAGTTCGGAAGGAGGTACTATTTCAAGAATTCGGCTTTTTATCAAAGGTGAATCCTGAAGATGGTTCCAAATAAGGTGTTGATTTTGTTGTTGTTTATCAGGCTCTTGACCTACCATAAAAAATTTCCCCACCTTTTTTTCCCTCAATTCCAATGGTTTGATGATACTTACATATTCATTGATTTTGCTTTTTAGAGATGTAGTAGGCGCTTGAAAATCGAAGAATTGGGTCAATACAGGTCTGTCATTCTTACCGATCATATCGATTTGCATATTGAATACCATAAAGTCAAACTCCTCAGCATTCAACTTAAAATCTATGTTTACTCTACTTTGGACTTTTGGGATAAATTCCTCTTTTGCTTTGTTGGTGCTAGGATAGGCAGGTTTCTTTAATTCTTGAATTTCAGCTTTATAAATCCACTTTGTGAATAAAAGCATAAATGAATTGTCATTTAATTCTACTTCAATTTCTTTGGGCGAAGAGAATGAAATTAAGTTATTGGTGTAGTAAGAAAAATAATGTACCAACTCTGCTTTAATTCCCGTTGATGAAAGCAATTCATTTTGATCCTGGTAAAATCTTTTTTCTAAAGTATTGAGTGTTGATTTCAAAAGTTTGAATCCATCCTCAGAAAAAAAGCTCTTAATCATATTCAATTTTTCGTGGGAATATTTGAACATAACCGATCCATGATTGCCTATCATCAGCAATCCTAAATTGATCCGCTCCTGAGAAACAGCGGAAACGGGAGAATAAATTATGGAATAAGTACTTTTCATATATTTGGGGTCATAAGAGAAATGAATTCCCGGTAGGTTCTTTCAACTTCTGATATCCAAGATGGAGAAAAAAGCCATCCAGACAACTTGTCATAGATTTCATCTTTTTCATACCCCCATTCCTCCGGAATCCCTTCAACAATTGAACCAAGATTGTCATGACAAATAGAGGATTTGTTTTGCAAAGATGCGCCAATCTCATCAAATAATATCAAATTTTTTCTATTCCGGCTTCGGAATAACATGTGAAACAGATTTGAATAAAACAATGAATCTTGATAGGTAAGTGAAGAGATTTGACCAAATAAGCTGCCACTGTTAAATATTTTTTCATGATCTATAGCAATGGGCGATATTACGTCATTGCTCATATTCACAAGAAGATTCATATTCCCGCAATTACGGTCTTCATTTGACAGCCAAATATCAAATAGGGCAATTGCTAAGAAATCCTTTCGATTATATTTTTTCAAATCAGTTTTTGAAATTCCTCCTGAAATGGAATCAATAATTTCAATTGCATCAGGAATTTGTTTTAAACCTACTAGAGGTTTTACTATTGATTGATAGCTTAGTTGCATTCCAAGCGTTTCAAGAGGAAGATGTTCACGCTTAAGTTTGACAATTCCCAAATCAGGGACTTTAATATCCCAAAGTCTTGCAAAATGGAAACCGAGATATTCATTAAGTAACTTCGGATCATTTGGATGGAATGGGTATTTGCAGATATAGTATTCAAGATCAGAAGCAAGAACCCTTAAAGGACGACTTCCAGCGGTTTCATAGCGCTTGCTTACTTCTTCTATTGAATCAAGAAAAATCATTTACACTGCCCTACCTTTAAATGCTTAATTATCATCATTTCGGATTACTAATAAAGATTGATCTATTTATTTTAGTCGAAATATTGAATTCTATATTTCCTTACAAATTAGATAAATATTTGTTCGTTTAAAATTTCCTTTCCTCTTATTTTAACTGTGCCATTTTGTTGTATTATAAACGATCGATAAGTAGACAACCAAAATTAACACAATCACCTAGACTTGATTCTTTGACAACTGAGGAAACCTGACGTCGAAAGCAATCAACAATTACAACCGATAAAGAAATCCCTTGCTCTAGTCAGCATAGAGGCATTCAACCCTACAACTCCGATACACAAATAACGCTAAGCTTTCAATTGCCAGTCAATGTGGTCTCGGGAGATTTGTTCTGGACATTGGTTGGTCGTACTAATAAAAGGGCTGCTTAAGGAAAGATTCTGCTGATTTATTTGATGAAGTAAGCTTTGGGGAAATAGTGGAGCAGATCAGATTCTAAAATCAACTTTCTCCCTTTCTCTCAATCTATCAAGGACTATTTCCCTCAACTCGCTATTTGAAATTCTAAAGGGGCGAAGGAGAAGGGCGGCTTTTCGGATACATGCCTCGAATTCTTTCTTGGCCTTGGGGATTTTGGTAGCTACATTGTTAAACTGAAGTTCGTCCACCGTGTACCCTTGGTATTCCAGTTTCCAATAGTCAATAGACTCAGGATTGGCCGGAAGCGGGATACTTCTCAGAATCCTGTCTGTTTCAAAAAAAGTGGTCTGCACCGGAACAGTCACCGTCCTTACCATGGCTTCTCCATGCGTGACCACGACTTTGAAGATTTTGTCTTGGGTCATATCTACCAAGTCAAACCAATATAGCGCCCTGACCACCAGCTTGCAGGTACCGGTAGTCGATGCATCCATTTCCTTGACAAATCCTTGGCCTACCAGTTGGATTTTTCCATCCAGGACAGTGATTTCAATAGAAGAAGTCAATTTCCATGTTTTGGTCAAACTCATGAGCCTTTTAATTTCCAAAAAAACCTTCTTGGCCTCTCTGGTATTGATTTCAAAAATTACCATATCCACAATTTTTCATCAAATTAGGAAATTCTAATAAAGGAGTTAATTCATTTGGACCCCTCTGACGCATATTGTCACATAATCAGAGTTTCCATTAGAGAAAGGGGGAGCTTACCCTCCTAGAAGATACAAGATGGAAGACAGAAGATTTATGACCCAAATCACATTTAAAACAGTAATGCTTCTCCGACAACCATTCCAACCACTAGAACAATTAGAACAATTACAACCACTTTCTTTCTCTACGGTCCTATCTGTTGAAAAATTCAACCTTACCCATCTGTGAAAATCCTTTAAATCTGTGGTTAAAAAAATTCACCTCATGGCATATTCTGTCCTATAAAAATGTCACCCTTTCAGGGTTTTTCCCGACCTGAAAACAATTACAACCATTACAACCACTAGAACAATTCCAACCACTAGAACAATTAGAACAATTACAACCACTTTCTTTCTCTACGGTCCTATCTGTTGAAAAATTCAACCTTACCCATCTGTGAAAATCCTTTAAATCTGTGGTTTAAAAAAACTCACTTCATGGCATATTCTGTCCTATAAAAATGTCACCCTTTCAGGGTTTTTTCCAACCTCAAAACAATTACAACCATTACAACCACTAGAACAATTACAACCACTTTCTTTCTCTACGGTCCTATCTGTTGAAAAATTCAACCTTACCCATCTGTGAAAATCCTTTAAATCTGTGGTTAAAAAAATTCACCTCATGGCATATTCTGTCCTATAAAAATGTCACCCTTTCAGGGTTTTTTCCAACCTCAAAACAATTAAAACCATTACAACCACTAGAACAATTACAACCAATTTCTTTCTCTACGGTCCTATCTGTTGAAAAATTCAACCTTACCCATCTGTGAAAATCCTTTAAATCTGTGGTTTAAAAAAACTCACTTCATGGCATATTCTGTCCTATAAAAATGTCACCCTTTCAGGGTTTTTTCCAACCTCAAAACAATTACAACCATTACAACCACTAGAACAATTACAACCACTTTCTTTCTCTACGGTCCTATCTGTTGAAAAATTCAACCTTACCCATCTGTGAAAATCCTTTAAATCTGTGGTTTAAAAAAACTCACTTCATGGCATATTCTGTCCTATAAAAATGTCACCCTTTCAGGGTTTTTTCCAACCTCAAAACAATTACAACCATTACAACCACTAGAACAATTACAACCACTTTCTTTACAACCACTTTTGTACCGTCGACCCAATTAAAACCACTCACCAACCATCGCATCTACCTCTGTCAGTACCACTTTCAATTCATCGTAAGATTTCCCCGAAATCCCCATCAAAAACTCATGATGCGCTACCTGCATGCCGCAAAACCCAAAAATCCCGATCCCCATCAATTTCCTGACGGATTCATCCATGCCGTTTTTTTGGATAAAGGATTCATCCGCACCGGTGGTCTGAATGATACTGACTTTCTTGTCTTGGAGCTTTCCCCTGATTCCTGCTACATCGGCTTCAAATGCAAACACAGGCGTGAATACCCTGTCCAAGTATCCCTTCATCATCGCCGGCGGTGACCACCACCAAGTCGGATAGATCAGGATCAGGTGAGTGGCCCATTGGATTTCGGCCTGTTCGGCTTTGACATCTTCGGGAGTTTCTCCGGCTTGGGATTCGTACCTTTTCCACTCCTCCAGAGAAAGAATGGGATCAAAACCCATCTTGTATAAATCCCGGACACGGACAACGTGACCTCTTTGGATCAACCTTTCTTCCACGGTTTTGGAAATCGCATGGTTGAAACTTCCCGGATTGGGATGCGCTAAGATGATCAGGACATGCTGCTTTTCTGTTTCAGCAAATAGATGTTGGAAGCCAAGAAGGAAAGTCAAAAAAAAGACAACAGTCAATTTTTTAAAAAATGAGGGATTTAGGGATTTTTTCATGATATGAGATAAGAAGTTTGAATGAGCATCCGCATTGTCGCAAGCTTTCGACCAATTCCGGTATTTTTTATCTAAAAACTGATCTCCATATGTTCGAAGCGGGAAGTAAGGATCCCGAAGCTTCAGGAGGCCGGCACTGGCCCTGTGGGTGGATAGGTTTCCGCCGTCTTGGCTTTTTTGGCTAAGAAAAAAAGTAGCTATAAAAATGAGGGTTCGATTTTCTATGCCGTTTAGAACATCTTTATGGTTAATGTTAGAACGATCATTCATTCGGATACACATAAAGGTTTATATAGTGTAGAAACAAGGATACAGTAAATTGGATATCCAATGTAAATCAAGGCAAGAGATCTAATTGTCCGGTACATCGGTCATCGGTCATCGGTCATCGGTCTCCCGTCTTCCTACTCCCTACTCCCAACCTCCAACTTCTTATTTCTGTCTTCCGTCTTCCGTCCCGCCTGAACAAGAATCTTGGCCAATTGCCAAAGAAGCCCCTATCCATATAGATTACTACATTTTCTTGACAACTTCCTTCTTTGGAATCCGGATGCTCCACATCCCTCTCAGGTCACCGATTTTGTGGCCTGTGGCCTTGTCTTCGGGATAGAGTTCGGAAAGTGCTTTTTGGGTTTCGGCACTGATTTCTGTACCTGCCTGACCGTGACAGTTGAGGCACATGCCATTGGGGATTTTGATGGCTTTGGTATACAAATAGACTTCCCCATTTTCAAATTTCTGAATACTTGGGTCAAGGGGAAGCTCGTTTTCGGCATTGTATTCATAGGCCTCCAAAATACCCTTTTCCTCTTCAGTTGGTTTATCTGCCGGATTCCGATATTTATTGGAGGCACGGCGGACAGTAACCCCATATTTTTGACTTACCTCTGCCAAGATCGGGAGTGCTTCCACATTGCAGAATTGAATGGCCCCGGGAACTCCTTTTTCTTCAATGGCCTTTTGCAGTGCGCTGACCAATTGCTGCTGTGCTTCGGTGCTGATCTCATCCCCCCACTTCATGCCTGCCTGCAGGATGTCGGCCTCATTGAGTTTTTTGACTTCCATGCTTTTATTCACTTCCTCAAAAACCTCCTTGCTTACCCTTTCATTTGATCCACATGAAGCTAAAATGGTTACTGTCAATAAAAACGCGAATATTTTTTTCATTTTTTTTTCATTTCTAAAGTATAAAAATAGGTCTAAAAGATGAGTTAGTAAAAAGTTTATTGTTGTTTGTGTCCCGAACCTACTAATCATAAAGTTTTCAAGGGATTTGGAAGATTCCGAAACCTTTCATTTTTGGTTTTAAATCCTATTTTTGTACCAAATGTTTCAAGATAATTGATGACAAAACGCTTAATAACTCTTCTGATTTTTATACTTGTCCATTCTTTTTGTTATTCTCAGACATGGAAAAGAGTAGGTAGCCGCGGAAACCAACTGACGGGAATTTTCTGGGCGACCGAAGAGACCGGCTATGTTTCAGGTAACCAAGTTATTCTCAAAACCATAGATGGAGGTTTGAGTTGGACAGAACAAGAAGCTCCAAGCAAAAACAGAATGTGGGGAGTTGACTTTTTTAATGAAACCCTTGGATTGATGGTCGGCGAAATGGGTCAGATCTTCCGAACTACAGACGGGGGTGCCAATTGGCAGTTGATCAATGTCGGGACAGACAAAACCCTGCGAAGTGTAAAGTTTTTGACCCAAACCCGGGCCTATGCTGTGGGAGATGGGGGAGAAGTCTACCGCTCTACCAATAGCGGTCAAAGTTGGGCAAAGCAATCCGTTGGGACTACAGTCGATCTTAACCGCTTGTTTTTTGCCAATCAGGACACGGGATATGTGGCTACCGCAGACGGCAGGATCGTCAGGACCTTCAATTCCGGTAACAATTGGTCTATTCAAAATACGGGACAGACGGTCACACTCAATGACATCTACTTTTCTTCAGGTCAAATAGGCTACACGGTCGGTCAGGCAGGAACAATCCTCAAAACGAGCGATGCGGGAACTACTTGGAATCTTGTCACAAGCGGAACGGAACGAAACCTTACTGCCGTTTCCTTCAATAGGAACAATCCAAGCTTAGGAGTGATTTTAGGGGAGAACGGCACAGTCTTAAGGACCGCTAATGGGGGAACAACTTTTGACGGGATCAACATTGCCAATATCCAAACCTATTTTGGTGCTAGCTTTAGGAGAACCTCCAACATCGTTTTTGCTGTGGGTACAAACGGCGCCATCATTTCCTCCGCAAACTCCGGTTCAAGCTGGGCAACCCGGCAATCCGGACTTGATTTGAATTATAAAGCCACCCAATTCAGGACAGCCACATTGGGCTATATTGTCGGGGAGAAAGGATTGTTTCTTGTGACTACCAATGGAGGCACTACACTTACCAACAGGTCAAGGCCTGTTTCGGGGGCATTTCATGACATTGCTTTTACAACAAATCCATTTGGCTATATCGCGGGGGACAACGGTGTCGCACTCAGAACGAGCAACTCCGGTGCCAACTGGACTTCACTGAATCTCCCTATTAACAATACAATTTATGGCCTTCATTTTTTTAACAATACCTCCGGCTATGCAGTAGGTGATGATGGATTTATGGCAAGGACTGTGGATTCGGGAGTGACATGGGAAAAAATCGCAGTAGCAGGGACTACCGAGAGGCTTAGAGACCTTGCCTTTTTTGATGTGCTGACAGGATTGGTGATAGGCCAAAATGGATTCTTGGCAAGGACAGAAGATGGCCTACAATGGCAAAAAGTCAATGTGCCAACAACAGAAGACCTCATAGATTTGGATATACTAGATGCAAGCTCCGTGGTGGTGGTTGGGAATAATGGAACGGTATTAAAGACCTCGGACAGGGGGATTTCCTGGACCAAAATAAGTTTGTCGGATACAAATAACCTCACAGCTGTAGACTTTCTCGACGAGTCAGTGGGTTTTATAGCCGGAGAAAAAGGATTGATGATGATCACCCGCGATGGTGGCCAAACCTGGAGCAAAATGCCCACGGGTACATTTCAGGATTTCTCAGGGATTAGCTTTGGGGATTTAAGCAGCGGCTTTGCTGTCGGAGAAAACGGAACTTTGTTCAATTACAGCTGTCAGGTTCCTGAGACGCCCACAGTGATTTTTGGACAGGCCAATATATGTATCAGCCAACAGGTTTATCAGGTTCAAAATACTGATGTAGATGCGGAGTTTGAATGGCGCGTAGATGGCGGTACCATTTTGGACGGACAAGGAACAAGCAGGATAGTGGTCAGGTGGGATACCCCGGGAAGAAATGCCGTTTTGGTAAGGGGGAAAAATAATTGCGGCAATGGCGCAACCAAGGGCCTTGAAGTGTTGGTATCCACTACCCCTCAAAATATCACCGATATAATGGGAGAGGGGGTAGTTTGTGTAGAAAGTTCAATAGAATACCAGGTCAATGATGTCCCCGGAACTATGTTCATTTGGGAACTTACAGGAGGGTTGATCACCGAAGGACAGGGAACTGCTAAGGTCAAGGTCCAGTGGAAAGAAGCCGGTATGAGGCAATTGAGAATCAAACCAACCAATCCATGCGGGGAAGGTACTTTCTTTTCAAAACCCATTCAAGTCATTTCCCCTCCAAGCCAAACATCCGAGATCAGCGGTCCGGACAGGGTGGGGCTGACAGAAGAGACCTACCAAGTGACCAATATCCCAGATATCAATTTCCAATGGCAAATCAGTGGCAATGCAGCCAGGATTCTGTCCGGGCAGGGCACAAATAAGATTACCGTATTGTGGGAAAAGCAGGGTGACTTCACTGTTACCGTTAGAGCGATGAACAGCTGTAATTCAGGGCCTGCAACGTCTTTGGAGGTGAATGTGAATTTCATTACCAGTATAGGTTCTGAACCTTCCACAGCAAAGACAAATGTGTACCCCAACCCATCCCAAGGAGATGTTTGGGTTTCTTTTGAAGGTGTCAATGGCGTCAATCTCATTAAGATTGCTGACATCACAGGCAAGGAAATTCAAGAAATCAAACCCGGAATCGGCGAGGAGACAGTAATTTTCAAATCCCTTCCAAAAGGTTTGTATATAATCAATGTCCGAAGCAGGGAGAAGGAATTTAGACACAAACTTTTGGTAAGGTGAGTTTTCCTTATTTTAAGGAACTCCGTGTCTGATTATTTTGAAGAATTAGGAATATAATTTTTATTATTTAAATAAATCAGTTTTTTATTTTGTAAATAAGGAATGATTATAAAGTTTTATTTATAAAATCAGAATAATATTTTTTATCTCTATTGACAATATTCAATAATTTATGGTCATTTGCTTCCATAAACCCAAATGAAATGCAAGAGAGATATTTCCAGCCTGAGAGTTTAATGATGACTCATGGGTATAAGCCTGAATTGTCAGAGGGGGCAGTAAAATGTCCTATTTTCCAAACCAGTACTTTTGTTTTTAAAACTGCTGAAGAGGGCAAAGCCTTTTTTCAGGTAGCCTATGGCAAAAGAGAAAAAGAACCCAACGAGGAGTTGGGATTGATCTATAGCCGGCTCAATAATCCCGATTTGCAGATTTTGGAGGAGCGCTTATGTCTTTGGGACCAAGCGGAAGAATGTGCGGTATTCGAAAGCGGGATGTCAGCTATTTCTACGGTGATGCTGGAGTTTTTGAGACCGGGAGATGTGTTGCTTTACAGCAAACCTGTCTATGGTGGCACGGATCATTTTATCAATAAAGTCCTTCCCCAATACGGCATCAATGGTATTGGATTTACTGCAGAGCAATCTGCCGAAGAAATAATCGAAAAGGTTACAAATATGGGATCGGTGGCCAATGTAAAGATGGTCTATGTCGAAACCCCCGCAAATCCCACCAATGCACTCTTTGACCTTTCTGTATGCAGGGAGGTTGCGGACCGCCTGAGCGCTGCTGAAATAGAAGTAGTCGTATGTGTAGACAATACCTATATGGGGCCGCTTTGGCAGCATCCGTTGAAACATGGGGTGGATTTGATCGTGTATTCCGCTACCAAATACATTGGAGGACATTCCGATCTGATCGCCGGAGCGGTACTAGGCAATTCCAAGCATATGAAGCGTGTCAGAACTTTGAGAACATTTCTGGGCAATATGGCAGGGCCATGGACAGGGTGGCTTTTGATGCGGAGTCTTGAGACACTCAAAGTCAGGATGACCAAGCAGGCAAGCAATGCGGTGGAGGTTGCAGATTATCTAAAATCACATCCAAAGGTTGAAAAAGTGTACTATTTGGGACATCTCGAACCGGGAGATCCGCAGTACGATATTTTCAAAAAGCAACAGACCTGCGCCGGGGCAATGCTGTCATTTGATATTAAAGGTGGGGAAAAAGAAGCCTTTTTGTTTTTGAACAACCTCAAGCTTATGAAGCTTGCCGTATCCTTGGGAAGTACCGAATCCCTCGCGGAGCATCCGGCTACGATGACCCACAGTGATGTATCGGAGGATGACCGGAAGCTACTCGGCATCAGCGAAAAGCTGGTCAGACTTTCTATTGGTGTCGAGCACCACTCGGACATCATTTGGGATATCCAACAGGCCTTGGAAAAGGTATAAATAAAAAAGAGCTTCCCAAACCGGGGAGCTCTTCTCATTTTATTTCCAAGATTGGTATGAATTTTTGAATTTAGACTATTCTACTACTTTCTACACAAAACACAGATTACGGTTGCTCCTCCGTCATTCTTCCTCAAAATTTTAAAATGTTCATAAAAGAAATGGCGTATGGTGTTGCCTCATCTTGAATCCGAGGTACAGCCTGTCCCGGTTCTTCTGGAAGGATGAAAAATCCCAGAATAAAAGGGACACTTCTCAGCCGCGGCGGAGAAGTGTGACGATCAAGAGATTCACGTCATTGGTAACCGCAGCTTGCGGATCCCTACAGCCGTACGGGAGAAGAATCTTATTAATCTTTGAGACTCTTCGCTACACTCAGAGTGAGGGGGCAGTGCCAGTTGATTTGCAATTGGCATGGCTGTGGACTATGGACTGCCGGCTATTGACTAATGATTACTTTTTTCCCAACACATCACACCTATCATAGGCAGGATCTATGTCAATGAAGACGTCTTCTTTTGCTGTGATAAACCACTTGCTGAGCAAAGCTTCTTCCTTTCTTCTCCTGGTAGCGGCTTTCATTTTTTCATAATCATCCTCAAGGTTTGCCCGGTGTGCAGGAAATCTTTCTTTGTAAAAAAGGATCCTGACCATTGTGCCTTCTCTTTCAGTTTCATAGCGAATTGGTGGGGTTATGGAACCCACCTTCATACTGTCCAAAGTGAAATATAAAACTGGATCTTCGAGTGTTCTCAGTGTAAGCCGGCTTGAGTTGTTGTTTGGATCCACAAAGAAACCACCGTTGTCAGAGGTTGCCCTGTCGTCAGAGTTTTCTTTTGCAGCCTTTGCAAATTCAATTTTACCATCAAGTATCACTGTCCTAAGGCTATCCAAAAATCTCTCGGCATCAGCAATATCCTGCTCCGAAGGCTCAGGGCGGATAAGAATATGTCGTGTATTGAAAGTATTTCCCCTTCTTTCCAATAGCTGTATCATGTGAAAACCAAAAGTCGTTTCTACAGGATCACTGATCTCTAGGACTTCCATTCCGAGTGCGGTGGCTTCATACTCAGGAGCCAATTCCCCTCTTCTGAAAAAACCAAGTTCACCGCCCAAAGCTGCAGACCCGGGATCTTGGGAATACTGTCTTGCAAGGGTTTGAAAATCGGCCTTACCTTCCATGATCTGATTTTTGAGGCTACGAAGTTGTTCAGAAATCTCGTTTTTGACTTTTTGGTTTGTTTCGGGCTTTTTGACGATCTGACCTACCATCACCTCAGCCGAAAAAAACGGCAAAGAATCTCTAGGGATATCATTGAAAAATTTGCGGACATCTGCTGGAGATATCGAAAGTCCCTCGGTGATTTTTGACTGCATCTTTGAGACAATGAGCTGTTCTTTCAACATGTCGTGGATTTCGGTTTTCAGCTGATCTGCAGTTTTACCGTAAACTTCAGCCAACATATTCTCATCCCCGCCAAACTGCTGCATTACCATTGAAAACCTTTGATCTGCCTGAAACATGACTTCTGCATCGGTAACCATCACAGAGTCAATTTCCGCTTTGGCAATCATCAGTTTACTTATAAGTAGGGATTCAAACACCTCACACCTTGTCGGTGGCTGTACATCCTGTTGGGATTGGGAAATAGCCTCAATGTAAGATTTTTGGATTTCTGATTCCAAAAGGATGTAATTGTTTACTTTGGCTACTATTTTATCAATTACCTGACCCGAGGGAGCTGCAGTTTCTTTTTTTTCTTCCGTTTGTCCTATGGATTGAAAAGTGATCAGACTCAAAAAACAAAAGGTCAGAAAATAGTTTAATCTACTCATATATTTTAAATTCATTTTTTTCAAGTGCTCGGTTATAAACTTCTTTTTGTAATTGATCGACGAGTGCAATCCTTCTTTTGTTGATCAAAATTTTGGTTATTTCATCACGGACAAATTCCATTGGTGGAACTTGGTCCTGCAATTTGTATTCCAATATTCTGAAATAATACCTGTGACGGTCATCATCCGTAATTACAAGTTTGTTGTTTCTAACCAGCTCCACTTTATTTGGATGATTGGCCAATGGGGTATTAATGATAATGTCATCTAGCTTGATCCATGTAGAATCTTCAAGAAAGTAGTTGGCTCCGGAATTGACAGCCAAGGTTTTAAAGGCATCTGAATCTTTTTTATTCTGAGACCTGAACAGCCTTTCCAATTGCCTGTTTTGGGAAGATTCTTTTTCAGTTTTTACAAAATTCATCCTTACAATGATTTCTTTAAGGCTGAAGTTGGCTTTGTTGACCTGATAATATTCCTCTATTTCCTGCAGGCTGACATTGTTGTCGAGGTTTTGCTCTACATACTTCTTTTCAAATTCGTAGACCATCAAGGCATACTTATAATCAAGTAGTTTGCGGTTGATTTCTGCCTCATCAAAAGCCATAGATTTGCCCGCTTCCTTGATGAGGAGTTGCTTCCTTATCCAGGATTGAACATACCTGCCTGCAATATTTGCACTGTCTTCTTCCGATTTGCTTTCGGATTTGATGAAGGAAAGCTCTGAGCGCAGTAAGTTTTGATTGCCTACTGTTGCAATTACAAGATCGTCCGCTTCTTCGGTCTCTGTTTTAAATCTGAAGAGATCACAGGCCCCTGTTACCAACAAAAGGAGTAATAACGCAAGACTACTTTTCCACTGCAAGTTCAAATATTTTCTGTTTTTCCTCCTCATTGATTTGGACTGCATATTTCTCTTTTAAAGAAGAAATAAGTTTTTTGTCAAGGTATTCCTGGTAATCCTGAATCACCTTTCCACGAGTCTCCTCGAATTTTTTTGGGCCGGGCAATACCTTTTCTCCCAATACAACCATATAGGTTATGTTTTCTAACCGCAATTCCTGAAAATTCTTTGTCATGTCTGCATTTTTCAGAATAGGATGCTGCTGCCATTCAAAGATACCCTCAGATACTGTGAAGGCTAAGGGGTTATTGATAAGGAAGGTGTTTTCTAAACGGTCAATCAGATTGGCCTGGTATTTTTTATCAGCCAAAAATCTTCTGACCGAGGGAATACTTTCTTCCTTGCCCATAGTCAGTATCAAAGCTTGTACACGATCATTCCACTGGTATTTGCTTAAGTTTTCATGGTAGAAATTCACCTGACCCAAGCTGTCCTCGATGGCCTTTTGCCATACCTGATCATTCATCAGCGAAAAAAGCAATATACCATCCCTATATTCCTGAATCAAAAGTCTGTATTCCTCATTGTTGGTCATCAAGTCGTTAATTTCAGCCTCTTGGAGATTGACTTCCACATACTTGCCAAACCATGTTTTGAAATAATTCTGCGCATTGGTCCTAACCGCCTGTCGGTCTTCGGCAATAAAATCCAGGAGGCCTTTGACGGTTTTTGGTTTTTGGTTTATGGAGAAAAGCACCGAATCCAATAAATTTTTTGACTCAAGGGTCTTTGCAATTTCCTGTCTTGAAGTGGATGTAAATAGACCATCGATGGAATCAACCAGGATTTCATTTTCCACAAAACCATATTTTGATTTTTGGATAGCCACCACCTGCGATTGGATGAGTGTAGACCTGCTGTCTCTTAGAATTCTGGACTTAATGGATGATTCCATTTCCTCAAAGCTTGCAAGGGGTTTTTTACCTTCCAATCTGATGATATGATACCCAAATGGAGTCTTGACAGGCGGTGAAATCTCACCTTCCTCCTGAAGGGAAAATGCCGCCCTTTCAAATTCCGGGATGACAGAACCCAAACCAATCCAAGGCAAGGAACCACCGGTGTTTTTGGTACCGGAATCCTCTGAATAAAGCTTACAGATTTCCTCCCACGAACTTTCGGGTTTTTGGAGTTCGGTATAGATTTCACTTACTTTCCTCAATATCCGTTCTTCTGAGATCGGGTCATTTCCTTGAGACCTTACCAAAATATGTGAAACCTTTACTTCTCCGGGGTTTGGCTGACGGTCTTCAAGTCTGATGATATGGTAACCGAAATTTGTCAAAATGGGATCTGAAATCTGACCCACCTGCATGGAGTAGGCCGCATCTTCAAAAGATGAAACCATCTGTAAAGCCGTAAAATAACCTAAATTGCCTTTGTTGTCTTTGGCAGAAGGATCATCAGAATGTTCAAATGCCAATTCATTGAAATCAGCACCTTTTTCTGCCTCTTCTTTGAGTTTTAAGGCCATCCTCAAAACAGAAATCGTATCCGCCTGACTGGCGTTGGGGGGAAACTGCAACAGGATGTGGCTAGCCTTGACGACTTCTTTCATCCTATTATAAGCCTTCATCAATTCTCCCTCCTGCAGGGAATTTTTGATCAAAAATGGCTGGGTCAGGTCGTCTTTAAAAACTTCGAATTCTCTCGAAAATTCCTCAGTTTTATCCAGTCCCAAGCTTTCTGCTTCTTTGACTTTAAGCTTGTAATTGATAAAAAGATCTAAGTTCTCCTCAAATTCTTCTGCCGATATTTTACTCTCAGGGTTTTTAAATTCCCTGTTTTTGGTCAGCATATGCAAAAACTCATCCCCGAATACGCCATTGTCACCAATGGACAACAAGGGTGTGGGGATGTCCTTCTGTGTCTCTACCTGCGTGACAGTAGATTTTGGGCTGCATGAAAATCCCAGAATCAGGAGTAGGAAAAGAAATCGACTTATATTAATCATAAATGAAATGCCGGAAAACAAGTGCAATGTTACAAATTAAATTGAAAAATTCGGGGCGGTTGGACGATTAAGATATCCTAATTAACAATTATTTGGAATTCAGAATTTTATATAACCTGCAGATATTTTTATTTTCCAAGGATTCAAACTCTATTTTGTCCATTATCCTTTTTACCAAAATGATGCCAAGGCCTCCTTTTCTCTTTGATTTGATCACTTGTGATATTTCCGGTTCTTGGTATTCGAGTATATTAAATCCTTTTCCAAAATCCAGTATTTCAAAAACAACGAGACTTTGGGACGAAACCACATTGAGGTCAATGTATTCTTTGGAATTACAATCATGGGAATGGATAATCAGGTTGGCACATACTTCTTCCACAGCCAAGATCACCTGATGCTGCTCAATGTCTGACAACAAGGTTTTATTTAGAATCGCTTCCAAAAACTGTCTCAAGTCAGACAATTGGGATGTATCGCAATATAATCTTAATTGGGAATTCATAATTTAATCCTTCAGGGCTTCTTCTTTAGTAGGCCGGATAGTGATCAGTTGGTCTAGTCCCAAAATATGGAACACCTGAAAAACCTTATCTTTAAGGTCAAAAATGACCATTTTGACATTATTTTCTTCAAAATCATCCAGGTAAGACATAAACACTCCCAATCCCGCAGAAGAAATATAATCCAACTCGGAACAGTCTATCAAGATTTTTTTTGCCCCCTCCTGTACTACCTCACTGACAGCAGCATCAAGTTCGACGGAGTTGCTCGCATCGATTTCTCCTGTCAATATCAGTACCCAATTTCCATCTTCAATATGTTTTTCTATGTTAAGCATCTTCTTAATTACGGTTTTGTAAGTGTTTGGTTATGAGTTGAACTTGATCACCATGATGGAAAAATCATCATCGGGTATTCCCCCCTCCCCTACAAATTGATAGACTTGATCAATAATTCTTTCCTGAATTTTTTCTGCACTTAGATTTTTATATTTCACAAGAGAGGCTTTCAGGTTGTCATAACCGAATTCAACTCCTTTTTCATCTTTGGCTTCAATGATGCCGTCGGTATACAGCACCAGAATATCTTCTTTTTCATACTGAAATTCCGACTCGTGGATGTAGTTTCTGTAGTTGAGGTTTCTCACAATCCCCAAACCCAAACCATCGGCACTCAGGTATTCTGCTTTGTCTGTACTATGGTCATAAAATAAGGTAGGGCAATGGCCCGCACGGCTGTATTTGATGGTCTGTAGGTTGGTATCCAAAAGAAAATAGGAGGTGGTGATAAAGTGGTTTCTTTCCAAACATTGGCTTAGCGCAGTATTTGCTTTGTACAAAAACTCCCCGGGGCTCGGTTTGAGCTGAACCAAACTGTGAAAGATACCTTTCATTTGGGACATATTGAAGGCAGCAGAAGTACCCTTCCCGGAGACATCTCCTATAATTATGGCAAAGACTCCCTCGTCCAGGTTTTTGGTTTCATAATAATCTCCGCCGACTTCATCTGCTGCGACTGAAAATCCGCAAATCTCAAATTTTTCATTGTGGTGCAGTTCCTTTGGCAAGAGACTCCGCTGCACGCGTTGGGCTATTTTTAACTCTTCTTTGTACCTTTCTGTTTTGATGGCTTCATTCAGCAACCTGTAATTTTCCACTGATATGGAGGCCTGACCGACAAATGTGGTGATGATATTGATCATCTCTTTGTTGAATCCATCCCTTACCTCCTTGACCAGATACATCCTTCCGATTGTTTTTTTATTGACTACCAAAGGAATCAAAAAGGCTGATTTATAAATGTTGTGCGGTATTTTTCCATAAAACTTCTTAGAATCATTGTCCTCCAGCGACCAATCAAACTCCGAAAATGGCTTGATGGTTTGGAACAAAGCAATGATCTCCTCACGGATTTCCTCATCAATGAACCTTTTCTGGATCATTTGGGGAATATTGTCCTTGTCCAAAATCTCCAGCCAGCCCCCGTCAGCATAAGAAGCACTCATGCTGGAGTCAATCAATATATCCAAGACTTGGCTTTCGTCCTGCCCTGGTTTGATGGATTGGCTTAGCCGCTGAAAATTGATGGCTTCCACCAGTTTTTGCTCAAAAACAGAAGAAGTAGGCAGATTGAAAAGTGTTACCAAAAAACTGAACAGCGCATAGATAAATACAAAGGCAAAAAGCCCAATCAAAAATAAATTATCAGTAAGGTTGACAAAAGAAGTGACACCGATGTCGCTGTATGACGATAAACTGGAAAATAGAAAAGTGGTGCAGACTAAGATAATAACCAGAAAAAGAATGGATTTCCATTTCTCTTTGAAAGTCAGGTAAGGAATCCACTTTAGGTTAATAGAGAGTGAAGCAGAAAATATCGAAAGGAAAACCAATCCAAAAATGAAGCTATAGTCGAAATCATTTTCGTTGATGAATACAAAAAACATGCTTATCAGCATCAAGACCTCAAAAGCTTGCCATTGTTGAACTACCTTTTTGGATTTTTGATACAGGATCAGGTGCTTCCAAAGCAAAGAAGTGGATATCAGAAACAGTGTAATAAAAGCAAAATTGACATGATAGAAAAAATTGCTCACCAAAGGATCTGAACCCAATTTGCTCTCCCCTAACATCAAATAAAAAATGCTGATTCCAAAGGAAATAAATGTCGCCAAAAGCCCAGTCGATACCCCGCGCCATATAAGATTGAGAAAATCAATGTTCTCGTTTTTATTGATCGAATAGTTGTAAAAAATATAAACAAGAATAAAGAACAGGATTTCAAGAATGTAGGATATCTCAGGTGCGAGGGTATTTTCCATCTGATTTACTGATTGGAAAATCCTCGTGATGTCTACAAAAAGCAAAGCCAACCAAGTCAGGATGGCCACCAAAATACTTATTTTACCGATATTTGGAGTAGGGAGCTTAAGCATTCTTGGAAATTGAATACAATAATACTGAAACAAACTTAATTTTCCTGACAGCGTTAAATGCCATGTGTCTAAATAAATGTTAAAAAAAAACCTATGCGATTTTACAAGATTTCTTTTCTGGTATTTTTTGTTTTCCTATACAGTTGCTCCTCGGCACAGATCAATAAACTGATCAAGGATGTCACCTCCGGTCAGATTTCTCTGTCTCAGGATGAAGTTGCGGCGGGATTGAAAGAAGCGCTCGAGCAGGGAATAGTGAAAGGGACTGACCTTGCCTCAAAGACTGATGGCTACTTCAAAAACGACCTGATCAAGATCCTCCTTCCTGAGGATGCCCAAAAAGTAGAAAAAACCCTCCGAAATATGGGGCTTGGCAGCGAAGTGGACAGGGCCTTGCTCGCCATCAACCGCGGTGCGGAAAGCGCAGCCATCGAGGCAAAGCCTATTTTTGTGAATGCCATCAAGCAGATGAATATCCAGGATGCACTCGGAATCTTAAAAGGAGAGCCGACAGCCGCCACGGATTTTTTGAAAAGGACAACCAATGCCCAACTGGTGGCGCTCTTCCAACCTAAAATCCAAACTTCCTTGGATGAAGTAGGTGCGACCAAGTACTATGGAGACCTGGCCAATTCCTTTAATAAAATCCCGCTTACCAAGCAAAAAGTCAATCCTGACCTGAATGCTTATGTGACCCAAAAGGCAATAGATGGTCTATTTGTGCTGATTGCCGAGGAAGAAAAAAACATCCGCGAGAATCCCTTGGGAAGGACTTCAGACCTGATGAAGAAGGTTTTTGCGCAGCAGGATTAGTATATTTGATTCCAAAATAGTTGCATGAAAATTCATAATGCGGTATTAAGTATAGTTGGTATTTGCTTTTTGTATTCTTGTTCAGGGGTTGAAAAAACTCCTGAACAAGTTTTTCAAATAGAAATATCTGAAAAGAAGACATTGGATATTTCAGGATCTGGGCTTTCGTCCCAATTCCCATTCAAGGTTTCGCCTCTTTTTGAAAATCAAAATGCCTTTCTGATGAGTCATTCTTTTAGCAGATCAATAGATACTGTGTTTTTGGATATTGATGAAAATCCAATCAAGAAAGGAATTGAGATTCCATATGAAGGGCCAAATGGAATAGAATCATTTAATTATTTTTTTCCTTTTGCAGATAATTTTCTTTTCATGGATAATACCACTATTTACATTCCTCATAACGGGGTTGTTAATAGGAAAGTATTGGGAAAAAGCCTATTCGGTATTGAGAAAGGTCTTTCATTCATAGAGAATTCCACATCACCCGTTTTCATTTTATCTAATCCGAACCTAAAGGACTTGTATTTTTTTTCAGACAATTTTCATACTGATCAGCTTTCCTTAATTCATTACAATTTGGAAAAAGATAGTTTTTCAGATATGCCATTTTCACCTTTGAAAAAGATAAAAAGACATATGATCCAATTAGCTCAACCAAATGGTGACAAATTGGCTAAGGTTAACAATGCTTTTAAACCAGGATTGTTGGTTACAGATTTGGGTTGCATTATTTCGTATCCATTTTGTGCTGATTTTCAATTTTTCAATTTCTCTTCCAAAAAGACTGAAATTTTCGAGCCGAATTCTGACATGTTCAAAAGAGAAAAAAAAGAACCGGAAATCATCCCCGGTGATATGGATCTGCCAAAATTCTTAACAATTTCAAAAACTTGGAGTGATGATATCGAATTTGGACCATTCTGTATTTTAGAAAACAACACTTTTTTCAGAATTGTGAGGGGAGAACTAATTGAAGGTAAAAGTTCAAAATTTTTGGAATTGTTTGACTCTTCCTTTGAAAAAATTCAGGAAATAGACCTTAGCTCACTTGAAACCGATCTTTCGTTTTTCTATTTTCCTTTAGGAAATAGGATTTTCATAAAAGCTGCAGATCAGCCTGTGGAGGATCTATTAAATTACTATTTGATTCAAATCAAGGGAAAGTGACCGAATTTTTGACAGAGAAAAAAAATTGCTATTTGAATTTAAAGAAATACTATTTCCTCGATCACTCCTTTGCCAAACTTGGCCTCAATCAAGTCCATGACTTTGGTCCGGTTCATTTTCAGTTCATTCTTGACTGGTCCGGAGTTGATTTTTACAAAAAGTTTCTTTTCCTTGATATACAGGCCTGTGGTGCGGGAGGCGACCATTTTGCCCATCATTTCCGGCCATGCCTGCAAAAGCAACCTTTCGTCAAACTTATCTTTGAGCCGGTAAGCTTTCAGCAAATCATCAAAAGCCTCCTTCAAGGGTGTCGCTTCTTTCTTTCTTCCTCCGTTGTTGCCGTACTTTTCCATCGTATCCAAAGGTAATTTTATTTAAGGTAAAAAAAGAGATTCGGCGATGCTGTCTGCCAACAATCTTCCTTTTTGGGTCAGGATGATTTTGTTGGTTTCTTCCAGAATGAGTTTTTCTTGCCTCAGCATCGGGAAGATGTCTTTTTTCAAATCTGCCAAGTCCCAACCCAAATTGTCCTTTAGATAAGTCAGGTCCGTTCCCCAAATGGTTCTCAGAGAAGTGAGGATGTAATCATTGGCAGCATCTTCATCACTGAGGATTTCTTTGGCGTAAATGCTTTCCCCGGTTTTCAACTTTTTAATGTATTGGGCATTGTTGGCAATATTCGAACCCCGGCTTTTTCCGTCAAAGGAATGCGCACTTGGGCCTATTCCCAGATAAGGAACTCCAAGCCAATAATTGGTATTGTGGAGGGCAAACTGTCCAGGCTTACCAAAATTCGAAATCTCGTATTGGACATAGCCGGCGTCTTCCATGGACTGCATCAGGATTTCAAATTGCTCAGCAGCAAAATCCTCCGAAGCTGCCTTGTATTTTCCTTTTTTGTGCCAATTTCCCAAAGCGGTTTTTGGTTCGACAGTCAGACAATAGCTGCTGATGTGTCCCGGATTTTGGGTTAAGGCGATTTCAAGGTCTCTTTTCCAGACATCATGACTGTCAGAAGGAAATCCATAGATCAAATCAACCGACAGCTTTTCAAATCCCATTGATTTTGCGGATTCAATGGCTTTCAATGATTCCTCCGCTGTATGTGCGCGGTTATAAAATTTCAGGATCTCAGGGTTGAAGGTCTGTATGCCGATACTTAACCTGTCAATTCCCAAAGCTTTCCAGGATTCGAGGCTTGAGGTACTGAGGTCATCGGGATTTGCTTCCAGCGTTACTTCCTCCAGATCCAAAGGATACCATTTGGAGATTGTTTCCAAAATCTTTTCCAAATGGGATTTGGAAAGCAGTGAGGGTGTACCTCCTCCAAAATAAACCGTTCTGACGGGAGTTTCTTTTGGCAAAAAGTCTTTTCTCTGTTTGAGCTCTATACAAATGGAATCCACCATCTCCTCGATCAGGTCTTTGCTGGTACTGAAGTGAAAATCACAATAGTGACAAGCCTGCTTACAAAAAGGAATATGGATGTAGATACCGGACAATTTATTTACTTTTAGCCGTCAAAGATACTCAAACCTACCAGTCAAAGGTGAAAAGAATCCTAATTTTCCTGTTTCCATTATTTTGTGCATTTGCTTCTCCGGGATACTCCCAAGGAGGAAAATGGCTCCGTTGGGAATTGGTGGGAGCACTGTCGCTTCAGGAAGATCAGGTATTGAGAGATTCGGTATCCCTTTCTAACTTTATCAAGGGCAAATACCAGGAGCTGTACAGTCTTGGCTATTTGGCACCGCAAGAATCCAAGGTAAAATCCAATGCGGATTCACTTTGGCTGAGGGTGAATACCGGAGACAGGTTTGAATGGGTGACATTAAAGCAAGGCAATGTCGATCCTGTATTACTGGTCAAAACCGGCGTTGATTTGAGAAGATTTGATGGAAGGCCTTTTGATTACAGACAGGTTTCAAGACTTTTTGAGTCCATATTAAAAGAATCTGAGAATAAAGGCTATCCTTTTGCAGCCATCAGGATTGACAGTTTGGCTAGGACTGAGAAGGGATTTTCGGGCGCATTGGCATTGGATTCAGGCCCAAGGATTACTTTCGATACCTTAAAAATTACCGGAGATACCAAAACCAAGCCGGAGTTTATTTCCAGGTTTTTACAGATCAAACCAGGGGAATCCTTTTCCCAAAGGAAAATAGATGACGGAATCCGCCAAATACGTGGACTGCCCTATCTTAAGTGGGCCGGTGAACCTGAATTGAGTTTTCAAAATGAAGAGGCCACCCTATACCTTCCTGTGAGCGACCGCAGGATCAATTCCATTGATGGTATCATCGGCTTTTTGCCAAATGAGAATGAAGGTGGAAAATTGTTGGTGACCGGTCAATTTGATATAGCCTTATATAATGTGGCGGGAACAGGACGAAATTACGAACTGCATTGGCAGCGGTTCAACCAATTTTCGCAAACATTGAAGATTACGGGGTTTGAGCCTTTGCTTTTGGGGTCTAATATTGATGCAGGTATTTCTTTTTCTTTATTAAAAGAAGATACCACTTTTCTCAACAGGGATTTTAGACTCAATTTTGGTTACAGGGTCAGCTCTGACGGCTATGTCAGTTTTTTTACAAGACGTCAGGCTGGAGACCTGCTAGCGGTAAATGGGCTCGAAGAAAGCACCCAACTTCCGGAGGCAGGTGATTTCAGGTTCAACAATTATGGGCTCAACTACCGGCATATATGGTTGGACGATATTTTTTTTCCAAGAAGAGGCGCACTTGCTCAGGTAGAATTTGCGATAGGCAACAAAAACATATTACAGAATACCGGACTTTCGCCGGAATTGTATGAAGGGATTGAACTCAAGACGCTGCAGTATTACATGGAGGCGAGGTTTGAAAAGCATTTCTACCTTTCACCGCGATGGGGAATTTTTACCAGACTTGCCGGCGGGTTGGTAGAAAACAAAAATATCCTGCTGAATGACCTCTTCCGGATCGGAGGCCTCCAGAGTATCAGGGGATTCAATGAGAACTTCTTTTTTGCTGACAAATACCTTTATCTCAATTTTGAGCCGAGGTTTTATTTTGATAGCTACTCTTATTTTATGATTTTTGCCGATATGGGGAGATTGGAAAACAACGTTCAGAATTTTGGGACAGATCAAACCTTCTCTGCGGGAATGGGATTCAGTCTTGAGACAGGAAACGGTGTATTCAATTTTATATATGGTCTAGGCAGGTCTAATATACAGGATTTTTCTCTCAACCTTTCTAAAATCCACTTTGGATATACCGGTAGATTCTAACAGATGAAAACAGCATATATCAGGTTTTTCCTATTTCTTCTTTTTGCCGGAATTTCTTTTGGAGGATTTTCGCAGGTTTTGGAAAATTATAATACAGGAATTCGGGAAATGTATCCTGAGACCATCCGTAAGTCCAATGCCAAAATCCAGGTCAAATTAGATTTGAAAACATTTCCAAACAGTTATTTTAGATTGGCTTTTCCGGGAGAATCTACATTGTTTTTGGATGATAAATTATGGCTGCAAACAACTTTTGATACCCTATTTGTAATTCCTTTGGATGACTTTCGGAATTTTGTGGCAGAATCAGATTCTACGGGGACACTGCTTACAATTATCAAAACAGGCATCAATTCAAGCAATGTTTCAGTAGAAAAAGGTTTTTTTGAAAATTATCAGGCACCATTGGAAAAGGTGGACGTAGAAAAACTCCTCCCTGAGAAAAGAGAGGTGGATAACTTCAATGATTTCTTCTTTTTTGCGATCGTCAGTATCTTGTTTTTGATTGCAGTATACAAGTTGATATATCCTTTGGTGCTAAAATTGATCTTGATGCCCACTTCGGTCTTTTCTGCGGAGGATTTCTCAGAATCAAATTCTGTTCAGAAGTTTTTCTCCCTGGATGTTATCTTTTATTTGTTGCTGATGAATATGATGGCCTTTTTGCTGCTGATGCTCTGTGTAAAGGCAGTAGGCAATGAAAGTCTTCAGTTTATTGTAAGCGGAGACCTTAACCAACACTTTTTAAGCTGGCTTTTGGGTTCTTCCATACTCATTCTGGTTGCGGTATTGAAATTTACTTTGCTGAGATTCTTGGGATTTGTGTTTGATTTGAAAAAAATAGTGGTGCCGCACTTTTTTTATATGCTTCGGATTATTTCCATAACAATATTTGTTATGGCCTTGATTGTCAGTATAATTGTTTTGAATGATTTCTTTGAATTGGCAATTACAATAAAATATTTGCTTTATGGCTTTTTTTGGATTTATGTGGTTGGGGTGCTCATGTTGTTTCTGATTATGTCAAATAGGGTGTCCTTTAAAAATTACCATTTATTTGTTTACATTTGCAGCGCAGAAATAGTCCCCTTTTTAATCCTTTCGAAGGTAATTATCGGGTAAATTCAAGTGGAAAAGTTCAAATGCTGAAGTGAAATATGACGACTAAATCTCCTAAAGACAGATTAAACCAGGTAAAAAGCATCTTAGTTTCACAGCCGAAGCCGACAGATGAGAAATCACCATATTTTCAATTAGCTGAAAAGTATAATTTAAAGATCGATTTCAGGCCTTTTATTCAAGTTGAACCGGTTTCGGTCAAGGATTTTAGAAGGCAGAAGATCGATATTCTGAAGCATACGGCTATCATCTTTACCAGCAGGAATGCGATAGACCATTTTTTTACGATCTGCAAGGAATTGAAAGTGGAAATGCCAGCAGACATGAAATATTTCTGTATTTCTGACCAAACGGCCCACTACCTTCAAAAGTACATCGTGATCAGAAAGCGTAAGCTTTACGTAGGTCAAAAAACAGCCGCTGACCTTTTTGATTATTTTAAAAAGCATAAATCAGAGAAATATCTTTTTCCTTGTTCTGATATACGAAAGGATGAAATTCCGGAGTATATGGCCAAGAACAATATTTCCTACACAGAGGCAATCATCTACCATACTGTAGCTGCTGACCTTTCGGACCTGAGAGATATCAAATATGACATTCTCGCTTTTTTCTCCCCTTCAGGGATTAAATCTTTGAAGCAGAACTTTCCGGATTTCCAACAAAATAATACTAGGATTGCAGCTTTTGGTCCCACCACAGCCAAGGAGGTCAGAGAACAAAATTTAATTCTTGACATTGAAGCCCCCATGCCAAATGCACCAAGTATGACAGGGGCACTCGAACTTTACATAAAAAAGGCAAATAATTTGTGATATTTTCAATCTTTTATGGCAAAAATGAGTTTAATTGTGTAGAATAAAGTTTACTTCATCAGTTTTAATGGTACATGGTTAAACGTAATTTTACGATATTCAAATGCCTCCTGTTGATCTGGGCAGGGGTTTTTTTTGTTTCGGGCGTCAATGGCCAACAGGATGCACAGTTTACCCAGTACATGTATAATGGCGGATATTTCAATCCTGCTTTTGCAGGGAAAGAATCCGGATACAGATTTTCTGCCCTTCATAGGTCACAATGGCTAAATTATTCAGGTACCAATGGACCCGCTCCGATTACCCAACTGGTTACTGCCGCAGGATCGATTGACAAACTCAAATTGGGAGTTGGCTTAAATTTTGTGAACGATAATATTGGCCCAACGACAAATCAGGAAGCAAACCTCTCGGTAGGGTACCATAAAAAACTAAGGAGAGGTGTTTTGAGTTTAGGAATTATGGGAGGTGTTTTTGCTACTACGATACGTTTTGATGAACTGGATTTTGTAAATCCTGATCCTAGACTTCCGGCGACAGGAAGCGAAACACAGATGAATTTCAACTTTGGTGCGGGCGCCATCTATGACCGTACAAAATATTATATAGGAATTAGCAGCCGACATTTGAATGAACCGGGTTTTGACTTTGGAGAGGGATCTGTAGAGAACCAATTGAAAAACCACTCCTACTTGTTGGTCGGATATAGGATCAAAACTTTCGCACAGTGGAATTTTGAGCCTAGCGTTTTGTTGAAAACAGTTTCCTTTAATAATTTTTCCTACGATGTCAGCGTTATAGCCACATACAATCAAAAGGTAAGTGGAGGGTTGGCCTTCAGAGGTGAAGAATCAGTATCTCTGTTGATGGGATACAGTATACTCAAAGATAATTCCCTAAGGATAGGATACGCCTTTGATCTAGTAGTCGGAGGGATAGAAGCCAAGTCTCCGACGAGTCACGAATTCATGTTATCCTATGTACTTCCGGATGTAAGTCGGGAGTTCCAAAGAACAATCCAACGTACTCCGAGATTTAGGTTTTAAAAAAAAATATTGGAAATTCAGTAATTAAATTTGTGTATTTCTAAGAATTTACTTTAATTTTCGCTCTTGTTGCTTATCCAAAAAGTGGCATGAATTTGATAAATGGTTTAATGTAATTTATGTCTAAAAAAATGAAGACACGCGTTTTGAGCATAATTTTAGCGGTTTTGGTAGTGGTAGTATTACCGAGTTGCGGACTTTTGGGCAAGAAAGGATCTGCCAGTGAAAAAGACAATAGAAGGGGTGAAGTTACGGGTGTTCCCAAGAGGGTAATCTGGCAACAAATCCTTCCTCAAGAAATGGTGCCGGTCAAGGCCGGAACTTTTTGGATGGGACAGGCTGATGAAGATATAGCCTTCTCTCAATCATCGTTGAACAAGCAGATTACGATCTCCGAATTTTATATGGATAAGTATGAAGTATCCAACAACAAATACAGACAGTTCATTGAAGCCGTCAGGTTAGGCGAGTACACCTATAGCACTCCGACAACTTTAAAAGACGCACCTACTTTTGACCTGAACGCTGTACTTCCTGACACGACAGTCTGGAACACAAGTTTTACTTATCACTATGGGGATCCATTGATGGAGTTTTACTTTGACCACCCTGCTTTTGACAATTACCCAGTGGTAGGGGTCAGCTGGGAACAGGCAAATATGTACTGTCAGTGGAGAACCTATCACCTGAATGCAAATGACAAAGCGGATTTTGACTACCCTCCTTTTAGGTTACCTTCTGAAGCGGAATGGGAATATGCAGCCAAAGGTGGAAAAGAAGTGGCAAAATACCCTTGGGGCGGACCTTATTTGAAAAATAAAAGAGGCTGTCTGATGGCAAACTTCAAACCAGGCAGAGGAAATTATATTGATGACGGATTTGCCTATACTGCACCGGTTGATGTTTTTGCTCCAAACGGCTTTGGACTATACAATATGTCCGGCAACGTAGCAGAATGGGTATTGGATTCCTACAATGCTGTCAGTGGATCTGTGACTTGGGATTTGGACCCTAGATATGATGATCCCAATGAAAAAAGGAAAGTAGTTCGTGGCGGTTCTTGGAAAGATATCGCTCACTACCTCGAAACAAGTACAAGAACCTACGAATTCCAGGATGTGAAAACAGCACACATCGGATTCAGAACTGCCATGACCTATCTGGGTAGATCAGGTTCAATGGATGTCAGTAACAACAGAAGAAGAAAAAAGTAAATCGAATAACATCTTAATCACTCACTCACCTCTAAATTTTTAAAAAAAAATGGCAACAAAAAACAAATCATTCATGAACGTATTTTACGGGGATATCATGCCAAAAATATATGGTATCGGTGCTGCCGTAGTTATCCTTGGAGCTATGTTCAAAATCCTAGATTGGCCTTTCGCAAGTTTGATGATCGGTGTGGGACTTTCCACAGAGGCCGCAATATTTTTCTTATCTGCATTTGAGCCAAAGCATGAAGAAGTAGACTGGTCCAAAGTTTATCCTGAATTAGCCGGTGATGAACCAGCAGAACGAAAATCCACCAAAAAAGAGCCAAAAGACAACCTTAGCCAAAAGTTTGACGAAATGTTGGCGAATGCCAAAATCGGCCCCGAATTGTTTGACAGCTTGGGTAAAGGAATCCAAAACCTTGCTACCTCTGCAGAAAAAATGGGAACCATCGCTGATGCGGCTGTTGCCACTAATGAGTATGCAAGCAACGTAAAGACAGCCTCCAAGACTTTGGTCGACATCAACCAGTCTTACGGAAAAACTGCCATGGCACTCACTGAACTTTCATCTGCGTCTGCAGATGCAAAAGAATACCACAGCCAAGTAGTATCAGTTACCAAAAACCTTTCTGCACTGAACAATGTGTATGAAATGGAATTGTTGGATGCCCAATCACACCTCAAAACGCTCAATAAGTTCTATTCCAACATTTCAAATGCAATGGAAGGATTGAATGAGGCAGGCAAAGAAACTGAGCAATTCAAAACTGAATTGGCAAAACTCAACCAAAATGTAAGTTCCTTGAATAAAGTATATGGTGGAATGCTTTCTGCCATGAAAGGATAAGTCTAGTTCATATTTATATTTAATCTTTTAGAAAAATAATATGGCAGGCGGAAAAGAAACACCAAGGCAGCGGATGATTGGTATGATGTACCTCGTATTGACAGCTTTGCTGGCATTGCAGGTGAGTAACCAGATTCTCCAAAAGTTTGTGCTGTTGAACGATGGATTGGAAAGGACTTCCAAAAACTTCATCAACAAAAATGAATTCACTGTTTCCTCTATTGCATCCACAGTAGAAAATCAGGGGAATAACGAAAAAGATGTACCCAAGGTAGATGCTGCAAAGGAAGTCCGTAAGGCAACTTCTGAAATATACGCTTACCTTGAGGAATTGAAGCAAGAGCTCTTGACTGCTTCAAATGCGAAGGATGACCAAGGTCAGTTTAGCAATTCTGCGCTCAAAAACACCGATATCCCGGGCAATATTTTCAATAACAATAAGAAGGGATTTGAAATGCAGGAAAGGTTAAATACTTATCCAAAGCAAATCAGTGAAATTCTTAAGAAGGCAGGTATCGAGTTGAGTTTTGGTGACATCGCAAAGGACGCAAAGGACATTGAAATATTTCAAAATGACAAAGAGGTTAGAAACAAAAATTTCGTTTTTTTGAACTTTGTCAAGTCTCCGGTTGGTGCGGTAATGGCATTGATTTCGCAGTATCAAAATGAGGTTTTGAATATTGAAAGTGAATCTCTAGGAGCAATTACTGCTTCCATCGGTTCGTTCTATTACAAAGCAGATATCGTTGAAGCAAGAATTGCGGCCCAATCAAATGTGGTAGCGGCAGGTACGAAGTTCCAGGCAGACATGTTTATCGCTTCTTCCTCTTCTTCAGATGTACCTCAGATGACAATAGACGGGAGGCCAGTCACAGTAGAAAACGGCTTCGGTAAAATCGAATTTACAGCTACTCCTGCCGGTCAATACGACGATAGGGGTTTGGCCAAAAAAATCCTTAAAGGGGAAATAGTAACGAATGTTGGCGGAGAAGATAAAATTCTTCCTGTAGAATATGAATATTATGTAGCCCAGCCTGTCATCAAAGTAACTTCAGAAGTTGTCAATCAGCTATACGCGGATTGCGCCAATGAATTGTTGATTGATGTACCTGCTTTGGGAAATAGCTACGCACCAAGCTTCACAGTATCTAATGGTTCTTCTATCCAAGGAAGCAAGCCGGGTCAATTGACTGTAATCCCCGGAGGTTCCGGAGAAGTCTTGATCGGCGTAAGCAGTGGAGGCAATAAAATCGGTGATGTATCGTATGATATCAAGCCGGTGCCTGCACCAACTGTCAGGTTGTTTGACGGTAGAGGTCCTATTGATTTGAGTCAGGCTTATCCTGCACCGGGACCGTCTTCATTGATCGTAGAAGCGATTCCTGAGGCAAACTTCGGTAGGACAATGGCAAAAGATGCCAATTTTGAAGTAACAGGTGGTGAAGTTATTCTTCTAAGAAATGAAGTTCCTAGAGAAAAAGTGGCCATCAACGGTAAAAATGTAGCCATCAGAAATCTCTTGGCTTCTGCAAAAAGTGGAGATGCGTTGGTTATCCGTGTTACACAAGTGACCAGAACCAACTTCCGAGGCAATAAAATAACAAACAATCAGCCTGAGATCATCAGGATGGCGATTAAATAAATGATCGATGATGCTTTTAAGGCATGATCATAAACAAAAATGAATATGAAGCTTTATTCAAAAATCTTTGGCCTTTTTTCCCTTGGTCTTTCTCTTCTAAGTATAGAAAGTCATGCGCAAGCAACAAGTGTGAGTCCAGCCGGAACTGGCGATAGACAGTTCAAAATGGACACTGTTTTTTCGGCTCATCCGATTCGTGAAGACGATAAGATGTATCAGATCTCTGTGTGGAGGAGAATTGATCTTAGGGAAAAATACAATCAGCCTCTTTATGGGTCCGGAGATACCAAAAGCGACGGTGTAGTCAATCAGATATATAAAGCCATTGTAGAAGACAATGCACTTGAAGTATTTGCAGATGATAAATTCACCCAGCCTCTTTCGATATCTGATTTCCAATCTAATTTTTGGTTGGCAGCAAACGGTGACAGCATTTTTGTAAAGCAGCTTTATTACCTTGATTTTATGGAAGATTTTGTGTTTGACAAACACCATTCACAAATCAAATTTGACGTGAAATATATTGAGCTAGTCATGCCTTCCCAAACAAACGCCAATGCAGGTCAAAAGACCATCGGTTATGTGAGGTTCAAGGATTTCTACTATCACTTCAAAGACCATCCTGAGGCAAAATGGCTGATTTTCCAAAATACCGCCAAGAACTTAACTTACGATCAGGTTTTCGATCAGAGGTTGTTCAGGTCAGTGGTTAGAAGATACACCAATCCTGACAATGCCTATGTAGCAGATTTGGTGAATTCAAGTCATCCCAATCCTGAATTGCAGGCGTTTTTGAATTCCTTGGAGTTTGAATACAAGCTTCTTGAT
The DNA here is from genome assembly GCF_022538055.1 of Cognataquiflexum nitidum. Lineage (GTDB taxonomy): Bacteria > Bacteroidota > Bacteroidia > Cytophagales > Cyclobacteriaceae > Cognataquiflexum > Cognataquiflexum nitidum. The sequence goes on along the minus strand of NZ_JAKZAM010000010.1, from coordinate 107,563 downwards.
TTCGAAAATGGACTTTGGGAGTGGTAAAAAAAACTATTTCAACAATGCTTAAAAACAAAGGCTATCAGATCTCTGATAGCCTTTGTTTTTTGGAAAATTGTTGATTGTGGCCTTATTTCCTTTCGTTTATTTTCTTAAAAATGCATCCAAAAAAAAGGCAATCAGATTTTCCTGACTGCCTTTATTAGTTTGGGGATTTTTTTGGACTTCCTAAAATCCTTGAAATTACAATACCCTCTCGAACTGGCTGAAATAAAAATTCCCTTCAATCTGGGCATTTTCATCTGAGTCGGATCCGTGTACAGCATTGGCCTCAATAGAAGTTGCAAACATTTTTCTGATGGTTCCTTCTGCGGCGTTGGCAGGATTGGTAGCACCGATCAATGTTCTGAAATCTTCCACAGCATTGTCTTTTTCCAATATCGCGGCAATGATAGGTCCTGAAGACATATACTTGCATAGGTCCGCATAAAACGGTCTTTCTTTGTGCACTTCATAAAATTTTCCGGCCAATTCTGGTGTCAGTTGTGTCGCCTTTAGCGCTACGATTTTGAATCCTGCCCCTTCAATCATTTTTAAAATTGCCCCGGAATTGCCGGCACCAAATGCGTCCGGCTTGATCATGGTGAAAGTTCTTTTACCTGCCATTGTAATTATTTTTGTAGGTTTAAATGTGGCTGCAAAAATACAGGAATTCATTGAATCTCCGAATAATGGTCGTAAAATCTGTGTTATCTAATTCAGATTTAGACTTTTAGTGCCATTGGGATTTTTCAAAAATTATCCTGACCTTTGCGGACTATGTTCCTTAAGGGGAGTGCACAAAAGCAATCAAATGCGAGAATTAGAGTCATTTAAACATATAATTTCCTCACCCCAGAAAGTAGTCATTACCACCCACCACAAGCCTGACGCCGATGCTTTGGGGTCTTGTCTGGCAATGTCAAACTTCTTAGTGAAACTGGGACATGAAGTGCAGGTAATTACCCCTTCAGATTACCCTTCCTTCCTTCATTGGATGAAGGGCAATGAGGATGTGATGAACTTTGAGGATGGGGCCACAAGGCAAAAAGCCATTGGAATCATCCAAAAGGCCACACTCATTTTTTGTCTGGATTTTTCCTGTCCTAGGAGGATGCAGGACATGCAAGAGTGGGTGGAAAATTCAAAGGCCTATAAGGTAAATATTGACCACCATCAGGATCCTAAAGATTTTGCTGACTTCAGGTATTGGAGCACTTCAGCAGCTGCTACATGTGAATTGATATTTGAATTGATAGTGGCAGTAGGTCACAAAGATTTGATAGATGAAGATATCGCAGAGTGCCTCTATGCAGGTATTATGACAGATACTGGAGGATTCAGACATCCCAATACCACTAAAAATGTCCATCTGATCACAGCAGAATTGATTGGTATTGGTGCCGATAATTCTAAAATCTCACGTTTGATCTATGATACCAATAGTGTCAATAGATTGAAATTTATAGGATTTGCCATCACGAGGAGATTGATGATCATGCAGGATTTGCAGACAGCCTATTTTGCAATTAGCAAAAAAGACCTCAGAAAGTACTGTTCCCAAACAGGCGACACCGAAGGTTTGGTGAACTATGCCTTATCCTTGGATGGCATCAAGATTGCGGCATTGTTTACCGAACGTGAAGATGGAATAAAAATATCCTTCAGGTCTACAGAGGACATTGCGGTCAATAAATTTGCAGCGTCATATTTTGATGGAGGAGGTCATAAAAATGCTTCCGGAGGAAAATCACAATTGACACTGCAAGAGACAACAGAAAAATTTGAAACATTAATAAAAGAAAACTATAATTCCCTATTTATTCAATCTGAACTCCTTCATGAAAAAAATTAATTTCTATTTATTGCCTGCCATAGTTATGGTTTTGGCAACCGGCCTCATGTCTTGTAAGAAAAAACAGACAACTTCAGATGGCATCGAGTATACCTATATCAAAGAGGGAGATGTAGCTCCTAAAAATGGAGAGTATATCCTTTACCACCTTATCGTAAAAACTGATAAGGACTCTACATTTATTTCCACCTATGATCAAAGCATGCCGGGATATATCCTTTTCAATGATTCCTTACCAAGAGAAAGCGGAATGGATGAAATTTTCCTAAGCCTTAAAAAAGGTGACAGCATCGCTTTTGAAGCCAATTCTTTGAAGGTTTTTGGCGAACAGAACATGCCTTTTTTCTTGGATAAGGAGAAAAATGTTAAAATCCAGATTGGTGTAGTAGATATCACAGACCAGCAGGGAGTAGAGGCTTACTTCAATGCCCTTCAGGAAGCGCAGATGAAAAAGCAAGCAGAAAATGCTGTCAAACAATTGGAAATAGATACCAAAATCATCGAGGATTACCTTGCTGAAAAAAATATTCAAGCCACTAGGACAGAATCAGGTCTTTATTACGTCATTGAACAAGAAGGAGCAGGTCCAGAAATAGAAGTCGGTGATTTGGCATTCGTTCATTATGCGGGTTACTTATTGGATGGGACACTTTTTGATTCCAGTATCAAAGAGATTGCCCAGGCCAACAATACTTACAGCGAACAGAGAGATAATATGGGAGGCTATTCTCCTTTGGAAGTTTCTGTTGGGCAGGGAAGAGTAATTCAAGGCTGGGATGAAGGTCTCGCATTATTGAAAAAAGGTGATAAAGCCAAATTCTTTATTCCTTCAACATTGGCCTATGGGGATAGAGACTCTGGTGGACCAATAAAAGCAAACTCTGTACTGATCTTCGACGTAGAAATCACTGAAGTACAAAAATAAAAATATGAAAAGATTAAGCGCGTTATTATTAACAGTGATTTGGGTTTTTACCGGTTGTGTTTCTGATGAAGAAAATACCCAAATAATTTTTGAACAGGATGTTCAGAAAATTGAACAATACGTAACGCAAAACCCAATTGCTTCCGTCAAAGAGGCTATTGATAATGGTACCGGTATTAGAATTTATTGGACTGAAGCTTCCGGTAGTGGGGTTAAGGTGGCACTTGGTGATACTGTATTCGTAAATTATACAGGAAAACTTTTGAATAACAACGTTTTCGATACTTCAATTGAAGCCACAGCTAAGGCAAATAACCTTTTCAATGCCAATAGGACCTATGAACCTTTAGAGTTTATAATTGGTAGAGGAATGGTCATCCCCGGCTTTGAATTTGCTGTTTTCAACATGGAAAAGGGAGACAAAGCAACCGTGATAATGCCTTCAATATATGCTTATGGACCGCAGGCAAATGGAGGCATTCCGCCAAATTCACCTTTGCTGTTTGAACTTGAACTGGTAGATATAAAGGGTAATCCTTTGGCAGACGACTGATAAATGAAAAATTTCAAACTTGTTTTTACATTCCTCTTTGGAGTTTTCTTGTTGGTAGCTGGATGCGATCCACCAAATCCTTTTGGCGGCCCTCAGTATGATACTGAAGGGAACCTTGCCATTGATCGCGTTAAAATTGACGACTTCCTAAGGACTGCTCCGATAGACAGTTTATACCGCATCCATGATACCAATGGTGTTGTAATTATTATTCAGGAAGAAGGGACAGGGGCAAAGCCCTCAGCCGGTATGTTGGTTTACACCAACTATACCGGGAGATTATTGGACGGCACCGTATTCGATACCAACCTTGAAGACGTAGCAAGAGAAAACGATGTCTTTGATCCTTCAAAATCATATAGAATTTTCCAATTTACCCTTGGTAGCTCTGAGGCGATCCCTGGTTTTAACGTTGGGTTTAGGCAGATGAATAGTGGATCTAAGGGAGTTCTTATCATTCCTTCTCCTTGGGCTTACCGTGATTTTACAACAATTCCCGGAGTACCGCCCAATTCAGTATTGATGTTTGATGTGGAATTCCTTGGCATGGATTGATACAATATTCGGGATTCCCTCTTCAAAAAATAATTAGACTCAAAAAACCCTCCCTTGAGAAAAGAGAGGGTTTTTTTTATGTGATGAATGGAAATGGCTTTATCTTATGGCTTTTGCGATTTCGGCAGCCATAATGCCAAGTCCTTCCTTGTTGGGATGAATGCCATCAGGCAATAGTGGTGATTTGTCCAATAACGGTGTATACAAATCTATAATCTCAGATTTGGTCTTCTTGGCGATTTCCAGTAGCATCGGTCGCATTTCATTGAGTAATACCTCCCCATTGATATCAAAATTTCCCTGGAACACCGGAACAGGTAGACAGATATACACCTTTCCTTTTTTTGGCATAGATTTTTTGAAAGTCTCGACCATTTCTACGTAGTCCTTTGTGAATTCCTCTTTGAATTTCCAATTTTGGGGTTTTGAGTCATTGGTTCCAAGTTTGATCACCAGAATATCAGGTGCAAAAGATTTGGTCTCTTCAAATTGGGGTTCGTTCCAAAAAGGATAATCCCCTTTTTTGAGCAAAGTCCTACCACTTACTCCAAAGTTTTTGACCTCGTACTTGTCGCCAAGAATGGCCTGCATCTGAAGTGGATAACTGTCAGGATTATCTCTTCCCGGTCCTTGAGTAATACTATTTCCCACACAGGCGACTTTTATTTTTGATTGTGCAAAGGCGGAATAGCCCATTGAAAGTAAAAGGATTGTTAGAAAAAGGAGATTTTTCATAGCTTGATTTTTCTTTCAATTTAAAAAGTTTTGATTCTTAAAAATCTTTTGAAGGTAAAATTATGCTAAGGGGATATCTTTAATGTCAAATGGGGATAATTAGGAATGTTATGTATTATTTCAACCTCCTGTCCTTGGATGTGGTTTTTGGTGCTATGGCAGGGATGTTGTTTTTCTCGGATTTGTTGGAGGTAAAAATATCCGAACCAGTCTATATATTATTGGGAATGGCAGTTTGGAGCATATATACTTGGGACCATTTGATGGATGCCCAAAGTGCTTTGGGGAAGCCGCAGTCCCCCAGACATCAATTTCACCAAAAATATTTTCGGGTTCTTCTTCCTTTGGTTTTCTCCTGTATTTTGGTTGGTATCCTCCTGTTTTTTTCCTTAGGTGAAATGGAATTTATCCAAACCCACGGAATACTGTTGGGGACGTTTACGGTGGTTTGGATGGGGTTTTTGAAGATTGCCGGTACAAAGCTTTCATGGTTGAAGGAAATATCAACCGCCCTGATTTATGTTTTGGGTGTTTCACTAGCTCCCTTTGCTAGTTTGGATATGGAGTTGGTGGATAATTTCTCCTACCTTTTTATTTTTATTTACTTCTTAGCAGCATTAGTCAATCTGCTCATACTCTCTTATCTAGATGCAGAAGTAGACCAAAAAGACGGTTTTGGATCTGTGTTGGTGTTGATCCCAAAGACAGGTTTAAAAAACCTTATTCTGCTGTTGGGAATGACCGGAATAGGTATCTTGCTGGTTCTTGGAGTTATCTTACCTTCTTTTTACCATGTCCATTCGGTGATTTTGGGATTGATTATTGGCTACCATTTGATTTTATTTTTTTCCAAAAACCAAACCAAAGACCAAGTCAGAAAAAAATCCGAGGCATTGTTTCTATTGCCTTTCTTGTTACTTTTATTTTAAGGCCATGGGTTCTTGTCCGGCAGCTTTATCGATCATTTTCCTGATCATTTCATCAAAGTAGGCACCGTTATATGGTCCAAACCAATTCATATCCCGGGCTTCATAAAGTGGATAATTGTAATAATTATCAGGTGTAATATACCCTATGTATCCCCCATTAAAACAGGTAATGATGAGGTGGAGGCCTTTTTCTGCGGCATAATTTTCCCATTGTTTCATAAAAACCCCTGATATTTCACCGCTTGAACTGATAAACAATGTTTTTCCGATCTGGACCATGTCAAAGTGGGCATTTGTGTCGCCGAAGATGGAATTGAAAATCCAAGGCCGGATGCGGACTTTTTCACTGATCCTGAAATGCGCTTTTCTAAGGCCAAGCGGTAAGTTCCCAAACTTGAGGTTTGGCTCTTCCACAGGAAATACCTCATGGATATTTTCTGAAAGATTTCTATTTAAAGCAAAGGCATAAGATTCGACATCATCAGGTTGATTTCCGGTAGCCACAGGGCGATGGCTACCGACTGTACCTGCCGCAAAAAAGGAAAAGTCATATCCTTCCTGTTGTTCCATTAATTTGGTAAGGTAGTTGGGATAATCTCCGGACAGGCCCATGAATTTTGAATTCAAAATAGTCGGATGGGCACTGTATGTCAGGATTGTTCCTTTTTTTCCATTCCGCTTTTCAAATATCAATTGCCTGATGTAAGGATCTATGGGGTCTTCGGCGATCAACCTGTTTGCAACAAGTGTGTCTGCTTTGGTTTTTCTAAAAAATACTTCTGCCGTGTCTAAGCTAGACATTGCTGATTTCAATCCTTCTAAGGTTTTGGCTTCCAGGAATTTGACGATATTGTCATCATAGCCTCCAAAAGCCAACTTGCCGAGAAGACCTGGAATATGCCCTCCGATGCCGCTGTGGGTGTGGGTTGCGGTAAAATAAACTTTGTCCAATGCCAAACCTGATTCACTGATAGCCTGATTGATTCTTCCCTGCAGGTAAGGATGGACAATCATTAATTCATAATTCAAAAAAGCAACTGTAGAGGTTCCGTTGCTGATGACCACCGTTTTGACAAAGTTGCTGTCCTGTACAAATTCGTATCTTCCACGAGGTTTATATCCCACCAGTTTTGCTGGAGTGGATGGGGTCGCATTGACCGAAGACCAGCCTGCAAGCCAAATTTCTCCCTCAGAAGATACAAGGCTTAAGGAGTCAAGATGTGCGACGGTCTCTAAATAATAATCCAACTCTTTATAATCACGCCAATCTATCCTGGTAAGGGTGGTCAATGCTAAGAAAACAATGGCACCAAAGGTCCATCCAAAAATTCTAAATATCTTTTGGGCAGTTGTCCTTGGCATATTTTTATCAAAAGTCTAAAGGTTGTCTTGGTCGTTTAATATTCAAAGGTACCATGGGCACCCTGGACAGTCACTTTTTTACCCTCATGAGGAAGGACCCTTCCGATGATTTTGGCTTCCACACCCAATCCCTCGGCAATGTCCATGACTTCTTCGGCGTACCTTTCTTCGAGATAAACCTCCATCCGGTGGCCCATGTTGAACACTTTGTACATCTCTTTCCAGTCTGTACCGCTTTCTTCTTGGATCATTTTGAAGAGTGGCGGGGTGTCAAATAAGTTGTCTTTGACCACATGCACATTGTCTACAAAATGGAGGACTTTGGTCTGTGCACCTCCGCTGCAGTGCACGATCCCATGAATGGCAGGTCTCAGGTATTTCAATACATCTACCATGATAGGTGCATAGGTACGGGTAGGAGAAAGTACCAATTTACCCATATCAACCGAAAGTCCCGGTGCAGGGTCTGTCAGGTTGTATTTTCCTGTGTAGACAAGATCAGCAGGAACTGCAGGATCAAAGCTTTCAGGATATTTGGTTTTCAATAGTTTGTTGAAAACATCATGTCGGGCTGAAGTCAGGCCATTGCTTCCCATGCCGCCATTGTATGAATCTTCATAGGTAGCCTGTCCATACGATGCCAAACCAACTACCACATCACCCGGTCTGATTTTGTCATTGGAGATGACATCTTCCTTTTTCATCCTGCAGGTCACTGTACTGTCTACAATCACAGTCCGTACAAGATCCCCGACATCGGCTGTTTCTCCACCTGTCAGGACGACATTGACGCCATGGTCACGAAGCATCTGTAAGACTTCCTCGGTACCGTTGATAATCGCCGAGATGACTTCACCGGGAATCAGATTTTTATTTCTTCCGATAGTAGAGGAAACCAGAATATTGTTGACAGCACCGACACAAAGCAGGTCGTCGGTATTCATGATGATGGCATCTTGGGCGATTCCTTTCCACACACTCAGGTCCCCCGTTTCCTTCCAATACATATAAGCCAAAGAAGACTTGGTACCTGCCCCGTCTGCATGCATGATGTTGCAATAGTCAGGATCATTGCCGAGTGTGTCTTCTACTATTTTGCAGAATGCCTTTGGAAAAAGTCCTTTGTCCAGTTTGGAAATCGCCTGATGTACATCTTCTTTGGAGGCTGATACGCCCCGCTGCATATACCTTTCGTTCATTGAGAATTTGGGGATTGGTTGTATAGGGGCAAAGTTAAGGATTCCAACGGGATTGAAGGATGGAAAAACAGGAAGATTGGCAAACGGTCATCCTATTTTTTGGAATTTAGATTTTAAGAAGGTCTTGCTTAGCCGTAATTTTAATTGGCTAACAAAACTCTTATAAGGTCCTTCAGTACCTATTCAGGTTTGATATAGAGCAAAGCAGAAATCAGATTATAATTCATTCATAATGACAAAGTTCAAATGCAATGGACTCAACCTCTATTTCTAATTTTTTATTTCCCTTTGAAACCTTATTTTTACGACCCAATTGAAACCGATTTAAAAATTTTCCCATATGCCATATTTATTTACATCAGAATCAGTGTCTGAAGGCCATCCTGACAAAGTTGCTGATCAGATTTCAGATGCCTTGATCGATAATTTTTTAGCTTTTGATCCAAATTCCAAAGTCGCCTGTGAAACCTTGGTCACTACTGGACAAGTGGTTTTGGCCGGTGAAGTAAAGTCTAAAATATACCTTGATGTTCAAAAAATAGCCAGAGACGTCATCAATAGGATCGGATATACCAAAGGAGAATACATGTTTGACGGAAATTCCTGCGGGGTTCTTTCTGCTATTCACGAACAGTCTCCCGATATCAACCAAGGTGTGGAAAGGGCTAATCCTGAAGAACAAGGTGCCGGCGATCAGGGAATGATGTTTGGCTATGCTACCAAGGAAACTGAAAATTTCATGCCCTTGGCTCTTGACCTTTCACATAGGATTTTGAAGGAATTGGCAGCGTTGAGAAGGGAAAACAAAGAAATTGCATACCTCCGACCTGATGCCAAATCTCAGGTTACCATCGAATATGGTGATGATAACCAGCCTTTGCGTATCGATGCCATTGTAGTATCAACCCAGCATGATGATTTTGATGAAGAGACGGCTATGCTGGCGAAGATCAAAGAAGACATGATCAAAATTTTGATTCCAAGGGTGAAGGCGCAGTTGAAGCCTGAGATTCAGGCATTGTTTACAGAGAAGATCACCTACCACATCAATCCTACCGGCAAGTTTGTGATCGGTGGTCCTCATGGTGATACAGGATTGACAGGAAGAAAAATCATCGTGGATACCTATGGCGGAAAAGGTGCCCATGGAGGCGGTGCATTTTCAGGAAAAGACCCATCCAAAGTAGACCGTTCGGCAGCTTATGCCACCCGACATATTGCCAAAAACATGGTCGCTGCAGGAGTAGCTGAGGAAGTTTTGGTGCAGGTATCTTATGCCATAGGTGTAGCAAAGCCTATGGGAATCTACGTCAACACCTACGGAACATCCAAAGTGAACATGAGTGACGGTGAGATCGCCAAGAAGATCGAAGCCATCTTTGACATGAGACCTTATGCGATCGAACAGCGTCTGAAGCTAAGAAATCCCATCTATGAGGAAACTGCTGCTTACGGACACATGGGTCGCGAAAATGAGACTGTAACCAAAACTTTCAAAAATCCTTACGGAACTTCGCAAGTTTTAGAAGTGGAATTGTTCACTTGGGAAAAGCTGGATTATGTGGATAAGATTAAAATGGAATTCGGAATATAGGGAAAAGCGGCTTTTGGGCCGCTTTTTTTATGATGATGGATTTTGTTGATTTCCTCAATTTCCCTGATAAACTTAATTTGTGGCTATTCGTTAGCTTTGTAATCATTTAATACCACACTATGAAATCAATTTCTTTAAGCCTGTTTTTGATTTTTATATTCTTTTGGTCCAATGCCCAAACCAATCCAAGGATTTCATATCGGGAGAATTTTTTTGGAAACCATGTTTACCTCGCAAATGGCGAAAAGGTAAAGGTTTCAGAAATTGAAAAAATTATGGCAGTTTTTCCGGAGGAGGCCGAATTGTTTTCTAAAGCCAAACAAAAAATGTTTATTGGCGAGTCCTTAAGGTTGGGAGGATGGATTTTGGCTGCAGGTTCTGTGGTATATTTGTTTTCAGGCGATTTTACCCAACAGCGAGTGCTGATATCGGGAGGGATAATGTTGGGAGCAGCGACAATAACGACCATTGCCTTTCCGATGAAAAGAAATGGCAAAAGGGAAACTTCCAATGCGATTGAAATTTATAATTATAAAGCAATAAGGGGAATTGGTTATCGGTCTACCCTCCATTTTAAACTTTCGCCCTTGGCTGCAGGATTAAGCCTTAATTTCTGATCTTATGAAAAAATTCTCATTTGCTCTATTATTGATCTGTTTTATAACCGAAGTTTATGGTCAACAACCCTTCCTCAGGATTGATTACAGGCAAACCTTCTTAGGGGATAGAATTGATATTTTGGACGGGCCCAAAGTGCTGACCAAACAGGAAATTTATCAGCTGATGCAGACCAATCCCGAAGCTTTTCAAACTTATCAAATGGCATTGAAAAAGCAGACAACCAGCAAATGGTTGGACGGAGGTGCTTTTTTGGCTTCCGTTGGTGTGATTGCATTGAGCTTTATTCCTTCTCAATCTTCCTCCTATTCGTCGAGAAACAAGTTTTTTATACCCTTGGCGGTCACTACTGTAGGCTTGGGGATTGCTTCAGGTTTTTATAGGAGAAGCAGCAGAAATCTGACAAGAGAAGCAGTGGATATGTATAATTTTTCTGAAAAAAAGGCAGATCCCGTTTATTTTGAGGATGGTTTGACTTATTATAACATACCCGATTTTATTGGTTTTCAGATCCGTTTTTGAGTTCCAAAAGGAAGGTCAGGAAAACATTTCCTCGATCAGCGCATTGTAAAAATCCTTGACATCGATCCCCAAAGCACGCACTTGTTGGGATATCAAGCTAGTTTCAGTTTGACCCGGTACAGTATTGATTTCAATAAAATAGAATTTGCCTGTTTCGTATTCCAAGAAATAGTCAATCCTGACCGCTCCTTTGCAATTTAACTTTTGATATACTTTTTCTATAATTCGGCCTACCCTTGCCACTTCCTCCTCGGTCATTCTTCCGGGGGTTATCTCTTCACAAACACCGGGAGAATACTTTGCCTCAAAGTCAAAAAACTCCTTGCTGCTGATGATTTCCGTAGCCGGAAGCACCGTGGTAATCCCCCTTGACCGGTAGACACCGATCGAAAATTCCCTACCCGAAACAAACTCTTCCATCAATACTTGTGAATCTTCTGCAAATGCCTTGTCCAAAGCTTCCTGAAGTTCATTCGGTTCTTTGACCTTGGTCATTCCGATACTTGAACCGCCGTTGTTTGGCTTGATAAAAAGAGGCAGACGCAGTTCTTTCAGTATCATGGAGACATTCTCCGCATGGTTGCCAAATAATTGGATGGACCTCGCGACAAACAGTTCGTCGATGTCCTGTACTATTGCCTTGGTGTAGCCTTTGTTCATTGTGATGGCAGAGGTCAACGCATCGCATGTCGTGTAAGGTAACCCGATCAGGTCAAAATAGCCGGCAAGCTTGCCGTCCTCTCCCGGCGAACCATGAAGAATATTGAAAACTCCGTCAAATTTTATCTTTTGATTAGAAATTTTGATGGAAAAGTCATTGAGGTCTACGGGGATTTTTTCGCCCGCGGCAGTTTCGTGATACCAGTTACCGGGATAAATCAGGATTTTGTAGATATCGTACAGGCTCCTGTCGAGTGTCTTTTCGACTACTGCGGCACTTTTTAGAGAGATGACGGATTCCCTGGTAAATCCTCCGGTCACTAAGGCAATTTTCTTCTTCATGGTATGTAAAAGTAAAAATCAATCTCTATTTATCATTGTGTGGCCCCAAAAAATAGAGGGTAAAATAGCTGATGGAGCTAGGACTGTTTTCGGTATTTTGGTTAAAAAGATTTGTATATTCATTATCGGTTTTTGGACCAATTATGGTAATTGATAAAAAAACCTCCCCATTTTAGAACATAGCACATGAAATTCTTCTCAAATATTCTTTTGCTCATAGTTTGTTTCTCCTTTTTAGCGGGGAGCGTTGTAGCCCAAAACCAAGGGAATGCCATTTCTGAAGGACCATATATATTTTTTCAGGGCGATCAGGTAAATGTCAAATGGGTTGAAAATGGCCAGATGAAAGTGAACCTTAACCCCGATCAAGATTTTCTTCAAAGTGAATTTAATCTGGGCCTCGACCCCAAAGTTTTTTTGGAAAATATGGAGAAGGAGGTTGACTTCTATCAGGAATACAAGAATGTCCCCAATCTAGCGGTGATTTCTGACATTCATGGTCAGTATGGATTGAGCGTGGAATTGCTCAAAGCGCACGGCATTATCGATCAAAATACCGATTGGAAATATGGCAAGGGACATCTTGTGGTCAACGGTGATATTTTGGGAAGGGGCGACATGGTCACTGAAGTGTTGTGGTTGGTGTACAAACTCGAACATCAAGCAAAAGCTCAGGGAGGGAAAGTTCATTTCTTGATCGGAAACCATGAATTGATGTTTATTGAAAGTGATTTCCGGTTTTTAAATGAAAAATATGTGGTAGCCACCAAGGCGATGGGAATCAGGACAAGCGACCTCTATGCGGAGAATGCTGTTTTGGGTAATTGGCTGCGCAAACGTCCGGTTATCATTACCATTGATGATTTGTTGATCACCCATGCCGGTATTTCGCCTTCATTTTTGCGAAGAAAACTAACAGCCAAAAAAGTCAATAAACAATTTTATTCTCATATCCTCAAGTCCTCCTCCAGGAGGAAAAATGCCCTTCAGACCTTTTTGACAAGCGAGGATGGACCGCTTTGGTACCGCGGATATTTTGTTGAGCCATTTCCTTCGACGCAAATTCTGGATGATATTTTGGATTTTTTTGAATCGAAAAAAATTATAGTCGGCCATACTTCATTGAGATCCATTACCTCACTTTTTGAAGGGCGTGTGATCGGAGTGGATGGCAATATCAAAGAAGGAATCACAGGTGAAATCCTGATTATCGAAAACGGTGAATCATTCCGAGGCGGGAAGGATGGGGTCAGAAAAGAACTCTGATTTTGACATCATGCTTCAGGTCAAAATACCTTTTATGTTTTCCGATTGAGTAAAATTTTTTCCGGTCTTGATGCTTTTTTATACTTTTAAAGCTGATTATAGACCTAGATATTTATGAGTAAGATTAAATTGATTCCCTTTCTGGCATTTATCCTAGTTTGGAATTTTGATTCTTTTGCCCAGCAAAAACAGAAAGTCACACTCGAAGACGTTTTCAAAAACAATACCTTCTCCCAAAAGTCTGTTCTAGGCATCAATTGGATGAAAGATGGACAGTATTACAGCTCATTGGTAAGAACACCTTCCGGTTCCAAAGTTGTCAAAATCAATGTGGCGACAGGAGAAGAAACAGGGACGCTTATTGATGGAGAGGCTTTGGGGGTAAATTTTTCAAGCTACGCTTTCAATGCCGATGAAAGCAAAGCACTGATAGCGTCAGAAGTAGAGAGAATATACAGAAGGTCAAGTAAGGCTGTCTATCATGTGGTAGACTTGGCCACGGGGAAATCACAAAAACTTTTGGATGGTGAGAAAATCATGTATGCCACCCTTTCCCCGGGAAATGACAAGGTGGCATTTGTAAAGGAAAATAACCTGTTTATCATTGAACTCAATACCGAACAGGTAACACAAATCACTACCGACGGCAAGTGGAACCATGTGCTGAATGCTGCGGCAGATTGGGTTTATGAAGAGGAGTTTTCCATGTCAAAGGCTTTTGATTGGTCACCCGATGGTCAAAAAATTGCATTTATCCGATTTGATGAGTCGGAAGTTCCCGAATTCAACATGCAACTATGGGGCAAATTATATCCCCAGGATTACAGATTCAAGTATCCCAAAGCAGGCGAAGCAAACGCCAAAACCAGCATCCACATTTATGATTTGGAAAGTAAAAAGACTGTAAAAGCAGATACAGGAACTGAGACTGATATTTACTTGCCGAGAATATATTGGACAGGGGAAGCCAACACTTTGGCTTTTTTGAGAGTCAACAGGCTCCAAAATCAGATCGACCTCTTGTATACAGATGCCCGATCAGGTCAGAGTAAAGTCATCCTCGAAGAAAAATCAGAGACCTATGTGGACCTCAATTACAACGATGACCTGCGGTTTTTGGGGGACAGCAAAGGATTTATCCGGACCTCCGAGCAGGATGGTTTCAAGCATATCTACCACCATGACAACACCGGCAAACTTATACGCCAAATTACTTCCGGCAATTGGGAAGTGACCAACTTGGTCGGGATAGATGAGAAAGGCAAGAAAATCTACTATATCTCCACTGAATCTTCGCCCCTCGAGCGAAATCTCTTTGTGGTCAATCTAGATGGGAAAAACAAAAAGATCCTGACGCCTGAGAAAGGGACATTTTCGGTCAATATGAGCCGTGATTTCAAGTATTACATTGCCAATTATACAAATTCGGACACACCACTTAAAGTGACTTTGAATGAGTCTTCCGGTAAATTGGTCAAAGTCTTGGAGGATAATCAGGAACTGAAAAGCAAGCTTTCCAATTTTGCCCTTTCAGGCAGGGAGTTTTTTACTTTCAATACGGTGGAGGGCACCTCCCTCAATGGTTACATGATCAAACCTTCGGACTTTGATCCCAACAAAAAATATCCTGTCTTGATGTATGTATATGGTGGTCCGGGATCTCAAAACGTCACCAATGCTTGGGGCGGTGCACGGGACTTTTGGCACCACCACTTGGCGGCTGAAGGATACATCGTAGTCTGCGTGGATAACCGCGGTACCGGTGCCCGTGGTCGGGATTTCAAGCATGTGACTTATGCCAATCTAGGTAAACTGGAAACAGAGGACCAAATCGCAGGAGCAAAATACCTAGGCACTTTGGGTTATGTCGATGCATCCAGGATTGGAATCTGGGGTTGGTCCTATGGGGGTTATATGTCCTCTCTAGCCTTGATGAAAGGAAATGATGTATTCAAAGCGGCCATTGCAGTCGCTCCTGTGACTACTTGGCGGTATTATGACACCATTTATACCGAGCGCTATCTTCAGACTCCCCAGCAAAACGCCGCGGGATATGACGACAACAGCCCGATCACCCATGTGGACAAATTGAAAGGAAATCTGTTGCTCATCCATGGCACAGGAGATGACAATGTCCATTATCAAAATGCGGTAGACCTTGTGGATGCCCTGATCAAAGCCGACAAACAGTTCGAAACCATGTATTATCCCAACCGCAACCATGGGATTTCAGGTGGGAATACTTCTTGGCATTTATACTCGCTGATGACAGATTTCATAAAAAGAAAGCTGTAGTAGATATTAAGCCAAGAGAAAAAATAAAAAAAGCCTTTAGAAACAAAGCCAAAAGCGAACTTCCAAAATTGCAAAAATTGACTGATTTTGATATTGGGTATTTAAAAAGATGGCTTTTTTTGATAAGATTGCTATTATTTCTTATAAATTTCGACAAATGAAACAAAGTCCCAGAGGGCTTTGTTTCGTGTTTTTTTAAGGAAATAACCATTAATCGACTTCAATAGCCACCTGTGTCTATTTTATTTTTTACCCCAAGTAATGGGCTTAGCTTTCGGGTTCGGAACTTAAATCTAACTGTTCGGTTATTACTTGGTCAAGATGAAAAACAGTATGTTGTATTATAAAACTTACAGGCATTCTACCAGTAACGAATGGGTAGTGTTCATACATGGGGCGGGAGGTTCTTCCTCTATTTGGTACAAACAGGTCCGGGAATTCAGACAGGAATTCAATCTTTTGCTCATTGACCTTAGGGGTCATGGTAAATCCGCCGAGTCTATCAGGAACATTTGGAAAGAGGAATACACCTTTCCTGCAGTGACAAAAGACATTATTGAGGTGCTTGATCACCTGCAGGTGCCACCTGCACATGTTATGGGTGTTTCACTTGGGACTATTTTGGCTAGGCAATTGGCAGAAATGGAGCCCAATAAAGTAAAATCCTTGATTATGGCAGGAGCGATTACCAGACTCACCTTTACTTCTCAGATTTTGGTAACCCTTGGAAATACCTTTAAAAGTGTCGTTCCTTATATGTGGTTATACAGTTTGTTTGCTTGGATCATCATGCCGAGAAGGCACCATGCCGAGTCAAGAAACTTATTTATCAATGAGGCAAAAAGACTTTGCCAAAAGGAGTTCATAAGGTGGTTTAAGTTGACAAGGGACATCAATCCACTTTTGAAATTTTTCAAAGAAAAGGATCTTTCCATACCAACTTTATATGTAATGGGTGAAGAGGACATCATGTTTCTCGAACCGGTAAAAAAAATTGTCAAGGAGCATAAACTTTCAATTCTCAATATTGTCAAAGCTTGTGGTCATGTAGTCAATGTCGAACAGCCTGAAGTTTTTAATCAGTTATCGCTTCAGTTTCTTAGGAATCAACAACCAGCCTTAAATGGATTTTCAGAATAAATAGAATGAAAAAACAAACCAAAACCGTTTTAATTATAGCCATTGTACTTGTATTGGCAGTGATTTTTATTTACCCAAGGTGGGATCAGTTTATGGGAAAACCTGAAAATGCTGCGGGAACAGGTCAGCCGGGTACCTCCTCACAGGGTGCGGGTCAGCCTATTCCTGTCAATGTTGTTGAAATCCGTCCTGAAAGACTGGAAAACAACCTGAGTGTTACCGGTACCATTATACCAAATGAGAGTGTTAACCTCAGGTCTGAGATTTCAGGCTTGGTAAAAAAGATATCTTTCAATGAAGGTCAGTTTGTAAAGAAAGGAACTCCGCTTCTTTACCTTAATGACGATGAACTGACGGCACAATTCCAAAGACTTGACTTCACCAGAAAGCTTTTCCAAAGTCAGGAAAACAGGCAAAAGCAACTTTTGGCCAAAGAGGCCATCAGTCAGGAAGAATATGACATTGTGCTGAACCAGTTTAATACAAACCTTTCTGACATCAAATTGGTCGAAGCCCAGTTGACCAAAACTGTCATCAGGGCACCTTTTGATGGGGTTTTGGGCTTAAGGATGATTTCAGAGGGCAGTGTTATCGGCCCTGCAGATGTGATTGCCAATATTGTCAATATTGATCCTATCAAAATTGAGTTTTCAATTCCGGAAAGATATGCAAACCAAGTTAATGTCGGATCGAAGATTATCTTTTCAAATGAATCGGAAGGGATTGATGTGGAAGGTACCGTATTTGCATTCGAGCCGACGATAGACACTGGAACGCGTACCTTAAAAATCAGGGCTCAGAGTCCAAATAAGGAACGTAAGTTTTTGCCGGGAATGTTTGTAAGGATAAAATATATTCTTGGTGTGGAAGAAAATGCGCTGATGGTTCCGGCAGAATCTGTTATTCCGGAATTGGCAGGTTATAAAGTTTTTATAGTAAACCAAGAAAGCAAAATTGAAGAAAGAAAGGTGTCTATCGGAACCCGTACAGAAAGCTTTGTACAGATCGTGGATGGGCTAAAAGAAGGTGACTTGGTATTGAGCACCGGAGTATTGCAAGTAAGAACAGGAATGCCTGTCACTTATACTAAAATCAATTAAAATATGGCTAGTTTATCAAGTATCAGTATCAGCAGACCTGTTCTTGCCATAGTGATGTCATTGACAATAATGCTTTTCGGCATTATTGGAATCAGTTTCTTAGGCATCAGGGAATTCCCTAGCGTTGATCCGCCTATAATCAATGTCAGGACGGCTTATGTAGGTGCCAATGCTGATGTCATTGAAGCCCAGATCACCGAACCATTGGAAGAGGCGATCAACGGTATTGCAGGGATCAAATCCCTGACATCTACAAGTAACGATGGTACTAGTAACATTACGGTTGAATTTGATGTAGGTGCAGACTTAGAAGCCGCGGCCAACGATGTCAGGGACAAGGTTTCGGGTGCCCAAAGAAACCTCCCCCCGGATACAGAACCTCCGGTGGTTTCCAAAGCAGACTCAGATTCCCAGCCAATTGTGTTTTTGGCTGTGCAAAGCGCGACGCGTAACCTTTTGGATCTTTCAGATATTGCTTCCAATATTTTCAAAGAAAGGCTACAGACCATTCCCGGTGTAAGTACAGTCCAGATTTGGGGCGAAAAAAGGTATGCCATCCGACTCAGGATGGACCCCTTGAAAATGGCCTCCTACGGAGTGACACCACTTGATGTATTGAACAAGGTGCAAAGCGAAAACGTAGAACTGCCTTCCGGTAGAATTGAGGGTGCGGCAATCGAACTTTCTGTCAGGACGAAAAGTAGACTCAGCACACCACAGGAGTTTAATTCTCTGATCATCAAAGAAGACCAGAATAATATTGTTAGGTTTCAGGACATAGGAATGGCAGAAATGTCCGCTTTGAACGAAAGGACAGTATTGAAAAGAGACGGCGTACCCATGGTTGGGGTGGTGTTGGTGCCGCTTCCCGGATCCAATAACATCGAAATTGTTGATGAATTTTACAAAAGGCTAGAGACAATAAAAAAGGATCTGCCCGGTGATATCAGGGTAGATATCGGCTTTGACTCTACGACATTTATCAGGAATTCTATCAAAGAAGTGCAGGAAACAATTTTTATAGCCTTCATCCTCGTGGTGTCTATCATCTTTCTGTTTTTGAGGGACTGGAGGACAACCTTCATTCCGGTTTTGACCATTCCTATTTCCTTGATCGGGGTATTTTTCATCATGTACCTGATGGGTTTCTCGATCAATGTACTGACACTTTTGGGAATTGTACTTTCTATCGGCCTCGTGGTGGATGATGCCATCGTTGTCTTAGAAAATATTTATTCGAGAATTGAAAAAGGAGAAAATCCCGATACCGCTGCAGCCAAAGGCTCAGAGGAAATTTTCTTTGCCGTCATCGCGACTACAGTCGCCTTGGCTGCGGTTTTCCTTCCTGTAATTTTCCTAACAGGAACTACAGGTAGACTTTTCAGGGAATTTGGAATCGTGGTCGCCGGAGCGGTTATCATTTCGTCTTTTGTCGCTTTGACGATGGCGCCTATGCTGAGTTCCAAATTATTAAAGAAAAGAGAAAAACATAACGCTTTTTACAATTTGACCGAACCCTTCTTTGTTTGGATGAATAATCTTTATGAAGGGGCCCTCAATAAATTCATGAATGTGAGATGGAGTGCCTTTGGTATTATCATTGTCATGGTTTTTGGGATATATTATTTTTTCAAAGTAATTCCTACAGAATTGGCACCGGTAGAAGATAGGGGCGAAATGCGGGTCAATATTTCAGGCCCTGAAGGTGCCACTTTTGGATATATGGACAAGGTCCTTGATGAAATGACGGTTGATTTTATGAACCAGATACCTATAGAAGAAAGGGCGGGAATCACCACTGTGACGTCTCCGGGTTTTGGAACATCGAGTACCAATTCAGGCTTTTTGAGGTTGATTCTTGTCGATGCACAGGAAAGGGAAAGAAGTCAAATGGAGATTTTTGGGCAGGTTTCGGGCATGATCAAAAAATATACCGCGGTCCGGGCATTTGTGACCCAACCCCAATCTATCGGTGACAGAAGAGGTGGACTGCCTGTCCAATATGTGATCCAAGCCCCAACATTAGAGAAGCTCAAGGAGGTTATTCCTGCTTTTATGGAAAAGGCCAGTCAAAGTCCGGTTTTCAGTTTCTCGGATATCAACCTGAAATTCACAAAACCTGAAATAGAGGTTGAAATCAACAGAGAAAAAGCCAGGAATGTCGGCGTATCTGTTCAGGAAATTGCCAGAACGCTTCAATTATCTTATTCCGGTCAGCGATTTGCCTACTTTATCATGAATGGCAAACAGTATCAGGTAGTGGGTGAAATGCAGCTGGCTGACCGAAATGAGCCTGTCAATCTCAGGATGCTATATGTGAGGGCCGATAATGGACAGTTGATCCAATTGGACAACTTGGTTACCATCAAAGAAAAAAGCACGCCGCCCCAGTTATACAGGTTTAATAGATTTGTAAGTGCTACTGTGTCTGCAGGTTTGGCGGAGGGCTACACAATCGGAGCCGGTCTGGATGAGATGGATAGGATTGCAGGAGAAGTCTTAGACGATACCTACAGCACAGACGTGGCCGGACTTTCCAAAGAATTCAGAGAGAGCTCAAACAGTTTGATATTTGCATTTCTCTTTGCCTTGGTTTTGATATACTTGGTCCTTTCGGCGCAGTTTGAAAGTTTCATGGATCCACTTACGATCATGTTTACCGTGCCTTTGGCCTTGTTTGGTGCCTTGTTCTCACTTTGGATATTTGATTTTACATTGAATATTTTTAGTCAGATTGGGATTATCATGCTCATAGGGCTGGTGACCAAAAACGGTATTTTGATCGTGGAATTTGCAAACCAGCGTAAGGCACAGGGAATGTCCATAGATGAGGCGATCATAGGTGCTTCTGCGGCCCGATTCAGACCGATTTTGATGACAAGTTTGTCTACCATTTTGGGTATACTTCCTATAGCTTTGGCCCTCGGGGCCGGGGCAGAAAGCAGGGTGCCTATGGGAGTTGCTGTCATCGGGGGATTGGCATTTTCAACTATCCTGACCTTGTTTATTATCCCTGCCATTTATACCTATTTAACATCCAAGAAAGGAAGATTAGCAAGAGTCTAATGAGAAAGTTACTTTTATTATTGGTGCTCAGTGCATGGGCGACGTTTTCTCTTTTTGCACAAGAAGGAGAAACACTGGATTTAGAAAAAGCAGTTTTGATAGGTTTGGAAAAAAACTATGGGATCAAAATTGCTGCAAATAATGTAGTGATCGCAGACAGGAACATTCAGGTTGGTTTAGGAAGCTTCTTTATGCCAACTTTAACCGGGAATTTTCTAAATAGCTTTAACAAAGAGGATGTAAGCCAGATATTTGCAAATAATCCCGAGCAGATTACAGAAATTGAAGGGGCGGCAACTGAAAATCTAAATTATTCTGTTGTCGGTTTTTATGGATTCAGACCTGAAACCATCTACTCCTTAAAAATATTAGGAAAACTGGCCGAAATCAGTGACCTGGAAGCCAAAGTTTTGGTCGAAAACACAGTCGCCTCAATTTCATCATCCTACTTTAGGTTGGTTTTGGAACTTCAAAGGTATAATGTCCTTAAAACCACCTTAGACCTGTCCCAATCCCGTCTCGACATAGCAAAAGCAAGGTACGAACTTGGCGGTGCAGGAAGGAGTGATTTCTTGACAGCACAGGTGGATTACAACGCTGATTTGTCATTACTTACCAATCAGGAACTTGTAATTAAAAATGCAAGGATAAACCTCAATGAATTACTTGCCCTTAAACCTGACCAAGAATTTATTGTAAAAGATACTATTCTGGTAGATAAAAACCTCCTCTTGGAAAACCTCCTTGAAAATGCATACCTGAACAACAAACAGTTTTTGGTTACCCAAAGACAGGAAAACGCAGCCTTTCTTGCTTTAAGAGAAACCCAGGCCCAAAGGTTACCTCAGGTCAACTTTAATGCTGCATACAATAGAAACACCTTTTCTTCAGAAGCAGGTTTCTTATTGCTCAACCAGAGAACAGGGATTAACTACGGCCTGACTGCTTCTCTTAACCTGTTCAGTGGCTTTACACTCAACAGAAGAATCCAAAATGCCAAAGTTCAAAAAGTAAATGCAGAATATGCTCTAAAAGACCTGGAGATACAAATGGTTTCTGATATCCAAAGGGCCTACAATACATACAATACCAATATCATCCTCTTGGATATCGAATACTCAAATTACAAAACGGCCATTGAAAGTGCCGACATCGCTTTGGAAAGGTTCAGGTTGGGGATTTCTGATTACCTTCAATTTAGAGATGCGCAGCTCAATTTGTTGACAGCTGAAAACAGGCTTTTGACCGCGATATTTAATATCAAAGAAATGGAAATTGAATTGATGAGGCTTTCAGGTAGGATTTTTTATCAAGAAGGAAGAGAAAATTTTCAATTAACTATAGATTAATCTGATTTATTATAAAAAACTGATAATCAGTATTATATAACACCAATGAATTTCCATTGGTGTTTTTTTATGCAAAAAAATGTATTTCATTTCTATTAAAGTTGGTATGTAATTTGCTCTGAAAGATCTTTGTATAAACCAAAGTCCTGAAAGGGACACAAATGGAATGAAAAAGACAGGAATCAATTTACTGTTTTTGATAATATTAACAATTTTTGGGTTTCAATGTACCCTATTTGAAAGAACCGAAACAGAGGTTAGTTTTTGGGAAAATCCTGTGCAGTTGGATTTGGATGAAATCAAAAAAAGAGGATACATCAGGGCCGTCGTAGATAATTCTTCCACGAGTTATTATATCTACAGGGGAAGAAGGATGGGCTATGAGTTTGAAATGTTGAAATCCTTGGCTTCTTCCCTCGGTGTCAGGTTGCACCTCATTGTCAAATCTGATATAGAAGAAGCTTTTTACTTACTCAACAAGGGAAAAGCAGATATCATCGCCATGAACCTGGCCGTAAGCGAGGATAGGAAAAAGTTTGCCTCTTTTACGGCCCCGATCGGGAGTATGGGTACCGTTTTGGTTCAAAAGGATGGCTCCAATAAAGTTAAAAATCCGAGTGATTTGAATGGAAAGGTAATCCATATTCAGAAGGATGCCATTTTCAAATCACAGCTTTGTTCCCTTCAAAATGGCCTAGGCATCAGTCTCTCGGTATTGGAGGAAAATGGCAACAGTGATTTTTTAGTAAATAAATTAAGCAAAGGAGAAATCGAATTCACAGTGGTGGACAAGGTCGTGGCCATGGTCAATGAAACTTACTATAACGATCTTGATATAGAAGTAGAGATAAGTCCAAAAGCAGATGTCGCCTGGGCAATCAGGAAAAATGCCCCAAATCTTGAACAAGAGGTCAATCAATGGATCTCCAATAAAAACAAGTCCGGATATATCAAGACACTATACGCCAAGTACTTTCAAAATTCTAAGAATAACTTCTATAGGGCAAACAGTTCTTTCTCTTCATTGGGGGGAAACAAAATCTCACAATATGACGATCTGATCAAAAATGGAGCAGAGAATCTCGGTTGGGATTGGAGGATGTTGGCCTCCTTGGTTTATAAGGAATCCGGTTTTGATACCACGGCTACTTCATATGCAGGTGCTACAGGTCTGTTACAGCTGATGCCTGTGACATTGGAGCGCTTTGGCGTGACTAATCCCAACGATCCTGCCCAAAGCCTCATGGGGGGAGTCAATTACCTGAAATACCTCGATAAGTTTTGGAAAGAAAGGGTGCCGGAGAGCAACGAGAGGATCAAATTTATACTTTCATCTTACAATATCGGACACGGTCATGTCTTGGATGCGTGGAATCTGGCATTAAAGTACGGAGGCAACACCCAAAGCTGGAAAAATGTATCCTATTATCTGACTTTAAAATCCGATCCCAAATACTACAGGGATCCTGTGGTCAAAAGCGGTTATGCAAAAGGTCACCTTGCAGTGGCTTATGTGGAGGATATCCTGACTTTGTATGACTCTTACCGGGTCTTAATAGAACCCTAATTTCCCGAATACAAGACAAAAACCACCGGCATTTTATGCAGGTCCAGTTGTGACTTTCTCCATTCAGACACAGGTTTGGTGAGGATCATTTCATCTGGACCTGTTATATTTTTTGCTACACAAAGCTTTGTATCCGGATTGAGCGTACCCTTCAAATCTTCCATCAGGTGATTGTTGCGAAAAGGCGTTTCCATAAAGATCTGGGTCCTGTTGTTTTTTGCTGATTCAGTTTCCAGGTTTTTTATCGCGAGAATCCTGTCCTTCTTCTCGATAGGCAAATACCCATGAAAGGCAAATGATTGTCCGTTGAATCCGGATCCCATCAAAGCCAAAAACATAGAGCTAGGACCGGAAAGAGGCACTACTTTCACGCCTTTGGAATGGGCATAGGCCGCTGCAGCCGAACCCGGATCCGCGATCCCCGGACAACCCGCCTCGGACATGACACCTACGTCCTGCCCTGAAAACAATGGCTTCATGATCCTTTCCAGCTCAGCCCCTTTGGTGCTTTTGTCTAAAATTTCAAATTGTAACCCCTCAATGGTAAGTCCGAGTTTCAGGCTGCTAATATACCTCCTTGCCGTCCGGACATTTTCCACCAAAAAATAGCTGAGGTTTTTTACAGTATCTTTTACCTGAGGGCTGATGACCTTGTCAGCGGAATTCTCTGCCAGGATGGTTGGGATCAAAAATAGTTTTCCTTTGCTCATAATTATTTGGAAGTGTGTAGACAAAGATGGGGAAAAACTTAAAACGACAACCAAGGCCTTCATTTCATTTATATGGTTGGCAATTTTTAAATCGATTTTATTCTTTAAATTTTAAACTTCAACCTATCCGTATTTAGAATGAGAACAATGATTTCGATTAAAGCCTATTGGGCTGTAACCCTTTTGCTTTTTATTTCCTTTGCTGTCCAATCTCAAAACATCAAAGTCCTAGTCGGCGGAACAATGATCGACGGTTTTGGAGGTCCGCCGCTTAGAAATTCTGTCATCATCATCGAAAATGACAGGATCAAAGAAATCGGGCAAGTCGGGACCTTGGCGGTTCCAAGTGGGGCAGAGGTGATTTCCACCGAAGGCATGTCTGTCCTTCCCGGACTTTGGGACATGCACGTCCACCTGATGCTCAACGGGCACAGCAATTATACCCATTGGGACAGTACCTATATCGATATCTTTGAGTCGGTTATTATGCCTTCTTCTGCCCATCAGCTCCTGATGGCCGGAGTCACAAGTGCCCGCGAACTAGGTGCGCCGCTTGAAGCAAGTATCAATGTCAGAGACAGGATCAATAAAGGCGAAATCCCAGGGCCAACGGTTTACGTATCCGGACCTTTTATCCAAAAAAAGCCTTATCCCAGGACAGAGGAATTCCGATGGGGAGTGAATGGAGTCCAGGATGCGCGAAACAAAGTCAAAATACTGGTTGATGCGGGTGTGGATGTCATCAAGCTGATCGATCAGGATGAGATGACTTTTGAAGAAGCCAAAGCGGTAGTAGACGAAGCGCATAAATATGGCAAACCCGTCGTAGGGCATTCGCATCGGCCTGACGAAATCAGGGTAGGATTAAAAATCGGGATTGATTGTTTTGAACATACAGGGCTCTCTTCTGCACCAGAATATCCTGCTGATATCATGGAGATGATCAAAGAACGCACAGCGAAAATGAATATGGGTCCCTTATTTTGGACTCCTACCGTGGAGGGACTCTATAATTATGAATACATGCGCAATAATCCGGAGAAGCTTGACGATCCTTCATGGCATTTGGATTTGCCGGATTCCATCATCAGAGATATCAGGGCTTCTTTGCGGTATCCCGGAAGGATGCCATATTTTCAGCTGACACCTGTCCGCAAACCCACTTTGGAAAAAAAAATCAACCAACTCAAAGATGCGGGAGTGGTCTTGATGATCGGAACGGATTCGGGGATTCCTATGAAATTCCATAGCCAAAGTACATGGAACGAATTGGACGTTTGGGTCAATGAATTTGGATTTGACCCGATGCTGACCATCAAGGCAGCTACTTATTGGCCATCGGTAGCGATGAAAGTTGACCAGGATTATGGAACCATCAGCGAAGGAAAATATGCCGATATCATTGCTGTCCGCGGAGATGTCCTGCGCTATATCAGCCTACTCCAAAATGTGGATATGGTGATCAAGCATGGAAACAGAGTGAAATAAGTAATCAGACCTTTGAGGTTTTTTTCCAAACCTCGAAGGTCTTGACAGCATGACGTATAGCTACTTTGGATCTATTTATCCAAAGTAGTTAGGCAAAAAATCTTCGAGGTCTAAAAGACCTCAAAGATTAGCGCAGAAAAGCCCTTACTGTCTCAATGACCGCAGCGGGCTGTTCGGCATGAAGCCAATGTCCTGCATTTTTGATATAGATAAGGTTACTGTTTGGAAAAAGTCTTGAAATATCGCTTTTGTCGCTTTCTTTGATATAATCCGAATTTTCCCCTCCCATAAACAAGGTCGGATTGTCAAAGGAATGGTCGGAGTCGATTTCTTCGCCTACAATCTCAATTTTCTCTGTAATGGTTTTGAGGTTGATTTTCCATTCAAATCCCCCTTTTTCATTTCTTCCCAAGCTTTTGAGTAGAAATTGTCTGATCCCCATGTTTTTGATATAGCCGGACAAAATGTCGTCAGCATCCTTACGCGACTTGATTTGGTCCATGGGAATGGCGTTGAGTCCTTCCAGAATTACCTGATGGTGAAGTGGATAGTACCTTGGCGCGATGTCGGCTACAATCAGTTTTTTTACCTTTTCAGGATATTGCAAGGCAAAGGCCATTACCGTTTTGCCACCCATGGAGTGCCCCATCAGGTAAGCAGATTCAATACCTTCAGTCTCCATCAATTCATTCAAATCTTCCGCCATTACCTGATAATTCCATTCTTCACTGTGCGGAGAATCACCGTGGTTTCTTTGGTCCACGAGATAAAGCGTATGGTCTTTTTCAAGTTCCTTGGCGATACTGAACCAATTATCAGCCGATCCAAAAAGTCCATGAAGGATAATCAGGGCTTCGCCGGTTCCGGTTTTTTTAAAGTTGAGTTTCATTGGATTTTTATAAGAAAATTAAATCATCGGATTAATCAATTATAAAAGTACCCTGTTTAAGGTATTTTTTTTCTGATTTAAGTTTTTAATATTTGATCAATCCCAAACACAAAATTCACTCGAAGTTATTCCACTCTATAATTTTCCCTATGACAAAATCTACTTCAAAAATAATTGTTCAGAAAAAGGAAATCACTTTAATGCATCAAGTGGGAGGTGATTATCTTTCTCTAACCGATATCGCAAAGTACAGAAATCCTTAAGAGCCTTTTTCAGTTATTAATAATTGGTTGAGAACTAGAAGCACGATTGATTTTGTTGGTCTTTGGGAAAAAATTAACAATCCTGATTTTAAACCTCTCGAATTCGATAGGTTTAGAATTGAATCAGGGAACAATTACTTTGTCATTTCTCCTCAAAAGTGGATAGAAAGTACAAATGCTGTTGGAGGTTAATTTTATAAGTAGCAATTGCCTAAATGAAATCATTGATCGAAAGTAGTTCAATCAAAAAGTTGAATAAATAATGAATTGCCTTAATTTGATAAATATTCCAATCGATCCACTTAACGACATTAGTGAATGACCCTTGTGATCAAGATAGTTTTATCCATTCTGTTATTAATCTGTTTATTGGACATGCCTTATGGCTATTACCAATTGGTGAGGCTTTTAGCCTTGGTGGGCTTTGGGTATTTGGCCTATCAGGCCAAAAAGGAAAATAATGACAATGAAATGTTTATTTATGGTGGCCTAGCTTTACTTTTTCAGCCATTTTTGAAAATACCACTTGGGAGAGGATTGTGGAATATCGTTGATGTCGTCGTTGGTGTTGGATTGCTTGTTTCGGTATTTAAAAAACCAAAGAGGTATTAAATGTTGGGTAATTAGGGAATGTGACCAATATATTGCGGTACCAACTAAATCCAAAAGTAGGCTGCTTCCAACTTCCAACCTACCAACTTGAACATCACCTCCTATTCCCAATCCATACTCCAAAAATTACTGCCACTATCCCAAAATAATGTCCCGGCAAGAGAACCTCCCCGTCCAATAATCCCCACATGATGGCCACAATCGGAATAAGATAGGTTACCGAACTTGCAAATACCGGAGTAGCTACTTTTACCATAATATTGAAAAGGATCAGGGCGATAGCTGTACCGAGTACGCCAAGCAGGGTAATGTAACCGGCAGCCTCTGCTGCGCCTTCGACATGGAGTATTTTGAAGGAAAATTGGGTAAAGGCAAATAAATATATCAAGGCTATTGGCAAAACCATCAGCAGCGAAATAGCCGTAATCGCAACGGGCTTGAGCTCGACGAAGCGGTACTTGATGATATTCAGGTTGAACCCATAGCAGACACAGGCAAGTAATACATAGAAAGCATAGGAGTTGATCTCTGAAAAATCCCCCAAATAGCTTCCTTCCTTGACCATCAAGAGTATGACTACGCCGACAAAGGCGATGGCCAATCCTATTCCGTTTCTTTTGGTGATCCTTGCATTAAAAAACAGGGCTCCAATGATGACCACAAACAGAGGTGTCATGGCATTAAATACTCCTGTAAGTGAGGAACTGAGTTGTGTTTGGGCTTTGGCAAAAAGAAATGCAGGAATAAAACTTCCCATCAATCCGACAATAATGAGGTTTTTGACCTGTCTTTTTTTCAGATTCTTCAGCCTTGGCAAGGAGAGTGGCAATAACACCATCCCGGCAGCCACGATCCTAAATGCGCCTACTTCTCCGGGAGAAAATATTTCCAGTCCTCTTTTGATCAGAATAAATGAACTTCCCCAAATCAGTGCCAATACGATGAGAAATCCCCATGCCCTCAAGGCGCCTTCTGCTTGGATATCTTTGGTCATGTTTTGAAAAAGGGGAGGAAAAGAGTGATTTTGATTGGAAAAATCGGGAATTTTTTAATGATATCCAGCTTTAAAATTGATAGTCGGCAAAAACCTCACCCACTTCTTCCAAAAGTGCAGCCACCTCTTCATAGGTTTCTGCTGTGACCATTTGGCTACGGTATGGTTTGAAATTGGGCATGCCTCGGAAGTAATTGGTATAATGTCTTCTCATTTCGAGGATTCCCTGCTTTTCGCCTTTCCATTTTACTGAAAAGTCAAGGTGTTTTTTTGTGACATTGATCCTTTGTTCAAGGTCCGGCCCGGCAAGTTTTTCTCCTGTTTGAAGGAAATGTTTGATTTCATTGAAGATCCATGGATACCCGATGGAGGCCCTACCGATCATCATCCCGTCTACATTGTATTTGTCTTTGTATTCCTGAGCTTTTTCAGGGGAGTCTATATCACCATTTCCAAAAACAGGGATGTGTAGCCTTGGGTTGTCTTTGACTAGGTTCAGGTATGACCAATCAGCCTCACCCTTGTACATCTGCTGACGTGTACGGGCATGGATGCTGATGGCTTGGATGCCTACATCCTGCAGCCTTTCCGCTACCTCTACGATACGGATGGTATCTTGGGACCATCCTAGTCGGGTTTTGACAGTAACAGGAATATTCACCCTTTTGACAATCTCAGCTGTCATGGAGACCATCTTGTCTATATCGAGCAGAATCCCCGCACCGGCACCTTTGCAGGCTACTTTGTGCACAGGACAGCCATAGTTGATGTCCAGGATATCCGGACCGGCAGCTTCTGCGATGGCAGCGGCTTCCCTCATGGATTCTATTTCTGCCCCGAATATCTGAATGCCTACCGGGCGCTCGTATTCGAAAATGTCCAGTTTTTGGATACTTTTGGCAGCATCTCTGATCAAGCCCTCAGAGCTGATGAATTCTGTATACATCAGGTCGGCCCCGTTATCTTTACAAACCGCTCTAAATGGGGGGTCACTGACATCTTCCATCGGCGCGAGCAACAATGGGAATTCCCCTAATTCTAAGTTTCCGATTTTAACCACTTCCTAATTCTAATTTTCGTGTAAATTTACCCCAATTATGGAGATATATAAAACCCAAGTACCAATCACTTCCAAAAGTAATTGGCTTTTGTCTATAGTGGTGATGGTTTTAGTCACTTTTGGCGTATTAATTCTTTTGCAAGGTCTTGGACTTTTATTACTGCCATTTCTTTTTGGTATCCCCCTTGATGAGCTTGCCGCTCTTTTCACAGCAGAATCTTCCCACCCAAATGGTCGGATGGCCTTCCTTTTTGTCCAAGGGCTCGGTGGAGGACTTGGCTTTTTGGTTGCAGGATTATTGATTTCCAAAGTGATAGACAAAGCAAATCTTGGTTGGAAACAGCAAATGTCAAGGTTTAAGTTCATGGGATTGGCGCTTACCTTGGTAATCATGATTGGCTCAGTTTTGTTCAACAGCCTCTTGATTGACTGGAATGCCAAAATCGTTTTGCCGGAATTTCTCAGCGAATTGGAACAGATGATGCGGTCCAAAGAGGATGAACTGATGGGTTTGACAAAATACCTGACCGATTTTGAAAATGTCGGTGAGTTTTTGATGGGGGTTCTCGTCATCGGGGTGTTGGCAGGAATCGGAGAGGAATTTTTGTTTAGGGGAGTTCTCCAACCCAAGCTTCATTTGTTTACAGGAAATGCCCACGTAGCGATTTGGTTATCCGCCTTTATATTTTCAGCAATCCATTTCCAATTTTATGGATTCTTCCCCCGAATGATGCTTGGAGCAGTATTCGGTTATCTTTACCTCTATTCAGGAAGCCTTGTTTATCCTATAATCGGACATATTCTTAACAATACTTTCACTGTGATTTTGGTTTATTTGGATAAATTGGGCAAAATAGAGTTCAATATTGATGAAACAGATCAGGTATCTATACCTATCGCCCTTGTCGGATTGTTGATTTTGTTGGTTGGTTTTAGGGTATTTAAGGAGAAAATTCAAAATATTGAATCAAATGGATAATTGGCAGAAAGTATTTTCAGATGGCTCCCCTGTGAGGGCTGAGATTGTCAAGTCAGTCTTGGAGGAAAACGGAATCCCTGCTGTCGTAATGAATAAAATAGAATCTGTCTACCGGATACATGGACAGTATGAGGTAATGGTACCACAGGTTGAGTTTTCAAAAGCACTAAATATTGTCAAGAATGAGATCTCCTTTTAGAGTCAGAGATAGGTTTAACATAAACAATTACAGTAATCTTGGCCAAAGGATAATCACAGGTATCATCGGTGCAGGTATCATCGTGGCCGGCTCCATTATCAGCCCTTGGCTATATTTTCTGATTTTTGGATTGATACTTGCATTTTCCCAAATGGAATTCTACAAGCTTTCCGGACTTGATGGCATGTTGCCCTTAAAAAGCTTTGGGACGTTTTTAGGCTTGGGTATCTTTACACTTTCGTTCTTTATCGGGATGGAGCACCTGAATGAGAAGTATTATTTCTTGATTTTTCCTATGGCCTCTCTGGTTTTCTTTATCAAACTATATAGAAAATCAGACAAGAAACCTTTCACAGGTATTGCCTACACATTTCTTGGTATTTTTTATGTGGCAGTGCCTTTTTCCTTGCTCAATGTAGCCGCCTTTTCGGTGGACGGCTCCTTCCACTATGAGGTCATCATTGGCTCCTTGTTTATCCTTTGGGCTTCAGATTCGGGAGCATACTTTGCCGGAACTAAGTTTGGAAAGACCAAACTGTTCGAAAGAGTCTCTCCAAAGAAATCTTGGGAGGGATTTTTGGGAGGAGCTGCATCGGCATTTATTGTGGCATATTTTCTTGGCAAGAATTTCAGGTCTATTGAGGAATGGCAATGGCTTGGAATGGCGACTATCATCATCATCGCAGGGACATATGGAGATCTTATAGAATCACTTTTTAAAAGAAGCATAGAAATCAAAGACTCCGGAAAATCCCTTCCGGGCCACGGTGGGTTTATGGACCGTTTTGACGGATTGTTATTATCAGCACCATTTATAGCCGCCTTTTTGAAAATCTTCTAATTTTGCCTATAGGATATTAAAAAACTCCTTAATATTGTACCGTATTAAACAGTCAACTAAATAAACCCAATATGGCTTACATTGAACCGGCTCCGATCAAGGATAAAGAAAATCCGCTGGAGTCCATGATGGAAAGGTTTCACATTGCAGCAGAAAAATTAGGCCTATCTGAAGAGGTCTACAACGTGCTAAAAAATCCCGCCAAACAAGTCATCGTCTCCCTTCCGATTACCATGGACAATGGTAAAATCAAGGTTTTTGAAGGAATTCGTGTTATTCATTCTAACATTTTGGGACCGGCAAAAGGGGGAATCAGGTTTGCACCTGATGTGCACCTAGATGAAGTCAGGGCACTTGCAGCGTGGATGACATGGAAATGTGCCGTAGTGGACATACCTTACGGTGGAGGTAAAGGAGGGGTGAGGTGCAATCCAAGGGAAATGTCTGCAGGAGAAATTGAAAGATTGGTAAGGGCTTATACCCTAGCGATGATAGATGTCTTTGGACCGGACAAGGATATACCTGCACCTGACATGGGAACGGGTCCAAGAGAAATGGCTTGGTTGATGGATGAATACTCCAAAGCGCATGGAATGACGGTCAATGCTGTGGTTACCGGCAAGCCATTGGTATTGGGAGGTTCACTCGGAAGAACAGAAGCTACCGGTCGCGGTGTCATGGTTACCGCTTTGGCGGCCATGCAGAAGTTAAAGATCAACCCTTTCCAGGCTACCTGCGCAGTTCAGGGTTTTGGAAATGTAGGCTCATGGGCAGCCCTGCTTTTGGAAGAAAGAGGCTTGAGGATTTTGGCTATTTCTGATATTTCTGGGGCTTATTATAATCCAAACGGTATCAATATCCAAGAAGCTATTGCTTACAGAGACAGTAACAAAGGAACGCTTGAGAATTTTTCAGGTGCTGAAAAACTGGCGGACGCCATGGATTTGCTTGAACTGGAGGTGGACGTACTTGTGCCTGCCGCCGTGGAAGATGTCATCACCATCGCAAACGCCGATAGAATCAAAGCCAAATTGATCGTAGAAGGTGCCAATGGCCCTACTTCGGCTAAGGCAGATGCGATATTAAATGACAAGGGAATCATGGCTGTGCCGGATATCCTGGCCAATGCAGGCGGGGTGACTGTCTCTTATTTTGAGTGGGTTCAAAACCGACTAGGGTATAAGTGGACTGCTGAAAGGGTAAACAGAAGATCTGACAGGATCATGAAGGATGCTTTTGACCATGTCTATGAAGCTTCAGTCAAATATCAGGTTCCGATGAGGATTGCGGCATACATAGTCGCAATTGATAAAGTAGCAAAAACCTACACGTTTAGGGGAGGATTTTAAGTCTAAAAAAAAGTTTTTACTATATTTGGGGCGTGAAGGTCAACTTTCACGCCCTTTCAATTTTATAGAAAATGAGTATTCACAGAGAAGGTAGAACATTATTATTTTGGCTATTGCTAATTCTGGTAGCAGTCAATTTTGGATTGAACAGGTGGATTCCAGAACAGGAAACCATCCTTAATGTCATTTTGCTTGTCAGTATTATTTTGTATCTGTTGATTTTACAGTTTTTCCGGAACCCTTTTATTCAGCTTCCAAACGAAGAAAAACTGGTATTTGCACCTGCAGATGGAAAAGTGGTGGTGATAGAAGAGACCACCGAAACTGAATACCTTAATGACAGGCGAAAGCAGGTTTCCATTTTTATGTCCCCAATCAATGTCCATGTCAATAGGTCTCCTATTGCGGGTATTGTAGAATTTTTCAAATACCATCCGGGAAAATATTTGGTCGCTTGGCATCCTAAATCCAGCACCGAAAATGAGCGGACTACCATGGTCATCTCTCACAAAAGCGGTGTTAAAATTCTGGTACGTCAGATTGCCGGTGCTTTAGCCCGCAGGATCAAATGGTATGTAAAAGAGGGAACACCTCTTGCCCAGGGTGGAGAATTCGGATTTATCAAATTTGGCTCACGAGTGGATGTTTATCTTCCTTTGGATGCCGAAGTTTTGGTCAGCTTGGATGAAAAAACCAAAGGTGGCAGAACCCCCATTGCGAGGTTGAAGTAAGATTAGGCTTTTGACCTTTTCCAAAAAAGGAAAGATAAAGTTGTGGTGCTGAGGAAGAAAATGAAAGTCAGCCACTCATAAGTCCTGCTTTCTGATTTTTCTTCCATCACCATCCCTTCTTTTTCTGCTAATGTCCTTTTGAGCATGGCTATTTCCCTTTCCTGTTTTTGGGAAATGAATTTATAGTCATTCTTTTCGTAGGTGATTTCGGTTTTTTCGATCTCGCTCAGCATTTTCAATTCTTCCATGATCTGATTGTCTTTTTGGATGATGCGCTCCATCCATTCATTGGTTTCGATCATGTCCTTCTTGGTCCGGTTCCCAAAAATTCCGGTTTTTTTGGACTCTGAAGCTTTCCATGCAGCGTGCATGCTTTTCCTTTCAGAGACAAGTCGATCTAGTTTGACTTGAGCAAAAAGTGAGATGGGTGCTAGCAGCAAAAGGATCAAAAGGTATCTTTTCAACATTTTATGTTCTTTTTACTCATCCCTTTCAAAATTTATGCCGATCCTCAACCTACCTTGTTTTTAATTTCCCTCCGGTTTTTCTTTTGAAAGTTCCCTGTCTCCTTTTTCCATTGGTATAAAAATTATACATAAAATTGATGGCAAAAACTGTGATGGTCAAGGGAATGAACAAGTCGGGCGCCATTATCTTGATTCCAAAAAGTATCAATAAGGAAGCCAATATTCCCGTTTTGAAAGTGGTGTGGCTTTCAGGATATACCTTCCCTATCAAAAAAAGACTCAAGCCTTCTATCAATAGGATAAGAATTATCAGGTAAGTCAACATTTCCTTCATGCTGGTGTCATTGGACCAAACCACCCAAGCTAGGCCTGCGGCCACCAAAATCAAACTCGCAGATTGTATCGATACATTCAGTCTTTCTCTCATAGGTCAATGGGGTTTTCTTATTTGATTAAGTTAGGAATTTACCATATAAAATCAAAAATCCATCATTCACTTTTACATGGACATGAAATAGGTTTTCTTTGATAAATATTCCCTATGGAAATGGATCTTCAATATCCCTTAGAACTGATCGGTACATTTGTTTTTGCGATTTCCGGTGCTTTGGCAGTCAGAGACCGCGAGCATGATATTTTTGGAGCGGGATTCACTGGATTCATCACGGCTATCGGTGGAGGAACACTCCGGGATGTGTTGTTGGGGGCTTATCCCTTGGTCTGGATAGGGGATGTCCACTTCCTTTATGCGATCTTTGCTGGGATTTTTACAGCTTTTGTTTTCCCAAAAATCATGTTGAAATTGAGGAGAACCATGTTTCTATTTGACACACTTGGAATAGGTTTTTTTACGGTGCTTGGTGTCGAAAAATCTTTGAGCCTAGGGTTCAGGCCTGAGATTGCAGCTATCATGGGCATGTTTTCGGCAGTGATGGGTGGAGTGATTAGAGATACCCTGGTCAATGAAATCCCGATACTTTTCCGTAAGGAAGTCTATGCCTCCGCCTGTTTGGCAGGCGCTATACTATATTTGGTTTTGAATTACTTTGGCGTTCACAGAGATATCAACCTGCTGGTTTCCATTTCTATGATTATCAGTATCAGGTTGATTGCAGTCAAATACAAACTGAGTCTGCCGAGGTTGGATTGAATCCAATATTTTCCATCAATTACGGGATTTGTTTACCGTTTTGTTAGAAAGCAGATTTTTTTCAATAAATTATTGATCCTTAGCTTCTGCGAAAGAATCACCAACAAAATCCAGAATGATCAAAAGCCTTCCCTATATTTTTCTAATTGCATTAGTCCTCATGGGCTGTAGGCAACAAGATTCAAAATCCAAACCTGAATTTACACTTCGGTTTGGACACCTCGCCAATGAAAACAATATATGGCACAAAGCAGCGATGAAGTTTGCGGAGGAAGTTTTTCAAAAATCTGAGGGAAGGGTACAAGTCAAGGTCTATCCCAACGAACAGCTTGGAAAGGAAATGGACATGATTACAGGGATTTTGGGTGGGAGTATGGATATCATGGTCACAGCCGAGTCACTAGAAAACTGGAGCCTTCCTTATGCCATATTATGCGCCACCCCCTATGCAATCAGGGATTCTGACCACCTTCAAAAAATAGCCGGTGGTCCCATTGGAAAAGAAATTGAGGCGCATATCACCGAAGTGGCAGGATTAAAGCCCATCGCATGGTTTGAAAGAGGAGCGAGAAACCTCACCACAAATACGCCTATTCGACACCCTGAGGACCTCAAAGGGCTGATTATTCGGGTCCCAAATGTTTCCCTTTATGTCACCACTTGGAGTGCTTTGGGAGCAA
Source organism: Cognataquiflexum nitidum (assembly GCF_022538055.1). Classification (GTDB taxonomy): domain Bacteria; phylum Bacteroidota; class Bacteroidia; order Cytophagales; family Cyclobacteriaceae; genus Cognataquiflexum; species Cognataquiflexum nitidum. The sequence continues at coordinate 71,498 of NZ_JAKZAM010000010.1, read as the reverse complement.
AACCGACGCCGATGGCTTTTTCTGAAGTTTTCACTTCTTTGCAACAATCCACGATCCATGGGCAGGAGAATCCTTTTGCTTTGATCCGGAATGCAGGACTTTATGAAGTACAGAAATACTGTAACCTGACCGAACATGTTAAAGGTTGGGCTTACGTGGTCATGGGCAACAAGAAATATGAAAGTATGCCGCCTGATTTACAGCAAATCATACTGGAATCAGCCAATGTGATGCAAGCCTACGAACATGAGCTTTACCTGGAACAGGAAGAATTGGATTACCGGTTCTTGAAACAAAAAGGAATGGAGTTTATCGAAGTAGACAAGGCAGCATTTGAAAAACTTGCTAGCGCCGCAGTCATGGAGAGTTTTACCGAAGCACAAAAACAGCTGTATAAAAGAATCCAAGAAGTAAAATGAAATCGGACTGGCTTATTATCTCAAGTCTCAAGTCTCAAATCTCAGGTCTCACAAACTACCATGGATAAAATATTGGAATGGGCAGTCACCATCAGTTTTATGTTGATGATAATAACGGTTGTGATTCAGGTCGTTGCCAGATATGCTTTGCCTTGGTCTCCGCATTGGACGGAAGAATTGGCAAGGTTCTGTTTTATCTACATGGTCAGCTTGGGTGCAGGACTTGCGGTCAAAGACAGGTCTTATATCAACGTCTCCTTGTTTCTAGATTGGTTAGGTGGCAAAGCCCGTCATTGGATGGATTCTTTCATTCTGCTATGTATCATTCTTTTGATGCTGTGCATGTTGGTGTTTAGCATTCCCCTGATGGACATAGTGAGTCTGCAAGATTCTGCTTCTTTGAAAATCAATATGGCCTTTATCTATTTTTCTATGACCTGCATGTCAGCGTTTGTAGCATTTTATTCAATAATCGAACTTCAGAAAAACCTCCAGAAAATCTTCCGAAACCAATGACCATTCTACTCTTCGTCGTATTTCTGTTGTTGCTGATTTTTGGTTTTCCCGTTGCATTCGCATTGGGATTGGCATCATTTGTTTTCATCTTGTTTTCAGATTTGCCTTTTATTGTCATTCCCCAAAAAATGTATGCAGGGCTTGATGTCTTTGTCTTGCTTTCCATTCCGGGATTTATTCTTGCCGGCAACCTGATGAATGCCAGCGGCATCACCAACAGGATTATCCAATTGTGCAATGCACTTTTCGGACACATCCGTGGAGGTTTGGGTCTGGCCAATGTTGGGGCCTCCATGTTGTTTGGAGGGATTTCCGGAACAGCCATAGCCGATACGGCGAGTATCGGCTCGGTGATGATTCCGGCCATGGAGAAAGAAGGATACGATACCGATTTTTCTTGTGCTGTGACGGCTACCTCATCGACCATTGGGCCTATTATCCCACCGAGTTTACCCATGATCATCGCGGCAACTTTGACCGGACTATCTGTTGGAAAGCTTTTCATCGCAGGGATTGTTCCGGGATTGTTGCTAGGAATGGGTTTGATGCTGGTCACTTACATCATTTCTATCAAAAAAAAATATCCCAAAAACCCCAGAGTTTCATTTTTGCAGATGGCCAAGAGTTTTTACCAGGCATTTTGGGCAATCTTAATGACGCTCTTGATACTTTTTGGGATTATCGGTGGCGTCTTTACCCCGACAGAAGCTTCCATTGTAGCTGTGGTTTATGCCATGGCGATTGGGCTTTTTGTCTACGGTGAACTCAAACTCAGGATGATTCCCAAGATTATCCTAGAATCCGCAAAGATGACGGCCTCACTGATGGTTTTGGTAGGATTTGCCAATCTTTTTGCCTGGATCATGACTGTGGAGGAGATTCCCCAACTGATCGCCCAAAGCCTTTTGAATATCACCGAAAACAAGATTTTGCTCCTTTTGCTGATCAACTTGCTGTTGCTATTTGTCGGTGCATTTATGGAGACTATTGCCTCTTTGCTGATTCTATTCCCTGTATTGCTTGGTGTGGCAGTGCATATCGGGGTGGACCCGATTCAGTTTGCGATGATCATGGTGGTGAATCTGGTCATAGGACTGACTACTCCTCCTGTAGGGGTCTGTCTCTTTGTAGCTTCCAGTATTGGCAAGATTCCGATGGAAAAAATTGCAAAAGCGGGAGTTCCTTTTCTTTTGGTGAGTTTGTTTGTATTGCTGCTCGTGACCTTTGTACCTGGGATTTCTCTTTTTCTTCCTTCTTTGTTTTATGATTGAAAAAAGTCCACGGACCACGGTCAACAGTCCACAGCTGCTACAATGGAACTTCAATTCGGGTTTTATATGGTTAAGTGAAAGAAGGATCAATCATATAAATTCCAATATGATTGTACGCAATGACAGTAGCCGAATTTTATTTTGATTTACACCTCGACTTCGCTCGGTGCCCGATGATTTGGTATTCAAAGGAAGGGAGGAAAATGCGGCGCAGCCGCATTTTCCTCCCTTCCTAGTCATCATTCAATATCCGGTGACCGAGCGACGGTTGGTGAGCCTGTCGAACCAAGTCGAGGTCATTTTGTTAAATTGAGATGGTGGTAAGAAAGCGGATATACATAATTCCAAAATGCATTATGGGATTGACGTTTGATTTTTGAAATTTATTGTAACCACCGTTACAGTAATGGCGGTTACAGTAATCGAAAATTTTTTAATAAATATTATTTATCAAAACATGGATCCCGCTAGTTAAATAACATGGATGGCGGTTCGAGAGCAGTGGCTATGGACTGTCGACTGTCGTCTATGGTCGTCATATCTAGAATTTAACCTTAATAAGAATTCCAAACTTCCCCCATTCCCCACACTTCATCCACCTAATCCTACACTTCAGTCAGCTTTAATTTTTTGGCTTTGCCTTTCTCCACACTTTTGGATCAAATATCAAAGCAATGAAGGCACTTTTAACCATCTGTTTGTTTTTTCTTGTCAACCTGACCTTGGCCCAGACCACGATCAAAGGGATTGTCAAAGACAATAAGGGAGAGACTGTTCCCGGTGTGAATATTTTTCTGAAAGGCACTTATGAAGGTACGTCCTCGGAAGTCGATGGAAGCTACGAATTGGCAACAGACGAAACAGGAAAGTTCATTTTGGTTTTTCAAGCCATCGGTTTCAAATCCCAAGAATTTGAAATTGACCTGAACGGGTCAGCCCAGACCTTCAACCCCATCCTCAAGGAAACCATCAACGAAATGACAGCCGTGACCATCACCGCAGGCGCGATGGAAGCTTCGGATGAGAAAAAAGCGGTGGTCTTGAGACCGATTGATATTGTGACAGTGCCCTCGGCTATGGGAGATATCATCGGGGCATTTCAGACTTTGCCCGGCACAGCCAATGTGGGAAATGACGGCCGCCTTTTTGTCCGTGGCGGGGATGCATCCGAGACTTCGATTTTTATCGATGGGATGAAAGTCGGAAATGCTTTTGGTACCACGGCTTCCAACGTTCCCACACGAACACGCTTCAACCCCAATCTTTTCAAAGGTTCTTTTTTTACTACAGGAGGCTATTCGGCAGAATACGGACATGCACTTTCTTCTGCTTTGGCTTTGAGCACTGTAGATATGCCTGCCAGGAATCAGGGGGATATCAGTCTGCTATCAGTTGGTATGGGATATTCACAGACATTGGTTGGGGAGAAAAACAGCCTCACAGCTACCGCCAATTACATGGACTTGTCGCCCTATCAGGCCATGGTCACCCAAAATTTTGATTGGGAAAGAGCTCCTTATGGATGGGATGCCGAAGTGAGCGCAAGACAAAAGTGGGGAAAAAGCGGGATGGTCAAAGCCTACGCCCGTACAGAATCAGGAGGAATGAAAATCTGGCAGAAGATCCCCGGATCTGAAGGACGTGGACAATTAGTCGACCTCAAAAACCACTACACTTTCAGCTCAGGATCTTTCAAGCAAATCGGCAAAAACGATTGGAGCTATTACGGTGGCATTTCCTATTCCAACAACGTGGATGAATTTACTTTGGACCAAATTGATATCAGAAATCAAAACCGGGTCATCCATGCCAAAGCAGTAGCTCTCAAAGGTTTCTCGGATAAATTTTCCTTAAGGACAGGAATAGAATCCTACCTGTTCAGCTATGAGGAAGGATTGAAATCAGAAAATCTGGTCAGGGATTTTAACGATTTGCAAGCAAATCTATTCACTGAAGGTGATTATTATGTCAGCAACAAACTGATCTTCCGAGGGGGGCTAAGGGCAGGCCACAGCGTATTGGCAGATCAGACTTGGTTGGATCCCCGGGTTTCTTTGGCATACAAGTTTGAGAATGAAGGCCAACTTTCCTTGGCTGCCGGGCAATTCAGCCAAATGCCCGTGGAGCAATTGAGGATTGCAAGTCCTGAAGTTCAAAATACCATTGCTAACCATTTGATCTTGAATTATTTCCTGACAAAAAAGGGTAGAACCCTCCGCGCTGAGGCATTTTACAAGGATTACAAAAAGATCCTTACCTACGAAGGCCCTCAATATTTCTACAGAAATATCCAACAAAACGGATCGGGCTATGCACAGGGTTTCGATGTTTTCTACAGAGATCAGACGACTGTCAAAAACACGGATTTCTGGGTGACTTACAGCTTTGTGGACAGCAGGAGAAAGTTTGCGCAATTTACCGAAATGGTGCAGCCGGGTTTTGCGCCAAGGCATAATGCCTCGATCGTTGTGAAGCATTTTGTGTCAGGATTGAAATCCCAACTCGGTGGTTCCTTTGCGATCAACGACGGCTTTACCTATACTGATCCCAATTTTGCAGGGCAGATGAATGCCAAGACCAAAGGATTCCGGGATTTGAGTCTGAGCTGGAGTTACCTGCCAAAACCGAATCTGATTATCCATTTTGCCTGCTCCAATGTATTGGGAAGGGACAATATTTTCGGTTACCAATTCAGCCCCACGACAAATGAATCCGGCAAATACGAAAGCCTGCCCATCAGACAGACCGCACCAAGATTCATATTTCTCGGCATATTCCTGACACTCTCCAAAGACAAAACAGCAAACAATCTTAACAACTTATAAAACTAGAAACCATGAAAAAGTACACACTGATTATCGCACTGTTGATGTTCGTTGCCTCTTTTGCCAACGCTACCAATGAAGCCTACGAAAAAGCCATGTTGAAAGAAATCCAAGCTTTTGGGAAGGCAGGGCCTGTTTCGGAAGTTCAAAAATCCGCCAATGCTTTTGCCAGAATCGCGGAGATGAATGCAGGTGAATGGCTGCCGGACTACTATGCTGCATTGGCTTACGCCAATATGGGATTCAGGACTGAGGGAGGATTGGAGGAAAAAGACGGGTACTATGCCCAAGCCAAAAAGCACATTGAAAAAGCCAAAGCAATTTCCCCTAACAATTCTGAAATCGTAGCTGTGGAAGGCTATATCATTATGGGAGAACTCGCCGCCGACCCCAATTCCAGAGGACAAAGTCTTTCCGGATTGGCGATGCAGACTTTCGGCAAAGCTATCGGACTAAACCGCCAAAACCCAAGAGCGATTATCTTGATGGCTCAGATGGAATATGGGATGGCGCAATTTTTTGGTCAGGGACCCGAAAAAGCCTGTGGCTTGGTAGCTTCTAGTTTAGAGCTTTTTGCCAAAGAAGCCGCTGAAGCCAAAGAAGGATCCTTGAATCCTCTCTGGGGAAAAGGCATGGCAGAAGAAATGAAAGAAAATACCTGCAAATAAAAAAAATAACCTTCCTGGATTCATTTCAGGAAGGTTTTTCTGGTTCAACTTTAATTAGAATTTATGTACGAAATGTTGCCAGTAAATTGATTACCAAGTCTAATTCATGGATGAAAACCAGAATGTCCGATACATCCCTGCCCGGCGACAGGCGGGGGTCTTCCGACTTCCGTCTTCCAAAGCGATAGTAAAAAAATATTGGCCTATTGGCAAAGATTCAAACAACCTTATAAAAATGTTATTCCCATGAAAACCACGCTATTTTCCCTATTGATGTTGCTGTATTTTGGCTTTTCGGTTTTTGCTCAGGAGCAAAAAAAGCCCAATTCAGGTCTTGGAATTGGTTTCCAAGTCAATCAGTTTCAAGATGATTTTGCCTTTGGATTGAATATGACCAGTCCCGAAATTTTAAATGGAAATGCCGCCTTCCGGCTCAAAGCCAATCAGGTCTATTTTGAGCACCTATTAGATGGCGAGTATGTATGGAGCGGTTACCAAAATGTCTCCTTGGGTTTTGTAGGATTTGGAGGAGAAGTTGGCCAAGGCATCCGCCTGTATGGTGAGGGAGGCTTGGTGGGGATTTTTCCTTCTGACAGATTTTCCTCAGAATCCTTCAGGATGATTTCCTATGGAACTTTTGGCTTTGAGTTTTTCCCCACTCCGGCGTTCAATTACTTCCTGGAATTAGGAGTCATGACCTCTGGTGCCAGAGCTGACAAAATCGCCGGAAGTCCATTTTATTCCAATGGATTTGTGGCAAGTGTTGGGTTCCGAATAAACCTAAAAGATTGAGAAGCTTTAGTATATCAAATAAAATGTTTTGAGGCAATGATCCCATTAGCATGGTGATTCAAAATAATTCTTGCCATAAGGCTGAAATGTACGGTACATCCCTGCCCGACGACAGGCGGGGGTCTTCGGTCTTCCGTCCAGTCTATTGTCAAATTTATGATTGCTTTCAAACAAGCTGATATCTATAAAATAAATACAAAAAATCTATGTCCAGTCTGTTCAGTAGTGAAATCGGTTTAATCCATTTTTTAGCCTCCGTTTTGGCTTTGATACTTGGTTCAGCGGTATTGCTGATGACCAAAGGAAGCAAAACCCATATCCGGATGGGATATCTCTATGTGGCAAGCATGGCGGTCTTGTTGGTGACAGCCTTTATGCTTTACAACTTATTTGGCAAATGGGGGATTTTTCATTATTTCGCAGTGGTCAGTTCTTTCACTTTGGCTTTGGGGATGATTCCGATTTTCTTGCGAAATCATTTCAAAAATTGGGCTTATCTTCATTTCTCTTCTATGTATTGGTCGGTGATAGGTCTCTATGGGGCATTTGTCAGTGAGATGATGACAAGGATTCCCGAAGTGCCCTTTTACAATATGGTCGGAGTAGCCACCGGTGCCGTGATGTTGTTTGGTGGGATTTTGTTTGGTATCAACAAAGCAAAATGGATGATAATCATGGGAGCGATATCAAAACAAAGTAAAAGTAAGGGTGAATTTGCTTAAACGTCCACTGACGACAGTCGACAGTCTATGGCCACGCTAAATTGATCGCAAATCATTATTGGTTTGGCTTCGTGCAACGAAGGGCTATACATAATTCAAGGTTGTTTAGTTAGGGGTTCGATAAACTTTTCCAAAGTTTGGAATGGCTGTTTTAAGATTTTCATGAACTGGTCCCAACTTTGGAAAAGGTTTGTATAATGCAAAAGCTTATCTAAACGACATTGATACATAATTGATAATTTTCAAAACCTAATGACAATGAAGAAGAGACTTGAAATTTTGAATACTACCAAAATCCTTTCAGGAGTATTGCTTCTGATTTTGATGTCTTCTTGCGCCGAGAATGTGCCTTTAGACCAATGCCTGACAGGAAAGACCTATGGGTTTTTTTGGGGAATATGGCATGGAATAATAGCTCCCATCAGTTTGGTGATCAGTCTATTTGACAAGGATGTCGCCATGTTTGCGATGAACAATACCGGGTTTTTATATGGATTGGGCTTCCTGATCGGCTCGGGCGGTTGGGGGATATTGGCTTCCAATGCCAAAAAGGATTAATAAATTTAGAATCAAATAGGTATTTCTCAAATTAAACCTCCTTCAAGGAAAAATCCATGAGCAAAAGTTTCTATAGTTCAGCCACGATCTTCAATTCTGCCAAGCGGTTTATCCTATTGAATTTTGGGATATCCACTATTTTGATGTTGATTTTCTGTCCCACCTGTTTTTTGTCTTTGGAAGGGATTTCATCCATTATCCCTGACTGGGTTTTTTCATTTTTGATGTCGGCTTCTCTGAGTATGGGGGGATTCAAGGTGGAGGAGTATTTTGACTCTCGGATATCCTGGATCGAAAAGCCTGTGAAAAGACTTGTCCTGACTGCTTTGGCTTACATGGTTTACTCTTTTATCGTCAGCTTTATTTTGGTGTTGGGGTATGTCTTGGTGACTGTGGAGGAGGTCACGCTCTCAAATATCAGTTGGGTCCGGATGTTGAATAATACCCTGATGCCGATATCAGTTGCCTTGATAATCATCACCATTTTTATTTCCAGGTCTTGGCTGTACGAATGGAGGTCTGCGGCGATCGAAGCCGAACAGCTCAAATCCGAAAAGTTTGCCAGCCAATACCAATCCCTCAAAGACCAACTCAATCCTCATTTTCTTTTCAATTCCTTGAACGTGCTTTCCAACCTCGTCTATGAAAGTGCTGACAAGTCTGCGGAATTTATCCAGCAACTCTCCAAGATTTACCGGTATGTGCTCGATGTCCAAAACAGGGAATTGGTAGGCTTGGAAAAGGAAGTGGTTTTTGCGGAAAACTACCTGAGTTTACAGAAAATCCGCTTTGAGCAAAGCTTGGAATATTACATCGATGTCAACCAAATGAAAGGTTGGAACATTCCGCCGCTTTCTCTGCAGCTGCTTTTGGAGAATGCTATCAAGCACAACATCGCGAGTATGGAGAAGCCTTTGAAAATCTTTATCCAACAAACTCCGGATTCTTTGATCGTCAGGAATAACCTCCAACCCAAACTCACCAAAGAAGTCGCCGATAGTGGAATAGGTCTGGAAAATATAGAAAAGCGCTATGCACTGCTTAGTGATAAAAGCCCCAAAATCACAAAGACCGGAACAGAATTTATCGTCGAGCTGCCACTTCTCAAACTGGAAAAATCATGAAAATCCTGATCATAGAAGATGAGCGGCCTGCCGCCAACAGGTTGAGGCAATTGGTGTTGGATTTGCTGCCGACTTCGGAGATTTTTGGACACCTGGACAGCATTACTTCAGCGGTGAAATGGCTGGAAACAAATGTGTTACCGGACCTCATTTTCTGTGATATCCAATTGGCCGACGGGCAGAGTTTTGAGATTTTTGAAAGGGTAAAAGTCAGTTCACCGATTATTTTTACCACGGCGTTTGACCAGTTTGCCATCAAGGCCTTCAAGTTGAACTCGGTCGATTACCTCCTCAAACCCATTGACCCAAAGGAATTGGCCCAGGCCATCCAAAAATTCCAATCCCAACAAGTCAGACCTGGCATTGAACTCCAGCAGATAAGGGAATTGCTTTCCCCACATTCCAGCCAGTATAAAAGCAGGTTTTTGGTGAAGTTTGGTGAAAAGATCCAAAGCGTGCTGACCGAGGATATTTCCATTTTTTACAGTGAAGAAAAAGTCACCTTCCTGCAGACTGTGGAGGGGAGAAAATATGTTTTGGACTATACGCTTGACCAATTAGAAGCCATGTTGGACCCAAGGAAGTTTTTCAGACTTAACAGAAAATATATCGCTTCCTTTTCGGCCATCGCCGAAATCCACACCTACTCCAACAGCCGCCTAAAAATCAAATTGGCCAACTGTGCAGACAACGACATCCTGGTCAGCAGAGAAAAAGTAGGGGATTTTAAGGATTGGTTGGATGGATGAAAGGGAGGTACGAAGGAAGGTTTTAAGGTTAGAAAGTTTGAAGGTTGGGTAAAAAGTAAAAGGTGGGAGGTGAGAAAGTACGAAGTACGATGGGGTGTTTTAAGGTTAGGAAGTTCGAAGGTTACAAGGTTAGGGAATGTGGAAAATATTGGTTTTGATTTTTATAAAAGGTAAGAGGTGAGAGGTGAGAAAGTACGAAGTACGATGGGGTGTTTTAAGGTTAGGAAGTTCGAAGGTTACAAGGTTAGGGAATGTGGAAAATATTGGTTTTGATTTTTATAAAAGGTAAGAGGTGAGAGGTGAGAAAGTACGAAGTACGATGGGGTGTTTTAAGGTTAGGAAGTTCGAAGGTTACAAGGTTAGGGAATGTGGAAAATATTGGTTTTGATTTTTATAAAAGGTAAGAGGTGGGAGGTGAGAAAGTACGAAGTACCATGTGCCAAGTATCAGAACCGTAAGTGGTTAGATGTGAAATTACCTTCTCCTTTTCATATCGACCAGAGGGAGATATCTTTTGGAAGGGTTAAGTTGGAAGTCGGAAGTACGAAAAAGATGAGGTGAGAGGTGGTGGCTACGAAGTGTCAAGTATCAATAGGAATGTGGCTTTAGCCCATTCACAAATAAGTGCCGCGCAAAAAATCGGCTTTAGCCAAAACAATGAGACAGAATTATGATGCCCGCAGCTCCGGTGACATCATTGGTACCAGAGGGAGAGTGTCCTTTATTCTCAGATAAACCTCCTGAAAAAATCCTCAGTCCATGGTTGTATGGTAGCAAACTGAAATTTAAAATTAGGATAGGTATCCAAAAACAATTGGTATTTTTTGATTTTGGCCATTCTTTCATCAAATTTTACTTCTATGGCCAAAGGTGGATTTTCATCCGGCAGCACAAAGTCTATCTCTTTGCCGTCTGCTGTCCTCCAAAATCGGATTGCATCGGTTCCAAATCTGTCGGCCAACACCCTAAATACTGTCTGTTCCCATAATTCGCCTTTGTCAGGCCGCTGATTGACAGGGGTAAAATTGTTGAGCAGGGAATTTCTCAGACCCGTATCCATCAGGTACCCTTTGGGCATCTTTACCAATTCCTTTCTAATATTGGCAAAAAAAGGCTTTGCTAATGACAGGTGAAAACACTTCCCCATTACTTCAAGGTAGCTAAGAATTGTCTCGTTTCTGACTTTCAAGGTATTGCTCAATTCATTGACATTGACCAATTGGCCAGTTTGTGAAGCCAGGATTTGAAACAATTGATAGAATACAAGTTCATTTTGAACGCCTGCTTCTATGATGTCTCTTTTGATAAATGAATCCCTGATTTCTTTGAGGATTTCTATTTTTTCACTGACCAAAGGTTCGGTGATGACAGCGGGATAACCGCCATAAAGCATATATCCTTCCCATTCCAAGCGGAGCAAATCTATTTTCAAGCTTTTTGCTTCAGGTTGCTCTCTTATTCTGACTACTTCCTGCCAAAGATTTTCTTTGCCCTGAAGCATCAAAAAATCCTCAAAATCACAGGTCATGAGGTGAAAAATCCTTTTCCTTCCCGCCAATGAATCCCTGAATTTTTTGTCAATATAAAAAGCGCTGCTACCGCTTGCGACGATTTTGATCAGGTGACTGTACTCATCATAGATCAATTTAAGGAAGTTGGAAGGGTCGGATAAGTATTGGATTTCATCCATAAAGACCACGGTTTTTTGATCTTGCGCCGGGAGGTATGCCAATAAGTTCAGCGGATTGGCATCGAGCTCCGCCAATAAGGATTTGTTTTCGAGGTTGATAAAAATCTGGGGAATTTGCTGTGCCTGACAATATGTCTTCAGGTCTAGCAACAAGGAGGTTTTTCCCGTTTGCCTTGCACCTGTCAGGATCGTAAATTCCTTTTTGGGGAGATGTTGGAGTAGCTTTTCGTAGAGTTTCCTTTTCATTTTCGCAGGATTTCCTAGTCAAATGTACGAATTCATAAATGGAAATTTTATAAGAGTAGTAAAATTATTCGATAATTTACCTAGTCGACTAGTAAAAATATCCGATAATTTATCTAGTAGACTAGTAAAAATATCGAATTTGGCTTTTAATGGAAGTTTGATTTTTTGCTTCTCTCTCAATTTTCAATCGAAAGAATTGAAGTATTTTGAGCACCCAACAACTTTTAACGGTTTGATTTTTGGATTTCATTACGAATCCACTATTTTTAGTTTTATCCCAAATTTTATGAAAAACTACCTTATACTAATTTCAATACTTTTTCTCTTTTCCTGCGGAAGCAGTACCGAAAAGAAAGCTGATTTCTCCCAAATGACTTTTTCTTTGGATACAGTTATGGTGGATTCGAAGGATGAGATATTATACCTGAATGGCAACCTGATGCAATCAAGCCTCAGTCAGGATTTGAAATATTTATACAACTTCAATCAACAGGAATTCAGTCTGGAAAAAATCAGCCTTGACGCGCTAGAACTCCAGGGCAAAATCAAACTTGAGAAAGAAGGACCAAACGGAATAGGAGATTTTGTTTCCAATTTTAACCTGCTCGGAGAGGACAGGTTTCTGGTTCAGGGTTTTTCAGGACTTTTTATACTGGATTCTTTAGGAAAAATTTTGAAAAAATTGGAATATGGGGGTTTTGAGAAAGGGAGCCTCTCATCAGAAGAATTTATGATGAGATTGTTTTCTTTACCAAGTGATCCTAATACGCATTATGGATTTTCCGTCGCTTGGGAAAGCAACAACTATGTTTTCAATAAGGTCGAAATTGAAAACAATAAAAACACAAGATTTGAGATGCCGGAATTCGATAAACTGAAAGAATACAGAATTGAACTGATTATGAATGGAGCACCGGCAGGCGGAATGGGGCCGTCTTTATTTATTTCAACTTCTATGGACAAAGTTATTTTGAGTAATGAAATCGCAAATGAATTTTATGTTTTGGCGAATGATGAAACAACATTGGAATATATTTCTCTTCAAAGTTCTTTGACTCCTAACAGAAAAAAGGAGAATACAGTAAATCAAGTGGAGTCTATTGAAGCCTTGTCAGAACTCTATAAAAAGTCACAAGAAGATATTAATTTCAGTAAACCTGTTTGGGATAATGAGAATCGAATTTTCTATCGGTTTTCTTATTTTAAAAGATTTTTGGAAAAAGAAAATGAAGGGGCCCAACCACTGGACCTACCTGAAAGTAACGATGAAGTTTATTTGACGATTTTAGACGAAAATCTACAAATCATAGGCGAATCTAAAGTTCCCGAGCTAAAAAGAGCTCCCAGCACCCACTTCGTCAAAGACGGCAAAATCTGGATTTTTGAGAATATCGACGATGAATTGGCTTTTGTCCGCTTAAGCATCGATTCCAAATAACCCTCCAAGGGTTCGAAACCCTCGGAGGGTTTTTTAAAACCAATTATCAAATCTAACCAATCAAAATCCTATCCCATGAAAACACTACTCTACGCAATCTCTATTCTTTTTCTCTTTTCCTGTGAGAACACAGTCAAAGAAGAGGTCAAAGATTATTCCAAAATCACCCTGACCATGGATACGGTGATGGTGGATTCAGGAGATGAAATCATCAACCTGAGAGGCGGCTTGTGGTCTAGTACAATCAATTCTGATCAATCCAAGCTTTATTTGTGGGACTTTCAGGCTTTTACTTTAGACATTATCAGTCTTGATGAATTAGTATTGGAGAGAAAAGTACCATTCGAAAAAGAAGGGCCAAATGGAGTCGGATCCAATGTCAATTGGATGAGTTTGCCGGATGATAATCAAATTCTACTAGCTAACTTTGAGGGAATGGGTCTATTTGACCTGAATGGCAATAAATTATCGGACCTGAAGCTAGAGAAGGATAAGTTTGAAGGGGACAGTCTATTAGAAGGAGAAATTTTTCAAAGCAAATCTTTTGCTTTGGCAGGTAGAAATGTTGTTTACGGATTGCTGGTAAACCCTTGGAAGAGCGCAAAATCATCCATGTCCAAAGTGGATTTTGAAGCCAAAACCATCAAAAAAATAAAATTGCCTGGTGAAGCTGAATTGCCTGATTATATCGTGGAGTTAAATTCGGACCAAATGATGACGTCTATTACCTCTGAAAAAACCGTCAAAAAATTTGGCAACAAGCTGGTTTTATCCAGCACAGGATATACAGATTTATATATTTTGGATCTGGAAAATGACAGTGTTTTCCATGTTGATTATTCTCCTCAACTATCGGTAAAAGCTAAGAAAGGTGGCTATCCATCAGAAGTCAAATCAGTAGAGCATCTGAGGGAAGTCATTCAGGGCATACATGCAGAAATCAACTTTCAGCCACTGATTTGGGATCAAATAAACAAAAGATTTTACAGGTTTTCCTTCGAAACATCCCCTATGGAAAACAATGATTGGCCATTATTTCTATCGGCCCATGAAAAACCTTTATCCAAATTGTATCTAAGCATTTTGGATGAAGATTTCAATCTTCTCGGTGAATCCGATCTAAGCCATTTAGGAAGTGTGCCTACTTATGCTTTCGTCAAAGACGGTAAAATCTGGTCTTTTGTCAATGTGGATGATGAATTGGGTTTTGTGAGGATGACCATCAATTATGAATAACTATAACCCTCCAAGGGTTCTAAACCCTTGGAGGGTTATCTAAAACCAATAAATTTGAATCAAAATCCCAAACATATGAAACATATACTCTTTGTCCTTTCAGTTCTTTTTCTTTTTTCCTGCGGTGGAGAAAGTGAAGAAAAATCAGCAGAAGACTTCAGCAACATCACCTTTTCTATGGACACTGTCATGGTGGATTCAGGAGAGGACTTTATCAATCTCGGTGGAGGTCTTTGGGTTTCGGCCATCAGCAAGGACCACAAATACTTATACAATTGGAATCAGGAAGCTTCCGAACTCGATAAAGTCAATCTTGATCAGTTGGTACTTGAGGAAAAAATCAAATTCGAAAAAGAGGGTCCAAATGGCGTTGGAAATTACATTTCCTGGATTTCCCTTATGGGAAATAATGAGATCGTCTTTGCTAACTTTCAGGATATGGCCTTGCTCAATTTTCAGGGAGAAAAGTTGAGAACTTACAAACTCAACGGAGAGAAGTTTGAGGGAGATTCACTTGAGGCATACGAGAGCTTCACCAGAAGAGCCATTATTTCGGATGATGGAAATATTATGTATGGCATTTTGGGCAATTGGACAGGCAAAAACTTCTACCTAGCCAAAGTCGATTACCAAAACAAAGTCTTGAAGAAACATGAACTTCCAGGATTTGAAAAATTGGAGGACTATTCCGTCAAGTTCAATTCTAACGGTATGATCATGATTTCTCCTCCTGACCAATCCATCACAGAAGTGGACGGCAAGCTTATCATTTCCAATTCAGTATTCAATACTTTAATTGTCTATGACATGGCGAAGGATTCCCTCTATCAGGTGAATTATGAAAACAAGCTTACCAAAAGCGGCAAAACAGGCACATATGTGACTGAAGTGGAATCAGAGGAGGATTTTTACAGAGCGACGAGCGAAATCGGTCAGGAGATCAATTTCAGGAATCCTATTTGGGACAATAAAAACCAGAGATTTTATCGGTTTTCCTACGAAAGCATTCCAAAGGAAAACTTCAAAGACGAAGAAGAAAAAGAAAAGAGTAAAGTGTACCTCACTATTCTGGACAAGGACTTCAAAGTCTTGGGTGAAACCTTTGTCAAGGAGCTACAAAGCAGTCCCTCAATGCATTTCGTCAAAGACGGTAAAATATGGATTTATGAAAATGTCGATGATGAACTTGGATTTGTAAGAATGGGAATCAATTGATATCCAAACCTCCAAGGGTTTTGAAACCTTGGAGGGTAATTATTCTTTGGATTTCTTCCTCTATCAAGCTAAATTAGGATAAACCTTTTTCTATGGCAATTTTTCCCTCTAAAGCCCGCTTAGCACATATTGTATTCGAACACAACGACAGGGCTTCCCGCAATTTTGACGTATTTATTTTGGTCTTGATTTTGTCAAGTGTGACGGTGGTCATTTTGGATTCGGAGCCATCGATCAATAGAAAATACCATGATGTCCTTTACGTTCTGGAATGGATTTTTACGGCCTTATTCACTGTAGAATATATTCTGAGGTTTTGGCTGAGCAATAGAAAATGGGGATACATCACCAGTTTTTATGGTATTGTTGACCTACTGGCGATTATTCCGAGTTACCTCAGTTTGTTTTTGTTGAATACCCAATTTTTGGTCGTGATACGCGGGTTGAGGTTGTTGCGGGTTGTCAGGATCCTCAAACTTGGCCGCTATGTCAAGGAGGCAGAAACTTTGAAAAGTGCCCTGAGAAGCAGCCGGGCCAAAATCCAGCTCTTTGTTGGATCTGTCTTGACCATTGTTTTGATAGCGGGAACAATTATGTTTATCGTGGAAGGACCGACAAGTGGATTTACCAGCATTCCCATGGCGATGTATTGGGCCATCGTGACATTGACTACGGTTGGCTATGGAGATATCACGCCGGTGACAGCTTTGGGTAAATTCATCTCCGCCGTCATCATGCTGTTGGGTTATGCGATTATTGCAGTCCCAACCGGAATCGTGACCTCCGAACTTACCCAAGCCAAACGAGATCAAGCAGATGGTAAAAAGAAAAAATGCATCACTTGCGGAAATTTCAATGAAGCAGATGCAAATTATTGCAAGGTCTGTGGAGAGGGATTTTAGGCCGGTTTAATCCATACTCAGGACGGTTCTCAGGTCTTTGATATGGCCAAAGAGCAAAAGAATATCACCTTCTTCGATTTTGGTATTTGCGGTAAGTACCCCCTGTACTTTTTTTACCAAGGTTTTGTTTCCAAAAATATTAGCCTTTTCCTCCATTTTGATGATGGTGAGGATATTGATATTGTAGTTTTGCCTGATCTCGGTTTCGGCGATAGTCAGACCCACGTACCTGGCTGGAGTTTTCACTTCGATGATATTATAATCCTCAGAGACATCCAAAGAGTCCAACACATCCTTCATCTGCAGTTTTTTTGCCATTCTTTCTGCAGAATCTTCTTCAGGGTGGATTATTTCGTCCACACCGATAGCATTGATGACAGTTTCGTGGACTTTGTTGATAGACCTGCTGATCAGCCTTTTGACTTTCAGTTGTTTGAACAAAGCCGTCACCATAATGGAAGCACCAAAATCCTCTCCAATGGCAACAATGACTACATCCACATCCTTGTAGGGCAGGGTTTTGAGGGCTTGCGCATCGGAGGCATCCATCATGATGACGTGTGTGATGCTGTCTTTTAGCAATTCAATTTTTGATTCCCGGGTATCAATCCCAATCACCTCATGACCCAAATTGGTCAGACGGGTAGCGAGATACGCCCCAAAATTCCCTAAACTAACGATGATATATTTCATAACTAAAGGATTTAAATCAGCTTATATAGACACTTTCATCAGGATATTTATAATTTTGGCTCCTCGCTTTTTTGACTATAGCCACCAAAACTGTCAAAGTACCAACTCTCCCCAAAAACATAATCAAAGTTACCACGATCTTGCTTCCTGTAGATAGGCTAGAGGTGATTCCCAAGCTTAATCCAACTGTAGAGAAAGCGGAAAATATCTCAAACGCTACATCAAGAATATTCATTTCAGGATTGAAAAGCATTACCATAAATACCCCCAAGCCAATGACAAAGAAGGAAAGCTGTATTACTGCGAAGGCCTTTTTGATGGTGTCGCTGCTGATTTCCCTGCTGAAAACTTCTACCCTTTCTTTTCCTTTGGCTACACTCAGGGTGTTGAGAACTGCTACGGCAAAGGTACTTGTTTTGAGCCCGCCCCCGGTTGACCCCGGAGATGCTCCGATCCACATCAATATCAGGTAAATCAAAACCGTAGGAACTGCCATGGCTGTCATGTCCACAGTATTGAATCCTGCGGTTCGCGGCGTAACAGATCCAAAAAATGCGGTGACAAATTTTCCATATCCTGACAAGCCTTTGAGTGTATATTCAGATTCAAAATGATAGTAGGAAATAAAGCCTATTACCAAAAGGATAAATGTCGTATAGACAATCAACCTGATATTGATATTGACCACCCGTGGAATATGTTGGTATTCCGCGCCTTTGAAAATCATTCTTTTTGTACCTATAAATACGTGCCTGAGGTAATTAAAATAGCCTACTACTACAGGAAAGCCTATCCCTCCGATGATGATCGTCATCGCGATGACAAGGTGCACATTGTATTCGAGCCGGAAACCTGATTCATACAGTCCATTTTGGAGCGTAGAAAACCCTGCATTACAAAATCCCGATATGGCGTGGAAAACAGAAAAGAACAACCTATCTCCAAATCCTTGAAACAAGCCCTTGTCAATCAAGGAATATACCAGCATGGCTGCTATGCCTTCTACCACTAGGGTAAAAACAATGATTTTGACGAGGGTGGAATTGATCCTTCCAATGTTATCTTCATTGATGTAGTCTTTGAGAAAAAGCTGATTTTGGAGTGAATAGCCTCCCTTGAAGAAAAACCCAAAAAAGCTGGTAAACGTCATCATTCCCAATCCGCCTACTTGGAAGAGGATCATGATGATAAACTGCCCCATAAAGGTAAAATCCTTGGAAGTATCCAACACAATCAGGCCGGTCACACATACCGCAGAAGTGGAGGTGAAAAGTGCATCAACAAGTGAAATCCCATTTGTGGTTGCATTTGGAAGCATCAACATCCCGGTGCCAATTACAATAACCAATAAAAAGCTCAGGATAAAAACCACTGCCGGATGTACTTTCAGCTTATTTATCGCCAAACTCAACCTGCTCAATTCGATCAGAAAGAGGATGAATATCAGCAAATTGACCAAAAATGACTTAATCTGTAAGTTGGCGATCCTAAAGTTTTGGTCTATCTGAAAACCCATCAGGTTGAAAACAGCCGCTGTGAGCAGAAAGAGAATAATCAAGATCTCAATGACCAACCTTGAAGTCCGGTATTTTTCAGATTTTGAAAACAGCCTTATGGTATAGCCTACAGAAAGTACAATCAACAAGAAATTATAAAAAACCGCCAGTTTCCCGCTTTGGACGACTTTGCTAAAACCGATATCGTAGACCAAAATCCCAAAAGCCAAGAAACTCAAAACCTGTAATATCCGGTCGTTCCAATAAAATCCCTTTTTGGTAAGGTTGATTTTTTGGTCAGGACTTTGAAAAAAAGGCAACTCAGACATAGGTTTTACAAGTCACGAAATGTAGAAAAAAATTGGACAATACTTGAAATAATAGGTCAAAAAAACCCTTCAGATCTTTATCTCAAGGGTTTTGGAGTCAGGCGTTTTCTTCGCCTTCTATAAACTGTTTCTGGATCTCATCTACTTCTTCTTTTTTGGGAGCCAGTTCTTCTTTGAAGAACCGCCCTTGGAATATCAATATGATAGTGACTCCCACAAATATCGAAGCATCTGCAATATTGAAAATCGGCCAAAGTGCAGTATAACTTCCCCCCCATAATGGCACCCAGTCAGGAATAAATCCTTCCCAGATATCAATGTAAAACATGTCAATCACCTGACCGTGAAGCCAAGGGGTAGGGGCATTGTAAGGTGCGTTGTTAAGCCAAACACCATAAAATACACTGTCCACGAGGTTTCCGATTGCGCCTCCCAAAATCATGGAAATACAGACGATATAGGCAGGATGTAGTTTTTTCTTGATGATGTAATAGAGGTAGTAACCGATACCAAACATGGCGATCAACCGAAAAGATGTCAACAGCAGTTTGCCGTATTCCGATCCTATCTGCATCCCAAAAGCCATCCCTGGGTTGGTGGTGTAATGTAGCTTAAACCAATCACCAAATACCTTAATCTGACCCGGTGTCCCAAAATCCATCTCGTAATGGACAATCATTTTGACAACTTGGTCAAGGATAATCACCAGCAGGGCGATTGCAAAATATTTTAAATACTTCATCGATAGCATTATAAAGCCACAGATTTAAGGATTTTTTGTAGAATCTCCCCTATCTGTGGCGTGTTAATTTGATTTTATACTTTCTCTACCTTGACTGTCAATTCAAAATCATCCATGTCAAGTTGGGTTCCCTCACTCACAGAACCGTTCACTTCCAACGAGAGCGCCTGTGTTTCGGTTTGGATGTAGGAGGCAAAATTTGCCAAAGCAGCATTTACCATGTCATCGTGCTTGGCCACTTTGATGGTGATTTTGTCCTGAACTTCCAGACCCATGTCCTTGCGGAGATTTTGGATTCTGTTGACCAAGTCACGTGCGATTCCTTCTTGCTTCAGTTCTTCCGTCAAAGTCACATCCAAGGCCACTGTTACCCCATTATCAGAAGCAACTGACCATCCCGGGATATCCTGAGAAGAGATCAACACATCTTCCAAAGTCAAGGTAACCGTTTCCCCATCCAGGGTCATATCAAATGAACCATTTTTTTCAATGGATGAAATTTCTTCTTTCCCCCATGCATTGATCGCAGCAGACACCTGCTTCAATTTCGGACCAAATCTTTTTCCTAAAAGAGCAAAATTTGGCTTAACGGATTTTACCAAAATACCGGATGTATCATCTATGTATTCGATATCCTTGATGTTTACCTCAGATTTGATCAGGTCATCCACATGTTGGATCTGTGCTTTGGTTTTCTCATTCAAAACAGGGATCAAGACTTTTTGCAAAGGCTGCCTTACTTTGATTTTTTCTTTTTTTCTCAGAGAGTGCACCAAAGATGAAATATCCTGCGCCAACTGCATGCTTGCTTCCAGGTCTTCGTTGATCAGTTTTGGATCAGCAGCATTCCAATCTCCCAAGTGGACGGATTCAGGCAAAACCTGTCCTGCTTCCCTGCTGCTTTCAGTCAGGTTTTTGTACAACCAATCTGCATAAAACGGCGCAAAGGAAGACATCAACTGAGTCAAAGTGGAAAGACATTCATACAAAGTCTCATAAGCTGCCTGTTTGTCTTTGTTGATTTCTCCTCTCCAGAATCTTTTTCTTGCCAATCTTACGTTCCAGTTGGAAAGTTGGTCGATGGTGAAGTTCATGATCGCACGGGTAGCCTTGGTCGCATCGTAATTGTCCATGGCGGCCTCCGTTTCGGAGATCAGTGACTGAAGCTTGGAGATGATCCATTGGTCCAGTTCTGCTCTTTCTGAAACAAGTACTTTTTTGGCAGGATCATAGACAAAATGATCCAGGTTAGCATAAAGCGCAAAGAAATTATAGGTGTTTTGGAGTGTACCAAAGAACCTTCTTTGTACTTCTGCTACGCCTTCAAGGTTGAATTTGAGGTTGTCCCAAGGATTGGCATTGCTCAGCATGTACCACCTGAGCGCATCAGGGCCATATTCATTCAGGGTTTTGAATGGATCTACGGCATTGCCCAATCGCTTGGACATTTTGTTGCCGTTTTTGTCCAAGACCAAACCGTTTGCAATCACATTTTTGAATGCTACAGAATCGAAAAGCATACCGGCAATGGCATGCAAAGTAAAGAACCAACCCCTTGTCTGATCCACGCCTTCGGCAATGTAATCTGCAGGATAATTGGCTTTGAAGATATCCTCATTTTCAAAAGGAAAATGCCACTGAGCATATGGCATTGCCCCGGAATCAAACCAAACATCGATCAAATCCGGTTCACGGAACATTTTTTCACCTTTCGCAGAAACCAACACTACATCATCCACATAAGGACGGTGGAGGTCAACTTCTTTTCCTTCAAAAGGAGAAGCTGCCATAAAGCCGACAGCGATGGATTTCGCCATTTCTTCATTCAGTTCGGTGATTGAGCCGATGCACTTCTCTTCCGTGCCGTCTGCTGTTCTCCAGATCGGAAGCGGCGTACCCCAAAATCTGGAGCGACTTAGGTTCCAATCTACCAGATTCTCGAGCCAGTTGCCAAATCGGCCTGTTCCCGTTGCTTCAGGTTTCCAGTTGATGGTTTTGTTCAGTTCTACCAATCTGTCCTTGTAAGCTGTGGTTTTGATAAACCAGCTTTCCAAAGGATAATAAAGGATCGGCTTGTCCGTCCTCCAGCAATGTGGATAGGTGTGTTCGTATTTTTCTACTTTGAAAGCCTTGTTTTCATTCTTCAGAATGATGGAGATGATCACATCGGTGTTTTTGTACTCCTTGTTGCTCTCATCATCCTCGAGGTAATTTTTGACATAGAAATCATTCGCTCCCAATTCCTTGTGGGCGCTGATGCCATGTTCTTTCATTTTGGCAGCCAGGTATTCACCTACCACAGGAAGGAATTTTCCTTGTCTGTCTACGACCGGAATGTCATTTCCCAAGTCGTCTTTGACAAAAACTCCAGGTATATTTTGTTGTACCAAAGTCCTGAAATCGTCCGCACCGAAGGCTTTTGCCAGGTGCACGATTCCTGTACCGTCTTCAGTGGTCACATAATCGCCAGCCACCACCGTAAATGCCGGATGCGCCAAAGCCAAACCTGCAATCGGGAAAAGCTGCTCATATTCCCAACCCAAAAGGTCTTTGCCTTTGTATTGCTCTATGATCTCATAAGGGATCAATTTGTCTCCGGCTTTGAAATCGGCCATGGCGATTTCCTGCGCCTTTGGATTGAGGTAAGCGCCCATTCTGGCTTTCGCCAATATGACATTTACCGGTTCGAAGGTGTAGGGATTGAAAGTCCTGACTTTGACATAGTCGAGTTTTTCGCCGATGGCCAAAGCCGAGTTGGAAGGCAAGGTCCACGGCGTGGTCGTCCAGGCAAGGATGTAGGTATTGTCCTGTCCTTTGACTTTGAACTGTGCCGTGATGGAAGTGTCTTTGACGTCCTTGTACGTACCGGGCTGATTGAGTTCGTGCGAACTCAGACCTGTACCCGCAGCAGGTGAAAAAGGCTGAATCGTATATCCTTTATAAAGCAAGCCTTTGTCATAAAGCTTCCTCAAAAGGCTCCACAGACTTTCAATATATTTTGGTTCGAAAGTGATATAAGGATCATCCAAATCTACCCAATAGCCTATTTTCTCGGTAAGGTCATCCCATTCATGTTTGAAACGCATGACCGTCTCGCGGCATTTTTGGTTGTATTCTTCGACGGAGATTTTCTTTCCGATATCCTCTTTGGTGATGCCGAGTTCTTTTTCAACCTGCAATTCCACAGGAAGTCCGTGAGTATCCCAACCCCCTTTCCTTTTTACCTGAAATCCTTTGAGCGTTTTGTAACGGCAGAAAATATCTTTCAATGTCCTTGCCATCACATGGTGGATACCCGGCGTACCGTTGGCGGACGGCGGTCCTTCAAAAAAAGTGAAGGTTTCGAAACCCTCTCTGTTGTCCACAGATTTTTTAAAAATGTCATTCTCTTTCCAGAATTGGAGGATATCTACTCCTATCTTGGGATAATCAACTTGTTTGAACTCCTGGTATTTTTTCACGGTATTCCTTGGGGTTTTATTTTTTCCCACCCAAAACTCCAGATTTCTGAATTGATCCTTGGGTGGATATGTCTATATGAAAAGGGTCAAATAACTAACCCTTTCAAAAGCAGGCACAAAGTTAAGAGATTTTGGGGTTAAGAAGGAATACTTTGAGAAAATGATCATCAAGACATATTTTATTAAATGAAGGTTTGTGAAAATTAAACCAATTACTTATGTTTGACGTAAGTAAACTTATTTTTGAATGATCAACTCATTTGGCAGCAGGGAAACAGAAATAATTTGGCAGGGAGAAGTTTCCAAAAAGCTTCCATTTGAAATCCAAAATACGGCAAGGCGAAAGTTGAGAATGATCAATAACGCAGCAAACATCAATGATTTGAGAATTCCGCCGGCAAATCATTTGGAAAAATTGAGCGGTAAACTTATTGGATTTTATAGCATCAGAATAAATGATCAATGGAGAATTATCTTTCAGTGGGATGGCAGCCACGCAAATGAGGTTGAAATTTTAGATTATCATTAAATTAAAAAAGAGTATGGAAAAATTGAATAATATACATCCGGGAGAAGTTTTGAAGGCCGAATTTCTGGATCCAATGGGACTGACCGCTTACAAGCTAGCCAAGGCGATATTTATCCCCCAAAACAGATTGAGCGAAATCATCCATGGAAAAAGAAGCATATCAGTAGATACAGCCCTTAGGTTTTCCAAATTTTTTGGGACAAGTCCTAAATTTTGGTTGGGCCTTCAGATGGATTATGACTTGGAGGAAAAAAAACCTGAAATTTCCGCAGAGATTCAGGAAATTAAAGCCTTTCAAGAATGAGCAAAACTATCCTTTCATCCCAGGCAGTCAATGAACTCCTTGCCCGAACAGAAAAATTGAATCCCGATACCAAAGCCAATTGGGGCCTGATGACCGCT
This sequence comes from Cognataquiflexum nitidum, assembly GCF_022538055.1. Taxonomy (GTDB): domain Bacteria; phylum Bacteroidota; class Bacteroidia; order Cytophagales; family Cyclobacteriaceae; genus Cognataquiflexum; species Cognataquiflexum nitidum. The sequence goes on along the minus strand of NZ_JAKZAM010000010.1, from coordinate 47,475 downwards.
ACCGAGATGCTTGTTCACTGTAATCTTGCCCATCAGGGAATTCTCAAGGCTCCCAAATCTGACAAAAGCGCCACATTCAGACAGCTGATGTTCAAGTTTGTCTTCTTCAATATCAGAAGTGAATTCCCAAAGCTGGCCAAAGGTCCAAAGAGATTTCAAACTGCAGGAAATGCGCCGGACGCTTCCTTTGAAGAAGAAAAGTCAAAGTTTATTAACATCCTAAGCAAATACCCCCAAATAGATTACGCTTTGGAAGCGTCCCATCCTGTTTTTGGTCCGCTGACCCATCAGCAATGGGGGATATTTGTGTGGAGGCATGTAGACCACCACCTCAGGCAATTCGGAGTTTAAAGAGGTAATTTTTTTCTGTTTGAATCAGGTTCCCGGAAGGGAGATTCCTTTTACTCTCCGGTAAAGAGAAAGCGCGTACCTGTCCGTCATTCCTGAAATAAAATCCACTAAAGCCCGGAGCAATGGATAGGGATTTACTTTTATTTCCCATCCGTCTAAAGGAAAATCTTCTGGCAACAACCTCAGGATACTTTTGTCTTTGCCTGAATACAGTTCGGTCTGATAGAATTTGTGGTTTAAAGCTCTTGAAAAAACTTCGAGCAACCCTTCCAAAACCTGAAATCCTGCAGCTTCTTTTTCCAAAACGGGTTTGGACCTGTAAATTTTTTTCACAGATAGTTTAGATATTTTCGCAAGGGCACCAGCTGAAGAGATGATGTCGGTCAATGCTTTGTCAAAATCTCCTGCAAGAAGGGCCTCTTCATTGGTACAAAAAGCCTCAACCGCTTCGGAGATCAGACTTCCGATCGTCATGGCACGTAGAATAGCCAATTTTTGGGAGTCTGTTTTGTATTTCTCTAATTTTTCAGGTTTGAATTTGTCCCCCAATATCTCGGCAAGTAGCTCAATTGTCTGCTCAATACTCACCAAGCCCATGGTGCAGCCGTCTTCGAGGTCAATGATGCTGTAGCAGATATCATCGGCTGCTTCCACCAAAAAAGCAAGCGGATGCCTCAGCCAACATTCTGCATTTACTTTGGTCAGTCCCAATTCTGAGGCGAGTTGGGCGTAGTCTTTTTGCTGGTCGGTAAAGAACCCAAATTTCTTCTGACTTCTGCGGTTGTGGTCTCTTTTGAAAATGTGGGAAGGTCTTGGATATTTTGTGAATGCTGCCAAGGTTGCATACGAAAGTTTCAATCCGTTATCCTTGGAAACCAACATCCTGAAGCCTTGGGCATTTCCCTCAAAGTTGATCAAGTCAGCCCATTCATGAGGCTTGACATGTGATTGCCAGATGTATCCGTAAGGGTGGTGCTTGAAAAAATCAGAGATGGCTTCCTCGCCAGCATGTCCAAAGGGCGGATTTCCGATATCGTGTGCCAATGCCGCTGCTGCCACGATGGCACCAAAATCAGAGGAATGGATTCCTTTTTTGGCGAGATTGGGGTATTTATTGATGAGATATTCACCGGCGGACTTTCCCAAAGACCTGCCTACGCTGGATACTTCAAGGCTATGGGTAAGTCTGGTGTGGACAAAATCATTTTCAGGAAGTGGAAAAACCTGGGTTTTGTCCTGAAGATTTCTAAACGGAGCAGAAAAAATGATCCGGTCGTAATCTATTTCAAACTCACTTCTAAAAGATTCAGGGGAGGCATTTTCTTTTTTCGAAGAATCAAACCTGTCCGAACTTAATAATTTTTCCCATTGCATCATGTCCAAAAATACTAATTTTACCCTGTGATAAAATATATACAAAATCTAATTCTTTTTTCGGTATTCTTAACCTCCTGTATTTCAGATGGAGAGAGAAGCACTGCACTTGTCAATGTATTTGTAATAGACGCACCCGGAGATTTTGATGAGGTTTGGGTCGAGATTTTGGGTGTAGAGGTAACGACAATAGGGACAAGAGGTCAAGACAACGCCGATCCTGTCTTTTTTGAAAATCTGCAAAGCAATCAGCAGGTCAATCTTTCAAGCCTAATTTTGGACAGACAGTTTTTGGTCGGTAGGGGGGAACTATTGGTGGGGGCAATTACTGAATTGACTTTAAAATTGGGGACAGACCATTATGTCGTTATTGATGGAGCAAGGATACCTTTAGAAATTGAAAATATTGAGGATCAGAATCCTTCTTTGACAGTCAATTATCCTTTAGATGCCGGAATTTCCTATGATATCTTTATTGATTTTGAGGTTTTTAGGTCTATTTCATCCCAGCCTAATCCAGCCAATGGTTTTGTGTTGAAGCCCAAACTCCGTTCCTTCTCGAGAGCGGATACTGGCGAAATAGCAGGATCAATACTTCCCGTCATGGAAAATGCCATCATCTATGCAATACAGGGAAAAGATACTGTTTCCTCTACCGCAGTGGACGTTTCTACAGGTAGGTTCAAATTGAGAGGTATTTTAGGAAGCCATACTGTTGTGATTCTTCCATTCAATACAAAGTACCTACCTGAGACCATCCCTAATGTCAATGTCGAAAGCAGAAAAATCACCCAAATAAGCGCTGTTACGCTCCGTCCAAAACCTTAATTCTCATGACTCAGGATGAATTGTACATGCGGAGGGCCATCGAATTGGCAGAATGGGGAAGGGGCAATGTCAGCCCTAATCCCATGGTCGGCTGTGTCGTTGTGCATAATGGAACCATCATTGGGGAAGGATTCCATCAGGTATATGGAGGTCCCCATGCCGAACCCAATGCCATCAATTCAGTTGCAAATCAAGATTTGTTATCAGAATCGACGGTTTATGTATCCCTTGAGCCTTGTGCACATTGGGGCAAAACACCTCCTTGCGCAAATCTTTTGGTAGAAAAAAAAGTGAAGAAAGTTGTGATTGGGGCGATGGATTCTAATCCTTTGGTAGGAGGAAAAGGAATTCAGATTTTAAAGGAAGCAGGAATTGAAGTTGTCACGGGGATTTTAGAAAAAGAAGTAAGAGAGCAAAACAAACGCTTTTTTACTTTTATCGAAAAGAAAAGACCATTTGTCATCCTCAAATGGGCCCAAACCCGAGATGGATTTGTGGCGAGGGAGAATTTTGATTCCAAATGGATTTCCAATGCCTATTCGAGGCAGCTTGTCCATAAGTGGCGGTCTGAGGAAGATGCCATCTTGGTCGGAACTTCCACCGCCAAATACGACAATCCTCAGTTGAATGTCAGGGATTGGGAAGGAAGAAATCCTGTCCGGATCGTGTTGGACAGAACCTTGATTTTGGACAGTAACCTCCATTTGTTTGATGGCATGCAGAAGACGATCTGTTACAATGAAGCTAAATCCGAGAGTTCTGAGAACTTAGAATGGGTGAAGTTATCCTCGGGGTTTGGAATTGGGGAAGTATTGGAAGACCTGTATCAAAGGAAAATTCAGAGTCTGATCGTAGAAGGCGGAGCGCAGGTATTGAAAAGTTTTATACAAAATGAACTTTGGGATGAAGCTCGGGTTTTTACAGGTCAGGTCCAATTTGGAAAAGGCATTCCGGCACCCCTGATCAAAGGTAAATTGCTCTCCGAATCAGAAATCATGGGGGATAGATTGGCTGTGTGGCGTTATCTTGAATCCGAGGTACAGCCTGTCCCGTTTTTTCAGGAAGGTTGAAAGATCTCAAAATATAAGAGACTCTTCGTTTCACTCAGAGTGACGGCTCCTACAAATATGTTATTGGCAGTAAACAAGTCCAAATACCTGAAAGTTGGCTACATCGCTCATCCGTCATCGGTCAACATAAATACATAACCATAAATTATTTTAAACCATGTCCGAATCCCTCTACTTACCTGAAGCAGCCCCGAAGGCAGAAAAATACCAGGCCATTCTTCCGCAGATCGAGGCTTTGATTTCCTCAGAGTCAGATAGCTATGCGAATCTTGCCAATGTTGCAGCAGTGCTGAGAGAAGCTTTTGGTTTTTTTTGGGTCGGATTTTATATTGTTAAAGCAGAACAGTTGGTATTGGGACCATTTCAAGGGCCTTTGGCATGTACCCGTATTGCCTTTGGAAAGGGAGTTTGCGGGACTGCTTGGAAAGAAGCCAAAACACAACTCGTACCTGATGTGGATGCTTTTCCGGGACATATTGCCTGCAGTTCTGCTTCACGGTCTGAGATAGTGGTTCCGGGATTTAAGGAAGGCAAAGTTTGGATAGTCCTTGATGTCGACAGCGACCAATTGGACGACTTTGACCAAAGCGATGCTTTTTACCTCGAAAAATTGATGGCCTTGGTGGACAAATATTGTTGAGTAATTTTGTTTTTAGATGCAATAGCTCTCAGTCTATAGTCCACAGATACGTATCTTGAAATGCAAACCAAATTTTACATGGTTGCTTGGAGATAGTCTTTTAGCAGATTTTTTTGAATAAATGATCAGGAGTTAGCCCCTACTTCACCTCCCACTTTTCAATAAACTTGGGTTCGAATCCAGCCATCTTTTCCAATAAATCTGCAGGATCGCTGCTGACGATCAGCAAGTCCAACTGTGCTTGGTGCAAAAATCCTTCTTTTACAGCATGCTGTAGAAAAGCAATCAGCCCATTATAATAGCCATTGACATTGTACAATGCCAAAGGCTTGCTGATATAAGCCAATTGGTTTAAGGTCATGATTTCAAACAATTCCTCAAAAGTCCCGATTCCCCCAGGCATGGCGATAAATCCGTCACCTTTTTCTGCCATCAGCCACTTGCGGTCGCGCATGGTTTCTACTACTGTCAGTTCTGTCAATCCTCGGTGGGCTACTTCGATGTCCACTAGTTTTTGAGGAATGATTCCATACACATCCATCCCTGCCTCCAGCATGGCATCGGCAATGACACCCATCAACCCTACATTGCCGGCACCATAGACCAAAGCCAAGTTTCTTTTGACCATTTCATTTGCCAAAGCTTTTGCCCCTTCTTCGTAGATAGAATTTTTGCCTTTGTTGGAACCGCAGTAAATGGTGATTTTTTTCATGATGGTGATTTTTGAATAAAAGTAAGTGTATTTACCCTATTCTGCGAAGGTCAGCGTGATCTGCGGGAGTAATTTTTGATCCTGTTTATTTGAAGCTCCCGCAGACTTCGCAGAATTGCGCAGAAAAAAAGAGAAGGTGTCCCGCAAAGGCGCAAATATGCAAAGAAAAAATTTACCTCAGAGAACGCGATGGGCACGGAGAAAAAATCACATAATATATCACGCAGAGAAAAAAAGAATAAAGCCTAAAAGAAATGCAACTGGCGGTCATAGCTGAAGTAAAAAATTTCCGGAATTACCAATCATCTGTGAAAATCTGTGTTCACCAGTGGTAAACATATTTTCTCGCAGACTGCGCAGATGTACGCAGAGCATATTCTTGGCAAGCCATAAAGAAGTATACCTGATTTTTTTCTGCGGAGGTTAGCGAAATCCGCGGGAGTAATTTTTGGATTCTGTTAATCTAAAGCTCCCGCAGACTGCGCAGATGTACGCAGAGCATATTCTTGGCAAGCCATAAAGAAGTATACCTGATTTTTTTCTGCGGAGGTTAGCGAAATCCGCGGGAGTAATTTTTGGATTCTGTTAATCTAAAGCTCCCGCAGACTGCGCAGATGTACGCAGAGCATATTCTTGGCAAGCCATAAAGAAGTATACCTGATTTTTTTCTGCGGAGGTTAGCGAAATCCGCGGGAGTAATTTTTGGATTCTGTTAATCTAAAGCTCCCGCAGACTGCGCAGATGTACGCAGAACTTTTTCTCAGAAAGCTTAATCATGGAATTTCATTTTTTTTATGCGAAGGTCAGCGAGATTTGCGGGAGATATTTTCAGGACGTGGGATTTTACCCTTTTCCAATTATTCTCCCTAATTTCGACCGTATGAAGATCTGTTTTGCCACCAACAACAAAAAGAAAATAGAAGAGGTAAAATCTGCCCTTGGAGATGATTTTACCATAGTATCCTTGGAAGAAATCGGCTGCAGGGAAGAGCTTCCCGAAACCGGCGATACCTTAGAACACAATGCCTTTCAAAAAGCCAGATATGTCAAAGACAACTATGGCGTAGATTGCTTTGCCGATGATACGGGCTTGGAGGTGGAAGCTTTGGACGGAGCTCCAGGCGTTTATTCAGGGAGATTTGCCGGCGGGCCGAGAAGTGATGAGCGGAATGTAGACCTGCTTTTGAGCAAATTGGCAGGAAAGGAAAATAGAAAAGCAAGGTTTCGAACGGTGATTGCACTGATTCTTAATGGCGAAGAGCATGCCTTTGACGGCGTTGCGGAAGGTGAAATCATCCATCAGAGAATAGGTACGGGCGGATTTGGATACGATCCTGTATTTGTACCCAATGGATTCAAAAAAACTTTTGCCGAATTGACCTTGGAAGAAAAAAACGCAATCAGCCACCGTGGTAAGGCTGTAAAAGCTTTGGTCAACTTTCTCAAATAAATTTTTAAATTTGTTCCCCATGAACAAACCATTTATTCTAGGAATTACCGGGGGAAGCGCATCAGGCAAAACTTTATTTTTGGACAAGCTGCTTCATTCATTTGAGCCCGGAGAAGTTTGTTTGATTTCCCAGGACAATTATTACAAGCCAAGACACCTTCAGCCGGTAGACGATAAAGGGATCCATAATTTTGATACACCAGATTCCATAGATTTTGCGCAATACGCAGAAGATATCAAAAAGATCCAAAGTGGAGAGACTGTCTACAGACAGGAATATACTTTCAATAATCCGAATAAAAAACCCAAAACACTCGAATTTGCACCTGCACCCGTGGTCGTAGTGGAAGGGATATTTGTGCTATACTACCCTGAGTTGGCTGATCTGTTGGACCTGAAGGTATTTATTGATGCCAAAGAATACATCAAGCTCAAGCGCCGAATCGTCAGGGACAAGGTGGAGCGTGGCTATGACTTAGATGATGTGCTTTACAGGTATGAGATGCATGTGATGCCTACTTATGAAAAATATATTGAACCGTTCAAAAATGATGCAGACCTGATTATTCCCAACAACAGGAATTTTGATCATGCTTTGGATGTAATCAGGACTTACCTCCGACTCAAAACAAAGTAAACGGTATTCTTTAGGGTCAGATTTTTTTGGGTTAGGCCTTTTGAAATTACAAATCTTTATATATTTGCTCCTCCGTGAGAAAGCAAAGCCAAAATATCGCCTTAATGAGACAGAGAGTTACCATTTTGCTGGTGCTGTTCTTTTGTCTACTGGTGAGCGGAGCTGAATATTTTCCGAAAGGGACAGATCAATCCATTAAAAGCCATAAGGAACAGTCCCAAGATGCGGATTCTCCTTCTGAAAACCAGACTTTTTTAAATGTAGCAGTTGATGCGGTTGTTCCATTTGTAACCGTACTTTCTCAACAGGTATTTTACCTGATTTATGAGAATTTTTCTTTTGAAAAGCCAATTACAAACGGAGCAAGTATTTCATTGCCTTTGAATTTTCCGTATTGGGAAATCCTCCTAGAGAGGATCATTTCCCCCAATGCTCCCTGATATTTTTTCCTTTCTCGAATGCCTGAGCCTGTAATGGCTTTCCCCAAAATCTTGTAATCAAACAATCAAAAATCAATCATATGCGTAACCAAGGAGTCATTGTGTTTCTGACCGTGGTAGTCACAGCTTTGTGTCTGTATTACCTATCATTCACATTCGTATCAAATAACATTCAACAAAAGGCCGTGACATTTGCCACTGATGAATCTGGAAATATGGATTTTGCCAAAAAGCAATCCTACCTCGATTCTATCTACAGGGAGCCGGTGTATAATTTTCTAGGTGCCAAATTCACCTATAAAGAAATCAAAGAAACCGAATTGGGACTCGGCCTTGACTTACAGGGCGGAATGCACGTTACCCTAGAAGTTTCTCCAATCGAAATTCTAAAAGGTCTTTCAGGAAACAGCAAAGATTTGGCTTTCAACGCCGCATTGGAAGAAGCTAGCCAAGCTGCCAAAACCAGCAACAGCAAATTTGTAGACCTTTTTTATACCTCTTGGCAAAATCAGGCACCTAATCAAAAGCTGAGTGCAATATTTGCTACTGCTGCAAATAGGGGTCGTATTTCATTGGAATCTTCTGATTCTGATATACTTCAGATCATCGATACTGAAGTTGAAAATGCAATAGAGCGCTCATTCAATATCCTAAGAACAAGGGTTGACAGGTTTGGAACCTCTCAACCAAATATCCAGAGAATCCAAGGTTCGGGCCGTATACAGATCGAACTTCCGGGTGTCGACAATGCCACAAGGGTGAGAAATCTCCTTCAGGGGGTGGCTAAGCTTCAATTTTGGGAAGTGGCAGAAGTGAATGAGTATTTGTCAGAATTGGAAGCTGCAAACAGTCTTCTGGTAGCGGAAGCTCAAGCTAAAAAGGCCGCTATTCAACCGGAAGGTGCCGAGACTGATTCGGCAAAAGCTGCTGCTGCTTTGTCAGAACTTGAAAAGCAATTGGCAGGAACAGCAGATTCGACGGATTTATCCACTTCTGTGTCCCCGATTTTCTCCTTGACCAAATCCAATCAGGGATTGGTTTATGAAATTAGGGATACTGTAGCGATCAACAGGATCTTTGCAAGAGAAGATGTCAAGTCTGTATTGCCTAGAGACGTAAAATTCTTATGGTCTGTAAAGCCCGAAGTGGCGGACAATCTTGAATTGTTGGAGCTATATGCTATCAAAAAGAGCAGAACAGGTGACCAAGCGCCATTGGAAGGAGATGTGATCACCGATGCGCGTCAGACTTTGGATCAGACTTCCCGCCCTGCAGTAAGCATGCAGATGAATGCTGACGGCGCTAGAAGATGGAGAAAACTGACAGGAGAAAATATTGGTAGAAGAATAGCTGTTGTCTTGGATGATTTCGTGTATACCGCACCAACGGTGCAGGGCGAAATTCCTTCAGGACAGTCGGAAATCACCGGTAACTTCACCATTGAAGAAGCGAAAGATTTGGCAAATATCCTAAAGTCAGGATCACTTCCTGCACCTACCAAAATTGTGGAAGAAGCCATCATCGGTCCTACTTTGGGTAAAGAAGCACAAAGCCAAGGTATCATATCAATGGTTGCAGGCTTGCTTTTGGTAGTCGTTTTCATGGTAGCATATTATGCCAAAGGTGGTTTTGTAGCCATTGCAGCATTGATATTTAACATCTTCTTCATTTTGGGAATTTTGGCCCAGTTGGGAGCGGCTTTGACCTTGCCGGGTATCGCAGGTATCGTGTTGACGATCGGTATGTCTATTGATGCCAACGTCTTGATTTTTGAAAGGATCAAAGAAGAATTGGCAAATGGGAGCGGCTTGATAGCTGCTATCAACGAAGGTTACAGTAAAGCGTTTTCCGCAATTTTGGATTCAAACGTTACCACCTTCCTTGTAGGTGCGATTTTGTATGCCTTGGGACAAGGTCCTGTAAAAGGTTTTGCGATCGTATTGATGATTGGTATTGCATCCTCATTCTTCTCGGCTGTATTTATCACCAGATTGATTGTACACCTCACGAGTAAGAAAGGGGACAGCAGCAGAATTTCCTTCACTTCACCGTTGGCAAAAGGACTGTTGAGAAACCTCAACATTGACTTCATGAGTAAGAGAAAGGTTGCCTACATCTTTTCTACAGGAATAATTGTTGTAGGTCTTGTTATTGCCTTGATCAGTGGACTGAAGTTTGGTGTTGACTTTACAGGTGGTAGGTCATATATCGTGACCTTTGCACAGCCTGTGGTTGCTTCGGAATTGAAAGTAGGTCTTGATGGCGAATTTGATGGTTCGGTGGAAGTCAAATCCTACGGTGCCAGCAATATCATGAAAGTGACTACTTCTTATTTGATCAATGAGGATGACGATGCTTCCAATGCTGAAGTCGAAAGCAAGGTGAAGGAAGGTATTGCAAACATCATGGGATTGACTTATTCTACTGATGCAGCAAATATTCAGGATGGTCAGTTTGTCATCACAGGTTCATCCAAAGTCGGTGCTACTGTTGCAGATGACATCAAAAAATCATCTGCAGAAGCGATGTTCTTTGCATTGGTAGCCATCTTCCTTTATATCCTTTTGAGATTCAGGAAATGGCAGTTTTCCCTGGGAGCCATCATTGCCTTAGCACATGACGTTCTTTTTGTTATAGCCGCTTTTGCTATAGCAAGTGCGTTCGGTGCCACTTTCGAGATCGATCAGGTTTTTATTGCAGCTATGTTGACTGTGGTTGGTTACTCCATCAATGATACAGTGATCATATTTGACCGTATCAGGGAAAATATCGAAATGAGAGGTACCTCCAAGTTGGTGAAGATGTTTAATGATGCCATTAACCAAACCATGGCAAGAACGTTAATTACCTCAGCCACCACTTTGATAGTGGTATTGGTGTTGTTGATATTCGGAGGTGAAGTATTGAGAGGATTCTCCTTTGCTTTGTTTATCGGTGTAATAGTGGGTACTTATTCATCCATTTATATTGCCTCTCCAATCGTAGTCGATTTGATGAAAAAAGAAATCGAAGCCGAAAGCGCTCAAGAAGTTGCTAAAAAGGCGGTTTAATTTTATAATTGCTTCAAAAAAAAGGGGAGTCAGCGCAATCTGACTCCTTTTTTTTTGTGATTTTGCTAAAAAATACCCCAAACACGGGATTTTTTGGTGTTTTGATTCCACTTACTTTTGGACAATAAAATAGTTGAAATGTCAAGTGGGATTTATCTTTTTGTGATCGGATTAAGCCTCGTTTTAACTTTCCTTTCTTTGAGTTTCAAAGCAGAAGGCAAAGTTCAGGGCAAAAAAATCATTTTGGGAATTTTGCTTTTGGTAATGGTTTTTGAATCCTTTGGGGAGTATACCGCCCAAAAGGGAATCAATAATTCATTGCTTTACAATATATGTTGGATATATATTGAATCCTTACTGCTTATTTTGTATTTTCTTCAGTTTGAAAAAAGTAAAACAGCAAAAAAAATCTTCTTTATTATTTTCTCTGTTTTACTAGTTTGGGGTATTTTCAATTCTGTATTTTTTCAGCCCATTTCAACTGTCTTTCAATTCTACTCCTTTTTACCCAATAGCATTTTCATTCTTGTTTTATGTGTCAGGTTCCTTAATAATATACTGAACCTCCTGATTTTTAAAGATTGGAACCTGATAGCCTTACCTCACTTTTGGATCAGTACTGCTATCCTTTTCTTTTATTCCGAAGCGGTCTTGGTTTTTGGGTTCTACCAGTTTTCTCCCCAATTTGTGGTCGACAATGTCTCGGTTATTTTTGGGTTCAACAGATTGATGGCAGGTATGATGTACCTGATTTTTGGGGTTTCATTTTTTCTTCCATCGCTGTTCAAGACAAACTTTACAGAAGGAAATAACATGGCAATGCTATAAAATTTTGCCATTTTTTTTCTTTATTGGATACTGAAACACAAAATCAAGGATTATGACAAAAGAACAGTTGGAAGCCTTTAGATTGGCTTATGCAAAATCAGTCAAAAAATGTGTAAAAGGCAAAAACAAAAACGGGAAAGACATCGATGAACAGTCAGATTGGGTATTTTTTGATAGGAAGTTGATTCAGGAATTACTTGACATGACTGACTCAAAAAGTGGTGGCCTCAAATTGTATTTTGGACAGTATGACAAAGAAAATCTCGATATCCTGCCGATCGACCAAAAGGACAGGGAAGATTATATAGGAAGCATTTCCATCGCCGTCGCTGCAGCAAATAAGACTGAAAATGGGATCATCGACCTAGGGAACGAATCTAAAAATTCTACTGATTTAACCCGTAATTCAGGAGGTTCCCCTAGAAATGGAGGGTTGCTTTGTCCGCCAAATTGTAATCCTTAATTTTTTATGAATTCCATAATTTGGTACCTCCTTATGATTCTTGCAGGGATGCTTTTGAGTATTCCATGTTTTTTTTTGGACCTGAAAGGTTTCAAAAAAGGGCACCGAATAGTTTTTTGTATTTTGGTTTTGGTGTCGATAATAGAGTTTTATGGAGGATATTTAGGCAAACAAGGGATTAGAAATCATTGGGTATATAATATCGGATTTGTCTATGGAGAGACGATTTTAATTTTGATTTACCTTTCTGCGGTTTTGAATGGCCAAAAGAGCAAAGTGATATTGAAGTTGACGGCCTTGTTATTTGGAGTTTTTGGGATTCTCAATTCCCTGTTTTTAAATCCAATAGATCAATTTCATAATTTTAGCCTAACTATTGGAAGCACACTTATCATCCTTGGATGTTTTTATTTTTTCTATGTTGTGATGACGCAGGACACTTATTTAGATGAAAAATTATGGCAGGTTCCTGATTTTTGGGTGGTGTCTTTTTTTCTGCTTTTTTACAGCGCTTCGATGCTGTTTTTTACATTTTTGTACAATATCATAGAATTAGAAGCTGCCATGTGGATGCGGTTAAATTTTGTATTAAAGTTGATAGGAGGGACCATGTATCTGGTTTTTGGATTGGTCTATTATCTACCTGCTTTTTCAAAAAAAACCATCAGGTCAGGAATCACCTGATTTACCTCCTCTAATTTTCCAAACATTTTCTCTTATCTTGGAAAGGACTAATCAATTTTAAAATCACCAATGAAAAACAACGGTTCCGATCTTTTTATAATCGTGCTGTTGGGATTTTTCCTAATGGTGCTAATGGTGTCTTTTATCGTGATCATGGTGATATACCACCGTCAGAGACAGATCAAAAACCAACAGAAAGTCAGGGAAATCCGGGCTGAATATGAAAAAACGGTTTTGAACGTTGAAAAAGAACTCCGTGAAGATATCCTCGCACACGTCGGCAAAGAGTTGCATGACAATGTGGGGCAATTGCTTTCACTTGCCAAAATGAACCTTTCAAGCTCCAAGCCAGAGAAAGTCTCCGAAGGGAAAGTTATGGTCAATGAAATCATCCATGAAGTCAGGATACTTTCCAAATCTCTAAATATTGATTGGGTGGAGGAGATTTCCTTGGAGGAATTTATTCAAAGAGAACTCAATAAACTCGATTCTGCCGATTTCTGCCAAGTCGCTTTTCACCAAACAGGCTATACCCTACAACTCGATAAAGATAAAAAACTAGTGCTTATCCGCATTATCCAAGAATGTCTCAATAACGCTATCAAACATGCGCAACCAAAGCTGATTGAGATTAAAGTCGATTCCAGCCTGGAACAGCCTGTGATTTTGGTAAGGGATGATGGCAAGGGCTTTGAATATAACGGAGAGTCTTCAGGTTTGGGTATTCATAACCTAAGAAGCAGGATGTCAACCATTGGTGGGGAGATGATCCTACATTCTGTTTTGGGCAAAGGGACTGAAATAAAACTCATCTTGCCAAATCAAAATGCTTGATTTATCTTCCCTCTAGATTAATAAAAATATGATCCGGATAGCATTAGCTGATGACCACAAAATGTTTGCCAAGGGAATAGCAAGTCTTTTGGAAGATGATGATGACTTTAGGATTGAAGGAGTGTTTTCCAATGGTATAGAATTGTTGGAATTTTTAAAAAAGCACGAGGTTGACATCATCCTGACTGACATGAATATGCCTTTTTTGGACGGGGTAGGAGTGATTGAATCAGTAAAAAGATTGATTCCAAATTCAAAAATAATTGTCCTGTCCATGTATGACGATGAGGCCATTTTTCTCAAATGTCAAAAATTAGGTGCCGATGCTTACGTTCTAAAAAATGCAGATTCAGACGAATTGATATATACCGTTAAGGAAGTATTTGAAGGAAACCATATCATGAGTTTTCAGAAAGTAATCCAGCAAAATATTGATGAGAGGTATTCGGATTTTTATAAAGAGAAATTCAAACTTTCTAAGCGTGAACTCCAACTAGTAAGAATGATCAAGCGAGGTATGACCAACAAAGACGTGGCTGAAGAACTGCATCTTAGCATCCACACAGTAGAAGCGCACCGCAAAAAAGTCCACGCCAAGCTTGGAGTGAGTTCTGTTGCCGAATTGGTAAAAAAAGCGTTTGAACTTGGCATATGAATAAAATTAGGACTGCTCTAGTCGGCTATGGTTCCGTGGCAGAAAATTTTCACGCTCCCCTTATTTCAGTTTGCAAAGACTTGGAATTGACCGCGGTGGTCGAGAGAAACCAAGAGAAGTCTAAAGTCAAATATCCCCATGTCCGGATTTTCAAAAGTCTGGAGGAATTATTGGCAGCCGATGCCACAGATTTGATCGTGATCCTCACGCCAAATGAATACCATTTTTCACAGGCAAAGTTGGCCTTAGAGGCAGGTAAGCATGTAATCGTGGACAAGCCCGTCACCATCCATTCCCAAGAAGCCGAGGAGTTGAAAGAACTCGCCGATTCCAAAAATTTGATCCTGTCAGTATTCCAAAACCGCAGGTTGGACGGAGATATTCAGACGATAAAAAAAATGCTTCAAGAAGATGTTTTGGGCAGGATCGTCCATTTCGAATCTCACTTCGACAGGTTCCGACCGCTTTTGGTGGACAATTGGAGAGAAAAGGAAGTTCCAGGAAATGGGATTACCTATGACCTCGGGACACATTTGATAGATCAGGCGGTAATGCTTTTTGGTAGGCCTGCTTGGATTTATGCAGAGATTTTGAAGCAAAGAACCGCTGCGGTTGCGGACGATTTTTTTGATATTACCATGATGTATGAGGGACTCAAAGTCAGGTTGACTGCAAGTGTTTTGGCCAATGCCCCGATTCCGAGATTCATGATTTTGGGAGAAAAAGGATCCTATGCCAAATATGGACTGGATGTACAGGAGAAAGCATTCAAATCCGACCAAATCCCTGAAGGGATCAATTGGGGATTGGAAGATGCAGCAGCTTGGGGCAAACTCCACCTCGAAAAAGGAACCATTTCCTATCCAACGGAAAGAGGTGATTACAGGATTTTTTACCAAAATATCGCTGATGCCATCCATGGCAAATCCCTGCCGGAGGTGAAAATACAAGAAGCGATTGATGTATTGAAAATCATTGAAGCAGCTTTTTTGAGTAATAAAGAAGGGCGAAGGATTTACCAAGAGGAAGTTTTTAGGTAATTGAGCTTTTTGTTTTTTGTTCTTTCCCTTGCTATTCAGCCATTTTCTTTAATTTTGCGCCCATGGCAAAAAATGATACCACTGCGGAAAACACGCAATTGAAAGATATAATCGCGCATGCCAAGGAATATGGCTTTGTGTATCCTTCCTCTGAAATATACGATGGCCTTCAGGCCGTCTATGATTATGGGGCCTATGGAGTTGAACTGAAAAATAACCTGAAGCGCCTGTGGTGGGAAACCATGACGCGTCTCAATGAAAACATTGTCGGGATAGATGCAGCGATTTTTATGCATCCCACCACTTGGAAGGCTTCCGGACACGTAGACAGCTTCAACGACCCGATGATCGACAACAAAGACAGCAAGAAGCGGTACCGTGCAGATGTACTTCTCGAAGAACATGCTGCGGTTTTTGAAAGGGCAGGAGACATTGAAAAGGCAAATGGCTTGACCGCTGCTTTGGCAAGATTGCTTGAAGCGGAAGATTTGGATGGAGTGAGAGATCTGATCACTAATGAGGGCATCAAATGCCCGATTAGCGGCACTTCCAATTGGACTGACGTTCGCCAGTTTAACCTGATGTTTTCCACTCAGGTGGGTTCGGTAGCAGAGGATTCCACTACGATTTATTTAAGACCAGAGACGGCACAAGGGATTTTTGTCAATTTCCTGAATGTCCAAAAAACCGCCAGAATGAAGGTTCCTTTCGGAATCGCACAGATCGGAAAGGCTTTCAGAAATGAAATCGTCGCCCGTCAGTTTATATTCCGAATGAGAGAATTTGAACAGATGGAGATGCAGTTTTTTGTCCGTCCCGGTTCCGAATTGGAATGGTATAAAGTATGGGCAGATACGCGGATGAAATGGCATAAGGCTTTGGGTATTCCTGAAGAAAAGCTCAGAAGACATGACCATGAGAAGTTGGCACACTATGCCAATGCCGCCATGGATATCGAATATGAGTTTCCATTTGGATTCAAAGAAGTAGAAGGAATCCATTCCAGAACAGATTTTGACCTGAAAAGCCATCAGGAGTATTCCAAAAAGAAGCAGCAGTACTTTGATCCTGAGATCAACCAAAATTACATTCCTTATGTCATCGAGACTTCGATCGGTGCAGACAGGCTGTTTTTGATGACCTTGTGCAATGCCTTTGTGGACGAACAGTCAGAAGAAAAACAAAGAACTTACCTCAAACTGCACCCTGCCATTGCGCCGGTAAAGGCGGCCATTCTTCCTTTGATCAAAAAGGACGGTTTGCCTGAAAAAGCCAAGGAGATTGTCGAATTGCTGAAGTATGATTTCAACATCATCTATGAAGAAGCTGCTTCCATCGGAAAGCGGTATACAAGACAGGATTTGATCGGTACACCATTCTGTATAGCGGTGGACCATCAGACATTGGAAGACAATATGGTGACTATCCGACACCGCGATACGACCGAACAGGAAAGGGTCTTGATCTCAGACCTGCATGCGAGATTGAGCGAGGCCTGCAGCTTCAGGAGGATTTTTGAGAAAATATAACGTGGATAAACGCTTCTTTGCCAGTGACCCTATTTTCTTCTTGAGTGGGGACGGAAGACGGAAGTCGGAAGACAGATGTACCGGGCATTTCAGTCCGCAGACAAGAATTTAAATGGATATCCAATCTACTGTCATAATTGCGTATATCCATTAAATAAAGAATTGAAGCATATCAAATAGGATCCCTTTGGAAGACAACTTTCAAAGGGATTTTAATTTAAATCCATTCAAATGCCCCATTTCAAATATCCTTTTCAGTTATTTTTTGTTCTTTTACTTTATACATATTTCATTACAAAATGAACAGAACAGCAATCGTCATCGGTTCAGGAATAGCGGGTTTGGCAGCTGCCATCCGCCTCAAAAACAAAGGATTTGAAGTCAATGTCTTCGAAGCCAATTCCTATCCCGGCGGCAAACTTTCAGAAATTATAATCAAAGGCTACCGCTTTGACGCAGGTCCGTCGCTGTTTACACTTCCTGATCAGGTGGAAGAACTGTTTCAAATTTCGGGGAAAGATCCCAAAGCCCACTTTGACTACATCCGACTGCCTGTTGCCTGTCACTATTTTTGGGAAGACGGGACACAGATCAAAGCCTTTGGAGATACCAAAAAATTTGCTGCTGAGGTTGAGTCCAAATTGGGCGAACCGGCACCGCATGTTTTTGAATCGCTTCAAAAATCCGCTTTTATCTACGATCACCTTGCTCCTTTATTTATGCATCAGTCTTTGCACCGATTTGGCACTTGGGCAAATAAAGATGCGATTAAATGCTACTTCAAATTGGGGAAATTGGGGATTTTTTCGACCATGAATAAGGCCAATGAAAAGCAGTTTTCGAACCCGAAAATGGTGCAGCTTTTCAATAGATACGCTACTTACAACGGTTCTAACCCTTATGAAACTCCTGCTACGCTGAATATCATTCCACATTTGGAATTCAATATCGGGGCCTTTTTCCCTACAAAAGGCATGCATGATATTACCCTGAGTTTATACAGACTAGCTTTGAACTTGGGTGTCAAGTTCTATTTTGATTCCAAAGTGGAGGAAGTCATTGTCAAGGACAAAAAAGCCATCGGAATCATCGTTTCCGGTAATTCCCATTTTGCAGATGTCATCGTCAATAATATGGACATGGTCAATGCCTACAAGACCATCCTTAAGAAAGAAAAGCAGCCAACCCGATTGCTCAACCAACCAAAATCAAGTTCGGCGCTGATATTCTATTGGGGAGTCAAAAAGGTTTTTGCGGAACTCGACTTGCACAACATCCTGTTTTCAGAAAATTATAAAGAGGAATTTGACCATATTTTCAATAAAAAGTCCATCTTCCAAGACCCCACAGTCTATATCAACATCACCTCTGTCAACAAGCCTGACGATGCACCCGAAGGATGCATGAATTGGTTTACGATGATCAATGTCCCCAATAACCAAGGGCAGGATTG
Source organism: Cognataquiflexum nitidum (assembly GCF_022538055.1). Lineage (GTDB taxonomy): Bacteria > Bacteroidota > Bacteroidia > Cytophagales > Cyclobacteriaceae > Cognataquiflexum > Cognataquiflexum nitidum. The sequence continues at coordinate 29,437 of NZ_JAKZAM010000010.1, read as the reverse complement.
GGACAAACTCATCCAAGAGTCGAGGAAACACATTATCCAAAAAATCAATAGAGTCCTAAAAACTGATATGGAGCAACTGATTGAAGTGGAGGAAATCCTTGAACCAAGAACGATAGAATCCAAAACATCAAGTGCAAACGGGGCGCTTTATGGTAACAGCTCCAACAACAGATATGCAGCCTTCCTACGACACGCCAATTTCTCTTCGGAGATCAAAAACCTGTATTTCTGTGGTGGCAGCGTACATCCCGGAGGTGGGATTCCCCTCTGTCTGCTTTCTGCCAAGATCATGACTGATATGATTGAGGGATAAAAAAATCCTCCAAGGGTTTTGCACCCTTAGAGGATCACCAACTCCAAAACATGATTAAATGAAATCATACCAGCCGGGAAATTCAGAACTCATCAAGGATTGTTTTCGGACAAATATCCATCAATATCCAATATAAATAAATATCCTATCTAAGAAATGCCGCTGCGATTTGGATTGTTGCAAAACATCAGATAAACAAATTAATAGATTATCTCGCCGTCCCCGACTGAATCGTCTGTCCAAAGAAGATGGCATTCAAAAACAGTTTGTTGGTACCAAACCAAAATCCCCTGAAATTAGGGTTATCCACAAATCCGATCACCCTGCCTCTTCCAACTCCTGATACCCGGATCGCACCGGAATTTCTGATCTGGTTTAAGTTGCTTGGATGGATATATCCGCTTGCTAAAGGATTTGAAGTATAAATCAAGGGATTGGCATAGGCGTTTTCAGCCGGAACCATAAACAGGTTGTCGCCTCTGAAGGTAAACATTTCGGGTTTTTCGTAACCATATCCGATTGGGTGTGTAATGTCAAGATTGACATTGAAAATAGCTCCTCCTGTTACTTTTGCTCCCATGGCCCTTTCAAAATCAGCATATTTTCTTTGCACCACAGTGTCCTTGCCCTCCTCATTTTTAAATTTGAATGTTGCAATTTCATTTTGGCCAAACCAGTTTAAAGCTCTTCCAGTCGCGATGGCAGTTCCTCCGGCCCTCACCCAATCTTTCGTTTTTTCTACACCTGATTTCCCAAGTTGGTTGTAATTGCCGTCAGAGAACACAATGATATTGTACCTGCTCAAATCCGCAGCATTGAAGCGGTCGACAGGCAGAAGGGTTGCAGGCATTTGGAACCTTTGGTCTAACAAGTGCCAGACTTCGCCCGCATCACTGCTGCTGACACCGCCATCTACCAGGATAGCAATCTCCGGCTTTTTGAGGACGTCAATGCTAGGCGAACCGATATTGACACCTCCTGAATAGCCGGAAGTAACAGCATGAATTTCTACACCTGATTCCGCAGCTACCCTGACTAAGTCGTTGTATAACTCTTGGTCTGTGGTGCCTGATTGTCCCTTGCCCACGATGATGCTTCCTCGTTTCATTTTAATGTCCCCAGGCAAAGTAATCTCCTCATGGGCTACTCTTAACAAATATCCTCTATCCATCAGTGCATAGGCTGCTTTTGGAGCATAGTATTCACTCCATCCAAATATGTAGCTATAGGCTCTGGATTGACCTATGACTTTTCCTTTTGCTTTGGGTGAATTTTTTGGAACTTCTTCCACATTGGCAAGATTTAGAATCTTACTACTCAGTGCCATATAATCCAAGTTAAAAGCCATGGGCATGGTCCAGGCAGAAACATCATAGAATAGACTGTCTGCAAAGGAAGTCCTGGTTTCAAACATTGCCTTGATCAACCTATATTGCGGCTGGTTGAGGGGCACGATATATGCTTTTTCTTTTTTGAATTCCACTCCGTTTACAGAAATATCCTCTTTGAGGCTAAAGACATCAATGTCGTGCTGAAGGATCATATCTGCCAAATGGTAGGTTCTTCCGGCATCTTCTTTTGCACTGAAGATATACGCCTTATTGGTATCGGCATCGTATTCTGACTTTGCGTCTCTATAAAAATCCCTGAGGTAAGTATTCAATTCTACCCTCATTTCTCTTGAAGCTTCGAAAGAAGACAAGGTGGCGGTAAACTGGTTTTTGATCGTAAAAGCAAAAGTCAGCGGGCCATAGATGGTTTCCTGCAGATGCCCTCTTGAGCTTGCCTGCTCAAAAAGAATTCCGATCGAACCCTGCACGTCCGGGTAAGTGGATCCTTTACCGTAATAAAAATCATCGAAATCTTCTTGGCTGTAATACAGGGAACCGATTTTGTCGAGATGCTTTGCATGGTATTGACCGATTTTTTCGGTCAGTTCAAAACTCTTTTTTGGGGTCAAAGGATGGTTTCTCGCGGGTACACCCGGCTGAAAGAAAAAGGTGCTGTTGGCGCCCATTTCGTGAAAATCCAGATGGACATTAGGGAGCCATTCCTGCACTTTGGCCACACGGTTTCTTGATTCGGGATGCTGTGCAGGCAACCAATCCCTGTTAAGGTCAAACCAATAGTGGTTGGTACGGCCTCTTGGCCAAGCCTCATTGAGTTCGCGGTTGACAGGATCGCCGTTCATGACGTAGCTTTTGTGGGAGTTGACCCAAGAGGCAAACCTGTTGACACCATCAGGATTTAGTGCCGGGTCCAAAAGAATGACAATATTGTCGAGGTCCGCAGCAATTTCGTTTGCAGCAGCAAAGTGGTAAGCTGCCAAAAGGGAGGCGTTTACCGCACTTGGTTCGTTGCCATGGACAGAATATCCGGCCCACATGACCAAAGGTATTTTGTTGATATCCACGTTGGCGGAAGGGTCACGAAGTTTTTTTCTTTCAGACTTGATCTGTTCCAATTTGCCGTGATTGGCCGGTGAGGTAATGGTCAGGACGATTTGCGGACGCATTTCATATGTTCTTCCTATGACTTCAATGCTTACTCTGTCCGATGCCGCTGCGACTGCCTGCATGTACATGACCACTTGGTCATGGGTGGCATGCCAGTCTCCGACTTCAAACCCAAGAACCTGTTTTGGAGTCGGGATGGCTGGATTATAAGTGTATCCCTGTGGCAGGTAATAACTTAAGCTATTTTGTGCCTGAACAGGTAAGATCAGCCATGCTAGCAAGGCAATCATAAAAATTTTGGTGGTTTTCATGCTACAATAGTTTTTGATTGGGGCTCAATTTTAAGGTAATGTTTTCATAAAAATGAGTAATTTCGTTTAAGAGGTAAAAAAATGATGTACTATGGTGATGTTTATTTTAAATTTTCCAGGTGTTATGATGATTTTCGGGCTTTTGTTTTTCGCATTTTGGCTTTATGCTTTGGTAGATGTGGTGAAGTCAGAATTCAAAGATCCAAATATGAAATTGATCTGGATCATTGTATTGCTTTTTGCCAATCCGATCGGGCCATTTGTTTATTTTGGCCTTGCAAAAAATCAAAAAGGAGGACGTCCTCGCAGCAAATACTTTAACAGATAAAATATGTTTGGACTAGGGTTACTTGGATTGGCGATTTACATCTTCACCATTTATGATGTAGTCAGCAGTAAGTTTGGCGGCAATAACGACAAGCTTGTATGGGTTTTTATAGTGATTTTTCTTCCATTTATTGGAACGATACTTTGGTTTTTGATGGGGAGAAAAACGGCGCGTAGGTAATAGGATAGAGAAAAAGGAATTCATTTTTATTTATAAAAACTCCATATTTGTACGATTAAATACCGTACATTTGTAAAAACGATGATATCATGGAAACACAATTTCCCCTCAATAAAGATGAAAGAATTGAAATTCGTCTATCATCTTCAGACAAGCAAGTATTTATGAAAGCGCAAAAGCTTAGTGGGGATAAGTCATTTAGCAGCTTTATTGTCAGAGTAGTCAAAGAAAAAGCAGAAGAAATTGTTGCAAAAAATGAATCAATAATTGCTAGTGAAAGGGATAAAGAGAAATTTTTTGATGCGGTATTCGGAAACCCCCAACCGAACCAAAAATTAATCGACGCAGCCAATAAGTATAAATCACAAACTGCGCTGTTGTGAGAATTGAATTATTAGAAAAAACCCACAATAGACAGGAATTTAATTGTGAGGAAGCTTCATTGACTGACTATATCAAAAACCAAGTTAGCCAAGATATTCGAAAGCGACTTGCGACTTGTTTCGTTTCTGTCGATGAAGGAGGAAAGGTTTTAGGGTATTATACACTTACAAGTGAAGGTCTTGGAAGAGACCAAATACCGGAAAAATACCTCAAACAAATTCCCAAAAGCTACAATGCACCTGTTATTTTGTTGGGAAGGTTGGCAAGAGATATTTCTCAAAAAGGTACAGGGCTCGGAGAATTTCTGCTCTTAGACGCCTTGTTTCGTAGCTTTGTTTTATCCAACGAGAGTATTGGCGCAATTGCTGTTGTCGTTGATCCTATCAATGAAAAAGCCGTAAATTTTTATTCAAGTTATGGATTTGAACTGCTTTCAGATAGTGGAAAAATGTTTTTGCCAATGAAAGTAATTGAGAAACTTGTGTAAGTAAATCTTTTGATGCCAAAAAACTTATAATCCGGACCTTAGAGTTTCTTTTTTTAGTTAAAATTCCTCCTCACCCAAAAACCCCCTTCATCGCCTCATCCAATTCGGGGTATTTGAATTCAAACCCTGCGGATTGGATTTTTTTAGAGGAGACTTTGTTGCCTCCCAAGACCATCATGGCCATTTCTCCCAAGATCAGCTTTAAGCCAAAACCGGGCACACCAAATCCGATAAAGGGTTTGCCTGCATTCTTCGCAGCAGCTTTGGTGAGTTCCTCATTGGTAGCGGGATTTGGCCCCACAGCGTTATAAGTTCCTGAGATTTTTTCATTTTTGACAGCAAAAGAAAACATCCTTGCCAAGTCATCGATTACGATCCAACTCATCCATTGCTTGCCGCTTCCGAGTGGGGCGGCAATAGGGGGTTTCATCATTTCTTTCAATGCCCCACCTTCTTTGTCAAGCACAATGCCGATACGAAGCAAAACTGTTCTTAAACCCAAATCTTCTATTTTCTTTACTTCATTTTCCCAAGCCACCACGACCTCGGCAAGAAAATCAGTCCCGGGTTTTTCATTTTCAGCCACAGTTTTGTCTCCTGTATCAAAACCGTAAAAGCCGACTGCCGAGGCAGAGAAAAAAGCTTCAGGTTTATTTTTCGCGTTTTTTATCGCTTCATAAAGTAGGGCAGAAGATTGCGTCCTGCTTTCCAAAATAGCTTTTTTTCTTTCCTCCGTCCATCTTTTTTCGGCAACTCCTTCTCCAGCAAGGTGGATAATCCCATCCGCCCATTCGATGGCAGCCTTGTCGATGGTGTTTTTATCTATGTCCCAAGCAAAAGATTTTTGGGTGTTTTTCTTCGGATTCCTACTTAGCCAGGCGACAGCGAGACCTTCCGATTCCAATAGTTGGGTGATTTTTTTCCCAACCAAACCCGAACCACCTGTGATCAATATATTTTTCATGTTTCTTTTTCTCTAGATAATAAACCAATTGAAGGGCTTTTGTTTTAATGAATATGATATTCATTTGAATGCTTCTTGATGAGAAACCTGACTTAGAACCTGAATTTTTTGTACCAAACCAAACATCTGTCATCCGTCATCGGTCATTATTAACACCAATTACCAAGAGACTCATTTTATCCTTAAGAGCATCCCATCAATAAATGCTCATCTTGTAATTGCATATCCCAAAAACACAGCCAATATTCCAATAACCACGCTTCCAAGAATATAAGTCAAAGCGGTGATGTAATTTCCTGCCTGAAGCAAATTCAGGTTTTCAGAAGAGAAAGTTGAAAATGTCGTAAACCCACCACAAAACCCGGTGATCAACAGCAAAGACCAATGGCTTGGGATATGTTCATTTTTGGCAAAATAACCCATCAATAGACCTATCAGGAGGCAACCAATGATGTTTGCTGAAAAAGTAGCGAAAGGAATTTCTGCAGAAAATCTCGCCGTCCATACTTTGATCAGGTATCGGAATATGCTCCCGACGCCGCCGCCGATGCCTACCAAAATGATTTGTTTCATGAATTCAAATTTGTGTGAATGTTGATTTTTGGAATGTAAAAACCTGCATGGAATTAAAATTAGAGAAATTAAATGGAACAAAACCTAAAAATGCCACTGTGCTTATTAAGTTCATGAAACATTTTCCCGAAATTTTGACTTGATTTATAGTCCAATAGCCAAAAATCCAACATCAAAGATGAAGTTCAAAAATATATACCAGTTACTCTTATTCTTTTTTTTACCCTTTTCCTCACTTTTTGCACAGAATAACTTTGACCAAAAAGTACCCCTCGATCCAAGAGTGAAGGTAGGGAAACTAGAAAATGGCCTGACCTACTACATCCAACAAAACCCAAAGCCTGAAAACAAAGTGGAGCTTCGGCTTGCAGTCAATGCAGGCTCTATCCTGGAAGATGATGACCAATTAGGCTTGGCACATTTTACCGAGCACATGGCCTTCAACGGAACGAAGAACTTTGAGAAAAATGAATTGGTATCTTACCTCCAATCGATTGGGATTCAATTTGGAGGGGACCTGAATGCCTACACGGGATTTGATGAGACGGTATATATACTGCCTATTCCATCTGATGATGAAGAAACACTGAGGAATGGTTTTTTGGTTTTGAGTGATTGGGCAGGGGGAATTCTGATGAATGAGGAGGATATCGACAGCGAGCGAAGCATCATCGTCGAGGAGTGGCGCACGGGGCAGGGGTATACCCAAAGGATGCGCGACCAATATTTTCCGGTCATTTTCCACGAGAGTCGCTATGCAGAAAGACTGCCAATCGGGAAAATGGAAATCGTCCAAAATTTCGAATATGAAACGATCAGAAGGTTTTACAGAGATTGGTACAGGCCAGACAACATGGCCGTAGTGGCTGTCGGCGATGTGGCTCCGGAAAAATTGGAAGCTTTGATTTTGGAATATTTTGGAAAACTGGAAAACCCTGCCGATCCTAAAGAAAGAAAGCTTTTTGAAGTTCCCGAGCACAAGGAGACCTTCGTCAGTATCGTGACCGACAAGGAAGCTCCGGGAATCCAAATCCAACTCTTTTATAAGCATAAAGCCCTTCCAACCCAAACCAAAGAAGATTACCGCAATTTTTTGTTGCGCACATTTTATGGAGGAATGCTGACACAAAGATTGGATGAAATCCGTCAAAAGCCAGATGCGCCTTTCATTTTTGCAGGAACAGGATATGGGAATTTTGTCCGTGACCTCGATTACTTTTCAGCTTCGGGTGTGGTGGCCACAGGAAAGATAGAAGCAGGCATCCAATCCCTGATTGTAGAAAATGAGCGGGTGGCACAGTTTGGATTTACCCAAGCCGAACTCGACCGAGTGAAGCGCGCCGTACTCAACAATGCCGAGAGGTCTTTCAAAGAAATGGACAAAGCAGAATCCCGATCCATCGTCAACCGCTATGTCAATCATTTTCTTGAGGGAGGTTTTGCAGATGGGGAAGCTTGGAAATATGAGTTTTACAAAGAGATCATCCCAAATATCTCGCTGGAAGAAATCAATGCACTTGCCAAGCAATTGGTCAGGGACGAAAACCGTGTAATCGTTATCACAGCACCGGATTCAGAAATGGAAAACCTGCCGTCGGAGGAAGCTGTTTTGGCACTTTTCGATGCAGTAGACCAAATGAAGATTGAACCCTACCAAGAAAAATTATTTGCTGACAAGCTGATTCAAAACCTGCCACAGCCCGGGAAAATCAAAGAAAGCAAGCATGTAGCTTCCATCGACATCCATGAAATCCTGCTTTCCAATGGCGTAAAGGTTTTTGTCAAATCCACTGATTTTAAGAATGACGAGATCCTGTTTTCTGCCACCGGAAAAGGGGGCGTTTCTTTGTATGGAGAAGAAGACCACTATACGGCCAATTATGCCGGAGTATTGATCAATGTGATGGGAATCGGGGATTTTTCGCCATCGGACCTAAGAAAAGTTTTGGCAGGAAAAACCGTTTCCGTCACCCCAAATATTGGTTTGTATTCTCAGAATATAGCCGGTTCCTTTTCACCAAAGGAAATGGAAACGGCCATGCAATTGATTCATTTGAATTTTACCGCCCCGCGAAAAGACCAAGAACTCTTTGAGGTCTACATCACCAACCAAAAGACCCAATTGGCAAGTGCACAGGCGAATCCTGATTACCAGTTTTCAAAGCAGGTAAATAAAATTTTGGCAGATGGACATCCCCGGGCTGCCGGGATTTTTGATCCTGAGGATTTGGATAAAATTGACTTGGACAGGGGTTTGGAAATGTATGCCGAAAGGTTTTCCAATGCTGCAAATTTCGAGTTTTTCTTCACAGGCAATATTGACTTGGAGACTTTCAAACCATTGTTGGAACAATATATCGGCAGCCTTCCTTCCAATCCTGATTCTCTTGATACATACAGGGATTTGGGGATCCGCACGCCAAATGATAGGTCTGAAAGTATCCATGTCGGCACAGATGAAAAGTCTCAAGTCATCATGCTTTTCACCGGGGAGACGGATTACGATCGAAAGAAAGCTGCGGATCTTATTTACCTTGGAGAAATACTGACCATCAAGCTGATCGAATCCCTCCGCGAGCAAATAGGCGGAGTGTATGGGGTAGGTGCCAATGGGAGCATGGGAATCTTCCCGGTGGGGAATTTTTCTTTTTCGATCGGTTTTCCCTGCAGTCCTGATATGGTAGACAACCTCATCGAAGCAGCATGGGCAGAAGTCAGAAAGATCCAGGAAAACGGGCCGACAGACGAAGACCTGAACAAAGTCAAGGAGAAAAGAAGGATATCATTGGAAGAAAATCTCAAGCGAAATAACTATTGGCTTGGACAGCTTTCTGCGGTGAGAACTTTCAATTTATCTTGGGAAGCACTGTTGGACGGGCAAAAAGCCATTGAATCCATGACCAAGGAAAGGATCCAAAAAGCAGCACAGGAGTTTTTGACAAAAGAAAACCTGTTGGAGATCAAGAAATTTCCTGAGGTGAAATAAACTACTTGGTCTCTTTATCTTTTTATACCTTAATTCGCTTTATGGATTTACAATGGATTTGGGAAGGAATGAAGGAGGGAGTCGCGCAGATGACCTGGCTGGAGGCTTTTGCAGTATTTTTTGGGATTGCGAGTGTGTATTATTCCATCAAAAAAAACATCCTTGTTTTCCCCACGGGCATGGTCAGCACGATCATCTATGTCTATATCTGCCTGAAATATAAACTGTATGCAGACATGGGGATCAATGCCTATTACTTTGCCATGTCGATCTACGGTTGGTATCTCTGGAGCAGACCTACGGATGGCAAGGAACAATTACCCGTCACTTGGCTGAACAGAAGCGGAATCATACAATCCGTGTTACTGTTTTTCGGATCATACGCAGTACTTTTTTTGGTTTTGACAAATCTCACGGATAGCGATGTGCCCGCTTGGGATTCCTTTACCACAGCTTCGGCCTTTGTAGGCATGTGGCTGATGGCCAAAAAAAAAGTAGAAAACTGGATTGCCTGGATCATCACGGACATAGTTTCGGTGCCTTTGTATTTTTACAAAGGACTGATGTTGACCTCTTTTCAGTTTTTGTTTTTCACTGTTTTGGCTGTCCTCGGTTTGATTGCCTGGGTCAAATCTGCCAAAGTTGAAAGGAAAAAATATGCTTAAAAAAGTGGTCATCATCGGTCCTGAATCCACAGGAAAAAGTACCTTGGCTGAAAACCTTGCAGGGTATTTTGGCTGCCTTTGGGTTCCCGAATTTGCAAGAGAATACCTTGAAAAACTGGGCCGACCCTATACCTATGATGATTTGCTTAGAATCGCCAAAGGCCAGGTTGATCTTGAAAATGAGTTGACATTAAAATCCAAAGAGCTTTTGGTATGTGATACCGACCTGAATGTGATTAAAGTCTGGAGTAAGCATAAATACGCCAAGGTCCATCCATGGATTGAAAATCAGATCAAGACTCGCAAATACGATTTATACCTTTTTACAGACATCGATATTCCTTGGCAGGATGACCCGCAGCGGGAGCATCCTGATCCGACCATGAGGAAATATTTCTTTGACCTTTACCAAAAAATCCTTCATGAATCAGGGGTACATTTTGCTCTCGTTTCCGGAAATGAGGAAGAAAGGAAGCAACTTTCTATAGACTTGATCCAAGAAAAATTGATTTGAGTCAGAATCAAAAAATTGAGTGAGACATTATTTTTTCAAAGGATGATTTTTATCAGGATAATATGGTAATTTATGGAATAGTTTTGAAGACATTAACTGTTACAAAACCTTATTTAACGGGCAACTACTCTTTTTTTCAACAATATCTTTAAAAATCCAAAATGAAAAAAACCATCATATTGATCTTTGCCTTGGGATTGATTTTTTCCACCCAAGTTTTTTCACAGGACAAACCCAATCCTACCGAACCTTCAAGATTGACGGGTTACTTTAGTGTGCTCAACCCCTTGGTCAAATTCAGTGGCGGGGAGACCAGCAATAATTTTAGTGATGGCTACGTGATAGGATTTCCGTCGGGATTTGTACTGATGGGAAAAAACAACAAGGCCGGATTTATCTTTGAATTGGTTCCAATAATCCAGTTTAGCGAGGGATCAAGCAGAATGGCAAATCTGGTTTTCAATCCCGGTGTTCAGTTTCACTATCCAAAAGGATGGAACTTCAATGCCTTGTTGTCGTTTGAATCTTCAGGAAGGTATGGCTTTACACCCGTAATCAGCAAAACAATCAAAACAGGCCAGTTTAGCAGTTGGTTTGTGACAGTGCCAATGCCGGTCAGGTTTGGAAATGATGATCCCAGTTCACTCGAGTTTGCTTTGCAGTTGGGCGTTGCCTTTTAAAAGTTGTTAAAATTCCATTTCAATTGACCATTTGTCAATGAAAATAAAAAAGCTAGTTTAAATTGACTACCTTTATGAATAACTTGCAGACATTCACCTAGTTCGTTTCAAGAAGCAATACCATTAATACCTAATAGAATATGCGTCCGCCTCGATTTAGCACAGCAACTTCCTTTCATGCCGATTTGAAGTCAAGAATCAAAAATTACTTTACAGAAAAAAATTTAGAACCAACCGGTAACGGTTCACTCTACTTCAAAGCCATCCTGTTTGTGGTGATGTTTGTGGCAGTTTATGTCCATCTTGTTTTCTTTACCCCATTTTGGGCCATTGCACTTCTCGAAGCAATCTTGCTTGGAGGTTTGGCCTCCGCCATTGGATTCAATGTGATGCATGATGGTGCGCATGGTAGCTTCAGCAAAAAAGAATGGGTAAATGAACTCGCCGGAGTTACCATCAATTTTCTTGGAGCCAATGTTTTCATGTGGAAAACAAAACACAACGTAGCCCACCATTCTTTCACCAATGTGGACGAGCACGATGACGACATGAATGCGAGACCTTTCCTAAGGCTGAACCCATCACAGAAACACTTCAGAATCCACAAATACCAGCATCATTACTTCTTGTTCGTCTATGCCTTGTTGTACCTCTATTGGGTTTTTGTGACTGATTACAAAAAATATGTCCAGAAAAGAGTAGGTTCTGTACCTATCCAAAAAATGAATTGGAAGGACCATGTGTCATTTTGGGGATTCAAATTGACCAACCTCTTCCTTTTCATTGCTTTGCCGATTTATATGGTGGGTTTTATGCCTTGGTTGGTTGGATTCCTGGTTTTTGGGGTATCAACAGGAGTTTTCTTGAGTGTGGTATTCCAACTTGCGCATTCTTTGGAAGAAACTGAATTTCCTTTGCCTACTGAAGCCAACAAACTCGAGGATGAGTGGGCTGTGCATCAGTTAAGGACCACTGCAAACTTTGCTACTGACAATAAAATTCTTTCTTGGTTGGTTGGGGGATTGAATTTCCAGGTTGAACATCACCTATTCCCAAACATCTCCCACGTGCACTATCCTGCCATCAGCAAAATCATCAAGGAGACTTGTCAGGAATACAACATTCCTTATCTAGAGCATCCCAAAATGAGATTGGCATTTGCATCGCATGTGAATCATTTGAAACATCTTGGAAATAGCTATTAAAAATAACATGCTTTTGTTTTAAGAAATAGATACTTAGCCATGGACCAAATCCATGGCTTTTTTCATTTCAGGAAATTGTGGGGAAGTAAAAACCGAAAAGGTTCCTTCTGGATTTTTTTGCATCCAAAGCATTTCCCATTACATTTGCCTAAAGATCATTAGGGGTGCCTTTAACAAATCGGGCTGAGATCATACCCACAATACCTGATCCGGGTAGTGCCGGCGAAGGGAAATGAGTAACTCGAATTAAAACATTGACCGTAGGGACTAAAGTCTGGAGAAGGTTAATTCCTTTCCAAGTATGCATGCAATACACTATGTCGATTTTTTTGATTTGGGTCAAAGGGTAAACACAAAACAGAAAATCTCCCCTGATTTTCTGATGTTTAACCAAATGTTGCTGCGGCAATATGTAATAAATTAACTATGAAAAAATCAGTATTTATCCTGGCCATTTGGCTGGTATCCTTGTCTGCTTTTGCCCAATCAAGCCTCCGAGGTGTGGTCAAAAGCATTTCAGGAGAAGGATTATTGGGCGCTAATGTGGTCCTCATGGGAACAGGAAGAGGATCCAATTCCGATCTCAACGGAAATTTTGAAATAAGGAACATTCCTGATGGGAAATATACCTTGAGGGTCTCCTATTTAGGATTCGAGACCTTTTCACAGGAAATCAACCTTCCAAATCCTACAGAACTTCAGGTAGTGCTTTCTCCAAGCAGCTTGCTCACCGAGGAGTTTATCGTGTACGCCACCCGTGCCTCTGAAAGGACGCCGACTACTTTCAAGATGATCGACAAAAGTGACATTGCCAAGCTCAATCTCGGGCAGGATATCCCTGTTTTGCTAAACTTCACTCCTTCTGTAGTCAGCTTTTCGGATGCAGGGGCGGGAGTAGGCTATACCGGATTGAGGATCAGAGGCTCAGACCAAACAAGGATCAACGTCACCATCAACGGGATTCCATTGAATGATGCCGAATCCCATGGTGTATTTTGGGTAAACAAACCGGATTTTGCCTCATCTGTCGAGAATATTCAGATCCAACGCGGTGTAGGAACTTCCACCAACGGAGCTGCTACTTTTGGGGCAAGCATGAATATCCAAACAGACAGTCATGAGAAAGAGGCCTACGGGGAGGTGGACAATTCTTTTGGGTCATTCAACACCCGAAGGCATATGGTCAAAGTCGGAACCGGATTGATCAATAACAGATGGGGATTTGATGCAAGATTGTCTCAAATAACTTCAGACGGTTTCATCGACAGGGCCTTTTCTGATTTGAAATCCTATTTCTTGACAGGCGGGTATTATGGAGAAAATCATGTCCTCAAGCTAAACATCATTTCGGGTAAAGAGCAGACCTATCAAGCTTGGGAGGGCGTTCCGGAATCCCTCCTCCAAACCAACAGGACTTTCAATCCCTACACCTATGACAACCAAACTGACAACTACCAACAGGACCATTACCAGCTGATATATACCGGGGCTTTAGGGAGCAATTGGAAAGCAAATGGTGGGCTGCATTATACCTACGGAAGAGGCTATTATGAGCAGTTCAGGAATAATGACAGACTTTCCAATTATGGATTGGATCCGATACAAATTGGATCCGAAACTATTTCAAGAACAGATATCATCCGCAGAAGGTGGTTGGACAATGACTTCTTTGGAGGGGTTTTCTCTTTTAATTATGTCAGCGACGATGATAAATGGAATGTGATTTTCGGCGGTGGTGCCAACCGCTATGACGGAGACCATTTCGGAGAAATCATTTGGATGGGAACAGCAGGAAATACCCGGGTTCGTGACCGGTACTATGACAATACCGCTATCAAAGACGATGTCAACCTCTATGGAAAAGCTACATTGGAAGCTTCAAAAGGACTGTTCCTTTTTGCCGATATGCAATTCCGGGGAATAGACTACTCCTTTGTCGGCGTCAATGATGACAGGAGGGACATTGAGGGAGACTATCAGTTCAGATTTTTCAACCCCAAATTGGGCTTTTCCTATGAAACAGGTGAAGGTGAAACCTGGTATGCTTCCTATGCTGTTGCCAACCGCGAACCTGTCAGAAATGACTTTACCAATAGTCAAGTGAACCGTTCTCCCAAGCATGAAAATCTTCAAAATATTGAAGCAGGTATCCGGACCCAAAAAGGAAATCTGAGCTATAATGCAAACTTCTTTTACATGAGATATAAAGACCAATTGGTTTTGACCGGACAACTCAATGATGTCGGGGCCTATATCCGTGAAAATGTCGCAAATTCTTTCCGCACCGGGATTGAGTTGGATGCTGCTTACAGGATTTCGCCAAAGTGGACCATCGCCGGAAACCTCACTTTGAGCAGAAACAAAATCGCAGAGTTTACCGAATACATCGACGATTATTCAGTGGAGGATATCAGACAGGAAGTGATTGTCCACACCAATACCGATATCGCTTTTTCTCCCAATATCATCAGTGCAGCCATCATAGATTTCAGGCCGTTCAAAAACTTTGAGGTGAGCTTGCTCAGCAAATATGTAGGGAATCAGTTTTTGGACAATACCCAAAATGAAAGCAGGATGCTAAACGCCTTCATGACAAATGACCTCAGATTCAATTATGCCTTGAGACCAAGGTTTGTCAAAAATCTTGAATTTTCTCTTTTAGTGAACAATATCTTTAACCGGATGTATGAACCAAATGGCTATACATTCAGCTATTTCCTGCCACTTGAAGGAACGACAGGAAGGGAATTGGTTACGGAAAATTTCTTCTATCCCCAAGCAGGCACCAATTTTCTTGCAGGGATAAAAGTGAGGTTTTAGAATTTCTGGATAAACCCAAACTCGGCGATTGAAATCCGAGTTTGGGTTTTTTAGAAAATACATTTACTCTGTGATCTGAAGGAAGCTCATCTGACCAGTCCGATCAACTTCTGATAATCTTCGATGGTCACCATCACCGCGTTCTTCTCCTTTTCATCTTCCCATAAGGGAACCCATTTTTCGTTTCCCCTAACTTCGAAAATTGCGTTTTCTTGGAGTATAGGGGTAATCTTTTGGGCAAATTCTAAATGGGCAAATTTATCACCTCCCTCAAAGGTAATTTCCCCTTCCTGATTTTTACCTGGAATGGACCATTTCACCCGGATTGGATTTTCCTCAATATTTGGCTCCAAAAAAATGTAAGCTTCGTCGCTGTGTTGATTGATGATAATTGAAAATACAAGCGTAGGCCTATTGGTATCTTTGGACCGCTTGCCATGTCGGTAGACAGTCATTTTTGCATCTCTTCGTATTTCGATATCATAATAAGATGACCGTACATTCTTGAAATATATCCTTTCCGGATCGGTCATTCTCATTGGACTCGGTTCTCTTCCTGAGTTGTTGGCTCTTTTCTCATTGAAAAATGACATCACCAAAACAAAAACCAAAGATCCTATTCCGAAGATTTTCAATAATCGAATCAATTCTGGGGATAGAGAGCCTTTGTTACTTTTGGCCATAACAAAACAATATAAATTTTTAGTTTTTAGAGAAATCAAAATCCATTAAGCCAACATTAAAATCATTAAAAGGATTGATATGGAAAATTATATCAATTTATTTCCATCTATATCAACCTTATATCATTTCAATGTACATAAGAACCCGCATTGATATCTATCGTACATCCTGTAGCATGGTCTGCAAGTCCTGAACAAAGCAATGTCACCATCGGGGCAATATCCTTTGGTTCGGTAAGTTGATTGAGCGCAATATCATTCAAAGCATATTCTTCCCCGTATTGGTCCATAAAATCCTGTGCCATGTCTGTCCTTGTAAATCCCGGCGCAATTATAAAAGCCTTGATTCCTTCTTTTCCATAATACCTGGCGATTGATCTGGTATAACTTACGATAGCGGCTTTTGATGCAGCGTAAGCCAGATAATCAGGCGTATCTCCTCTAAATGCCGCACGGGAGGAAATGTTTACGATTCTTCCGTTTTTATTTTGACGGGCATGCTCGATAAATTCCTTGCTGATAATGGCCAAGGCATGGATATTGACATCCATGGTTTTATGCCAGACATCCATCCATTCTGTGGTAGGAGCATTGTCGGGAATTCCTATGGCGATTCCGGCATTGTTCACCACGGCATCAATTTTTCCATATGTTTTGATGAGTTCGGGAATCCATCCTTTGACCGATTCTGAGTCAGCTAAATCGCAGGGTACAAGGTGGGAAGGGTTGGGTAAAGAATCTTGAAGTTTCTTTGCTTCAGTGATATTCTTGTTGAAATGAAGCAATACTTCGGCTCCTGATTTTGAAAGTTGGGAGGCAATGGCAGCTCCGATACCACGGGAGGCTCCTGTGACAAGGATTCGATGGTTACTCAGGTCTATGTTCATAAGGATTTAATTCTTAATAATTGATTTCAAAATTTACGGTTTCCTGTGACACCAATTTGACGGTTTGAGTAAAATCAGGATGCAAAGGATTGATCAAGAGGTTATGTTCATTGGGAAAAGAACTTGCAGGAATCCTTCCGGAAGGGATCTGTAATGCTACAGAGGCCATCTGCCTCGCCCAAAAATTTCCCAATTGCTGTGTGCTGACCGGATGGGGACGCCTTCTCCAATCTGAAGGCCAGTCAGAAGGTTCCAAATAAGGGATTTCTCCTGAGATATCCATGGTAACCAATGACCATGATGCCTGACTGACTGTGGGACCTTTGATACT
The DNA here is from genome assembly GCF_022538055.1 of Cognataquiflexum nitidum. Taxonomy (GTDB): domain Bacteria; phylum Bacteroidota; class Bacteroidia; order Cytophagales; family Cyclobacteriaceae; genus Cognataquiflexum; species Cognataquiflexum nitidum. The sequence continues at coordinate 12,670 of NZ_JAKZAM010000010.1, read as the reverse complement.
GAGCAATTCCAAAAAGTTAAGAGAAATTTGGTTGCAGGCATAAATCAAGGGCGTGCCATAAGGATTCCATCTACCTGCCCCCAAGCCAAAGCCCAATGGACTTCTTCCGGGCAGATTTTCTATAAGTCGGTAGTATTTCAAAATGGAGATTACATAAAATTACCCCAAGACATAGCCTCCAATGCCTCCTCTACCAACTCCAGACCATAGGGATCCCGCATCAAATCAGCAGGAATCTTGTCCCCTAAAGAAACATTGGAAGTGTGCAGCCATTCAGAAAACAATGCCTCAGATCCAAAAATCCGGACTCCTTTAAATACGATCTTATCCATGTCCATGATACTTTTGGTCAGCAATCGGGTCAATGTCTTGTCTTCTTTTTTCCAACGGGAAAGTGTACTTGGATCTACTTCCATCAGCTCTGCCACCTCATGCTGACTGTAGCCCAAATAGTCAAATAATGGCTTGGTATCAGCAAAAGACATCGAGACTTCAACATAAGCACTTGGCTCTGCCACCTTATCATTTGGAGCTTGGAAAAAGTATTGGGAAGCAAATAAATCAGGCACATCGGATGTACCCCGATAACCTGAGAGTGTATAAGTGTAACTGATGGTCATAGCTGATCCATTGATATCCTCTTCAAAGATAATAAGATTTTCTTATTTGCAATAATATTATATTGCATTTACAATAAATTTACAGAATTTTCTTAATATCTTCTGATTGTAAGTTACAGTTGATCCATCCGCTGTCGAGCTCAGCCCCGTATTTTTGGTAGAAGTTGATCGCAGGGGTATTCCAATCCAAAACCTGCCACATCATGCCGGTACAATTGGCTTCGATGCATTTCAGCATCGTACGGTCAAATAGCAATTTGCCTGCACCATGACCTCTTTCGGTCTCTGTGACTACGATATCTTCCAAGTAAAGCCGCTTTCCTTTCCAGGTACTGTAGCGGTAATAAAATATAGAAATGCCAATGATTTCACCTGTGGAATTCTTTTCTGCAACAAAAAGTCCATATATTGGATTTGGTCCAAATCCGTCTTCTTGCATCATTTCCAATGTATTGGTTACTTGCTCAGGTGCTTTTTCGTAAAGCGCAAGTTCTTTGACCAGTTCCAAAACCCTTGGCAGGTCTTCTATTTTTCCTTCTCTGATGGTATACATGATGGAAAATTACCAAAAAACACAAAGGCAAAAAATCAATTTATATATTTGGATATATGGCGCTTTGGTAAGTTGCCACATATGAACTGGAATTCCTAACCCTAATAGAAGCATGTTTTTAGCGATAGATGCCGGCAATACCAACATTACCTTTGGTTTTTTTGATGAAGATTTAAAAAAATGGATCCATGAGTTCCGGATCAATACCCTGAAAGAGCTCACCGTACTTCATATTGAAAGAGAGATTCACCTGTTTTTTTTGGAAAACGGTATCAAAACCGATAAAATCACAGCTATTGGGATATCATCTGTTGTGCCCGAGATCAATCCTATTTTACAACAATTCTGCCGAGAATACCTTGAAAAAAAATGTTACCTCATTCACGGAAAAAGCTACCAAAAACTAGCGGTCAGCACCTCGCGCCCAAATGAAATCGGTAGCGACCTGATGTGTAATGTGACTGCTGCATTTGATAGATTCAAATCTCCTTCTATCATTGTTGATTTTGGAACGGCATTGACTTTTACTGTCGTGGGAAAAGAAGGAAAAGTTCTGGGAGTCAACATTGTCCCTGGATTGAAAACGGCAATCAAATCTTTGTTTGCCAATACTTCCAAATTGCCGGAAGTGGAGTTGAAATTGCCCGAATCCGCTTTGGGTAAAAACACCATCCATTCCATTCAGGCAGGAATCCTTTATGGTTATTCCGGTCTGGTAAAAGGAATGCTTGAAACCATTCAAAATGAATTGGGCTATTCCTGTCATATCATCGCCACAGGTGGTCTCTCTTCCATTATCCCCACTTTGGAAGGGTCATTTGAAGTCATCGACCGCAACCTTACCTTAGAAGGGATACGCCTTATCACTTTGGCAAATCAATGACCGATTAGGATCGCAGGATCAGGACAGATTGTTTTGAATTTGTCAATGTCACGATGTGAACATACTCCCGGAAAATCGCCCAGATTTCCCATCATGTCCCACATCAATTGGAAATGCAAGTGCGGGGGCCAATCGCCGTTTTCGGGATATGGACCCAGATGGCAAAATTCTTTTCCTTTGATAATGGCTTGACCGGTTTTTAGATGTTCCAAGTCGGATGTGGCTAAGTGACCATACAAACTGAAAAATACTGTCCCTTTGATCTCGTGCTGTAAAATGATGGTCGGACCATAGTTACCAAAACCTGCATTGTCATGGAAGCTGTGGACCACAGCATCCAATGGCGCAAATACAGGCATTCCGGCCTCTGCCCAGATATCCACTCCCATATGGATATCCCGGAAATCCGACTCTTGAGTTGCGAAAACATCACTTCTGCTGTAAATGACGCGGTGTTCGAAATATCCACCATGGCCAAACCTCTTTTCGGCCTTTTGTAACAATCCAAAAACATAGCGGGTAAAAGTTTCTGTATTTGAAATATCAACAGCAGGCAATTCTTTATTTGTAGGAGAAAAGTCCATTTTGATGGAATTGGAAGCATCCAACCATTTTCCCATCACCGGAAAAATCGAAACATCGGATAGTAAATTTTCTAAAGAAGGCATGGCTTTCATTTTGCTGCAAGATAAAAATTTTGTCAGTTTTAGGACCTTCGCTTATCTTTATTTCCATGAATGAAATTATTGAATTTCCCTCCCTTAAAGATATTAAGGTTGCACACCAAAGGATCCAGCCATTTATCCACCGTACACCTATCCTGACATCTGAAGCCATCAACCAAATCGCAGGTTGTGAGATTTATTTCAAATGTGAGAACTTCCAAAAAGTAGGCGCTTTCAAAGCCCGTGGTGCTGCCAATGCGGTAATGAAACTGACTGAGGAGCAAAAGGTAAATGGGGTAGCCACCCACTCCAGCGGCAATCATGCTGCGGCTTTGGCAAGGGCAGCGTCTGTGGCAGGCATCAAGTCCTACATTGTCATGCCTTCCAATGCACCCGAAATCAAGAAAAAGGCTGTAGCAGGCTATGGAGGGGAAATCATTGAGTGCGAACCCACATTGATTGCAAGAGAAACCACCCTGAAGGAAGTTGTCGAAAGAACAGGAGCGGTATTTATACCCCCTTATGACTATTTGGATGTGATCGAAGGACAGGCGACATGTGCACTAGAAATGTGGGAAGAAGGGATTCCTTTTGATACAGTGATGGCACCGGTAGGAGGAGGGGGTTTGCTCAGCGGAACCGCGCTGACTACGAAGTATATTTCCCCAAGCACAAACGTCATCGCCGGTGAACCTGAAGGCGCAGATGATGCTTTCCGCTCATTCAAAGCAAAAGAATTGATACCGATGGTCGGTCCCAAAACCATTGCTGATGGCCTACTCACTTCCCTTGGAAAGATCAATTTTGAGATCATCATGGAATATGTCGACGACATCCTCACGGTAAGTGAAGCAGAAATCATCGAGGCGATGCGCCTTGTCTATGAAAGGATGAAAATCATCATTGAGCCAAGCTGTGCTGTTCCTTTGGCTGCATTACTGAAAAACAAGGAAAGATTCAAAGGTCAAAAAGTGGGAATTATTCTTTCCGGAGGAAATGTGGATTTGGGGAAATTGCCTTTTTGAAATACGAAGAGTTGGTTAGACTTATTTATTTTGAAATGGGCTCTTCTTCAGACTGCAATTGTTTAAGGTAATTGGGGCAAAAATCATATCCATTTTCCCAAGCCAATCCTCCGCCCTGTTCAATGAAGACGCCGGAAAATTTATCATAATCTAACAATTCGGTCGAAAACCCTTTAGTTAGAAAAGGTCGAAAATTTATGGTTTTTTCTTCTCCATCATCGAACTTAATCCAAATTCTGTAATTTTGAAGGACTTTAAAATCTCTAACTCGGTCCATGGTTGTGTTAATTTAATGGTTCGATACTATCTAATTTAGTAGGAACGGTTGCTTTTTCCCAATTGTTCAATAATTCTTCTTTATGTTGTGATGCCCATTCCAACACCAAGGCATGGGCTCTTTTTGGTAAATTTCCTGCAATAACATCCAATGTTTTTATATCGTATTCTGCATTCATGCCTTGGTATTCGGCATGAAAATGTGGAGGGTTGTGGTCTTGAAAATACATTCGGATAACTATCCCTTAGAATCTTGAAATCTCAGGCATTTTAAATTTTTTTTTCAACCTTTAATCTGGTATTTTTTATCCTGATTACTTCCTGATTTTTAATGGAACTTTAAAAAAATAGATAAAATCATCATTGAGCCAAGCTGTGCGGTACCCTTGGCGGCATTACTGAAAAACAAAGAAAGGTTCAAGGGTCAAAAAGTGGGAATTATCCTTTCCGGAGGAAATGTGGATTTGGGGAAATTGCCATTTTAAACGAATTACTTTTTAAAAACAGTTAAAGATTTATCCCTGATTTTATTGGGTTTTTTACCTTTTAATTGAATTACTTCAATAGAATCATGTATCTCAGAATGGTAAACATTATCAGGAATAATTGGTAGATATTTAACAATTGCGCCTATTTCCCTAACATCATATGTAAGTACCTTGCAAATTGCTATAAAATTTTTTTTTGATAACAATTCGCTAACACATTCAGATTGAGATCTTCCACCATCTCTGTCTACCGAAACTCCAAACGAATCTTTGAATGTAGCAGATGAAGGTCTATCATTTTCAAAGTCCCAATTTACATTTACAACCCCTCTAAATAAAAATTCGTTGTCATCAATATTTTCATTAAACATGGAATTCAGTTATGACTTTTGGTAAATCATCAAAACTCATATTTCTTTCCATTTCCTCTCCATTTTTAATTTTATACATGAAAAGTTCTTTTTCGAAAACTTCTATTTCTAACAGATTATTTTCATCTTTAAAAAATTCAATTTGAATTGTACCTCTTCCGGTTGGGAACAATTTTGGTTGATAATCTAATTGAGAAATAATATCCTCAGTAATTTGAATTACTTCTTCGTTAATAGGTTTGGAGTTATATCCATTCCAATTTGATTTTAAATTTTTAAGATGAAATAGAGTTTGTTTATTAAGCTTTAATTTTTCAAGTGAATATCGATTTGAATCATTAAATCTTGTTGAATTTTGTGACCCAACAGGCTTGTGATAAGAGAAAATTATTGGTTCTTCAATAATTCTTGGGATTTGAGAAGTTGAATCAGCAATTAATATTAAAGCTGCATACTTTAATAAATCGCTATATCCTTTTCTGGTGTCTGTTATTATATTTCTATTTCTCATTTATTTTTGAAATTATTTCTAGAGATGATATATGTTCACCTAGCCACCTGTGAATTTCTTTTGCCGTTTGATAATTCATAATTATTCCATTTTGAATAATTCTAACAAAGCTGTTTTTCAAATCTTCTGGTTCAACTTCTGCTGATTCTTTACCCATTATTCCATTTTCGATTGAAAATGTTTGGGATTTTGGTAAAGCATTCCTTTCTAGATAAAAATTCACGACTATCTCTCCCAAAGGATTAATTCCACCTTGGGCTCCATTTATGTAAACGGGATTATAATTTTCTTCGAAAATGTACTTACACTTAATTTTATTTTCAGCCATTATTTCAAATTTTATCAAAATAAGTGAATTAAATTGATTTGTCAATAATATTAAAATGTGTTTTGGAATCCAAGATTCACTTATACTTTAACGTATTTTTTTATTTTTTAGATGTAGGGTTTTTAAAAACATTAATGATCAATGTTGATGCCCACCTTCACCATGCACATGACCATGGTCGATTTCTTCCGGAGAGGCATCCCTGACAGACACTATTTCTCCTTCAAAGTAGAGATCCAATCCCGCCAACGGTGAATTGAAATCCATATGGACTCCTCTGTAATCAATCTTGGTGATTTCTCCTCTCAGTTGATTGCCTTGGTCATCCTGCATCGGGACTACTTGGCCGACCCGAAGGGAATTCTTGGCTTTTTTGCCGTCTTCCTTAAAGTTAGCTTTTGGGACGATCACTTTTTTGCTTTCATCATAATCTCCATAGCCATGTTCGAAATCAATAAAAACCTCAAACTTATCTCCTGCTTCTTTTCCTTCAAAAACAGCCTCCAAAGCCGGTAGTACGTGACCTGTGCCAAAAAGAAAATGAAAGGCCTGCTCTCTCTTGACACTTTCAAAATGTTCCTTCCCATTTTCCCCATCGTCGACATGCAGCTCATAGCTGATCGCCACAACTTTGTTTTTCTCTATTTTCATGATATTGTTGGTTGACAATTTTTTTCAAATTAAGCCAAAATTGAAGAAACGAGTTCAGCAAAAACAGGAAATCATTGGATTTCCTTTCTACCTTTATTAGGTTATGAAAAACTAGAAATTATGAACCGGATAAGATTTTCAAATGAAAAAACCGATTTTCTGGTAAAAAACATCCTGAAAGGCTTTTTCTTCTTGGCAATATTGGTTCTGATTTTTTATCTTCTGAGAAAAGGGACAACAGAGGAGGATCGGATGCTTTGGTTTGGCTCGATATACAATAATCCCATGTTGGTCTTGGCAGTCTTCGTTGCTTCGGAGATCATCTTCGGTATCATTCCACCGGAGATTTTCATGCTTTGGTCCATGGAAACTGGGTATTTTGGGCCGTATTTTATAAGTATCGGCACGCTTTCTCTGATCTCATATGCAGCTGGTTTTCTGAATTTCACCATTGGCAAGTTTCTCAAAGGAAAAGTCTCCTGGCTAAATGGAGAAAACAAATTCCTCAAAAAATACCAAAAAATGTTTGACCAATATGGCGGCTACCTGGTGATCGTGGCTTCCGTCACCCCGATACCATTTTCCGCTGTATCATTGCTTGCAGGGGCAGGTGGACTGGACAAAACAAAATACCTCCTCAACAGCCTTTTTAGAATCCTGAGGTATTTCGTCTATGCCTATATTCTTTGGCAGGTTGAGGTCTAAACTTTCCAACAAATTACCTTTTGAGCTGTTGTTTGGGTAACTTTGTATCTATGAGTGTAAGCACCGAATTTCAATCTCCTTCTATAGAAAACCTTGATCCCAAGGAATTCATCATCATCAAAAACGCCAAGGTCAATAACCTCAAAAGCCTGAGCGTCGCCATTCCCAGAAATAAACTTGTGGTAATCACCGGACTTTCCGGTTCGGGAAAATCCTCCCTGGCTTTTGACACGCTCTTTGCCGAAGGCCAAAGAATGTATGTCGAAAGTCTGAGCTCCTATGCCCGTCAGTTTCTAGGCAGAATGGAAAAACCGGATGTCGAATACATCAAAGGTGTCTCCCCAGCCATCGCCATCCAACAGAAAGCCAGTACCAAAAATCCCCGGTCTACAGTCGGTACGACCACTGAAATCTACGATTACCTCAAGCTGCTTTTTAGCAGAATCGGCAAGACCATTTCTCCTGTAAGCGGGGATGAAGTCCGACACCATACCGTCAGCGATGTGGTGGACTTTATCCACACTTTCGAAGAAGGGGAAAAAGTAATGATCTCCTGTCCACTACAACAGATGAATGGCAGGACGATGCTCAAAGAAATGGAATTGCTCCTTCAGAAAGGATTCACCCGTGTACTCGTAGATGGTGATGCCTATTTTGTGGAGGATTTGGTAGGAGCGCCTACCCTGCCAAAAGGAAGCTATCAGATTTTGATCGACCGTATCTCCATCCAAAAAGAAGACGAAGACAATCAGTTCAGGATCGCGGATTCAGTACAGACGGCTTTTTTTGAAGGCCATGGGGAATGTACCGTAACCATACCCGGAAAGGAAAAGAAAACCTTCACCGATCGTTTTGAATTGGATGGAATGAGTTTTGAGCTGCCATCAGTCAACTTTTTCAGCTTCAACAACCCCTATGGAGCATGCAAAAGATGTGAAGGCTTTGGGTCTGTCCTCGGACTTGATCCGGATCTGATCATTCCTGACAAAAGTCTTTCTGTCTATGAAGGTGCAATCGCTCCCTGGAGGGGGGAGAGTTCAGGCAAATGGCTGGAACCCTTGGTTAAAAAAGGTATCTATTTTGATTTTCCCATCCACCGAGCCTATGAAGATTTGGATGATGCACAAAAAGAATTGATCTGGACAGGGAATTCCTACTTCCAAGGGCTCAATGATTTTTTTGCAGATTTGGAAACCAAAACACATAAAATCCAGTACCGCGTCATGCTTTCCAGGTTTAGGGGCAAAACCACCTGTCCGGATTGCAGGGGAACGAGACTGAGAAAAGATGCTTCTTTTGTCAAAATCAATGGAAAGTCCATCACAGATATTGTGTTGCTCCCGATCGAGAAGGCCTTTGATTTTTTCAAAAATATTGAGTTGACGGAGGCTGAACATAAAGTTGCCAACAGATTGCTCAAAGAAATCATCAACAGGTTAGAATACATCGACAAAGTAGGGTTGGGGTATCTGACATTAAACCGTCTCACTTCCTCACTTTCAGGTGGGGAATACCAAAGAATCAAATTGGCGACATCCTTGGGTTCAGCGCTGGTTGGCTCCATGTATATCCTTGACGAACCAAGTATCGGCCTCCACCCAAGGGATACCGACAGGTTGATTGAGGTGTTGAAGGCTTTGAGAGATATGGGCAATACCGTTATTGTGGTGGAGCACGAGGAGAAAGTCATGAAGGCAGCGGATCAAATCATCGATATCGGACCTGATGCAGGTGTTTTGGGTGGGGAGTTGGTTTTTCAGGGAGACCTGACCGAGCTGATGATCAAAGGAAATACCTATACCGCCCGCTACCTGAAAGGCGAAGAAAAAATCCAAAATAAGGCCCAGAACCGAAAGTTCAGGGATACGATCATCGTCAAAGGTGCAAGAGAAAACAACCTCAAAAACCTGACTGTCAAATTCCCATTGAACACCCTGACCTGCGTCACCGGTGTCAGCGGATCAGGTAAATCCACCTTGATCAAAAAGGTTTTATATCCTGCTCTCGGAAAAACACTAGGCACTGTCATCGATGAGACAGGCAAGTTTGACAAATTGGATGGCAGTTATAAAAAGATTAGCCAGATTGAATTTGTCGACCAAAATCCCATAGGGAAATCCTCCAGATCCAATCCGGTCACTTATGTGAAAGCCTACGATGCAATCAGAACTTTGTATTCCGATCAGACTTTGGCCAAGCAAAGAGGATACAAACCGGCATTCTTTTCCTTCAATGTGGATGGCGGAAGATGCGAAGCCTGTCAGGGAGAAGGTACGGTGACCGTCGAGATGCAGTTTATGGCAGATATTCACCTGACCTGTGAATCCTGTCATGGCAAAAGATTCAAAAATGAAATCCTCGATATCAAATACCATGACAAAGATATTGCCGATGTGTTGGACATGACGATCGATGAGGCAATGGAATTTTTCAAAGGAAAATCCCAAATCATCAACAAACTCCAACCCCTGCAGGAAGTTGGCTTGGGTTACATAGGTATGGGCCAATCATCCAACACCCTTTCGGGAGGTGAAGCCCAAAGGGTCAAACTCGCTTCTTTCCTTGGAAAGGGAGGCACCAAACCCGGAGACCATGTCCTGTTTATTTTTGATGAACCGACGACCGGTCTGCATTTTCACGACATCCGAAAGCTGCTCCATTCGATCAATGCACTGATAGACCAAGGGCACTCGGTCATCATCATTGAGCACAACACCGAAGTGATCAAAGCAGCCGATTGGGTTATCGATTTGGGACCTGAGGGTGGAGAAAAAGGGGGTTATGTGACTTTTGAGGGAACTCCGGAAGCCTTGATGGAAACAGAAGGAAATTACACAGGCAAATACCTGAGGGAGTCATTTATATAGAAAAAGCCAAGAAGAGTGGGAGGAGGAAAAAGCGGTTGATCCGCTTTTTCCTCCTCCCACTCCAAGCGATGAATCTCCGGTCCCTGAGCTTGTCGAAGGGAAAGTTACTATTATGCCATTCTGAACCGCAGCTTGTGGACGTGAAGAATCTCTTTAACCTTTGAGACTCTCCACTTTGTTATTAATGACGTAAATGTGCGGGTCGTCACCCTGAGTGAAGTGAAGGGTCTCTTTTTTCTGAGATCTTTCATCCTTCCCGAAAAAACGGGACAGGCTGTACCTCGGATTCAAGATGACGCAACACCAACCGTCATTCCTTTTCTGAAAATTCAAAAATGTTAAGGACTCAGATTGACGGAAATGCTATCTAGCAAAAATCTGGCTTTCGTCCTGAAAGGATTTGAACTCCAAAGCATTGCCACAGGGATCCAAAAAGAACATGGTGGCCTGCTCGCCTACCTCTCCTTTGAACCTGATATAAGGTTCAATGACGAATTCGATCCCGTAGTCCCGAAGCTTATCTGCCAATGAATGCCATTCTTCCCAAGGTAGGATTGCCCCAAAATGTCTGACAGGCACATTTTTTCCATCTACTTCATTGGCTTTGGCCATTGAAAGCTCCTCAGGCTTGATATGGGCAGAAAGCTGATGCCCAAAGAAATTGAAATCTATCCACTTGTCGGTACTTCTGCCGATGTCACAGCCCAATAGATCTCCATAAAACTGACGCGTTTCCTCGATGTCTCTGATAGGAAATGCAAGGTGAAAAGGCTTGAATTGACCCATAATTGCTTAATTTCGTTTTTCGAAATAGAAAAGTAGCATTCATTTTTCAAAATCATATTAAACCATGAGCAAAAAAACAGTTTCATTGGTACTTTCAAGTGGTGGAGCAAGGGGAATGGCACATATCGGTGTCATAGAAGCGCTTGAAGAATCAGGGTATGAGATTGTATCGATCGCAGGATGCTCAGCCGGAGCCCTTATTGGAGGCATGTATGCAAGTGGCAACCTGCCCAAATTCAAAGATTGGATCTGTAATCTTGATAAGATAGATGTGTTCTCCTTGATGGATTTTACGCTTTCAAGCAAAGGGTTTATCAAAGGGGACAAAGTTTTTGCAGCGCTCAAAAAAATCATTGAAGACAGACCGATTGAGGACCTGGACATTCCTTTTGTATGCACAGCGGTCGAAATTCCCGCAGGCAAAGAGCATATTTTTCGAAAAGGGAGTATGTACTCCGCCATACGTGCATCGGCCTCGATTCCGACTGCTTTTACCCCTGCCAAAATCCATGGCAAAGAATACATTGACGGAAGTATCCTGAATCCCATTCCGTTGAACCTTATTCCCAAAGAGAAGATTGCTGACTTGGTTTTTGCGGTTGACCTGAATGGACCCAAAACCGCTTTTGTAGAAAACTTGAAAGATAGAGAGAAAAAGGAAAGTGATACTTCTAAAGTAAAGTTGCCCAATTGGTTGACAGAATACCGACAAAAGTTTTCCACCTATTTTTCTTCCAATGAGAAAGAGGAAAAAATTAAAGGGATGAGTTCTTTGGATCTCCTCAATTATTCCTTTGACATGCTTCAGGACAAGCTTTCGGAGTTGGTTCTCGAAAAATATCAAGTCGATATCATCGTGGAGATTTCAAGGACCCAAGCAGGCACCTTGGAGTTTCACCGCGCTGCGGAATTGATCGAAATCGGCAAGCAAAAAGCCCTGGCTGCCATAAATAAATACGAAAATGGACATTAAATCCCTCAATCAATTATTAGGCAATATTGATATTTACCTGCTGGACCAGATTCTCAAAGGGCGATTTGACAAGGAAATGAAAATCCTTGACGCCGGCTGCGGAGAGGGGAGAAATACCGTCTATTTTCTGCATGAAGGATACCAAATATTCGGAGCCGACAGCAATCCAATTGCCATTCAGATGGCAAGGATTTATGCACAGACCATCCAAAAAGAGGTTGATGTGTACCGCTTTCAGACTTCGTTGATCGAAAAACTGCCCTTTCATCAGGGAGCTTTCGATGCCATTATCAGCTCAGCTGTTTTACACTTTGCCACAAGTGAAACCCACTTTTTGAAAATGATGGAGGAGATGATGCGGGTACTGAAGCCCGGAGGAATCTTTTTCTTAAGAATGACGACTAGCCGGGGAGAAATGCAGGAAAAATCCCCACATCTTGGCGATGGGGTTTATTTGTTGCCTGATGGATCGGAGCGGTTTCTTTTGACTGAATCCTTGGAAAAAGAGATTGTTTCGAAATACAAGCTCAAATACCTCGAGCCCGCAAAAAGCGTCCTTGTGCATGGACAAAGAGCCATGGGGGTTTTTGTTTGGGAAAAAGAGTGATTTTTTAATGGGCAATATTTCTTTCTTTTGGGATTTCTGAATGAAAATTGGTGAAAAGTTAAAAAGCCTACAAAGGCGTTTCACATAAGCCCATGGAGTACTTAGCATCTTAAGCCGAGATATTTTTCATAAAGGAGATTTCTTAGACGAGGTTTGATTCAGAGTAGAGAATGGGAAACTGATTGCTGAGGCTGTGTCTGATTCCAGCGCTGTGATTTCAAAGCCATCGCCCCCGTCTGGGTGTAGAATGGCGTGTCTCTAGGTGTAGTTTGCAACTACACCTTCTCAAGTTTGGCTAATTTCTGGCTTGAAACAATGCAGCTAGGATAGGATTATCTGTTTTTTTGAGGGTTTGCAGTTT
>NZ_JAKZAM010000079.1 GCF_022538055.1 Cognataquiflexum nitidum | reverse complement strand
AACGTTCCACTCAAGATGGATTCCGCTACCCTCGTACCTGTATTTGGATTTATGCCAAAATTAGCTCCTCGGATCAAAATGGCTTTGTTGACCAAAACATTTTCCACATAGGTACCAGCATCAACTCGGACAACATTCCCTGCTGCTGCAGCAATGACACCTGCTTGAATTGTACTATAACCACCAACTAACAAAGTCTCATCAAAATCACTGAAAACTCTGACAGGTTGTCCTCCTGCACAATTTGGATTCTGAACATCATCAGAAATCAGCCAGGTGGATGTTATCACATCACCTGTATTTTGACCTAAAGAAGGACCATCAGGTTGCCCCCACCAATTACAATTCGCTTCAACGCTTTTTGCAACCTGATTTGTAATCCCTCCTAGAAGAACGTTGCTGGTAATTGTATTGGCAAGGATTTCCACGGCACGTCCGCCTGCCAACACATTAATACTCGTGGCACCTGAACTGAATATGTTTCCAGAAATAGAATTACCAGTAACCTCATAAAGGTCAATCCCCCTACTACTTGCACCAGATGTCACATTGAATATGTTGCCAACAATAGAGTTTCCATTTGTGAGAATATTAATGCCTCTTGGACCGTTAAATTGATTCGAGGAAATTGATACCACACCATCCAAAGCAGAGGCTGAGATCAAGTTGGCAGCATTAATATTGAAAATGTTATTTTGTATTATAGCTGAAGTCACACGAGCATTTTCAATTGAAAATCCTCTTTGCCCATTTATATTACTATTTGATAAAGTCAAGGTATGTTCAGTTCCTACATTCCCCGCTACTGAAATAAGGAAATAAGTTGAGGTGTGATGGACAATACAATTGGTTATGGTCACATCTCCTTGAACACGAATTGCCTGAACAAATGAAGTGTTTTCTAAACGGAATCCATCAATTGTTAGTCCAACCGGCCAGGCAGATGTCCCAGAACCAGTAGTAATCGTACCATTTAATATAGTCTCTCCATCGATCGAATCCTTATCTCTATTGCTGCCGACCCCCGCGGAAACACCGGATTTAGCACCCTTCAACAAAACTCCATTTTTCCCGGCAAAAGAAATATTTTCCGTAAAAACACCTTGTTGGACCCGAACAACATTTCCCAACAAAGACGCATTTATACCACCTTGAATTGTAGCATGGTTGCTTAGTAGTATTGTTTCAGAATCATCAGAATAAACCTGAACAGGAGCTGTTCCTTGACATGAATTTACAACAGGCTGAAAGCCCAAAACGGATGGTTCATTGTCCGTCCCATTGGTTAAAAATGGAACCACATTTGCACTTCCAAGCACACGCTGCTCCACTTCTGCAAAATC
>NZ_JAKZAM010000078.1 GCF_022538055.1 Cognataquiflexum nitidum | reverse complement strand
AACCGTGATTATGCAATAGGATTTCGCAATTAGTTGAAAAGTGTTAAATTTTGGTTTAAAGTCTGTTTTTGAAGTATGAAGCATATCACCAAAATGGTTAACCTCCCCATTGAATATAGCTCCAAGCCTGTCACCCCATTTGGGGGGATGAGTATGATGAAGCGGTTTATTGATCAGGTAGGGATTCGGGAAAAGTTGGAACAGCTTAATCTTCCCCAACCGGGATCAAACAGGGGATACGATCCAAAGCAGATCGTGGAATCTTTCTGGCTCGGCATCTGGACGGGAGCGAGCCGCTACATTCATTGTGACTGGTTGCGTTATGATCAGGTACTTCAATCCATATTCGGTTGGGACGCTATGCCGTCTCAGAGCACCTACAGCCGGTTTTTCGGGAAGTTTTCCCAGGCACTCAACACGGAGATTTTCCCTGAGTTACAGCACTGGTTTTTTGATCAGATGAATATCGGGAGCCTCACGGTAGACTTTGACAGTACGGTCATCACCCGCTACGGAGATCAGCAAGGCAGTGCAAAAGGATACAATCCCAACAAACGCGGCAGGAATTCCCACCACCCTTTGATGGCTTTTGTGGAGCAGACCCGCATGGTGGCCAATGCTTGGCTGCGTCCGGGGGATACGGCTGCCAGCAGCAGTTGCAAGGAGTTTATGGAAGAAACCTTCAAGGAGGTACTCAAAGACAAGAAAATCGGTCTGGTTCGTGCAGACAGTGGGTTTTATACCGAAGAACTGATGTCCTATCTGGAAGGACAGGAACTCAATTACATCATGGCCGTGAGAATGTATCCCAATGTAAAAAGTGAAGTCTGGGCCATCAAAGACTGGGTCAGATTGGCCAAAGGCATCGAACTCAGTGAGATGAAGTTTAGCCATGAAAACGGAAAGCCCAGAAGATATATCCTGGTCAAAAAGCAAATCGATATCAGGCCAAACGCTGCAGGTAAAATGCTCTTTGAAGACGAGCCGGGCTATAGATACAGCTGCTATGTAACCAATCTTGATCTTCCCCTGGACCAAATATGGAACATGTACAACAGCAGGGCAGACTGTGAAAACAGAATAAAGGAACTAAAATATGATTTTGGTCTGGAAAACTTCTGCCTACAGGACTTCTGGGCCACTGAAGCATCCTTTAGATTCATCATGGTGGCCTATAATCTGATGAGTCTGTTCCGACATTTTGCACTCAACCATCACAACCGGGCAACCTTGGGCACACTTAGATCTTATTGCTTTGCATTAGGAGCATGGACTGCTTCACATGCCAATAAAAAAGTCCTCAAAATCTCTTTACCCACTAAACGAAGGCCTTGGATGGATGGAATATTCTCTCAAATCTCCAACCTAAGCCTCCCATTTACATATTCTAATGCATAATTCGGG